>NZ_JAPKMZ010000001.1:0-1101558 GCF_026344155.1 Alcaligenes nematophilus | reverse complement strand
GATGCGCCCGTAGCTATCTCCTGACTAGGGCACCGGTGCGCAGCACCGGCAAGTGCTCAGCCCGATCCCGGCAGAGGGACCCAAGTGGTGGCTTCACGGAGACCGATCTCATCATTCAAAGACCGATTTCACTCTCCGTGAACCCCCACCTATACAAGCAGGTTTACGCCGCTTTCTTCCGTAATGTCAGCCATAGACCCGCCAAGATAGCCACCAGTCCCAACCCAGCGCGAGCCGCCAAGGTATTCCCTAGAATCAGGAAATCCAGCCCGGCTGTCACCACAGGAACCAGATAAAACAGGCTAGTAACGTTGACCAGATTCCCGCTGCGAATCATGCGATACAGCAGCAACTGGGCCAGCACGGAAATCACCAGACCAAGCCATACCACCGGTCCCCAAAAGCCCAATGTGTTCTCCCAGCGGATTTCTTGTCCCAAACCCAGGGACGCAAGAATAAACAAGCCCAGAGACAAGGAATACTGCAAAGGCATTCCTTGCAAAGCCCCCACGGGCTGACGCTTTTGAACAATGGTCCCCACAGTGATGCTCAACAAAGCAGCAATTGCAAATACCAGACCCATCACGGACAAACGGCTGACAATCAGGCTTTGATACACCACCAGAATCAGTCCTGTCAGCGATAGTGCCAAACCGGCCACACGGCTCAAAGAAAAACGCCGCTCGGTCAAAGCCAAGGTCAGAATTGGCTGCACACCCAGGATCGTCGCCAGCAGACCCGGCGTGATTCCTTGAGCCAGGGTTTCAAAATAGAAAAACGAATACAGCCCGATCATCAGCAAACCGCTGATAGCTGGCAGCAGACGTTGCCCTTTGGGTGGCAGCCAGCCGCCATTGAAGTGCCCCAGCATGATCACCATAGGTAGGGCGATGGCAAAACGCAGGATCAGCATGGCCATAACCGAGCCATGATCCAGACCGATACGCGTGAAAATACCCGCGCTGCCCCAAAGCAGCACGAACAAGGCAATAGCACCCGCTTGGGCGCGAGAAGAAGAAATCATGATGTTCTTTATCTGTCTAAATAAATTAGGTTTGTCTGCAAAGACATTCCAGGCGCATCAATGGCGCAGGAAAAGAAAAAGAGGTCTTAGGAGCAGACGCTGTAGACGCGTGTGTCGACGACGACGTCGGACACGACTGCGGCTTGATTGACGACGCCTGGGGCGACGACAGTCAACAGCAAGACAGATGGAGGGGAGCCCGCCCGCAGCGACGCGGCCCGCGACAGGGGCAGAGTGCTTGGCAAAGAGGATGCGGGGCGGTTCATGAAATAAGAATCAGATCGTTAAATCGATGAAGCACTGTAGCACAAAATATATTCAGGACGCCAATCATCAGCCGCTAGGGTAATCGCTAGTACAGGCGATAGTCCGGGCTATGTAAGAATTGCACCGATCGCGATTTCAGATCGCTGCGACATTTCCAAATAGATACGACATCCGCTGCCAATGCTGCCAGCGCCGATGCCGGGCAAAAAGGCCCAGACCGGTTCAATGCTTGAACCGGTCTGGGCCTTTTTGTTTGCCTGAAATAAATCCGACCTCGTAGTTAGGTTGCGAACTATCTGGAACCCTGCTTCGCGGCACGATGCCATCGCGATACACAGAGCTCACGCAGCGTCAGCAAGATCTGACGCCAGCCAGGCCGGAATCGTCACCTTGTTTTGGAGGCTTATGCCATGTTGGGTGTTGCGCTTTTCTTTATTGGGGCTGTGCTGATTGTGAATGGCGTGGGTTTGACTGGACGTATTGAAAGTCGGGACCTGGCCCCCTTTAACTTGCTGGTGGGGCTGTTGGCCCTGTTCATCAATTTTCTGGGCTTGCAGCGCGGCGAGCAAATGGCGGATTACTTTGCCGTTGCTGGTGGGCTGCTGTTTGCCTTCACCTATCTGTATCTGGCTGTGGTGCAGTGGTATGGGTTGAAAGGAGTGGGCTTTGGCTGGTATTGCCTGTTCGTTGCCATCAGCGCACTGGCCTTTGCCGGGTCTGCCAGCGATCCGCGTTTGATCGCCATGTGGCTCTTGTGGTCCAGCCTGTGGTTTCTGTTTTTCCTGGCCTTGGGATTGGGACGGTCCTTGCGTATTTTGCCTGCGTATACCGTCTTGATCGGGGCCTTGACCTGCTGGTTGCCCGGCACCCTGATCATGATGGATGCCTGGTAGTTTTCATAGGAGTGCAAGCGTGGTGGGGGCCAGAGTAATGCAGTTTTTTGGAGTAACCTGATGCTCGCTCGTAGTGTTTACCGGCAGGTCCGTCGACCTGCGCCCCTACCATGCTAGACAGGAGATGGACTTTGGCTCACAACGAACCCGTACGCGTCGGCGTTCTTTATTCCGCAACCGGCATGACCTCTACCATTGGTCAGTCGCAATGGCAGGGCACCAAACTGGCGATTGAGGAAATCAACGAGGCCGGTGGCCTGCTGGGGCGTGAACTGGTGGCGGTGTGCTACGACCCGGCGTCCAGGCCCGCTTGCTACGCTGAACAGGCCGAGCGGCTGATTGTGCAGGACCGCGTCAACGTGATCTTTGGCTGTTATATGTCCAGCAGCCGCAAGGCCGTGATCCCGATTGTGGAGAAGTGGAACAAGCTGCTGTTCTATCCCACCCTGTACGAAGGTTTCGAGTTTTCGGGCAATGTGATCTATACCGGCGCGGCGCCCAATCAGAACAGTGTGCAGCTGGCGCATTTCATGACCAGCAATTTTGGCGCGCGGGTCTACATGATTGGCTCGGACTATATCTACCCCTATGAGTCCAATCGCATCATGCGCGAGCTGGTCATGCAGCATCCCGATAGCAAAGTGCTGGGCGAACACTATCTGCCATTGGATGCCAGCGAGAGCGATTACAGCCTGATCATGGAAGACATACGCCAGAAGCAGCCGGACTTTATTTTCTCCACCGTGGTGGGGGACTCTACAGCCAATCTGTATCGCGCTTATGCCAATGCGGACTTTAATCCGCAAACCATGCCCATTGCCAGTTTGACGACCTCCGAGGCCGAGATTGCCCAGATGGGCGCGGAAATTGCCTGTGGACACTTCACCGCCGCACCGTATTTTCAGTCCATCGAGTCGGAGGTCAATGCGCGTTGTCTGGCCAGTTTGCGCAAGCGCTTTGGGGCCGACTGCCACCCTAATCTGTGCTGGGAAGCTGCCTATTCACAGATGCATTTGTTCGCCAATGCGTATCGACAATCCGCCAGTGATGCGATCGGAGATCTGCTGCCCTACCTGCTGGGCAGTGAACTGGATGCACCTCAGGGGCGGATCAAGATCGATCCCAATAATCACCATACTTGGCTTTATCCACGGATTGGCCGCATCAATGCCGACGGCGAGTTTGCGATTGTGCGCCAGGCAACGCGCCCGGTCTCGCCCGACCCGTATCTGGTTACCCATTCCTTGGGCGACTGGACTGCCAAGCTGGATACTTTGGAGACATAAAGCGTGGCCAACTCCTCTTCCTACGGTGATGAGCCGGCAAACAAGCCTTTGCGAGTGCGGAATCGTTTTCCGCATGCCACCTCGCCGCAGCTCAAGGAACTGCGGCAATTGACGATGGTGGTCATGCATCCGGACGATAGCGATGGCCGCTTGCTGACCCAGCAACTGCAGCGTATCGGGTGTTCGGTCCAGACGATCTGGCCGCCCACGCAAAACCTGCCTTCAGGAACGGATCTGGTGTTTCTGGCCGTGCAGCCTGATCTTTTGCACCTGCGCCTGGATTGGGTCTGCGAGGAGGAAGCACCCACGATTATTGCCGTGGTCAATTATGAAAATCCCACGATAGTGTCGGCCGTGCTGGATTTGAATATTCAGGCGATCCTGCCTTCGCCCATACGCTCTTTTGGCTTGTTGTCCACGGTGGTGCTGGCGCGTAAATACCATAAAGAACTGCGCCAGCAACGTCGGCTGATCAGCAAGCTGCAAACCAAACTGATGGGGCAGCGGCATGTGGCGCAAGCCAAGACGATCTTGATGCGTACCCATCAGGTGTCCGAGGACCAGGCCTACGATTTGATTCGTGAGCAGGCCATGAACAAGCGCAGCACGATTGAGGATATTTCGATTGCCATTGTGAATGCCAGTGAAGTGCTGTCCCTGGGGCAAAAAGGTTCGTCCTTGCTGGGGAACTAGCAAGGTGTTTTGGCCAGGCTGAGCTGCGGTGGCTGGCTAGAGCAGGCGCGTGATTGAAGTGGTAGGCATAGGCTTGCTTGGTAAAGAGAAAAAGGCAGAAACACTACCCGTTTTCATTCCTCCTACAATAGCGATTTTCTAGAGTACGCCGCTGCCCCAGCGTAGAGATAATGAGCCATCAGGAATATGAACAGCCCCGGTCTGCCCTTGCGGTGACATCAGAGCAGCGCGCTGCCTGGGTGCAACTGCAAAAAGATCGCGATCAGCTTTACGAGCAATTAGAGACTCTGAACCGTGGCCACCTGGATTTGAGGAAATTCTTGCTCAAGGCCAAGCGCAATAATTGGATTGCCTGCACTTTAGTAGTGATTTTTACCGCGCTTGGCTGGTTGCTGGATGCATCGGTCTGGCTGCGTTGGTATGTATTGCCGATTACGTTTTTCTGCTGCGCCTTGTTGTGGTTTGGCGGAAAGCTGCTGGATCGGCTAATGCAAAGCAAGATTGCGAATCTATCCGAGTTTTTGCAACAGACGGATGCACAAATAGAAAAGGGGCGGCCTATCTTCGAGACAGACCACCCCCAATTCGATCAAGCTTGAAGTTACTCAGTGGAGCTTGGTGTCGCCACTCCCCAACCCAAGGCCTGATACAAGGCAATTACATTCAGGTACGAGCCGGTTTCCGCTATTGCCAGCTCTTGCCGGGTCTGGTTCAGGCTGCGCTGATTTTCCAGCACTTGCTGATAGGCACCGGCTCCCACTTCATAACGCGTCAAGGCACGCTCATGGGCATTTTCCAGATGTGACGCCGCTCGAGTCAGGCTAAGCAGGCTTTCCTGATGTTGAGTCAGCCTTTGCAAAGAGCCCTGAATTTCTTCCTGAGCTTGCAACAGCACTTGTTGATAGTACAGGCGTGATTCATCGGCCACCGCCTCCATGCCACGCAAGCGCGCTTTGGCATGGCCCAGGCGCAGGGCAGGCCATTGCATGGCAGGTGAAACATCAAAGGCACGGGCAGCATGGCCCAGGTCGCTACCTCGCAAAGCGAAAAAGCCAATAAAGCCAGCCAGATCCAGGCGCGGGTACAGCTCGGCGGTGGCGGCGGCCACTTCGTGCGAGCTGGCCAGGATTTCTTGCCGGGCAGCGCGTACGTCAGGCCGGTTGAACAGCATGGCGTTCACATCGCCTAATGGCAAGGAAGCGGCCAAGGGTGCCTTGGCGCTGGGCAATGGCGTATCAATGCTCCCGGCTTGCCCGCCGCTTAGCACCTGGATGCGCAAACGAGCCAGTTCCAGGTCGCTGCGCAGTTGGGGTACCAGGGTTTTGGCACGCTCCAGACCAGCCTGGGCATTGTCCAGATTCTCCGGCAATTCCCGACCCAGCGAGACGCCAGCCTGCACCAGCCTGATCGTATGCTCCCAGCTGCGTACGTCATCCTCAGCCAGAGCCAGTTGCCGTTGCAAACCTTGGGCTTGCACGTATTGGCGTGCCAGTTCAGCCGCGATAGCCTGGCGAGTCAGGTCCAGTTGGTCTGCGCTGGCCTCGCTGCGAGCCTGTGCAGAACGGGCCAGTTGCTCCAGACGACCGAACAGATCGATCTCCCAAGTGGCCTGCATGCCCAGGCGCCAGTTCTCGGTAATACCGTGATCAATGGAGCCATCGGGCGCGGCAAATTGTGAACCGCTACGGTTGTAGCTGGCGTGGGCCGTGATGGCGGGTAGACGGTCGTGTTGGCGCTCGTCGATCAGGGCGCGGGAGGCCCGCCAGCGGGCCTGTGCCTGGGCAATATCCAGGTTGTGGTCCAGGGCCTTGGTAATCAAGGCGTTCAGTTGCGGGTCTTGCAGCAAGGTCCACCAGTTTTCGCGTTGCTCGGTGGCTTGAGCGAACTGGCTGTTCCAGTTGGTGTCGGCCAAGCTTGGAGCGGTGGGAATGGAGGTGTCCAGCCCCACAGCGCAACCGCTCAGGATCAGGCTGGGGATCACCAGTCGCAGAGCACGCGCCACAGGCGCTAGCCTGTTTGATAGTTGTGGCGTCATGATGAGTGTTCTCCAGTCGAAGGGCGCAGGGCTTGCGCCAAATCGCGCGCCCGCGGGGTGTCTGCTTGATGGGCGTGATCACGCGCCAGCAAGGTATACAAAGTCGGCAAGATAAACAGGGTGAATATTGTGCCGATCAACATGCCCGAGACCAGCACTACGCCCAGGCCAAAGCGGCTGTTAGCACCCGCACCCGAGGCAAACAGCAGAGGCACTAGACCAAAGACCATGGCCCCGGTTGTCATCAGCACAGGGCGCAAACGAATGCGGGCGGCCTGCAAGATGGCTTCGGGCTTTTTCAGGCCCTCTTTGAATTGCAGTTCATTGGCAAACTCCACCATCAGAATGCCGTGTTTGCTGATCAGGCCGACCAGCGTTAACAGACCTATCTGGGTGTAGATGTTGAGCGTGCCAAATCCCAGGGCCAAAGGCAGCAGGGCACCGCACAGGGACAAGGGCACCGTCACCAGAATGATGATGGGGTCCACCAGGCTTTCGTACTGCGCGGCCAGTACCAGGTAAATCACCACCAGGGCGGCCAGGAAGGCCCACACCAGAGACTGACTTTCCTGGGTGAATTGGCGCGACTCCGATTGCCAGTCATGCGTGAATCCTGCAGGCAATTGACGGGCGATGTCGTCCAGATAGCCCACCGCCTGTCCCAGCGTGACGCCCGGTGCTGGAATGGCTTGCAGTGTGGCCGAGTTTTGCTGGTTGAATTGGCGCAGGCTGTTGGGCTCCACTTCGCTGTGGATTTGAACCATGGCCGACAAGGGCACCAGCTCGCCATTGGCACTGCGTACAAACTGGCGTGTCAGGGCTTGAGCCGTCAGGCGCAGTTCACGCTGGCTTTGCGGAATCACGTCATACGAGCGACCATCCAGCGAAAAGCGGTTCAGGTAATTCTCGCCCACCAGTACGGCCAGGGAATCAGCAATATCTCGCAGACTGATCCCCATGCTGGCCGCTTTGCTGCGGTCAATTTCCACGCGGGAAACGGGCTTGTTGTAGTCCAGATCGCTGTCTACCACGACGAACAATCCGCTTTCACGGGCTTGCTGTTTGACCCACTCCATCGTGTCGTACACCGTGCGGTAGTCGCCGGGGCTGCGCAGTACCAGTTGAACCGGTAGACCGCCGCTGGAACCGGGCAAGGGGGCAAGCTGGAAGGCGAAGATACTGCTGCCGGGAATCGCGCTGACACGTCCTTGCAGCTCACCCTGTACGGCGCTGGCATCGCGCTCGCGCTTGCTCCAGTCCTTCAGGTTGATCCCACCAAAGCTGGCGGCCGGGCCGTCTGTCCCCACAATCAACCAGGTGCTTTCGGTTTCGGCCACTTCACGATACGTGTCATCCAGCAGCTTGCCGTCGCGCTCGGCATAGGCCAGGTTGGCATTTTGCGGAGCTTTCACGGCTGTCAGCACGCTGGCCTGATCTTCAATGGGAGCCAGCTCACTGTGCGTCATTTGATAGAGCACGGGCAGGCTGATAAAGACCAGCAAGGCCATGGCGCCCGTGATCCAGCGATGGCGCAAGGAGCGGGCCAGCAATCGACCGTAGCGGGCCGACAGACCACCAAAGAAGCTCTCTGCCAGGTGCGCCATGCGACCTTCATCTTGCTGTGAGGGCAGTAGCAAGGAACTCATCACTGGGGACAAGGTCAAGGCCACGACCCCGGATACCAGCACGGCACCGGCCAGCGTCAGGGCAAACTCTTTGAACAGTGCTCCAGTCAGGCCACCCATCAGCCCAATCGGGGCATAGACGGCGGCCAGGGTCAGGGTCATGGCGATCACTGGGCCGGCCACTTCACGTGCGCCCAATAAAGCCGCCACCACGGGTGAGCGTCCGGCGGCAATGTGACGGTGTACGTTTTCAACCACCACAATCGCATCGTCCACTACCAGTCCGATAGCCAGCACCATGGCCAGCAAGGTCAGCAAATTGATGCTGAAACCAAAGGCCAGCATCAAGGCGGCTGCTCCCAACATGGACAAGGGAATGGTAGCCAGCGGAATCAGCACGCTGCGGAAAGAACCCAGACACAGATAAATCACCAGCACCACGATAATCATGGCTTCGGTCAGGGTCTTGAGCACCTCATCAATCGAGGCCTGGATGAAGCGGGCGGTTTCAAAAGCCAGGGCCACTTCCACGCCGGGAGGCAAGGTGGCCTCAATGGCTGGGAGGCGATCACGAATGCCTTCCACAATCCGCAAGGGGTTGCCGCCGGGAGTGGGGAACAAGCCCAGGTGAATCGCGGGCAGGCCATCCATCAGGGCGCTGGTTTCCGTCGCTGCTGCTCCCAGCTCTACCTTGCCTACGTCGCGCAGTCTAACCAGCGAGGTGCCGTCTTCGCGCACGATCAGGTCCTGAAATTCGGCCACGCTGGTCAGGTCCGAATTGAGCTGAATATTGCTCAAGACATGCTGGCCTTTGACCATGCCGGGGGCGGCCTGATAGTTGTTGGCACGCACAGCCTGGGAAATATCGGCAGCTGTCAGTCCATAGCCCGCCATGCGGTCCGAGTCCAGCCACAGTCGCATGGCCAGTTTTTGACCACCAAAGGTCTGGATTTTCGCCACGCCATCAATGGTGGAGAACATAGGCTCCACCACGCGGGACAGATAGTCATTCAGTTCCGGGATGGAGATTGACGTCGTGGAAAAGCCTACATAGGCCACCGCAGTGGAGTCCCCGGAGGAACGTTCCACAACCGGGTCATAGGCGCCTTCAGGCAGGCGGTAGCGCACCTGGCTGACCTTGCTCATGACTTCGGTCAGGGCCTGGGTAGAGTCGCGGTTCAGCTCCATGCGCAGGGTCACGACACTGCGGCTTTGCACGGAGTTGGAGGACAGGTAATCCACCCCTTCCACCGAGGCCAGAGCCTGGGCGATGGGCTGGGTGACAAAGCCTTGCATCAGTTGTGCAGAGGCGCCGGGGTACTCGGTGGTAATCGTGATGGTGGAGTTCTCCAGCAGGGGATACTGCCGGATGGGCAGCTTGTCCAAGGAGAACAGCCCCAACATCAGGAGCAAAGCGCTGACCACCAGGGCAAGTACCGGCCGACGAACGAACAAGTCGGTAAAGCCGGGACGGGAGGTGGTGTTCATACTGGCTCCTTGTCCTTGGCGGTTTGTACTGTGGAGCCGTCCTGAATCTTGATCTGGCCGGCGCTCACAACCTTGTCGCCTTCTTTCAAGCCATCAATGATTTCGACACGTTCATCCCATTGCTCGCCAGTTTGTACGGCCACGCGCTTGACCTGCCACAGACCCTGATCCGTGGGGGAGGCCACAAACACGGTCTGGCCGTAGGCGGTGTAGGTCAATGCGGTTTCGGGCACGGTCAGGACGGGCGCTTCGGCGGGGCGCTTCAATTGAGCACGGGCGTACATCCCCGCTTTCAGGCGATTGTCCGGGTTGGGCAGTAGCGCTTGCAGGCGCACGGTGCGCGAATCTCCAATCAAGGGATCGATGGCGCTGATTTCAGCCTGGAAGTTCTCGCCTGGCCAGGCGTCCACCTGTACGTGCAGGGTCTGGCCCACCTTCAGATCCGGCAGGCTTTGCTCTGGCACGGTCAGGTTCACACGCAGTTGACTGTCATCGACCAGGCTGGCGATGGCTTGGCCGGGTTGCAAGTAGTGGCCCTGATGCAAGCTGGTGATACCGATGCGACCCGAGAAGGGGGCGGCGATCTGTTTCAAGGCCAGTTCAGCGCGTTGATATTGCAGTTGGGCCTGGGCCACAGCGTGATCGGCCTGGGCTTGATCCAACTGCTCCTGGGTAGCGGCTTGCTGTTCCTTCAGCTTGCGTACACGGGTGAGCTGAATGGCGGCCTGTTTGACCTGTGCCTGCTCGCGGCGCACGCTGGCTTGTTCCAGTTCGTCATTGAGCAAAACCAGTGGCTGGCCTGCCTTGACTTGCTGTCCGGAGGTGAAATCAATCTTGCGAATACGGCCGCTGGTCTCTGCACTGAGCAGCACTTGCTGCCAGGCTTCCAGTGCACCGACGGCATGCAAAAGACGAGGAGCGGTCTGGGACTCGACGCTGGATAGTTCGACGACGGCAGGCGGATAGGCTCCCCCTGCTTGAGCTTCTTGCGAGGCTGGCAGCAAACGCCAGCCTATGGCCAATACGCCGGCCAGAACGGGAATCATGATCCAAGTACGACGCGAACTCATGCTGCCGACCCTCCTGTCAGGGAAGAGGGCCACAAAGGCTGTTTGTTGGGAAGAGTCCAGCCGAATCGCTGATCACTTTGCGACCAGTCTTCGGGTTTGAAGTAGGTGGCTGACACAAGCTGGGCTTGCCGTAACCATGACAGAGGTCCGGCAAACAGAATCCAAATGAGGGGAGGCATGGCAGGTTCCTGTGACAACAAAGAGGCAGCCAACATGGCTTGCCTTAATTAGGTACCTGGACTATAAAACCTCAAGTTAACTTGAGGTCAAGGGGTGTCAAGATGGCAAAAACAGTGGATTTCAGTCGTGCCTTGACGGTGGGGGAAGTGGCCAAACGCAGTGGTGTCCCTGTCTCGACCGTGCATTTTTATGAAGCCAAGGGCTTGATTGCCAGTACGCGGAATAGCGGGAACCAGCGTCGTTTTGATTCGGTGGTTTTACGCTACATTGCGATCATCAAAGTGGCGCAGCGTACCGGGATTCCTCTGGAGGAAATCCACGAGGCCTTGCGTGGTTTGCCACCGGGCAGCAAGCCATCCAGCAAGCAATGGCGAGCCATGTCCAGCCGTTGGCAGGCCAGTTTGAATGATCGTATTGAGCAGTTGACGCGACTGCGCGATGAGCTGACCCACTGTATTGGCTGTGGGTGCTTGTCCATGAGTGAGTGTCCCTTGCGTAATCCGGCCGATATTCTGGGCCAGCAAGGGCCCGGTCCCCAGATTCTGGAAAGAAAGCTGGAGACCGGAACAGAGGCTTAGCTCGGGTCGGGCGACTGCGCGTACAGCGCGGTGGCTTCGGAAGTGACCAGGGACTGATAGCGCTCGAAGTGGTTCAGGATGTCGTTGATGACCTGACTGGACGACAGGCCCATCAAGTCATAACCTCGACTGCCATCGGCAAAGACAGTACGCACTTGCCATTCTTGAGGGCGAGCCTGTTCGTTGCGTGCTGCTGCCGCGGTAAAGCTGGCAACCCGACGTGCACGCAATTCCACGCCATAGACAAAGTTGCGCTGGTTGTCGGCCTGAATGGTCAGTTGGGCCGTATCCTGCTCGCTGGTCTCCAAGCTGACGTTCAGGTTGCGTTTGCCCAGCTCGTCGGCCACGGCCTGCAAGGCGGGAACCACGGTTTCACCCATGAAGCGACGGGCGTCCCGCTGGTTGGGCGTGTGCAGGATCGTCGAGAGGCGTCGACGCCAGGACACTTCCGAGCCGGGAGCCGGGCCGGACATGGGGCCTTGACGACGCAATCGTGACATATCTGCCTTCATGCCTTTGAACAGTCCCAGAATCAACAAGAACATGATGATGGCAAAGGGCAGGGCACTGACCAGCGTGACGGTTTGCAAGGCTGTCAGACCACCGGCCAGCAAGAGCAGGGAGGCAGCGGTGCCTTCCAGCGCGCACCAGTAAATGCGTTGCCAGACTGGAGCGTCTTCCACCCCACCGGCGGCCAGGGTATCGATAACCAAAGAGCCCGAGTCGGCCGAGGTCACAAAGAAAATGGCTACCAGAATAATTGCCAAGGTCGAGGTTACATTCGACCAAGGCAGGTATTCCAGGAACTCGAACAGGGCCACGGATGCATTCGCGGCAGCATCCTGGGCCAGTTGGCCTGCCGCCACACCCATATCCAGGAAGATGGCGGTGTTACCAAAAACGGTCATCCAGAAGAAGGTGAAGACGGTGGGCACCAGCAAGACGCCCAGTACGAATTCACGTACGGTGCGGCCACGCGAGATGCGGGCGATGAACATGCCGACAAAGGGCGACCACGCGATCCACCAGGCCCAGTAAAACAGGGTCCAGGCTTTCATCCAGCTTTGCCCGCGGAATGCTTGTGTACTAAATGAGCGTGCAAAGAAGTTATCGAGATAACCGCCGATATTCTGTACAAAAGCATTCATCAAAAAGGCTGTAGGGCCCACGGCGAGCACAAACAGCATCAAGGCAATGGCAACCAGCAAATTCAGTTCGGACAGGCGGCGAATGCCAACATCCAATCCGCTGACAACAGATAGGGTAGCCAGCGAAGTAACCACCACAATCAAAATAATTTGTAGCCAGGTTTCCTGCGGCCAGCCAAATAAATGCTCCAGACCAGCATTGATTTGAAGTACGCCCAAACCCATGGAGGTAGCAATACCAAATAGCGTGCCGCAAACAGCGAAAATATCCACGCTATCGCCAATCCAGCCTTCGATACGCTTGCCAAACAAGGGATACAGGCCCGAGCGAATGGTTAAAGGCAGGTTGTAGCGAAAGCAGAAGTAAGCCAGCGACAAGCCAACGACCGCATAGACGGCCCAGGCGTGAACGCCCCAGTGAAAGAAGGTGATGATCTGCGCCTGATGGGCGGCTTCCACTGTGCTGGCCAGGCCCGAGGGCGGGGCCGAGAAGTGTTGCAGTGGCTCGGCCACGGCAAAGAACATCAGGCCAATCCCCATACCGGCAGCAAATAGCATCGCCATCCAGGTGAGATAGGGGTAATCAGGCTCCGAGTCGTCCGGCCCTAATTTCAAATTGCCGTAGCGGCTTAATGCCAGATAGACGACGGCAAAGAAAAACAGGGCCACAGCCAGGATATAGAACCAGCCGAAACTTTTGATGACCCAGTTTTGTAACTGCTCAAAAATAAGTGCGGCGTCTTTAGGGAAAATAATCCCGATCAGCAAAAAGACCAGGACGATAAAGGTAGATCCCCAGAACACCCGTGGATGTAGCGTGCTTTTAAAAGGCAGCCCCATGTCATGCTCCGTTTGTAACTAAGAGGGCACAGCTTAACGAGAACGACTGCCGGTTGAAAGGTTTGTTAGATTAGGAAATATTTGCTCAGGCTCGGAAAGGATCTATTGGCAAAATTAATTCCTGATGTCCGGCCTGGCGGGTTAATTCCAACTGATGCAGCACACTGGCACTGGCCGTATGCACCGCAGAATGCAGGTCTGCACCCAAAATCAGATGGGCCAGCAAGGTGGAGGCAAACAGGTCTCCGGTGCCTTTGGCAGCGCAATCCACGCGTGGATGGCTAAGCAGGGTGTCGGCACGCGGCTCCTTGCGGGACATCAATAATTTGATCTGACCATCCTGCCAGGAGTCGGGGGCGGCGCTGGTGGCAATGACCCATTCGGTCCGGCCATTTAGCAAGGCGTGCGCGGCACTGGAACTGCCCTGGATGGTGTCGCAAGGCTGTTGGGACAGCAAGGACAGCTCGTAATTATTGGGGGTCAGGCCCGTGGCCAGCGGCAGCAAGGTTTCGTGATAGGCGGGGATCAGCGCCGGGTCTACGTAGACGCCTACATCCAGATCGCCGATGACCGGGTCCACTATCACCAGAGTGTCAGGATGCTCTTGCAGCAACGTTTTTAACCAGCGCGCAATGATGACGGCTTGATTGGCGCTGCCCAGATAACCGATCAGGACAGCGCGTACCTTGTCCAGCGCACCGCGCAAGACCAGATCATTCAGAAAGCCTTCCAGCCACTCATCGGGGACAGCACCGCCGTGCACCGTGGGGTATTGCGGGTTGTTGCTGAGCAACACGGTGGGAACGGCGGCCACTTTAAAGCCATGTCTACGCAAAGTCGGGCCGGCAACATTGTTGCCCACCCGACCGTAGACGACTTGAGACTGAATCGAAACGACATCCACATGGTAGGGATGTCGTTCACGATCGACAAACGTTACAGCAGCAGTGTTCATGCAGTGCAATCAGCGGAACTGGCCTGTTTAAGTTGGCTGAGCCAGCTGGTCAGGACCGTAGCGGCAGCGGCGTGCAGGCGTTTTTGTACCGCCATGGCTTCCAGACGCAGCATTTGCGGATCGATATCAGCTTGTCCCAGTTCGTTGGCATGACCAACCAGCCAGCGTTCCAGCTTGCTGGTGTCGGCTTCCAGGTGAAATTGCAGGCCCAGTACTTGGGTTCCGAAGGAGAAGGCCTGATTGGGGCCTACGTCCGTGCTGGCCAGGTGAATGGCTCCGTCAGGAATATCGAACTGATCCCCGTGCCAGTGCAGGACGGGAATGCCGCTAACGGCGGCCAGGGGCGATTCTTTGCCCGCTTCGCTCAGTTTCAACGGAGAGAAACCGATTTCTTTCACACCCAGGGGGTAGACATTGGCGCCCAGGGCGCGCGCAATCAGTTGTGCGCCCAGGCAAATGCCCAGCAAAGGTTTGCCTGCCAGCAAGAACTTGTTGATCAGTTCCAGCTCATCAGACAGGAAGGGGTAAATCTTTTCGTCGTAGGCGCCGATTGGCCCGCCCAATACAACCAGCAGGTCAGCGTCCTGTTCACCCACGTGACGCAGTGACTCGACGGAAGGGTCAATGTATTGAACTTGGTAGCCCTGTTCGATCAGAACAGGTTCCAGTGTGCCCAAGTCTTCAAAATGGATATGACGCAGTGCGATGACTTTCTTCATAAGAGGTTCTTTCAATCCAGATGGTAAGGATGTCAGCTCGTGGTACCGATGTCTACATTAATGGCACCCGATAAGGGGAAGGTGCAACATGCCAGTGCATGGCCCTGGGCCTTGTCCTGGTCGCTCAGGCAAAAATCCGGTTCAGAGCGGTACTCGCCCTCCGAAATCTGTACCCGGCACGCGCCGCAAATGCCCGAACGGCATTGGCTGCGAATAGGCACATCGCCTGCTTCCAGCATTTCCAGCAGGCTGCTGCCCGGCTCAGGGTTGAGTGTTTGTCCGGTGCTGCGCACATTGATTTGCAAGGGGGGACTGCCCGCTTCAGGCAGGATTTCCACACCCGCTTTGGCCGGTGGGGAAAAGGCTTCAATCAACATATGCGAGATGGGGTGAGCCTGAATGGTGTATTCGCGCAGTGCCTGGGCAAAACCGTGGCTGCCGCAAATCACGACGGCCTGGGGGTCTTTTAACTGCTCCATATTTTCAAAAGAGGGGCGACCCACTTTGAAATGAGCGCTTTCGCGAATCTTTTCCTGCGTGACAAACACGGTCAGCGTGAACCAGCTGGTGCCCAGGTCCAGTTGCAGCAGTTCATGCAGGAAGGGAATGTCGGCAATACGGGCAATACTGAGGAGCAAATGTACTTGTGGTACAGGCAAGCCGTCCTGGGCTCGCGCCGCCAACTCACGCAGCAAGGCAATGGGCAGGGTAATGCCAATGCCGCCTGCGATCATGGCGATACGCTCGTAACCCACAATAGAGTTCACCGAGATTTCACCCGCCACATATTGCAGGGGCACACTCATGCCCTCGCGCAAGGTGGCGTGCAAGTGATCGGAAACACTATTGCGCCCCGACCCTTTTACGGCAATTTCAATCAGGTCTGGATCGGCCACACGAGTGATCGAATACATACGCTGTTGAATGGTGCCGCCGGTATCGGGGTAGCTCAGGGCGACGTGCTTGCCTGCCTGCAAGGCTTGCAGAAAATCAAAATGGCCGCCCTGCACCCGCAAGGTAAACACTTTGACGTTTCCGGCCTCGGGGCGAACGGTCTCGCAGCGCGCCTGAATCATGGCTGTCATTGCAGCGCCTCCTGTTGTTCGGCCTCGGCAGGAGCCTTGCCGGACTTGCTGTTCAGGCCAATGCGCTCGATCAGGCTTTCTACCGAGCCGGTGTACACGCCAATTTCGTTGGAGTCGCCGGTGTCGTGCAAGATGTCGCGGGCATTGGGGAAATTCACCATGGAGAAGACTTTTTCCCAGGCGCCCATTTCATTGTTGGCGAACATTTCTACGGTGCGCAAAATAACGGCGCGCATATGCTCGCGCTCTTTCTGGCTCAGTCCGTGAATGATGTCCGACGCCACAAAGCTGAACACGCTGGAGTGGCTCCACTCGTCCATGGCATGGGTGCGGGTAACTTCATGACACACGGTCTGGATGCTCTTGTCCTCGGCCATGGTCTTCAGGTAGTCAGTAATCAGGGTCTCGGATGCGCAGGCAATGGCAAAGCGGGTCAGACGACGCTCGGATTCGGAACCGCATTGGCTCAGGATGTCATTGCGCCACTGCACCAGGTTGAAATTGGTGAAATCCAGGGGCGTCAGACCACGCATGGAGTAGATGTAGTTGCAGGCCATGATGGACATGCGAGTGTGCAGGGCCTCGTCCAGCAAGGCCTGGGACATCACGTCTTGCAGCAGATTGCGGTTGGCGCTTGGGGGCGGGGTCTTGATGATGTCTTCGCAAGAAGGCGTGACCACGTTGCACTCAACGTAAATGGTCTTCAGGTTGTAAATGCCCCAGGCATAGGACAAGCACTGCGATTTCAATTCTTCAGGAGCTTCCAGCCAGGCCTGATGCTCGCGAAAAGGCAGCAGGCATTCGCTGAAATCGGCCTTGTTGGGATCGAAAGCCAGATTGTTGTAGTCAGGCAGTTCCTGATTCACGGCAGCCCGGTTTTTCCAAAGTACCGACAGTTTTTGCAGCATATTACGTACGGCGTCATCAGTTTCGTAGCTTTTGATTGTCATTTCAAACTTCCTTGCTGTTGATTGCGATCTGTTCGAAATGAACAGGTCGTTTCTTTATTCCACCTATCTTTATTTCCAAATGGAAAATCGCAGGCTTAAAAGGATTTGCCGATTCTTATGGACAAGGTCCAAAAAAATCCCGTTGCCGGGTTTCTTGAACCGTGGGGATCAGCGTGGTTGAACTGCCGTTAAAGCAATGGCGTTTCCTGTAGTCGTGGGAAAACTGGGGATGTTTTTTATCGTGCACAGATTGAGAAAGGTGATAATCTGCTTGAGCGTTTAGAAGTATGGGTGTTGAGTATTCGTTGGCTGCATTCTAATGATCCTATGACAATAAATGACAGACCATTTCAAGATCATTTGACAGACCACTTAATAATAAAAATTTGAATCTTGTTTTAATTCTTGACTAGGGTAATCGGGATTGGCGTTCTCTCTGTGTTTCAGAGGATTTTGAATTCTTTATGCTTTGAATGTTTATTCAAATAACAATAATTAAAAGTGGTCTGGTGAATTAATTTTTAATGGACTGTTTTATAGGTCGATAAACAGAATAGGATGTTTATCTTTCGCCCTTGGAGTCCGTGCGTCCAGGGCAGCACTTTTGCCTGGTATCGGGCAATGAGCCACGACCCTATCGTGGCTAATCTCTAAACAGGAACTCCCATGAAGAGTCTTGCCGGTGGCGACACCCCCCACCAGCCTCTGGCGGGTTCGCAATTTCTACAGCAAAGTGATCGCAATCTTTGGGACATCATCGAAGCCGAACGGCGTCGCCAACAACACACCATTGAGCTGATCGCTTCCGAGAATTACCTGAGCCGCTCCGTTTTGGACGTGCAGGGCTCCTTGCTCAGCAACAAGCAGGCGCAAGGCTATCCTGGGCAACGGATTTACGGCGGGTGCGAACAAGCCGATCAAACCGAAGAGCTGGCTATCGAGCGGGCCAAGTCGGTTTTTGGGGCCTCTTACGCCAATGTGCAGGCGCACTCGGGCAGCCAGGCCAATCTGGCGGTGTATCTGGCCTTGCTCTCACCGGGCGACACGATTCTGGCGCTGGATCAAAGTGCGGGCGGGCACCTTAGCCACGGTTCGCATTTCAATGTGTCCGGACGCTGGTTTCAGACTTGCTCGTATGGAGTGGATCGTCAAACGCAGTGGGTCGATATGGACGAGGTTCGTGCCCTGGCCCACAAGGAACGGCCACGGTTGATCATTGCCGGAGGTTCGTCCTATTCACGTACGCCAAATTTTGCCGAGTTCAGAAATATCGCCAATGAAATCAACGCTTATTTAATGGTGGATTTGGCCCACGGCGCGGGGCTGGTGGCGGCCGGTCTGATGGAATCACCTGTCAAACATGCCCATGTCACGACCTTTTCCACACATGGCACCTTACGCGGACCGCGGGGTGGGATTATCTTGAGCAATGAGCCCAAGCTGGCCGAGCGCTTAAGTCAGGCCGTATATCCAGGGCTGCAAGGCGGACCTTTGCTGAACATTCTGGCCGCCAAGGCGGTGGCTTTGGGTGAAGCGATGAGCCCATCCTATAAAGCCTATGCCCAGTCCGTCATCATCAATGCGCGCAGCTTGTGTCGCCGCTTGTCCGAAGGTGGGCTGACGGTGGTGTCAGGGGGAACAGACTGTCATTTTGGTGTGGTGGATTTGCGCCCTTGGGGGCTGTCCGGGCCTTTGGTGGAGCAGGTTCTGGCTCAGCTGGGCATTAGCTTGAGTAAACACCGTGTGCCGTATGAGCAAGCCTCTGGCGCCTACTCGGGGGTACGGGTCGGCAGTGCCGCCTGTACGACTCGCGGTTTGGGCGAAGATGATTTCAAGGAAATTGGCGACATGATTCTGGCCTTGCTGGGCGGGGTGCGCAGTGGTTCGCGCAATCCCCGCACCGAGAATGCCATTTTGGAAGGGGTCGCAGACCTGAACCGGCGATATCCCTTGATGTACTGATTTTTCCCGGCTCAGCCTTTGCCCTGACGCAGAGCGTTGGCCAGACGCAACATGGCGGACTCGATCTCGTAGGCGGTCAGGGAGGCATAGCCCAGCAGCCAGCCCTGTTGTTTTTCTTCACCAATGTACAGACGGCTCAAACCCGGCAGTTGAACGCCAGCACTCAAGGCGCGGCGCAGCGTGTGTTCTTCTGACCAGCCCGGCTCCAGAAAGCAGGGAATCTGCAAACCGCCTTCAGGTCGGGCCGCACGAACGATTCCTTGCAAGTGCTGCTCGATGGCTTCCAGCATGATCTCCCGCCGCCCGGCATACAGCTTGCGCATAGCGCGAATATGCGAGTTGTAATGTCCGTCTTCCATAAAACGCGCCAGCGTCAGCTGCAGGATTTGCGGTGTGTGACCATCCATGATGCTGCGTGCCTGGGTGAAGGGTTTGACCAGCTCGGGTGGCAGGGCCATATAGCCCATGCGCAGGCCTGGATACAGGGTTTTGCTGAAAGTGCCCAAGTAAATTGTGCGTTGGTATTTATCCAGCCCCTGCACACACGCCGTGGGTAAGCCGTCGTAATGAAATTCGCTGTCGTAGTCGTCTTCCATAATCCAGCGGCCATTTTCAGCCGCCCAGTGTATGAGCTCCAGACGACGTTCCAGGGACATGGTGGCCCCGGTGGGGTACTGGTGCGAGGGCGTCACGTAAATGCAGTTCGCGCCGCTGCGATCTTCATTCAGCAGATCGGTGCGCAAGCCTTGCTCGTCCACGCCAATTGGTACGACACGGGCTTCGGCTGCTTCAAAGGCTTTGCGGGCGCCGAAGTAGCCAGGATTTTCAACCAGAATAGGTTTGCCAGCATCGACCAGTAGTTGCGCGCACAGAAACAAGGCCTGGCGCGTGCTGCTCAGAATCAAAATCTGATCAGCGGAGACCTTCGCACCACGCTCCAGATTCAGGTACACGGCAATCGCTTTACGCAGGGACTCGGTGCCTTGCGGATCGCCATGCAGCAGGATGTTGGCTCGATAGTCTTTCATGGCCTGACGCTGCAGGCGTTCCCACACATCGGTGGGGAAGTTGCGGGTTTCCGGCAGGCCAGTGGCAAAGGCCTTGATGGTCTGTTGATCGGCAATGCCGCCACTTTCAAACACGGCGCGACCCCGACGGCTTAAGCCCGTACCGGGTTCCATTACGCTGCGTTTCAGATCCTGGGCTTTGATGCGGCGATAGGCACTGCCGCGCAGCTCCGTGCCGACCGACTCGGAAACATAGCTGCCCGAGCCCTCGCGCCGCACGATAAAGCCGTCTCGATGCAGTTGAACATAGGCGTTTTCAACCGTATCGCGGGCCATGCCCAAGGATTTGGCCAGGGAGCGTGTGGCAGGCAGCTTGACCCCCGGACCCAGGGCGCCATCCAGAATCAATGCCCGCAAGGCACGCTGAATGCGCTGGTGAAGATCCAGGGATTGAAGTTCGTCATCGTTAAGACGCATCTTCAAGGTGTCCAGTTCAAACGAACGCGTCATGCGGTCTGCTCCAGAGAATATTAATGGTCTGACTAGTCAGACCATTGTGCTCGTAGACTTGATTGTCATTGCCGAAATAGGGGGGGCCTGTTCCGGCGTTCAGGTTTGTACAGGATCTCAGCAAGTATGTCCCGACCCTTTAATTTCAGCGCAGGGCCCAGCGCCTTGCCAATGGATGTTCTATTGCAAATACGTGATGAGCTGCTTGATTTTGCGGGCACAGGGGTGTCCGTGATGGAAATCAGCCATCGTTCCCAGCCTTTCATGGATTTTGCCCATCGTACCGACGCCGCTGTGCGTCGTGT
Organism: Alcaligenes nematophilus; assembly: GCF_026344155.1. Taxonomy (NCBI): domain Bacteria; kingdom Pseudomonadati; phylum Pseudomonadota; class Betaproteobacteria; order Burkholderiales; family Alcaligenaceae; genus Alcaligenes; species Alcaligenes nematophilus. The sequence continues at coordinate 1,080,938 of NZ_JAPKMZ010000001.1, read as the reverse complement.
TCTGGCCGTGCCAACGGACTATCACGTCTTGCTCCTGCAAGGAGGGTCGTACCTGCAGTTTTCTCAAATACCGATGAACTTGCTTCATCAAGCAAACACAGCGGACTATATACATACGGGTTTATGGTCGGAACAGGCGGCTAATGCCGCCAAGCAATATGGGAATGTCGAAATCGTAGCCAGTTCTTATGAAACTGGATTTGATCGTATTCCCGAGATTAATGAATCTAATATTAATCGGGATGCAGCGTACTTGCATTACACAGAGAACGAAACTGCACAGGGCTTGCAATTTTCAAAACCACCTGTTTCACCTATTCCCTTGGTGTGTGATGCTTGCTCCAGCTTGATGTCAAAACCGATTGATGTCTCGGCTCACGATTTGATTTATGCCTCGGCCCAGAAAAATATGGGAATTGCCGGTGTTACGCTGGTATTACTTAATCCCGCTATTTTAGACAGGCCTTTGGCAAATACGCCACAAGCTTTGGATTTTTCCATTCAAGCAAAAAAGAAATCGCTATTAAATACACCGTCAACCTTTTCCTGGTATGTGCTGGGTTTGATGCTGGAATGGATAGAGCGTGTTGGTGGAATAGAAGTATTGCACAAAATAAATAAGAAAAAATCGCAGCTGCTCTATGAGCTTATTGATAGCAGTGATGGTTTCTATATCAACAATGTTTTGCCTGACTATCGATCCATCAATAATGTCCCATTTCATATTGCTGAAACTGATTTAGATATTTTATTTGTTGAAGAAGCGCAAAAGAATGGTTTTCACGGCTTGAAGGGCCATCAATCAACGGGGGGCTTGCGCGCCAGCATCTACAACGCCGTCACCTTGGATGCGGTACAGGCGCTGGGAGAGTTCATGCGCGAGTTCAAGCGCACGCACGGTTAGGGCGTGCGCCTGCTTTGCAAGGCGGCCAAGTAAGTAGCCGCGACGAGGGTAGAAATTTTTTTAAGGAAAAGCGATGTACGACAACACACTCAGCCTGGCTGAATTCGACAAGGAATTGGCTCAGGCCATTCAGGGCGAAGAAAGCCGTCAGGAAGATCACGTGGAACTGATTGCCTCGGAAAACTACGCCAGCCCTTTGGTGATGCAGGTTCAGAACTCCGTGTTTACTAACAAATACGCCGAGGGTTACCCGGACAAGCGTTACTACGCCGGTTGCGAATTTGTAGATGTAGCCGAACGTCTGGCTATCGAGCGTCTGAAAGCGGTGTTCGATTGTGATTACGCCAACGTACAGCCTCATGCTGGAGCGCAGGCTAATACTGCTGTGTTCCTGGCTTTGCTCAAACCGGGCGATACGGTGATGGGGATGAACCTGGCTCAGGGTGGTCACCTGACCCACGGTAACCCCATCAATATTTCCGGGCGTCTTTACAACATTGTTCCTTACGGCGTTGATACCCAAACCGGGCTGATCGATTACGACGAAATGGAGCGCATTGCTATCGAGACCAAGCCCAAAATGCTGATTGGTGGTTTCTCCGCCTATTCGCGTGTGAAGGATTGGGCGCGTATGCGCCAGATTGCTGACAAGGTCGGTGCCTGGTTCTGGGTGGATATGGCCCACGTAGCTGGTCTGGTGGCGGCGGGTGAGTACCCCAGCCCCTTGCCACACGCCCATGTGGTCACCAGCACAACGCACAAAACTCTGCGCGGTCCACGTGGTGGCGTGATTATGGCTAAAGGGCAAAGCGAAGATTTCTACAAACGCCTGAATTCTGCTGTATTCCCAGGCGTGCAAGGCGGCCCCTTGATGCACTTGATTGCGGCCAAAGCCATTGCTTTCAAAGAGGCTCTGCAGCCGGAATTCCGTACCTATCAGCAAAACGTGGTGCGTAATGCCCGCGCCATGGCGGCGGTACTGATGCAGCGTGGTCACGACATCGTGTCAGGCGGGACAGATAACCACATGATGCTGATCAACTTGTCGACCAAGCCCTACACCGGGCAAGAGGCCAGTGATGCCTTGGCAGATGCCTATATCACCGTGAACAAGAATTCGGTGCCCAATGATCCCCGTTCGCCCATGGTGACCTCGGGTATTCGTATCGGAACGCCGGCTGTAACGACACGTGGCTTTACGGTGGAGGACTGCGAGCAGCTGGCGCATTACTTGTGTGATGTGCTTGATGCTTATGAGGCTGGCACTTTAGATAAGGTCAAGCACGAGATCCGCGAAAAAATTGTGAGTCTGTGCCGAAGCTATCCGGTGTATCAGGTGCAGACGGAGCCAGCGCAGCTTTGATTTGATAAATTTTTTATAGGAGCCCAGCCACTTTGGTGGTTGGGTTTTTTTTATGATTGAAATCGCTGTGGACTTGAGTGGTCGTATCTTGGTTGGTTTTTACTTCACGGTGGCTTTTTTAGGATATTTGATTTTTAAGTTAAAAGGTGCCCATTTCGTTCTTATGGATTATTTATGGTCATTTTTTAATAAAGAAAATTATTATCATGATTTTTTGGAAAAGGAACGTAGAGACAATTTGGATGTAGAACGGTTTAAGTTGATGTTTGGCGTGAAAGGTGTGCAGTCTATTGATTCGGTACAAAGGGCTGTGCGGTGGTCCAAGCGCTTGTCTGTCTCTTTACGAGAATTAGGTAAAGCTGGCAAGTGGGTAGATTGGGATAAGCAAGAGGTCACGGAGCCGACGAAGTGCTATGGGGGAGGTGTTTTTGGAGCCGCTTTATTAGTGCTTATGCTGCTCATTATGTCAGTTGGCTTTTCATTAAGCTCCAGGGTTCTGGTGCAATTTAAAGAAAGTAAAGTCTGGGCATGGCAAGGTGAAGATTACTTCAGTGCATTTCCGCTAACAAATGAGCAGGATTGGGTTCTTCGGAAAAAAGATTGCTTTGGTGGTTTTAAAAGGGCGGATTTACCGTTGAGTCCGGATGAAATTGATTATATGTGTATGAATATGGGTAGTGAGAGTTATTTGAAGAGTTTTCGCTCAGGGATGGCTGCTCAGAAATATTTTGGAGTTTTTTCTTTTTTTGTTTTTCTTTATTTTTTAATTGTTTTTAAAATTGAACTTTCATCTTTTTCAACCGCTTCTCGAGTACACAAGTTGGTCAATAAGCCGTAGTTGGTTTCTGGGGTAGGGAATTGGGGGCTTAGCCCCACAGCTTCCAATCTCCATACCCCTTCGCCCGCAGCTCACAAGCCGGGCATTGCCCGCAGCCATATCCCCAGTCATGCAGGGTTTCCCGCTCGTTCTGGTAGCAGGTATGGCTGTCTTCCTGAATTAGCTTCACTAAAGCATCCGAGCCCAACTGGTGGGCCAGCTCCCAGGTATCTGCTTTATCCAGCCACATCAGTGGTGTTTCCACGGTCAGTGGGCGCTCGATCCCCAGGCTTAATGCCACCTGCAGTGCTTTCAGCGTGTTGTCGCGGCAGTCCGGGTAGCCCGAGTAATCAGTTTCGGACATACCGCCAACCAGCGTATCCAGTCCCCGACGGTAGGCCAGGGCGCCAGCCAGGGTAAAGAACAGCAGGTTTCGACCCGGCACAAAGGTATTGGGCAGACCATCTTCCTGCATGGCGATAGTCATGGATTCAGTCATGGCGCTGCCGCCTATCTGAGCCAGGACGCTGGCATCGAGCACATGGTCTTGCCCCAGGCGCTCTGCCCAGTGCGGGAACTGCTGGTAAAGCTTGTCTCTTAGTGTTTGTCGACACTGCAATTCCGCATGGTTGCGTTGGCCGTAGTCAAAGCCCACGGTTTCTACAAAGGCAAAGCGGTCCAAAGCCCAGGCCAGACAGGTGGCTGAATCCTGTCCGCCCGAAAAGAGAACCAGTGCCCGGCGGCGGGGAGTGTGCGGCTTCATGCTTTGACCTGTGCGGTGCTCAGGGCGCGGCGCTTCATGGTGCTGATCAGGGAATTGAGCAGTACGCCATACATGGGTACAAACAGCAGCAGGCTGACGCCCAGTTTGATGACGTAATCGACGACGGCGATCTCGCCCCAGTGTTCGGCCATGAAGGGATTGCTGCTGTGCCAGAAAGCGATGCCGAAAAAGGCCAAGGTATCCAGTGCCTGCCCAAAGATCGAGGCGGCCGCTGGAGCAAGCCACCATTGTTTGTAGTCGCGACGGATGCGATCAAAGACCTGTACATCCAGCAGTTGCCCTAATACATAAGCGGCAAAGCTGGCCAAGGCAATACGGAACACAAAGCTGTTGAATTCGCCCAGTGCTTGCAAGCCGTTGAACTGGCCTTCATTAAAAAGCACCGAGACCACATAAGAGGCGATCAGGGCTGGAAACATCGCGCGGGTAATCACGCGGCGCGCTTCGGACTTGCCCATCAAGCGGACGGTCAGGTCGGTAGCCAGAAAAACAAAGGGAAAGCTGAAGGCTCCCCAGGTGCTATGAAAGCCGAATAGTTCAATAGGAAGTTGAACCAGATAATTGCTGGCAATCACAATAAAAATGTGAAAGGCAATCAGAAGTCGCACGTAGAACGACAGCCGTGAAGACGGCACGGTAGGCAGAGTCATGTCTGGACCTTTTTGGTGGATGGGGTGAGGGAACCCATTGGAAATGGACTGCAACCGACTATTGTACGGTCAGTTGCGGTTCGATGGAATGGTTGTTGCCCGCAAGTGTAGCGTGTGCATCAGACGCGCTTATACGTCTGCCTTGATGAGGCTTATGGCACAAAAAAGGGGTAGGGGGCTTGCAGAGGCTCAAACAAGCCCGCTTGCCAAAGCAAACGAACTTGTTTGGCTCGTTCTTGATGAGCAGCCCTTAGGCCGATGCAGGTTGCAGGCACTCTATCAGCAAGCGCTTGTGCAACTGGTGTACTTCTTCAAAGGGCACGGGCGAGTTTTGTGGTCCCAGAACCAGCAAAACCATCAGCCACATCAGGGAGGGAGAGGCGGCCAGGATGTAGTCGGAGGAACTGACGTCGGGGCGGATGAGACCTCGCTGGATGCCCAGTTCAAAAAACGCCTGATTGGCGGTGTAGTTCTGGCTCAGGAGCTGTTTGCCCCAGTAATGGGCCAGATCCGGCACGCGGCCACTTTCTGTCATCAAAAGCCTGAACATGGCTTGCACGTCCGGGTTGGACAGGCGTTCATACAACTGGTGCAGGTACTCATCCACGATACAGGACAGGGTGTCTGCCTCGGAGGTATCGGATAACTCAAAGGTATTGCCATCAGGCGGCAGCAGAGTGCTGTGGAGCATGTCCTCGAACACTTCATCTTTGCTGCTGTAGTGCGCGTAGATGCCGGACTTGGATATCCCGGCGCGCGCGGCGATGCGCTCCAGCGAAGTACCCAGAAATCCCCGATGAGAAAACTCTTCAAAAGCGGCTTTCAGGATTTCGCGTTTGCGCTCAGCTGACGGTAAGTAACGTCGCTTGTTTGTGCTTTCGTTTTTAGGAGGTTTATTTTGGTGCGTGTCTGTCATGTCATCCTGTGGGGATGGGCAAGATATGGGGCTTGCAGTATATCAGGCCACTTGTCCCAGGCCGATGGCAAGCCAGCCTGGCTGCGGCTTGAGGGCTTGACGAGGGGCTGTGCTTGTTTTGTCACATTGCTGTGGAAATAATAGTTGTGCCATGAGTCTGGGTTACCGCTTGTTTCACTGGATTGCATCGCCTTTGTTTTTTTTAAAAGCCTGAGTTTTTTAGTGAGGCTTTATTTGTTTTTTCACTTGTTTTTATTTCCCTATTCCATAACAGGCACGGTATAACAACAAATGTGGCTGAGGCTGGTCGTTTTTTATCTGCCATGAACTTGATCTAACGCAAAGGTTTTTTATGGCTCTTTATTAAAAGGCCTGCATACAAAAAGTTTAGATGTAAACTGGTGTATTATTAAAAAGACTAAGCAGTCGTATCTGCTTTTTGTATGTACTTTTTGCGGAGTGGCAATGGTTAGCAGGCAGTCCCTTGATCAGACTGAGCAGTTAGACGCATCCGCACGAGCCGCCTGGGCTCGTATCTGGAGTTCCATCTCCCCCGAATCGCAGTTTCTTGCCTGGATGGACTGGATACGTCATCTGGCCCTTAGCCCTGGCAAACAAGAACAGTTGCGGCAGTTGGCGCAAAGCCAATGGGAACAGCTATTTCGTGAATGGAGCGAGGAGCTGGCCGCATCGGCCCAGTCGTCTTTGCAAACCTCAGAGCAAGCTGCAGCGCCTGCCTATACCGACCGCCGCTTTTCGGACCCCGCCTGGGATCGTTGGCCTTTTAATTTGCTGCGACAAACCTATCAGGCGCAGCAGCAGTGGTGGCAAAGTGCCACGGAAGGCGTAGCCGGTGTGGAGCCTCATCATCAAAAACTGATTGCCTTTGGTGCAGAGCAATGGTTGAACATGCTCAGCCCCAGCAACTTTGCCTGGACCAACCCCTTGGTGTGGGATAAAACCCTTGCAGAACAGGGGGATAACTTCAGCCGTGGCCTGGAGAACTGGCAGCAGGATATGCAGGCCCAGTTCGCGGGTGAACCGCCCGTAGGCACCGAAGATTTTGTGGTCGGCAAGGATGTGGCGGCCACGCCGGGCAAGGTGGTACTACGTAACGAGCTGGTGGAACTGATCCAGTACACGCCTTCTACCAAGCAGGTCCATCCAGAGCCTGTGCTGATCGTTCCGGCCTGGATCATGAAGTACTACATCCTGGATCTGTCCGAACAAAATTCCCTGATCAAATACCTGGTGGATCAAGGCCACACGGTGTTTTGCCTGTCCTGGAAAAACCCGCTTGCCGAAGATCATGCCTTCGGGATGGACGACTACATTCGCCTGGGCTGGAAGGCCAGCCTGGATGCTGTCAACGCCATTGTTCCCGGCCAGAAAATCCACGCCACCGGCTATTGCCTGGGCGGCACCTTGCTGGCGATTGCCGCGGCTGCCATGGCACGCGATGGAGACGACAGGCTTGCGTCCCTGACGTTCTTTGCGGCCCAAACCGACTTTTCCGAGCCGGGCGATTTGTCCCTGTTCATTGACGAAAGTCAGGTCAGCCTGCTGGAAGCTCAGATGGCCGACGAGGGCTATTTGCGCGCCAATCAGATGGAAGCCGCTTTTCAAATGCTGCGCTCCGCTGATTTATTGTGGGCGCCCATGGTTAATAAATATTTATTGGGGGAACGCCGCCCCTTGAACGATTTAATGGCCTGGAATGCAGACGCCACGCGTATGCCCGCGACCATGCATTCGCAATATTTGCGCCGCATGTATTTGAATAATGATTTAAGTCAAAACCGTTATCCGGTTGAAGGCCGTATCGTTTCTCTGGCGCAAGTTAATTTGCCTATTTTTTGTGTCGGTACTGTTTCCGATCACGTTGCCCCCTGGCGCTCTGTTTACAAGTTGCATTATCTGGTGCCTGCCGAAATCACCTTTGTCTTGACCACAGGTGGGCATAACGCCGGGATTGTCAGCGAACCGGGCCATCCGCGTCGCAAATATCAGATTCAGACCCGCGCAGCAGGCACTGCGCCTGTTCTGGTGGACGACTGGCAGGCAAAAGCCGCCTCGCATCAGGGCTCCTGGTGGCCCGCCTGGACGGAATGGCTCAAGGCGCGCTCGGGAGCGGAGGTGAAACCACCGCAAATGGGTGCCGCCAAACAGGGCTACGCTCCAATCGGCCCGGCTCCCGGTCAATACGTATTAGTGAAGTAAGCAGTCAGTTCATACAAGCTCGCTAAATGGTGAGCTTGTCGCTCTGTTTGATGTCGGCGATAGGTGCAAAGCCCATCGCTGACGTGCTGTTTTGCCTTGACGGCAGTTCCCTTTTTCTCATTAGGCATTTTTTCCAATGGCCCCACAGACCTACGATTTGAGTCTCAAGCACCGAAGCGCTGCGCGTCGCCCTCATTTCGCGCTGGCTGCCTTGCTGGTCACCCTGGCGGGTTGTGCCTCGATGGCACCCGATTACGATCAGCCCGCTTCCCCCGTTCCACAGGCTTACTCGGACCTGTCCGCAGGCCCGGCCAATGCGGTGCGAGCGCGTGATCTGGGTTGGCGCGAATACTTTAAAGACCCGGTTCTGAGCAAGCTCATTGAGACTGCGCTGGAAAATAACCGCGATATGCGCGTGGCTGTTTTACGGGTGGACGAAGCCCGTGCCATGCTGAATTTGCAGCGCAGCGAACGCTTTCCTGAATTTACCGTAGGGGGGCAAGCTGCTCGCTCGCGTGTGCCTGGGGACATGAACCCCAGCGGCCAGGCGGTGACAGGTGGTGATTACCGCGCCCAGGTCGGTTTGACCAGTTGGGAGCTGGATTTATGGGGCCGCGTACGTAGCCTGGAAGATGCTGCCTTGCAAGGCTGGCTGGCTACCGAGGCAGGCCGACAAGCCGTGCATGTCGCTTTGGTCTCGCAAGTGGCCAATAACTATATTGTGGTGCGCGAGCTGGACGAACGCGTGCAGATCGCCCGCAAAAGTGTAGAGACTCGTCAGGAGTCTTACCGCATTTTCTCCCGTCGTTATGAAGTTGGCGCAACGTCCAAATTGGATGTGACGCAGGTGCAAACCTTGCTGACGCAGGCTCAGTCCATGCTGGCCCAGCTGGAACAGCAACGTGCGGTGCAACTACATGCCTTGCAACAGCTTCTGGGGGCCGATCCGGGCGTGTCTCCAACCGGTGCGCCTTTGAATGAAAACATCATGTTGGCCGAGCTGTCCCCCGGTTTGCCTTCGGACCTGATGGTCTGGCGTCCCGACATTATTGCGGCTGAACACAAGTTGCGTGCCGCCAATGCCAATATTGGGGCTGCCCGTGCCGCTTTCTTCCCCCGTATTGCCTTGACTGGCAATTTCGGCACCGCCAGCGCCGAGCTGGATGGTTTGTTTGATTCCGGCAGCAAGGCCTGGATGTTTGCTCCGACCATCTCCCTGCCCATCTTTGATGGTGGCCGCCGCAGCGCCAATCTGGACGCCTCCTATGTGCGTCGCGACATGCGCATTGCGGAATACGAGAAAGCTATTCAAACCGCCTTTCGTGAAGTGTCGGACGCCTTGTCGACACGCCACTGGTTAAGCCAGCAGTTGGAAGTTCAGCTGGTCGCCCGCAGCGCCCAGACCGAGCGCGCCCGTCTGGCGCAGATGCGTTACGACAACGGTTCGGCTGCCTATCTGGAAGTGCTGGATGCGCAGCGTGACTTGCTGGATGTGGAGCAGCAAGTGGTGCAAACGCGCCGCGCGCTCCTGGCCAGCCAGATTGCCATGTATAGCGCCTTGGGCGGTGGGCTGGACCCCTCCGAGCCCCTGACCAACACCCATAACTCCTCTAATTCGGATCCATCCTCGAGCCAGCTATGAGCAAACAATCCTCTTTGAAAAAAAACCTTGTTCCTGTCCTAATCGTTGCCGGTGTTCTGGGCCTGGGGTGGTGGGCATGGCAGAAAATGTCCAATACCGGCCCTGGCGCTGGCTTTGTCAGTGGTAATGGCCGTATCGAGGCGACCGAGATTGATATCTCCACCAAGTTTGCCGGACGTATCCAAAGCATCGCCGCCCACGAGGGCGATTTCGTCAAAGAAGGTGAAGTGCTGGCCATCATGCAGCAAGACAGTCTGGAAGCGGCCCGCGATGAAGCTGTGGCTGGTTTGCGTCAGGCTGAAAACAATGTGGCGGCCTCTCAGGCCCAAGTGGCCTTGCGTGAAAGCGATGCCATCGCTGCTAAAGCCTTGATTGGTCAACGTGAGTCGGAACTGGACGCAGCCCAACGTCGTCTGGCGCGTTCCACCACCTTGTCCAAAGAAGGTGCCGCTTCGGCGCAGGAACTGGATGATGACCGTGCCCGCGTGCGTGGTGCTCAGGCTGCGGTAGCTGCTACCAAGGCCCAGGCCAATGCCGCAGAAGCGGCCATTAATGCTGCCAAAGCTCAGCTGATCGGTGCCCAATCTGCCGTGGAGGCCGCCAAGGCTGCTGTGGCCCGTATCGAAGCTGACTTGCGCGACAGTGAGCTGGTCAGCCCCCGCGATGGTCGCGTGCAGTTTCGTGTCGCCCAGCCCGGTGAAGTACTGGGTGCGGGTGGCCGTGTGCTGAACGTGCTGGACCTGTCCGATGTGTACATGACTTTCTTCCTGCCCAGCGAAGTGGCCGGCAAGGTGGCGTTGGGTACCGAGGTGCGTCTGGTGCTGGATGCCATTCCGGACATCCCGGTTCCAGCCACCGTGTCCTTCGTGGCCAGCTCTGCCCAGTTCACTCCCAAGAGTGTGGAAACGGCCTCGGAGCGCCAAAAACTGATGTTCCGCGTCAAGGCCCAGATTGCCCCCGAGCTGTTGAAAAAGCACCTGGAGCAAGTCAAGACCGGCTTGCCCGGTGTGGCCTGGGTAAAGCTGGACCCCAATGCCAGCTGGCCTGAGTCGCTGACTTCCACCTTGACGGAGTAAACCATGCCCAAGCAGCAAGCGGCGGCGGTTGCTCGCGTTGTTGAACTTAGCCAGCGTTATGGCGACACGCTCGCACTGGATCGTTTAAGCCTGGATGTGCCTGCCGCTTGCATGGTCGGACTGATTGGTCCTGACGGCGTGGGCAAGTCCAGCTTGCTGTCCTTGCTGGCGGGCGCCCGTGTGATTCAGGAAGGCCGTATTGAAGTGCTGGGTGGCGATATGGCGGAAAAAAGCCATCGCGACCAGATTTGCCCGCGCATTGCCTACATGCCTCAAGGCTTGGGCAAGAACCTGTATCCCACCTTGTCGGTGGAAGAAAACCTGCAGTTTTTTGGTCGATTGTTCGGGCACGATGCTGCCGAGCGCCGTCGCCGAATTGATGATTTGACGCGCAGCACGGGCCTGCATCCTTTTCTGACACGGCCAGCAGGCAAGCTTTCGGGCGGTATGAAGCAAAAGTTGGGTCTGTGCTGCGCATTGATTCACGATCCGGACTTTCTGCTGCTGGACGAGCCTACCACCGGCGTGGACCCCTTGGCCCGCAAGCAGTTCTGGGATCTGATCGAGCGTATTCGCATCGAACGTCCCAGCATGAGCGTGATTGTCGCCACCGCTTATATGGACGAGGCCCAGCGCTTTGATTGGCTGGTCGCCATGGACGACGGCCAGATTCTGGCAACAGGTTCGCCCAAAGAACTGCTGGAGCGCACGGAAAGCAAGAGTCTGGAGCAGGCCTTTATTCGCCTCTTGCCCGAGGACAAGCGTCAAGGCCACAAGGCTGTAGAAATCCCGCCATTGGATGTGGATGCGGACGATATTGCCATTGAAGCCGAAGGGCTGACGATTCGCTTTGGCGACTTTACCGCCGTTGATAATGTGTCCTTCCGGATACGTCGTGGCGAAATTTTTGGCTTTCTGGGCTCGAACGGCTGCGGTAAATCCACCACCATGAAGATGCTGACGGGGCTGTTGCCTGCCTCCGAAGGTCAGGCCTGGTTGTTTGGCCACGAGGTCGATCCCAAAGACATCGATACCCGCCGTCGTGTGGGCTATATGTCACAGGCTTTTTCCCTGTACAGCGAGCTGACGGTCCGGCAAAACCTGGTGCTGCACGCCCAGTTGTTCCATGTTCCCGAGGACGAGGTGGAAGGCCGTGTGGCGGAAATGGTGGAGCGTTTTGAGCTGGGCCAGATTCTGGACCGTTTGCCCGATGCCATTCCTTTGGGGATGCGCCAGCGCCTGTCCTTGGCGGTGGCCATGGTGCATAAGCCAGAGCTGCTGATCCTGGACGAACCCACTTCCGGTGTGGACCCAGTGGCTCGCGACAATTTCTGGCGCTTGCTGATTGAGTTGTCCCGCCGCGACAAGGTCACGATTTTTATCTCCACCCACTTCATGAACGAGGCCGAGCGTTGCGACCGCATGTCCATGATGCATGCCGGTAAAGTGCTCGATAGCGATACGCCTGCGAACCTGGTGAAAAAGCGCGGCGCCGCTGATCTGGAAGAAGCCTTTATCGGTTACTTGCTGGAAGCCAGTGGCCCCGAGCCTGAAGTGGAACCGGCGACAGAACAAGCGGTGGTGGCAAACGAAGCTCATAGCGAAAAGCGCGAACGCTTCAGCTTGCAGCGTTTGCTGAGCTACACCTGGCGCGAAGCGCTGGAGCTGCGTCGAGATCCGGTGCGAGCCACTTTGGCCTTGGCCGGTTCCCTGATTTTGCTGTTTGTGATGGGGTTCGGGATCACCCTGGACGTAGAGGATTTGCGCTACGCCGTGCTGGACCGCGACCAGACCAGTATCAGCCAGAACTACGCTTTGAATCTGTCCGGCTCGCGCTATTTTCTGGAGCAGGCCCCCTTAACGGATTACCAGGATCTGGACGACAGAATGCGGCGCGGCAAGATTGCGCTGGCGATTGAAATTCCGCCCGGTTTTGGACGTGATGTGCTGCGCGGCAGCAAGCCGGAAATCGCCGCCTGGGTGGACGGTTCCATGCCTACCCGTGCCGAAACCATTCAAGGCTACGTGAAGGCCATGCATCAGCAATGGCTGATTACTCAAGCCAAGGAGCGTCTGGGGGCAGGGGCTTTGGTCGTACCCGCCAGTATTCAGGACCGTTACCGCTACAACCCGGACGTCAAGAGCTTGCCGGCCATGGTGCCTGCCGTGATTCCGGTGCTGCTGCTGATGTTGCCTGCGATGTTGACGGCATTGTCCGTGGTGCGTGAAAAGGAACTGGGTTCCATCATCAACCTGTACGTTACGCCGGTCACCCGAGTGGAGTTTTTGCTGGGCAAGCAGATTCCCTATATCGGCCTGGCGATGATCAACTTTCTGTGCATGTGCCTCTTGGCCATCACGGTGTTCGATGTACCCATCAAGGGCAGCTTCCTGACCTTGAGCGTGGCCACCTTGATGTTTTGCGTGATTTCTACCGGCATGGGGCTGGTGGCTTCCACCGTGACGAAAAGTCAGATCGCGGCCATGTTCTTTGCCATGATCGGCACCATGCTGCCCGCCACGCAATTGTCCGGTTTGCTGAACCCGGTGTCCTCCATGGAAGGGATCAGCCGTTGGGCGGGCGAGATTTATCCGGCTACGCATATGTTCAACATCAGTCGCGGGGTATTTAACAAAGCGCTGACGTTCTCGGATCTGCACGGGGCCTTGTTTGCCTTGTTGCTGGCCATTCCGGTGGTGTTGGGTGCGGCGGTCATGCTGCTGAAAAAGCAGGAGAAGTGAGATGAGAAAACTCAAGAATGTACTGTTGCTGGGCCGCAAGGAACTGTGGAGTCTGGCGCGTGACCCCATGATGCTGCTGCTCATTGTGTACGTGTTTTCGGTCTCGATTTACACCTCCGCGACCGCGCAGCCCGAAACCTTGAACAATGCGCCTATCGCGATTGTGGACCAGGACCAGAGCCCCTTGTCAGCGCGCATTACTTCGGCTTTTTATCCGCCTGAATTCATCCACCCGCACATGATCGAGTATGGGGAAATGGACTCGGGCATGGATACGGGGCAGTTCACCTTTGTGCTGAACATTCCACCGAACTTTCAGCGCGATGTGCTGGCCGGACGCAGCCCCGAAGTGCAGTTGAATATTGATGCCACTCGCATGAGTCAGGCCTTTACCGGCAATAACTACATCCAGCAGGTGGTGATGGGCGAGGTGAACGAGTTTGTGCGACGGTATCGCAGCATTGACACCTTGCCGGTGGATCTGGCCTTGCGGGTGCGGTTTAACCCCACACTGGAAAAAGCCTGGTTCGGCAGTATTGCCGAGGTCATCAACTCGGTGGCGATGCTGTCCATCATCCTGACCGGAGCCGCCCTGATCCGGGAGCGCGAGCACGGCACGATCGAACACTTGCTGGTGATGCCGGTCACACCGGGCGAGATCATGGCGTCCAAGGTCACGGCCATGGGACTGGTGGTCCTGGTGGCGACGGCGGCGTCGCTGAATTTTGTGGTGCGAGGCCTGCTGGGCGTGCCCATTGAGGGGTCCATTCCCTTGTTCCTGTGCGGCGCCGTTCTGTGTCTGTTTGCCATGACTTCCATGGGGATTTATCTGGCTACCTTGTCGCGCAGCATGCCGCAGTTTGGCTTGTTGTTGATGTTGACCTTGCTGCCCATGAACCTGCTCTCGGGCGGACGTACCCCCCGCGAAAGCATGCCTGAAATTGTTCAGAACCTGATGCAACTGGCTCCCACTACACACTTCGTGTCCCTGGGGCAGGCCATCTTGTTCCGGGGGGCTGGCATTGAAACCGTATGGCAACCCTTTTTAGCCCTGCTGGTGATCGGGACGGCTTTGTTCCTTCTGTCACTGCGGCGTTTTCGTAACACCATCTCTCAGATGGCTTGATGGACTGGGCCCCGTCAGGGGGCACTTTTTTCCTTTAAGGAGATTTCGATGAGCATGGAAACACTTCCCCTGGATCTGTACAAGGCCAATGTTGAGTTGCAACTGCGTATCACGCGCCTGCTGCAGGAGGGCGGCCATCGTTGGCTGGAGTCCGTACAGAAAAGTAATTTGCGCAGCATGGAGCAGACCACGGCTGAGATTGAAGGCTTGTTGCAAACGGGTAACTGGCAGTCCTTGGCCACCTTGCCCGCCGACACGTTCTGGCGTTTGTTTCAGCACGGCGTTAACGACAGCCAGACCATCAATCAATTAGCGATTCAGAACCAGACCGAGTTCACCTCCGGTTTGCAGGAAGCGCTGGAAGCCTGGCAGAAGTCGGTGATGGCGGTGGTCAGCAATACCAGTGCGGCCGTGCCAATGATGGATATTTTCAAGCAGTGGGGCGCACCTTGGGCAAACGCTGCCAGCGCCTCTGACACTAAAAAGGGAGCATAAGCGGTATGTCTACGGTTAAACGCACGGCGTTGGTGACAGGTGGGATGGGCGGTCTGGGCCAAGAGATCGCCCGTGCCCTGCATGATGCGGGCCATCAAGTTCTGGTGACTCACTCGCGCAGCGAGGCCGATGCCCAGGTCTGGCTTAAAGAGCAGGCCGATGCAGGTTATGTGTTTCAGGGCTATCACGTTGATGTGGCCGATTTCGAATCGTGCCAGCAAATGGCGCAAGCTATCGAGAAGGACGGTCTGCAAGTCGATATCCTGGTCAATAACGCCGGTATTACGCGCGATGGCACGTTCCGCAAGCTGAGCAAAGACAAGTGGGACGATGTGCTGCGCGTCAATCTGGACTCGGTGTTCAACGTGACCAAGCCGTTTATTGACGGCATGCTGGAGCGTACCTGGGGCCGAGTGATCAATATCTCGTCCATCAATGGCAGCAAGGGGCAGTTCGGTCAAACCAACTACTCGGCCGCCAAGGCAGGGATGCACGGTTTCACCAAGGCCTTGGCTCAGGAGGTGGCGCGCAAGGGCGTGACCGTAAACACAATTTCCCCCGGTTATCTGGCCACCAAAATGGTCATGGCCGTGCCTGAAGATGTGCGTAACAGCATTATCGCGGGCATCCCGGTTGGCCGTCTGGGCAAGCCCGAGGAAATTGCCGCTCTGGTCACCTTTATTGCCAGCGAAGCAGCTGGATTTATGACAGGTAGTAATGTCGCCATGAATGGCGGCCAGCATATGTATTAAGCCAGATCCGGTTCGGCTGCTGCCTGTATGGGCCCGCTTGTCGGGCCTGCGACTTATGAAAGGAATGGATATGCACAAAGATATCGCCATTGTTGCTGCGACTCGTAGTCCCATCGGCCGTTTTCAAGGGGGGCTGTCTACGGTGCCCGCCCACGATTTGAGCGCACAACTGATTCGTGCCGTGCTCCAGAGCACGGGCGTTGCAGCCGAGCAGATTGATGAAGTTATTCTGGGCCAGATTCTGACCGCCGGCGCTGGTCAGAACCCGGCTCGTCAGGCCGCGGTGAACGCTGGCCTGCCTTATGAAGTTCCCTCCATGTCCCTGAACAAGCTTTGCGGTTCAGGCTTGAAAGCGGTGCATCTGGCGGCTCAGGCCATCGCCCTGGGCGATGCCGATCTGGTGCTGGCCGGTGGTCAGGAAAGCATGAGCCTGGCTCCCTTTGTTGTACACAAAGCCCGTACCGGCTTGGGCCTGGGCCACGCCATGATGGATGACACCTTGTTGCGTGACGGTTTGACCGACGCTTTCCACAACTACCACATGGGGATCACGGCCGAAAACCTGGCCGAGCGCTACGGCATCACCCGCGAACAACAAGATGCTTTTGCGGTGGAGTCCCAGCGTAAAGCCGTAGCCGCGATGGAAGCCGGACGCTTCAAGGACGAAATTACCCCCATCGACGTACCTCAGCGTAAAGGCGACCCTGTGCGCGTTGAGGCCGACGAACAGCCGCGTGCCCAAACCACGCTGGAGTCCTTGGCCAAGCTGCGTCCTGCCTTCAAGAAAGACGGCACGGTTACCGCCGGCAACGCGTCCACCATCAACGACGGTGCAGCCGTACTTTTGCTGGCCAGCGCAGAGAAAGCCAAGGAATTGAGCCTGCCCGTTCTGGCCTGGATTCGTGGCTGGGCCAGCACGGGCGTAGATCCGGCCATCATGGGTATTGGCCCGGTATCGGCCAGTCGCAAGGTCTTGAAGAAGGTGGGTTGGGAACTGGATCAACTGGACTTGATCGAAGCCAACGAAGCCTTTGCCGCTCAATCGCTGGCGGTGGCCAAAGACTTGCAGTGGGATATGGACAAGGTCAACGTCAATGGCGGTGCCATCGCTTTGGGTCACCCCATTGGTGCTTCCGGCGCGCGCGTGCTGGTGACCTTGGTTCATGAAATGCGTCGCCGTGGTGCCCAGAAAGGTCTGGCCACCTTGTGCATTGGCGGTGGTCAAGGCGTAGCGATTGCCATTGAGGCCGCTTGAACAGATAGCTGATGGAAGGGAGAAGATGATGACAGATAAGTCTCGTGACGACAGCACGGCCTGGTCCTCCTGGATGATGAATCCCTGGAACCTGGGTCAGACCGTCTCCTCGTACCTGGTGGACGCCTGGCAGCGCGCCATTCTGTATGCCGATATCGAGCGTCAGGTCGGGGATCAGTACCAGGCTCAACGCAAGGTTGAGGTGCCCAATGTGCTGAACTTCCCGGCTGAACTGGTCATGTCGGGCCTGAGTCTTCCCCGACCCGTTAACTATCTGATGGTGCGCATTCTGGCACCGGAAGATCAGCCTACCGATCCCAGCAAACGTCCTTTCCTGGTGGTGGACCCCAGGGCAGGGCACGGACCGGGGATCGGTGGCTTCAAGTCCGACAGTGAAATCGGTGCTGCGCTGCAAGCCGGGCACCCTTGTTACTTTGTTGGTTTTTTACCGGACCCCGTTCCCGGTCAGACCGTCGAGGATGTGATGCGAGCCCATGCTGCCTTTGTCAGCAAAGCGGCTGAATTGCATCCGGAAAGTCAGGGCAAGCCGGTGGTGATTGGCAATTGTCAGGCGGGCTGGCAGGTCATGATGGCCGCCGCCGTCTGGCCGGAGCTGTTTGGCCCCTTGATTCTGGCCGGTGCGCCCGTGTCCTATTGGGCCGGTCGCAACCCCATGCGTTATGCCGGTGGTCTGCTGGGCGGCAGTTGGCTGACCGCCCTGACCAGCGACCTGGGCAATGGCCGTTTTGATGGTGCGTGGCTGGTCAAGAATTTCGAGAACCTGGACCCGGCCAATACCTTGTGGTCCAAGCAGTACAACGTGTACGCCAAGGCCGACACCGAGGCCGAGCGCTATATCGGTTTCGAGAAGTACTGGGGGGGTTATGTCTTTTTGAATGATGTGGAAATGCAGTACATCGTGGACAACCTGTTCATTGGCAACAAGCTGTCTACAGCCCAGTTGTTGACGTCGGATGGCATCCGTATCGACCTGCGCAATATTCGCTCGCCCATTGTGGTGTTCAGTTCCTTTGGCGACAACATCACGCCGCCTGCACAGGCCCTGGGCTGGATTACTGACTTGTATCTGGACGACGATGATGTACGCAGTCACGACCAGACCATTGTGTTCACGACCCATGATCGTATCGGGCACCTGGGTATTTTTGTGTCGGGCAGTGTGGGCAGTAAAGAGCACCGCAAATTTGCCAGCACGATTGATCAAATTGACCTGTTGCCCGCCGGAATTTATCGGGCCACTGTCGAGGAAACGCCCGACGACGACACCTTATTGAATGACCCCTATCTGATGTCGGTGCGTCAAAGCAGCCTGGCTGAAATTGCGGAGATTGTGCAGCCTGATCCCGAATCTGATCGCCGCTTTGCTGCCGCTGCCCGTCTGTCGGAAATCAATCTGGCTTTTTACAAGAGCACCTTGCAGCCTTGGGTAAAAGCTTTGACTACGCCTTATACCGCCGCGTTGCTGGAAGCATTGCATCCCATGCGCTTGTCTTACGAGTCCTGGACCAGCGCCCATCCCTGGGCCGCAACGATCCACCAATGGGCCGAGAATATCGCACAGCAGCGTCAGACTGTGGATGAGGATAATCCTTTCCTGGAGGCGCAGGAGAATTTCTCCCAGGCCATGGAACGGGTCTTGAATAATTATCGTGACCGCCGCGACAGCATCTATCAGATCTGGTTCGACACCGTCTATGGCTCTCCTTTGCTGATGGCCCTGGCCGGTCATGCACCGGGCGATTCCATCCCGGCGCGTCCCCATCCTGGTAGTTCGCCCGAGCATCTGGCCTTTGTACGCCAGCAAATGCACAGATTGGATGGCTTGTTGAACGAAGGCGGTTTGCTGGAAGCAGCACTGCGTGGTTTGTTCCATATAGCCAAGCAGCGCAACAGCGTGGACGAGCGTTATCACCATGCCGCCATGCGTTTGCGCGAGCAATACGACACGGGCAATTTTGATATTGAAAAAATGCGTGCTGCGATTCGCGAGCAGGCCCTGGTGCTGGCGCACCACGGTCATAAGGCCGTGGAAGCGATTCCCCATTTGCTTAGCAAGCAGACGCCCGAGGAAATTCGTCTGGTGGCATCCCTGATCAAGCAATTGATCAGCGCCATCGACGAACAAGACCCTGCCTCCGAGGCGGTAACTCAAGCTTCCCAAGAAGTTCTTGGCTTGTTCGAGTCGGCCGCCAAACGGCAGGAGCAGGGCGAGAAATCGAGCAGTGCAGGCACCAAGCCCGTCGCCAAAACAGCAAGCAAGGTCACAACGAAAGCAGCCGCCAAGCCCGCAGCTGACAAGCCTGTTGCTCGCTCCATGGGTGATACCAAGGTTGGCGCCACGACAAAAGCAGAGGGTAATACAGCGGCCAAACCCCAGGCCAAATCGGCGGAGCCCAGCAAGGAAACGGGTAAAGCGACCCGCGTTGCTGGGACTCCAGCCTCCGCCGTTTCAAGCTCGGCAGCTCCTGCTACAAGCAAATCGCCAGTATCTAAACCTGCCATGAGCCCATCGCCAGCATCCGGACAGAGCAAGGCTGTAGCTCAGCCTGCCAGCACGGGCGCTCCGTCCAGGACTCGTCAGCGCAAATCCTGAGATTTGGCGTGAATGAATTTTTGAAGGAGTTTTGAGTATGAAGTATTCATTTTCCGGCCACTCTGTTCTGGTAACGGGTGCAGCCTCCGGCATTGGTGCCGCCACGGCCCGCATGCTGGCGGCCAATGGTTTGTCGGTCGTGGTGTCCGACGTACAGGCTGATGCCGTGCAGGCCGTGGTCAAGGAAATTGAGCAGGCCGGTGGCAAGGCCGTGGGCAATGTGGCCGATGTCACCCAGCCTGATCAAGTAAAGGCGGCTGTTGATTGCGCCATTGAGCATTTCGGGGCCTTGCACTTTGCCGTCAATAACGCCGGTGTGGGCGGGGATTCCGGCCCGGCTGGCGAAATGGACCTGGATGGCTGGCGTCGCCTGATCGACATTAATCTGAACGGCGTAGCCTATGGCCTGCGCTATCAGATCCCCGCCATTTTGGCGGCAGGGGGCGGCGCCATTGTGAATATGTCTTCCATCATGGGCCTGGTTGCCAATCCGACATTGCCCGGCTACAACGCGGCCAAGCATGGAGTCGTCGGCCTGAGCCGTTCTGCGGCTTTGGAGTATTCCTCCAAAGGCATACGCATCAATACCATCCACCCCGGTTATGTGGATACCCCCATTCTGTCGGGCTTTGATGAGGCCGCGCGCGCTGCTTTGGTGGCCCAGCACCCGATTGGTCGTTTGGGCCATGCGGATGAAATCGCCCATGCCATTGCTTTCCTGCTTTCGGATGGTGCCAGCTTCATGACGGGCGCCTGCATGGTGGCCGATGGGGGCTACACCTCTATTTGAGTTGGGGGATCACGTCGCTGCGAGAACAAAATCAGTATTTCAATCCAAAATTAGCCAGCGAAAATCCGGGCCCCACTTTTACTGGGGCCTATTTTTAAGGAGTTCCACAATGAAGTATTCATTCTCTGGTCACTCTGCTTTGGTGACGGGGGCAACGTCAGGTATTGGCGCTGCGACCGCACGTGTGCTGGCTGCGAATGGTTTGTCTGTGGTGGTGTCCGGTAGAAATCGTAGTGCCCTGGAGGAGGTGGTCAAGGAGATCGAACAAGCGGGTGGCAAGGCGGTAGCCCAAGTAGCCGATGTGACCAAGCCTGAGCAAGTGAAAGCCTTGGTGGATTGTGCCATTGAGCATTTCGGCGCTTTGCACTTTGCTGTCAATAATGCAGGCATTCTGGGCGGCTCCAAGCCGGTTGGGGAGATGGATCTGGATGATTGGCATCGCCTGATCGACACCAATCTGAATGGCGTAGCCTATGGCTTGCGCTATCAGATTCCGGCTATTTTGGCAGCGGGTGGTGGGGCGATTGTGAATATGTCGTCCATCATGGGCCTGGTGTCCAATGCCCGTTTGCCCGGCTATAACGCGGCGAAACATGGGGTAGTGGGGTTGAGCCGAGCCGCTGCGCTGGAATACTCCTCCAAAGGCATACGCATCAATACGATTCACCCCGGCTATGTGGATACACCGATTCTGTCGGACTACGACGAGGCGGCGCGGGCTGATCTGGTGACTCAGCATCCTATTGGCCGCTTGGGGCATTCAGATGAAATTGCCCATGCCATTGCCTTCCTGCTGTCGCAGGGGGCCAGCTTCATGACGGGAGCATGTCTGGTGGCCGACGGGGGCTATACCGCTCGTTAAACGACAGGTTTGGCGGCTCTTTTTTTGTGTTGGAGCCGCCATCCTGTGTTGGAAAATATACTGATGCCGACATCCGACATCCGACATCCGACATCCGACATCCGACATCCGACATCCGACATCCGATACCTGATATCCGGCTCGATCCTTGATGCGGAGGAATGGGGCACCTCTATTCCAGTCTTATTTCACACCAATAATTTTGATGGTAGTGATCGATACCGAGCCCGGCAGCACACCAGTAGCAGCATGAGCCTCGGTGATAGGGATATGGATTCTTGCCGAACCGCCAATACCCAGTTGTTTGACGATATCTTGGAATAGGGGCGGCAAGTTCGTGGTGAGACTGGTTTTGGTTTCTCTGGCCGCCAGCACCTCACCTGTGGCCAGTTCCTCATCCAGTTCAAACAGAATGTCGCTGCTAGCGGTTACCATGGGCGCCTTGCCCTTGCTCAAGATTTTGTAGACCACACCATCAGGCATTTTGATTGCGCCTTTTTCGGCTCCAGCCGCCGCAAGAACAGACTTAGCCTGTTTCTCGTTCTTGGACAGCATGGCTTGCTCCAATAACTTGTCTACGTTGGCCAGCTCCACAGAAATGATGCTGGAGGACAGCTGCAGGCGTTGATCGATCTTGTCGCTGAAGCCTTGTGAGAAGGCTTGCAAATCCAGTGTTTTGCCAATGGATGCCAGCTTCTGTGTCTCGTGCGGCGCACTGTCCGCATACCAGGCTCCGATGGCATAGCTAAGGCGGATATCTGACGAGGCTGCATCATTCACAATCATGCGCCTGGGGGCTCCGCCAGATTCGGCCTTGCTGGCAGTAAGAGCCTGCGCGACCAGTCTGTGCTGCAAGTCCTGTTTTGTTTCCTTCAGACCATCAATTTCTTTTTTGAGGGTGGTGATTTCAGCCGCATTTGCAGCCAGTCTGCTGTCTTGTGACTGGCCATTAGACAGCTCCAGGCTTCGGTCTCTTTGCAGGCTTTCCAGTTCTGATGCCAAAGCATGTTTCTGACTCAGCTCTTCTTCCAGACGCTGACTCAATTCCTTGATCCGTGCTTGGTTCTGCTCCTGATCGATAGCAATGGGCGCCAGGACCAGAGCTCCATCCGGTTCTGCCTGTAGCTGCTGGAGTTGTTGTTGCAGCTGGCTATTCAGGTTTTCGGCATCCGACAGGCGCTGTTGCAAGGCGATCAACTGAGTATTGGCTTGATGCAGTTCGTTGCGGAGCAAGGCTTGGCTGTTGTCCTGATCAGAATCGACAGCGAAAGAGGGGACGGTATTTCGCTTTACTGGATTTGAGGCGGGTTGGGGGCGAGCTAGGCCGTCGCCAATAATGTTTTCCTGGGCCAGGCGGTCCAGTAAACCTGTTCCAACCGAGTGAGAGGCCTCATAGAAAATCAGCAAGGTGCAGCACAGGGCTGCATTGAAGTACTTTTTCATAGCTTGTTCAGGGATTGAACGCGATCGACCATATTGGAATAGACGGCGTTGTTGATCCGGATGCAAACCAGGGAAAGCATTTTATTCACTTCGGTCAGCATGATTTCAGACGCATTTTCATCAATCAGAGATGCATTGGCCTTGTAGATGCCAAAGTTCTCATCAATGGTCTGCATTTGCTGTCGATATTTCTCATAAGAGACGGGGTCCAGCTCTTTCAGCGCGGCGAACTCTTGAAAGCACTTGTCTTCCTTGCCCGACGCGGCGGATTCCGGGGTGGGCCGAACAGGGGCGCTAGCTTGGCAAGCAGAAAGAAAAAGAGCGACCAGGATGGCCGCGCCGGGAACAGCGAATCGCATAAACACCTCGAGACGTTCGACTATCTTTATTCAGATTCTTTTAGGGGACGAGCATTGAGTTCGAGCGTTGCAGCCAAGTTGGGACATGCAGGCCATTTCTGCCTGTGGTAAGTGATAGCCTCGCGTGGCGCGATCAGAGTGTCTGGGCTTGTGCTGCACGGGAATTGGACCATGCAGATGCGGGCAGAAAATTAAGAACTATCTGATTTTCACGGCTTGCGATTATCGACAGGAGTACAAAAATCCTGCCGCTTTTCATAGGAAGCCGTGATTGTGCAGGGGCGGGCTTGAAAGCCCGCTAGCGTGTTCAGTGGGTAAGGTCCGGATCTATGGCTTGCCTGATGTTTGGGGCGGGATATAGATCAGCGACAGAAGCAGTAGCGTCAGGCAGATAAGTCCGGCCAGAATATTGGTGCCGCTCCAGCCAGCAAAGCTGAACAGGAAGGCAGGGGCAAAGGCACCCAGTGTGGCAAAGATGGAGACGCCCAGATCATTCAAGCCCTGTACCGCCATAGCTTGCGGCTTGCCTTCCAGACAGTTGCTCAGCAAGGCACTGCCACCGACATAAGTAAAGTTCCATCCCAGCCCCAGCGTTAACAGGGACAGGCTCAGTGCCGTATAAGTATGAGCCACGATATTGGCCAGACTGCTGAGCAGCAAGAGCACGATGCCGCTGATGGCAATGGTTTTCAGGCCAAATTTTTGAATCAGAAAGCCGGTGAAAAAGGAGGGGGCAAACATGGCCAGCACATGCCATTGAATGGCGGTGCTGATATCCGAGAAATGCACATGAAGATGGGACATATGCATGGAAGCTTGAATCATCAGCAGATTCATGATGCCGTAACCTATGGCCGCAATGCAGATGGCAATGGCCAGGGTTTTGTTGTGCAGCACCAGCCCAAGTGCCTGGCCACGGCTTTTTTCCCCGAGTGCCGCGCCATGACTCGGTTTTATTTCTTTGATGAGCAGATTCAGCATCAGCGACACTAGGGCCAGAACGGTGAAGGCAGCATAGCAGGCGGCAAATTCCTGTCCGAAGCTGCTGCTTTTCAAACCCCGTATCAGCATTGGGCCTGACACGGCGGCAACTACCCCGCCAGCCACAACTAATGAAATGGCGCGTGGTTTCAATCTGTTGTTCAGTCCGTCCGTGGCCGCAAAGCGATTGAAGTTGGCAAAGGCAATATAGATTCCCAGCAGGGCGTGTGAGGCCACCAGCCAGGAAAACAGCTTCATTTCTATCGCCCAATATCCCACCACCCCCGATACAGCCAAAGGCAGGCTTGCCAGCAGAAAGGATTTCTTGCGACCTATGGCAGCCATCAATCTGGAGGCGGGCAAGGTAAAGAGCATCACAAACAGGAACTGAAAACCGTAGGGCACGGTGGATAACCAGGGCTCGGGGGCCAAACTGCCACCTACCAAAGCAGCCATGGTGACAGACATGACGGCAGTGGTCAGGTTGATGGATTGGGCCAGAAAGTAAAGGTAGGTTCTGTAAGGAAGGTGGGTGGCAGTCATGGTGCTACGTGGCGAGGGATATTGAGGCTGATCGTGCAGTCAGGAACAGCGGAAGTGTGATGCAACGCGTTCTGCATGTGCAGGAGAAAATGCTGGTCACGCCTGCACATGCTGGTGGGGATTTTGGCCTTGTCGGGGGCCCCTGTCTCGAACAGTCGGTGTACTATCCTGAAAACTGTTAGCTAATTTTTTCTAACAGTGTTTGGGGAGCAGGCAGGTATGGGTTTTCATGAGCGTTTGAAGGACGCCATCCTCCAGGGCGAGTGGGCGGTAGGGCAGCAGTTACCTTCGATTCGCAAGATGATGGCAAGGGAGGGTTTGAGCCATCACACAGTCGTCAGTGCGTACACCCGTCTGGTGGGTGAGGGCATGCTGGAGGCCTTGCAAGGGCGCGGTTATTTTGTGGCCCGCTGGTCCGGTTTGAACGAGGACCTGCCCATTCTGCCGTCCGAAGCCCCGATGGATCCCTTGTTTAAACTGCTGCAGGCCAGGCCCGAGCAGTGCAAGCTGGGCTGTGGTTGGTTGCCCCTGCCTTGGCGGGATACGGATATGCTGGCCAAGGCCATACGCAAAACGGCCCGATCTGGCCGTAGTGGTTTGGTGGAGTATGGCGATATTCATGGGTATCTGCCGTTACGCAAGCAGTTGTCCCTCTTGCTGCGTCAATCGACCTTGATCCAGGTTTCCCCTCAGCAGATTTTGACGACCCTGGGAGCAACGCAAGCCTTGGATCTGATCTCGCGCACGGTGATTCGCGCCGGGGATCATGTTCTGGTGGATGAGCCTTGCAGCAGTAATTTGATCAAGCTGATTCGTTTGTGCGGTGGGATACCTGTCGGGGTGCCTCGTCTGGCGGATGGGCCGGATGTGGCGGTGCTGGATCGTATTTTGCAGACTCACAAAGTGCGGGCTTTTTTCTGCAATAGCACTTTTCATAATCCAACTGCTGCGGGTTTAAGTCCCAAGGTGGCTTTTGAAGTGCTGAAGCGCGCAGCCGAACACGATTTTCTGATTGTGGAAGATGATGTGTATGGGGATTTATTCCCTGGTGTGCGTCAGACGTTTGCGGGGTTGGGGGATTTTGAGCATGTGGTCTATATAGGCAGTTTCTCCAAGTCGCTGTCGGCTTCCTTGCGTATCGGATATCTGGTTTGTGGGCCGAAGTTGATGGAGTCCTTGCTGCGTCTGAAATTGTTGACCAGTGTGGCCGTACCGGGGTTTTGCGAGCGTTTTGTGAATACGATTCTGGCCGATGGCACTTATGCCAAGCACACGCAGGCGATTCAACGCCAGTTGATGACGCACCAGCAAATTGCGCAGAAGGTGCTGAAGGAATATGGCTGGGAGTTCGAGGTACAGGCGCAAGGTGGGATGTTCTTGTGGGTTCGGCATCCGGATCTGCCGGATTTGGCGGATTTTATTCAGCGGTTGGAGAGCAAAGGGGTCTTGCTGATGCCGGGAAGTGCGTTTGCCGTCAGCAAGGAGTTCAAGGACAGGACGCGATTGAATGTGGCGCATTTGATGCCTGCGGTGTTTGATTGTCTGGATGTGAGTGTGGGAGCTTGATTCTTGGTCAGTATCTGGGTTTTTTTGCCAAGACGCCCCTCAAGCCCGCCGCCCGACCAATCGGCTGAGCCCTTGCCGGTGCTGCGCACCGGTGCCCTTGGCGTACCATTGCTCCGGGCGCGCCCTTAACTCCGGGGGTGACTGGTCCCCCGGACCAGCCACAAGCGTCCCCGTCAAACAGAAGGGCGCTTGCATCCCTACGCAATGGTTCGCCGGCGGCAAGGACTCTGACCCGCCGATTGGTCGGGCGGCGGGCTTGAGGGGCTTGGGAAATACATAAAGAGCAAGCCAGAATCCCAAATTGGAGTTCTGGCTTGTGGTGTAAAAAAACGGCCCCGGCTGCCTATGCATACAGGTGGGGCCGGGGTCGGCTTAAGGCTTCAGAGCGGGTTGGTGTCCTGCCAGGGGTTTCATCGCTTCTACGGCGTAGGCTACGTTCAGGATGCGTGCTTCCTCAAAGGCAGGGCCGATGATTTGCAGGCCTACGGGCATGCCGTTGGAGATACCGGCGGGCACCGTGACGGCCGGCAGACCGGTCAGGTTGCTGGGGCCGGTAAAGCGGATGCCTTCGTCGATGAAGTCCAGCGTTTTTCCGTTGATGTTGACGGTATCCACGCCAATGTCCGGTACCTGGCAAGGCAGGGTGGGGGCGATGATGACGTCTACGTCGCTGAAGGTGCCGGTAAATTGCTGTTTGAGGGCGCGGCGTACTTGCTGGGCTTGCAGGTAGTCGATGCCGCTGAACAGTTCGCCCAGTTCAAACAGGAAGCGAATGTCACCGCCAAAGTCTTCTGGGCGTTTGATCAGGTCCTGGTGGTGGATGGACGCCGCCTCGGTCAGGCTGACGGCCAACTCGGCCCATTCGGAGTAGCGCAGGGCAGGCACGTTCAGGGGGATGACCTTGGCGCCCTGTTTTTCCAGGTCGGCCAGGCGGTCGCGAATGACTTTTTCAATTCCCGAGTCGACGTTCTTGAAGAAGTAGTCTTCGATGATGCCGATGCGCAGACCTTTGACGTTGCCGTTCAGAGCGCTCAGGTAGGAGCCGACAGGGACATTGGCGCAGGTCGGGTCGCGGGGATCAAAACCGGCAATCACTTCCAGCATCGCGGCAGCGTCCGCTACGGTTTTGGACATGGGGCCAACGTGGTCCAGGGTCCAGGCCAGCGGATAGACGCCAAATTTACTGACGCGTCCGTGCGTGGGTTTCAGGCCCACAATGCCGCAAGCGGCCGACGGGATGCGAATGGAACCGGCTGTGTCAGTACCCAGCGTGTTGTAAGAGCTGTGGGAGGCAACGGCGGCGCCGGAGCCACCGCTGGAACCGCCGGGGACGCGATCAGGGTTCCAGGGGTTATGCACGGCACCAAAGTGCGGGTTGTTGTTGTCAATGCCCCAGGCATATTCGTGCATGTTCAGCTTGCCGGTG
This sequence comes from Alcaligenes nematophilus, assembly GCF_026344155.1. Classification (NCBI taxonomy): domain Bacteria; kingdom Pseudomonadati; phylum Pseudomonadota; class Betaproteobacteria; order Burkholderiales; family Alcaligenaceae; genus Alcaligenes; species Alcaligenes nematophilus. The sequence continues at coordinate 1,053,612 of NZ_JAPKMZ010000001.1, read as the reverse complement.
AAGATTACCCCGGCATCGCGCAGCTTGGTGGCAACGGTGGCGTCGTCCTTGGAGACAAAGTCCTTGTGAATCTTGGAGGCCATGGTGGTGACCTCGTTCGCAAAGTAGATATTGTCTTTCAGCGCCAGGGGCACACCATGGAACACGCCCTTGTACTTGCCGGCCATGATGTCCTGTTCGGCTTGTTTGGCACTTTTTCTGGCCTGCTCGGCGGTGACGGAAATGTAGGCGTTGGTCTGTGGGTTCGACTCGTCGATGTAGGCCAGTAGGTTGTCGGTCACTTCGACAGGAGAAACAGCCTTGTTGCGCAGTTTGTCCGCCAGTTCAATGACGCTTAGCTCAAGCAATTCCTTATTCATGGTGATCCCCTCCGGCCAGGTGTTTGATAGCAAGGTCGGCATCGTCAATGGCGATGCCTTCCAGATTGCCTTTCATGGCTTGAATCTCGCGCCATTTGGTCTCCAGCTTGGCCAGATGTTCGGGACTGGGGTGTATTCCTTTTGCAGCCAGGGTGTCTTTGACACTTACAGTCATTTGTCCTCTCCTTATCGTTTTCAAAACCGTGCATGCGCCAATGACGCGCACAAAAAAAGCCCCACCCCTGGTGACAGGGAGTGAGGCTTTATTGCCTGCATGTCGCTGGCAACGTTGGCAGCGCATGCATGTGTTTTGGCAGACTCAGATGTCTGCTTTTTCAATCTACAAAATATTGATGCCTAAACATACTGGGGTTTACCAGAGGACGTCGAGGACGGGAAAAGCTCGTCGATTTTGCAGCTTTCCGGCCTCTGATCTATGCGCTTTAGCCGGCTTGATTCACAGATTCAGACAGTAGGTAAAAAGCACTATCGGAATAGTCTTATGGTTTGTTGGGGTATGAATGGGTGAAATTATATCTGGGTCTTTTTACATGCCTATTTAAAAAAAGGTAATCCCATGAGAAATAAAAAATGCAAAAGCAAGTTGTGTTCAATACTGGTAGCCGGTTTTTTTACCTGCTTTTCCGTGAATGCTGTTGCTCAAGCTAGTGAGGATTGCCTAAGAAATACGGATTTGAATTTATATGACTGGAAAGTCGAGCCTTATGGAAATGGATTCTATAACGGTCAGGTAATAGCATCAGCATTGACAAACGCGACATTCTTTTATTCGTCAAAAGAGCGTAAAGCCAGTGTGGATGCGGGGGGAGTGAACGGTGGTAATCACCCCTATAACGCTATTCCTATGCCCAAGACACCTGGTGTGGGAGTACGAGTTTCCTGGAATGGTTTTTATAGTCTTTACGCGTTTACTGCGTCCTCTGTCCGTCCTGACGGAACCCCGGTTTCTGTTTCTTATATGGGGAAGATGTTGACCGGAGAAGGCCCAAAAAGTTACACGATTTCGTATTATTTTAAATACGAAATCGTGGTGATCGACGCGGAAAAATATAAAGGTGGAAAGCTTGAGGTCACTAATGAGCAGGCAGTTACTGCTTTTGTTTCTCGGACTAGTTCGGCAGGCAGAAACACAATTTGCGTTAATGGGATCCTTGATCTTATGGGGCCTTTGGTAAAAGGGGGCGGAATTCCCGAAATGCCCAAACCACCAGCACCCACCTGTTCGTCGGCTGACCTGAACCGGGTGGTGTCCATGCCGCCCATCACCCTCTCGCAGTTGGCCGCATATGGCAGCAGTCGCAGCGAGGGGAGGATCGCTGAACAGAACTTTGAACTGGTAGGCCGCGGCTGTCCGGCAGGTACCACGATCAAGGCCTTTTTTACCGATACTCGTGCCAGTTCGGAGCCCAAGAATTATTTGCGCTCTTCACATCCGTCGGTTGGTGTGCGTCTGTATCACCGGGATAGCCAGCAGCCAATCGAGTTTGGTCCTGCGCCTGTGGGTTCTACTTTGCCGGACCGGCCCCCCGTCGTGGAAGGGCCAACAAGCAGCTCTTTATCTGATATGCATTTGCCTATCACCGCCCAGTATGTGCAATTGCCCAATGTGCAAAGCGGCACGGTAACTCCAGGCAGTTTGCAGGCCGAGGCCGTGGTCACGTTCATGTATGACTAGGCCTGTAAGGGCATCCGCTCATACAAAGAGCGGGCTGCACTGGCAAGGGCTGGGGTTTTCAGACTATTCCTAGGCCATTAGCCCGCAGGAAATCTTACGATCTCAGTTATCGATTCTGGCCTGGAAATTCCAGTCTGTTCATTGTTAGCCGGGGACATTCATGTTCGCACCATCCACTTCTCACATGCCACCTACGATGGTGATGAACTTGCTTCGTCAGCCTCGCTCGGAGTCAGGCTTGTGGATGCCCCGGCGCATTGTCCCTGCTGTCGGGCGTTCTGCTAAAGCAAGCGCAGCTCCGGTAGACAGCAAGGCCTTGAGCAGCCGCCTAGTCCGGCCTTACGGCTTTTCGGGCCGTAGCGGGTGCGCTCAGCCTGAACAGGGCGGGATGCTGATTACGCGGGCCGTTTTGCTCGATGCCTTGCGAAAGGAGCAGGTTCAGGCGTGGCTGCAGCCCAAGGTCTCGGTGCAGTCCCAGCAGTTGGTTGCGTTGGAGGCTCTGGCGCGCTGGCGTCACCCTCAATGGGGTGTCTTGTCCCCCGATGTGTTTTTGCCCTGGTTCAGTGAGCATGGCCTGGACGAGGCTTTGCTCTTGCATATGCTGCAAGAAGTTCTAGGTTTGCAGGCCTATTGGCGTCGTCAGGGTTTGTCGGTGCCTGTGGCAGTGAACCTGCCCACTCATTTGCTTGATGATGTCAGCCTGCCAGATCGTCTGATGGCCTGTGTACAGGAACAGCAGGGGCAGGCCAGCCAGATTACGTTGGAGTTGCTGGAAAACTCCAACACCCGGACGCCCTGCGCCTTGTTTTTAGGGGCTTCACGCCTGGTAGCGATGGGCTTTGGGCTGGCGCAAGATGATGCCGGGGTGGCCTACAGCTCAATGGAACGTTTGATGTCAGCCCCGTTTTCAGAACTCAAATTGGACCGGCAAAGTGTGTATGGCTTGGCGCACAGTCGCGAGCAAAGCGAACAGGTACAAGACTGGATCCGGGTGGCCAAGCAGCGTGGCCTGCGTGTTACCGCCGAAGGAGTAGAGCAGCAGGAGGATCTGGATTGCTTACGACAAATGGGCTGTGATTATGCTCAAGGCTATTTGTTCGCCAAACCCACACCCGCCTTTGAGCTGGATATGTGGATGCGTCAGCGTTGGGCGACATGAATCAGGCATGCCCGGCCCTGCCTTGTGCGCATTCAGGAGAACAGGTTGTTCTGGGTACAGAACGCAATCAGGTCCTGGTTGTTATGCACGTTCAGTTTGCGCATGGCCGATGCTTTTTGGGCGCTGATAGTCTTGATGCTGCGGTTTAATTGTTCAGCAATGGCGCTGATGGAGTCTCCCATGGCAAACAGGCGCAGGACTTCAAATTCCCTTGGGCTCAGGGACTCCAGGCGCTCCTGTACCGAGCTGGTCAGCACGTCTTTGGGCGTATCTTGCTTGAAATTGGCCGGGTAGTACTTCACGCCTTGGCGCAACAAGTGCAGGGCGACCAGGACTTCAGAGAGCTCGTCCTGTTTGAGGACAACTCCTTGTACGCCAGCATCGTACAAAGAAGAAATAATCATGGGGTTGGACACCATGGTCAGCACAATCAGTTTGACGTCGGGAAAGTGGCGCCGTAGATAAGAAATGAAGCGCATCCCGTCGCCATACTGCTCATCGCCGGGCATGGAGTAGTCGGTAATGATGGTATCGGGCTGGTTTTTCTGCAGGTGCTCGACCAGCTCCGAGGGGCTGGCAGCTACGGCCTCAACGCTCAGGTTGATATCGCGGCCCAGCAGCTCGCGTATCCCCATCAAAATCAATGGGTGATCGTCTGCAATGATGACGCGCAGTTTCTGAATGGCGGGCATTCGGGTTTCCTTGCCTGTTTTGCTAGACTTGTTCAATCAGCTCGCGTAGTGCCTGGCACACGGCAGCGGCTGTATGAACTTGTGTTTCAGTTTGTTGAGTATTTTGCCTGAAATTCTGTTCCAGTTCTTTCACTCTGTCCGCGATTTCATGCAGACCCATTACCACCAGAGCTCCAGCCATGCGATGCAAGACGGCCTGGCTTTGCGCCGCGTTTTGCTCATGCAGGGCTTGTTCCAGGGTCTGTAAATCCTTGCTCATGGTGCTGCGGAAAATCTCCCGATAGCGTTTGGGCACAGGTGAGGTAGCTAACGATTCCAGCAGACTGCTCAGGGTGGCCAGATTCATGGGCTTGACCAGGCATGCGTTCATGCCGCTTTGCGTACAGCGCTGGGCTTCGTCGCGCATGGCGTTGGCGGTAATGCCAATGATGGGTGCATTCATGCCTTGTGCACGCAGATGACGTGCCAGCTCGTAGCCCGTCATATTGGGCATATTGACGTCTGTCAGTAGCAAATCATGGTTGTTGTCATCCCACAGACTCAAGGCCTCTTCGCCATCTTGAGCCAGGGTTACCTGATATCCCAAACGCTCCAGCTGTTCACGCAAGGTCGCCTGATTGAGCGGGTTGTCTTCAGCGACCAGCACATGCAGGCCTGGGCGGCTGGGGGGCTTGATCGCTGTTTTGGCGGGTGGCGTGGACTCCAGGATTTGTGCCGGCGTGGCATGTTGTTGTGCCTGCCAGCGCTCCAGGGAACGAGCGATGCTTTCGGGACTGGTGCCATCCGCCTCCGGCAAGGTACTACTGCCATCGCGTGCCGAGACACTGAGGTAGGGGCCGAGCCAATGAGGTAACGGCTGGCTGCCGGGCATCATCACATCCAGCAAGATCTCTTCGGCCTGGCCTGTCAGGGAGTCGCTGGGCAGCAGGGCTTGTGCCTGGGCATTCCAGCGGATGAGCCAATTGCAGATCGACTCGGACAATTCGGCATGAGGTGTTCGCACATGCAGCTTCATGCCATGCAGGTTCGGGGCAGGGCGGGTTTGGGCCTCTTTGGGCTCTATGTCCAGATTCAGCGTAAAGGAGAAACTGCTGCCCAGTCCTGGTTCACTGGTTAACTGAATCTGACTGTCCATCAGTTCGGCCAGACGGGCACAGATGGACAAGCCCAAGCCTGCCCCTCGTATGGTGTGCTCGCCCGCATGGGCGACATAAAAGGGGGTAAATAGTTTGTCCTGTCGTTCGTGCTCAATGCCCACGCCACTATCAGCCACCTGAAACATTAATTGGGCTTTTCCTTGGGCAATCTGCTCAAGACGCAGTCGCACAATAATGTGCCCTGCCTGAGTGAACTTGACGGCATTGCTGATCAGATTGCTCAGAATCTGACGTATGTGCAAAGGATCGCCCAGGACGCAGGACGGGACATCCGGGTCTATATGGCAAAACAGCAGCAGGTTTTTTTGCTGAGCCATGGCGGTATAGGTGGCGGTGCAATCCTGGACCAAAGCAATCGGGTCCAGGGGCACCGACTGCACATGAGTTTGGCCCGCTTCAATCCGGCTGATATCCAGAATGTCACTGATGATCTGCAACAACTGGCGCGAGGCACCTTGAATTCGGTCTACCTGTTGATGCTGCTGGCTATTTAATTCGGTCATGGACAGCAACTCCAGGGAGCCCAAAACGCCGTACAGAGGCGTGCGAATCTCATGACTCATCGTGGCCAGGAAAGCGGATTTGGCCGTACTGGCTTCATCGGCGGCCGCGCGCGCGCGTTCCAGTTCACGCTGGATTTCTTCTTGTGCCGTCAGGTCCATCAACACACACAGCAGAACGTCCTGCTCATGGTAGCGGCTGGGTGCGCAGGCCAAATGCAGGCTGCGTCCATCTGCTAAATCTACTTTGCCTTCGGTGGCCTGCGCTCCCTGTTGCTGCAAGGTGTTCAGGGCCAAGGCTAGCGGTGCCTGTTCAGGTAATACATCCCCCGCATCCAGCCCCAGCCATTCCAGTGCCTGGGCATTGCCAAAAATAATCTGCCGCTTTTCTTTGCTGATCACGCACAGAGCTACCGGCGAGGTATCAATGATGCTGCGGTTGAAGTCCCGGCTTTCCAGCAGTGCACGTTGGGCCTGACGTGCTGGCTCCACCACACGGCGCCCGTACCAGCGGGCATAAGCCATGCCGCCCAGCAAACTCAGCAATAAAAATACGACCGTGCCCAGGGGCACCCATGTGCTATCCAGCAACTGACTGGGGCTGATCAGGTAGCGCCCTGTCCAGGTGCCGGAGGGATCGCTCATTTGAAAGGCCAGGCCCCGCCAGCTGATGCTAAAACCATCGTGCTGCAAATCAGGGGAGTCGTTTTTACCGATCAGCAAACCTTGCTGGGTATGGTGCAGCCAGAATCGATACCCGACAGGCGCTTCGGACTGATTGAAAAATTCCCGCAGCCTGCCTTTGTCAAACAGACTCATGGCCTGGAATCGGGCCGGGTCTGCACCAGGTACGGGCAGTCCGGGCAAGGCAACCGGGATGATGCCCAGCATATGCAAGGGGTGGTCGGGCAGGGAAACCCACTTCACTGCTTGTGGACCGGGTAAAGGCGTGCTCCAGGGCTGGACGTGGTCGCGTGCTTCTTTGTGCGACGCAATAGGCAGGACCGTATCTGTGCGGGAGGATTCCAGCTCCGGAATGCTCAGGCTGTCCTCCATGTCGGGATGGAACAGGAACAGGTAGCCGGAGGGAAAATAGGATCTGGCCCAAAAGGACGCAAAGCTGTCGGCCAGATCGGCCCCCAAGGTTCCGTAGGCCTCTTTGGGGGCGCGGCAGTGCTGCTCGCAAATCATGGAAAACGAGACGCTGGCTGTTGGCCGCCAGATATTCACGGAACGGCCGCTTTCTACCGGTGGAGGTTCTGGCTCCGGCCCGGCTTGCAGTTTGGCGGCATCTGCCTTGAGCTGCGCTAAAAATCGTTCCTGTTCGTGGATATAGGCCACCGTCACGGCGAAATCGGATTTCAGACGATGGCGCTCCTGGCTGAAAAAATGCTGGCCGCCTACGACCAGAGCGCCCAGCAAAACGAAGGAGACAGGAATAACGCTAAGCAATAGTCGCGTGTGTCCACGCGAGCGCCGCGTCATACGATTAAAAGGTGAGTTGGCCATGGTTCTCCGTGAGGTCGCCGATTTGGGCAATTCCTGCCGTATCATACCGCCCTGCGCCGCGGTAGCGCCGTAGCATTTGTGGCTGGTCGGGCTGGTTTAGAAGGTCGGAGGCTGCAGGCTGTCGCGCAAGGCGGCCATGGGCAGAGGTTTGATCAGCAGGGCATCCATGCCTGCGGCTGACCATTCTTTGTCTTTATCCAAAATGGCATTGGCGGTAATGCCAATAATGCGTCCCTGGTAGCCTTCCGAACGCAAGGCGCGGGCCAGAGAGTAGCCGTCCATGCCGGGCATGAACAGGTCTGTAAACACAATATCAAATTGATCTTTGTTTGCCAGTGTCGAGGCGGCTTCGCCGCTGGCTTCCAGATGAGTCGTGCAGCCCAGCAAAGTTAATTGCTCCTGAAGAATTTGCCGGTTAACCGGGTTGTCGTCCACAACCAGTACACGTTGGGGGCGTACGGAGGGTTTTAATGTCTCTTTGGTCGGCTGAGGCGCGCAATCGAGCGCTTGAGCCTGCTGCACCGCTTGCATGATGTGTTCCATGGCGGTCGAGGCAGTGTAGAAGCAGTCAGGATTATCGGCTTGAGGGGTTTGGGTCTGGGTATTGGGTTGAACCATGACCTGGCGGCCTGTCCACTCAGGTGTACTGGTGGCAAAAGACGGCCAGCTATGCACCAGCACAGCTCCCGGTTTGGCGACTTGCCCGGTGTAGGGCAGGGCATAGGCACCCCAATGACGGAGCCATTTGCTGACGTTGGAGACGATTTCCGGGATGTCTCCAGTCACATAGACGGGGCGGAATGCCAATTTGGACTCGGGAGCCGGAGCTGTGCCGGGCGGGGAGGCCACAGGCAGAATCACTTCGAACGTGATACTGGTGCCCAGGCCCGGTTCACTGACCACGGACAGAGAGCCGCCCATCAGGCTGGCCAGGCGCTGACAAATGGGCAAGCCCAGACCCGTGCCAGGCTGCTTGTTGGCACCACCTTCGTTAAGGCTGAAATAGGGCAGGAACAGTTTGGGCAGAACCTCTGCACTGATGCCCTGTCCGGAGTCCGTAATCTGAAAGCGCAGTGACAGGCGGTTGCCCGGCTGGGGTTCAGTATGCAGACGCAGCACCACATGGCCAGAAGTGGTGAACTTGATGGCATTGCTGATCAGGTTGCTCAGAATCTGGCGAATCTTCAGGGGATCACCAATAGTGGGAACCAGGGCCCTGACAGGGGTGATGGAATACAGTAGCAAGCCCTTGTTTTGTGCGGTTGCAGCAAACGCTGCAATAGTTTCATCCACCTGCTCCTGCGCACAGAATTCGCGCGGTTCCAGGGTGACGTGCCCCGCTTCAATACGAGACAGGTCCAGCGATTCACCCACTACCCGGAACAGTGTTTCGGCCGAGCGGCGCAAGGTGTCCAGATAGGGCGAAGGGTGTTGCTGCTTTTCGGACAGAGACAGGAGCTCCAGCGTCCCTAGAATTCCGTACAGGGGCGTGCGGATTTCATGACTCATGGTGGTCAGGAATTGAGTTTTGGCGATATTGGCGTTCTCGGCCAGTTGGCGGGAGTGGCGCAGGGCAGCCTCTTCGGCTTTCTCAGCGGTGACGTCAATAATGGAGCACAGAGCCGCGGGCTGTCCGCGGTAATGCAAGCTGATGGCATGGACACGTACACTGCGCCCATCCTTCAGGGTAACGTCGGTGCATGTGCTGGGCTCATGCTCACCGGGTAAGCGTGTACGCCATTGATCATCACCTTGCATCCAGGTGCGTGCCTGCAGATTTTCTTGAAAAACCACTTCACCTTGGGCGTCGACCAGGGCCAGGCCGACAGGAGCCATGGCAACCAGCTTGCGATTCAAGGACACGCTATCGACCAGGCTTTGTTGCTGCTGGCGCGCAGGCAGCAACAAGCGCCTCCGTATCAGGCAAGCGCCGACCAGAACAACGGTGGTAAAGACGGTGAGGGTCAGCAAGGCCGTGATCAAGGCGTTGCGGCCATCGTGCAATAACTGTTTGGTGGGCAGGGCGTAGAGTACGCGCAGGCCGCCCGTCCCAATGGATTTGCTCAGGATGATATGTTTGGGCCAGCCTTTGCCGTCAAAACCAAAGTAGTCCTGCTGAACCCAGCGCAACTCGGACGCATCAGGCGGGGAGCTGCTGTACAAAACAGCTTGCCCGCGTATATCGAACAAAATGTATTCCGTGCCAGGTGGTGGTGGCGTCAAGGTCAGGGCGCGGTCGATATTGTTCAGTTCAAGACCCAACCAGGCTCCCTGACGGTTTTCTCTGTCTATCGGGGTGTAAGCCACCAACTGCGAGAAAGAGTCATTGTCCTGGTGTAGCCAGAGCACGGGAACTTGCCGGGCGTGAGGCTGTTTATTGATGGTGTTCAGGCGTGTGGCTAGCGCATCCACCTGTGGTTCCCAGAACCGGCGCTGGCCGTCGCGCTCCAGACGGTAGTCTCGGGCAGGATCCAGCTCGCTGTATCGCAAGGTGCCTGTGCGATGGATGGCATTCCAATGGCGGCGCGTCAGTAAAAAGACGTAGTGATCGGCTGAGCCATTATTCGGGGTGTCGAGCGTTTCCAGGTTTTGTCTATTGGACGAGAGCTGCACGGTGTCGGGAGAAACCGCTGCTGCGGCCACGGCGCGCAGCAGGACCTCACGCTGGTCAAAAAATAATTGGGCGTGGTCGGCAGCACCGTTCAGTTGCCGACGATACTCGGAAATCAGGTGCGTAGCCGATGCATACAGATATGCCCCGGTGCCCAAGGAGGCACACAGGATAAGGATTAAGGACAAGGCACCCAGCAAGACGCTGGGAAAGCGAGGAACCTGCATGCAGGGCAGGTTCTCTCGCATGGGGCTGCCTCTTAGCTGAACGGGCCTCATACTGTTCCGTCCTGGCTTGCGCCTTGTTTGGCCAGATCGCCGGGCAGCATGGGATCGGGTTCACGCTTGACACAGTTCAGGCGAAGCAATTGATAGTTCAGGCTTTCGGCTTGTTCGGCCAGCTCGTAGCGGGCGCGACACAGCTGACCATTACGGCTGATATCCAGATAGCCGCGCATTTGTTCAGGGGAGACCATGGTCAGGATACGGCCACGCGGGTCGGTCATGCCCAGTTGCTGGCCGGCGGCATCCCGCACCATGGCGCCAAAGGGCAACGCTGCACCTTGCTCATCGCGCAATTCAAACTGTACGCGGTAACCGACTTCGGCCTTGAAAGTAGCCAGGGCAACCGCACCGCGGGTAGGGACGATTTGCTGCACGGCGTTGTCGAATTCGGCATTGCGCGGGGCGTTGCGTGTATCCAGGCTGACGTGGTTGCTGCGGTAGGGGGTGGCATTGGGGATGATGGCGTAGCCGTTCGAGCCGGTCTTGACACCTGCGTGGCTGGATACGCCTACCCCGGCTACAGGCGGCTCTACTTTGGCCAGCATGATGGTCTCGCCCAGAGCCTGACCCAGGTTCACCCCGCCGCTATGCGCCACAATCGAACCATTGGCCGAGAAGTTGCCGGAGCTGTGTTGATTGCCATAGGAGTAGCCGGCATTCATGCGGGCAAAAGAGCTTGCTGTTCCCACGTTGACCGAGGCACTGCTTTCACCGGCAGCACTGCGGCCACCTGCAACGGCGTAACTGATCTCGCGCTCGGTAGGCAATAGACCGCTGGCACCAGCCTGGACGGCATTGCCACTATTGTCATGGCTGACCGTGGTAAAGCTTTGTGGCGCATTTGGTCCGCTGCCCAGAGGGATACTCAAGGTCAGCATGACTGCGTTGTCGTGCGAGCGCGAAGGACCAAAGGAAGACTGCAGGTTACGGGTACGGGTGTACGACAGGTTGTAGTTCACCTTGCCGATATTGTTGCTGTAGCCCACCGACAAACTATTGGAGGAGTTGTTCTCCCAGTTCTTGTTGTAGGAAGCGCTCAGGTACAGATTGCCACCACCTACAGGTTGGCTGATATTGGCATCGATGCGCTGGCGCGAGTCACGTTGACCGTACAGGCGCAAGTGCGCTGGTGCTTCTGTGGCGGTGATGTGATCGGACAGGGTGCGATAGCCACGGCTCAAGTCGTGACGCATATTGATGGACACGTTCGAGCCGGTAGCCTCGATGAACTTGTTGTAACGCAGGTTCATGCTGGTGCCCTGGGATTGCTGGCCCTGGACACGACTGGTGGAGCGGGTCGCATCCAGCGAGACCGCACCCAACTGGGTGTTCATGCCGACCCCCAGGGAATAGGCATTGAAGTCTTTGGAGACCTGCACCCCGGCGGCCAGGGTGGTGTTGGCGCTGACGCCATACAGCATGGAGCCGCTGACAAAGTGGGGACGCTCCTGCATTTCGTCGTTCAGGCGCAGTTGACCGGCGGCGATGTCATAGCTCAGGCGGCCCTCACGCACCATCAAGGGCGGTGCAGAGAATGCCTGGCGCAAGATGCGACGCGAACCATCGGCTTCGATAATGGTGATTTCCAGATCACCGTTCGAGCCCGAGGGCGCCAGGTCACTGATGGCGAAAGGACCGGGGGCGACGTTGGTGGTGTAGATCACATAGCCGTTCTGGCGTACTTCCACCGTGGCATTGCTTTCGGCCGTGCCACGGATAACCGGCGCGTAGCCCTGCTCGCTGTCGGGGCGCATGGCCTCGTCCGAGAGCATCTGCACACCCATAAAGCGCACACTGTCAAACATGGGCGAGCGGGTATACGTCTGCCCGGCCAGCAACTGGCTTTTCAGGGACACGATATCGCGCTGGGCGTAAGTGTTCTGGCTGGTAAAGGAGCTGGAACGATTGGTGCCCGAGGTGTAGTAGGAGTTGTTGCGTATGCGCCAGGGGCCGATGTTCACACCCAGGCGCAGGTCTGCACTCAGGTGGTTGGTGGCGGACATGCCTTTGCTTTGATCGCGGCGCACATTGACACCGTAGTTCACAAAGGCAGCTGTCTGGCCTTCGTCCCACAAAGAGGGATCAACATAACCGCGTTTGCTGGGGCTCAGGTAGATCTGCGGGATACTCAGCAGCAGACGCAATTGGGCACTTTCGTAGACCACGGTGGCGTCAGGCACAATTTCGGGCAGACGCAAGCAGGTGGACTCGGCCGACACGGGAGCGGGCAATTTGCTCAGATCAATCCCGATCTGCTCGAGCATCTCCTGGTCAAAGCAGGGCTCGTTTTCGTCCGTACGCGGGTTGCGTTTGAAGGTGATGTCGCGTCGTCCGGTACGCTGCTGGTTCACGTACAGGTCCACGCGCTGTACGCCTTCAGCGACGTTGCTGCTCGAGAGCAGGGTGCGCAAGTCGGCGGTGGAGGCGTTGCCTTGCAGGAAGGCCATGTTAAATGCCATGGAGTCACCGCTATCCAGAGCAGCAACTTGTACGGGCTCTGTCTTGTTTTCTTCGGGAGCGGGAACGGTAACGGAGGCGGTCGTCTGAGCCTGGGCAGCACAAGCTGCAAATACCATGCAGGGCAGCAAGGCAATCCGCAACGCGGCCAGTGGCTGGCGGCTGATGGGATGAATGCGATGGCAGAACAGATGGTTTTTTGTGAACATGACTCTGCACCCAGGGGGCGTGATTGACGATTTGAAGACGTGCAAGGGCTCCTGCTACTGGCCGGGTGCCAGTAGCCGAAAGGGTCAGACGTGAGAAGCGGGGAGTGGGCGGCGGGTCGTGCCGCCGGCTTACGGAGTGTCCGAGCTCAAGGCGCGGGCCTGAACTTTGCTTTGGCCGTTCAGGCGAACTTCATAGGGATCGGCGCTGCCGTAGTCGCTGATCGCACGAAACTGCAAGGTGTCTTGTGCGCCGGAGCGACCCAAGGGCAAGCGGCGGGTCTGGCCAGGGGCAATCATGCCGGGGTCTTCCATTTCCTGGCCTTTGGCATTGCGCAGGGTGGACATGGACACGTGGTAAGCGCTGGGGTTGTGGATCTCCAGCATAGGTGCGCCCTGAGCGTTGACCACGGACCACTGCAAATCGACAGGGGCCTGGGCGGCCGAACCGGGCAAGCCGTCAGGACGGAAAAATAATTTGATGCGTTGGCGAATGGCTATCTGCAGCTGATTGTCTCCGGGACTTTGTTGCGGGATTTCCTGGATGTTCAGCCAGAGCACGGTTTCGCGGTCACGAGGCAGGCCCTGGTCACCGCCGGCATAGAGCACACGCATCACTTGCTGGCCGTTAGGGGCAACTTTGACCAGTGCAGGGGTAATGGCAAAGGGGAGTTCTGCTTGATCGTGATCGGTATTCGTTTCCAGCCAGGACTGAACCAGGATGGGCGAATTGTCGTTGCGAACCACAATGGACGCTTCTTGCTGCTTCTCGGGCAGGATCAGGCGGGTACCGCTCAAGGAGATGGATGCCTGAGCCTGGTTGCTCAATAGCGCAGCGCTCAGGGCCAGACATCCAAAAGCCAGTTTCTTGAAAGTTAAGATGGACATGGTTCATTCTCCTTGAGGAGTTAGTTCTGGCGAAAGGGATCACCCTTCGCCAGAGGTTCAGGCAGTCTTATTCGTAAGACAGCTCGTAGGCAACGGTCGCGTTGGCTTGGCCACCGACAACATCAGCAACTTCAGCACCGGCCTTGCGGGTGTAGTAGGCGGTCAGAGGAATGTTGATGGCGCCGTCAGCGTAAGGAGCTTCCAGCTTGGCGGTGCCGCTGGTGAAGTCCAGAATGGTTTGGTCGCTGACCAGCATGATCTGCACGTTCTGGGCGCCGCCAGTGACAGCAATACCCTTGCCGGAGGTCGCGGTAGGAGCCAGCTTCAGCTCAACTTTGGTGCCGGTGGCACATTCGATCTGCATATCGATGTTCTTGGAGATCGAGGTGATGCCGCCTGCGGAGGTAGCGGGCGTCGCTTCCGTACCCAGAGTCTTGGCCGACACAGGGCCCATATCGACCAGCATGTTGGCACCGGAGCTGGAAGCACCAGGAGAACGCACGGTGCAACTGTCAGCGTTGATGCTGCCTACAAAGTTGATGTTGCCGCGGGCACCGATAGTGGATTCGGCTTGAGCACCGGCAGCAGCAAAAGCGGAAAGGATAGTGAGGCCGAAAAGGATCTTTTTCATGATTGATTTGACTTCCGATTGTTGGACAAACGAAGCAACCTTGTTGTACGCCTTGGGGCGCTCTAAGGTTCCCAGGAGTGTGCTCTGTTTGGGCACAATTGAAGTTTAGGAAATCAATCGGGGAAAAGATTTAGGACTATTCTTAAAATGCAGTCCTATTAATTGAGAATGTTTTTTTTTAATTGTTTTGTTCTGTCAAGTGGCTTGTTTGCTTGGTTTGCAATTCTTGACGATTAAGCTTGATTGGGTTTGAGTATCAATTAAGAGCGGAAAAATAACTCTAGGAATAATCTTAAATAATTGAATAGACTGCGCTTTTAAAATTTCATCATTAATTGGCCCCGATAGGGGTTGGAAACGAATTTTGATGAATGAGATGCGTGATATGTGGAACCGTATATTCAGGAAACAGGAGTTTTCCCGCCAGCGATTCGTGTGGGCTAAAGCATTGATGCTGCCCATTGCCTTGCTTGTCGGGATGGGCCAGGTCCAGGCTCAGTCAACGAGCTGTTTCAGGTCCCGAGACCTGACGGCACGCTCAAGCTGGAGCATGGCCCCTAGCGGCACCGTCTTTAAAAATGGCGATATTGTAGGGCGTACGTCTGCCTATGCTGAGTACTACATGCCCATTGCCCACGGCGAAACAGTGGATGTCTATGCAAGCGGGCAGATAGTGGATAACGCTTATCAAGCAGTTCCCTTGAGTGGGATGCCAGGGTTGGGTTTGGTCGTTCGCTGGGCGGGGTACGCCTCCACTGTCTCTTTGACGCCAATCGGACCAAGTGCTCCGCAGGGAACGATTATTTCCAGTAGCCCGTGGATTTCTGTGCTACGAGCGCGAACAACGGCCAGTTACACGCTGGCCCAGTTCTACAGTTTTGAACTGGTGGTTATTGATGACAAGGTATATAAAGGCGGCAAACTGACCTTTACTGAAGCCAATAAAGTCCTTGTTATGACAGCCAATCAAAAGGGCACGGCTAATGCACAGCTTTGTATTAATGGGTTCGTGGACCCCATGGCGGCTTTGACCGGCACCGTGCAAGTGCCTGAGTTGCCCAAACCTGCCTTGCCCAGCTGTAAGTTCTCGACCAGTACCTTGACTCAAAATGTGGTTCTGGGACCCGTTGATCCCGGTCAGATTGTGCCTGCAGGTGCAAGTCGCTCTTCAGGTGCGTTAGGGCAAGCCCATTTCTTGATTGAGGGAACGGGTTGTACCAAAGACACTAAACTGAATATCTATTTCACCGACACCAGGGATAGTGCAACGAATAAAAATTATTTGCTCTCAAGCAATCCGGCAGTCGGGATACGTTTGTTTCATCGCGGTGAATCTGACCCCCTGCCTTTTGGTCCTGCGCCTTCAGGCTCCTGGGTGCCGTCGCGTTATGCGCCTTCTGTAGGGCCGGCTCTGACGGATGGTGCTGTACTGTCTACCGGTTTTACCGCTCAGTATGTACGGCTTCCCAATAAAACCGAATCAGATGTCAGACCGGGGCCTTTGGAAGCGGCTGCAACTTTTGTGATTGTGTATCCCTGATATGCAGGAAGAAAAAAGCGGAGCCAAGGGGCTCCGCTTTTTTTATTTGCTGGTAGCGGGTTCCTGCCAGCGTAAATAGGCATTGCGGGTTTGGGTGGACACGGACTCCAGCACCTTTTGATGTGTCACCTTATGGCGTGCCAGCAGGCGTGCATCTGCCACTGTTCGGGATTTGCAGAACCAGTGGCAGCTGTGTTGAAACAGGTATAGCTCGGCGGACAGATGAAAGGCCCGGCTTTTTGGGTCCAGCTGTTCGGGGTTGTCCACCATATGACGCAGCCCGGCAGCATGAATCTGCAATAGCTGGCGGAAGTCGCGCGTCATGGAGGGGATGATGCGTTCGGCATAGGGCACGCAAAAGGGCAGCATGCCTACTCGGGTGTTTTCTGCTGGTTCTTTTTGCAGAAGGTCAGCCAGAGATTGAATCTGGGTGGCTACCGCGTTTTCGGTCTGGGCAAACATCTCCAACACCTGCAGTTGGCGCGAGGGGTCTTGTTCGCCAATCGCGCGGGTATAGCCTTCCGTCAGCGTTTCCATATGGCGTTCCAGCTGGAAGCTGCTCAAGTGGCGACCCAGCAAGATAATGCGTCCGCGTTGATACCGTGCCCGCACAAAGTGCAGGGCTATTGCGGCGACCAGAAGAAGAATTACTGTGTCCATCATCCGTGTTTCCGTGCAGGGCCAGGCACCTTGTTGTTTTCTGCTGCAGCGCCAAGCCTGGCTATAAAAATCTCGGCTGCCAAATAGCAGCCGGCCATTGTATCCCGCCATTCTTTATTCTTGTTTTCATTCTTGTCGGGGATTGCCACCAGTGAGGCCAGGTGGATTGCACAGACGGAAATCGCTGAAAAAGGGGGCAGTCCCCCCGAGCAGCCCCCAAGCCTGAAGACGAATTCAAGCTTGGGGAGCTACGTATGTGTGGGGTGCGTCTTCCAGGTAGAACGCAGCCCTTGATGCAAGGGCTGACTCTAGGAGGGCTGGTGTTCAGGTTGCAGCTGGATTCCAAGCTGCAATTGGCTCTGTTCTCAAGCTTTTCCAGCGGCTGGCAGGGCGGGGCTGCCGGATACTCGTGCCTGCTCCTGACTGATCTGACGGACTACCAGCAGCATGCACAAGGCTGAAACAATAATGCAGGGAATTGCCGAGCTGATGACGCCAGCGGCTCCATACCCCTGGCTAAGCAACATGCCTGCAAGGGTTGGACCCAGCGTTGCGCCGATACGGCCAACGGCTGCAGCGGTGCCGACGCCAGTGGCACGTACGGAAGTAGGGTAGACAATACCGCCAAAGGCATACAAGACGCCCTGGCAACCAATCACAAACGCGCCCGTCAGTGCGGCAGCCCAATACATCTGCGTCAGGCCGGATGCGGCGTTCAGGCTTAACAAACCAGCCAGAATACCGCCGTACATCAGTGCAATAACCAGGGTTTTGTGCCAGCGGTCGGTCAGATACCCTAACAAGACGGTGCCCACGGTTGCGCTGACCATGAACCAGAATTGGGCTGTGCTGCCTTGCTTGCGGCTAAAGCCCAGCTCCTGGAACAGGGAAGGAAGCCAGCTCAGCATCAGGTAGACCACCATCAGCGTGAAAAAATAGCTGACCCACAAGAGCAGGGTGCGGGTGGCCAGACCATTGCTGAACAGATCCTGGAAGCGCCCTTGAACGACAGCAGGGCTTTGTCGAGCCTGCAGGAACTCGCGTGATTCGGGCAGGAACCATACCATGACAGGAATAACCAGCAGGGGGAGCAGGCCGCCCAGATAGAAGATGTTTTTCCAGTTTTCACCAAAGTTGGAGGCGGCGACCAGTGACAGAATGGCGGCCCCAACAGGCATGCCGGCATACATCATGCCCACTGCACGGGCACGGTGTTCTGGTTTGACGGATTCGGCAGCCAGCGTAATCAGATTGGGCATGGCCGCGCCCAGACCGGCTCCAGCCAGAAAGCGCACCATCAACAGGATGGCCAGGCTATTGACCCAGGCAGTGAACAAGGTAAACAGGGCAAAGATGGCGACCGAGGCAATCAGCACGGCCTTGCGACCGTATTTATCGGCCCAGCGCCCGCCCATCAGCGAACCGGGCAGCAGCCCCAGAATGCCTGCACTTAGAAAATAACCTTGGTAGGTTTTATCCAGACCAAACTCTGCTGCTACGCCTTTCACGGCAATACCTGCGGCCTGGATGTCCATGCCTTCGATAACGGCGATCAGAAAGCAGATCGCCACGGTGATGACCGCATGTCTGCGGCCTTGAGTATGTGTCATTGCTATGTCTCCTCGGTTGACCGGGACGTTTTTCTTGTTGCTTCTGCCCCCTGCCCGCCCCGAATTCAGGGTGCAGAAACCCGCTCACTGCGCGGCAAGGCAGCGCTGAGCGGGGGTAGAACTTTTTTTTAGAGTCTCGGAATCAGGCTGTGGCGCCTTGGCGTTGCAGCAAGTCCAGGGCCACGTCCACGATCATGTCTTCCTGCCCGCCCACCATGCGGCGTTTGCCCAGTTCGACCAGAATGTCCACGACTTTCAGCCCGTACTTGTTGGCTGCGGCTTCGCTGTGGCGCAAGAAGCTGCTGTAGACACCGGCGTAACCCAGGGCCAGGGTTTCACGGTCTACACGGACCGGGCGATCCTGCAGGGGCCGCACAATGTCGTCGGCGGCATCCATCAGGGTGTACAGATCGGTGCCATGGTTCCAGCCCATGCGCTCGGCAGCCGCAATAAAGACTTCCAGCGGTGCATTGCCAGCACCGGCGCCCATGCCTGCCAGGCTGGCATCAATGCGGTCGCAGCCTTCTTCAACGGCCACAATGCTGTTGGCCACGCCCAGGGAC
This sequence comes from Alcaligenes nematophilus, assembly GCF_026344155.1. Lineage (NCBI taxonomy): Bacteria > Pseudomonadati > Pseudomonadota > Betaproteobacteria > Burkholderiales > Alcaligenaceae > Alcaligenes > Alcaligenes nematophilus. Next base: position 1,035,090 of record NZ_JAPKMZ010000001.1, on the reverse strand, counting down.
AGGTTGTGGTGGGCGTGAATGCCGGTCTGGGTTTCAGGCTTGAGTACATCCTTGAAGGCCCGGAAGCGTTCGCGCACATCGTTCATGTTCAGGGCACCGCCCGAGTCGACCACATAGCAGCAGGTTGCCCCGTAGCTTTCCATCAGCTTGGCCTGTTCGGCCAGATGCTGCGGACTGGTCATGTGGCTCATCATCAAAAAGCCGGCGGCATCCATGCCCAGCGAGCGGGCGTATTCGATGTACTGCTTGCTGACGTCCGCTTCCGTACAATGCGTGGCAACGCGTACGATGCGTGCGCCGGCGTCGTAGGCGGCTTTCAGATCATGAATGGTGCCAATGCCCGGCAGTAGCAAGGTGGCAATCTTGGCGTGCTGCACGACCGAGGCCACCGCCTCGATCCACTCCAGATCAGAGTGCGCCCCAAAGCCGTAGTTGAAGCTGGAGCCGCACAGCCCGTCACCGTGGGCCACTTCAATCGAGTCCACCTTGGCCTGGTCCAGGGCACGGGCAATGTCGATGGCGTTCTGCACGCTGTACTGGTGACGCACGGCGTGGCTGCCGTCGCGCAAGGTCACATCGGAAATAAACAGTTTTTTTTGTGAATCGTGTGCCATGTTCGTGTCCTTGCTAATCATGCGGCCTGCGTCAGCAAGCGGGTTTGTGCCAGACGCTCGGCACAGGCCAGGGCGGTGCTGGTCATGATGTCCAGATTGCCTGCGTAAGCGGGCAGATAATGGGCCGCACCTTCCACCTCGATAAAGACCGACGTTTTCAGACCGGAGCGCAAGCCCAGACCGGGCACATTGATGGGCTGGTCTTCCCGGATCAGGTCAAATTGCACTTTTTGCTTGAGGCGATAGCCGGGCACATAGGCCTGAACCTGGGCTGCCATAGCTTCAACCGATTGCTCGATTTCAGCCTCTTTGCCCGGATCAGTCAGGGTGTAGATGGTGTCGCGCATCAGGAGCGGGGGCTCGGCCGGGTTCAGCACAATAATGGCTTTGCCTACCTGTGCGCCGCCTACCACTTGCATGGCTTTGCTGGTGGTTTCCGTGAACTCGTCAATATTGGCGCGTGTGCCGGGACCGGCCGACTTGGACGAGATGGAGGCGATGATTTCCGCATAGTGCACGGGGGTGACTTGCGAGATGGCCGCGATGATGGGCACGGTGGCCTGTCCGCCGCAGGTCACCATATTGATGTTGGGCGCGTCCAGATTGTCTTCCAGGTTCACCACGGGCACGGTGTACGGGCCAATGGCGGCAGGCGTCAGGTCAATCACCTTGATGCCGTGTTCTTGCAGCAGCGCATTGTGGCGGGCATGGGCCCCGGCACTGGTGGCATCGAACACAATGCGAATGTCCTGGAAGTTGGGCAGCTTCAGCAGCCCTTCAATACCTTCATGGGTGGTGGGCACGCCCAGCCGTGCCGCACGGGCCAGGCCGTCCGAGCTGGGGTCGATACCGACCATGGCACCCATGCTCAGGTATTTGCTTTGGCGCAGTACCTTGATCATCAGGTCGGTGCCGATATTGCCCGAGCCAATAATGGCGACGGCAATTTTGGGGTTTGTCATGTGTGTTACTCCGAACAAAGAGGACTTAGCCTGCGCTGAAGGTGACCGATACCGAGCCTATGCCCTCGATCACGGCTTCAAAGTGATCGCCGCTGGCTACCGGCGCCATGGGGCCCAGAGCGCCGGTCAGAATGACATCCCCGGCCTTGAGCGGATCACCCAGTTTGGCCAGGGTGCGGGCCAGCCAGGCGGCTGCATTAAAGGGGTGGCCCAGGCACTCGGCACCACTGCCGCTGGAGGCCGCTTCGCCGTTACGCAGCAGAGTCATGCGGGCGGCGCGCAGGTCCAGACTATCCAGGCGACGGGCGGGTCCGCCCAGCACATACAGGCCGCTGGAGGCGTTGTCGGCCACGGTATCGACAAAGCGGATGTCCCAGTTTTCGATGCGGCTGCCCACAATTTCCAAAGAAGGCATGACCCAGCCTACGGCGGTGGCGACATCCGCAAAGCTGGTGTCGGCGTGAGGCAGGTCGCGCTCCAGAATCAGGGCGATTTCGGCCTCGATCTTGGGCTGCAATACACGTTCGAAGGGGACGGTGTCGCCATCGCCATAGGCCATGTCGGCAAACAGGGCGCCGAAGTCGGGCTGGTCCACGCCCAACTGCTTTTGCACCTTGGGGTTGGTCAGGCCGATCTTGCGGCCCGTCAGGCGGCGTCCCTGCGCTAAGCCACGAGCAATATTGATACGCTGGATGTCATAGGCGGCCTGGGCATTGTCTTCACCGATCAGAGCGCGGATCGGTTCAATGGCCTGACCGCTGTGTTCGGCCTGGCGCAGGCGGGCAGCCAGCGTGTCCAGCAGTTCAATGGATGATTCGCTCATCTCAACGCTCCAGGAAGTCCAGCACCAGCTGGTTGAACTTCTCGGCGTGTTCCCATTGCGCCCAGTGGCCGCATTGGTTGTAGACGTGCAGCTCGGAGTTCGGGATACCCGCCAGCAAGCGCAGGCCGGTGTCAAAAGGAACGACACGGTCCTGACGGCCCCAGATGATCAGGGTGGGGGCGGTGATGCTGGGCAGGCGCGGGCTGAAGTCGGGGAACTGGCGCGGGTTGGCTTCCAGGGATTTCAGGAAGTTTTCCAGGTGATCCTTGCGGCTGAGCATATTGTTCAGACGGGCTTGCAGCAGTTCTTCGGTCAGGACGCTGGCATCGAACACAAAGACATTGTTGAAGCGCTTCAGGTTTTCCAGCGTCGGTTCGCGGTACAGGCCGTTCAGCAGCTTGATGCCTTCGCTGGGCATGGGGGTGAACAGGCTCATGCCACCTGTGCCGCCGCCCATCAGAACCAGTTTGGCCACGCGTTCGGGCCAGGTCAGGGCAAAGGCCACCGAGCTATGTCCGCCCATGGAGTTGCCCAGCATGTGAATCTTGGCTATGCCCAACTGGTCGATGATGCTTTTGACGACACGAGCATTCAAATCCGAGCGCGAACCGCTGTTGACGATGGAGTCGCTCTTGCCCCAGCCGGGGCAGTCAATCAGCAAGACGCGATAGCCAGCCTGGGTCAGGGGTTCGATATTGCGGTTGAAGTTGGCCCAACCGGTTGCACCGGGGCCCGAGCCGTGCAGCATGACGACGGTCTGTTCGCCCTGGCCCAGATCGTTGTAGTGAATGCGCAGTTCCTTGCCTTCCTCGACCACGGTCGCGAAACGGCTGTAATCAGCTTCATTAAGACTCATGACAATCTCCTGATGTTTTGTTGTGGTGGATTTCAGTTCTTGCTGGGATGGGCGGACAAGCCGCCAAAACCGGCAATCCACTCGGGAATTTCGCGGTAGTAGCGATGGCCTGCTTCGTAAGGGCCATAGGCCGACAGCCCGGCAAAGGCGGCTACCCAGGTTTTGACTTCGTGGGCGCTGCGGCCTGCCAGGGCGGAGACCTCGTCGTTGGCGACCTCATCGAGCTGGGCATAGCGCTGCGTTTGCAGCAGATCCAGAAAGTTCTGGTCCCACTCGGGGTTAAGCGGATGCAACACCGAGGGGTCCTGGGTGAAAGCCTTGCCAGCATCAATCGTGCGCTGGGTGCGGGCGGCACGGGCTTCGGGCGACAGGGTGTAGCCTTCGCCATCCAGAGAGCGGCGCACGGGCTCGGGCGCTTCGGCGTAAACGGGCACGGGGGGCTGATGGGACAGCCCGCCGGAACCCAGCCACAGCACGCGTTTTCCGGTAGAACGGGCCCATTGACCGATGGCTTCACCCAGCAGGCGTGCACGCTTGAACGTGGGCAGGGGGGCCGCTACCGAGTTGATGAACACCGGAATAACCGGGTACTGATCCAGACTGCCTACCAGATGCTCCAGCGGATAGGCAGCACCGTGATCGACCTGCATATCGTGCGAAATCGCCACATCCACACCGCTATTGATGACATGGGTGGCGCAGTCGGTAGCCAGCTCGAAGGGCACGTTCAAGCTCCCGGCCAGACTGCCAAAATCCCCAATCGCATGGGCGCCTGTGCCGATGCAAAAGCTGGGCATGACGTTATAGAAAAAACCATTGAAGTGATCGGGCGTGAACAGCACGATCAAATCCGGTTTGAAGGCGGCAATGCGCTCGCGGGCGGCTTTTTGTACTGCAAAGACTTCGTCCAGCACGGCCTGTGCCGGGTCGTGATGACCCAGCAAGGGGGTGTGCGATAAGCACTCCAGATGTGCCTGCATCCCAGTCTCCTGTTTTATGAGTGTGAAGGGGCCGCGACGCATGGAGCCGCGGCTTGTGCGGCAAGCGCAAGGCTCGCCCCCTGTTTTGCCAGATTGCGCAGGGCCTGGGTGGTATCGGCCCAGACCTCCAATGGCAAGATGGCTCTTTGTTCAATCAATTCCTTCAAGGGACGCATGTCGCGACCTTGGTTGACGGTGATGGCGCCACAGATGGCACCTTCAGGGTCCAGGCCGATCAGCACAAATGGCGTTTGCTCCAGTGAGCCACGCAGGACCCAATGAGCCGCCTGCATCTCCCCGGCGAATTGAATATTCAGGTCGCATTGATCGGTCCAGAACCAGGAGGGAGTAGCTTTGGCGGGTTCCTGGTTCAGCATGTGGCACACTGCCATCACGGCTTGGCGGTTGGCGTTCTCCCAGGTTTCCTGCCGCTGCCAGCGGCCATCCAGTCCGATCTGAACGGTGGTGTCGCCGGCGGCATAAATGCCTGGGCAGGAACTGCGGCCATGCTCATCAATGACCACGGCGCCTTGCTCGGTATTTAGCCCGGCACTGTCAGCCAGGCAGGTGTCTATGGTGACGCCTACGCCGTAAATCAGCAGATCACCCTGCAGCGTCTTGCCGTTGCTGAGTGTCAAAGCAATTTTTTGTTCAGCTTCAAGGCTTGCATGCTCGACATGGGTGCCCAGATGAACGTGGACGCCGCGCGCTTGATGGACGCCGAGCAAGTAATCGCTCAAGACTTCGGGAGCATTGCGCGACATGATGCGGGTGGCCGGGTCGATCAGCTCGACAGTTGCGCCCATGGCGACCAGGCTGGAGGCCAGCTCCAGACCAATCACGCCAGCCCCTACCAGCAGTGCATGACTACCGGGTTTGATCTGGGCGCGAATGCGATGGGCATCGTCCAGGGTGCGCAGCACATGCGATACAGAACCCAAGGCATCCAGTTCGGGCAGGCGTCGGGCCTGCGCACCGGTGGCCAGCAGCAGCGAGTCGTAGTTCAGGCTGTCACCATTGGACAGACTGACCTGACGAGCTTGAGCATCAATAGCCACAGCACGTACGCCCAGTTTCAGATCAATATTCTGTTCCTGGTAGAAACTTGCGGGGTGCAGTGTCAGTTGGGCCTGTTCGGGGTTGAGCAAGGCATCCTTGGACAGCGGTGGACGCTCATAGGGCAGATGAGGCTCATCACCGACCAGCGTGATCGAGCCTTGAAAGCCACGGCTGCGCAGTTCAGCGGCTGCTGTGGTACCGGCCTGACCAGCTCCAATAATGAGGATATGTGGTGCTTGCATCACAGCTCCAGACCGCCAGCCACATTGCGGATGCCCCGGATACCCAGGCCCGCATCAGCATTGATCATGACGCCGGTCAGCGTCTGGTTGTTCTGGCGTGATGCCAGCAGCACAAAGGGGCCGGTAAATTCTTCTGGTTCGGGGAAGAACTGCAGGGGCAGGATGGCCTTGATTGCATCGGGCGAGCGTGAGTCCATGATGCGGGTGTCTTGCTGACCCAAAGCCTGCGGTCCGCGCAGATCGGTTTTCATGCCGCAAGGGCCCACGCCATTGACGCGTACCTTGGGGGCCAGCTCGAATGCCAGTTCACGAATCAGACCGACCGCCGCGTGCTTGCTGGCGGTATACAAAGGGCCACCGCCTTCGGCGTAGAAGGCGGAGTTGCTTAAGGTAAAGATCATGCTGCCGCAGGATTTCACCAGCTCGGCGGCAGCCGCTTTGGCCCCAAGCAGATAGCCTTTGACGTTGATGGCAAACAGCTCATCAAAGCCTTTGTCCAATTGCTCCATGCTGGTGTTGATCAGGCGTGCGCCGTGATCCCAGACAGCCGCATTGCCGATAAAGCAGTCCAGCTTGCCAAAGCGGGCCACTGTGGCAGCGACCGCTTTTTGATTGTCGGCCGCGCTGCACACGTCCCCCTGGACGGCCAGCACCTTGCCTTCAAAGTGCTGCTCCAGCTGGGCGCATTTTTCTGCCGAACGTTCCAGCACGGCCACCTTGGCGCCTTCTTTCAAAAAACGTTCCACCAGAGCCAGGCCCAGGCCGGAGCCGCCTCCGGTGATCAGTGCGACTTCGTTTTCAAGCCAGCCTTTCATGCCTGGGCCTCCAGATCGATATAGACCATGCCTTCGCTGATGATGACCGGATAGGTACGCAGCGCTTCCGTGGCGGGCTGGCACAGTGCCGCGCCCGTTTTCAGACAGAAGCGGGCAGCGTGCAAAGGGCACTCCACGGTGCCGTCGTCCTCGACATAGCCTTCGGACATGGACGCGTTGCCGTGGGTACAGCGGTCGTCCGTGGCGTAGAAGGTGCCAGCGATATTGAACAAGGCGATCTGGCGCTCGGGGGTGTCTATCTTCAGTGCTTCGCCATCGGCCAGCGCACCGGTTTCACATGCAGTAATGCGGGTCATATCAATCAACATCGGAAAATAAGCGGGTTCAGAACAGAACGCTTAAGTTGTGGGAGGTAATGACGACCTGATCTAGAACGATTTCGCGTTCGTACAGCTCCCAACCAAAGCGGTTGTCGCTGCGGCGCACGCAATCAATGCGTTTGCCGGCATACCAGGTCTCATCCCGTTCTTTCTGAGCGCGGTACAGGATGTAGTTGCTGCGGATCTCGTAGCCCTGGCCATCGCTCGTTGGGCGGATACGCAGATTGCTCACAAAGTGACGGGTGCGGGAGGGTGGCTCTTCCGCCCAGGCCATGCCGGTTTCCAGACGTGCAACGCGGCGCTCCAGCTGGAACTTGTTGTCGTTGAAGATCCAGGTGCTCGGTGGCTGCACACTGCGCCGACGATCGCGGGTTTGCGCATTGGTCGTGCTGCGCATGTGGTAGTGCACATCCTCGGACAGCAGGTCCAGCCAGTCACGGAACTGCCAGTCATCCAGCAGTTCGGCTTCCTGGTACAAAAAGTCGGCAATCTCGTGATGCAACTGCATGTCGACGATGGCCGCTTGAGTCGGCTCTTGAATGACGGCGCTCATTTCACCAGCTCCTCTTCGTAGGCACGGCTGCGTTCCAGTACTTCATCCCAGGTCTCGGACACCATCAGGTCGGCCCAGTACTTGTACAGGCCACGGGCGGCGGTCTCGGAGAAGATGTAATTGGTCACACCGGGTACGCCATCGCTGCGCAGCCCTTCGTTACCCAAGCCCATTTCCATGCACAGTTGCGTGCCGCGAGCGCGTTTGCCACGCAGGATTTTCTGGATTTCAGCCCAGTTCTCGGAGTCGTCCTGTTCCAGGAAACCGGCGGGACCGAAGGCGCGGGTAGCGCTGCGCTCGAAGGCGGCTTTTACATCGTCGGGAGCGGCTGCATCGGCAATGCAAAAGGCCCAGACTTCTACCTGATTGGGGCCACGGGGATGCCAGACGCGTAGTGTGGCGGTGCCGTTCAACCAGCTCAGGGTAGGGAACATATTGTTGTGACCGGCCAGGCGCAGGGCGCGGACTTCACCCAGGCGTTCGTGGGCTTCGGCATAGGTGTCGCGGAAGTACTGGGAGACTTCACCGTCCACCCACACGTTGGCGTCAGGCTGCTCGGTAAAGAAGAAGCCACTGCCATGGCCGCGCTGGCCGTACTGGACGGCGTCCTTGGCGGTTTCCCAAACCGGGCGTGCGGTTTGTCCGGCGCCCAGAGCCTTGTCCTCGTCACCGGGTTTCTGGCCCAGCACTTGCACGGCAGAGGCGTGCGAGAACAGGGCGTGATACTGGTCGGAGGCAAACTGTTCGGCGGGGAATTTCCAGTTGCATTCGATGGTCCATTTCTGAACACCACCGATGATTTCAGTGCCGCCTTCGCGTCGGTCCAGCACACCGTCCAGGTACCAGGCAATGTCGCCCATGTACTCTTCCAGATCAGGCGCTGTGGCGTCCCAATTGCCAAAGACCAGGCCTTTGTATACTTTGACGCGGGTTACTTCCTGCAGGCCCCACTTTTCCTTGCACAAGCCTTGCGGATAAGCGCGCGGCTCCAGCGGTACATCCACCAGATCGCCGTTGGTGCCGTAGCTCCAGCCGTGGTAGGGACAGGTAAAGGCTTTGGTATTGCCCGAGTCTGCATAAGACACGCGCATGGAGCGGTGTCGGCATTGGTTCAGGAAGGCCTTGATCGAGCCGTCTTTCTGACGAACCACGATGATCGGGTCCTCGCCCATATAGGTATTGAAGAAGTCTCCCGCTTTGGGAATCTGGCTGGTGTGGCACAAGAACAGCCAGGTGCGGCCAAAGATGCGCTCCAGCTCCAGCTCATAAATATCCGGGTCGGTGTAAATGGAGGGGGTGACGCGTCCATTACGTGCATCGACCAAGGCTTCGATTTTTTCAGGGTTGATTCCCATCGTTTGCTCCTCGCTATTGCAATGCGTGCTTTTGCAAAACAGGTTTTTGTCGCTAGCGGCAAAATGTAGAAGCTTGAAATGAATCCGACCAATACTTGCTTTAGATCGGGTGATCGGCAAACCCGATAAGTCCCTCTAAAACCCCTTGCTTGCATGTGGGTTTCGGGTTCAGGCCAGTATTGATGCGGCTTTGGCGACACCTAGGGTTTACGCTAGCTATGATTGCTGCGCTGCAGCATTGAAGATTGGGTCTGCTTTTCAGGGCGTGGGAGCGGCGACAATAGTGCCTAAAAGAAAGGCTTGTTTTGGTCCTCACAGCAGGCTGCGTCCAACGCTGTGCAGGTACGTTCCGGGCAGGGAACGATCAATTTGACAGGAGACAAACTTGGAGTTGCGACACTTGCGTTACTTCGTTGCAGTCGCGGAAGAGTTGAATTTCACCCGTGCTGCCGAGCGGCTGTATACCTCTCAACCCTCCTTGAGCGAGCAGATCCGAAATCTGGAAGAGGAGATCGGTTATCCGTTGCTGAACCGCACGCGCCGTAAAGTCGAATTGACCGAAGCAGGTGTGATTTTTCTGGATGACGCGCGCGAGATCCTGCACAAGGTGGAGGAGGCCGTACAGCGGGCCGGCAAGGCGGCCTCGCAGGCGCGGGAAGTGCTGACGATAGGCTTTGTGCCCGCGGCCGAGGTGCGTATCTTTCCAGCAGTGCTGCCCGCTTTTCGTGCAGCCTTTCCTCAGGTCGATGTAGTGTTGCGTAGCCTGACTTCCAATGAGCAGGAGGGAGCGCTGGCGCGTGGCGAGCTGGACCTGGGGTTCATGCGCGGCCCGGTGCGCGCCACCAATGTGTTCAGCGAAGTGGTGCTGGATGAGCCCTTGCGAGTGTATCTGCCTCAGGGGCATAGCCTGGAGGCTTATAGTCTGATCCCGCCGGCACGCCTGAATCGCTTGCCCATGATTGCGGTGGATCGCTCCTATGGCCGCTCCATGCACGATGTGCTGGCCCGCTATCTGGCTCATCATAAAGTGGTGCCCGAGCACACCTATAACTCGGCCAACCCCCTGATGAGTATTAATCTGGTCGCTGCTGGCCTGGGCTATACCTTGCTGCCTACCTACGCGGAATACTTCATGCCCAAGAATGTGGTGTCGCGCCCCTTGATCGGTGGCGGCCCGCGCTGTGAATTATTGATGGCCTATCCACGAGATACTGGCTGCATGAGCGAGGCTGCGGTCAGCCTGATAGAACGTATACGGGAGCTGGCTCGCTGGCACGGTTCGGGCCCCTCGGCTGCCAGTCATTTGAAACTGGCTCCCAGCAAAATCGCCTGTATGTAGTTGCACATACAGGCGAGGGCGTTTTTCAAAAATACGGGCTCTATCTTATTGTTTGATAATGTGGATCTCGTTTGACAGTTCAGGCGTATTTATTATTGTGTCCAGAACTGGGCAGGTTCTTTCAATGAAATTGACGAATTCTTCTATTTCTTCATCATTGTTATTGGCCTGGATATAGTATTTGCACGTAATTTGATGAAATCCCATTTTGGCCTCTTTATTGATCCCGTAGAAGCCATCTGTGTCTATTTCACCGTCCATCTCGATTTTGATGTCGATTAAGTCAATTTTTTGACTCTTTGCAAAGCTTTTTGCAGCAATGCATTTACAGGCGCCAATTGCTGAAAGCAGGGCCTCCAGGGGAGTCATCCCGCCGCTGCCATTATCTCTCTTGCCGGGTTCATCCAGAACAATGGAAAAATCCCTGGAAGTGCATTCAATCTTTAGTTGGTCTATTAACGTTGCGGTTGCAGAAAAAACGTGGTTGCTCATGGCTGTTCCTTTTGCTTATAGCTTGTTAATTGGCTAATGATTCCAGGCTTCTGTCTCTTTTTTAAAATTGGATAAGGGTGTGCTTTAGTGTGCTCCGGTGGGAGCGTGCGGCGCTTTTGGGCTTGAAAGGTAGTTTATATATTTTTTTTGGCTGCGGCATTTATTTTGAAAATTAGCTGCCTAAGCTAATAACTGCCTGGTATGGCACGAGCTGCTGCTTGCAGACTCGGCAACGGCACTGGCTATTGCTTCCAATAGGTTATGGTGCTGGCGTTGCCGGTCCTTGGTTCAGGGACTGTCGCTGCCCTATTTATTTATCTTCTACAAAGCGCATGCGAAAGCGTCGGCCTTTGATGTTGGCGTTGGCAATGCGGTCAAAATATTGACGTGCAATCTTGCGGTCCAGCGCCACGTAGGAACGGGCGTCGGTAATCGCAATCTTGCCGACTTGCTCACCTTTCAGGCCCACATCGCGGGTCAGGGCACCAAGCAGGTCGCCGGGGCGCAGCTTGTCTTTTTTGCCACCCTGAATTTCCAGCGTCATCATGGGTGCGCGCAGCGGCTCTTTGGATTGAGGGCGCAAGCCTTTCAGATTGCTCCATTTCACTTCGCTGCCCTGGAACTCCTCGATCAACTTCACCCAGCGCTGCTCGCTGCGCGAGACCAGATTCAGGGCCAGGCCTTTCTGATCACCCCGGCCGACCCGACCCACGCGATGGATATGCACTTCGCTGTCTTTGGTGACGTCTACGTTGATGACGGCCCCCAGATTCTGAATGTCCAAACCGCGTGATGCCACATCGGTCGCGACCAGCACGGCACAGCTCTGGTTGGAGAACTGCACCAGAATCTCGTCGCGATCACGTTGTTCCAGGTCGCCGGTCAGAGCCAGGGCCTGGATGCCTTCGGATTGCAGTTCTTCCACCACTTCCTGGCAACGCATCTTGGTGTTGCAGAAAATCAGGGTAGAGGCGGGGCGGAAGTGCTCCAGCAGGGTCACCACGGCAGATAGACGTTGCTCAGGGTGAACTTCATAAAAGATCTGTTCGATCTGGCTGGCATCGTGCAGCGCTTCCACTTTGACTTCTGCAGGGTTTTTCAGAAAGCGGGCGCTGAGCTTGCGGATATTTTCCGGATAAGTGGCGGAGAACAGCAGGGTTTGACGGCGTGGTGGGCAGTGCGAGGCAATGGCCACGATGTCATCGTGAAAGCCCATATCTACCATGCGGTCGGCTTCGTCCAGGACCAATGTTTTCAGGGCGGACAAGTCCAGATTGCCGCGCTCCAGATGGTCCTGAATACGGCCCGGCGTTCCCACCACCACGTGCGCACCATTGCGCAAGGCTTCGGTTTGCGGACGTGAAGGCACACCACCGCACAAAGTCAGCATGCGCACGTTAGGAATCTGGCGGGCCAGACGACGCAGTTCCGTGGTGACCTGATCGGCCAGCTCGCGCGTGGGGCAGATCACCAGGGCTTGCGGAGTCAGCTTGCTGGGGTTGAGGGTTTGCAACAGACCCAGGCCAAACGCGGCGGTTTTGCCGCTGCCGGTCTTGGCTTGGGCGATCAGGTCGCGGCCTTGCAGAATCAAGGGCAGGCTTTGTTCCTGAATGGCCGTCATTTTTTCAAAACCCAGGCTATCCAGGGTTTCAAGCAAGGCGGGCAGAAGGGGAAGGGTACTGAAAGAGGTATGGGGCACGATGGGTGACATCAAAAAGGACTGCAAAATAAAGGATTTAGCGACAGTTTACCGTTTGCGGGCCGATCGCTGGGAAATAGAAAGCAGGGAAGATGGTTGGATGTTGGCAAGCAAGTAAGCAAGTAAGCAAGCAGGCAGGCAGGCAAGCAGGCAGGAAGGTAGCGCAGCTCCTGCGATTTACTGGTTTTCTTGCAAGGCCTGGCGGGGGTGACAGTCCAGGCCAGGGTTCATAGGCCTGCGCTTTATAAACAAACTTCAGGGTAGATGCCGCTACCGCCTTCTGGATCAAGAAATAATTCAAACAAAAAGGGGCTGCTGATGCCGCCCCTTGTTTTTATAACGTGCTGTGCAGGCTGGAAAAAGCTTATGCCTTGCGCGACGCCCCCAGGCGTTCTGACAGGCGATTAGCCAGCTTGCGCATGGCTTCACCGGCACGGCGCTGGGCTGCTTCATCGGCTTCCTGGGTCAGCAAGCTGACGGCCACTCCGGCCACGGCAGCGCGGTTATTGGAATCAAACACGGCAGCTCCAAAGCAGTGCATGCCGTCACGTACGCCGCAGGCGTCCACGGAGTATCCCAGGCGCTGCACATCGTTCAATTCCACCATCAAGTCTTCCTTGCTGCGCGGGCCATGCACGGTAAGCGGTTCGGGCCAGGGGTGATTCAAGGCCTGCTCTAGCTCCGATCCCGGCAAGGTGCTGAGCATGGCTTTGCCGGTAGCGGTATAGACCGCAGGCAAGCGCATCCCGGCACGGAAGGTGAAACCCAGCGGGCGGGTTCCGTTGCGGCAGGCAATGTAGACCACGTCTTCGCCATCCAGAATGGACAGGGTGATGGTCTCTTCAGGCAGGACGCGCATATCGTCCCAAGCGGCAAAAAACTCCTGCGTCAGATCCAGCTGAGACAGGAAGGCATTGGCCCAGCCCATCACGTGTGTACCCAGGGTGAAACTGCCATTTTCCAGCTTACGGATCAGGTGCAGATCCAGCAAGGTGGTGCACAGACCATACAAGGAACTTTTGGGCATACCCAGGCGTTTGACCAGGTCCGTAAATGACAGGGGCTCCGGCGAGGCCGCCAATTCGTCCAGTACGGTGACTGCACGTACTACAGCCGGAACCAGTTTCTTCTCTTCCACTACGACTAACTCCATAACGACACACAGGAAGTCCAATAAGCCCGGATGGACAGGGCTGAACTCTGGGAACAGGGGCAGGGTTCTGTCAGCACAGCCAGAAGCATCTCATAGGGCAATCAGCCTACAGACCAGGCGTACAGGCCCTGAATTAGGCCAGATTTGCTGTCGGGATGCCAACTCTACATTGTGCCTTCAAATGCCCCAAAACAAAAAATACGGCGACTGATGTTCTACGGGTAAACCCGTAAGCCGATTCGTTGACGTCGCGATTTTTCGGCTCCTATAATTCTACCAAGTTCACTATAAGAGAAACGGGTTCAGCATAATGAACAATATCGCGGCATCATTGATTAGCAAACTGAAGGATCCCAGCCTGGCAAAAGATCAGTCCTGGACCGCTCAGGGTTGGGTCTCGGCAGGCGATGGCAATACCTTCGCCGTTCTTAATCCTGCTACGGGTGAGTGCCTGGCCAATGTCGCCAGCCTGGCCACAGCGGAAATCGAAGCGGTCATCAGCGATGCTGAAGTGGCCCAGCGCGAGTGGAAGGCACGTAGCGGGCACGAGCGTGCCAAGCTGTTGCGCGCCTGGTTCGATGCGCTGGTTGCCAACGCGGACGACCTGGCCACCATCATGACCATGGAACAGGGCAAGCCCTGGGCCGAGGCTCGTGGTGAAGTGCTGTACGCCGCTTCCTTTGTGGAATGGTTCAGCGAAGAAGCCAAGCGTGTGTATGGCGACGTGGTCGGTCACCCCCAGGCGGACAAACGCATTGTGGTGGTCAAGCAGCCCGTCGGTGTGTGCGCTGCCATCACTCCCTGGAACTTCCCTGCGGCCATGATTACCCGCAAGGTAGCGCCAGCTCTGGCTGCGGGTTGCAGCATTATTGTTCGTCCTGCCGACCTGACTCCCCTGACCGCCCTGGCGCTGGCCGTACTGGCCGAGCGCGTGGGTATCCCTGCTGGTGTGTTCCAGTTGGTCACCGGTCAATCCCGTGTGGTGGGCGCCGCTCTGACGGAAAGCCCTATTGTGCGCAAGCTGTCCTTTACCGGCTCCACCGAAGTGGGTCGTTTGTTGATGGCGCAGTGTGCTCCAACCATCAAGCGTCTGTCGCTGGAACTGGGTGGTAATGCCCCGTTCATCGTGTTTGACGATGCGGATCTGGACGCCGCCATCGAAGGCGCCATGGCCTCCAAGTACCGCAACAGCGGGCAGACTTGTGTGTGTGCCAACCGCTTCCTGGTGCAAGACGGTATTTACGATCGCTTTGCCAAAGCTCTGGGCGAACGGGTTGCTGCCCTGAAAGTGGGCAACGGTATGGAAGAGGGCGTGGAGCAAGGTCCGCTGATCGAGCAAAAAGCCGTCAACCGCCTACGCGAATTGATTGATGACGCCGTTGAAAAGGGCGCCAGCGTTCTGCAAGGTGGCCAGCCTCATCCTCTGGGCGGCACCTACTTCTCGCCCACCGTGCTGGGTGATGCAACACCGGCCATGCGCGTGGCCCGTGAAGAATTGTTTGGCCCTGTGGCGCCGTTGTTCCGCTTCAAAGACGAAGCTGAAGCGATCGCGATGGCCAATGACACCGAATATGGTCTTGCTGCCTACCTGTTCACCCGCGACAACGCACGTGCCTGGCGCATGGGCGAAGCGCTGGAGTACGGCATGGTTGGCGTCAATACCGGTTTGATTTCCAACGAAGTGGCTCCCTTTGGTGGCGTCAAGCAATCCGGTCTGGGTCGCGAAGGCTCCCGTTACGGAATCGACGAGTACCTGGAAATCAAATACATGTGCCAGCAGCTGTAAGTTGATACATGCCCGCGCCCAGCGCAGCGAAGGGGGCCGCTCTTATATATAGAGCGCCCCATCAGCAGAACCCCACAATAAGCTAAATAAAGGAGACGCTATGTCTATCCTGTCTGCAACCCCACGAAAATTGACTTTGGCCCTGACACTGGCCACCGCCGGCCTGATGGCCAGCACGACTGCCAACGCTGATGATGTCAAACCCATCAAGATTGGTGTGGTGACTTTCTTGTCCGGCGCTGCTTCCGGTCCTTTTGGCGTTCCTGCCAAAAATGCCGCTGAACTGACGGCTGCCCAATTGAATGAAGGTAAAGTACCTGCCCCTTACAACACCAAGGGTCTGGGTGGCGCACCGATTGAACTGGTTTTCATTGACGAGAACGGCGGCACCGCCAAACAGGTCAGCGAATACCGCAACCTGGTTCAGCAACAAAACGTGGACATCGTGGTTGGCTACATTTCCTCGGGCGATTGTCTGGCCGTGGCCCCCGTTGCTGAAGAGCTGAAAAAACTGACGCTGATTTTCGACTGCGGTACACCCCGCCTGTTTGAAGATGCCAGCTACCAATACGTCTTCCGTCCTGTGGCCCACGCCACCATGGACAACGTGGCTGCTGCCCGCTTTGTGCTGGAGCGCAACCCCGAGTTGAAGAGCTACGCCGGTATTAACCAGAACTACGCCTGGGGCCAGGACGCCTGGCACGACTTTGAAGGCACATTGCAAGCCCTCAAGCCAGGTGTAGAAGCCAAGACCTCGCAAATGCCCAAGCTGGGCGCTGGTCAGTACAACGCCGAAATCTCGTCCTTGATGGCTGCCCGTCCTGAAGTGATTCATTCCAGCTTCTGGGGTGGTGATCTGGAAGGCTTCGTGGTGCAGGCTCTGCCACGCGGTCTGTTCCGCAATACCCTGACCGTGCTGACCGCCGGTGAAACGGCAACACACCGTGCCAACAACCAGATCCCGACCGGCACCATCATCGGTGCTCGTGGCCCACACGCTGCTTTCGCTCCTGACAATGAATTGAACCGTTGGTTGCGCGCCAGCTACCGCGAACAGTTCAATGCAGATCCTAGCTACCCGTCCTACAAAATGACGCAAACTCTGCTGGGTCTGAAAGCGGCTTACGAAAAAGCCCAGGCTGCCAACGAAGGCAAAACCCCTTCCACCGAACAAGTGGTTACTGCATTCGAGCACCTGACTTTCGAGAGCCCATCGGGCGACGTGACCATGTCCTTGGGTAAAGGCCACCAGGCTGTTCAAGGTACGACCTTGGGCGTGGTGAAAAACGATAAAGGCGTGATCAGCTACACCGACTTGCGTCACTTCAAACCTGAAGAAGTCACTCCACCCGAAGGCGTGAAGTCCATCGACTGGATCAAGGGTGGTCTGAAGTATTGATCCGAGCAGACGTCCTGAAAAGGACGCTGCCCTGACAATCCGGGCATGCAAGACCGTTTTTTGCATGTCCGGTTTTTACCGCCGGGCCGCTCCCAAGGTTAAGGCTCCCTGTAAGGGGGACACCGAAGGCGTCGCCAGTGGTATGTGCATTACCGCCGAGTTGCTTGCCAGGTAAAGGCTTCTCCCATAAGGAGAAGTACACCGAGCTTGCGGCGTGGTGGCATTTTTTATTCCCTTTCCACAGAAACCGACTATGTCTCTTCTTTCTGCTGCCCTAATAGATGGCATCATGTACGCCGCCTGGCTGTTTCTGGTCGCGGTCGGACTCACGCTGATCTATGGTGTGATGAAGATCCTGAACATGGCCCACGGCAGCCTCTATACCATTGGCGCCTATACCGCTGTCACCATGGTGACGCAGTGGCTCTCTACCGATCAAAGCCCATACGGCAGCTATTTGATGCTGATCCTGGCCGCGGTTATTGCCGGTCTGGTGCTGGGGCTGGTCATTGAATATGGCCTGCTGCGCTTCTTCTACCAGGAAGAACCTGTTGTCTCTTTGCTGATTACCTACGCGGTCTTCCTGATCCTGGAAGATACCGTCAAGCTGGTCTGGGGCGTGGATCCTTATGTGATCGCCGAACCTTATGGTTTGCTGGGTAACGTCGAATTCGGCGACCTGTTCTACCCCACCTACAGCTTTGTGATTGTTGTGGCTGCCATTCTGGCTGGCCTGTTCCTGACCTTGTTCCTGAAGTATTCGCGTCAAGGCCGCATCTTGCTGGCCGTGATTCATGACCGCGAAGTCAGCCAGGCCATGGGCATTAACGTGCAACGTTACTTCCTGCTGACGTTTATTGCTGGTGCCACGCTGGCCGCCCTGGGTGGCGCGCTGACGGCTCCTACCATCTCTGTCGCTCCCGGCATGGGCGTGGAAGTCATTGTGATGGCCTTCGCCGTGGTCGTGATTGGTGGTCTGGGCTCCTTGCCCGGTGCTGCTCTGGGCGCTGTGATTGTTGGCCTGGTGCGCTCCTTTGCTGTGCATTACTGGCCCGAAATCGAACTTTTCTCCATCTACGCGGTTATGGCACTGGTGTTGGCCGTCCGTCCTAAAGGATTGTTTGCTGCCGCCGAGGCCCGAAAGATATGAACAAGACCAACATTACGCTTAAGCAGGGCATGATTGCCCTGGTCATTACGGTGGCCGCCCTGATTGTGGGCTTTGGCCTGCCATCCTGGCAGTTTCTGATCACGGTGGCGCTGGCCAAGGGCCTGGTTGCCCTGGGCGTGGTGCTCTTGCTGCGCTCTGGCCTGGCCTCTTTTGGTCAAGGCTTGTACTACTGCATCGGCGCCTATGGTGTCGGTATGGCCATGAACTACCTGGACTGGCGCGAAGCCGTGATCCTGCTGCCATTTGCCGCTGCTTGCGCTGCGCTGCTGGCCTGGGTTCTGGGGTTTCTGCTGGCTCGCTACCGCGATATTTTCTTCGCCATGCTGAGCCTGGCCCTGTCCATGATCATGTACGGCTTGCTGGTGCGTAACCCCAGCCTGGGTGGCAGTGACGGCTTTAACGTGCACGCGCCTTCCTTCATGTGGGGTGCCTTTGCTGAAACCCTCTCGCGTCCAGGCGTGTTTGTCCTGACCGTGGTGCTGGTGGGTTTTGTGCTGTGGGCCATGCAAGGTTTCCTGCGCAGCCGTGCCGGTCGTCTGGGACCAGCCATCAAGGACAATGAAATCCGCGTTGAATACCTGGGTGCTTCGGCTTACCGCAATATTCACCTGAGCTACGTGCTGGCGGCGGCTCTGGCTGGTCTGGGCGGTGCCTTGTCCTCGCTGAGCATCGGTCACGTGGACCCTGAACTGGCGTTCTGGACCACCTCGGGCGAGTTCATCTTTATTGCTGTGCTGGGCGGTACTCGTAACGCTTACGCTCCTTTCCTGGGTGCGCTGAGCCTGGAACTGATCCGCACACTGGCTTATCAATATGCTCCTAACACCTGGCAGATTGTCATGGGTGTCAGCATGTTGGCCCTGATTGTGTTCTTGCCCGGTGGCCTGATCAGTATTCTGAACCGTCGCAATGCAGCGGCTACCTCCAACGATTCTTCTTCACCGACAGGGGCCCGCTCATGAGTCAGTCACCCTTGATTTCTGCTAAAGGTTTGTGCAAGCAGTTTGGCGCTGTCCACGCTGCGCGCGATATGACCGTTGATATCCATGCGCAAACCATTACGGGCCTGATCGGTACCAATGGCGCAGGTAAAACCACCTTCGTGAACATGTTGACCGGCTACATGAAGCCGGACTCCGGCAATATCTTTTTTGCCGGTCGCGAGATCACGGGTTTGCCACCCCGGGAAGTGACCCGCATGGGGATCGCCCGTTCTTTCCAGATTCCTCAGCTGTTCACCTCCTTGAACGCCTTGGAAAACGTGGAAATTGCCCTGGGCGTGGCCAAGCAGCCCTTGTCCGAAGCCAGTGCGATTCTGGAGCGTTTCGGCCTGAGCGCCTTCGCCCAGTCCCAGGCAGGCACCTTGCCTGAAGGGATTCGCAAGTTGCTGGACATTGCCTTGGCCATGGTGGCCCAGCCTAAAGTGCTGTTGCTGGACGAGCCCACCAGTGGTGTGGCCAGTGACGAGAAATTTGAAGTGATGGACCGTGTCATGAAAGTGGTTCGTGATGCGGGCGTGACGGTTCTGTTTGTGGAGCACGATATGGAAATCGTGCGCCGCTACAGCGATCGCGTGCTGGCTTTCTACGACGGCACCATTTTGGCCAACGGCACTCCGGACGAAGTGCTGGCCCATGAGCAGGTCCGTGAATACATCATCGGCGAGCCGGTGGGACGCAATAAACAGGAGGCCGATAATGCTGCTTGATGTCAAAAATCTGGATGTACGTATTGGCCCCACCAGCATCCTGCGCCAGGTAAACCTGCAAGTGCGCCAAGGCCAGATCGTGGGCCTAGCCGGTCGTAACGGTGCGGGTAAAACCACGCTGATGCGCACGGTGATGGGCTTGCTGGCTGTGGACAGTGGCTCGGTCATGTTTGATGGTCAGGAACTGGCCAAGATGCCCGCTTACCGTCGCACCAGTTTGGGCATGGGCTTTGCCCCCGAGGATCGCAAGCTGATCCCCGAGCTGAGCGTGGAAGAGAACATCCGCCTGCCCGCCTGGGCCTTGAAATCCCAGGACATTGAAGAGCGTCTGGATCGCGTCTGGCGCATTATTCCCGAGCTGAAAGTATTTGGCCCACGCCGCGCCCTGCAATTGTCGGGCGGTCAACAAAAGCTGGTCGCCATTGGCCGTGCCTTGATGACGGCTGACAAGCTGCTTTTGCTGGACGAGCCTTTTGAAGGCGTTGCTCCTGCGCTGTCCAAGCGTATTGCAGAAGTGGTGGGCGAGTTGAGCAAAGAGGGCTTCAGTGCCTTGTTGTCCGGTGCTGACTTGCAGCACGCAGGCAATGTGATTGATTACACCTACCGGATGGACCGCGGCCGTATCGAAGTACCGCAGCCCGCCATACCATAAGGAGAAAGCCCATGTCGGCATTCGAGTTCAGAACCACCCCCGCTATTTATGTTGAAAGCGGAGCCGCTGCCCGGCTCGGTCAGATCCTGCGCAAGCGCTACTCGCAAGAGCGCGTTTGTCTGGTGACTGACCGTTTCCTGCACGAAAGCGGCTTGCTGGATCCTGCCCTGGCTGATCTGAAAGCCAACGGCTGGACCGTGCAAGTGATTGACGATGTTATTGCCGATCCTCCAGAGCACATTGTTTTGCAGGCAACGGAGCGCGCTCGCCAGGCCAAAACGGAAATCGTTGTTGGCCTGGGTGGCGGTTCGTCCATGGACGTGGCCAAATTGCTGGCTGTCCTGCTGGCGTCAGACCAGCCCCTGCAAGAAATGTACGGTATTGATAATGTGCGCGGCTCGCGCCTGCCCTTGGTGCAGATCCCGACCACGGCGGGAACAGGCTCGGAAGTGACGCCTATTTCCATCGTGACCACCGGCGAAACCACCAAATCCGGTGTGGTGGCGCCCGAGCTGTACGCTGATCTGGCCATTCTGGACTCGCAACTGACATTGGGCTTGCCACCGCGTATCACTGCGGCGACGGGTATCGACGCCATGGTGCACGCCATCGAGGCCTACACCAGCCGTATTTTGAAAAACCCGCTGTCGGACAATCTGGCCAAACAAGCCCTGCGTCTGATTGGCAGCAAGCTGGTGCACGTTTGTCGCAACGGCCAGGATGCCGAGGCTCGCCAGGACATCCTGCTGGGTGCCACGCTGGCTGGTCAGGCTTTTGCGAACGCTCCCGTGGGTGCCGTACACGCCTTGGCTTACCCGATCGGCGGTATTTTCCACGTGCCACACGGCTTGTCGAACTCGCTGGTCCTGCCACACGTTCTGCGCTTTAACGCCTCGGCCGCAGCCCCGCTGTATGCCGAACTGGCGGAAGTGCTGATCCCCGGCATCCAGGGTGATGAGGCCTCCAAGACCGAAGCCTTCATCAATTTTATGGAACAGATCGCCATTGATACCGGCATCGAGCGCCAATTGCGCGAAGTCGGCATCAAGGAAAGCGACCTGCGCCGTATGGCCCAGGAAGCCATGAAACAAACCCGTCTGCTGGGCAACAACCCCCGCGACGTGACTGAAGACGACGCCTTCGCTATTTACAGCGCCGCGTTCTGATAGACCGCTAACAGCGGAAACCTTTTAGCCTGAGTCCGGTGCTGTGCCGGCTCAGGTTTTTTTTTGCCTGCGAAATGGTGGTAGCGACCTTAATAGAGAGGGAGTGGAAGTTAGGGGGAGTAGCTGTGAGCTATGACGCTTCGATTTCCGCTTTGGTAGGCGGCAGGATAACGGTGTGGTGTCTGCTTGATGAGTGTCAGAACGAACGAGCAGGTCGTACTTTGGGATGGGCTGGTTGTACTAGTCGTGATTTTTTAGGTTATTAGGGTTATGGTATTATTAATCATCATAAATAACCTTCAAGGAGTATATCCATGAGCGTCCTGGTAAGTAGTCCCAGTGTCTCGACCTTGGTGGGTACGCCCAAAGAGGTTAAGGCTCGCTTGGGCCGTTCGCAGGCCGAGCAGGTGCTGGTGCTGGCTTTCGATCACATCAAGCCCGCCGCTTTCAAGGCTTTGGCCGAGAACTTCACCAATGTGGTCTCGTCCATGTTCGAGGTCTTGCAGGAGCGGCAGGACAAGGAGTCGCTGGAGCGTCTGGCTGAAGTGCTGGTGCCCCGCACGCCACCATCGCCCCGTCTGCTGAAAGAAGCCGCCATGCTGGTTCAGGCCCGCACCGCGGTGTTGGAAAGCGGGGATTGGCTTAGCGCTGCTGATGTGGCGCAACTGGCGGGCTTAAGCACCCGCAACCCTAGCGCCCAGCCTAATAAGTGGAAGAAGCAGGGGCAGATTTTTGCCATCAATCATGGTGGCGCGGATTACTTTCCTGGCTATGGCCTGGACCCGGCTACCAGCTTCCGTCCTGCCAAACCATTGGCTCAGGTTCTGGAGATTCTGGCCGGGCAT
Organism: Alcaligenes nematophilus; assembly: GCF_026344155.1. NCBI lineage: Bacteria > Pseudomonadati > Pseudomonadota > Betaproteobacteria > Burkholderiales > Alcaligenaceae > Alcaligenes > Alcaligenes nematophilus. The sequence continues at coordinate 1,013,080 of NZ_JAPKMZ010000001.1, read as the reverse complement.
AAAGATAGCTGGGGCATGGCCTACTGGTTCATGTCCAGCAACAGCTTTTTGGGTGGCAAGCGGCCGCAGGACTTGTTGATGTCTGCACCGGAAAAGGTCATTGCCGCTGCTCAAGACGAAGTACAAGCCGTGGCTCATGGCTAAGCCAGCGTCGCCCGCGGCCGCTGATAAAAAGCACATTCCGCAGGAGGGGGGATCGGCAATCTCCGCTCCAGGTGGTGAGCTGCGTTTGACCTTGATGGAGTGGCCCAAAGGGCAGTTATTGCATCGCGTTCATCAAGATAAGTATTTGGCGACCCAGTTCAACCCAGGTATGCAGGGCAATGCCCGTTTCAGTCCAATTCAGGATGAGAAGGGCAGGGCCATTCCCACCTTGTACGGCGGCACCAGCCACGATTGCGCCATGATGGAAACCGTCTTTCATGACGTGCCGCACGCCGCTGGCTTTAAAAGTTATGACAAGAAAAAGCTGCTGGGGCAGGTGCATTCCACCGTGCTGCTGAATGCGCCTTTGGTTCTGGTCGATCTGGCCAGTGTCCCGCTAAGGAAACTGGGTGTGACACGCAAGCAACTGATCGACACCGAAAAAGATCAGTATCCGGCAACCCGTTTGTGGGCTGCTGCGATTTATCGGCAATGTCCGCAGGCCCAAGGCTTGTGCTGGGTGTCCCGGCAGGATGATTCGGCACGGGCCGTGATGCTCTTTGGGGATCGCATTGCCAAAAGCGCCTTGAAAGCCCAGGGCCCATCGCAGAGCTTGAGCGAAGATCCGGTCAGCTACGATGCCGTGCTGGATCTGGCCGAACGGATTGGGGTGGTGATCGTTCCAGGTAGTGCCTAAGTAATCGATATCTTCAGGCCTAACGTCTGCTTACAAGAGCGGCTCTATCCGGTACTGAGAGACGGCTCTTCACCGTACTAAACTAGCCCAGTTTTGCAGGGCATAGTCTGGGCTTTCCTTTTATGGCCTGATGTCGTCAGCAATGGTGCTTTCCATATGCTGTCATTGTTGAATCGATTGCTTTTTACTCTCCATGACCGCGATCTCACTTTCTTCCTTACAAAACCGGCGGACGCTGACTTTATGTCTGGCCGGTGCAGTGCTGGGCCTGCTTGAATGGGTGGCCTTCAGCAATCTGATGATGCCGCCCGCGCCGCGTGAGCATATCTGGGTGTCCTTGCTGTTGGCGGTGGGAATCTTTGGGGTGGCCTCTTTCACCTTGCTGATGCACATTTCTGTGCGCAAGGCCTTGCTGGTGTCCCTGGGGCTGGGAGTGGCCAGCGCGGCGCTGATCTTGCAGGCGCAAGGGGGATATGCTGAGGTCGCCCTTTTTTGGCGAGCCCCGCAGATGTGGGTGGCAATGGGGCTGCTGGCGACTATTACTCTGCCATTTCTTGCCATTCTGGTAGAGCGTCCACGCGATTGGGCTGATTACCGTCGCCTGTTCGAGCTGAGTTGGTCCATGGTGTGTTCCTGGGCCGTCGCATTGTTCTTCTGCGGCCTGGCCTGGGGCGTGTTGATGGCGTGCCATATGTTGCTCAGCTTTGTCGGCATCACCCTGTTAGGGGATGTGCTGCTGGAACCCACGGTTGCGGCTGTGGTGTCTGGTGCTTTGGTGGGAGCTGGTCTGGCGCTGGCCTCGGACTCGGATGGTGGCTATTTGTCCCCCATTCTGTTGCTGAAACTGCTGCGTTTGCTGACCCCTGTTTTGCTGGTGGTGATGGTGGTGTTCATCGTCGCCTTGCCCTGGCGTACGGGTGAGGGCTTGCCACTGGCCGCCCTGTGCGTGGCGGCGGTTCTGGGGGCGTCGACTCTGGTGTCTTCTGTTGTTGCGGACGAGGACACGAATGCCAGCGCAACCCCTTTATTGCGCGCCTCGGCCCGTTTACTGGGTTTTGTCATGCCCGTGCTGGCAGGCGTTGCCTTGTGGGCGATTTGGGCGCGGGTTGCTCAATATGGTTGGACCCCCAGTCGTGTTCTGGTCATGACAGCAGCGCTGGTGGCAGCGGGCTATGGTTTGAGTTACTTCTGGGCTGCCTGCCACCCTCAACACTGGATGGCGCGAGTACGCCGTTCGAATGTGGGGATGGCGTTGGCCCTGATAGTGCTGGCCATTATCTGGCTGCTGCGCATTGGCTCTCCCGAAGCGATTTCGGCGGCTTCGCAAGTGGCTCGGCTGGAGGCCGGTACCTTAAGCGCGGATGACTTCCCGGATACGGAAATGAGAATGTATTGGGGACTGCCAGGGCAAAAGGCCGTGGACTATGTGGTTGAGAAGAACTTGCTGGTCGGGAAGTCCGAGGATAAACCTGAAGAGGCTGTGCCGGATCAAGAGCTCGAAGTCTGGGACATCGGTGAGGACAAGGCGCGGCAGATGCTCTTGGGCTCCTTGCCCAGCTCTCCGGCTGATCATCCTTTACGTCAGTCCTTTATCGAAACCTATCCAGGTTGGGACATCGCCTATCTGGCCAAGGCTTGCGAGACTCGAACTCCGGGTAACCACGCCGGTTGCTTGCTGGTATTTGTGGATTTGTTGCCGGGCGAAGCGGGAGACGAAGCGATTGTTCTGTCGGTCAACAACCCCATGAATAATGGTGCTGTCTTTGTGCAGACTGCTAATGGGGAATGGGAGAAGGCGACCGCTTTCACGCCCGGTTTGTCGCTGGATAATATGGGCGCCGTCATTGATGGCATTCACGCCAAGGGAGCGGTCATTGAGCCCGCGCCTTTCAGTGTCTTGAAGTTGCCGGACGGCGGCTTTATAGGTGCAGCTCAGCGCCCTTGAGGGCAGGGCGCTGATAGAGCGATCAGTGGTGATGCCTTTGGTTTGAAGGCATCACGGCTGGGCCGCAAGTCGCAGAGCAGGCTTCAAGGAGGCGGCCAGCATCTGCCCGTGGTTCAAGTCGCTGAAGTTTTCGTAGCTGACGTTCAGCCCTGCATCCTGCAAATGCTTGGCCATATCCTGTGCGGACCATTGAGCCGCAGCATCATTGCTCATGGAGGTACTGCGGCGCTGCCCGCCCACCATGATGGCAATGCGCTTGTCCTTGGCTAGCGTTGTATCAAAAGCCTGAGCCGTCTTGACCAGAATCCCGTCATACCACCACAGGGAGGGATCGCCCGCCACGTAGCGCTGGTACAGATCAGGATGGGTGAACAGGGTGTGCAAGGCGAACAGGCCGCCGTAAGAGTGGCCCCACAGGGTCTGGCGGGAGCGATCAATAGGCTCGCGTTCTTCCACGGCAGGCTTGATGTGGGTTTCTATATAGTCCAGAAAAATATCTGCACCGCCGCCTGAACGGCCTCGTACTTCCACAGGCTTGCTGACGCCGTTTTCCGTAACGGGAGGCGTGTAGTCGAAGGCGCGGGCAATCACATCGTGACGCGCTTCGGTGTCGTAGCCAACGGCAACCAGGACCGGGGCAGACAAGGCGCTGATGGCTCTCAGGTCGTCCACATCAATACTGGCCATGGCGGCATTGCCATCCACCATATAAATCACCGGATGGCCGCGTGCGGGGGCGGGACGGTTGGGCGTGCCTATCTGTATTTTGTAGTGCCGCTTGCCGTCTTCCGAGGACATGATCAGCGTCTCGAAGCGGTACAGGCTTTGTTGCTGGTCCACGATGGAGGGGCCGGCTGCCTCGTTCCAGGGGCGCTGGGTTTGCTGGGCGTGGGAGGGAAGTGTGAACGCCAGGCAGAGCGTGGCGGCACTGATCAGAAAGCGGGGCAGGGAGGTCATTATCAAAGTGTAGGGCGATAAGGTAAGTTGATAATGATTATTATTACATCCCGCGGCCTCTGTAGTGACGAATCAATTTATACAGCTGGTAAGCCGCGATGCTGCTAAAGAACAAAGCGGGGACAGACCAGACTGCTCCCCCACTGATCAGGTTATTACCTTCAGGCCCATAGCAGCTTGAAGAAGCGGCTTGAATGCAGTCGCGATACTGGTAATAGCGTTCGTAAAATAGCCACCAGAAAAAGAGAGCAGCGATGGTATGGATTATAAATTTCATGCTGGTTCAGCGTACAGAGACAGGCTTGCCTGCCAGTCTATCCCGATAGCGCAGGTTTCATGACGGCAAGAGTAGAAATATAAAGCCGCCATATAATTGAGAATGTGTGCTATTCTCATATGGCCTATTTCACCCTTTCCTGCCATCCGCGCCATTAAAGAATTATTTGCGGGCCTGGCTCGGGCTGCTTGCTCCCACACTCCTATGATCAGATTTACGGTATCGGACTTTGACCGACTCGGTAGTCCGACGGGTTTTCGCTATTGCTTGCCGGATTACAACGGTCCCAAGCAGGACATGGAGCAGGTTTGTATTGCCGAAGGGCGCGTGCAGGAATACGAGGTCCGGCCCGGCATGAAGATGGTGCTTTCAGACATCATTACTCACCATCAGTACGAGGCGACCTCTTTGGCTGCGCCGCAGTTCTCGGCCATTGTCATGTTGCAGGGTCGAGCGCAGACTCAGCTCGCCAGCCAGAACACGGTCAGCATGATGGCTCAAAGTGGGGCCACCATTGCACATGCGGACGCGGTGGCCATGACAGGAACTCATCCTGCTGGGCAGCGTCTGCGTGGCTTGAACATCACTTTACATACGCCTGACAGCTTGGCTGATTCGCCCTTGGGAGAGATGCTGGCCAACGTCATGGGTTCTTCGCGGATACGATTGCAACGCTGGGCGGTGCCCCCGCATTTGTTGACCGCGATCGATCAGTTGATAGACAGCCCCTGGCAGGGCACCTTGCACAATCTGCTGCTGGAGGGGGTCAGCTTGCAAGTGCTAGCTCATGCGCTGGATGGCCTGGCCCGAGAAACAGAAAACGATTCTCCCGTCTCCGCACGTGATCGGCAATTGCTGGAGCGTGTCAGAGAGCGCCTCTACCATTCGCCTGGCGAGGACTACACCTTGGCAGATCTGGCCAAACTGGCCTGCATGAGTCCCAGCACTTTGCGGGTGAAGTTTCAGGCGGTCTATCAGTGCTCGGTATTTGGCTGGCTGCGTGAGCGCAGGCTGGAACTGGCGCGAGAGTATCTGGCGCAAGGCTGGAGCGTACAGCAGGCAGCGCACTATGTAGGCTATCGCCATGCCACCAACTTCGCCACGGCATTCCGTGAGCGCTATGGCATCTCACCCAGCGAGTTGAATTAGGCTGTCCCGTCATTGCCCAAAGCTCTTCAGGCGTTGCGCATTCCCTGACGACGATTACGTCGGTCATGCTGAAAGACCCTGCCCCTTGTGGGCTGCTTCTTTTTGTATGTGACTGTGCCGCCTTTCCTGCTTCCTCCGTATCCCTTGATGGTTTTGATGTTGGGCCTGCTGGCCTGCGTGGCACCGGCCACCATTGATGCCTATTTACCTGCATTCAGCGCTCTGGAACAGGAATTCAATGTGCCGCCACACAGCGTGCAGCAGACCCTGGGTGTGTATATGTCTGCGTATGCGGCCATGTTGCTCTTGCACGGTACCTTGTCCGATGCCTGGGGACGCAAGCCGGTGGTGCTGGTGTCCTTGCTGGTTTATGTGGCAGGTTCTGTGATGGCGGCTGTAGCGCCCAGCTTCTCGTTCTTGTTGGCGGGCCGTGTCCTGCAAGGTTTGTCCGCCGGAGCCGGTCTGGTAATCGGGCAGGCCATGGTGCGTGATTGCTATCAGGGGCAGCAGGCGCAGCGTACATTTTCTTATATCGTGCTGGTGTTCAATGTCTCGCCCGCGCTGGCGCCGATTGTGGGCGGGCAGTTGATCGCCCATCTGGGCTGGCGCTCGGTGTTCTGGATGCTGGCCGTATTGGCCGCGCTGGCGGCTTGCTTGTGTGCGCTGCGCCTGCCAGAGACCTTGCCGACGTCCAGACGTCAGCCTTTGGTCTGGTCGCAGTTGCGGGTCGAGCTATGGCTTTTGTTGCGCAATATCCCTTTTATGGGGATGAGCCTGGCTTTGAGCTTGTTGATCGGTGCGCAGGCATTTTTGATTGGTGCCGCGCCTGATTTCATTACCCATACCTTGAAGCTGCCCGAGACCGCGTTTGCGGCCTTGTTCGTGCCCTTGGTGATTGGGGCCAGCGCGGGAGCCTTGGCCTCGGCTCAGCTCTCCCGTCTTTGGGAAGCGCGCAAGCTGATTACTTGTGCCTATGGCTTGATGCTGGGGAGCTGCCTGGCCTATGTCGCCTACCTGGTACGTGCTGCAGAACCCGCATTGCTGTGGGCGGTCGGGTTGCCGGCATTCTTTGCCGCCGGGCTGGCCATGCTGTTTCCGGTGATGACCATGCAGGTCTTGGCGCAGGTTCCCGCACGCTCGGGGCTGGCGGCTTCCTTGCTGGGGTTTTGTCAGATGGCTACCTTTTCCCTGGTCAGTGGCTGGTGCGTACCTTGGGTTTACGGGCAGCCTGTGCGCATGGCGGCCGCGATGCTGTTGGCCGTAGTTGCCAGTCTTGTCGCTTGGCTTTGGCTGCAAAAGCGTGCAGATCGGGCCGTGTCATAGGCAGGACTGATGTTTGGCATAGCGTTTTTGCGTTTATGAATACATCGCTCTCAAACATGAAGATGATAATTGTTCGCATCTAAAACCTTTGCTGAGATCCACCTTCATGTCTGCCGTTTTTTCCAGCTCTGCTCGCCTGCGAGTGCGTTTGCTGACACCTCTTACTCGCTCCGCCATGCTGTTGGCGGCCGCGGGCAACCCAGCCTGGGCACAGGACAAGGCTCCTGATCAATCCCCCGTGGAGCTGTCCACAATTACGATCAAAGGCAATCGAGATCCGGGGGTGACCGAAACCAGCCAGTCCTATACCACCAAGGCCATGAGCACAGCCACGGGCTTGTCATTGTCCATTCGTGAAACACCGCAGTCGGTCAGCGTGGTGACCCGCCAGATGATGGAAGATCGCGGTATGCAGACAACGGCCGATGCCCTGCAAAGCGCCCCGGGTATTTCCGTGACGCGCAGCGATACCAACCGTTATTCCTTTTCTTCGCGTGGCTTTGGTATCGATAACTATCAGTTTGATGGCTGGACCCAGCCTGTGCTCTCGCCCTGGGCTTTTGGTGAAAGCAATCTGGACCTGGTGGTGTTTGATCGGGTTGAAGTGGTGCGCGGTGCGACAGGTTTGATGACGGGGGCGGGCAGCCCCTCGGCCTCGGTCAACTATGTACGTAAGCGTCCCTTGCGTGATTTTGCAGCATCGGGGGGCGTGGACGTAGGCAGTTGGGACTTTGCCCGTGGCTATGCCGATGTTTCCACACCCATTACCGAAGATGGCCGTATTCGCGGGCGTATTGTGGGTGCTTATGGCAAGGCCAACAGCTACACCAGTTTGCAGGACACCAAGACGCGCACCTTGTATGGCGTGATTACGGCTGATCTGATGCCGGGCATGGAGTTGACCGGTGGCGTGGCCTATCAGTCCAGCTCGAACAATGGCTTTGGCAGTGGTTTCCCGCTGTTCTATAGCGATGGTTCGCGTACAGACTTCAAGCGTTCCGTTTCCAACAATACGGACTGGTCGCGTATCGAGAATGACACCACCACAGGCTTTCTGGATTTGAGCCATCAGTTTGCCAATGACTTGAAGCTACGCCTGACTTATAACCAGTCGCACACCGATGCATCCATGAAGCAGATTTTCCGGGGCGGCTACCCGGATCGGGAAACCGGCTTGGGTACCGCTAACTCCTATTCCTATTACAAGGGGGATGTGCGTCGCAAGGCATTCAATGCCTCTTTGTCCGGCCCCTTCGAGCTGTTCGGTAAAGAGCATGAGTTCTCTGTGGGCTGGATGATGTCCCAGGACCGTGTCTCCTTCCCGCAGTATCGCGCCCTGGCACCTTTGCCGGATGCGGGCAGTTTTTATCAGCCGGGCCGCGTGCCCGAACCCGTGTGGTCAGGCGAGCCCTCCCAGGCGGATGACATGAACAACAGACAGTCTGGTGCCTATGCCGTGGGGCGTTTTGCCTTGATGGATAATCTGCGCTTGATGGTAGGTGGACGCTTGAGTAACTGGGAGACGGACCAGACCTACTTTGGTGCCAAACGCCAGTATCGCAACCGCAATGAGTTCATCCCTTATGCCGGCCTGATCTACGACTTTGACGACACCTACACGGCTTACGCCAGCTATACGGAAATCTTCAAACCGCAGAACGCCCGCAACGAACAGGGTGATCTTCTGGCTCCCATCACGGGTAAAAGCTACGAACTGGGCTTGAAGGCCGCCTGGCTGGATGGCCGCTTGAATGGGGCGGTATCCGTGTTCCAGACTCGCCAGGATAATCTGGCCGAAGCCACTGGCAATAACGTGATCGGCGCGCCGCCCAATACCCCCGCCTATCGCCCCGTGTCGGGAGCCAAGGTAGAAGGTATCGAACTGGAGCTGGGCGGGGAGTTGATGCCCGGTTGGAACTTGGCCAGCAGCTTGACGACCTTCACGGCCAAGGATGCACAAGGCAAACCCATCAACACCAGCAAGCCACGTACTTTGTTCAAGCTCTACACCACCTATCGCTTGCAGGGCGATTGGCAAGGGCTGACAGTGGGTGGTGGTATCGACTGGCAAAACCGCATGTACCAGGATGCGACCGCACCGGGCCGTAAAGTGGTCAAGGTAGAGCAGGGCAGCTATGCCATCGTCAATCTGATGGCGCGCTATGACTTCAACAAGCGCATGTCCGCCACGCTGAACGTGAATAACCTGTTCGATAAGAAGTACTACTCGCAGATCGGTTTTTATAACCAGGGCTGGTATGGGGCGCCCCAGAACGTGATGCTGTCCTTGCGGGCGCAGTATTAAGAGGGGGCAGGCAGTAAAGCCTGATGCAAAAGCCTGCTTGGTGATCACAAGCAGGCTTTTTTATTGGAAGCGGATATGTCGATTGCTGCATCTCGGACACCGAGATCTTGTAGCCCTTGAGCTACAAGAACAGCGCTATCGGTCTGCTTTGAGGCCTGCGGGCTACAAAATCAGGACACCAAAGCCAATAAATCAGTCACCCCAATATCGACACCTGCCTGATACAACAAGGTGCTGGCCTGACCGCGATGGTGAGTCTGGTGATTAAAAAAGTGCGTCACTAAAAGCGCAAAATCCTTCTCCATGCCCTGGCCCGCCATATTGCTGTAGCGTAGCGTTTGGCCCAGTTGCTCCGGTGTCAGCGTGGCGGCCCAATCAATAATGATCCGGTCCAGCTTGTGACGGTACTGATCCAGTTCCGCCAAGGTGTCGAACAACTGCTGGTCCAGTGCACGTGGCTTGGCAAATACGCCGATTTGCTCGCGCAAGGCGTGAGCATCAGGATGCTCGGCAAAGCGGTGCAGCCAGACGGTGTCCCCCACCGCAATGTGCATCATGGTCTTGAACAGCGAACCGAAGAAAGCCCCCCGTTCCTGATACAAGTCCTGCGCTGAAAGACTGGCCGCCGCATCGTAAAGACGGCGGTTCATTTGGCTGTTGTAGGATGCCATGCGGGTGGCGGTTTGGGGTGTCATGTTTTTTCCAGGCCAAGGTTCAGTACAAGGATTATTTGATTAAAAGGAAGTATGGATCAAGACGGATCTGCTTCTTCAGACTTGTGCCTCATTAATTCACTTGACCCAAATATAAGTAGTCAGCTACATTTCAGCCATGATAATTATGTGGCAGCGCGATGTTTGAACTCAAAGACCTTCCTAGCTACGACACTCTGGTAAAGATGGGCGTCGAGTACCGCAACCCGGATGTGGATGGGTTGCAGGCTTGGCTTATCTGGGCTTCGGCTACCAGTGAAATGTTGTCGGCTTTTGAGGCCAATCTTGATCGCACTTCCGGTTTGTCGCAGACACAGTTTTTTGTGCTGATTCTGCTCAAACGCAATCCGGATGGCTTGAGCATAGGCACGCTGGCAGATGGGGTGTCGGTTACGTCGCAGACGATGACTCGCATTATTGATCGCATGGAAGTTGCCGGTTTATGTGATCGGGAGCAGCACCCTCAGGATCGTCGTGCCTGGTTGGTTCGCCTGACAGAGCATGGGGCCCAGGTTTTGGGTAAAGCCTTGCCGGCTCACTATGTGTGGGTGGCTGAGCTGATGAGTCATTTCGACGCGCAAGAACGCGATGTGCTTGTGCGCTTGATGCTCAAGCTCAATCAACAAGGCATCTTGCCCAAGACAAGCGGCGGCTGATTGTCGGCCGTTTTTTTAAATAAATATGTAGCTTGCTGTATAACAGCCAGGAACATTTATCATGAAAGTATCTGCTAGTGATCCGCAAGCTGTCGGGACAGGTTTGCGTGCCTTGATGGTTGTCTGCGCTTTAGCGGTTGTTTCGCTGCTTTACCTGCCTTTGCCCATTCTTGGAGTCTTGAAGCAAAGCCATAGCATTGATGCGACGGGCATGGTGAGCAGTTTTGGGTTTGCCTACGCAGCCGGGTTTCTGATCTTTGGTCCCCTGTCCGATCGAGTGGGGCGTCGCAATGTCATGGTCGCAGGCCTGCTGGCCCTGGTGGGTGCGACGGTGGTGCTGGCCGTAGCAAGTACCTCCTGGTCCCTAATGGTCGGCCGTGTGTTACAGGGCTTGGCGGCTTCTTCTTTCCCTCCCGTAGCGATTGCCTATCTGGCAGAGCGGGGTAGCCCACGTCAAAGGGTGTGGAGTGTGGCCTGGATGAGTACGGCATTTCTTTCCGCTGGTTTGTTGGGGCAGATTTATGGCGGACTGGTCGCTGGACCTTGGGGGCTGGCGGCTGCCTTTTGGCCGCTGTGTCTTGTATTCGCCTTGACGGCCTGGTGCCTGTGGAAGAAACCCGCTGATATGCAGGCGGGCCAAGGCTTAAGCGGATTTTTCAGCAATTACAAAGCCATAGGTGGCTTGTTGGCTGATGCACGACTGCGTCGTGTTTACCTGCCTGCATTCTTCCTGCTGATGTGTTTCGTTGCTTTCTACATGACTTTGGATAGCAAGCTCGGGATGCAATTTGCGCAGTTGGGAATGTCTCCTTTGATGACACGGGCTGTGGTGGCGCCTGCTTTTTTGATGCCCCTGCTGGTGGCTGTCGTGATGCCGAAGCTAGGGCCTCAGCGAACCTTATGCTCTGGATTAGCGTGTGCCGCTGCTGGCTTGGCCTTGAGTGCATGGGCAGGGGAAGAGCACCTGATGGCTTTGCTGGGTGCCAGTTTCCTGTTTGTGGCCGGGCTGGGCATCAGCGTTCCTAGCCTGATTGCCCGAGTGGCAGCAGTCAGCGATATCTCGGTGCGGGGATTGGCCGTGTCGCTCTACACCTTTGTGCTGTTTATTGGCGCAAGTCTGGGGCCACGGCTGGCTCAACAGACTGCGGATATGACTTTGGCCAGCACCTATTTGCTGCTTGCCGGTGTATTGGCCATCTGCGCGATCTACGCCGTTTTTTCCAACTAGGAGTTCACAACGATGCGAGTTCGTCTTCCCCTTTCTGCTGTGCTTGCTGTTGCAACGTTGCAAGCTGCCTGGGCTTTTCCTGTGCAGACACAGAACAGTCTTTCTACTACGGAGAATGTCATGAGTACCACAAGCAACAATCCGGCTGCCGCCTTTGTTCCTGAGGCTTACGTTCAAGTGGCCCAGCGGGCTGTCAGCGTGGATGGTGAAGCCGTTGTATTGACTCGTTATGAGCGTGAAGATGGTCGAAATTCAGGTTTGGAAGGTGAGCACTTCAGCTCTGTAGTGTCTGAGTCCGGGCGGCTGAAGGGCTTTGCGCATATCTCTTTGGACATGGTGGATCGGCCCTTGCCCAGCGCTGAACGTAGTGAGGCGATCGCTCGTGCTTTCTTGAAGGAGCATGCCCCTGACCTGTTGCCAAAAATGGAGATTCATTGGGTCGATACCCATGATGAGCCTATCCGTGTAGAGCGGAATGGTCGTACCGAAACAGTGGCCTTGACCGGTATGAAAGTGAAGGCGCGCAACCTGGAGGATCGCCTGTGGTTCTGGGTCATTGTTGGGCCGGATGAGCAGCCCATAGTGTTCGAGCGCGACATTACTTGGATTACTTTCCCTGGCCATCGCAAGACAGAGAAGTGGCTGCATGACAGTTGGCTGAAGCAGCAAAAGACGGATTTTGCTAAGGGCACCCAAGGTGTTTAAGCTGCTTTCAGGGAGTATTTGACGCTACGTTGACAAGGCCCCGGTTCCGGTTTGGAAAGCCTTTGTGCAAGCGCAGTTTTAGCCGTTCAGGCCAAGACTGCGCGTGTTGGATTCAAGCCTTCCTCAGCTTTTATTTCATATATGGAATATCGTTTCTTACAGCTTTTTTAGCTTGATGCCTTTTTAAGCGGACAAAACTGTCCGTATAATTTCGGAATGAAAAACCGGAATTTACCTAATCGTTCTGATGCCTTGGAACGCCGGGAACTGTTGCTGGATGCGGCTAACACGGTCTTTAGCAAGTGTGGTGTCACGGCCCCTTTGGATCAGGTTGTGTCGCAGGCAGGGGTAGGACGGGCGACGCTCTATCGCAATTTCCCTGATCGGGCTGCCTTGATGGAGGCGTTGCTGATACGGGCAGCAGACCGGATTGAAGAGCGCTTCTTAAGCAAGCGCAAAGGCAATGCCCAGGACTTCAAGGTCTTGATGCAGGTGCTGGCAGGGTTCGCGCTGGAGTCGGCTCCCATGTCCGATTACTGGAAAGCGATTGATCCCAATCACCCCACCATTGTGGGGGTGCGTGCCCGTTTGGTTGATCTGGCGCGCGAACCCTTGGCAATGGGACAGGCTGCCGGGCAGTGCAACCCGGCCTTGCAGCCCACGGACATTCCCTTGTTGATTGGCATGCTGGCTGCCAGCTTGCGGGGGCGCACGGACAAGGAAAGGCTGCTGTTCGTAAAACGCTCGCTGAAGTTCTTGTGTGAAGGCGTGTTGTTGCAGGTGGACCGTAATGCTCCTGATTGGGAGCCTGAATGAGTCAGTACATCAAGCCGCATCCACATTGGGAAGACCATGAAAAGCCCTTCATGCCGGGCTCGCCATCGGCCCCTCACCACGAATCGCATATACGCGTGGCCTATGGTCTGGTCGCGATTCTAGTTGGTTTGACAGGTGGTTTGGGCAATGCCCTGGTGTCGGTGAATTTGCCCACCCTGCAAGGGGAATTGGGATTGACGCCCTCCGAGGCTGCCTGGTTGCCTGCAGCCTATGCCATGGTCAATATCACCGCCAATCTGCTGGTGTTCAAGTTCAGGCAGCAATATGGCATGCGCCTGTTTGCCGAGATAGGCCTGGGTTTGTATGCCGTTCTGGCTTTGCTTCATTTATCCATTAATAGTGCTGAATCACTGATTTTTCTGCGTGGTGCCAGCGGGTTTTCTGGTGCGGCGGCTAGCACCCTGGGCGTCTTGTACATGCTGCAAGCTTTCCCCAGACGCCTGCTAGGTAAGGCTTTGGTGCTGGGAGTGAGTATCACGCAAATGGCGACGCCCTTGGCCTGGGTGCTGTCGCCGTCCTTGATAGAGCTGGGGAATTGGCACGGCCTGTATAGCTTTGAGGCGGGCATGGCCTTGTGCTCCTTTGCGGCAGTAGTGCTGCTGAAGTTGCCCCCCGGCTATCAGATCAAGGCGTTTGAAAAACTGGACTTCCTGGCTTTTGCCTTGTTTGCTCCGGCTGCCGGTTTGCTGATCGCATTCTTGACGCAAGGCTATATCCGCTGGTGGTTCAACGACACAAGCCTGGCCTGGATGGCGATGGCGTCCTTGTTCCTGTTCACCGTCTGCTCCTTTCTGGAATATCACCGCGTCAATCCTTTGCTGAAAGTGCGGTGGTTGGCGCAGGGTTCCACCATTTACTTTGCCGTCGGGGCCATGATTTTGCGCTTCATCACGACCGAGCAGAACTACGGCATGGTCAATATGCTGCGCAGTTTGGGCATGGGCTCGGAGCAGATGCAGCCTTTGTTCTGGGTGGTGTTTGTGGGCATTGTGTGCGGCATTGTGCTCAGCGCCGTCACTTTTGGGCCCAAGACGATTCTGGTACAGGTGTTTGCCGCGATTTTGCTGATTGGCGTGTCCAGCTTCATGGATTTTGGGCGTACCAGCCTGGACCGCCCGCAGGACTTTTTCTATAGCCAGTTCGTGCTGTCCATTGGCGCGGGCATGTTCATGGGACCCTTGGTGATGATTGGCTTCAAGCAAGCCTTCAAGTATGGCCCCGACCATATCGTGACTTTTATTGTGCTGCTCAATGTCACTCAGACTTTGGGCGGATTGATGGGCACCGCGACCTTGAGCACGTTTCAGCAGCAGCGCCAGCAGCATCATTACGCGGCCATTGTCAGCCATGTGAATGTGGCTGAGCCTTTGGTGGCCAATCGTCTGAAACAGCAGCAACAGGCTGTAGGGCCAACAGTGACCGATCCGATGTTGAGGGCGGCGACGGGCACGGCTCAGTTGGCACAGATTGCCCGCCGCGAGGCCAGTGTCAGGGCGTACAACGATGTTTTTCTGTTGATTGGCATTCTGGCGACGGGCTTTTTGCTGTGGCCCGTGTTGCTGGCCGCTGGCCCCGCTATTCAGTCCAGACGAGCGCAAGCCGCTGCTGGCACTTCTTCGAATTCTTAAACCTGGTCCGTATTTATGAGTCAAGACACTTCATCTGAAAATCAGGATCGCAATAGTGAGCTTGCCGCGCCGACAGACTCGGATAACGATGGCAAGCTGGGTCCGAATACTGAACCTTCTCTGCCGCCCAAGATCATCAAACCCAGCAAACGCAGTGTCATTGCGATGGCCTTTGTATTGTTGGGAGGTTTGCTGTTGATCTTGTGGGCTTGGAACCTGGGGCCGTTCAACACCACTCGCGTCACTACCGACAACGCCTATGTACGTGGGCAGATGACGGTGCTGGCACCGCAGGTAAGCGGTTATGTGTCCGAGGTACTGGTGCAGGACTTTGAGCGAGTCCAGGCGGGCCAGCCTTTGGTGCGCATTGATGAGCGCATTTATAAAGAAAAACTGCATCAGGCGCAGGCTCAACTGGATGCGGCTTTGGCTGAGTTGGCGAATCTGGATCAAGCCCAAGCACAGAACCGCGCCAGCCTGGATGCTCGCAAGGCGGCCTTGGTGTCTGCTCAGGCTGAAGCCCGTCGCTCCGAGGCGGATCGTAATCGTGCCAGGGAATTGGCAAACAAAGGTTCGATCTCGGTGCGAGAGCGAGATCAGGCTGTAGCGACTGCCGAGCTGGGGCGCGGCAATATGCTGCAAGCTAAGGCAAACATTGCGATTGCCGAAGAAACCATCAAGTCCACCGAGGTGGCTCGGGCGACCTTGCAGGCCAAGGTGAAATCCGCTGAAGCCGCCTTGGGCTTGGCTCGCATCGATATGGATAACACCGTGGTGACCGCGCCTGCAGCCGGTCAGGTCAGCGAAGCGTCTGTGCGTCAGGGGCAGTATGTGACGGCAGGTTCGCAACTGCTGTTTCTGGTGCCGGATACCCGTTGGGTAGTGGCGAACTTCAAGGAAACGCAGACGGCGGGTATTCATGTGGGGCAGGTGGCCCGATTCACCGTTGATGGTCTGGATGGCACAGAGTTTCAAGGTCATGTAGAGCGTATTGCCCCGGCCACGGGCTCCGAGTTTTCTGTGCTGCGCGCGGATAATGCCAGTGGCAACTTCACCAAGGTTGTTCAGCGCTTGCCGGTACGCATTGCTATCGATGCGGATCAGCCCGGTATGGAGCGTTTGCGACCTGGCATGTCCGTGATTGCCAAGGTGGATATTTCCGATAAGCCTGATCAAACAAAACAGGAGCATGAACAATGATCCTGTCTGCAAGAACGTATGGCATGGCCTTGTTAAGTGCTGCGGCGCTGTTGTCCGGCTGTATGCCTGCTTACCGGGTCGCACCCGAGCAGGCGCAGGTAACCGTGCCATCCGGGTGGATAGGAGCATCCTCTGAAGGCACAGTCGTTGATTCGGCCTGGTGGAAAGCCTTTAACGATCCCGGCTTGAGTGCACTTGTAGAAGCTGCCTTGGCACGTAATAACGATATCTTGAGTGCTGCTACCCGCATCGAACAGGCAAGGGCGGCCGTGCAGCTGGCGGATTCGTCCTTGGGCCCTTCCTTGTCCTTTGACACAGGCGCGCATGCAGAGCGGGCCCTGGGGCCTGGCGGTATGGCAATCAGCCGTGCGGTACAACCTGCCGTGCAATTGAATTGGGAGCTGGATCTATGGGGGCGCTTGAGTTCGCAGGCTAAAGCGGCTGAACTCAAACTGTCTGCTACGCAGGCGGATTATGATGCCATTGCCTTGAGCGTCGCCTCCGAGACAGCACGTACCTATATTGCCTTGCTGGGTCTGGATGCACAGTTGCAGCAGGCCAAGGCCACCTCTACCTCCCGGACAGAAGCCTTGCGCCTGGCGCAGGAAAAGTTTGATGCGGGCTATATCTCCCAGCTGGAGTTGACCCAGGCCCAGTCCGAGCTGGAAGCGGTAGCGCAGCATATTCCACAGCTGGAATTGGCGATTAGCCGTCATCACAATGCTTTGCGCCTCTTGTCCGGGGAGTTGCCTGCGGCTTATGAACAGAACGCCAGTTCCACCTTGTCGGCTTTAGAGCTGCCTGCACCGGGCTCTGGCTTGCCGTCCGAGCTGCTACGCCGCCGTCCTGATATTGCGCGAGCAGAGCTCGGTTTGGCTTCCAAGGACGCGTCCATGGCCGCCAGCCGGGCTGCCTTTTTGCCGCAGGTTTCCTTGTCGGCACGGGCAGGGGCTTTGTACGTCAGCGCCTTGAGTTATGACCCGACCAAGATCTGGAGTTTGGGTGGCAGCATTCTGGCACCAATTTTTGACCGTGGTCGTTTGCAGGCGCAGTTTGATTCTGCAACAGCCCAGCGCGATGAGGCGGCCTTTGCGTACCGCGGCGTTGTTTTGACGGCCTTTTCCGAAGTGGAAAACGCCTTGGCGGGCCAGCGTCGTTTTGCGGAAGAGTTAAGTCACGTGACCGCGCGTCGGGACGTCTTGAAGCGCTCTTTGGAACACGCCCGCAATCGCTATGAGGCTGGCTATGCGTCTTATCTGGAACAACTAGATGCGCAGCGGAATCTGTACGAGGCAGAAAACCAGGTCATCGCCGTGCGGGAAAACCAGTTGCAGAATATGGTTGATCTGTACAAGGCGCTGGGCGGTGGCTGGGATTATGAAAAGGCGATGAAGCGGGAGTAACGTGAAAGGGACGGGAGGGGGGCTTTGTCAGGTGGAACATGTGTGTTCTTGGGATGCTGCCAGGGGTCTGAACCTTGGCCTGCGTTTGCAGCAGTAGCAGCAACAGAAAGGAGTAACTCCGTCAGCCTTCCTTCCTACCTGCGCCTTGCTACTGCTCCCGCAAAATCCGCCGAATTTCCAGAATTGCCTCGGGCGTCTCCTGCACACTGTGGGAGAACGGAATCACCAGCTCCGACGTCGCGCCGGGCAGATGAGAGCTTTGATAAGGCACCAGCCCATCGTCCGAATACAGCAGGTCTTTTTTGGGCGTGTCGTTGGCGATAATGCTGTGATACCGCACTTGCGTGGAGATCGGCATTTTGGAGGTAATCTGCATGAATGGATCGCTGTCGCGCAGGCTTTCCACGCCATTGGGCAGAATCAGCATCTCATCTTTGGCGGGCGTGTTGCCAACCGCCACCTGGCTAAGTTTGTTGAGTTGAGTCACCACCGTAACCGGCAAGGTAATCAGTGCTGCCGCCAAGCGTGAAATACGATTTCCCGCAAACGGTGTGCCCTTGTGAGGCGCAGCAATAAAGATCGCTGTCGTCACACCGGGCAGGGGAGAGAAGTGCACCACATTGCCAAACTCCTGATTCATTCTGGCAATGCTGACATCATCCATTTGATAACGGTCGCGGGCTGCGTCTTCCAGCAGATTGTCGGACGAGGACACCAGCAAACGTCCCAGCACACCGCCCATGCTATGGCCGATCACCACGATATTGTTTGAGGCAATGGCCTTCCTGTCCGGATCAAAATGCCGGAAGGTTTCCGTTAGAGCTTTCCGAATTTCGGCATTGTTGTAGGGCAGGGGCAGGTTGGTCGGATAGTAGACCTGCCAGATCTGATAGCGATCCCGTAATTCTTCATCGCCCAGCACCTCATTGGCGACGTTAATCCAGGCTTCCGGGCTGCTGGCCAGGCCGTGCAGCATGATGATGACGCGGCGATTCGGGTCATAGGGTTGCAGCAGGAACACATGCGGGGATTCAATACCACCGTCCCGTCCCAGGACGGTGCGCAAAGCCTGGGTCGAGAAGTCCGAGCGCGCCAGCCATAGCCCGTAGGCAGAGGTGTAATTGGCCGCCAAGGGCACTTGCACGTCTTTCAGCTTGACGCTGGTTTGCTGGTACGGATCGTAGCCAATAATGGTGGCGTCGTGAGTTTGCAGAACCTGGGACAGGGTTTCGCCGGGGAAAGTAATAATCCCCGTGACAGCCTGGAAAGGCGGTTCGCTGTAGGTGCTTTGAAAGCTGTTTGGCGTGACATCCTTTGACTCGTTCACGACCACCATCTCGGCTCCAAAACCGTCGCGCCGATAAATGCTGCGCACTCCGCGGAATGTTAATTGAGAGGCCGGAATCAGCTCATGGGGTTGAGGGGCGGTGGCATCGCGTACCTGGGACAGATCACCACGAATACGCCATTGGCCAATCGCTATGGTTTTCTGGAAGGCGTAGCTGGTGTCGTGGTACTTGGCGAACAGCAACATGGTTGCCTGCTGTACCGCGTAGTTGTAGTAGTCACGCACCTGGGTCTGGCGGTCTTCAAATGCCCGGTCTCCAGGCCTGCGATCCGTGAAGAACAGATAGGCGTAGGCATAGCGGGCGCTTTGCAGATAGGCATCGAACAGCTCGGTCGAGAAGTCTGGCCGGGCATTGCGCCGACCTTGCAAGCGCAAGGCCTCTTGCGTCCAGATCTCGGCCAAGGTGGCCATGCGCTGCTCGGTGTCCAGATTCCACAGCTCTGTCAGCCTGGAAGAGCAGTGGGGAATGTCTTTAGCGCATTGCTCGGGCGCGATAGCCAGACTGGTCAGCGTATCGCGTGCGGAGGCGCTGAGTTTATTAGTGGTAAGAATGTCGCCACGGCGTTGGGCAATGTAGTCCTCGGTGCTGACAGTGGCGATTTTGACGCCGGCGCAGCCGCTCAGCAGTATGGCCAGAACTGTGATGGCTCCAGCCTTGTATAGCCCGCTCCTATGCTTGCCAGATACAAGCCGTTTCAAGCTGGTCGCGACGGCTTGTACCGGTGCCAGGTCAAGCAGCGTGTTCCGTACAGGATTAATCAAGGCCATCACGTTCTACAGTGGGTTCGTTGACGGGTTTAGAGGAGCTTGGTACCGTGATACGGACTCAAGCAGCTGTCCAGCGGCGTCAAATCGGCAGATTTGCGGAATGTATCCGTGTGCGAAATGCGATATTAACCTAAAGGCCTGGTACTGGCAGCAGCCGGATCTGGGCTGTGCAAAGCGTGCTTAGTTTTCTTTGCTGCGGGCGCGGTAGGTGGCTGGTGTATTCAGTCTGTATGGAGGCACTGCGTTCGTAGGCGCAGCGTTCCAGGCATCGCTGCAATGTAGAGTGCTAATTCTTGGTGAGGGGCTAGTTTTAAGCGTGTGGGGTAGACCCGCATCAGAGCGGGGTGGAACTATCGGTTTGCTCTTATGGTGTTTTAGCTGCTCTAACGCTTGCTTGCAGCAGAAAAGAAAAAAGCCCAAACCGAAGTTTGGGCTTTTTGAATTTGGAGCGGGAGACGAGTCTCGAACTCGCGACCTCAACCTTGGCAAGGTTGCGCTCTACCAACTGAGCTACTCCCGCATTTTTTACTGCACTACCGACTTGTGACCAGAATTACTGGAGGCGCAAGCCGGAATCGAACCGACCTAGACGGATTTGCAATCCGCTGCATAACCACTCTGCCATTGCGCCGTGGTCGATTAAAAAGGGAAGCCTAGGCTTCCCTTAGGAATCTGGAGCGGGAGACGAGTCTCGAACTCGCGACCTCAACCTTGGCAAGGTTGCGCTCTACCAACTGAGCTACTCCCGCATTTTGCTGTGCAGATTGAATCTGTTTTCAGCGTTTTACTTATTAGCTATTGCTTATTAAGTAAAGAAAGCTAGTTTAGAGTGGCTATCTTTGTTTGTCAAGCGTTTTTGATATTTTGCCTAAGCTTTTTATCAGTACTGCCTAACGAACTAGCCTGCCTTCAAACTGCTTTTTGCTGCGAAACCGACGCTGCGCTAAACAAGAACGTAACTATAGACTGCAGCAAAGAAGCTTGTCAATAGATTCTGTAAATTTTTCCGGAAAATTGTCTGTCCGAGCTATGCTTACTGCTTTCTTTGATCGTGGGACAGGGCCGTGGACAGGCAGCGTAATGTGGATTTGAGCTCTTTTAATACCTTGGGTTTGGGCAGCCGCGCGCGCGACCTGGTGGTGTATGACAATGTTACCCAGTTGCCTGCCTTGCAAGCGCTGGTGGAGCAGGGGGAGCGTATCTTTGTGCTGGGCGGTGGCAGCAATGTGGTGCTGGCCGAGCAAGTTGATGCCCTGGTGATCAAGGTAGAAAGCAAAGGGATTGGTTTACTGCAGGAGCGGGACGATGCCTATATCGTGGAAGCGCAGGCGGGTGAATGCTGGCATGACTTTGTGCAGTATTGTTTGAATCAAGGCTGGCCCGGTCTGGAGAACCTGGCTTTGATTCCCGGTACGGTAGGTGCTGCGCCTGTACAAAATATTGGTGCTTATGGCTTGGAGCTGGAGCAGCGGGTGCACAGCGTGCTGGCCTGGAGCTTTAAAGAAGGCAAAGAGGTGGAACTGTCTGCGGCCGAGTGTGGCTTTGCTTATAGAGACAGTCGCTTCAAGCACGATCCGGCCGGGAGCTGGTTGATTCTGGCGGTGCGCTTTGCCTTACCGCGTCAGTGGACGCCGGTGCTGGAGTACCCCGATCTTAATAAGCAAGCTCATTTGGCGGGTGAGCCAGACCCGCAAAGCATTTTTGATGCAGTCTGCGAGATTCGTCGTCAAAAATTGCCTGACCCTCGTGTCTTGAGTAATGCGGGCAGTTTCTTCAAGAATCCCCTTGTGCAGACCGAGCAGCGTGATGCCTTGAAGCAGCAATGGCCCAATCTGGTTTCTTATGAAGTTGGGCAGGGCCAATGCAAACTAGCGGCGGGCTGGTTGATTGACCAGTGTGGCTGGAAAGGCAAGCGTGATGGTGCCGTGGGCGTGCACGATCGCCAGGCTTTGGTGCTGGTAAATCATGGTGGCGGAACTGCGCATGATATTGAACGCCTGGCCCAGGCGATTCGGGGTTCTGTTCGGGAACGCTTCGGCGTGGAGTTGGAACAAGAGCCCGTTATTGTCCATTAAACATCGACCGCGCCCCACCATCGCAGAGTTTGTGCCAGATGGTGGCGCACGGCTTCCATGGCCGCTTCGGGGTTTCCTGCCTGTAGCGTATCCAGAATCTGTAAATGCTCCTTCATGGCGGGCACGATGCGCTCGGGTAATGGGCGGCGCGAGTGCTGCAGCACATTGATGCGATCACAGTTCTCTTCGTAGATCGTCATGGCCGAGCGGTTCTGTAGTGCTTGAGCCAGATAGCGATGCAAGGCCCAGTCCACTTCCATGGCCTGAATCTGCAAAGCGGTGGTAACAAGGCCGCTTTGTGCCTGCTCCAGAATCTTCTCGTGTTTGTCCCGCAAGCTCTCCAATGCGGGCTGCTTCGCACAGCTAGCCAGTATCCTGGCCCCCTCCTGATCAAAGACACAGCGCAGCTGAAAGCATTCCCGTAGCGCTTCCGTGGTTGCCTCCAGAACCAGCACTCCCCGCTTGGGCAGGATGGACACCAGCCCGGCAGCCGCCGCGCGCTTGACCGCTTCACGCACTGGGGCCAGAGGGAAGTCGCTTAATTTCATCAGCTCCGCCATCGACACCATCTGCCCCGCGCGAACCTGCCCTGTAGCCAATAAATGACGAAATGCCTGAAACGCCTGGGTGGCCAGCAAAGTGTCATCAGAGGAGGAGGGAATACTCATTTGGCGTCTCCGGTTTGCGCGCGTCGGGTTTCGTATTTGATTTTAGTTATGTTTGGCATTTCAAATTATATATATTTTGAAATGCCAGACGGGATTTTAGCTTGCGGACTTATTCTTGAATAAACAGCGCTTTGCGCAGAT
Organism: Alcaligenes nematophilus; assembly: GCF_026344155.1. Classification (NCBI taxonomy): domain Bacteria; kingdom Pseudomonadati; phylum Pseudomonadota; class Betaproteobacteria; order Burkholderiales; family Alcaligenaceae; genus Alcaligenes; species Alcaligenes nematophilus. Next base: position 990,913 of record NZ_JAPKMZ010000001.1, on the reverse strand, counting down.
TTATGGCGTATAAAAATAGGGGTTTTGATATCGAGTTTGGCTTGCTCAAACCCTTGCTTTGAGTAGCGGTTTATCTGCTTGTGGCGGGCTTGAGCAACTGGGGAGGGGCGCGTTCAGTTCGTTTTGTTTCTGAGCGGCAATGGGAATTGAGTTTGGCCATTCATAAGCTGGAAACCCGTGTCAGCGACCTAGGCTGACACGGTTTTTTATTGAGCGTTAAGTTAACTTATCATCAATTGAATCAGTCTTTTAAGCCGAAACTTCCTCCAGCGAACGCCCCTTGGTTTCCACCCCCAATGCAATCACCACCAACGCTGCAATAGAAAAGGAAATAGCCCCCAAGGTGAAAACGCCTGCATGACCGGTCCAGGGCAGGATAAAGCCCACCAGCAGCGGTCCGAATAAGGAACCCAGTCGGCCAATGGAAGAGGCAAAGCCCGCGCCTGTGCTGCGTGTCCGTGTGGGGTACAGCTCGGGGGTGTAGGCATACAAAACCGACCACATGCCAAACATGAAGAACTGCATGCACAAACCAGCGCCAATCAGTTGAGCAACAGGCGCCTGACTGGTGGCGACGTGGCCATAAATAAAGGCACAGCCTGCGCTACCGAATAGCATCAAGACCATGGTTGCCTTGCGTCCCCATTTCTCCAGCAACCAGGCCGAGAAGATGAAGCCTGGAATACCGGCCAGGGAAATATAGATGGTGTAGGTAACGGACTTGGTGACTTCATACCCGGCTTGTTGTAGCAGTGCGCCCAGCCAGGTAGTCAGACCGTAGTAGCCCAGCAAGGAGAAGAACCATAGCATCCACAGCATCAAGGTGCGGCGGGCGTATTGGCCTTGCCAAAGTTGGGCAAACAGCGCGCCACGTTTCAACTTCTCGCAAGGGGTGGGAGGCAGGGGAGAGGGCAGGGCCTGGCCGCCGTTGGCCTGAATAACTTTATGTTCAAAGGCCGTGGTGACTTGTTCGGCGCGGTCGTTATGGCCTGCTTCTTCCAGCCAGCGGGGGGACTCAGGAACCCAACGGCGGATCACAAACACAAACAGGGCGGGGATAGACAGGGCAATGAAGATCCCGCGCCAGCCTATATAGTCCAGGCTCAGGTAGGTCAGAATCCCGGCGCTGATAAAGCCCAGCGGCCAGAAGCCTTCCAGAATCGCGATGTACCGACCGCGACTTTTAGCGGGCACAATCTCCGAGACCATGGCCAGGCCGATGGGAAACTCCATCCCCATGCCAAACCCCAGCAGCACCCGAAACGCCATCAACTGCTCGACGTTTTGGGACAGGCCACAGGCCAGGCTTCCTACGCCCCAAAAAATCATGCTCCATTGAAAGACAGGTTTGCGCCCGTACTTGTCTGCCAGCATGCCCGCAATGGCAGCACCCAAAAACATGCCTAAAAAGCTGGAGCTGGCCAGCATCCCCGCTTGCGCGGTGCTGAGCCCCATTTCTGCTTTGATGGAACCTAAAACAAAAGTCATGATGCCCAGGTCCATGGAGTCAAAGAACCAGGCGGTCGCGATAATACCGAACAGCATGCGTTGATAGCGTGTCATGGGCAATCGCTCCAGGCGATTGGCCACATTGGGGGATACGGCTGTCATAGGTGTCTCCTGTAGGTCCGCTCTTGTGGCGGGTTTATGTATAGGTGACCTGCCGTCAGGCCATGGCAGGCCTTTTTTCTTCTACTAATATATTACATGGATACTAGTGGTATCTATTTTAAGATTAAATAATGGTATGTACTTAGCTGGCTAATTAATTGTGGGTCAGTGCTCCGGCTAAAGAGCCCTCAAAAGCGTGTTGAATAATGCGTTGATAGGCGCTGGTGCAGTCAGCAACCGGGAAGGCTTTGGCAAGACGAGTCACTTGCAGGGCGTCGCTCAACAGGCGCTCCAGCTGATGCTCCTGTACGCTGCATTGGCTCAGGTCAGAGGGGATGTCCAGTTGCTCGACCAGCGACCGCACATAGGCAGGCAGGGCCAGTAAGGTATCTTCCGGCTTGCCGGTTGGCATGCCCAGTAGTTGGGCGACTTCCAGCAATTCCGAGGCGCGGGTTTCACGCAGTTCGTCCAGAACGTAGGGCAGCAGCACGGCATTGGTGGTGCCGTGAGATTGATGCGTCAAACCTGCCAGTGCGTAGGCAATGCCGTGCACCGCATTCAGACCTGCCGTGCCGTAGGACAGGGCGGCATAGTAGCTGGCGCTGGCCATGCCATCACGGGCCTCAGTGTCGGTGCCGTCGCGATAGGCTCGCAGCATGTATTGGCCGCACAGGCGTATGGACTCGCGTGCAAACATCATGGTCAGGCTGGATCGGCCACTATAGCCAGGGTCGGGGCTGCCACCACGATCAAACAGGCTGGCATCCTGCGTCACAAAGGATTCAATCGCGTGGGTCAGGGCATCAATACCGGCGTCGGCAGTGATGCGGGGTGGGCAGCTATCGCTGAGTTCCGGATCGATGACTGCAATGGCGGGACGCAGCGAATTGCCCATGACGGCAATTTTGGTGGCATTGTCGGGGTCGACCAGAATGGCTCCCGGTGTTGCTTCTGATCCCGTGCCGGAGGTGGTGGGCAGGGCGATCAAGGGCAAGGGCTTGGTGTGGGCGGGCCAGGTCCCGCTGTAGGTGCGTATGGGCTCCCCGGTGGGGACGGTCAGACACAGGGCTTTAGCCAGATCTATATTGCTGCCGCCGCCCAACGCCAATACGAAATCGATAGGGTGATCGGCCAGGTGGGCACGTACTTGCAGCGTGGCCTGATCACATAAGGTAGTGGAAGGATCTGGCTCGCCCCCATCAAAAACCACAAGTTCAATTCCCTGTTCTCTACAGGCGGCGATGTGGTCCTGAACCCAGGTGGTTTGAATGGTGAAAAAACGGTCGGTAATCAATAAGCCGCGACGCCAGCCCAAGTGCGCAATCAAGGCAGGTAGTTCATGGCGGCAGCCGCGTCCCATCAGGGTGCGGGGTGGTGGGCAAAAGAAAACGTGCGTGTTCATACGGCAGTCCTTGCGGTGTGTAGAGAGCAGAAGGGGTCTATCAATGAGGCGATCAGTTCAGTGTGTGAGCCCAGGATGCTGTGGCCCGCATCAGGCAGGCTGTGCAAGGTGGCTTGTGGCAGTGCCTGTGCCAACCGGTGGGCGTGCTCAATGGGACAGTCCTGATCCTGTTCGCCATGGATGATCAAAGAGGGGATGGAAATACGGGGAAGTTGCGCATACAGGTCGTGGTGCCGATTAGCCAGCCAGGTCCAGGCCACATCTTGATGACCTGCGGCCTCCAGCAGGCCCAGGCGCTGTTCCCGTTCTGCAATTTCTTGCAGCAAGGCAGGCGTGTCCTGGGCCTTGAACCATTGAGTCCGGTTCAGGCTGGCTGTGCCCGATAACAACAGCAGGGCTTGAGGCAGGGGGGCCTGTTCGTCCAGTAAAGTCAGATAGGTTTGCAGCACCACTGAGACGCCCAGGCTCCAGCCTGCCAGGACATAGGGTGTGTGTTCAGGCAAGGCTTGAATGCTGGCGCGTAGATCCTGCACAAAGCCGTCCAGCCCGTAATCTTCCTGGCTGGAGCCACGAAAGGTATCGCCTCGGCCTCGCAAGTCCGGGGTGTGCCAGGACATCAAATTCGAGCTGGCGTTGACCACTGGCAGCCAGCTGCGATGGGTGCCCTGAATCCCATGCACGGCAATGATGGTGGTCGGTTTTGAATCGCAGGCAATGCTCATGTGGCTTCCTGGAGTAGATAAATACAACTAAGATATGAGGCTGTTGCCCAGTTCCGGCCTTGTACTTGCAGGGCCAGAGCAGGCGTCAGAGTTTGGGTGTCAGCAGCAAACGCTGCGTTTTAAAGGCAGGGTCAGCATGGTTACAAGCAAGCGGAAGGTAGCGGGAAAAGGGCAGGCTCAAGATGAGGTGCTGGACATCAAGGCCTTGACGGAACCCAAGCCCAAGCTCACAGACATTGCTTATGAGCGTTTGGAAGAAGCCATCATTACCCTGAAGCTGCCGCCGGGCAGCATCGTGTCCGAGCTGACCTTGAGCCAGATGTTCGAGATTGGCCGCACGCCGATTCGGGAGGCTATTCAACGGCTGGCACGCGAACATTTGATGCTGGTCTTGCCGCAGCGTGGGCTGTTGATTCCAGAGCTGGACATGCCCAAGCAACTGCGCCTGATCGAGACGCGACGGGAGATCGAGCGTCTGATCTGCCGTAGTGCGGCCAAACGGGCGACACGCGATCAACGCGAGCAATTCAAGAGCTTGCATGATGCTTTCCTGGAAGCAGCCACCCAGAACGATGAAGTCAGTTTTATCCGGGCAGATCGACGGTTGAATGAGCTGGAAATCGAGGCGGCTCGCAATGAGTTTGCCGAGGCAGCGATGCGTCTGACACATGGGCTATCCCGTCGTTTCTGGTTCTGCCACTATCAGCAAAATCCGGATTTAACGGAGATGGGCAGACTGCATGCCAACTTGGCGATGTCCATTGCCGGGGGCGATATGGACCAGGCCGGTCAAAGCCTGGATCTCTTGATGGACTACATCGAAGAACTCGCCCGCACGACCCTGATTTCCAGCTTGTAAGGACAGGCAGGGTCTTAGCTGGCCAGACCACGCTCAAGGGCGTGGGCCTCTTCTTTTTTCAAGGCCGGGCCGTCCGTGGTGTCGCCAGTATCTTCAAAACGGAAACGGCGAATAATGGGCTTGAGCTCTTCCTTGACGTGCTTTTCGCTATAGCCATTGAACAGGTGGCCAAGCAGACCGCGACGCAGATCCGTAGTGCCCATGGCCCAGTCGGCGATCGGGAACGTCAGGTTCATGTTGTACTTCATCATGATGCCCTGATTATGGTGGGCGGTATGGTGGCGGCGAATGGTGTTGATGAAGGGCATATTGCGTACAAAGCTGTTCTCATGCACATGACAGCAGTAGTGAAAGGCCTCGTACACCAGGTACTGCGCCACCATGGTCATGAATACAAAATAGCCTGCATTGGGGTTGATGATGGTTGCGGCCAGCCAGCCCAGAATCCCGCCGCCTACCCCCAACGTGGCCAGAACGCGCCAGGGGAAAAACACAATCCGGAACTCCTTGCTGGAATCAATTGTGGCTTCGTTGTCGGTGAAGTACTGGTGATGCTGGCGGGTGTGGCGTTCGTAGATTTCCCGCAAGCCAATGATGTTGATGCGTCGGTGCATCACATAACGGTGCATGGCCCATTCAACAAAATTACCCGCCAGAAAAACGGGGATCACAATCAGCCATTCCCAACCTACCGGGCCTAGCTGGGTGATGCTGTAGTAAATCGCTGCCAAGCCCACGATATAGGTCACTACCACGTGAACAATGCCGTTGTAGGCGGGGCTGATGTTGGATTTGTAGTCCTCTCGGAACTTGCGTTGGCGTTCGCTCATCATGTCGGTTGTCTCCTGCGGGAAAAGGTTTATTCTTTAAATATCCAACTGACATATTAGTGATATTTTTTTCTGCGTCAAGCAGGGAAAACAGGGGGGAGGGAATGTGACAAGGGGGCGACTTAAGGGGAGAGCCCGCCACAGCGTTTGGTGGAGCAGTTTTTCAGGCTGGGTTCAGGGCTGGTTTTACAGTTTTACTGGCGAACTTGGAGCTGCTTTTTTTGTGATGAGGCGAGTTGGGAAGGGACAAGACGGGACACACTGGATCAAGGCTGGAGCAGGAGAGGAAAGGACGAGTGAAGGACAAAGCAAGGTAAAGAGTAGGGACAAAGGCAAAGGCAAAGGGATAGGTGCTGGTCAGATCAATCCAGAGTGGCCACTTTCGGAAAGTAGCCAACAGGAGGAGGCTCTGTTAAGCGAAGATAAAAAAAGCCGGCTCGAAAGCCGGCTTTTGGTCAGAGCGTTTGCAAGTCAGGAACTTACAGGCCCAGCACGTCTTGCATGTTGTACAGGCCAGTGTTTTTATCGCCCAGGAAACGGGCTGCACGCAGGCTGCCGTTGGCATAGCCAGCACGGCTGCTGGAGCGGTGCGAGATTTCGATGCGCTCGCCTTCGCCGCAGAAAAAAACGGTGTGGTCGCCCACAATATCGCCACCACGGACGACGGAGAAACCAATGCGGCCATCCTGACGGGCACCGGTGTGGCCGTGACGGGCCCAGTCAGCGACATCGTTCAGGGATTCACCCCAGGTTTTGGCAATGGCTTCGCCCATAGCCAGAGCTGTACCCGATGGCGCATCCACCTTGTTGCGGTGGTGGGCCTCAAACACCTCGGCGTCGTAGCCCTGGTTCAGCAAGGCAGCCGCCATTTCAATCAACTTCAGGGTGGCATTGACGCCTACGCTCATGTTCGGAGCGAAGACAATAGCAATTTCACGGCCAGCCGCCAGAATCTGTTGTTTCTCTGCTTCGGAAAAACCGGTGGTGCCAATGACCAGACGGGTGCCGTGCTGCATGCAGGCGTCCAGATGGGCCATGGTGCCTTCAGGGCGGGTGAAGTCGATCAGGCAATCTGCCTGGGCCAGGGCGTTCAGGTCGTCCGTGACTTTGATACCTGTGTCTTTACCCAGAAAGGCTCCTGCGTCCTGACCAATGGCTTTGGAGCCGCTGTGGTCCAAGGCCGCGGCCAGTGTCAGGTCGGTACTGTTCAAAACAGCTTCAATCAGCATACGGCCCATTCGGCCGTCTGCGCCAGCAATGGCAATGCGCATGTATCCAGTGTCCTTAACGTAAAGCTTAAAGCGTGGGCTGGTTGCCGCTCACGCTGGGCGTTGGGGCGGCTTGGTCGGCGTCAGCGGGGGGCGGGGTGTGTTTCTTGCCTGTGTCGCTGCGCTCGAAGGGCTGGCGGTCAGGTTGCTCGTCGCCTTCCCAGCGAACCAGAGTGTCGCCTTCAAACCAGACGGTAAAGGTGCGCTGCTCGCTCTTGCCGTAGCCAGGCTTGTTCAGGTAAGGGTAGTCCCAACGGTCGGCGTGGAAAATGTCCTGCAAGGTGGGCGAACCCAGCAGGTAACGAACCTGTTCGCGTGTCATCCCCGATTGCAGGCGGGCCACTTGCTCGGCAGTGATCCAGTTCCCCTGCTGAATGTCGGCGCGGTATGGGAAGCCCCATTTAGAGGATCCGCAGGCGCTCAGGGCGGCGGCAGCCAGGCTGGCTGCGAGTATGGCGCGGATGACAGGAGTGAATGAATTGGCCTTCTTCTGCACGAAATGCCCCAGTAGGAATAAAATCGTTATCATATAAGGGTTTAGGAAAAAGCGCATGAATTGCGCATTGAACCGCCTCAAGACGAGCTGGTTTTCAACCAGGACGGACTTGAGATCCATCCCCATCAAGATGCGATAATTTAGCCATGAACGATCAAAATGAACTGAAGAACATGGGGCTTAAGGCGACTTTTCCGCGCCTGAAGATTCTGGATATTTTTCGCCGCTCCGACCAGGACGGTCAACGCCACCTGAGCGCTGAAGACGTATACCGCCTGCTTATTGCCGAAGAAGTCGATATTGGTTTGGCCACGGTTTACCGTGTGTTGACCCAGTTCGAGCAAGCCGGCATTTTGGTGCGCAGCCAGTTTGACGGCGGCAAAGCCGTCTTTGAACTGAATGACGGCGATCACCACGATCACCTGATCTGCACCAATTGTGGCGTTGTGGAAGAGTTTACCGACAGCAATATCGAAGCCCGCCAGCACCAGGTCGCCAAAGACCACGGTTTTGTGCTGGAGAGCCATACCATGCTGCTGTACGGCATTTGCCCCAAGTGCTCGGAAGCAGGCAAGCAGGCCAAGCCTACTTTGCGCAGTTAATCCCTTTGTAGAGGGTCCGCCGGTGCGGGATCTGATGATTGGGGGCAGGATAGCCAGGGCGGCATCCTGAAAATTCAAAGAACAATCAGATCCGGATCATAGGGCCTCACGATTGGATACAAAAAAACCACCAGCTGCTTCGGCGCTGGTGGTTTAGCTTGCGTTTCAAAATTGCTTAACGCTGACGTGCCAGCATTTCCCGCGCATGTTCACGCGTTGTTTGTGTAATTTCCAGACCACCCAGCATGCGGGCGATTTCGTCCACGCGTTCGTCTTGCGTCAAAGGACGGATAGAGGAAAAGGTCTGACCTTGCTCGGTCGTTTTCTCGACCTTCAAATGATGGTTGCCGCAAGCGGCCACTTGGGGCAGGTGGGTCACACACAAGACCTGATGACGTGCCCCCAACTCTTGCAGCAAGCGTCCCACCACTTCGGCCACCGCGCCACCGACACCCGTATCCACCTCGTCAAAAATCAAGGTAGGCACGCGGGCTGCCTGGCTGGCGATAACAGACAGTGCCAGGGAAATTCGGGCCAGCTCACCACCCGAGGCCACTTTGGCCAGCGGACGTGGTGTTACCCCTTCGTGACCAGCCACCAGAAACTCCACCTGCTCTGCGCCGTGAACCTGAGGTGTGCAAGCGGTCAGGGCGACCTCGAAGCGACCGCCTTGCATGGCCATGGACTGCATCGCCTGGCTGACCTGTTTGCTCAGTTGCACACTGGTTTTGCGTCTTGCGGCACTTAGCTTGCTACTTAGCTCCTGGTACTGCTTTTCAGCCTGCTGAGCCTTGGCTTGCAAGGCTTCCAGATCAAAAGACTGTTGCAGTTGTGCCAGCTGTTCCTGCCAGGTTTCCAGCAGGCTGGGCAGTTCTTCGGGCTCCACTTTCAGCTTGCGTGCGGCACTGAAAATGGCAGAAACCCGTTCTTCTGCCTGCGCCAGACGCTCGGGGTCCAGCTCCATATCGCTTAGATAACTGTTCAAGTCCGAAGCTGCTTCGGTGACGGCAATTTGTGCCGACTCCAAGGCATCCACAATCGCTTGCAGGCCTGGGTCATGACGCAGCAGGGCGCTCATTTCGTGGCTGGCTTTGCCCAGCAGTTGCTGTACCGAGGTTTCCTCGCCATCCAGAGCCGTCAGGGCCAAGGCACTGCCGTCAATCAAGGCCTGGGCATGGGACAGGCGGGTGTGTTCTTGTTGCAACTGGTCCCATTCACCAGCACGCAGATTCAGGCTGGACAGCTCGTTGATCTGCCACTCTAGACGCTCCTGCTCTCGTTTGCCCTGCTCAGCACTTTGACTGGCCTGTTCGACGGCTTTGCGTGCCTGGCTCAATTGCTGCCAGGACTGCGCCACTTGGCGCGCCAGGGGTAAATGGCCGCCTTGGCTGTCGAGCAGATCGTATTGGCTTTGAGGGTTCATCAGACTTTGATGAGCGTGCTGACCGTGAATATCCACCAGCAATTCACCCAGCTCGCGCAATTGAGTCAGGGTTGCAGCGCTGCCATTGATGTAGCTGCGGTTGCGACCTTGCTGGTCGATCAGTCGACGCAAGATCAACTCGTCCGCGACATCGAAGTCACGCTCGCGCAGCCAGCTTTGAATGTCTTGTTCACAATCGAAGTGCGCGCTGACTTCAGTGCGCGGACAGCCCTCGCGGATGGCTTTGGCATCGCCGCGTGCCCCCAGCACCAGGGAGAGCGCGTCAATCAGAATGGATTTACCAGCGCCGGTCTCTCCGGAAAAAACCGTGAAGCCGGAGTCGAAATCAATCGTGGCTTGATCCACGATCACAAAGTCTCGAACGTGCAGGGTACGGAGCATAGGGGTTTATTCGTTTTCGTCGTTAGGCAAAGGGATGTGATTCCAGCCCAGCTTCTGACGCAGGGTGGAAAAAAAGCTGTAGCCCTTGGGATGGATAAAGCGAATGGTGTCCTGGGAGCGACGCACGTCAATGCGGTCTCCCTGCTGACAGTCCGACCAGGTTTGCATGTCAAAGTGCACGCTGCCACCCGATTCCACCCGGCCCAGAGCCGTAATGGTCAAGTTCAGGGTGCCTGTGTCGGGTAGCACGATAGGGCGGTGCGACAGGGTTTGCGGAGCAACGGGGACCAGCAAAAATGCCTTCAGGGAAGGGTGCAGCAAGGGACCACTGGCCGCCAGCGCATAGGCCGTGGAGCCCGTGGGGGTGGAGATGATCAGGCCGTCGGAGCGCTGGCGGTACATGAATACGCCGTCAAGCTCGACACGCAGCTCGATCATGCCGCCGCGCCCGGCACGGTTGATGACCACATCGTTCAGGGCCACGCCTGAATACAGCACTTGCCCGTCACGCACCACGCGGCCTTCCAGCATGGAGCGCTCTTCAATGTCGTATTCGCCTTTCAGCACGCGCAGCAAGGCGTCGTTGGCGTCATCCAGGGGAATGTCGGTAATGAAGCCCAGGCGGCCGTGGTTGATCCCAATCAGGGGAACCTTGCTGTGGGCTAATTCGCGCGCAGCGCCTATCATGGTGCCATCCCCGCCCATCACGATAGCCAGATCGGCGCGCTCGCCAATTTGGGCATAATCGCCGATGGGGAATTCGGTAATACCGGCATTCTGGGCGGTTGTGGCCTCAAGCAGCACCGAGCAACCAGTGTTGACCAGGGTTTTAGCCAGCGATCGGATGGGCGCATCCAAGCCGGAGTCCTGGTATCTGCCAACAATGGCAACCGTTTTGAAATGCATGGGGCGAAAACCTTATGATTGATGAAATAATGGCGATCAGTGGATTATAGAGTTGCCACTCTAGGCTTGGCTGTAAGATTCTCCCCTTTATCATGCAGAGCTGGTGTTTTTAAGTGACGTACGCGACATGGATGACAGAGCAAATGCCTTGTTGAAAGTGCTGATCGAGCGTTACATCGCCGATGGTCAGCCGGTAGGGTCCCGTACCTTATCGACCATTTTTGATTTTTCCCCGGCCACGATTCGTAATGTGATGGCCGAGCTGGAAGGCCTGGGCCTGATTCATAGCCCCCACACCTCGGCGGGGCGCATTCCTACGCCCAAAGGCTATCGCCTGTTTGTGGATCGCCTCCTGGCTGCCGAGCGTTTCGAGCGGCCCGATGCACGCAACCTTAGCCAGTACCTGCCTTTTGACGAGCCCAACCGGGCGGTCAGTTCTGCCGCTTCCTTGCTGTCGAATCTGTCGCAGTTTGCCGGTGTGGTGCTGGCGCCGAAAAAAGCCCAGACTTTCAGGCAGATTGAATTTATTCGCCTGTCTGACAAACGGGTGTTGCTGATTATCGTCACGCCGGATGGTGATGTGCAAAACCGCATTCTGTTCGTGCCGCGCGATTATCTGGAGCAGGAGCTGGTTGAGGCCAGCAACTTCTTCAATCAGCATTTCTCGGGCATGTCCTTCGAGTCGGTCAAGCTGGCCTTGTCGCAGGAACTCAGCTCCTTGCAGGCGGACATTTCGCGCCTGATGCAACAAGCGGTGGATGTGGGTAGCCATCAGCCCGATAGTGAAGAAGCCGTGGTGATCGCTGGAGAAAGCAAGTTGTTGAACGTGACGGAAATGGTGGCGGATATGGACCGTTTACGCCGCCTGTTTTCCCTGTTCGAGAAAAAAACCGATCTGCTGCACCTGCTGGATGTTTCCAGCCAGGCCGATGGCGTACAGATTTATATAGGCGGAGACTCCCAGCTTTTGCCTTTGGACGATGTGTCCGTCATTACTGCGCCGTATGGCGTGGATGGCAAGGTCGTGGGCACGCTGGGTGTGATCGGGCCATCGCGGATGGCGTATGATCGTGTGATTCCTATCGTGGACATTACGGCCCGGCTATTGTCCAATGCCTTGAGCCATCACTCTGCCAGTTAAGGGATGGACCTTCGGCCTGCTGTTGGGCTGAGGGCCATCTGGCTGTCTAACGTACTAATCATCATGCCCAAGTTGTTTGCTTCTCCTTATTTGCCCGAAGCGCAGGACGCCGATATGTTCAATGATCAGGCTCCGGTACGCGAGGCCGGGTCCATCGGTATCTTGCTGGTCAATCTGGGCACGCCGGACCAGCCCGATGCTGCGTCCATTCGTCGCTATCTGGGTGAGTTTCTGTCTGATCCTCGGGTCATTGAGATTCCGCAGCCGGTCTGGCAGATTATTCTGCGTCTGTTCATCTTGCCGCGCCGCCCCAGCAAGCTGGCACCGCGCTACAGGGATATCTGGTTGCCACAAGGCGCGCCCTTGCTGGTCTACAGCCAGGCACAGGCCGATGGCCTGCAAGAGCTGCTGCAATCGCAAGGCCATGATGTGAAGGTGGAGCTGGGTATGCGTTATGGCAACCCGTCCATTGCTAGTGGTCTGGATAAATTGAAAGCAGCGGGTTGCGAACGAATCTTGAGCTTGCCCCTGTACCCGCAGTATGCAGCCAGCACCACGGCTACGGCGGTGGATTGCGTGGCGGAGCACCTTGGAAAACAGCGCAATCAACCTGAGCTGCGCTTCCTCAAGCGTTACCATACGCACCCGGACTACATTGGCCCGCTGGCGGCACAGATACGCCGCTACTGGGATGAACATGGCAAGCCAGAGCGTCTGCTATTGAGCTTTCACGGCTTGCCGCGCCGCTGCGTGGAGCTGGGCGACCCTTATTACCGTGACTGCCGTGAAACAGCGGATGCCTTGCGTGCGGCGCTGGATGAGCCTGCTGTAGAAGTGCATATGGCATTTCAAAGTCGCTTTGGTGCGCAGCGCTGGCTGGAACCCTATACCGAGCCCACCTTGCGCGAATGGGGCAAGCAGGGCGTGGGGCGTGTGGATGCCGTCTGCCCCGGTTTTCTGGCCGATTGTCTGGAGACGCTGGAAGAAATCCAGGTGGAATGCCGCGACGCTTTCCTGGAAGAAGGTGGCCGCGAGTTCCATTACATACCTTGCCTGAATGACGATCCGCAATGGATTGAGGGTCTGGGACGGCTGGCCGTGCAGCATCTGGGAGGCTGGTTGCCCAGCCGTCTGGTGCCAGCCTGATAGCGGTATTGGACGTTTTCCAAGGGACTGGCCAGCAAAATATGCAGGCGGGTCTTGAACTGGGGGCAGATGCCCCCATTTTTATGCGATCAACGAATTCTGTAGTGGAGATACATCGAATGGCTACACATGCCGATCCCAATAAGCCTCTGGACGGGGAAGTGACGGAAAACACGCCTGAACAGGCACAACAGGGCACCCCCGAGCACGAGCAGCCAGAGATTTTGGCTCAGCAGCCCGAAGAAAGTTCGGCTGATCTGGCCACCGAGTTGGCTCAGGCCCAGGAAAAAGTGTCGCAGTACTACGACCAGCTGCTGCGTGCCAAGGCCGAAGTGGAAAACATTCGCCGCCGTGCGGAGGATGATGTCTCTAAAGCCCGCAAGTTCGGCACCGAGTCCTTTGCTGAAAGCCTGATTCCCGTGCGTGACAGCCTGGAAGCGGCTCTGGCCCAGACCGAGCAAAGCACGGACGCCTGGAAAGAAGGCGTGGAAACTACCTTGCGTCAACTGAACAAGGCTTTTGAGCGCAACAACCTGAAAGAAGTGGCTCCCCAAGCCGGTGACAAGTTTGATCCGCACCTGCACCAAGCCATTTCGGCCGTACCTTCGGAGTTTGAAGAAGGCGCAGTGGCTCAGTTGCTGCAAAAGGGCTACACCATTTCGGATCGCGTGTTGCGTCCCGCCTTGGTGATGGTGTCGGCCCCCAAGTAATAGAGCCAGCCTGTCTGTGCGCGCAGGCTGTCCGGAATCAAGGCGTTTTTGACTGCTTTTTCGGATCAGCCGCTTGCACGGTAAAAAAATAAGGCCATTGCTCTTGAAATGCACGCAGAGTTCCCCATATGCATTTCATCAAATAATTTGCTTTCGCAATCAATCTTTTAGTCAGGTAAAAAATCATGGGCAAAATCATTGGTATTGACCTTGGAACCACCAATAGCTGTGTATCGGTGTTGGATGGCGACCAGGTTCGTATTATCGAAAATGCCGAAGGCGGTCGTACGACCCCTTCCATCGTGGCTTACATGCAGGATGGCGAAATCCTGGTTGGCGCTCCTGCCAAACGCCAGGCGGTCACCAACCCCACCAACACTATCTTCGCTGTCAAGCGCTTGATCGGTCGTAAGTTCACTGAAAAGGCAGTTCAGACAGACATCGAGCACGTGCCTTACACCATCACTGCCGCCGACAACGGCGACGCATGGGTGGAAGCTCAAGGCAAGAAGATGGCACCTCAGCAAGTGTCCGCCGACATCTTGCGCAAAATGAAGAAAACCGCCGAAGACTACCTGGGCGAAGAAGTAACCGAGGCCGTGATTACCGTGCCTGCTTACTTTAACGACAGCCAGCGTCAGGCAACCAAGGACGCAGGCCGCATTGCCGGTCTGGAAGTCAAGCGCATCATTAACGAGCCTACCGCCGCAGCTTTGGCTTTCGGTCTGGACAAGGCTGACAAGGGTGATCGCAAGATCGCTGTGTACGACTTGGGTGGCGGTACGTTTGACGTGTCCATCATCGAAATCGCCGACATCGACGGTGAGAAGCAATTCGAAGTGCTCTCCACCAACGGTGACACCTTCCTGGGCGGCGAAGACTTTGACAAGCGCATCATCGACTACATCATTGACGAGTTCAAGAAAGAAAGCGGCGTTGATCTGTCCAAAGACGTGCTGGCCTTGCAGCGCCTGAAAGAGTCCGCTGAAAAAGCCAAGATCGAACTGTCTTCCACGCAGCAGACCGAAATCAACCTGCCTTACATCACGGCAGACGCTTCCGGTCCCAAGCACTTGAACCTGAAGATCACTCGCTCCAAGCTGGAAGCGCTGGTTGAAGACCTGATCGAACGCACGATCGAGCCTTGCCGTGTTGCCATCAAGGATGCGGGCGTGAAGGTTTCGGAAATCGACGACGTGATCCTGGTCGGCGGCATGAGCCGTATGCCCAAGGTGCAAGAGCGCGTTAAAGAGTTCTTTGGCCGTGACCCACGTAAAGACATCAACCCTGACGAAGCTGTTGCCGCTGGTGCAGCCATTCAAGGTTCCGTGTTGTCCGGCGATCGTACTGACGTCTTGTTGCTGGACGTGACTCCTCTGTCCCTGGGTATTGAAACCCTGGGTGGCGTCATGACCAAGATGATCCAGAAGAACACCACGATTCCTACGCGTCACTCGCAAGTGTTCTCCACGGCTGACGATAACCAGCCTGCTGTGACCATCAAGGTGTTCCAGGGCGAGCGTGAAATCGCTGCCGGTAACAAGGCTCTGGGCGAGTTCAACCTGGAAGGCATTCCACCAGCAGCACGTGGCCTGCCACAGATTGAAGTGACCTTCGACATCGACGCCAACGGTATCTTGCACGTGTCCGCCAAAGACAAGGGCACAGGCAAAGAGAACAAGATCACCATCAAGGCAAACTCCGGTTTGTCCGACGAGGAGATCGAGCGCATGGTGAAAGATGCCGAGGTCAACGCAGCAGAAGACCACCGCATCGCTGAGCTGGCTGTTGCACGCAACCAGGCCGAGGCTTTGATTCACTCTACCCGCAAGTCCATGACGGACTACGGCGACAAGCTGGAAGCGGAAGAGAAAGAAGCCATCGAGAAGGCCATCGCTGATCTGGAGGAAACTCTGAAAGAAGGCGATAAGGAAGCCATCGACGCCAAGGTGGAAGCACTGGGTGTGGCCTCGCAGAAACTGGGCGAGAAGATGTACGCCGACATGCAGGCTCAAGCCGCAGCACAGGAAGGTGCTGAAGGCACAGCCCAGCAGCCCGCCGACGAGAACGTGGTCGACGCTGACTTTAAAGAAGTCAAACGCGATCAGTAATTGCGAGCCTGAATAAGGTTCCCTGGCCCGATCTTTGGCGGCATACGCTGGAGATCGGGCATTATTATTCAAACAGCGGCGTTTGGACGTCGTTAATCAAACATGGCAAAACGCGATTTATACGAAATTCTCGGTGTGGCCAAAAATGCGACGCAGGATGAAATCCGCAAGGCGTATCGCAAGCTGGCCATGAAGTTCCACCCTGACCGTAATCCGGATAGCAAGGACGCCGAGGAAAAGTTCAAGGAAGCCAAGGAAGCGTACGAGATCCTGTCCGACGAACAGAAACGCGAAGCCTATGACCGCTATGGTCATGCCGGAGTCGATCCCAATGCCGGCATGGGCGGTATGGGTGGCGGCATGGGCGGGGCCGGATTTGCAGACGCCTTTGGCGATATATTTGGCGAAATCTTTGGTGGTGGCGGCGGACGTCGTGGCGGTGGCCCTCAGGTTTACCGTGGCGCGGACTTGCGCTATTCGCTGGATATCAGCCTGGAGCAGGCAGCAGCCGGTTTTGATACTGAAATTCGTGTACCAAGCTGGGAAAACTGCGAAACCTGCTCGGGTTCGGGTGCCAAGCCCGGTACCTCTGCACAGACTTGTCGCACTTGCCAAGGTAGTGGCGCGGTCCGTATGCAGCAGGGCATTTTCAGCATGCAGCAAACCTGCCCGACCTGTCACGGTAGCGGCAAGGAAATTCCTGATCCCTGCGTGGTGTGTCACGGCGAAGGCAAGGTCAAGAAGACCAAGACTTTGCAGGTCAAGATTCCAGCCGGTATTGATGATGGCATGCGCATTCGCTCCAGCGGCAATGGTGAGCCTGGCGTTAACGGTGGTCCTGCCGGTGACTTGTATGTGGAAATCCGCATCAAGCCGCACGGTATTTTCCAGCGTGATGGCGAGGACCTGCATTGCGAACTGACCATCCCCTTTACCACGGCGGCCTTGGGCGGAACGGTGGAAGTGCCTACCCTGACAGGGCGTGGCGAAATCACCATCCCTGAAGGCACCCAAGTGGGCAAGACCTTCCGCTTGCGTGGCAAGGGTATCAAGGGTTTGCGTTCCAGCTACCCCGGTGACTTGTACTGCCACATTCAAATCGAGACACCTGTACGTCTGAACGAAGAGCAAAAGAAATTGCTGCGTCAGTTTGAACAGGCCTTGAGCGATGGTGGCGTCAAGCACTCGCCAAAAAGCGAATCCTGGACGGACAAGGTGAAGGGTTTCTTCTCCTGAATCCTGGCAGGGCTCCAGCAAGGAGTCGCCAAGTAGAAAGTAAAAAGCCCGGTACTTTTGTACCGGGCTTTTTTACGCCTGCTCAAAGTTCAGGCAAGCGGGGTTGCTGGCTTGATCAAGGTTGGGCATCCAGTGGCTCTGGAGCCGGCGCTGTCACCGGAGCCTGTTCTGCGGTTTCAGGTGCTGGCGTGGCGGCACCTTGCTTTTGACGCTCATGGTCAGCGGCAACCGCTACGACCATTTCCTTGGGTTTCAGGTATTTGCGCAAAACCGCATTGACTTGCTCCGCATTGAGTTTTTGCAGATCCTGGTCCATTTTCTCGGACCATTCAAAGCTGCGGCCCAGGTCCAGGTAATTCAACCACGCACTGCTGACCACGGTGTCCTGGCTGCGCGACAAGCGGCGGTAGTTCAGCAAGGCATTCACACCTTCCTTGACCTCTTGCTCGCTAAAGCCATCTTTCAGTGTTTGGGCCAGGACCTCGTCGATAGTCTTGCTCAACTTATCGCTATTGCTGGGAGCGTGAATGGCATAGACCGTCCACGAACCCTTGGGTTCATAGCTGGACGCATCCACCTGGCTGCGGACGTTGTAGGACAAGCCATCCTCTACGCGCACACGGTTCCACAAGCGCGAGGTTTCAGACAGGCCCAGCAAGTAGTTTGCCAGGTAGACAGCCGGAAAGTCCGCATCGCTGTCTTGCAGTTTCAGGCCCAGGTCCGCCAGATAGAAGGCATTTGCCTTGTCCGGCGTGTTGATGTCAAAGACCTTGGGAGCCACGGTCTGCAGTGGATCGTCCGGACGCTGGTAGGTCGGGGCTTTGCGCCAGCCTTTCAAACCATCGGCCAACGCCTTGCGAACCTCGTCCTTGTCAAAGTCACCCACGGCGCTAAAGGCGACATCACCCGTACCGTAGAATTTTTGATGGAAATCCCGCACCTGTTTGATGTTAATCGCCTGGACTCGCTCTATGCCTTCTTCAAAGCTGGGCGTGTAGCGGATATCGTCTTTGGGCCATGGGTTGGTGTAGCGTTCAATCGCTTGGCTGGCCAAAGCAGCAGGTTCAGTGCTGGCCGATTTCAGATCGGTGACCACGGCTTGCTGATATTTCTTCAGCTCGTCCTCGGGGAAGTTTGCGTTGCGCAGCACGTCCAGCGCCAGAGCAATGGCTTTGGGCAGGTTCTCGCGGTTGGAGGACAGGCTCAGGTACAGACGACCATTGGAGCCGCTGGTGCTGAACTGGGTTTGCATGGCGGTGAACTGATCAGAAATCTGTTCGCGGTTCAGTTTCTTGGTACCGGTGCTCAGCAGGCTGGCGACGGCTGCAGCGGTAGCGGTCTGGTTCTTGAGCTGATCAGGTGAACCAAACTTGAAGGACAAGCGAGCCTCCACGCGTTCCGCGCGAGTTCCCTTGGGCAGCAGGGCCATTTTCACTTCGCCCAGATCCTTACCCAAGGATAAGGGCTGCAGATCGGTGCGGGCCATGATGTTGGCAGGGCTAGGATCAAAGGCTTCTACCGTTTTGCCGCCATCCTTGCCGGTGTAGTCCTGGACCAGCTTGGCCACATCAACGGTGCTGGCTTCAGGAGCGCGCAGCGGTTTTTCTGTGGGGATGTACAAGCCATTGCTGCGGTTGCTGGCGACTAACCAGGTTTCCAGTGCCTTTTGAACTTGGGGCAGCTTGGCGGCTTCTACCCGGTCGCGCTGCAGGAAAAACAAACGCCAGTCGCCGCTGGCCGCGGCTTCGGATAACGCGCTGGCCAGACTGGAGGGGTTGGCATAAGTTTGTGTCCAGCCCGTCATCCACTGGCTGCGGATGCGCTCCAGGTCCGTATCTTTCAACGGGGATTTGGCCAGGCCTTCCAGCGTGTCATTCATGACCTTCAAGGCCTTTTGCTGATCCATATCAGGTTTCAGCTCCGCACCAAACAGGGCGTAGCCTGGATCGTGGCTTTCGGAATCAAAGCTGAATACGCTGGTGGCCAGGTTCTTGTTGACCAGATTCTTGTACAACTGTCCGCTGGGGGTGTCGCCCAAGGCGCTGATGCCCAGGCTCAAGTCCATGTATTCCGGGCTGGCAGCGCTGGGCAGGTGGTACAGCGACATGATCAAGGGCGCACCACCGTGACGGCGCAAGGTGACTGTGCGGGTACCGTCTTGCACGGGTTCAACCGTGTATTCGGGGCGCAGCGTGCGAGTCGGTTTTGGGATGGAGCCAAAGGCCTTGGCAATGTGCTCCAGAGTCTGATCGGTGTCGAACTGCCCGGTCACAAACAGCACCGCATTATCGGGCTGATAGTAGTCGTGGTAGAACTTGCGCAGTTGTTCAATATCCACGTTTTCGACGTCGGAGCGGGCGCCAATCGTGGTCTTGCCGTAGCTATGCCATTGGTACGCAGCGGCTGTCAGCTTTTGCATCAGAACACGGAAAGGGCTGTTTTCACCGCTTTCCATTTCATTGCGCACCACGGGCATTTCCGCTTCCAGATCCTGCTTGTCGATCAGAGCGTTGACCATCACGTCGGCTTGCCAGTCCAGATACCATTTCAGGGTCTCGGGATCAGCGGCGAAGCTGGCAAAGTAATTGGTACGGTCGCTGGAGGTGGTGCCGTTGGCTTCCAGGCCACGTTTGGAAAATTCTCCCAGCGCATTGCGCAGGGTGGGGGTGCCGCGAAACAGCATATGCTCCAGAAGGTGAGCCATGCCGGTTTGCCCATAGTTCTCGTGTCGCGAGCCGACCAGGTAGGTCATGTTGACGGTGGTCGTAGGTTTGGAATCGTCTGGGGCCAGAACAAGGCGCAAGCCATTGTCCAGCGTGTATTGAGTGACGCCTTCGATAGAGGGGCCTTGGGCCAGACCTGCGGGTAGGGCATAGGCTGCCAGCGAAGTGGACAGCAGCGCAGCCCCTGCAAGATGGCGCAGGCGCAGGGCGGCAATCAGTACAGAGAGTTTCATGAACACATCCTTACGGTTTTAGCGATGAAAAAGCCAGCCAAGCCGACCAGTGTCTTTTGTAGCATGGGGCCGTTTGGCTGGGTAGGCGACTTCTCTCGCAAATGTCCTGCACCATCGAAAAAAAGCCCACCAGGGGTACTGGTGGGCAAAACAGCAAGAAACCGGTCCCTGATCTTCAGTCAGGTTTGCGCTTGAGTCTGTGCAGCGCATCATGACGGAGATGGCCGATGCTGCCGGTCAAAAACTCGTGCAAGGCGGCCAGTTGGCCCGGATTGTGCTGAGCAGTGGCCTTGATAATGTGCTGCGCAGCGTGTTCCATATTGGCGATCAGGCGTTTACATCGTTCCTGATTGGGGTAGAGGCAAGTCATGCGTCCATCGCGAGGGTGTGGCTTGCGAGTCAGATAACCAGCGTGCTCCAGCCGGGTAATCAGGGCGTGGTTGCCACTAGGGCTAAGGTGCAGGAGCTGGGCCAGCCTGCCCGGCGACAAGTGTTTGAGCTCCAGTACAAATTCCAGTGCCTTGTATTCGTTCAGGCTCAGGCCCGCTTCTTGTGCCAGTTCGTGCTTGTTGGCTTCCATATAGACATCGAACTGACGCACCATCATGCGCACAATGTCGCCTCGCATATGCCCTGACAGCACCGTATCCGGAGGATCGGTGTCGATCCAGGTCCTGGTCAGTGTCTGTTTATCTGGCATACGCACAAATCCTTAATGTGGTGCGCCACCCAGCAGTCCGCTGAGCAGACCCGTGACGGGGCTCAACAAACTGCTATTGGCTGCTGTTGTTGTGGAGCTGTCCGCAGGCAGTGATGCCTGCGCCTTATTTACGGGGCTGGTCGAGATATTGCCCAGCAAGCCTGTGACAGGCGTCAACAAACCATTATTGCTGTCTGGTGTATTGGGCAAGCCGCCTGCCAGTCCGCCCAGCAGATTGCTGACCGGAGCAAGCAGGCCGTTATTGCTTGTGTCGGTGTTGAGCAAGCCCCCGCCCGCAGCGTTGACCAGATTGGTGACGGGGGAGAGGAGATTTACGTTGCCAGGATTGTTGCTTGCCAGACCATCGAGCGGCCGGCTGTTGGCAGGTGCTTGAACTCCACCTTGACGCAGAGCGCCTGTTGCATTGGCTTGGCTGCCTGTCAAATCGGTAAGCGTGCTGCTAATGGGGTAAGGGCTGCCCGGATTATTTCTGACCAGGTCACCAACGTTGCCAACAGTGTCACTAACGACGTGGAGTACTGATCCGGCAGTTTGTCCTGCATTCAGGGGAAGCCACGTTAGTTCAAGCTCTTGAGCCAGATCGTCAACTTCCTGTCTTATTATATAGACAGCCGTCTTGTAAAACAGGTCATAATCTGTGGCGTAATAAAATAAGTCGAAAACGGGGAGGAGGGCGTTGGGCTGCTCCATTAGAGATGCTTTATCGAGTGCTGGATCGACATTCATCAAGCTCGTAGCAAATGTGCTGGATGCTGGCAGGGGCAGACTGTTGATACCCACGATGTCAGCCTGCGCGCTTAGTGAAACCAGGCTCGCTGTCAGGCCGAGTAAAATGATCCTGCTGGATGCAAAGCGTGTCTTTGTAGTCATGACTTACTCCATCTAGTGATCAGGATTGCTCAGACATTTCTGCTGGAGATGAGAGAGGTCCTGGGATTAGGGAATGGGGCGGTGTGTGCCCCATTCTCCTGTCCGGTTCAGCGAGAAGCGCCCAGCAGACCGCCGAGCAGCCCAGTTACGGGGGCTAGCAGCCCGTTTTGGTCTGCAGAGCTGTTGTCTACGATGTTGATTGCCCCTGTGGAGTCGTTAGTAGAGGGATGAGAAATCGGGTGAAGCAGGCCCTCTGCCAAAACGGTCACTGGTGCTAGCACGCCTGTGGAATTAGCATTCACTGCGGATAAGCTGCCCGTCAGCCCAGCAAGCAGATGTCCAGCTGGAGCTGACAAGCCATTGTTCGTGGGCAAG
Source organism: Alcaligenes nematophilus (assembly GCF_026344155.1). Taxonomy (NCBI): domain Bacteria; kingdom Pseudomonadati; phylum Pseudomonadota; class Betaproteobacteria; order Burkholderiales; family Alcaligenaceae; genus Alcaligenes; species Alcaligenes nematophilus. The sequence goes on along the minus strand of NZ_JAPKMZ010000001.1, from coordinate 969,126 downwards.
ACACTTAGAGACTGCAGCTGATTGTCGTTCTGTAAGAGAGCAGTGGCTGCATCTGCCACCCCGCCGGTGACGTAACTGAGGGCTGACGTTAATGGATAGTGGGTGTCAGTTGCGTCATATAGCAATCCGCTAGCACTGCCAATTGCATCGCCTACGCTGTGAACGAGCAAGCCAGATGCTTCGCCCAGACCGAAAGGCAGATCGGATTGTTCAATAAGTCCTTCCAGGATATCGACAGCGTCACTTGACACAATGTTGATTGTTTCTCCTGTTTTGGAAACGACATAACCTAAGTCAATGGCGTCATATATGCGTTTTTCGTAATCCGAAATCTGTCGAATCTCCTCTACCAAGAGTGGCTGTTCCAGGTGAAAGTAGTTAGGTCTGTTTGGAAAGATAATGTCGACAGTTCTATCCAGGTTTCTCAGCGTCATTTCTGCTGGGCTGGTCGCCTCTGCAGTTGAAATAAGGTGTGCCGGAATATTTGAAACTGAAGGGGGGGCTTGGTGATCCATTGCCGGTCCGCTAGCATGGGCAGACAGCGCCAGTAAGGGGCCCAGCAGGCTGAATAAAATGGTCCTGCTGGATGCAAAGCGTATCTTTGTAATCATGACTTACTCCATCTAGTGTTCAGGATTGCTTAGCCATTTCAGGTAGCGATGCGAGAAGTCCCGGGATTCAGGAAGAGGGCGGTGCAGGCCCCATTCGCCCGTCTTGTTCAGCGAGGGGGGGCCAGCAAACCACCGAGCAGCCCGGTTACGGGGGCCAGAAGGCCGCCATTGCTGGTGTCTCCATTTCCATTAAGACCGGCAAGGACATTCGTGACGGGGGCAAGCAGACCATCAGTGGTTCCCGTATTCAGGCTTATTCGTGGGGCCGAGTCGGGTGCTAAGGTTGGCAAGGGAGACAAAAGAGTATTCCCTTGAAGTAAAGCGTCTGTAGCCGCAGCAATTCCGTTGGTTGCATGTCCCAATATGGACGCCAGGGGATTAGGTTCATTAGGGATGTCGTAGAGCAGGCCGCCTGTACTGAGAACGGCATCGCCTACGCCATGAAGCAGTCCCGATGCAGCCTGTCCTGCTTGCAAGGGCAAATCGGTAGCAGCCACGGTGTCACCCAGAGAGTCGAGTGATTCATGTGCCAACTGGAGCGCGGGGCTTAACACCTGCCCCGGCTTGAGCCAGGAATGAAGTTGATTGTGCAAAACTTCAAACGTCACCTCGAATTGGACGTAGTCTAGAACGGAGTTGTCCAGGCCCTGACCCAGTAGTGTTGTTGTCGGTTCAAGTTCAAGGGGAAGAAGATTGTCAACCGCCCTTCCCAAGTTGCCCAGACTGCTTTCTAGAACTTGGGCCTGCGCGGTCAGCGAAAACAGGCTGGCTGTCAGGCTGAGCAACATGATCCCGCTGGATGCAAAACGTGTCTTTCTAGTCATGACTTACTCCATCTAGTGATCAGGATTGCTCAGCCATTTCAAGCAGAACTGAGGGAGATCCTGGGGTTAAGGAATAGGGCGGTGTACGCCCCATCCCCTGTGCTTAGCGAGGGCCGCCAAGCAAGCCACCAAGCAGTCCGGTTACCGGTGCCAGCAAGCCGCCATTGTTGGTGCCTGCAGTGGCTCCACCACCAGCGCTTGCGTTGCCAGAGGCGCCTACATCAACCGATGCAGTGACACCACCCAACAGTCCGCCGGTCAGTCCACCAACCAAGCCGGTGACAGGAGACAGCAAGCCGCCGTTAGCGCCTTCGCCACCACCCAGGCCACCCAGCAGTCCTGTGACGGGGGCCAGCAAGCCACCGTTGCCAGCCTCACCGCTACCCAAGCCGCCGGTCAGTCCACCGACCAGGTTGGTGACAGGAGACAGCAAGCCGCCGTTAGCGCCTTCGCCACCGCCCAGGCCACCCAGCAGTCCTGTTACGGGGGATAGCAGGCCACCGTTGCCAGCATCACTGCCGCCCAAGCTGCCGGTCAGTCCACCAAGCAGGTTGGTGACAGGAGACAGCAGGCCGCCGTTAGCGCCTTCGCCACCGCCCAGGCCACCGAGCAGTCCTGTTACGGGGGATAGCAAGCCACCGTTGCCAGCATCACCACCGCCCAAACCGCCAGTCAGTCCGCCGAGCAAGCCGGTTACTGGCGAGAGCAGCCCGCCTTCCCCACTACCTGTCAGCCCGCCAGTCAAGGAGGCGACAGCTTGTGTGGCGTGATTCAGGGTGTTGCCCAGCGGGTTCGTGTTGGTATCTGTTTTATGCAAGAGGCCACCGACCGAGGCAACAGCCTGACCCAAGTGGTTAACGGTGCCGCCCAGACCCAGAGGGGTTGCGCCATCAATCTGCGTACCCACATTGCTCAGGGCGCTGCCTACGCCACCCAGCAAAGCATTGATAGGCTGACCAACACCCAGACCGTCACCCACTTGTTGGGTGACATGAGTGACCGTTGCACCAACAGGAGCGACTACGGTGTCCAGGGTCTCGCCGACATTGCCCAGGATGGGGTTCAAGCCAATGGGCAAAATGTTGTCGACTGTCTGGCCTACATTTGCCAAGGCAGGTTCCAGGATAGGGGCAGCATCAGCACCATTGAGCAAGTCGCCCAGCCCCAATTGTCCTGTCAGGGGATACAGCAGACTGCCTTCACCCAGCAGGGAGCCTGTCAGTGCAGCAACACCGCTGGTTGCATGGCCCAGTACGGCTGTCAGCGGCTTAGGATTGTTTGCATCAGCGTGAAGCAGGCCGCCTGCGCTGCCCACGGCATTGCCCAGACCGCTCAGCAAGCCTCCAACACCCTGGCCCAGATTCAGGGGCAGGCCGCTGTTACCCAATTGCTCGCCCAAGTTGGTGACGACGCCGCCAACTTGCTGTGTCAGACCATTGATGGGTTGGCCCAAGCCGGTTGCGCCACCAATTTGTTGAGTCAGACCTGTTGCCGTGTCCACGACAGGAGCGACTACGGTATCCAGTGTTTTGCCCAGTTTGCCGCCGGTATCTTGCAAGCCGACTGGCAGGACGTTGTCGACGGCTTCACCTACATTATTCAGAGTGGTTTCCAGTGGGCCCGGCGTACGCGTGGGGGGATTACCGCCGTTATCGCCACCGCCGTTGTCACCACCACCGTTGTCACCGCCGCCGTTATCACCGCCGCCGTTATCGCCACCGCCGTTATCACCGCCGCCGTTGTCGCCACCGCCGTTATCGCCACCGCCGTTGTCACCACCACCGTTGTCGCCGCCGCCGTTATCGCCACCGCCGTTGTCACCACCGCCGTTGTCGCCGCCGCCGTTGTCACCGCCGCCGTTGTCACCACCACCGTTGTCGCCGCCACCAGTGCCTGGGCCTGGATTGGTGGGGGTTTCCGATCCGCCGCCACCGCTGCCACTACTGCCACCACCGGATAAACTGCCGCAGGCAGTCAGCGCTAAAGTGCTGGCCATCAGGGTGGCCAGGAGTGTCAGGCGCAGGCCTGGTTTCTTGCTGTCTGTATTTTTATGCATTGCTTGCTCCAATAAATCATCGGGGGACTTGCTTGCTTCCTGAGTCTAGTTAAGCAATTCACGTGCCAATTTATTGGATTGCCTGCAAGCTGCATGTAAGCTGGGTTTGGTGAAAAGTAGAGGAAAAAAAGAGGGCTATTTGTTACGGGTTTTAGGGGCTGGGCGGAACGTGTTACGTAACAAAAAAAGAACCGCTGACAAGCAGCGGTTCCGTAGGGGCTGAGCAGGGTGCTCAGGAGGCTCGTGGCACCAGGGCCTTGGCATCCAGCCAGGCTTTGGTGTTTTGCCTGAAGGTGCTCATGCTGTCGACCAGAAAGTCGTACATGGCAATCAGCTGGGCAGGGTTTTGATTCGCTGCCGTGTTGATCGCCTGGTTGATAGCACGTTCCTTCACAGCCAGGACTTCACGGCATTTGTCCATTACCGGATGCAAGGCAATCACACGCTTGTCCAGGGGGTGGCGGCCGCGGGTAATGTAGCCCCTGTGTTCCAGACGGTTGATCAGGGCGCTGACACCGCTGGCACTCAAGTCCATCAAATGAGCCAACTGACCTGTAGGCAATGCATCGAATTCCATGATGTATTCCAGTGCTTTGAAATCATTCAAGGGGATATTCGCTTCTTCGGCCAAGCTGGCTTTCAGGGCTTCTGCGTAGATGGTGAACTGACGGCCCAGCATTTTGCCCAGATCCATCAACATCTTTTCTGACAACATGCTTTGCTCATCGCTGTGTGAGGACCAGTTGGAGCGGGCCCCGGCGCCTTGGGCGCCAGGATGAAAGCTTACTGGCAAACTGACCGGGTTCATGACTTTATTCATCATTTCCGGCCACCTCCCAGCAAGCCACCGAGCAGACCCGTTACCGGGGACAGCAAACCACCATTGGCTTGTTCGCCGCCGGCTGCGCCAGCGTTTGCCTGTACGTTGACGCCACCTGTCAGGCCACCGACGAGACCACCGACCAAACCGGTAACGGGTGCCAGCAATCCACCACCAGCCTGACCTTCCGCTGCTGCGCCACCACCGATCGAAACACTGCCTGTGATGCCACCCAAAAGACCCGTGACAGGAGCCAGCAAGCCACCGTTGGAGGCATCACCACCCGTCAGGCCGCCAGTCAAACCGCCCACCAGATTGGTGACGGGAGAGAGCAAGCCGCCGGCCGCGCCGTCATCGCCACTCAAGCCACCAGTTAATCCACCGACCAGATTGGTGACAGGGGAGAGCAAGCCGCCGCTCGCGCCGTCGCCGCCAGCCAAGCCACCAGTTAGTCCACCGACCAAGCTGGTGACAGGGGCCAGCAATCCACCGCTAGCACCATCGCCGCCACCTACACCACCTAACAGTCCGGTAATGGGTGCCAGCAAGCCACCACCTTCTCCACCTGTGATACCGCCCAGTCCGCCCGTCAGGGAGGCAACGGCCTGGGTGGCGTGATTCAAGGTATTACCCAGGGGGTTGGTGTTTGTATCAGTCTTGTGCAGTACACCACCCACCGAGGCGACGGCCTGACCCAAATGGCCTACCACACCGCCCAGCCCCAGAGGTGCTGCATTGTCCAGTTGGCTGCCCACATTACCCAAAGCGCTGCCAACACCACCCAGCAAGGCGTTGATGGGTCGGCCAACACCCAGGCCATCCCCCACTTGTTGGGTCACATTGGTGACGGTGGCAACCACAGGCGCTACCGTGTTGTCCAAAGCACCACCCACATCACCCAGAATCGGGTTCAGCCCCAGTGGCAGAATGTTATCTACGGTTTGTCCGATATTGCCCAGTGCAGGCTGCAGGACAGGTTCTCCCCCCTCTGCCAGCAAGATACCCCCCAGACCTAGCTGCGCTGTCAATGGATGCAGCAGGCTGCCTTCTCCCAGCAAGGAGCCGGTCAGCACTTCTATGCCTTTGGTGGCGTGGTGCAAGGTGTTGCCCAGTGGATTGGGGTTCTTGGGATCGTTGACCAGCAAGCCGCCGACCGAACCCACGGCTTGACCCAAGTGGGACAGCAGACCGCCCGCACCCTCACCCAGGTTCAGGGGCAGGCCGGTTTTGCCCAGTTGATCGCCCAGATTGGTCACTACACCGCCGACTTGAGTAGTCAAGCCGTTGACGGGCTGCCCCAGTCCGGTCACACCACCGACGGTGCGTGTGGCATCCGTCACGATATTGGTAACGGGTTTGAGCGCGCCATCCAGCGTTTTGCCCAGTTGATTGCCTGTTTTGCTCAGGTTCAAAGGCACTACGTTGTCGACAGCCTGGCCCAGATTGCCCAGTGCATTTTGGGTCAGGCTAGTGTCCTTGCCACCGCCGTTATTTCCGCCGTTATTGCCGCCGCCGTTGTCGCCACCGCCGGTACCGCCGTCACCGGGCTTGGGCAGGTTAGGGTCAACAACAGGGGGGCGAACCGACACATCCAGGCCGTCGCGAACACCGCCGCGCGAGGAGCAACCGGCCAGAACGGCGGCGCTGATGACCAATGTAGCGACAACGGCACGTTGCAAGTTGCGGTGTACCGAGGCGTTTCTTGCTGAATTCCTTGCTTTCATGTCTGACTCCGATTTGAAGTGTAAGCACGCCCTTCAAGGGCTGTTGATAGACATGAAGCAAGTAGCGTGCCAAGTTCTGTTTTTGTTGTTGTGTTTTATTTTTATTGTTGTTAATCAGCGGGTTGTGAGTTTTTCTGGTTTTTGTGGATCAGGATTTCATCAAAAAACAGGGTCGGTGTGAGCGTGTTTAGGGCTGTTTTTGTGGGGTGTTCCGTTCCTGTTACGTAACGTTTTTCGTAACACCTGAGGCCGGAATCTGCCGAAATGGAAAACAAAAAAGGCCATCTTGCGATGGCCTTGGGGAAAAATCGGCAGTAAGGGTACCGGCAGGATGCCTGCTAAAAACCGTCGTAGAAGAACAGAAAGTTGGTGTTCAAGCGTACTTTGCGTTTGTCGGAGTTAACCGGCAAATCGCCCAGCGGTTTGGCGACGTTGATGTCAAACAGATAGTGTTTGTTATTGGACAGCCGTACACCAATGGCAGCGGAACGCAGGCGTCGATTGTTATAGCTGTTCAGTCGCTCCAGGTTGTACCAGGCGCGTGCCCAGTCATAGGCAATATAGGGTTGAATGTTGTTGAGCCAGGTGGAGGAGTTCGTAAAGCGTCGATTGATTTCCAGCGTGGCGCCTATGCCTTTATCGCCAGCCAGCTCGCCTTGCGGATAGCCATAGCCATGTCGCCAGGCACCAAAAGAAACCTGTTCGGAGTTTGGCAGGACGTTCGAGCTGTACTGGCCGCTGGCCGAAAAGCTCATGCCAAATTGCCCTGGCAAGGCCAGATTCTGCTTGAAAGAGGCGGTCCAGCGGGTGAAGTCCAAGTCCAGATCGGACTCGGCATCACGTTGCAAGTAGGTGTTCAGAGACTTGCGGGCGCCCATGGCATCCAGGCCCTTGTAGACCCCCAGATTGACCTCGCGAGATTGACGCTGCGAGGCATCGGTATAGCGCAACTCAGCCTTCAGGGCGCGTACGTCGGTGGTGTTCTCGATCCAGACATTGTCCAGCGTCTTGTGGGTGTAGTCGTCCAGGGAGCGACTGGCATAAAAACCTGCCGTGCCTTTCAGACTGCGTTGATTGTTCAAAATAAAGGGATAGCTGATCGCCGCCCCGATACGTTCGTTGATGACCTTGCGGTTCCAGCCCTGGCTTTCCAGAACTTCATCACGCGGCTTGGAACGGTAGTGATAGCCATCAATCTCCAGATTCAAGCCATTACCGGTCAGGGGAATGGTCAGGTTGCCGCTGACGTACTTCACGTCCTCAGAGCTGGTGGGGATGGCGGCAGTCAGCTTCAGCTCTTCGCCCAAAGGCGTCAGGCTATTGGCGCTTAACTGCACCAGAGCCTGTTTGCTGGAGCCCATTTCCGCCACGCTGGCATTTGCGCTGAAAGATTTGTGCTGTGCATTGATGACCAGCTCGGAGGCGCCATCAGTACGTACGGGCATGTCCAGCTTGGGATCTATTTTCAGGCCCGGAACGGTGCGCAGCAGATTCATGGTGCGCTCCAGCGTGCGCTGGGTAAGCGGCTTTTCATCCACCATGGCTTTGGCGATACGCTCGATGCGAGCCTGGCTGCGACCTGGATCGCCTTCAATACGAACACTGCCTACATGCCCTTCCACCACTGTGACTTTGATGTGTCCTTGCGCAAAGTCCTGTTGCTGCAAGATGGCAAAAGACAGGGGGTAGCCCTGCTGCTGATACAGGGCGGTGATCTTGTTCACCTCGTTGATCAGCTGGGCAATGCTAAGCGTTTTACCGGCCAGTGGTTCCAGAATCGCGGTGATCTGTTCAAAAGGAATGCTGCGACTGCCGCTGACATCAAAGCTGCGCACCACCACTTGCAGTTGTAGTTGCTGCTGCAATTGAGTCTGGGCGGCAGCGGGCGGAATGTTTAGAGATGGCGCACGCGTGCTGGGGGCCGGTGCATTAATGGGCGGCAAAGAGTCGACCGGGTTCCCCCGCAAGGGGGCGTCCGCCCAACTTACTGAACCAGTAGCGGCCAGCCCCATAAATAATCCCAAGCTCACAATCAGGCTGGGATTTTTTTTTCTAAGGAAGGCCAGTGACAAGTGATGCTTGGGATTCATATTCATTAATCATTATTCGCTGTAAATCGGGCGCTTTTTTCTACTGTGCCGTAGTTTAACTTCGCTGTCACTTTTTGCTGTTTGAAAGCAGGGTATTTCCTGTTAGTGCTTTAAAACACTTTAACTATTACATTTTGAAACGTAAAAAAAATAGCCCTGATTTAGCTCGTTAGCAAACAGTCTTGTATGTCTGTATTCATGCTTAGTTGAGGCTGCGCGGGTTTTCCCTTGCTAACAGCAATAAATTGAAAAAAAGCTACTTTCTTTCAAGTAATTAAAGCTGGCTTGCAGACGTCTTGCAGCAGTAGCCGGTCAGTTTTTCTGTTGCATTCTGAAATGATAAAAACAGTAACATTAACAAACTTCGACACAATACAGGTAAGTAAAGGTTTCAAATTAGCTGTTTTTTGGCCTTTTTCTATGGGAAATTGGCTGTTGTAAATACACAATCATGCGTTTTTCGTATCTTTGGGCTAGAATTCGTTTGTGTATTTGATGTTTGTTACACGTAAACCCTAGTAAAAACAGATACATACATGGGTTTAAGATGATTTCAACTGAAAAATACAAAAATTGATAACAGTTAGCAGTGGAAGTTGCCAAAGTTGGCAAAGTGTTGTGCCCCAAGGGGCCTTGAATCCTCGCTGTTGAGGGTAATTTTTTCTTTTTGAATGGGGACAGTCATGAAGACTCAACTTCAGCAATTCTGGAACGATGAAGACGGTGCAACGGCTATTGAGTACGGCCTGATCGCAGGGCTGATCGCTGTGGCGATCATAGCGACATTGACCGCAGTGGGAACAGACTTGAAGGCAATGTTCCAAAAAGTCTCTGAGGCCGTTAGTGGTGCAACAGAAGCTAGTGGGACAAATTAAAGAGTAAGTCTTGTTTGAGCATCAGCCATTTAAATCCTGGCTGTGCCTTTTAGCTTGAATGGCTGATGCTTATGCCCGTTTTAATTAAGCTTTCCTTTATTTTTATTCTGCTTTTCTTTTCCTCTCAGATTATCTATAGCGATCTGAAGCTCCGGAAAATCCCTAATGCCTTATTAGTTTTTTATGGTTTGGCGGTTCTGTTGCACAAGGTTTTTGTCAGTGTGTCCTATGGCCTTCCCTGGGGATGGGTGGCGGGCTGGGGGGACTCCCTGATCGGTTTTGCCGCCGCCTTGATCGTGTTTTATCCAATCTGGTTATTGCGTTTGATGGGTGCGGCCGATGTGAAGCTGATGGCCGTGCTGGGCCTGGCCCTGGGGTGGAAGGAAGCAGGCATGGTGGTGTTGTTTGGCACGGTACTGGCGGGTTTGCATGCCTTGGTATTGGTGCTGATTCCATCCTTGGAACGTAAGTACGGATTTGCTTTGCCGGGAACCCGCGTCAAGGCGCGTAGTGTGCCTTTAGGGGCCTGGTTATCCCTTGCAACAATGGGGTGGGTATGGATTCAAAATCAATAAAGCCCCCACGAGAGGGCCAATTAGCAAAACGGCGTGGCGTAGATAAAAAATACCAATATGGAGCCTACGCACTGGAATTTGCATTCGTTTTCCCATTGTTGTTTCTCTTCATGTATGGCTTGCTGACGTTCGGTCTGATCATGACCGCGCAGCAGTCTCTTAATTTTGCGGCCGAATCCGGTGCCCGCGCTGCTTTGATTGAGCCAGGCGCAGGGCCGGGTGGCCCCATGCTCAGTCCGGATCGCCTGCAAGCACGAGTAAATCGGGCCAAGGAAGTGGCCGCCGATCAGGTTCAGTGGCTAAGCACTTGGGTAGGTAGTGAGCATGTGCGCATCACCACAGATTTGCTCAGTGATGAGCTGCGTGTGGGGATTGTGTACGACTACCTCCAAGCCCCCCTGATTCCTCGTTTTGCTCCCGATACCTTGTTTGCGCTGGTTGTGCCCGAACAGTTAAAGGGCAATGCGCAGATCAATCTGCTGGTTGCCGGTGAAGTGGGCACAGCGGGAGACACGCCATGACGCGTGCCGCCTGTTTCCTTTCTGCTGCACAACGTCAGCAAGGTGTTGCTGCCATCGAGTTTGCCTTGATGGTGGGGATTCTGTTGTTGATCTTCAGCGGCATCATCACCTTCAGCTCCTTGTTTCTGGCCAAGCAAAAAATGGACCATCTGGTCGGCGATCTTTCTCGCCAAGCGACGATGCAGGTCAAGAACGCCGATGAGATCGCGCCTTTTATAAATCAGGAACTGGCCAGGAACTATGGCAGGGGCCAAGCCAAGAGCGACGCGTTCTTGCATTGGTTTGGCGACCTGAGTGCGGATGTTCAATCCCAGGCTTGTGCCTCGGAGCCTCAGTATGACTGCGCCCAGCTTTCCCTGAAGCTGGAGCTTGAACCCGGAATTCTTTCTCAAACCCTGGATCTGTTCAGGCCTGAAGAGGGTCAGGCAGATCAATTGCGCAGCTTAAGCGCCAAGACACTACTCGTACTCAGGAGACCACATTAATGAGCGGCATTATGAAGGGGGCGGCAGTCCTTTTATTGCTGATCGCAGCCGTATTGGTTGCGTTTGCCTTGTACCTGGGCATGAAGCCCAAACCCGAGGTGGTCCAGCCTGTGCTCAGCACGCACAGCGTAGAGCCAGCGGCCAACTTGCAGGCGGTGGTCGTGCTCAAACGGGATGTGAAAGCGGGGGAAACCTTGCAGGCTGATGCTCTGGAATTGGCGCAGTGGCCTGCGGCCCCTGCCCAGTCTTTCAACACGCTGGAAGCCTTGAGCGGGAAAACCCTGCGTTTTGACTTGGGCCAAGGGCAGCCAGTGTTAAGCAGCTTCATCGCCAAAAGTCTGGCCAGCTATCTGGAAGAGGGTGAGCGCGCCGTCAGCATTCCCATTGATGTGATTACTGGCGCCAGCCACAGGGTAGAGCCGGGCGATCTGGTCGATATCTTCATTACCTTTAACAGCAACAACGAAGTCAATGACACCCAGGCCCGCCTGTTGATGTCGCGTGTGCGCGTGCTGGCCTATGGCGGCGCTTCGCTGTCCGGGCCAGATCCGGCAGAGGCCAATGCGACGAATCGTGCCGAGACTCAGGCGCGCCACGCCATGCTGGCCGTTCCCCTGGAGTCGGTGAACGAACTCCTGCTGGCCAGCCGTAGCGGCAGCCTGCAACTGGTCCTGCGTGCTCCCAAGGACGAGAGCTTGCCGGACGCCTCCTTGTTCCCTGAATTTGCGGGTCTGATTCCCGCGCGTGCTGGTCTGGATGCGGATCAGCGCGATGCCTTGAAACTGCCGGACAACCGCGCCATGGCCGGTTTGGGTTTGCGTGAATTTGCAATCAGCCAGACCGAAAAAGAACAGGTGCAGGCACGAGCCCTGGCCAGCGGAGAACCGCATGCTGCGCCGCCGCGCCGCACGGAAGTTATTCGCGGGGGCCGTTTAGAGGTCATTCAGTATTAAGCAATACAGAGCTTGTTGTGGGGACGGGTCAGCCTGCCTGTGAGGGCTGACGGGACGCGACGCAAGGCAGCATGGATTAAACACATGAGACAGAAAATCAAAAAAGCAGGTCTGGGTTTGGGGTGCTGGTATGCGCTCTGCTTGTCGGGTTTGGCACCGGTGCCTGTCATGGCGCAAACGGCTCAAACCAGCGCCAGTCAGAAGGTGATACGCCTGGTGGCCAACGATCAGGATATTTTGCGCTTGTCGCAAGTTCCACAGCGTGTGGCAATCAGCGATGAAAGCGTGGCGGATGTGCAAATTCTGTCCGCATCGGCCGGGCAGCGCGGCGAGGTGCTCCTGATCGGCAAACGCGCGGGTACGGCTGATTTGCGTGTCTGGATGCCTGGTCGCACGAATCCGGATCGCTGGACGATTGAGGTGACCAGTCAAGTGCAACAGCAACTGGCACAGGCGGGTCGCCCCATGTCGGCGCAGGTGTCCAGCGCCGGGCAGCAGTCCTTGATTACGGGTAGCAGCCCCTCTTTGCTGGATCACCAGGATGCCATGGCCGCCGCACGCTCCGGCACTGGTCCGGATGCGCCGGTGCTGGACCTGTCCGAGGTCAGCACCAGTGGCATGGTGCAGGTGGAAGTCAAAGTGGTGGAAGTTTCCCGCGAAGTCATGAAAGACATTGGCCTGAGTGCCAATGCCATTGGCGGCAAGCCCTGGTCGGGCGGGGTGAACTTGTTGCCCAAGGCTCTAACGGGTGGATTGAGCCTGGGGTACAACTCGAGCAACTTCAGTGCGACCTTGAATCTGCTGGAGCAAAATGGCCTGGCCCGTGTGCTGGCTGAGCCGACTTTGGTGGCCATGTCAGGTCATAGCGCCAGCTTTTTGTCCGGTGGCGAAATTCCTATCCCCAGTTCGGGCGGTTTGGGAACAACGACAGTGGAGTACAAACCTTTCGGGATCGGTCTGACGGTAACGCCAACGGTGCTGTCTCCCGAACGTATTGCCCTGAAGGTTGCCCCTGAAGCCAGTGATCTGGATTACTCGAATGTGGTGCAAATGCCCGGTGGCGGTGTGATGCCTTCTTTGCGTACCCGTCGAGCCGATACAACTATTGAGCTGGGTGATGGCCAAAGCTACATCATCAGCGGGCTGGTGTCGCGCCAAACCGCCGCTGCCGTCAAAAAGATTCCCTTCCTGGGGGATTTGCCGATTCTGGGTAGTTTTTTCCGCAACGTGCAGTACAGCCAGAAAGAGCTGGAACTGGTCATTGTCGTCACTCCCCGTCTGATCAAACCTATCCAGAAAGGCGCCACGATTGCCTTGCCGGGTGGTCGTCAGGAAAAACTGGATGACGCACCCAATGCCTGGGGCTACTTCTTGCTGGGCCGCCATGGTTACGAGCAGATGCCAGGGTTTTCGCGCTAAGCGCGTGGAGTGGTGACGTGCAACGATATCGGGAATACCTCTTGTGTACAGAGCACCCCGAGCTGGCTGTGATGATCAACACGGCAGCTGCCGGGCTCCTGACGGTAAGGGCGATTGAGCCCACGACCGAGAGTTTGCGCCGGGAGCTGGCCAAGCAAGCGGAACCTTTGGTGTTTTTTGACTTTGTTCATGGACAGCATGGGGAAGAGAACGGACAGGTAGTAAGTTTGGTACGCAGCCTGGCGCGGCTCGATGCCAGTGTGCAGCGTGTGGCGGTAGGGCGGGCATCCGTGCCCCAAGGCCCCGTCAATGCCTTGCGGGCGGGTGCCAACGAGTTCCTGAACCTGGACACGAACGAAGATCTGCATCATCAGTTGCAGATATTGATTGAAAAGCTGGGTCAGACCCAGCACAGCCCTTTACTGGACAAGCCTTTTCGCAGTGTGCTGTTGATGGGCGCGCGTATTGGTGTCGGTTGCAGTACCGCTGCCAGCAGTCTGGCCTGGCTCTTGCAACAAGAGATGAACCGCATGGGCAAGGAAGTACGAGGTTTGACGTCGGCCAAGCCCTTGCCGGTTGAACTGGTGCCGCTGTCCGAGCGAGTCGGTTTGCTGGATCTGGGAGCACCTACCGGGGACTGTGCCTTGTACATGGGCCTGGGTTCGGAATTTGACTTCATTCAGGCGGCATCACAGCGTCATCGAATGGACGACACCATGTTGCATTCGGCACTGGCACAACACAGCAGCGGCTTGAACCTGCTGTCTTTGCCCGCCGATGTGAATACCTTGAATCAAATCAGTCTGGAAGATTCGCTGGGTTTGTGCAGTTATTTGCGTGAACGCATGGGCTGCCTGGTGATTGATGCTGGCGGTTTTCCCAATCCGCGTTTTCTAGTGGAACTGGAATCGCTGGTGGACGAGGTGCTGGTGGTCACAGACCAAAGCATGGGGGCGCTGGTGTCTCTGGCCGAGTTCATGGCCTTGCGTGCGCAGTTCGATGCGCTGGCCAATGTGCGTCTGGTGGTGAATCAGTTTGATCCAGCTTACGGTTTTTCTGGGCAGGCCATTGCCGAGCGCTTTGATCTGGAGTTGGCCGCCGTGCTGCCGGATCGGCGTCTTGGGCATATGCGCAGCGCCGGTCTGGGCAAGATTCTGGTGCAAGTAGATGAGAAGGACCCCTATACCCGTGCCTTGCAAAGTTTGGCATCGGGTTTGACGGGGCGCAGGCAGGGGCTGTCACAAAACAAGGTCAGTACGGTTTTGGGACGGTTGAAATTCAGGTTCGGGGGCTGAACAGGCCCAAGCATGGAAAAGTAAGGCATGAACAATACTTCATTGCTCGGTGGGCGTCCCGACCTGATTCAGGTCCGGGAACAGGCCCATGAACATTTGCTGGCTCGCATCGAAGAGTTGGGAGCCGAGTTTGGTCGCTGGACACGGCAGGCCATACAGGATTTTGTTGGCATCGAATTGGCCAGCTTTGTTCGGTTGAAACGGGTGCCCGTCAACGAACAGGAAGTGCGCGAGATCGTGCAGGCGCTGACCCGCGAACTGGCGGGCCTGGGGCCTTTGGAAGACCTGCTGGAGGACCCGGCGGTTGAAGATATTCTGATCAACGGTTACGACAAGCTGTTTGTGTCGCGCGGTGGCGTGTTGGGCCAGGAGCCCAGTGGGTTTACGGATGATCAGCACGTGCTGCGTATCGTGCGCCGTATTCTGGCTCCGTTGGGACGCAGACTGGACGAGTCGGTTCCGATGGTGGATGCCCGCTTGCCCGATGGTGGCCGCCTGAATGTGGTCATTCATCCCCTGGCGGTGGATGGCCCCATGGTCTCTATCCGTAAGTTCCGCAAGGACCCGCTAAAGCCTGAAGACTTGATGCGTTTGGGCGCGTTTGACGAGCCGGTGGACCGGCTGCTGCAAGCCGCAGTGAAATCGCGTTGCAATATTCTGATTTCTGGCGGGACCAGCTCCGGCAAGACGTCCTTGCTCAATGCCCTGGCTTTTTACATCCCCAAAACCGAGCGTGTCGTAACGGTGGAAGATACCGCCGAACTGGCCTTGAATCACCCGCATGTGGTGCGCCTGGAAGCACGTCAGGCCGGGTATGACGGCAGCGGCGAAATCTCGATTCGCGAACTCCTGCGCAACAGCTTGCGTATGCGTCCGGACCGGGTGGTCGTGGGGGAAGTGCGGGGTGCCGAGGTCATCGACATGCTGCAAGCCATGAATACTGGTCACGAAGGCTCCATGGCCACGATCCACGCCAACTCGCCGCGCGAATGTGTGTATCGCGTAGAAATGCTGGCCGGGTTTGCGGGCTTTCAGGGCAGCGAGGACAGCTTGCGCAGACAGATCGCCAGCGCGCTGGACTTCATTATTCAGATTGGCCGCCTGCCCAATGGCAAGCGCCGGGTGCTGTCCATTACAGAAATTACCGGCATGGGTGATGGCGTGATTGCCATGCAAGAGCTGTATCGCCACGAATCCTATGTGCTGGATGATGGCACCGAGCAGGATCGCTGGGTCAGCCTGGGCATTCATCCTCATACCCGCAAGCTGATGCAGTACCGCGATCAACTGGCTAATGAGCAGGTTCAGGCTCAGGACAACACGCCTAAAGAAGGCGGTGGTTTCTGGGATTGGAGACGCTAAATGATGGCTTTGTATATCGCTTTGGCGGCTGTGATTCTGATGCTGGGCGCGGTGCTGCTCTGGGCCAAGGGTGCTCAGCGTCAGCAGGCCCAGCGTTCGGCACAGGTGCTCGAGCAGCAGCTGGCTTTGCGCCCGGCGGTGCAAAGTAGCGTACGAGCCCAGCCTAGTACGCAGGATGCCTGGTTGGGAGCACCCAAAGGCTGGCGGGAGTTCATGCTGCGCACCGGCATTCAGCCTTCACGCCGTTTTTATCTGATTCTTTTGCTGGGCACGCTGGTGCCGCCTGCCTTGTTGCTGGCCTTTGTCGGGCCGGTTGCAGGCGGGGCCATGCTGCTTGCCACCGTATTGGGCGCCTATACCTTTCTGTGGTTTCGCAGTGATAAGCGTCACCGCAAAATCGTCTCTCAAATTCCGGACTTTCTGGATCTGATGGTGCGCTTGATCACCATTGGCAACAGCATGGGAGCGGCCTTTTTGAATGCGGCTGACAACACGCCACAACCCCTGGGCCAGGTATTGCAGGATGCAAATTCCCTGCACCGTTCCGGGCAGGATCTGGACGTAGCCTTGCGTGCTGTTTCGCGTCAGCACGGCTTGCACGAGCTCTTTCTGGTTGCCGCTGTAATCAGTGTGGCAATGCGTTTTGGCGGTCGCAGTGATCAGACCATGGAACGTATGGCCGGCTTCATGCGAGACCGGGAAAACGCCCGCAGCGAGTTGGTGGCCTTGTCTGCCGAGGTGCGCCTGTCCGCCTGGATTCTGGCGTTATTGCCGATCCTGATCGGTGTCTACATTCTGATTTTCAATAACGAGCTGTTCCTGACCATGTGGAACGACCCCGTGGGGTTTCGCATGCTGCTGTTCGCAGCAGTCTTGCAGTGTGTGGGCTGTTATTGGCTGTATTGGATGGCACGCAATGTCTAGGAGCAAGACATGATGGCCTTGGAAGCACAAACCGTTCTGGTCTGGGGAGCTGTGGCTTGCGCTCTGGCTGGCCTGATTCTGTTTGCCTTGTGGTTTCACAACCATTGGCAGCAGCGTCAGCAAGCCATGCGTTTGAGCCAGGCGGTGGATGAACGCCTGAAAGGCGCGCCGCACATGACGCAGGCGCCCAGCCAGTCTCGCCAGACGGTGGAACAGATCAAGATGCAGGCAGGCAGTCTGGGCGAGCGCTGGCTGAAAGGGCGTTTCGGGTCCAGTCTGCTTAGCGAGGAAGATCGCGTACTCATCATGAATGCGGGCTTCAAGCACATTGATGTGGCGCGGCAGTATTTCGTCCTGAGTCGAGTCGGCCTGAGCATCGTTCTGATTGTCCTGTTCAGCTTGTTGCCCATGACTCGCAGGCTGAATGAGTATGTGCCGTTTGTGTCTGTGTTCATTGGCTTTGCCCTGGGCTGGATGCTGCCCAAATGGTGGCTGGCGCGCCGGGTCTCGCAACGTCGTCTGCGTATCGCTGCGGAGCTGCCCCTGTTTGTGGATTTGCTGCGTTTGCTGCAAGGCGTGGGCCTGTCCATGGACCAGACCTTGCACACTATCGAGCGCGAGTTCCATGACGTGATTCCCGTCATGGGCTCAGAGCTGACCATTGCGGTCGAGCAATATGCCCGTGGTCGTACTCGTGAACAGTCGTTGGAGCGGATTGCCAGCGGCTTTACCAACGAGGATCTGGCCGTGATCTGTCGCCTGATTGTGCAGGTGGACCAGCACGGTGGTGCGATGCAGGAACCCTTGCATCGCTTCGGTGTGCGCTTGCGCGAGCAGCGTCGCCTGGAGCTGAAAGCCAAGGTGGGCAAATTGACCGTAAAGATGACGGGCGTCATGGTGCTGACTTTGCTGCCTGCCTTGTTGATTATTACTGCGGGGTCAGGTTTTCTGGCCTTGTTCCGTGGCTTGAGCCAAGTGGCCGGAGGGTGACTTTGATGAAAATGTCGACATGGACTCGTCCCTTGATGCGCTGGGCTGCGCTGGGTTTGGGGAGTACTTTGCTGGTGGCGTGTTCCACCACGGACTCCGCCTATGAGCTGGTGCGTCAGCAACAGGAGCAGGAAGCCTTCTTGCAGAGCAAGGAAATTGAGCATTGGGAAAAGCGCAGGCCGACTGACAAGCAGATGGCGGTACGCATGCTGGAAGAGACGCAAAAACAGGGCCGCTACTTTGCGTCCCTGGCCTATGCCGAAGCCATGGAAAAGGAATATGGCGCAGACCCGGAGGTCATGGTGTTGCGGGCTGAAGCACAGCGTCAAACCGGACAGCTGGAGCAGGCAGCGCACACCTTCAAGTCCCTGTTGAATACGCCCGTGGCCGGACGGGCTTATCAAGGTTTGGGTTTGATTGCTGGCTCGCAAGAACACTTTGATCAGGCTGCTCATTTCCTTAAACAGGCGGCTGGCCAAGACCCCACGAATGCGATTGTGCAAAGCGATCTGGCTTATGCCTACTTGCGTTCCGGTCGCCCTCACGAAGCACGTCTGGCCCTGGGCAAGGCGGCCGAACTGGCCCCGGATAACCCCAAGATACTGAGCAATATGGCCTTGTATTTGCTGGTCAGCCAGGAAACGCAACGGGCTGGCTTTGTGATGCAGCAAGCAGGTATGGACGCCGCAACCCAGCAAGCCATTGTGCAGATGGCCGAACAGATTGGACAGGATCTGGAGCAATTGCACGCCCGTCAGCAAATGCAGAAACAACACGAGCTGCGCATGGCAGCGGCTGCAAAGGATGAGCAGGCCAGAGCCCAGGCGGTGGCATTGAGTCCGGCTACTCCGACGGCGATGGGCCAGGTCGTCTTGAACCGATCCGCCCAGGCACAAAACCCGGCCGTGGCTCGTCCTGCTGCGGTTGTGGTTTCTTCTACGCAAGCGGGCTTGAACCGTCCCTTGCTGGAAAGCCTGGGCCCTGTGTCTTCGTCAATGAATTGATTGCCGTTTTTTCAAGGATATCGCAATGAACCGATCCCGCATTTTGGCCTGCTGCACCTTGTTGATGGCCAGTAGTGCCTGGGCGCAGACACAAGCTCCGCTGACTGGAACCATGGTTTCAGGCACCAGCACCTACCCGGTCAGCACCAGCCCGGCAGCGGCCAGCAATCAGGGTGTGCACACACCGGCCGCTCCGGCGGCAGAAACAGCGCCTGCTGAGCGTCAGCCTTACGAGAAGTACCGCTTGAGTGATGAGGAAGTACACCCTTGGCCTGAAGTGGAGGGCCTGCCTGTGCATGTACAGAACGAGCGCCGCCATATTCCGCCGCGCATCGAGGTGGGGCCTGATACCCGCAGCCTGCTCAGCATGCAGGCCGACCCGGACCGAGAAGGCAAGGTCTTGCCGGTGCATGGTGCGGCAGCCAATCTGGCCTGGGAGCGCTATTTGGAGAGCTTCAAGCATCCCATTCCTGAGTACATGAAAGAGCGCATCAAAACAAACGGTAGTGATTAAAGCCCACAGGGCTGGAGTGGGTCAGGAGAGCGAGATGAAATGGGGAAGAACTCGAACCCAGAGCGAGCAGGCACATAAGCAGCAAGGTTCCATTATTGTGCCTGCAGCCGCCGCGTTGCTGGTGGGGCTGGTGTTGCTGGGGGCGGCGCATCTGGGGCATAACTTCCATGTGAAGCGGGGGCTGCAGAACGCGGCTGACCTGGCTGCACTGGCGGGGGCGCAGGCCTTGGGTTCCGGGGATGCGCTGGGCTGCCAGCAAGGTGAAAGCATGGCCAGGTTCAGCCTGAATAGCCAGCCCGATTCGCCTGCTGCGGGTTTGACGGGCGATGGTGCCAAAGTCTTTTGCGGTAAATGGAATAGCAGCCACAGTGATCCGGCCCAGCGTTTTGTTTCTGCCTTGCCCGCTGATTCCGTGCGCGTGCATTTGAGCTATCAGCCGCCTTCCCTGTTCCCTTTCTTTACTTCCTCGGTGATTGAGGCGGTTGCCACCGCCAAGAACAGTGAGCCGGTTGCGACCTTCTCCGTGGGCAGTCGCCTTTTGTCCTTGAAGCGCAATGGTCTGGTCTATAACCTGCTGCGCGGCGTGGGCCTGCGCCCGGACCAGTTGACGGTGCTGGACTCGGCCGGTTTGGTCAATGCCAAGATTACGCCTTCCGGTTTGTTGAAAGCCTTGGGATTGCCCGCCACGGTTATCGCAGGAGTGGGCACACCTGAAGAATTGGCCCGGCTGGAGCAGCTGACTTTGGCCGATTTGCTAAGTGCCAGTCTGGCCTTGCTGGACCAGCAAAAAACACTGGGTCTGGACGTTGGGGCCTTGCAGGAATATATCCGCTTGTTGCTGGGCGTCGGTCCTCTGGATTTGCCCGTCAAACTGCTGGGTGAGGGCGGTATTCTGGCCTTGATCGATGGTGTGGATCCCTTGTCGGCCTTGAATGTGAACCTGGACGTGCTGCAACTGGTCAACACGGGACTGGTGGTGGCTAATGGTCAGAATCTGATTGATTTGAACCTGACTGCGCTGCCTTCCGGTTTGACCAATATGTTCAATAACGCCCTGGATTTGCGAGTGCGGGTTGTGGAGCCGCCCAGCATCGCCATGGGCGGGATAGGCACTAAAGCGAACTCGGCAGGTGTACGAGTCTATCTGAATCTGGATACTTCCAAGATTCCATTGGCCGGCCCGATCCTGAAGGTGCTGGGAACCGAAGTCAGCTTGCCGGTCATTATCGAGTTGTCCCAAGCCACTGGGGAGCTCGTCAATATCTGCCGTGCCCCGATTGCCGAGAATCAGGCCACGATTGCGGTCAAATCCTCCTTGGTGAATGTGTGTCTGGGCAAGTTCCCGCATTCGGATTTCTTCTCGACCAGCAATAGCTGCAAGGACGAATCCTTCGGGCAGATTCAGCGCCATCGTGTCATCAATGTGCTGGGTATCTTGCCTTTGACTGCCAAAGTCACCTTGCCCCTGATTGATACCAAAAACCCGGTTCATGTGACGCTGACCGCGCCTCCGGGCGAGCCTTCGGAAGCAACCGTGAACGCAACTCAGCTGGACTTGTCCCGCAGTGTGCGCCTGCTCTCCGATGCGGTTCTGTCGGGAATTCTGGGCGACTTGCTGAACACGCCCTGGAGTGGCGCTTCCGGTAAACGTCAGATGGCAGAAAGTCTGGTCGGTGATGGGGCGGGCCGCTCAATTTCTGCCGTTGTGAACGAGATGAACTGGTCCAAGGAACGCATGGAGCAACTGTCCCGCACCATGAGCCAGAACGGTTTGATTGGTGTGTTGGGCGGAACTCTGGGCTTTGTCGATAATTTGCTGACAACCCTGCTGGGTGCTCCCTTGAGCGATCTGGCTTGTGTGATTGGCGGTATAGGGGGCCAGAAAGCCATGCGCGAGTGCCGGACAGGCGCGGTAGAGGTGCTGGTCTTTAAAGACTCCAACCTGGTGGGTGCCGTTCTAAGTTTGGTTGTCGCTTTGTTAGACCCTGTATTGCAAGGTTTGAGCGCGCTGCTGGAAGAACTGCTGAAGCTGCTGGGCCTGAGCCTGGTCGAGGCGGATGTGAAACTTCACGATGTGCAGTGCGGTACTGCCTATCTGGTGCAATAGGGCGGGAGGCGAATACAGCAATGAGCGTCAGCTTTATGGGTAATGAACCCGTTTTATACGTCTGGGAGGGGAGTTCCGATCTGGTGACGCGTGCCGAGCGCGCCATGGAACCCAGTTCGGTAGCGGTCATGCGCGTAGAGCCTTCCCTGGTGCTGGACGCCGAGCGTCATCCCACGCGCCATGCGGTTGCATTGGTGTCCGTCAGTGTGATGGCCCAGGGACGTTTTGAGCAGCACCAGTGGCTGGTCGAGCACGCCATTCCGGTGATCTGGGTGGCCTCGGAGGACCGAGGCTACGACCCGCGTTTTTACCCCTCGGCCTACTCCTATACTTTGCCGCTGTCTTTCAGTCAGGCTGAGCTGCGCACCCTGGTGGCCAAGCTGGCCGGGCTGACCGCACAGGTCGAGCGCGAAGGGCAGGGTGGTCCTCAACCATTAGTAGCCGTATCGCCTGTGATGCGGGCCTTGATTGCTGAAGCGGATATGTACGCCGATAGCGGGGCCAGTGTTCTGATTCATGGTGAAACAGGTGTGGGCAAAGAACGCATCGCTCAATTGCTGCACGAACGTTCTTCACGAGCGCAAGGGCCCTTTGTTCCGGTGAATTGCGGGGCGGTGCCTGAGGGACTGTTTGAAGCCCACTTCTTCGGCCACGCGAAAGGGGCTTTTACTGGTGCTATTGGTGCTCATAAAGGTTATTTCGAGCAGGCGGATCAAGGCACCTTGTTCCTGGATGAAATTGGGGATTTGCCCCTGCATCAACAGGTCAAATTGCTGCGTGTACTGGAACAGCGTTCCGTGACGCGTCTGGGGTCGACGCAACAGATTCCGGTAGATTTTCGTATGGTGGCCGCTACCAATAAAAACCTCTTGGGACTGGTGCAACAAGGCCAGTTCCGTGCGGACTTGTATTACCGTTTGGCCGTGGTTGAGCTGCTGATTCCGAATCTGGAACAGCGTGGCTCCCAGGAAAAAATCGCCATTTTCTGCGCCTTGCTGGAACAGGCCCTGGAGTGTGACGTCGAGGACATCCCTCAATGGGTTCTGGATGCGGTGGGCAGCATGCGCTTTAACGGCAATGTGCGCGAGCTGGCTAATCTGGTGGAGCGCGTTGCTGTCATGAGCAAGCAGTTTGGGGCCTGGGAGTCGGTGCAGTTGCGGCAAGTGCTGGAACGTTTCAATGCCCCCGTTATGGCCCCGGCTCTGGCTTTGCCTGAAGGTGCGCCCATTTTGGAGCGGCCCGAGCCCGTCATCAGCCTGAGCGCACAGGAGCAGGAAGAGCGTGCACGTATTATTTCGGTTCTGGATACCCAGAACTGGCGACGGCAGGATACCGCTGCCGTATTAGGGATTTCTCGTAAAGTTTTGTGGGAAAAGATGCGCAAATTCAACATAAAGGCACAAGATGCGACAAGCCGCGTTTAGAATACGGGCTGATTCTGTGTATCAAGCTAAACACAAAAAAATTGTTTATCAAGGGATGGGTATGGTGAACCTTAGTCAGAAGACGGCGGTGTTGCTGTCCTTGGGGGGACTTCTTTTCTTGTCAGCGTGCAGCTCGGTGTCTTTGGTGCAGGAGCCAGAGCGGCCCGTGGTCGCGCAAACCCAGGAACAAGAGGTTGAAGAGGTAGCCCCGGTTGCGGCTCCAGCTGCTCCAGCGCCCGCAGCGGCCCCGGCTTATCAAAACACCACTGTGGCTCAGTTGCAGCAGCTGATTCAGGCCCGTGCCGTGCAAGAGCTGCGTACCGCCTATAACGGTCGCTTCGGTGCCAGTCTGTTGTTCTCTGCCGAAAGCATGACCTACTACGTGGCCCTGTTCCAGCAGCGTGAGTTCTGGCGCGTCTTCAAGACCACCGACGAATCCCTGGCCGAGCGCATGTACACCCAGTACCGTCAGGACACGGTGGACTATGCCGCCGCCGATCTGGAGCGCATCAAGCTGCAGGCTGAAGTTGCCAAGGCTGAAAAGCAATTGAATGAAAGCGCCGATCAATTGACCGTGCTGCAGAACGACTTGGCGTTGCAGCGTCAGCAAGAGGCCTTGGCCATTGCTCAGCGCGAGGAGTCCCGTCGCGAAGCCCAGGCGCTGGCCGAACAAGAGCGTGAAGCCCGAGAGCAGTTGCGTGAATTGCAGAGTCAGATCAAGGATCTGGAGCGACAGCGTGCCGGGATGTTGCAGCGTCAACGAGGTCGCTGATCGCTGCAATAGCAAAGCCTGATTGAAAGCCCGCACAGTCGCAAGACTCTGCGGGTTTTTTAATCGTAAATAAAAAAAGACCCGAAATTCGGGTCTTTTAACTTGCTGCTTGATAAAGGTCTGATGCTACCGCGACAAGTACCGCATTGCCTCTTCCAGCCCTGCGCTGGTGACGGGGTACATATGGTCGGACATCAGATTCTGAATGATGGCAATGGACTGGCGGTACGGCCAGTAAGCCTGCGGCTCGGGGTTGAGCCAGGCAATACGTGGCCAGTGGTCGTTCAGTCTTTGCAGCCAGGCTGCGCCGGTTTCCTTGTTGTAGTGCTCGACAGAACCACCTGGGGCCATGATCTCGTAAGGACTCATGGTGGCATCGCCCACGATAATGACGCGCCAGTCCTCGTTGTACTTGCGCAGCAAATCCCAGGTTTCCAGTCGTTCGCTTTGGCGGCGTGAATTGTTCCGCCATACCGATTCATACACGCAGTTATGGAAGTAGTAGGCCTCCAGGTGTTTGAATTCGGAACGTGCGGCCGAGAACAGGGACTCAACCTGGGCGATGTGGTCATCCATGCTGCCGCCTATATCCAGCAACATCAGCACATTGACGCGGTTTTGTCGCTCGGCCTGCATTTGCAGGTCCAGCATGCCCGCATTGCGAGCCGTCTCGCGTATGGTGCTGTCCAGATCCAGCTCGGTAGGGGCACCTTGGCGTGCAAAGCGTCGCAGGCGACGTAGCGCCATCTTGAAGTTGCGTGTGCCCAGCTCTTGCTGGTCGTCGTAGTCCACGAACTCGCGCTTTTCCCAGACCTTGATGGCGGTACGGTTCCCTGCCGAAGGGCCACCAATGCGGATACCTTCGGGGTGATAGCCACCATGTCCAAACGGCGAGGAGCCGCCGGTTCCAATCCACTTGTTGCCGCCTGCATGACGCCCTTGCTGCTCTTTCAGACGTTCCTTGAACATCTCCAGCAGCTTTTCCAAGCCATGCTTTTCCAGTGCGGCTTTCTGTTCCGGAGTCAGGTTGCGCGTCAGGGTTTTGCGCAGCCAGTCCTCGGGCAGGGTTTTTTCTTTGGCCAGCGCTTCCAGCTGCGGCTGATAGAACTCCCCAAAGGCCAGATCAAAGCGGTCGTAAAGCGTTTCGTCCTTGATCAGCACCAGTCTGGATAGATGATAAAAATCGTCCAGCGTGGGCGGCATGATGCCTTTGCACAAGGCGTCCAGCAGCGTCAGGTGTTCCTGAATGGACACTGGCAGGCCACGTTCACGCAGGTGGTAGAAGAAATCAAGCAACATGGCTGTGCTGCCTTAGTTTGTCCAGCAAGTGGGCGCGGGTATCGGGCCACTCGCCTGCCATCAAGCTGTAGAACATGGTGTCGCGTATCGTGCCATCGCGGCGGATGGCATGGTGGCGGACACGACCATCGAAACGCGCTCCCAGCCGGGTGATGGCTTGCTGAGATTTGAAATTCAGGTGGTCGGTACGCCAGCCCACGACTCCGGCTCCCAAGGTCTCGAACGCATGTTGCAGCAGGAGCAGTTTGGCCGCGGTATTGACGTGGCTGCGCTGGGCGCTGCGCGCGTACCAGGTGTAGCCGATTTCCAGGCGGGACACTGGCGCAATAATGTCGTGATAGCGCGTAGTGCCGACAGCCCGGTCTGTTCTCAGGTCACGCACCAGAAAGGGCAGCATATGGCCTTGCTCCAGGCCGTCCAGCGCCTTTTTTACATAGTCCTGGGCCTGGCCGGGGGCGGGCACGCTGGTTACACGTACATTCCAAAGTTCGCCATCGGCAGCGGCGGCTTCCAGTAACTCCACGTGCGCCAATTGCAAAGGCTCCAGACGCACGTCCCATCCTTCCAGCGTCACGGGGGCCAATGGCTGGGAAAAAGCGCTTGTTTGCATATCAGCTCCGGCGCTGGCTGCGTTGGCTCATGGCGGCCAGACGCTGCATCAAGGACAAGTCCTGTTCGTTTTTCAGCAAGGCACCGGCCATAGGGGGCAAGCCTTCATCCAGCTCGTGCAGGGCATCGGCAGGAATGTCGTTGGCCAGCAGCAGACGCAGCCAGTCCAGGAATTCCGAGGTAGACGGCTTTTTCTTCAGACCGGGGACATCTCGCAGGGCAAAGAAGGTATCCAGGGCGCTGGACAGAATGTCGCTGCGCAGATTGGGGTAATGCACCGCCACAATCTGTTCCATGGTTTCGCGCTCGGGGAAGCGAATGTAATGGAAGAAACAGCGGCGCAGGAAGGCGTCGGGCAGGTCTTTTTCATTATTGGAAGTAATGATGATCAAGGGACGATGGCGCGCCTTGACGGTCTGGCGAGTCTCATAGACATGAAACTCCATGCGGTCCAGTTCCTGCAGCAAATCGTTGGGGAACTCGATGTCGGCCTTGTCGATCTCGTCGATCAGAACAACCGTGGGTTCCTCGGACTCAAACGCTTGCCACAATGTGCCTTGCACAATGTAGTTGCCAATGTCGCGAACTTTTTCATCTCCCAGTTGGGAGTCACGCAGACGCGACACCGCATCGTATTCATACAGGCCCTGGTGGGCCTTGGTGGTGGACTTGATGTGCCATTGCAGCAGGGGGCGTCCCAGGGCACGGGCCACTTCCAGGGCCAGCAGTGTTTTGCCGGTACCGGGTTCACCTTTGATCAACAAAGGGCGTTGTAGCGTCAAAGCGGCGTTGACGGCCAGCTTCAAATCATCAGTGGCAACGTACTGATCGGTGCCTTCAAAACGGGTCGTAGTAGTCATAAATCGGCTCAAACTTGTACTTAAAATGTTGATCTGTCAAGAATAGAAACTCGGGTATAAATACTAGTATCAGTCATCCTTGGCAATTATCATACAATCGACTCAGTACTCGTCGGTCAGCATCACAGAGCCAGGTGTCGCGTTGATTCCTTTTTGCTGCAATAGACGCAGAGCCTGACCCGGACCGTTTTCAACTCCACGACAAAGCGAATAGCGATGATGAAGTTGCAAATGAAGCGGTATGTCTCTTTCTTTCTTCTGGCCTCAAGCTCCTGTCTGCCCTGGGCAGCCCAGGCGCAGGATTCCGAGCCGATCAAGGCCAATCCCGAGGCGGCGCGCGACAAGATCTCCATGTGTATAGGCTGTCATGGCTTGCCCGGTTACAAGGCCAGCTTTCCCGAGGTCTATCACGTCCCCATGATTGCCGGGCAGGGGGCTGCTTATATAGAAGCAGCGCTCAAGGAGTATGCCAGCGGCGCTCGAACCTTCCCCACCATGCAAGCCATTGCGCTGAGCTTGTCCGAACAGGACATGGCGGATATTGCCGCGTATTACGCGGGCAACAAACCTTGAGGACGGGGAGGCACCTATGAGAAAAACAGTCTTGCTGGTGGCAATGGGGCTGATGGCCGGGGTGGCCGGTCAGGCAATAGCCGCTGAGGATCTGGCCAAGGCCGGCGGGGAAGCCTGGAAGAATCTGAATTGCGCATCCTGTCATGGTGACGATGCGAAAACGCCCTTGAACCCGGAATATCCCATTCTGGCCGGTCAGCATGCCGATTATTTGCGGCAGGCCTTGATGGCTTACAAGCGTGGGCAGGCCGGGGCACCGGCAACGTCCAATATCCGCAAGAATGCCGTTATGGGGGCTATGGCCAATACCATGAGCCAGGCGGATATCGACAGTATCTCCGTATGGCTGTCGCGTCAGCCCGGCCCCTTGAGCAATAGAAAGTAAGGCAGCCTGCGACTTTAGTCGCGCGTGCTGTGGCGCAAAATCAATTCGATATAGCGCTCGTTGTTCAGCGGTGTGCCCAGACGTTGTGCTTCCCAGATCACCTCGCCCAGCGCTTCCATAATGATGTGCGCTGCGGCGTGCTGATCGTGCCGGGTCAATAGGCGCTGATACGCTGCCTTGATGCCCGGAGGCTGGTCAATGGACAGTTGTTCATTGATAGCCAGGTGCATGGACAGATGCAGGAAGGGATTGCTGCGTCCTTGCTCCACGGAATAGTCCTGGTTGACGGCGTCGGCGTTGCGCAAGTCGTCGTGGTATTCAGGGTGCTGTTGCACCAGATCCACCGCCATGGTTTCCAGAGCGGTCAGCAGATGACCACTTTGGTGCTTGTCCCAAGCTTCAATGAAAAATTGGCGAACCTGCTCGCGAGAGGGGTTGAACATGGTGGAATCGAGATAAAAATAGTCAGAAAATGCGAATCTTCGGCGCGTGTTTTGCGTGAAATGGTGGGGGCGCAAGGCCGGCACAAGCTGCAATCGGGGCCGTGTAGAATGGATAAGTTGCCAAGAATGCAAGCATTTTTGGCAAGCTTTGAGTTTACAGGTGCCTGAATACGCGCGAATTAAGTTAAACTCTTATATAAGACTTCGGAAACGCGAAAGCGTTCCGTGTTTAGCTATCCCTAATATTGGAGCACAACTGGAGCATCCATGTCCTATCAGCATATCAAGATCCCCGCGTCGGGGCAGAAAATTACAGTTAACGCGGATTTTTCCCTGAATGTTCCCGATCAACCCATTATTCCTTACATCGAGGGTGATGGTACGGGCGTGGATATTTCGCCAGTCATGATTAAAGTGGTCGACGCTGCTGTTGCCAAGGCTTATGGCGGCAAGCGCAAGATCGAATGGATGGAAGTGTTCGCCGGTGAAAAATCCACCAAGGTGTACGGTTCCGACGTCTGGCTGCCAGAAGAAACTCTGGATGCCGTTAAAGACTACGTCGTGTCCATCAAAGGCCCTCTGACCACTCCCGTTGGCGGCGGCATCCGTTCCCTGAACGTGGCCCTGCGTCAGCAACTGGACCTGTACGTCTGCCTGCGCCCAGTGCGCTACTTCAAGGGTGTTCCTTCGCCTGTGCGTGAGCCAGAAAAGACCGAAATGGTCATTTTCCGCGAGAACTCCGAAGACATTTACGCCGGTATTGAATTTGCTGCCGAGTCCGAAAGCGCCAAGAAGCTGATCGACTTCCTGCAAAACACCCTGGGCGTGAACAAGATTCGCTTCCCCAATACCTCCGGTATCGGTGTCAAGCCTGTTTCCCGCGAAGGTACCGAGCGCCTGGTGCGCAAGGCCATCCAGTACGCCATCGACAACGATCGCTCTTCCGTGACCATCGTTCACAAGGGCAACATCATGAAGTTCACCGAAGGTGGCTTCCGCGATTGGGCTTACGAACTGGCTCAAAAAGAATTCGGCGCTGAATTGATCGACGGCGGCCCATGGTGCAAATTCAAGAATCCCAAGACTGGTCGCGAGATCATCGTCAAGGATTCGATTGCTGACGCCTTCCTGCAACAGATTCTGCTGCGTCCTGCCGAGTACGACGTTATTGCCACACTGAACCTGAACGGCGACTACATCTCCGACGCTCTGGCTGCTCAAGTGGGTGGTATCGGTATCGCTCCCGGTGCCAACCTGTCCGACTCCGTGGCCATGTTCGAAGCTACCCACGGTACTGCTCCCAAGTACGCTGGCAAAGACTACGTGAACCCAGGTTCGCTGATCCTGTCTGCCGAAATGATGCTGCGTCACATGGGCTGGACCGAAGCTGCTGACCTGATCATCTCCAGCATGGAAAAATCCATCACCTCGCGTAAAGTGACTTATGACTTTGCCCGTCTGATGGAAGGCGCGACTCAAGTGTCCTGCTCCGGCTTTGGCGATGTCATGATCGAAAACATGTAATGAATACAGGCTGTTAAAGCCGGTTTTCTGCATGACAAACCGCCGACCTTCGGGTCGGCGGTTTTTTTTCGTCTCATGCTGGCGCAGGCCATTTTTCTCTCTTTTTCTGCTTTTTTTTGTGCTCAAAATATTTTTGATCGTTAGTTTTATGCAATTAAAAATAAGCTTGGCACATGATTTTTACTAGGTGAAAACCCGAATAAACTCAATAAAACAAGCAGGTTTAGCGGTTTCCATGATTATTGATATTGCGATTAACTGACGATAGCTATAAATTTGCCATATCAAATAATTCTAAGGAGCTGTTATGACTATCACAGGAGCTACATTGGTCGCCGAGCGCGAGCGGATCACCGTTACCCAGGCGCCATCCCGTCAGGAGACAGAGGAGATTTTGGAGCGTATCCACGAGATCGGCCCGCTGCTACGTGAGTTGGCCCCGCAGGCTGACCGTAATCGCATGTTGTCAGACGAGGCGGTTCAGGCTTTGGAGTCCACCGGGGCCTGGCGCATTTCGGCCTTGAAGCGCTACGGCGGTTATGAGGGTGGGGCGGAGATGCTCTTGCAATGTGCCAGCGCCGTGGGCTATTACGATCCGGCAGCAGCCTGGTGTGTGGTGATCTCTAATGGTTCGGTCATGCTGGCCAACCGCTTTAGCGATGCCATGCTTGATGAGGTGTTTGCAGACGGTCCAATCCGTGCGGCGTCCATTTTTGCCCAACCCCAAGGCACGGCAACGCCGGATGGCGATGGCTGGCGCATTACGGGCAAGTGGCCTTTTGCCTCGAACAGCAATCACTCGGACTGGGCACTGGGGATTTTGTTCATCAAGGAAAACGAGCAGGTCGAGCCTACCGTGGGCTTTGTGCTGATGCGTCGTGATGAGTTTGAAATTCAGGATACCTGGTACACCATCGGTATGCGCGGCTCGGGCTCCAACACCATGGTGGCAGAAAACCTGTGGGTGCCCAAAGAGCGCCTGATTACGTTTCAGCAACTGATGGGTGATGTGCAGGAGCAAGATCCCTTGGCTACATTTGGTCGTCGTTTGACGCCGCATCTGACCATGTCCACCTGCATTCAAGCGCCATCTTTAGGGGCCGCGCAAGCCGCCGTGGATTTCACTACTGGTGTCAGTGGCAAGCGCGGCATTACCTATACCCATTACAAGAAGCAGTCGGATTCGGGGGCGTTTGTGCAGAACCTGGGAACGGCCAGTATTCAGATTGATGGTGCCCGCTTATTGTTGGAACGCGCTGCGGCTCAAATTGATGCTGCTGCCTCTGGCACCGTGCCCATGCCTTTGGAGCTACGTGCCCGTCACCGCGCCGGAATCGGCCATGCCGGACACGAACTGGTGGATGCGGTGAACAATCTGTGCTGGTTACATGGCACGGCCTCTTTTGCGGAAAACAGTTTGCTGGGCCGCATGTGGCGGGATATTAATACAGGTACTCGCCATGCTTCGATTACCGCCCCTATGGGTTATGAGCTACACGGTAACGGCATGACCGGTACGCCTTACATTTCCAACAAGCTCTAAACCATGACGGCGACATTGCTGGTCAATGCTCCCTCGCGACGTTGTCATGCCGATGGCGTAGAGGTGCGGGCCTGGTATGGCCTGCGTTACGCCCAGGGTACGCGTCGTTTTGAAGCGGCGCAGGCGGCGACGGGGCGAGTGGCAGCGACCTCTCTGGATCAGGTGCCCGTATTCCCGCAGCGCCCCAGCCGCCTTGCGGCGGTGATGGGCGCAGGCAGTGCCAATCCGCAATCTGAAGATGCTTATTTTCTGAATGTGTGGGCTCCCGCCCAAGCGCAAGGTCTGCCTGTGCTGTTCTTTATCCACGGTGGAGCCTGGATGAGTGGCGGCGCTTCTTTGGATTGGTATGACGGCACCCGCCTGGCAGCGCAGGGCATGGTGGTGGTCAATGTGAATTACCGTCTGGGTGCCTTGGGGCACCTGGGCGATGCACAAGCTGACGATTTGCCTTTGCCGGCAGCCGACCTGCTCTTGGCACTGCAGTGGATGAAAGATCGTATCCATGCCTTTGGCGGAGACCCGGACAAGATTACCTTGATGGGGCAATCGGCGGGTGGCTGGTATGCGCATTTGCTCAGCGTGCTGGAGTCCACACGAGGCTGGATTGATCGTGTTGCTTTGCTCAGCATGGGAACGCGCACGCCGTGGTCACCCGAGCAACAAAGGAAAACCACAGAGCGCCTGCGACAAAGCCTGGGTGATCAGTGGCTGACGGCGAACGTGGATATCTTGATGCAGCACGGCATGATGGCCTTGGACAAAGAGCCGCCACGTTTGGCTCATGCTCCTTCGGCATTCTTGCCTGTGGCCAGCGCCGGGATGCCGCCCGACTTCTTAAATCCTGACTGGGCGGCACAAGCCTGCCATGCGCAGGCGGTGTATCTGCGTTGTACT
Organism: Alcaligenes nematophilus; assembly: GCF_026344155.1. Lineage (NCBI taxonomy): Bacteria > Pseudomonadati > Pseudomonadota > Betaproteobacteria > Burkholderiales > Alcaligenaceae > Alcaligenes > Alcaligenes nematophilus. Next base: position 937,651 of record NZ_JAPKMZ010000001.1, on the reverse strand, counting down.
GCCCAAGAGTCCTCGGTGTTCTTTTTTGACGTGCCTTTTCATCGGCAGGCGACGCAAGAGCAGGTCGATCAGGCTTTGGGTGTATGGCCTGTGGGAGACTTGCCAGACAGCCTGCTGCGAAATGGGGTGTATCAGGGAGCAGGTTCGGGTCTGACGCCGTATCAGCAAGTGGTGGCCGCGTCGTCCTGGTTGCAATTCCAGCGTTTTCCCACGCAGTATGCGGCTAGTCTGAAAGCAGCGGGGCGCTCGGTGGTCTGGAGTGGCTTCATGGAACAAAGCCCGCTTGAAGCGGTGTTCAGCGGGCATTGTTTTGATTTGCCTTTCCAGTTTGGCAACTTCCGGGCCTGGCGGGATGCACCCATGATGCAGGGGGTGACGTCGGAGCGGTTTGAGCGCGTCGCCCAGGATTTGATGGGCGACATTGCACGCTTTGCAGGGGCCTGAGTAAAGGAGCAGGTTTACTCCGTGCCGCGGGCCTTCCAGTTTGGAATGGCCTGCTGCACGTGCTGCGAGCTCAAGGGACTAAGCAGTCGATGCAAGTCACCGAACAATTTGCGGGCGGTATTGCCTACCCAGTTGTCTGGCAATAGCTCGGGTGCCAGGCCTGGGTCCAGAAAGGGCAGTCTGCGCCAGCGTGTCACCATAGGCATATAGAGTCGGAAGGCTTCCAAAGGGTCGGCCGTGCCTTGGCGTAAAGCGGTTTGCCACGCTTCGACTTCGTGTTGATACGAGTTCAAGAAGGACTGGTACTCATTGGCCAGCTTGTCCCAATTCCACCAGCGGGAGATTTTTTCCTGAATATCGCTCAGGCCGCTGGGTTCGCAGGTGAACAGCTCAATATAGGGCCAGAGCTGGTGCTCGCGTATGTACTCGACAGCCTCTGCCTGCAAGCGCGCCGGACCTATATACAGGCCCGCATTTACCGTGCCAAACCCCATGCGAGCCAAGCCTGTACGAATCTTGTGACGGTTCTGGCGTTCGCTTTCCGGAACGGAGAAGGAGACCAGCAGCCAGGGGTCCCGAATATTCATGGAGGGGGAGGAAAAAATCCGCTCGTCACCGGCCTGCATATGCGGCTCCAGTTCGGCCGCCAAGGCATAGCCTTTGCCCGAGGCGGCTTGTTGGCTAACTAGTACGCCTTTTTTCTTGAGCCGGGAAATGGCGGAGCGCACGCTGGACGGTTCAGCACCCAGGTCGGCCAGTAGTTGAACCACGCTGGCCACGGGAATGATGACGCCGGTGGGGCGGGCGAACAGACCGTAGAGCGTCAGAATGTAGTGGTGCGGGGCAAGTTGCTCGTGCTCGCCATGGTCTCGGCTAGCGATGAACTCATCAATCGCGACGCTTGCTTTCATTCTGTTTTCCGGTGGTGGGGCTGATTGCTACCCATTTTTGATAGTAGGTTTGTAGCGGGCCATTTTACCGTGCGTGCCCCGGCGGCGCTAGCGTAGCCGCACTGGGGCTGCTTGCGTCCTGTTTGCCAGGGCGCCAGCTTGAGCTTCTTAGGGCAGGCTTTTCTCCAGCACGCTGTCCAGCACGACGATGTCCTGAATGTGCGGGGCGATGGCATCCAGCATGGCCTGGTGAGCATCACTCTGTCTGTAGGCGTCCAGTGCTTCTTGAGTGCGGAATACAGAAAGCAGGGCATGGCTGTAGCGCGCCGAGCTGCGTGACAGGTTCGGCACCCATTCAAAGCGTTCTATGCCGGAGCATTCCTGATGTATGCGGATAAAGGCCTGGTCCAGCTTGGGGGCGAGTTCCGGGCTGACAGGGGTGTGGGGTGCCATCAAAACGATATGTAGATACATGCTGTCCTTGTGGATTCCGGGAGGTTTTAAGCTCATAACTTATTGCAAATAAATAATGACGAAAGATAATACGCAATAATATTCGGTTGAATTGTATAGGCCTATAGCTTTTAAAACGACGAATTTTCATAGGGTTAATACCTAAATTCAACAAAAACCATCCTTATTTGCCTATTTTGTTATTGCAAATAAATGACGATCGAGACAGAATTGAGGCCAAGCGAGTGTGTTGTCGCAGAGCTCGCCTCATTTTGGGTTTTGGGTCTTTAACGCCTGAGCAGAGTCATCGTCATGAAAGAAAACATAAGTGGGTTGGGAGCCAGGGTGGTGCGCGAAGCCTTCGGACATTTTCCATCCGGGGTAGCGGCCATTGCCGCCGTACTCGATGGCAAGCCGCAAGTCATTGTTGCGTCCAGTTTTTCCGTAGGGGTTTCGCTGGATCCGCCTTTGGCCGCCTTTTTTGTGCAGAAAAGTTCCTCGACCTGGGCGCTGCTGTCTCGCGCCTCGCGTCTGGGGGTGTCAATTTTGAGTGCTGAACATGCGGCTATTTGCCGTCAGCTGGCCGGACCGGACAAGGACAGCCGATTCAGCGATATCGAGGTCGAGCTGACCGAGGAGGGGGCCGTCCATATACAAGGGGCATCAGTCTGGTTTGACTGCAGTGTTTTTCAAGTGCATCCCGCCGGGGACCACGATGCCGTGCAATTGCTTATCCACGATGTGCAGATCGAGCGCGAAATTTCGCCACTGATCTTTCATCGTTCTCGTTTCACGCAGTTGGTGGCCTGAGCCACCGGATCAAAAACAATAAACAAGAAGCATAACTATCACAGTGAAGGGGACATCTCTTGGACGCACATACACCATCTTTGCGCGAGCAGCCCATGACTGCCGCGCAGCGTCGACGCGTTATTTTGGGGGTTGGGGCGGGTAACGCCCTGGAGTGGTACGACTGGACGGCTTATTCGATTTTTGCCGCTTATTTTGCCAAGCAGTTTTTCCATAGTGAGGACCCGCTGGCGGCTTTGCTGGGCACACTGGCGGTATTTGCTGTGGGTTTTTTCATGCGCCCGCTGGGAGGCATCTTTTTTGGCTGGTTGGCCGATCGCAAGGGGCGGCGTTTCACCATGACCCTGTCCATGCTGGTGACAGCCTTGGGCAGTTTGGTGATTGGTATTGCTCCTACGTATGACATGGTGGGGCCGATTGCCGCCCTGTTCTTGTTGATGGGCCGTTTGTTGCAAGGGATTGGCCACGGTGGGGAGGTGGTTTCTTCCTTCACCTATGTCACCGAAATGGCACCTGCTCATAAACGTGGACTGTGGTCCTCCTCCGTGTTTGTGTTTGTCACGATCGGGGTATTGGCGGCTGTGTTGCTCAGTGCCTGCCTGACCAGTCTGCTGGGTGAGGATGTTGTTCGGGCCTGGGCATGGCGTGTGCCTTTTGTCTTGGGTGGGGCCTTGGGGGTATATGCGCTGTATCTGCGTAGAAAGCTGGATGAAACTCCCATGTTCAAAGCCCGTCAGGCCGCAGCGCAAGCGGCAGGCAAAACGGCGCGCCCGGGCGCCCGCGTGTTCTGGTCGGAGGTCTGGAAGTATCGCAGTGCCTGCTTGCGCGTATTTGCCTTGTCGGCCGGCGGCACCGTGCTGTATTACGTCTGGGCCATCATGGCGCCCACCTTTGCCATTACCTCCCTGGGCATGCCTGCCGCCAAAGTGATGTGGGTGGGGGTAGGGGCCAATCTTTTCCTGATTCTGTGCCTGATTTTCTGGGGCGCATTTTCGGATCGTTTTGGTCGCAAGGCGAACTGGTATTTCTTCTCCATCGGTTCAATCATCAGCATCATCCCGCTGACCATGGTGCTGACCGGCGGCCAGGGCGAGATCTGGCGTCTGGTGGTGTTCATGGCGGGCGGCATGCTGTTGATCTCGGCACCCACCGCCATCATGCCGGCCTTTTTCCCCGAGCAGTTTCCGACTCGCATTCGTGCGGTTGCCATGGGCTTGCCCTATTCGGTTGCTGGTGCCCTGACGGGCGGGACCGCTCCCTATTTGCAAGCCTGGCTGCATTCCATCAATCAAAAACAGGTTTTTGACTGGTACCTGATCGGCCTGTGCGTTCTGGCCCTGTGGGCCACCATTGCCTCGCCCGAGACCAAGGGCAAGGATTTGCACGACTGATGTGTACAGGCGCTGCCCGGTTGAACGAACCGCGCAGCGCCTTTTTTGAATTTTCAAGGAGTAGTGAGATGTTGCGTGAGCATATTGAAGGTAAGTGGATTGCTGATTTTGTAGAAGTGTTTGGACTATGCAAAGTACAACCCGGCGAAATGGCAGTCGTGCTGTCCGAGACGCAATCGCGCTCCGTGCTGGCCGAGCTGGCTGAGTTGGCCCTGACGCAAATGGGGGCACGGGTTTGCCATGTGAAACTGGTATCGCCACGTCTGAAAAGCAATATTGCCCTGCGCTCGACCGGGACGTCTTTGGCGCTGGAAGGTATGGACCCGATTGTCCAGGCTTTGGCGGGTAGCCAGTTCATTGTGGACTGCACCGTAGAAGGGCTGCTGCATTCGCCCGAGCGTGCTGCACTGTTGGCCAAAGGTGCCCGCATCATGATGATCAGCGACGAGCATCCCGAGATTCTGGAACGGGTCAAACCCAGTCCTGATTTGCAAAGCAAGTGCGATATTGGCGGCAAGCTGATTACCGATGCCAGTGTCATGCACATTAGCTCCGAAGCCGGCACGGACCTGACGGTCAGCCTGGCGGGTGTGATCGGGCGCGGCAGTGCCGGGATAGCCGACAAGCCGGGCAGCTTTGGGTATTGGCCTGCTGGCCTGTGCATTTGCTACCCCAGCAATGGCAGTGTGAATGGCACGCTGGTGCTGGATAGTGGAGATGTGAACCTGACCTTCAAGCGCTACCTGGAATCGGCGGTGACCCTGCGTATCGAAAACGATTATGTCGTGGCTATTGAGGGCAAGGGCGTGGATGCCGATTTGATCCGCTCCTATTACGCCAGTTGGAATGACAAGGATGCCTATGCGGTCAGTCATGTGGGCTGGGGCATGGCGCCGGCGGCACGCTGGGACTCCATGGCCATGTATGACAAGCGCGATACCAACGGAACCGAGTTGCGCGCCTTTGCCGGTAACTTCCTTTTCTCTACGGGCGCAAATCCAGCGGCTGGCCGTTTCTCCGATTGCCACTTCGACTACCCAATGCGCAATTGCACGGTTAGCCTGGATGGCCGTGAAGTCGTCAGCAAGGGGGTGTTGCAAGGCGATCTGGCCTAAAGCGCTAGCCAGGGCGGTACCAGCAGGCGAATGGGCCTACAGGGCCCGGCCGGCTGAGGCCGCCCTTTGATATTCCGTGGTACAAAACCAAGCTCAATGGTTTATGGCTAGATGGTTCAATAGTCATCAAGCTGTGCAGGCGTGTCGTTGCTGCTATTTTGTTTTGTGTGAAGGCAGCGCGACCCAGCCTTGCTTTGTTTTCAAGGGTACGGATTATGCGCGAAGGATTGGAGAAGCTACTGGCGGCAGGCAAGGATAATGCTTTGTTGCGCTTTGGCCTGGGCAATGCATGTATGGGCGAGGGCGATTTGGAAGCGGCTCGCGAACATTTGTCCAAAGCCGTGGAAATGAATCCGCGTTACACCGCAGCCTGGAAGCTGTTGGGCCGGGTGCTGGTGAACCTGGAGCAATTCAAACAGGCCAGGGAAATTCTGGAGCAGGGCTTGGTGATTGCCCAAGAGCAGGGCGACAAGCAGGCTGAGAAAGAAATGCAGGTGTTTTTGAAGCGGGCCGTGAAGGCTTTGGACCAGGCAGCAGAATAAAGACTGCGAATGGGCGACTGATATTTTCTTACCATGCGGGTATCAGTGCATTCCCTAAGTGTGACAGCTTTATAAATGGGGCACAATACGTTTCATGCAGGTGAGGAGACATAGCCCCGCAACGCTGGGCAATAAAGACCGAAATAAAACGGTCACTATTATAAAAGCAATAGGCAGTACAACATAACAACAACAAAAAAAAGGCCAGCGAAAGCTGGCCTTTTTTACGTCTGTACCTAATGGAAAAAATCAAACGCCGGGTTCGGACATGGCTTGCAGCACCAGTTTGACGGCACCTTGCCCACCTTCGTTGGGCGCGCATTCCATATAAGCCAGAACGCTGGGCAGCTGGGTTAACCAGCGACGCACGGCATGACGCAAAACGGGTTCGCCATTGCGCGAGCCGTAGCCCGTGCCATGGACAATTCGTACACAGCGCACGCCGTGCTCCAGACAGGAGCGCAGAAAGTTGTCCAGTCGCTCGCGGGCCTGTTCCAGATCCGAGCCATGCAAATCCAGGCTGGACTCAATCGGCCAACGGTTGCGTTCCAGATCGCGCAAGACATCGGTGCCACAGCCAGCACGCAAATGTCGTAGATCGTTGCTTTCACCTTGCACGCTGACATATTGATCAGAGGCCTGGGGCAGGGCAGGAGTATTGACGGGCGCACCTACCGCGTGGCGACGACGTTGCTCCAACTGTTCCGGGCTAGCCGCAGGACGGCTCATGACTACGCTTTGACCGCGTTTTTTCAAGGGGGCGACGTCCCGCATGGACTGGCGTAGCCAGGCCCTGTCGCTGGGGTCCAATAAGGAAACGGGGTCTTGGGCCGCTGTAGCATTACTGGCAGGAGCCAGTTTGGCTGGTTTGCCACCGGGATCCGGTGGGCGGGGGCGCTTGCGAGCCTGGGGACGGGCGGGGGCCGGGGGCGGATTGAGATCCTGGCGGACCTGACCTTGTAACTTCTTCAGGTCTGCCAGACTACGCCCTACGGCTTTGGGCTTATTTGTTTTCATCCAACCAGCGCTGTGCGTCCAGGGCGGCCATGCAACCGCTGGCTGCACTGGTAATGGCCTGACGATAGATATTGTCTTGCACATCGCCCGCGGCAAAAACGCCAGGAACGGAAGTCATGGTGGCCATGCCTTTCAGACCGCTGCGAGTCGTGATGTAGCCGTCGTGCATCTCCAGCTTGCCTTCAAAGATCCCGGTGTTGGGCTTGTGGCCGATGGCGATAAAGGCACCAGTCACAGCCAGGTCTTCAGTGGCCTGGGTCTGGTTATTGATGATGCGCACACCTGTCACGCCCGAAGCGTCACCCAGCACTTCTTGCAGTTCGCTGTGCAGTTTCAGCTGGATATTGCCATTCTGGACGCGGTCCATCAGCTTGTCGGTCAGGATGGGTTCGGAACGGAAGGTATCGCGACGGTGAATCAAGGTCACGGTCTTGCAAATATTGGACAGGTACAGGGCTTCTTCCACGGCGGTATTGCCACCACCGACCACGACCACGTCCTGGTTCTTGTAGAAGAAACCATCACATGTTGCGCAACCGGACACGCCACGGCCCATGAATTCCTGCTCCGTTGGCAGGCCCAGGTACTGAGCCGAGGCGCCTGTCGCAATAATCAGCGAATCGCAGGTGTAGACTGTGCCACTATCACCATTCAGGGTCAGGGGACGGGTGGACAGATCAACCGAGGACACCATGTCAAAGATTAATTCTGTTTCGAATCGTTCCGCATGAGCCTGGAAACGTGCCATAAGATCAGGTCCCTGGACGCCTTGGGCATCGGCTGGCCAGTTATCTACATCCGTGGTGGTCATCAGTTGGCCACCTTGCTCCATGCCAGTGACCAAGACGGGGTTGAGGTTGGCGCGGGCTGCGTAGATCGCTGCGGTATAGCCGGCCGGGCCTGAGCCCAGAATGAGTACTTTTGCGTGCTTAGTAGTCGACATCACAGAAAATCCGAAAAAGACGATCTCCAATTATAATGAGTCCATGGCAAGAATACCTGCAACATCCCCTCGTTCGTCCCGGTCATCCAAAAATGTGCGTAATGGGCCTTCAGCCCTGCAACAGCGCCTGACAGGACTGCTGCGCGAAGCACGGTGGATTATCTTCGCTGCTCTGGCAGCCTGGCTGGGCCTGGTACTGGCAACCTGGGATCCGGGCGATCCCGGCTGGTCGCATTCCGTGCACTCGGGTCTGACCCAAAACGGCGGGGGCATCTTTGGTGCCCACATCGCCGATTTCCTCCTGTTTCTATTTGGTCTGACGGCCTGGCTTTGGGTGGTGCTGCTGGTGCAGCGCGTGGCCGTGGGCTTTTACCGTCTGACTGCTTTGCTCTTGCCCAGCACAAAAAACGAGGATGTTCTGCCTCGGGTGCGCTGGGAAATTGGCATAGGCTTTTTCTTTTTGTTTCTGGGCAGCATGGGCCTGGAATCGCTGTTTTTTAAAGACCTGGGCCAGCAATGGCAGCTCCCTGCGGGGGCTGGCGGGCAGTTGGGCCAATTATTATCGCAACTATTAGTAACTTCGATAGGCTTTGGTGGAGCCTCTCTGGTGCTGATGGGCCTGCTCGCCGGTGGGGCCAGTTTGTTTTTCGGTTTCTCCTGGCTGACGTTGGCAGAACGTCTGGGCGGCTTCATCGAAGGGGCGATTCGCCGTGTGATGACTTTGTGGTCGGCCCGTCAGGATCGTCGCGTGGGCGAGGTCAAACGTGCCGAGCGTACGGAAAGCGTGGTCGCCAAGCAGGAGCAACTGGTACACGAACAGCCTGTGCGTATCGAACCTGCTTTTGTGGCTGTGCCCAAATCGGAGCGCGTCGAGAAAGAAAAGCAGCAGACCTTGTTCAAGGCGCCTCGTCAGGCTGGCGAAGCGGGCGATTTGCCTCCGCTGTCCCTGCTGGACCCCGCCTCTGACAATGTAGAGACGGTGTCGCCGGAAACCATTGAGTTCACCTCGCGCCTGATTGAAAAGAAATTGTCGGACTTCGGTGTTGCGGTGACGGTAGTGACCGCCCAGGCGGGGCCGGTCATTACGCGCTACGAGATTGAGCCTGCCACGGGCGTGAAGGGTAGCCAGATCGTGAATCTGGCCAAAGACCTGGCCCGCGCCTTGAGTCTGGTCAGCATCCGGGTGGTGGAAACCATTCCCGGTAAAAACCTGATGGGCCTGGAACTTCCTAACCCCCGCCGCCAAATGGTGCGTCTGGAGGAAATCGTAGGCTCGCAGACCTATCACAGCAGCGCCTCTTTGCTGACCATGGCTTTGGGCAAGGATATTGCCGGCAAGCCTGTGGTGGCGGATCTGGCCAAGATGCCTCACTTGCTGGTGGCCGGTACAACCGGCTCCGGTAAGTCCGTGGGGATTAACGCCATGATTCTGTCGCTGCTGTACAAGGCAGACCCGGCGGATGTGCGCCTGATCCTGATCGACCCCAAGATGCTGGAAATGAGTGTCTATGAAGGCATTCCTCATTTGCTGGCACCGGTGGTCACGGATATGCGTCTGGCCTCCAACGCCTTGAACTGGTGTGTGGCTGAAATGGAAAAACGCTACCGCTTGATGAGCAAGTTGGGCGTGCGTAATCTGGCCGGTTACAACGCCAAGATACGCGAGGCGCAAAAGCGTGAAGAGCCTATCCCCAATCCTTTCTCTTTGACGCCGGACGCTCCCGAGCCGCTGTCTGTTCTGCCCATGATTGTCGTCATTATTGACGAGCTGGCAGACTTGATGATGGTGCAGGGCAAGAAGATCGAAGAGTTGATTGCTCGTTTGGCCCAGAAGGCCCGTGCGGCTGGTATTCACCTGATTTTGGCTACTCAGCGCCCTAGCGTGGACGTAATTACAGGTCTGATCAAAGCGAACATTCCTACCCGTATCGCTTTCCAGGTGTCCTCCAAAATCGACTCGCGCACCATTCTGGATCAGATGGGTGCGGAAACCTTGCTGGGCATGGGCGATATGCTCTATTTGCCGCCCGGTACAGGTTTGCCTAAACGAGTGCACGGCGCTTTTGTCAGCGACGAGGAAGTTCACCGCGTGGTTGAACACTTGAAAGAACACGGCGAACCTGATTACATCGAAGGCCTGCTGGAAGGTGCTGTCGAAGGCGAATCGGGTGAGGGGGTCAACCCCGCTACTGGCATGGTCGATGCTGAAGCGGACCCGCTGTACGACCAGGCTGTTCAAGTCATTATCAAGAATCGTCGCGCTTCGATTTCGTCGGTGCAGCGTCATTTGCGTATCGGTTACAACCGGGCAGCCCGTCTGCTGGAACAAATGGAACAAGCCGGTCTGGTATCGGCTATGCAGCCTAACGGTAACCGTGAAATTCTGGTCCCCGCAGGAGGTGCCAAAGATGAAGATTAAGACACTGCTGGTCAGCATGTTGCTGGCCGCTACACCTGCCTTGACCATGGCCGCTTCGGCCAGCGAGCAATTGCGCTCTTTTGTACAAGATGTGCGTGCTGCAAAAGGCGAGTTTTCCCAGCGTACGGTCGATAGCAACGGCCAGTCCAAAGGTGCGCCGCAATCCGGGCAATTCGTGTTTCAGCGTCCCGGTCAGTTCAAATGGCATGTGCAACGCCCTTATGAACAATTGATCGTGTCTGACGGCAAGCTGCTTTATCAATACGACCCGGATCTGGCCCAGGTCACCGAGCGTGGTGTGGACCAGTCCATCGGCGCTTCGCCTGCTGCGATCTTGTTTGGTACTGGCAATCTGGAAGACTCCTTCCGTCTGGTTGAGCAAGATGCACGGGATGGATTGGAGTGGATCCGAGCCACGCCTTTGCAAAGCGATGCCGGCTTTTCCTACGTAGACATCGGCTTCAAGGATCGTGAGCCACGTCGTCTGGAATTGCAGGACTCGTTCGGGCAAACCACGTATATCGACTTCACCGGCTTGGAACCGAACCCTCGGATTACCTTGGGTACCTTCACGTTCAAGGCTCCTGCCGGAGTGGATGTCGTCTCCATGCCTTGATGCACATTCTGTTTTTGTGCAGCTATCGTCAGGGTCAGTGTTGGCTGGCTTTGACAAAACAAGTTTTCAATACAGACCTGGTCCGCTTGGCCAGGTCTTGCCATTTTAGGAAGGGCGATCGCCATGCGTGATTTGTTCGCTCAGGAACCCGCCGCACCCTTAGCCGAAGCACTACGCCCCAAAACTCTGGATCAGGTGGTAGGGCAGTCTCACCTGCTGGGCGAGGGCAAGCCACTACGTTTGGCTTTTCAGTCCGGCAAACCACACTCCATGATTTTCTGGGGGCCTCCCGGCGTGGGTAAAACCACGCTGGCACGTTTGACGGCCAGTGCATTCGAATGCGAGTTCATCGCCTTGTCCGCCGTCTTTTCAGGCGTGAAAGATATCCGAGCCGCCATGGAGCAGGCCCAGCAGAATTTGGCCATGGGCAAGCACACCATCCTGTTTGTGGACGAGATACACCGCTTCAACAAGTCTCAGCAAGACGCGCTGCTCCCTTATGCTGAAAGCGGCTTGGTGACCTTTATTGGTGCCACCACGGAAAACCCGTCCTTCGAGGTTAATTCGGCCTTGCTGTCGCGGGCGCAAGTCTATGTGCTCAAGTCCCTGACGGATGATGAACTCAAACTTCTGCTACGCCGTGTACAGGAACAAAATGCCCTGGATGGCCTGGAGTTTGAGGATCAAGCCGTCGACACCTTGATCGGTTATGCCGACGGCGATGCCCGACGCTTTTTGAACCTGCTGGAGCAGACCAATACGGCCGCCAAGACTTCCGGCACCGAGCTGGTCACGACAGACTTCCTGCAAAATGCGCTGACCCTGAACTCCCGGCGTTTTGACAAGGGGGGCGACAACTTCTACGACCAGATTTCTGCTTTGCATAAGTCGGTACGTGGTTCCAACCCGGACGCTGCCTTGTATTGGCTGACCCGGATGCTGGACGGCGGAGCAGATGCCCGTTATTTATCGCGCCGTATCATACGTATGGCTTGGGAAGATATTGGTCTGGCCGATCCGCGCGCCATGCAAATTGCCAACGATGCTGCCTTGACCTTCGAGCGCCTGGGCAGCCCCGAAGGAGAACTGGCGCTGGGGCAGGCCGTGATTTATCTGGCGATCGCGGCCAAGAGCAATGCCGGTTATATGGCATACAACCAGGCCCGCGCCTTTGTGAAGCAGGATAAAAGCCGCGAAGTGCCAGTGCATTTGCGCAACGCGCCGACCAAGCTGATGAAAGAGCTGGGCCACGGTCATGCGTATCGCTATGCGCATGACGAGCCTAATGCCTATGCGGCGGGTGAGACCTACTTGCCGGACGGCATTCCCGATCCCCACTGGTATCAGCCTGTGCCTCGTGGTCTGGAAATCAAGATTGCTGAAAAAATGGAGCGCCTGCGTCAGCTGGATGAGCAGGCCGGTAAAAAAGACACCTAAGACAGGACAGGCGTTGCCTGACCTGTCACCCCCGTATTTCCCGATACCTCAGTACTGCTTGCGCTGTGCTGCGCTTGTGGTGGCTTGTGGTTAAAATCACCAGATCAATCGGGATTGAACCATCACCTATATGGCTATTAAATGTTAGATCTGAACCAATTACGCAAAGACTTGGAGCCGCTGGTACAGGGCCTGGCGAAACGTGGCGTGCAATTTGACACCGAGCGTTTCCAGCAGCTGGAAGCCCGCCGCAAAGCGGTACAGGTGGAAACCGAAACCCTGCAGGCCGAGCGCAATGCATTGGCCAAACGCATCGGCCAGCTCAAGTCCAAGGGCGAAGACGCCAGCGAAGCATTGGCTCAATCCCAGCAAATTCCGGTGCGCCTGAAGCAGCTGGAGCAGGACTTGTCCCAAGTGCAGGCCGAGCTGTCCTCCTGGTTCGCCACGATTCCTAACCTGCCGCACGAAAGCGTGCCGGTAGGCGAGTCCGAAGAAGACAACGTCGAAGTACGTCGCTGGATCCCGGGTCCTAAAGATGATCAGGGCAAGCCTGCGCACATCACCTTTGAGCCGCGTGATCACGTGGATCTGGGTGAGCAGTTTGGTCTGGATTTTGAAGCTGCTCGCAAGCTGGCTGGCGCCCGTTTCATGGTTCTGCGTGGTCCTCTGGCTCGCTTGCACCGTGCTCTGGCCCAGTTCATGCTGGATACCCAAGTGGAAGAGCACGGCTATACCGAGTGCTACACCCCATACATCGTGAACGCGTCCACGCTGTATGGCACCGGACAATTGCCCAAGTTCAAGGACGATATGTTCTGGGTCACTAAAGGTGGTCAGGACAACGAGTCCACTGATCCCGCAGAGTCCAAACCTGAAGACCTGTACCTGATCTCCACCTCCGAGATCAGCCTGACCGGTATGGTGCGTGACGAGATTCTGGCTGGTGACGCCTTGCCGATGCGCTTGACGGCTCACTCGCCTTGTTTCCGTTCGGAAGCGGGTAGTGGTGGCCGTGATACACGCGGTGTGATCCGTCAGCACCAGTTCGACAAAGTTGAAATGGTGCAGATTGTTCACCCCGAGCAATCCTACGAAGCGCTGGAGTCTATGGTTGGCCACGCCGAGCACGTTCTGCAGGCTCTTGAACTGCCATACCGTGTAGTGCAACTGTGCACTGGCGATATGGGCTTTTCTGCTGCCAAAACCTACGATCTGGAAGTGTGGTTGCCTGCCCAGGACACATTCCGCGAGATCTCCTCGGTGTCGAACTGCGAGGCTTTCCAGGCTCGTCGTCTGCAGGCGCGTTTCCGCGCCGACAGCAAGGCACGTCCGGAGTTTGTGCATACGCTGAACGGCTCTGGCCTGGCCGTAGGCCGCGCCTTGGTGGCTGTGTTGGAAAACCACCAGCAAGAAGATGGCAGCGTGATTGTGCCCAAGGTTCTGCGTCCTTATATGGGCGGACTGGAACGTCTGGTGCCTGCGAAGTAACGCCTCTGCTTGAATAGCAAAAGGGCTGATGACCTTTGTGGTCCTCAGCCCTTTTTCATTCATGGTTCCGTAGTGATGGATTAGTCATCATCCCAGTAACGCTCCTGCTGTTTGCGCCAGCGCTTGTGAGCGCGTCGCTGCTCCTTGCGCCATTCCTTGTTGGAGCGACCATATTCCACGTAGCCGGGACGATAGACGTAACGTGGCGGGTGGTAAACCACTGGGGGTGGGGCGACATAAACCGGGCGTTCCACAACATGAGCGGGTGGGTAGTAGATCGGCCCGTAACCGATACCCGGAATACCGACATTGATATCGACATTTACACCGCCCGCAGAGGCGGCGCTGGTGCTCAAGGCCATTAAACCGGCTAATAGTAGTTTTTTCATAAGCTGCACCTCTAATGACACTAGCTGCAGCGATTGTTGCCTAAAACCCGTAGTCCAAACGTTAGGTAATCCTGGCAAAGCACTTCCAAACGCAACACGGCTCGTATGCGCTATGCCAGGGGTTTACCTTTCTTAACACATGTTTCTCCTTTTTCGGCAGGAGGGCATGAGTGCATCTAGAAGGTATGGCGTTCAACCTGACGATGGCGGACAGGGCGCCGGTTGTAGTTCGCGTGTAGTTGCCGACCGTGCACAGAATCCAGTTGCTTGTTCAAGTGTGGCGCATGGCGTACGTTGCGCTGCGCAGGCTCTGCACGTGGCTTGGAGTTGACTTCCAGAAACCAGAGACAGAGTGCGGCCCAGAAGAATAACGACAGGATATTGACCAGTCCGCCTCTCAAAGAAGCGTAGCCTGTCGCTTCTGAAGCCTGGATACGCAGTAGATCAGACAGAACCGGGATGGAGCCCAAGGTTTCAACTACCAGGCTGCCTGGTATCCGAAAAGCCCAGCGCAGAGTCTGGAGAACCTCATTCAGGCTGTATATGCCGTCGCCGTTGGCGTCGATAATCCATTGGAAGGTTTGCATGACAATTCCTTTTATCAAGTCCAGCAAGCTGCGCCGGAATTACAAGGACTGCCTTGGAGAGGCAGGGCTGCGATGCATCAATGTGTGTTTCCAATATAGGCCTGCGGCTCAGGGTGAACAAGTGAATTAGGCCAAAACAGAGGGTAAACCCTTGATTGAAAAGAGCTCTTTGGTTTGGTTGGCTAGTCTTATCAAGAAACTCCGCTCTTTGACGCAAGTGCTATGTCTCTTTAGTGCTTGTCAAAGAGTATTCTTTGATCTATATTTATGGGCTTGCTTGTAACCATATAAGCAATCGCGGACAGGTGGCAGAGTGGTCGAATGTACCTGACTCGAAATCAGGCGTACGTGCAAGCGTACCGTGGGTTCGAATCCCACCCTGTCCGCCACCTGGAATTTTGAAAGCCCTTGATTATTCAAGGGCTTTTTTATTTTCTGCTGGTTTGATCGTCCTGCTCCCTCAGCATGGTTTATTTGCTGTTTTGTCACATAAGAACGTTAAGGTAAAAGTGTCAGTCGCGGCCGATGTTCGGAAAACTCATCCGCAACATTGTGTATGGCCGACTTTTCCCCGCGCAGGCCGAAGTTCTAGGGGTAATGCGCTAGTACGTGGTCCGATGGTGTTTGGCCTTGTTTTGCAAGCCTTGATGATTGCGGACAAAACGAGCCCATTGCATTTCCCGGCAGTGCAGGCCGGCGAGTACACTTGGGGTTTCAGTTCCCTGTTGTCCATACTCACGAGGTATCTATGCTGAAAGGTAAAAAAGCGGTCGTAACAGGATCGACCAGTGGTATCGGTCTGGCCATGGCCACCGAGTTGGCGAAAGCCGGTGCAGATGTGGTGATCAATGGTTTTGGTCAGCCTGAAGATATCGAGCGCGAGCGCAGCACGCTGGAGTCCAAGTTTGGTGTCAAAGCCTATTATCTGAATGCTGATTTGAGCGACGCACAGGCCACGCGTGACTTTATTGCCAAGGCGGCAGAGGCCTTGGGCGGTTTGGATATTCTGGTCAATAACGCTGGTATTCAGTACACCGCGCCTATCGAAGAATTCCCGGTGGATAAATGGAATGCCATCATTGCCTTGAACCTGTCAGCCGTCTTCCACGGCACAGCGGCTGCCTTGCCCATCATGCAAAAGCAGGGTTGGGGGCGGATTATCAATATCGCCTCGGCACATGGTCTGGTGGCCTCGGTAAATAAATCGGCTTATGTGGCTGCCAAGCATGGTGTCGTGGGCCTGACCAAAGTGACCGCACTGGAAAATGCTGGCAAGGGTATTACCTGCAACGCAATCTGCCCGGGCTGGGTACGCACTCCCTTGGTGGAAAAGCAGATCGAAGCTATCAGCCAGCAAAAAGGGATTGATATTGAAGCTGCCGCACGCGAGCTGCTGGCTGAGAAACAACCTTCCCTGCAGTTTGTGACTCCTGAACAATTGGGCGGTGCTGCTGTGTTCCTGTCGTCTGCCGCCGCAGACCAAATGACGGGTACGACACTAAGTCTGGATGGTGGCTGGACGGCTCGCTAATTGCTGTCAAAGCGTGTTTTGTAGATGGCAGATAAAGGGCATGGCCCTTTATCTGTTTGGATAGAAAGGATATAGGCGCATGTTGTTATTGCTCTCGCCAGCGAAAAAGCTGGATTACGATTCCCCTGTACGCACGCAGCTGGAAACCCAGCCTCTGTTTGTGGAGCAGGCGCAAGGCTTGATTGATATTTTGCGCACTCAGTCCGAAGAGGATATTGCCGGCTTGATGAAGCTGAGCGACGACCTGGCGCGCTTGAATGTCCAGCGTTACCAGGAGTGGGAGCCCAAGTTTGACCGCTCCAATGCCCGTCAGGCCATTCTGGCTTTTAATGGTGATGTATATGAGGGCATGGCTGCAACGGATTTGTCGGACAAGGAGCTGAAGTGGGCGCAGGACCACATTGTGATTCTTAGCGGTTTGTACGGTGCTTTGCGTCCTTTGGATTTGATGCGTCCTTACCGTCTGGAAATGGGCACTCGCTTGAAGAATCCCGAAGGTGCCAATTTGTACGCTTACTGGGGCAGCCGGATTGCCAATTATTTGAACGAGCGTCAGGAAGGCGAAGCCAAGCCCGTTGTCTTGAACTTGGCCTCTGAAGAGTATTTCAAGGCAGTCGATCAAAAAGCCTTGCGTGCCCGTGTGGTTCAGTGCGTTTTCCAGGACGAGAAAAACGGTGTCTGGAAGATTATCAGTTTCTACGCCAAGAAAGCCCGTGGTTTGATGGCCCGCTTTGTCATCGACAAGCGTGTGCAAACAGTGGAAGGCTTGAAGGCGTTTGATCGCGAGGGGTATGTATTCCAGCCTGAGCTCTCCAGCGAGGACAAGCTGGTGTTCCGTCGCTCCGAGCAGGATGCCAAGGCTTGATAAGTAGTTAGCGTTGTTGCTTGCGCCGTAAGAACAGCTCTTTAGCTGATCTGCGGTCTTGCAGGTAAAAAAGGAAAGGCAAGGCCATGTATTTGCGCCTTGCCTTTTTATTTTTGGTCCTGCGAACTGAGGAGGGCTTGGCACCCTATGCTCTTTTGCTTTGTGCTTTGTGCTTTGTGCTTTGAGTTCTTGTTTATTTGGTCCCGACAACGAGCTCCAAATGTATACGGGACATGGCATGGCCATCAGGCCCCTTGCTGTTTCAGTTCCTGCTTGCGCTCAGGCGGCAGTTGCGGGCCAGCGCTGTATTCCAGGCCTCTCATATCCTGACGTATCAGTTGGGCGGCCTTGACCATCTGACGGATCGGGTAGGCCAGCATGGCCAGCTCACCGTCGGTTTCGATGGAAGCAGGCGGGTCGGCATCCTGGTCGTTAATCAGTGCGCCAATGGCATCCAGGGAGTTCTGGATGCCTGGCGGAATCTGACTCAAATTAGCCAGAAGCGGGGCAGCGGCGCTGATCTGCGAGGCCAGCACGTGGTTCTGAATCAGCAGATTATTCAGCAGGGATACATTGGCTTGTCGGCTAACTGGTTCATCCATCATGCGATAAAAGGCCGAGGCAAAGTTGCTAAAGGCAATGTGTACGTTCTTGTTTGCCACTTGCCAGGCGGTGTCGGCTTCCATCAAGTCCAGATCTACCTGGTTTTTCTGGGCCTCTGTCATAGTGGGTTCGCCTTCCTGGCCGCTTTTAAGGATCTGGTTATGCAGGCGGCTCAAGCGAGCGAATTCCAGCCCTGCACGCCAGAACTCTTTGTTGGCGGCCAAGGCTGCTCGGGCCAGACCTGTCATGGCGCTGGATTCCCAGTTGGGGAGCAAATAACTGGCGGCCATGGCAATACCGCAACCAATCAGCGTATCCACCAGACGTTCTCCAATAATGAAGGAGCCGCCCGTGGACAGGAATTGGAAGGACAAAATCACAAAGATTGTGTTGAACAGGGCCGATAGCAGGAAGTTCAGCTGAACCAGGCTGTTACCCAGCAGGTAGGCCAGCAACATGGCGATCAGATACAGCTCGCGGTTGTCCGTTAGCTTCAGGAGCAGGAAGGCCGCCCCGCAGCCCAGTACCGTGCCAAAAAGGCGCCAGCCATTGCGTTGGCGTGTGATGGCAAAGCCTGGCTTCATAATGACCAGAATCGTCAGGATGATCCAGTAACTGTGTGCTGTCAGGGCGCTGACCAGGCCCAGTTCGCTTTGGAAATGGGCGCTGAGTGCGCCAACTCCCAGGGCCACCATGGACGCAATGCTGACACGTGCCGCATAGCGGAAGTGCGAGGACTTCAGCTTCATATTGCTGCTGAGCATGCCCAAACGCAGTTCTTCACGCGAGAGCATGCGGCTTAGCGATTTATTCAGGTACTGATCGACTGGCAGGTTCTGGCTGGCACGATGTGATAGGCTTGCCATGCTGTCCACAATACGGTTCAGGTTACGCAGTCGGCGCAAGACCTGGACTAGCAGGGCGTAGGTTTCCGGGTCTGTTTGCGACATGCCCTGGCGTTTGTACTTCTCCAGCTCGTATTCCATGGCGCGGATTTCCGCTTTGACGCTGGAGCGACGGGTGGTGCGAGCGCTTCGTGAAACATTCATGGCAATGCGGCCGATATCCAACGAAAGCTTGTGCAAGCCATCACGCGCAAAAACCATGAAATCGCTGTCGGAAAGCTGACGGCGCAGGACGGTGTAGTCGGTATAGGTCGCGACCAGCGAGTCCAGAATGCTGACCATATTCAAGAAGATTGTCAGCAGTGCCTTGCGGTGGTGATCGCCTCGTCCATAACCGCGCGGCAATTCACGTAGCACCACGTCGCGAGCGGCCTGGTGCTTTTCGGTCATATTGGATTGAAGATTGATCAGCCGTCTATAGCAGGCGTCCAGATCCGAGGTGGAGTCATAGAATTGCGAGCGCGCTTCCATGTATTCAGCCGTGGCAAACAGGGCTACCGCCAGTGTCTGGCGCTCTTCCCGATACCAGAACAAGCGTCGGAACAGGGTGCTGAACAAGTAATAGGACAGACCACCGGCAAAGGAATACAGCGTGTGCGCCAATACCTCGTGAGGCTGCATGGGAAAGCGCATCGTCAAGGTCATCAGCAGCAGGGCGGCAAAGCCGATCAGCCCGCCGCGACGACCAAAGACGGAGAACATGCTGTACAGAAAGCACAGAAACGGTACGCACAGGACCAGCAGCAGCGGAGAGCTGGAGGCCAAACCTGTCAGGCCAACGGTGACCGTGCCCAGCGCAATACCGCCCAGCATTTCATTGTTGCGATAGCGGCGTGGGCCGCCGGGTTGGTCAATGATGGCAACGCAGGTGGCACCCATGGACGCAATGACGCCAATGTCATAGTGACCAAAGAAGCGGCCCAAAATAATGACCGGCAACAGCACACCGATGGACTGGCGCAGTCCGCCGAAAAAATAGTGGCTATACAGGAATTGTTTTAATTGTGGGATGGGCGATGCCATAAAATACCCGGACAGCTCGTCATAGGTAGACAGTATATCGTTTTACGTATGCAAGCTTTAAGCCTGTTTTTTTGCACTTTACCAACAATCACAGTTGCTCGGTTTGTGCAGTCAAGGTAAAGTAACCAGGTGTTTTTGCTCCTTATCCGAGCAAATTGTAGCGAGGCACTGTTAACCGGGCCATCCGCCCGGTTTTTTGCGCCTAAAAACTTTGTTGCTGGCCGCGTCACAAGCGTGGGATGCCAGGACTTCCGTTTCAAGCTAACGCATACGTTTTTGTATGCACGCACTGGGTGTCGAAGAGTGCAGGCCGGACGGTAATGTGTCTGGGTGGTGTGGTCCTGTGGGCCATGAAGCGCCAGATCATGTTGCTGACATCGGTTCAAGCTCGGACCGTCGTGGTCAGTCGATATTGCAGAGCAAGACTGAAAGGAAAACTCATGTCTGAATTAAATGGCGCAGATATTGTGGTGCGCACGCTCGCGGACGAAGGCGTGGAACACGTTTTCGGTTATCCGGGTGGTGCCGTTCTCTATATCTACGACGCAATCTTCAAGCAGGACCGCTTCCAGCACATTCTTGTGCGTCATGAACAGGCTGCTGTTCATGCTGCGGATGCCTATTCCCGTTCGTCCCAAAAAGTTGGCGTGGCACTGGTAACCAGTGGCCCGGGCGTCACCAATGCCGTCACCGGTATTGCGACCGCTTACCTGGACTCCATTCCGATGGTCATCATCAGTGGGCAGGTCAGCACCCAGGCAATTGGTGAAGATGCTTTCCAGGAGTGTGATGCCATCGGTATCACCCGTCCTTGCGTCAAGCACAACTTCCTGGTGCGCGATGTTCGTGATTTGGCCGATACCATTCGCAAGGCATTTTTTATTGCCACGACGGGCCGTCCCGGTCCTGTGCTGATTGATATCCCCAAAGATATTACGACTGCAACGTGCAAATACACGCCCAAGCGTGGCGAGGTCAAGATGCGTTCCTACGCACCTGTGACCAAAGGCCATCAGGGGCAGATCAAGAAAGCCGTCCAGATTCTCAATAGCGCCGAGCGCCCGCTGATTTATGTTGGTGGTGGTGTGGTGCTGGGTAATGCTGACAGTGAGCTCAATGAGCTGGTCAAGTTAAGCGGTGCTCCTTGCACGACTACCTTGATGGGTCTGGGTGCCTATCCAGGTACGGCGGATCAGTACATCGGCATGCCCGGCATGCACGGTACTTACGAAGCCAATATGACCATGCAGCATTGCGACGTTCTGATCGCAGTGGGTGCACGGTTTGATGATCGAGTGATTGGTAATACCCGCCACTTCGGTCAGAACCCACGCAAGATCATTCATATTGATATTGATCCTTCGGTAATTTCCAAGCGCGTGAAAGTTGATGTGCCTATCGTGGGCTGTGTCAAAGACGTGCTGACCGAGTTCAATGAGCTGTATGCGCAAAGCCGTCAGGAATCGCAGAACCAGCCCTCCCTGAATGATTGGTGGAAACAGATCAATGTCTGGCGGGGCAAGAACTCCTTGGCCTACGCCAAGTCGGACGAGCTGATCAAGCCGCAATACGTGGTGGAATCCCTGTGGGAAGTGACGGGCGGCAACGCTTTCGTGACTTCTGATGTGGGTCAGCACCAGATGTGGGCGGCTCAGTACTACAAATTCAATAAGCCTCGTCGCTGGATCAATTCCGGTGGCCTGGGCACGATGGGCGTGGGCTTGCCTTACGCAATGGGTGTGCAAATGGCCAACCCTGGTCAGGATGTTGCCGTCATCACGGGTGAAGGCTCCATTCAGATGAACATCCAGGAACTGTCTACGTGTAAACAGTACCGCTTGAGCCCCAAGGTTCTTTGCCTGAACAATCGTTATTTGGGCATGGTGCGCCAGTGGCAGCAAATCGACTACGGCTCGCGTTATTCCGAGTCTTACGTGGATGCACTGCCTGACTTTGTCAAACTGGTGGAAAGCTATGGTCATGTGGGTCTGGAGATCGACAAGCCAGCCGATGTGGTCCCCGCTATTCGCGAAGCCTTCACCACGCACAAAGACCGCCTGGTATTTCTGAACTTCATCACGGACCAAACCGAAAACGTGTTCCCGATGGTGAAAGCAGGCCGCGGCCTGACAGAAATGCTCTTGGGCCCGGACGATCTGTAAGGAGAGAATCATGAAACACGTCATTTCTATCCTTCTGGAAAACGAGCCCGGCGCACTGTCCCGTGTGGTCGGCCTGTTTTCGGCCCGTGGCTATAACATCGAGACCTTGACGGTCGCTCCAACCGAGGACGACACCCTGTCTCGCATGACTATCGTTACCCGAGGGGCGGACGACGTCATCGAGCAGATCACCAAGCACTTGAACCGTCTGGTTGACGTGGTCAAGGTGGTGGATCTGTCCGAAGGCCCACACATCGAGCGTGAACTCATGCTGATCAAAGTGCGGGCGGTGGGCAAGGAACGTGAAGAGATGAAGCGCATGGCGGACATTTTCCGTGGTCGCATCATTGATGTTACGGACAAGACATACACCATCGAACTGACCGGTGTTCAAGACAAAATTGCTGCTTTCATCAATGCGCTGGATCGTACGGCCATTCTTGAAACAGTGCGCACCGGGGTCTCTGGTGTCAGCCGTGGCGAACGTGTCTTAAAGCTGTAAGCCAAGGCTTTTTCAGGACATAATTACCGCTTTTATTCAAGGAGCTGCTTTTCAAGGCAGCTCCTTATAAAGGGTAAACACGGCCTGACGCTGTGTAGACCGCGGTGGCCCTGTTCTGAAAGTAATGAGTCAAGGTCCTTTTTGTGCCGCTGCTGCATGAGCGGCCATTCTCGAATTGCTGTTTAAGCGAAATTATTAAATTTGGAGCACCTGAAATGAAAGTTTTCTACGACAAGGATTGTGATCTTTCCCTGATCAAAGGCAAGACCGTTGCCATCATCGGTTACGGCTCGCAAGGCCACGCCCACGCCCTGAACCTGCACGAGTCCGGCGTGAACGTGGTTGTTGGTCTGCGTAAAGGCGGCGCTTCCTGGAGCAAAGCCGAGAACGCTGGCCTGAAAGTTCAGGAAGTGGCTGAAGCCGTCAAGAGCGCTGACGTCGTCATGATCTTGTTGCCTGACGAAAACATTGCCGAGGTTTACCGCAATCAGGTTGCCGAGAACATCAAGCCCGGCGCCGCTCTGGCATTTGCTCACGGCTTTAACGTTCACTACGGCCAAGTTGTGCCACGTGACGATATCGACGTCATCATGATTGCTCCCAAGGCTCCTGGTCACACTGTGCGTGGCACCTACAGCCAAGGCGGCGGCGTTCCTCACCTGATCGCTGTTTACCAGGACAAGACCGGCGCTGCTCGCGACGTAGCTCTGTCTTACGCATCGGCTAACGGCGGTGGCCGTGCCGGTATCATCGAAACCAACTTCCGCGAAGAAACCGAAACCGACTTGTTCGGTGAACAGGCTGTTCTGTGCGGTGGTGCGGTTGAGCTGATCAAGGCTGGTTTCGACACGCTGGTTGAGGCTGGTTACGCTCCTGAAATGGCTTACTTCGAGTGCTTGCACGAACTGAAGTTGATCGTGGACCTGATCTACGAAGGCGGTATCGCCAACATGAACTACTCGATCTCCAACAACGCCGAATACGGCGAATACGAGACCGGTCCGAAGATTGTTACCGACGAAACCCGCAAAGCCATGCGCCAGTGCCTGGAAGACATCCAGACCGGCGTGTACGCCAAGAACTTCATCCTGGAAAACGCCGCAGGCGCTCCTACCCTGATCTCGCGTCGTCGTATCAACGCCGAATCGCAGATCGAGCAAGTGGGTAGCAAGCTGCGCTCCATGATGCCTTGGATCGCCGCTAACAAGCTGGTCGACAAGTCCAAGAACTAAGTTTGATATCGGGGCAACCTCATAAGCTGCCCTGGTCTTGAGCCTGAACCGGCTGACGTCTTGCGGCGTCAGCCGGTTTTTTATTGCTGCAAGAATTTGGCTTTCAGTGCCGTCTCTGCTTGGGCTGAGAAAAGGATGGAAGCGCCTTGTTCTCGTCTTATAGCCGTATCGGTGAGGGCGCGATAAAATGCAGTGCTTGGTTTGACCATCGTGCCCCTGTTGGGGTGGTGCGCAAGCGGGTTCGATAAAATCCACTGTTTATCCATGAACTCCCTGGCCGCAGGCCTCTTGGCCATTTCTGTTCGCTCTGGCTCATATATGCTGGAATTATTTGCACTCTGTAGCCTTGGGGACAATGCTACATTCGAGTGTTCAGTCCTTAGCAACAACTCTTAAAGCATAAATTATGCCCAATTTGCTCAATGATGAAACCCGTCGTCGGCGTAGCATCTATCTTCTGCCCAACGCATTTACGACCGCCAATTTGTTCGCGGGGTTTTATGCTGTTGTGCAGGCCATGAATGGCCGCTTTGAGGCGGCAGCCATCGCCATTTTTCTGGCGCTGGTGTTTGATGGTATGGACGGGCGGGTTGCTCGTTTGACCAATACTCAGTCCGCCTTTGGTGAGCAATACGACTCCATGGCAGACATGATTTCCTTTGGTGCGGCGCCCGCGCTGGTCATGTACGTCTGGGCCATGCAGGGGCTGGGGCGTTGGGGCTGGTTGGCCTCCTTTATTTACGTAGCCGGTGGGGCACTGCGCCTGGCCCGCTTCAATACCAATATTGAAGTGGTTGACAAGCGCTTTTTCCAGGGCTTGCCCAGTCCGGCAGCCGCAGCGCTGGTGGCCGGCTTTGTCTGGCTGGCGGTGGACAACAAGCTGTCCTTGCAAGTGAATGTGATTCCCTGGGTTGCCTTTGGTTTAACCATTTATGCCGGCCTGGCCATGGTCTCCAATGCGCCGTTCTACAGCGGTAAGTCCTTTGCGATCAGCCGTAGCGTGCCATTTTGGGTCATGTTGCTTTTTGTGCTGGTCTTCGTGTTTGTCTCTACAGATCCGCCAGTCTTCCTGTTTGGCCTGTTCTGCCTGTATGGCTTGTCGGGCTGGTTTGTGATGGCCTGGCGCTGGCGTCGAGCCCGTGCTTTGGCACGACTTCGGCGTGGAAACAACTAAAATCCCCGGCTTTGGCAGGCCAGCTGGCCGAAATGCTTAACGCCTTGTCCGGTTTTTCGTTATAATCGTTTGCTTGCACTTGGCCTGATGGGCCCGGTGCACTCAATCTCATTTTCAACACGTTAGGGCACCTCGGTCCTAACGCAAGTCTTAGAGGCTAAATAAAATGGCAGTTGCAGATATCAAAAAAGTCGATATCGTTTCCGAGTTTCAGCGTAAACAAGGCGATACAGGCTCCCCAGAAGTGCAAGTGGCTTTGCTGACCGCTCGCATCAACGAATTGACCGGCCACTTCAAGGCTCACAACAAAGATCACCACTCCCGTCGTGGTCTGTTGCGCATGGTTAGCCGTCGTCGCAAATTGCTGGATTACCTGAAAGGTCGTAATCCAGACGCTTACCGTGCTTTGATCGAAAAACTCGGTCTGCGTAAGTGATACCGGGGCTGGCTCCCCGCTAAACAACCGTGCATTCGGCGAACTGGTTTCGCTGTGTGCACGGTTTTTTTATTGTAAGGATTCTCCTAATGTTCAATAAAGTCACCAAGTCTTTCCAGTACGGCGAGCATACCGTCGTTCTGGAAACCGGCGAAATCGCACGTCAGGCGTCAGGTGCCGTGCTGGTTTCGATTGAAGACACTGTTGTGTTGGCCACTGTTGTTGGCAAAAGCGAAGCGAAAGCGGGTCAGGACTTTTTCCCTCTGACCGTTGATTACGTCGAAAAAACATACTCCGCTGGCAAGATCCCTGGTGGTTTCTTCAAACGTGAAGGCCGTCAATCCGAGCGCGAGATCCTGATCTCCCGCCTGATCGACCGCCCACTGCGTCCTCTGTTTCCTGAAGGCTTCTACAACGAAGTTCAGGTCATCATTCACACGGTATCGGTCAACCCTGAAATTGATCCTGATATCGCTGCCATGATCGGCGCCTCGGCTGCCCTGGCTATTTCCGGCATTCCTTTCAACGGTCCTGTGGGCGCTGCCCGTGTGGGTTACGTTGATGGTCAGTACGTGCTGAACCCATCCGCTACTCAGCTGAAATCTTCGGCTCTGGATCTGGTTGTGGCTGGTACCGAGCAGGCTGTGCTGATGGTTGAGTCCGAAGCCAAGCAATTGTCCGAAGAAGTCATGCTGGGTGGTGTGGTGTTTGCTCACGAGCAAATGCAAGCAGCCATCAACTGCATTCACGAACTGGTTGAAGAAGCTGGCAAGCCCGAGTGGGATTGGCAGCCTGCTGCTGTTAACGAAAGCCTGTTGGCTGCGGTAACCGCTGCTGCTGAAGAAGGTCTGACACAGGCCTACCAGACTCGCGAAAAACAAGCTCGTACCGAGCAAGTGCGCGCTGTCTACGCTCAAGTTAAAGAAACGGTCAAGGCTCAAGCTGAAGCCGCCGGTCAGGATCAGCCTGATATGGTCGCCGTCGAAAACATGATGTTCGACCTGGAAAGCAAGATTGTGCGTTCGCGCATCTTGAGCGGCGAATCCCGTATTGACGGTCGCGATACCCGCACCGTTCGTCCTATCAGCATTCGTCTGGGCGTTCTGCCCCGTGCTCACGGTAGCGCCTTGTTCACACGTGGCGAAACTCAGGCCTTGGTGGTCACCACTCTGGGTACCAAGCAAGACGAGCAGATCATTGATTCGATCATGGGCGAGTACCGCGATCGCTTCATGATGCACTACAACATGCCTCCATTCGCCACTGGCGAAGCTGGCCGTTTCGGCGCTCCCAAGCGTCGTGAAATCGGTCACGGTCGTCTGGCCAAGCGTGCTTTGACTCCCTTGCTGCCAGCCGCTGAAGACTTCCAGTACTCCATCCGCGTGGTGTCCGAGATCACTGAATCCAACGGTTCCTCCTCCATGGCATCTGTGTGTGGTGGCTCCCTGTCCATGATGGACGCTGGTGTGCCTGTGCAGGATCACGTGGCTGGTGTGGCTATGGGTCTGATCAAGGAAGGCAACAAGTTTGCTGTGCTGACCGACATTCTGGGTGATGAAGATCACCTGGGCGATATGGACTTCAAGGTTGCCGGTACCGAGAAAGGTATTACTGCTTTGCAGATGGACATCAAGATCCAGGGCATCACCAAGGAAATCATGCAGGTTGCATTGGCTCAGGCTCACGAAGGCCGTATGCACATCCTGGGCAAGATGAAAGAGTCCATCGACGGTTCCCGTACCGAGATGTCCGAATTTGCACCTCGCATGCTGACCGTGAAGATCAACCCCGAGAAGATTCGTGACGTGATTGGTAAGGGTGGTGCAACCATCCGTGCCCTGACCGAAGAAACCGGTACACAGATCGATATTTCGGATGACGGCACCATCACGATCGCCAGTGCTGATCTGGACAAGGCCCGCGAAGCCGAGCGCCGTATTAAGGAACTGACCGCTGAAGTGGAAGTGGGTCAGGAATACGAAGGTCCTGTGATGCGTTTGCTGGACTTTGGCGCGATTGTGCAAGTGCTGCCAGGCCGTGACGGCTTGCTGCACATCTCCGAGATTGCCAACTACCGTATCGCCAACATCAATGACGTGCTGAAAGTGGGGCAGGTTGTTAAGGTCAAGGTCATCGAAGCTGACGAGAAAGGTCGTCTGCGTCTGTCGATCAAGGCTATCGGCGGTATCGAAGCTCAAGGCGGCCCAGCTGCTCCTGCTGCTTCCTGATAGCGCTTGCAGTCTGCTTGAAGAAAAACCCGCTGAAAGGCGGGTTTTTTGCGTTTGGCATTGCCCAGGGTTGGAGGGGGCTGGTTTGAATGCGCCATGTTTAAACGTTGTACATTCTGGCTAAAGCCTTGGTCTTCGTACTTTAGAGGAAATCTATCGTGGGTTTTAGTAGTGCTTGTCTTGGGTTTGCAGGGCTTTATTAAGCGCTGTCTGAATGTCGAGATCATAAAATCCATAAACAGAGAGTGATGCGATGTCATGCTGATCCAAGTTTGAGTTGTCGCTTGGGTGGGTACTGGCCGAGCATGATCAAAAGCTGAGGCAGGAGACAGTCAATGATGGGGATAAACAGGCTATTCAGGTGCTTGTGTGCTGTGATGCTAGTTGGGTCTACGGGGAGCGTTGGCGCTAATGAAGTCGCTGATACGATCTTTCTGGACGCGAAGATCTATACCGCTAATGCCAATTCACCTGATGCCGAGGCGATGGCCGTGAGCCAGGGCCGAATTCTGGCCATAGGCAAGAGCGAACAGATCTTGCACTATCAGGGAGCGAACACTCGCATGCTAAGCCTTGAGGGTCGACGCGTTATGCCTGGCCTGATTGATGCGCACTCCCACGCTATTTTTGCGGGCCTGGCTGCCTTGGCGCCAAACCTGGAGGATCAAGAGCTCAGTCCGCTTGAACTCGCTCAGCAATTGCAAACCTGGCTGGTGGAAAAAGAGTCCGGACCAGATGTGCCTATGGTGGTGTTTGGGGTGAAT
The DNA here is from genome assembly GCF_026344155.1 of Alcaligenes nematophilus. NCBI lineage: Bacteria > Pseudomonadati > Pseudomonadota > Betaproteobacteria > Burkholderiales > Alcaligenaceae > Alcaligenes > Alcaligenes nematophilus. Next base: position 909,685 of record NZ_JAPKMZ010000001.1, on the reverse strand, counting down.
CCAGCGGTGTGGTCTGCGCCCGAGTCATTGAGCGATTTGCTGGATGCTGGGGCTTGGCAGCATCAGGCTGTGTTGCTGATGGGGGCTGACTATCATACGGCCTGGGCGAATCAGGCAATGCGTGAAAAGGCGGGAATTGACGCTGCTTACGTGCAGTCATTGCCTGCGAAGTCTCAACACACCATCGGTGTGGCCAGTAATGGACAGCCTGATGGGGTGTTGGTGGATGCTGGCCTGGATAAGGTAACGGTGATCTTGCCCAAACCAGCTGAAAAGCAGCTACTGGCAGCTGCAAAAATCGCTGTTGAAACCAATAATCGCTATGGCATTACGGCCTGGATGGATCCGGCGGCCAACGCCGGGCCGGGGGAGGCGTTGTTTTCTCGATCTCTTGGCAGTGTTGGAGAGGGCATATTGCCGGCTTACCGGGTTTTATCAGAAGCGGGTTTATTAACTGCTCATGTTGCTGCCTTGCTGGTGGCCAGTCCGGAGAGTGATGCTGCGGATCTGGAGCGGCTTGATAGTGTCCGAAAGCGCTTTGCGCACATCCCTAACCTGAGTTTGCCGGGTATCAAGGTGTTTGCTGATGGGGTGTTGGAGTATCCGGCTCAAAGCGCAGCCTTGCTGGGCCGCTATGAAAACTCTGGCAAGCAGGGCGAGCTGCTGCTGGAGCAGCACAAGATGACGCAGCTGGTTGATGCTATTGATCAGCGTGGCTGGCTGGTGCATATCCACGCCTTGGGTGACAGAGCAGTGCGTGTATCTTTGGATGCTATTGAGTCGGCGCGCAAAAAGCGTAGCAGTGGTGTACCGCATTCCATTACGCATCTGCAGTTGGTAAGCCCGGCTGATTATCCCCGCTTTAAACAGCTCGATGTGATGGCTGTCATGCAGTTGCACTGGGCCGAGCTTGATAACTATCTGCTTGATCTGGTCAAGCCTTATATTCCTGATTCGGAGTTTCAGGGTCAGTATCCAGCTCGATCGCTGCAGCAGCATGGAGCGGTGATTGTGGGTGCTAGTGATTGGCCTATTTCTACGGCGAATCCGTGGGAAGCCATGCATCATGCAATGACACGCTCTGGGCCGGGTGGCGGTTTGAATGCAGGCGAGCGTATGGATAAAGATAGTATGTTTAGGGCCTATACCATCAACGCGGCCAGGGCTATCCGAATGGAGAGGGAAATTGGCTCTCTGGAGGTGGGTAAGCAGGCAGACTTTATTATGCTGGATCGCGATGTGCTGGAGGTAGATGTAGAGGCTTTGAAGGACACTCAGGTTCTGGCGACTTACTTTGCCGGTCGGCAGGTCTACGGCGCAGCTCCGTAGAAGGAGCCTGGCAGTGTTTTTCTGATTGACAGGGTTTGAACAGGCAGTGTGTATGCCGTATACGGCTTATATAGAGGCAGATGGTTACTGCCCCATTCGATGGTTGGTGAAACAAAAAAGCCCACTATGCGTAGTGGGCTTTTTGTCGCCTGGTTTTTGCTGCAAAACCAACGCAGGTTCGGGCAAATTCAAGGCTTATGTATCAGTGCAGACCGCTTCAGGTCTATGGTGCATCCAGCCGGAATCGAACCGGCACGATCAAAGATCGAGGGATTTTAAGTCCCTTGCGTCTACCAATTCCGCCATGGATGCAGCGGGAGATGATGGCGGAAGCGGTGAGATTCGAACTCACGGATGGGTTACCCCATCGCCGGTTTTCAAGACCGGTCCATTCAACCGCTCTGGCACGCTTCCTGTCTGTCGGGCTTTTCTTCCTGACAAGTCACATGCGCAAAAAAGCACGGAGGCCAGGAAAGCCTTAAAGTGTAACGTATAAATTTGCCAGCGTCATCGAAATAATCTGTTTTCATGGCTGGAATAGGGCGTTGATGCCAGTGCCTGTGATAGATTGCAGCAGGTAAGGCGGCTGCTTATGGTTTGTACTTGCAGCCGCGCTGGAAAAATAGTCTAGATATCAGGGAGTAGGTATGCGAGCTGTTGAAATTACCGAGTTTGGAAAGCCGGAAGTGTTGCAAGTGGGCGAGCGCCCCATGCCACAAACAGGTCCGGGTGAAGTGCTGGTCAAGGTGCTGGCGGCGGGCGTGAACCGTCCGGACGTCTTGCAACGAGCAGGCGCTTACCCGCCGCCGGCTGGTGCCTCTGATATTCCCGGCCTGGAACTGGCCGGTGAAATCGTATCGGGCGATGTGCAGGGCAGTGAGTTCAAGATTGGGGATCAGGTCTGTGCGTTGGTCACTGGTGGTGGCTATGCCGAATATTGTGTGGTGCCAGTACAGCAATGCTTGCCTATTCCTGCGGGTTTCAGCTTGCTGGAGGCGGCGGGGCTGCCAGAAACTTTCTTCACTGTCTGGAGCAATGTGTTCGACCGTGGTCAGTTGAGCAAGGGTGAAACCCTGCTGGTTCATGGTGGTGCAAGCGGAATTGGAACAACAGCGATTCAGCTGGCGGTGGCTTTGGGGCATACGGTATATGCCACGGCAGGCAGTGATGAGCGCGTGGAGGCCATTAATCGCTTGGGCGGGATCGGCATCAACTATAAAACCGAGGTTTACGAAGACGTCATCAAAAGCAAAACAGGCGGCCGTGGCGTTGATGTGATTCTGGATATGGTCTCTGGCGACTACATCAACCGGGATTTGACGTGTCTGGCTGATGACGGTCGTATCGTCATTATTGCTTTGCTGGGTGGGGTGAAGGCCACGATTAATTGTGGGGAGATCCTGCGTCGTCGCCTGACTATTACCGGCTCAACCTTGCGGTCCCGCTCTGTCGAGTTCAAGGCGCAACTGGCGCAGGCTCTGAAAGAGCGTGTCTGGCCTTTGCTGGAAGCAGGGCAGGTACGTCCCTTGATTCATGCCACTTTCCCCTTGGAAAAGGCGAGCGAAGCGCATGCCATGATGGAGGCGGGTGAGCAGGTGGGCAAGATCATTCTTGTTCCATAAAAGCAGCAAGGGTGGCGCAGCCACCCTTTTTCTTGCTGTTCTGAAACGAATTTTCTGTCAAATATGCGCGAAACGGATTAGCACGCGCTACAATAGCCGGTTAGCTGCGCCTTGATTGTGGGCGTTGGTGTAACTTTTTGACTGGCATCAAGGGAGCAATGAGCGTACATTCTTCGCGTAAACGACTGGTTGCGGGTAATTGGAAATTAAATGGCTCGCTTGATGGCAACAGCCGTCTGCTGCAAGAACTGCTCGTTCAGCCTGGTGCGCAGGCAGATTGTGATGTGCTTGTATGCGTTCCTTATGTGTATTTGCCTCAGGTGGCAGGTATCTTGAAAGATTCGACCATAGCGGTCGGCGCTCAAGATGTCAGTGTCCACGCCAAGGGTGCATACACGGGGGAAATCTCGGCGGCAATGCTGGCTGATATCGGCTGTCGCTGGGTGATTGTCGGGCATTCCGAGCGCCGTCAGTATCACCAGGAAAGTAGCGCTCAGGTTGCCGCCAAAGTTGTTGCGGCACTGGATGCGGGCTTGACGCCCATTGTCTGTATTGGCGAGCAGTTGGCCGATCGTGAGGCGGGGCAGGAAACCTGTGTGGTGCAAGATCAGCTTGAACCCATCAAAGCTCTTGGGGCTGAAGTGGTATCCAAACTGGTCCTGGCGTATGAGCCAGTTTGGGCTATTGGTACGGGCCTGACTGCAACGCCGGAGCAAGCGCAGCAAATGCATCAACAGATTCGTGCCTATATGGAGTCGGATCAGTTGCGTATTTTGTACGGTGGCAGCGTGAAGGCAGATAATGCCGCCGAGCTGTTTGCCATGCCGGATATTGATGGTGCCTTGGTGGGTGGTGCATCTTTGGATGCGCAAGAATTTTTACGTATTGTGGCCGCTTAAAGGGTCTGGAGTCTTTAAATGCAAGATTGGATGTCTTCCGTTCTGATGGCGGTGCAGGTTATCTCCTCGCTGTTGATTATTGGTCTGGTTCTGCTGCAGCAAGGCAAGGGCGCTGATATGGGCTCGGCCTTTGGTGGCGGCTCGGCAGGGAGTGTGTTTGGTGCGGCAGGTGCGGCGAACTTTTTGTCGCGCATGACCAAATGGGCGGCAATCGTCTTTTTTGTGTCCACCGGTGGCTTGGCTTGGGTTGCTCACCATCCTGCGCAGAAAGTGGATGTGGGCGTGATGCAAGGTTACGAATCGTCTGTTCCTGGCGCAGCTCCATCGGGTGCAGCTTCGGTTCCGGCCCCTGACGCTTCTGTGCCAGCTGCTGTACCTTCAGCAACTCCTGAGCAAAGCGCTCCTGCGGTTCCTGCTGCTGAGTAAGTTCGATCTGCTTGGGGATTCAATGCTGCTCTATATATAGAAGACAGCAAGGATCAAAAGCAGGATCGGAAAATACGATATCAAAGCCCGCCCTAATGGCGGGCTTTATTCATTTGGCTGTGTTTGTGTGGAATATGCCTGCGTACGTGCTTTTTTAGGCGTTTTAGGCTGTTTTGTACTGACAGCTTTACTTTTGTCATGCTAATATCGCTGTCTTGATTGCTTGCCGACGTGGTGGAATTGGTAGACACGCTATCTTGAGGGGGTAGTGGCGAAAGCTGTACGAGTTCGAGTCTCGTCGTCGGCACCAAACAAAAAAGTTAAAAAGTTCTGCGATTGCGGAGCCTGGAAATAAAACCTGATCCTGGCAAGGGCAGGTTTTTTTTTCGCCAATTTTTGGGTGTTTTGCCTTCTTGTGTAAGTTGCTTGCGTTGTGATTTCCGGAATCCGTTCTTGATTGCCAGGAAAGTGATTGAACCGGGTCAGTGCATGCTGAATCCTATGTTGGTGTTAGCTCTCATAATGTGAGAATTTATCAGGTGAATTGAGTAGCCAGCTTTGGCGCTCGATAGGCTGGGGTCGGCGATCTTGTCTTTTTCGGTGCCGATTTCATTTTTTGCCTTGTTTGCAGAAAACCAGCATTGGCAACCGATTGCTCGGATCACTTAAAGCAAGTTCTTAAGAAGATTCCGGCTTTAGCCTGCTAATTGTCGTGCTTGCTCAAGGCGGCATGGAAAGCGGCTTCAAGTGGGTTTTTGTTGTGTATAGCCAACAAGCTGTGCACAAAGATTCACGTTTCCGAAGGGTTTCGTAGTCAAGCGACGGGAATTTTGATGCAATAGCGTTAACTTCCCATCGCGGAGTTAGAAAGAGCAGCAGCACTGTTGTAGTTGGGCTGCTCTGATTTACTCAAATCTACGGAGATTTCTTACATGAAAAAGACTCTGCTCGCTGCTGCTCTGATGGCCGGCTTCGCTGGCGTCGCACACGCAGAAACGTCTGTCACCCTGTACGGTATTCTGGACGCTGGTATTGGTTACCAAAAAGTTAAAGGTTCCGAAGGCTACGTTACCAGCGGCCCACAAACTGAAATCAACTCCAAGCGCACTGGTTTGATCAACGGTATTCAGTCCGGCAACCGCTGGGGCCTGAAAGGTTCCGAAGATCTGGGTGATGGCCTGCGCGCTGTGTTCGTTCTGGAAAGCGGCTTTGATCTGGGTACCGGTAACTCCAAGCAGGGCGACCGTTTGTTTGGTCGTCAAGCCACTCTGGGTCTGGCTGGCGACAGCTGGGGTCAACTGGACTTCGGTCGTCAAACCAACATCGCTTCCAAGTACCTGAGCGCTGTTGCTGATCCTTTCGGCGGTGGTTTTGATCAAGCTAACATCGGTGGTGCTTTCACAGCCGCTAACACCGTTCGTTACGACAACATGGTCATGTACCAAACCCCTAATTTCTCCGGTTTCCAGTTCGGCGTTGGTTATTCTTTCAATGCTGATGGTGACCAATCTTGGGATAAAGATCTGCCGTTGGTAAACGCTGCTGGTACTACAATTGGTACAGCTAACAACAAGGACTTCAATAACCAAGCTATTACTGCTGGCTTGCGCTACGCTAACGGCCCTGTCGGTGTGGCTGTGACGTATGACCAGATGCGTAAGCGTGGTTTGAACCCAGCTACCACCAGCACTGGTGCTGCCGCTGCTACTTACATTGATGCCGAGGATACTACGGTTAAATCGTGGAATATCGGTGGTAGCTACGACTTCGAAGTTGTCAAGGCTTACTTGGCGTTCGGTCAAACTCGTAACGGTCTGTTCGAAGGTCAGACTTTTGGTGAGTTGAAGGCTCCTTCTCTGTTGGGTAAGGGTCTGAAAGTTAACTCCTACCTGGTTGGCCTGTCTGCTCCCGTTGGTGCTGGCACCGTGATGGGTTCTTGGACTATGGCTGATCCAGACAAGGCCCCTGATTCGTTCTACAACACCTACGCTAACGATTCTTGGGAAATGAAGAAGCAGCACACTTTCAGCCTGGGTTACAGCCACCCACTGAGCAAGCGCACGAACGTGTACGCAATTGGCTCCTACGTCAAGAACGTGTACTTCATGCCTGATGCTAAGTCGACTCTGATCGGCGTTGGTCTGCGTCACCAGTTCTAATCGTTTTGCGTAGCATGTCTACGCATCGCGATGAGCAAGTCTTCGGGCTTGCTTGAGCTGAAGAAGTATAAAAAGCCATCCTTCGGGATGGCTTTTTTATTGCTCGCTATTTGGGGTGTTCAGGTCAGTCTGTTTGGATTGCGGCTCTTGGGCTGTTTTGAAACTGTTGCTTCTAGGGCTGTTGGTATGTGCTTCTCCTCGCTCTTGTGGTTTTGTGTGTGCAGCTCTGTTGAACGAGGTGGTGTTGTGGTCCTCTGTGCTTGGCGTCCGAAGCGGTTGTGAGTAGTGCTTGTCTATCTACTGTTCCGACTGCTCGGTCTTGTTTGCCTTGCTTACAAAATAAGCGCGAAAAATCGTTGTCTTGGCTGTTGTGGCTGACATTTTCCTTACAAAAGCGGGTAAGATAATTAATCAGCGCTTGAAAATGCAACCCTTAATAAAGTAAATAATCAATAGTTGAAGGGTTTTTGGTCAGGTAGCTGACAGTTTTTGCGGCATGGGTGCAACACCCGTGCATAGATGTAATGGTTTGGGGTTATCCCCCAAAACTGTGCTCTCAAAATGCTACAATCCAAGAGTTTATTTACTGCGATTGGATGCTTTGCATGAACCTGCAAGAGTACTTTCCCGTTTTGCTATTTATCATCGTCGCCACTGGGATTGGCCTGGCTCTACTTTTAGTCGGTCGAGTGCTCGGTCCAAACCGGCCCGATGCTGAAAAGCTCTCTCCTTACGAATGCGGTTTTGAAGCATTCGGCGATTCGCGCATGAAGGTGGACATTCGTTACTACCTGATCGCGATTCTGTTCATCATGTTCGATCTGGAAATCGCTTTTCTGTTTCCCTGGGCCATGGCCAATGGAACAGTAGGCCTGGTCGGTTTCTGGACCGTTATGGCGTTCCTGGCCGTTTTGACGGTCGGTTTTATCTACGAATGGAAAAAAGGCGCTCTGGACTGGGAGTAAACCCATCCATAGAGAACCCTGCTAGGGGTTTTCGCGTCTGCTGCTGGGCATAAGGGGCACGAGGATGCGTCTTGATGACAGCGGGTTTGGTCAGCAACAGGATAGGCCGGGGCTTCCCAGGGTCTGATCCGGCAAAAGGCAACTACTATGGCTATCGACGGCATTCTCAAAGAAGGTTTTGTGACGACCAGTGCAGACAAGTTTCTGAACTGGGCAAAAACAGGGTCCATGTGGCCCATGACATTTGGTCTGGCCTGTTGTGCAGTGGAAATGATGCACGCTGGTGCAGCTCGTTATGACCTGGACCAATTCGGCATTATTTTCCGTCCCAGCCCACGTCAATCTGACTTGATGATTGTGGCGGGCACCCTGTGCAACAAGATGGCACCCGCCTTGCGTAAGGTGTACGACCAGATGGCCGAGCCACGCTGGGTCGTCTCCATGGGCTCCTGTGCCAACGGTGGCGGTTACTACCACTACTCCTACTCGGTCGTTCGCGGCTGTGATCGCATCGTGCCGGTAGATGTGTACGTGCCAGGCTGCCCTCCGACTGCTGAGGCTTTGGTTTACGGCTTGCTGCAAATGCAGAACAAGATCCGTTTGACCAATACCATCGCACGCTGAACGGTTAGAACAGGCTAAACAAGACTATGACACGGCTAGAAACTTTAAAAACCAACTTGCTCTCTATCCTTGGCGAGCAGGCTGCGTTGACGCAAGCGCGCAATGAACTCACTTTGGAAGTGCCCGCTGATGCATGGGTCGACACTTGCACATTGCTTCGCGACCACGCTGATCTGCGCTTTGAGACCTGTATCGACTTGTGCGGGATTGATTATTCCGCCTGGAAAGCGCCCACCTATCAGGCTGCATCGGCTCAGTTCCCCCATCGCTTTGCCGTTGTACTGCACCTGATGTCCTTGAAGCACAACTGGCGCCTGCGTGTGCGCTGCTTTGTGCCCAACGACGATTTCCCCGCGTTGCCAACCCTGTTCGAGGTCTGGCCGTCGGTGAACTGGTTCGAACGCGAGGCGTTTGACCTGTACGGCATTATTTTCGAGAACCACCCTGATCTGCGTCGCATCCTGACCGACTATGGTTTCATCGGTCATCCGTTCCGCAAAGACTTCCCCATCTCCGGCTACGTCGAAATGCGCTATGACACCGAGCAGAAGCGGGTCATTTACCAGCCCGTCACCATCGAGCCGCGTGAAATCACGCCACGAGTGGTGCGCGAGGACGATTACGGAATTGGGCGATAAGCATCATGGCAGAAATTCAAAACTACACCCTGAACTTTGGTCCTCAGCACCCAGCCGCACACGGTGTGTTGCGTTTGGTGCTTGAGCTGGACGGCGAAGTCATTCAGCGTGCTGACCCCCATATTGGTCTGTTGCATCGCGCCACCGAAAAGCTGGCCGAGCACCGCACTTTCCTGCAAACCCTGCCATACATGGATCGTCTGGACTATGTGTCCATGATGGTCAACGAGCACGCTTACTGTATGGCCGTGGAGCGTCTGGTCGGTGTTGAGGTGCCGTTGCGTGCTCAATACATCCGCGTCATGTTTGACGAGATCACCCGCATCCTGAACCACCTGATGTCGGTCGGTTCGCATGCGCTGGACGTGGGTGCCATGGCCGTGTTCCTGTACGCCTTCCGTGAACGTGAAGACCTGATGGACTGCTACGAAGCGGTCTCCGGCGCCCGTTTGCACGCGGCCTACTACCGTCCTGGTGGCGTTTACCGCGATCTGCCCGGCACCATGCCTCAGTACAAGGCCAACAAATACCGCTCCGACAAAGAACTGAAAGCCATGAACGAAGCGCGTTCGGGTTCTTTGCTGGATTTCATCGAAGACTTCACCAACCGTTTCCCCGCTTGTGTCGACGAATACGAAACCCTGCTGACCGATAACCGTATCTGGAAGCAGCGTTTGGTGGGCGTGGGCGTGGTTGATCCCGATCGCGCCAAGGCGTTGGGCTTTACCGGCCCCATGCTGCGTGGTTCGGGCGTGGAGTGGGATCTGCGCAAGATGCAGCCCTACGAAGTCTATGATCGCGTCGAATTTGATATTCCTGTGGGTCGCAACGGTGACTCTTACGACCGTTACCTGGTTCGTATCGCAGAAATGCGCGAGAGCAACCGCATCATCCGTCAGTGTGTACAGTGGCTGCGTAACAACCCCGGTCCTGTCATCACGGATAACCACAAAGTGGCGCCGCCATCGCGCGAACGCATGAAAACCGGGATGGAGGACTTGATCCACCATTTCAAACTGTTCTCCGAAGGTATGCATGTGCCTACTGGCGAAGTGTATGCCGGTGTGGAGCATCCCAAGGGCGAGTTTGGCATTTATCTGGTATCTGACGGCGGTAACAAGCCTTACCGCATGAAGATCCGTGCTCCGGGCTTCGTCCACTTGCAGGCCCTCGATGAAATGAGCCGCGGTCACATGATTGCCGACGCGGTCACGATCATCGGCACGCAGGACATTGTGTTTGGCGAGATCGACCGCTAAGGTCGCGCCTGGAAAAACGGAACCGAATTATGTTGCTTTCCGAAAAAGCCTACCAACAGATAGATAAGGAACTGAGCAAGTTCCCGGCAGATCAACGTCGCTCTGCCATCATGGCCTCCCTGGCCATTGCCCAGCAGGAAAAAGGCTGGGTATCGCCAGAAATTATCGAGGATGTGGCCCAATACATTGGCGTGGAGCCTATCGCTGTGCAGGAGGTTGCGACCTTCTACAACATGTTCCACACCAAGCCCGTTGGCCGCGTCACCATTTCCGTTTGCACCAACTTGCCCTGTGCGCTGCGTGATGGCGTCAAGGCTGGCGAGTACCTGAAAGAGAAACTGGGTATCGAATACGGTGAAACCACGGCGGACGGCCAGTTCTCCCTGATCATGGGAGAGTGCATGGGTTCATGTGGTGATTCGCCCGTCATGCTGCTGAACAATCAGCACATGTGCGTGCGCATGGAAGCCGAGCGCATTGATGCCATGCTCGAAGAATTGAAGACACACGGAGAATCGGCATGATTGCACCGGACATTCTGCGCAAGTTCGCACAGGGATTGGAACCTAACCCTGGTGGCGACCTGTCGCGCAGCATGATTTTTCATGATCGTCATATTCAGCCACAGATTCTGGCTGGTTTGAACGGCGATAACTGGGGCCTGGAAGAGTACGTCAAGCGTGGTGGCTATGAAGCTCTGCGTAAAGTACTGACTACCGGCATGAAGCCCGAAGACGTGATTGCTGAAGTCAAGACTTCGGCCTTGCGCGGTCGTGGTGGTGCAGGTTTTCCATCGGGTTTGAAGTGGAGCTTCATGCCCCGCAGCTTGCCCGGTCAAAAGTACCTGGTATGTAACTCCGACGAGGGCGAACCCGGCACTTTCAAAGACCGCGATATCCTGCGTTTCAACCCGCACATCGTGATCGAAGGCATGGCCATTGCAGCCTACGCCATGGGTATTACCGTGGGCTACAACTACATCCACGGTGAAGTGTTCGAAATCTATCAGCGTTTTGAAGAAGCGCTGGAGCAGGCCCGTGCGGCTGGCTTTCTGGGTGACAAGATCCTGGGTTCGGATTTCAGCTTCCAGCTGCATGCGTTCCACGGTTACGGTGCCTATATTTGCGGTGAAGAAACTGCGCTGCTGGAGTCCCTGGAAGGCAAGAAGGGCCAGCCTCGCTTCAAACCACCATTCCCGGCCAGTTTTGGTCTGTACGGCAAGCCGACAACCATCAACAATACCGAAACCTTCGCGGCTGTACCCTGGATTTTGCGCAACAGCGGTCAGGAATACCTGGAAGTGGGTATCCCCAATGCGGGCGGTACCAAGATCTTCTCCATTACTGGCGACGTAGAGCGTCCCGGTAACTACGAAGTGCCTCTGGGTACACCGTTTGCCACCTTGCTGGAATTGGCAGGCGGCATGCGCGACGGTCGCAAACTGAAAGCTGTGATCCCTGGTGGTTCCAGCTCGCCCGTTTTGCCCGCCGACATCATCATGGCGACCAACCTGGACTATGACTCCATTGCCAAGGCTGGTTCCATGCTGGGTTCGGGCGCTGTCATCGTGATGGACGAGACTCGTTGCATGGTCAAGTCCCTGCTGCGCCTGTCCTATTTTTACTATCACGAAAGCTGCGGCCAGTGCACGCCGTGCCGGGAAGGCACAGGCTGGTTGTGGCGCATGGTGCATCGTATCGAGAACGGTCAAGGTCGCCCAGAAGATCTGGACATGCTCGATGACATCGCACAGAACATCATGGGTCGCACCATTTGCGCCCTGGGTGATGCTGCTGCCATGCCGGTGCGCAGTTTCGTTAAGCATTTCCGCGACGAGTTCGCACACCACATCGAGCATAAAGGCTGTGTGGTGCCTCAATATTTGTAGGCCAGGACAACGTAATGGTAGAACTCACCATCGATGGCATTAAAGTTGACGCCCCGGAAGGCAGCATGGTCATTCAGGCTGCCCATGACGCCGGGGTCTACGTGCCGCACTTCTGTTATCACAAAAAACTGAGTATTGCCGCCAACTGCCGCATGTGTTTGGTGGACGTGGAAAAAGCGCCCAAGCCTTTGCCTGCTTGCGCCACTCCCGTCACCAACGGCATGGTTGTGCGTACTCGTTCGGAAAAAGCCATTGCCGCTCAAAAAAGCGTCATGGAATTCCTGCTGATCAACCACCCCCTGGATTGCCCCGTGTGCGATCAGGGCGGTGAGTGTCAGCTGCAGGATCTGGCCGTGGGTTACGGTGGCTCCGAGTCGCGCTACAAGGAAGAAAAGCGCGTTGTGGCCGCCAAATCCATGGGCCCACTGATCTCGACCGAAGCCATGCAGCGTTGCATTCATTGCACCCGCTGTGTGCGTACTGGCGAAGAAATCGCCGGCGTTCAAGAGGTTGGTATGCTCAACCGCGGCGAGCACGCTGAAATCACCACCTTTGTGGGTCGCGCAGTCGAGTCTGAATTGTCGGGCAACATGATTGACGTTTGCCCCGTGGGTGCCTTGCTGTCCAAACCCTTCCGCTTCAATGCCCGTACCTGGGAATTGGCCCGTCGTCGCAGCGTTAGCCCGCACGACAGCGTAGGTGCCAACCTGGTGCTGCAAGCCAAGATGGACAAGGTACTGCGTGTTGTTCCTTTCGAGAACGACGAAGTCAACGAGTGCTGGATCAGCGACCGTGACCGTTTCTCCTACGAAGGCCTGTACACCGAAGATCGTCTGACTCGCCCCATGGTGCGCGGTGATGACGGCCAGTGGCGCGAAGCCTCCTGGAACGACGCCATGCAAACCATCGTTGCCGGCATGAACGCCGTGCGCGAGAAGTTTGGTGCAGATCAGCTGGGCTGTATTGGTTCGGCTACCTCCACGACTGAAGAACTGGCTTTGCTGGCTCGTCTGGGTCGTGCTCTGGGTACCGAAAACGTGGACTTCCGTCTGCGTCAGACCGATGCCCGTCTGGATGGTGCTCTGGCCGGTGTGCCTTGGTTGGGTATGCCTCTGACCGCCTTGAACGAGCTCGATCGCGTTCTGGTCGTGGGCTCCTTCCTGCGTAAAGATCACCCCTTGATGGCCCAGCGTCTGCGTCAGGCTGTCAAACGTGGCGCTCAAGTTTCCTTTATTGATTCGGCTGCCGATAATCCATTGTTCAATGCGATTGCTGGCCGCATGACGGTTGCTCCCAGCCAGTTGGCCAACTCTCTGGCTCAAGTGCTGGTTGCCGTTGCCAAAGCCAAAGACAGCGCAGTTCCTGCGGGTCTGGAAGGCGTGCAAGTTTCTGCTGAAGCTCAGCAGATTGCTGACAGCCTGGTTTCCGGCGAACGCGTCGCTATCTTGCTGGGCAATATGGCTGTCAACTCGGATCAGGCTAGCGTAATTGCTGCCAACGCCAATGCGATTGCACAGGCTAGCGGTGCCAAGCTGGGCTTCCTGACTGCCGGTGGTAACACCGTGGGTGGCTACTTGGCTAACGCCGTACCGGGCAAGGGCGGTTTGACTGCCGAGCAAATGCTGGCTCAAACCCTGCGTGCTTACCTGGTTCTGAATGTTGAGCCAGCACTGGACAGCGATCTGGGCGAACGTGCAGTAGAAACACTGAAGTCCGCCACCTTCTCGGTCGCGCTGACTTCCTATCGTTCCGCTGCCGAGCAGTGGGCCGATGTGATGCTGCCCGTGTCTCCTTTCACTGAAACCTCCGGCACCTTCGTGAACGCCGAAGGCCGTGTACAAAGCTTCAAGGGTGCTGCTGCTCCTGTGGGCGATACACGTCCGGCCTGGAAGGTTCTGCGCGTGCTGGGCAATCTGTTCCAGCTGGATGGTTTTGACGATGAAACCTCGGAATCGGTTCGTGACTCTGTCATGGCTGCCGGTGTGGAATCGCGTCTGTCCAACCAGATCAATCTGGCTGCCAGCGTTCTGCCTGCAGCAAGCGGTCTGGAGCGTGTGGCAGATGTGCCTATCTACCGCAGCGATGCGCTGGTACGCCGTTCGGCTCCCTTGCAGGAAACACCCGCTTCGGCAGCCCCTACGGCTCGCATGGCCGCTGCCACGCTGGCCCAACTGGGTCTGGCTGACGGCGATCTGGTAAAGGTTCGTTCTTCGCAAGGCGAAGTCAGCCTGCCAGCTCAGCTGGATGACACCGTGGCATTGAACTCGGTGCGTGTTGCCACCGCTTTTTCTGAAACAGCCGCTTTGGGTAGCGCATTCGGTCAATTGACAGTGGAGCGTGCATAACATGGAATTTCTCTCTGCCATCAATAGCTACGGCACGGATCTGCTGGGTCCGACTGCATGGTATGTGGTGTGGACGCTGCTGAAGGTTGTTGCCATCGCTGTGCCCGTCATTCTGTGTGTTGCCTACCTGACTTACTGGGAACGCAAGATGATCGGCTTCATGCACGTTCGTCTGGGACCAACCCGTGTTGGTTACCGCGGCTTGCTGCAGCCTTTCGCTGACGTTTTCAAACTGCTGACCAAAGAGCTGATCGTTCCTGCGAAGTCCAACAAGGTCCTGTACCTGTTGGCTCCGGTTGTGACGCTGATGCCTGCTCTGGCTGCCTGGGCTGTGATTCCTTTCAGCCCCGATGTGGTTCTGTCCGACGTTAACGCCGGTCTGCTGTACATTCTGGCGATTACTTCGCTGGGTGTGTACGGTGTGATCGTGGCCGGTTGGGCTTCCAACTCCAAGTACGCCTTGCTGGGTGGTCTACGCGCAGCCGCTCAGGTGCTGTCTTACGAACTGGCCATCGGTTTCGTGCTGATTACCGTGTTGCTGGTTTCCGGCACGCTGAATCTGTCGGGCATCGTGCTTGGTCAGACTCAGGGTTACTTTGCGGACAAGGGCTTGAACTTCCTGTCCTGGAACTGGCTGCCACTGCTGCCACTGTTTGTGATCTACGTGATTTCCGCCGTTGCTGAAACCAACCGTCACCCGTTTGACGTGGTGGAAGGCGAATCGGAAATTGTGGCTGGTCCCATGGTGGAGTACTCCGGTACCGGTTTCGCTCTGTTCTTCCTGGGCGAATACGCCAACATGATTTTCCTGTCGGCTCTGGCGTCCATCATGTTCTTGGGTGGCTGGACTCCCATTGTCGAGTTCGCTCCATTTACCTGGATTCCGGGGTGGCTGTGGCTGGGTCTGAAGACCTTTGTCGTGGTCTCCATGTTCATCTGGTTCCGTGCAACGTTCCCACGTTACCGCTATGACCAGATCATGCGTTTGGGCTGGAAAGTATTTATCCCGCTGACCGGTGTTTGGCTGGTTATTGTGGCGATCTGGATGCAGACGCCCTGGAACATCTGGCATTAAGGCTAAGGGGCAAGATTATGGAAGCAATCAAAGATTTCTTTGGCAGCCTGATGCTGTCCGAGATGCTCAAAGGCATGCGCCTGACGGGGAAGTATTTCTTCAAGCGCAAGGTAACCCTGCGTTATCCCGTTGAAACCACGCCCGCTTCGCCACGTTTTCGCGGTCTGCACGCTTTGCGTCGCTACGAAAACGGCGAAGAGCGTTGCATCGCGTGCAAACTGTGCGAGGCCGTATGTCCCGCCATGGCCATCTCGATCGAATCGGCAGAGCGCGAGGACGGTACCCGTCGTACTACGCGTTATGACATCGATCTGGCCAAGTGTATTTTCTGTGGTTTCTGTGAAGAAAGTTGCCCGGTCGATTCGATCGTGGAAACGCACATTCACGAGTACCACGGTGAAAAACGCGGCGATTTGTACTACACCAAGGACATGCTGCTGGCTATTGGTGACCGTTACGAAGACGAGATCGCTCGTCGTCGTGCCGCAGATGCACCTTATCGCTAAGGCCGGAGCTCTACACTCATGTTATTTACTACTGTTCTGTTTTATGTGCTGGCGCTGGTGATGGTGGTGGCCGCGTATCGCGTGATCGCTGCCAAGAATCCGGTTACAGCCGTATTGCATTTGATTCTGGTGTTCTTCACGGCCGCCATGATGTGGATCACGATGGGCGCCGAGTTCCTGGGCCTCTTGCTGGTGGTGGTCTATGTGGGCGCCGTGATGGTGATGTTCCTGTTCGTCATCATGATGCTGGACGTTCGTCAGGAATCCGCTGCCAAGAAATTCAAGGCTCACGTGCCTATGGGGCTGTTGATCGGCGCCATCATGGTTCTGGAAATGGGCTTTGTGCTGACCAAACTGTGGTTCACAACGGCACCTGCTGCCGCGGTGGCTGCGGACTACAACAACACCCGTGTTATTGGCGAGTTGATGTACTCCCAGTACGTGCTGGCGGTGTTGCTCGGTGGCATTGTGCTGCTGGTTGGCATGATCTCGGCCATTGCACTGACTCTGCGTAAACGTGAAGGTGTCAAACGCACCGTCTCCAGCGAACAAGTCAAGGTTCGTTCGCAAGACCGTCTGCGCATGGTTTCCATTCCTTCTCAAACCGAAAAGCCGTCGGCGTCCAGTTCGGCTGACGCTGTCGTGCCAGGAGACAAATGATGATGACGCTGACGCTTGCGCACTATTTGGTCCTGGGCGCTGTGCTGTTCACGATCGGCCTGTTCGGCTTTTTCCTGAACCGTCGCAACCTGATTATTTTGCTCATGTCTGTTGAGCTGATTCTTTTGTCGGCCAACATGAACTTTGTGGCCTTCTCCACCTGGATGGGCAACGAGGCAGGTCAGGTGTTTGTCTTTTTCGTCCTGACGGTCGCTGCGGCCGAGGCGGCCATTGGTCTTGCAATTCTGGTTCTGTTGTTCCGTAACCTTAATTCGATCAATGTCCAGGATCTCGACCAGCTCAAGGGTTGATGGGATAGCACACTAATGAACTCCATAAATCTTTACTTAACGATTGCGCTTGCTCCCCTGGTGGGTTCGGCGCTAGCCGGTTTGTTCGGTACCGGCTTTCTGGGTCGATTTATCGGCAAGACAGGCGCTCACCTGATTACGATCGCGGGCGTGCTGATTTCCTTTATCGGCTCGGTCATGGTCATGTTGCAGGTTCTGGAAGGCCAGACCTTCAATGGTCCGGTCTACACCTGGATCACCATTGGCAGCATTCAGTGGGATATCGGTTTCCTGATCGACAAGCTGACTGCCCTGATGATGGTGGTGGTGACGTCCGTGTCGCTGATGGTGCATATCTACACCATTGGCTACATGAAAGATGATCCGGGCTACCAGCGCTTTTTCTCCTACATCTCGCTGTTTACCTTCTCGATGCTGATGCTGGTCATGTCCAACAACATGCTGCAGCTGTTCTTCGGTTGGGAAGCGGTGGGTCTGGTGTCTTACCTGCTGATCGGTTTCTGGTATGAGCGCAAGACTGCAATTTTTGCCAACATGAAGGCCTTCCTGGTCAACCGTGTGGGTGACTTCGGTTTTGCTCTGGGTATTGGCTTGCTCTACGCCTACACCGGCTCCATGAACTACAGCGACGTGTTCGCCAAGGTTCAGGAACTGAGCACCATGACATTCCCCGGTACTGACTGGCAATTGCTGACCGTTGCTGCTCTGGCCCTGTTTGTGGGTGCCATGGGTAAATCGGCTCAGGTTCCTTTGCACAGCTGGCTGCCTGACTCCATGGAAGGTCCTACTCCTATCTCGGCGCTGATTCACGCCGCGACCATGGTGACGGCCGGTATCTTCATGGTGGCTCGTTTCTCGCCTGTGTTTGAACAGTCGACAACCGCGCTGTCCTTCATCATCGTGATCGGTGCAACGGGTGCCTTGTTCCTGGGCTTGCTGGGTATTATCCAGAACGACGTCAAACGCGTTGTGGCTTACTCCACCTTGTCCCAGCTGGGTTACATGACGGTAGCTCTGGGTGCTTCGGCTTACTCGGCTGCTGTGTTCCACCTGATGACACACGCTTTCTTCAAAGCCTTGCTGTTCCTGGGCGCTGGTTCGGTGATTATCGGTATGCACCACGATCAGGACATCCGCAATATGGGTGGTCTGCGCAAGTACATGCCTATTACCTGGCTGACTTTCCTGATCGGTACGCTGGCTCTGGTGGGTACGCCGTTCTTCTCGGGTTTCTATTCGAAAGAGCACATCATCGAAGCCGCAGGCGAAGCTGGTATCTGGGGTTCGACCTACGCTTACTACGCCACACTGATCGGTGTGTTCGTCACCTCGCTGTACTCCTTCCGTCTGTACTTCCTGGTATTCCACGGCAAAGAGCGCTTCCGTGACGTCAAGCACGACGAGTCGCATGGTCACGACGACCATCACGCTCACGGTGGCGATCCTCACGAGTCGCCTTGGGTGGTTACGCTGCCTCTGGTTCTGCTGGCCATTCCGTCGATCTTCGCCGGTATCTGGTTCGTTGATCCATTGCTGTTCGGTGGCTACTTTGAAGGCATTGTGACGGTTCTGCCTGAACACCCTGCAATGGCAACGCTGGCCGAGCACTGGACCGACTGGATGGCTTACGCCGTACACGGTTTTGGCACACTGCCATTCTGGCTGGTTGTGGCTGGTGCTGTGGTGGCCTGGTACATGTACCTGGTTAATCCTGCTTTGCCTGCCGCTATCAAAAAGAACTGCTCTTTTATCTACCGTATCCTGGAGAACAAGTACTACGTTGACTGGTTCAATGAGCAAGTGCTGTCTCGTGGCGTTCGCTGCCTGGGTACGGGCCTCTGGAAAGGTGCTGACCGCGGTCTGATTGACGGCCTGGTGGTCAACGGTAGTGCACGCGTAGTGGGCTGGGTGGCTGCAATCAGCCGTCATATCCAGTCCGGCTATGTCTATCACTACGCCTTTGCCATGATCCTCGGGATCCTGGCGCTCTTATCCTTTTTTGTACTGACGGTTCGGTAAATGGCTAGCGATATGGCGTCTTCTACTCTTCCTTGGTTAACGCTGGCGATTTTCGTACCTATCGTCGCTGGCCTGTTGGTGCTGGCTCTGGGGCGTGATGATCGTCCCACCTTCACCCGCTGGCTGGCTCTGCTGGGTTCGATTGCCGGTCTTGTTGTCACTATTCCTCTGTACACGGGCTTCAATCCCGGTACGGCCGACATGCAGTTTGTCGAGCTGGCCCCCTGGATTGATGCCTTCAAGGTGAATTACCACCTTGGCGTGGACGGTATTTCCATGTGGTTTGTTCTGCTGACCGCTTTCATCACGGTGATCGTGGTGCTGGCGGGCTGGCAGGTGATCAAGAACCGCGTGGCTCAATACATGGGTGCCTTCCTGATCCTGTCGGGTCTGATGGTTGGCGTGTTTGCCGCTCTGGATGGCTTGCTGTTCTACGTGTTCTTTGAAGCCACGCTGATCCCGATGTACTTGATCATCGGTATCTGGGGTGGTCCGAACCGCGTGTATGCATCGGTCAAGTTCTTCTTGTACACCTTGCTCGGCTCGCTGTTGACCCTGATCGCATTCATCTACTTGTGGAATGTGTCCGGCGGTACTTTCGATATCCTGACCTGGCATAAAGTGCCGCTGGATTACACCACTCAGGTGCTGATCTTTGCTGCTCTGTTCATGGCTTTTGCTGTGAAGGTGCCTATGTGGCCTGTCCACACCTGGTTGCCGGATGCCCACGTGGAAGCACCTACTGGTGGTTCCGTGGTGCTGGCTGCCATCATGTTGAAACTGGGTGCTTACGGTTTCCTGCGCTTTTCCCTGCCCATCGCTCCTGATGCTTCGCAAGGTCTGGCCGGAATCATCATTGCCCTGTCTCTGGTCGCGGTGATCTACATTGGTCTGGTCGCCATCGTTCAGGACGATATGAAAAAGCTGGTGGCTTACTCCTCTGTGGCTCACATGGGTTTTGTCACGCTGGGCTTTTTCGTGTTCAACACCACGGGTATGGAAGGCGCGATCATGCAAATGATCTCGCACGGTTTCGTGTCCGGTGCCATGTTCCTGTGTATCGGTGTTCTGTACGACCGTCTGCACAGCCGTCAAATCGCCGATTACGGTGGTGTGGTCAAGGTGATGCCTCGTTTCGTTACCTTCTTTGTGCTGTTCTCTATGGCCAACAGCGGTTTGCCAGGCACCAGCGGCTTTATCGGTGAGTTCACCGTCATCATGGGCGCGGTGGAGTACAACTTCTGGATCGGTCTGTTGACTGCAACAGCGCTGATTACAGGCGCGTCTTACTCGCTGTGGATGCTCAAGCGCGTGGCCTTTGGCCCCGTGGGTAACGACAATGTTGCCGGCATGAGCGACCTGAGTGGCCGTGAGTTCTTCGTTCTTGGCGTAATGGCGATTGCGGTGCTGGGCATGGGTGTGTATCCCAAGCCATTTACCGAGGTCATGCACGTTTCGGTTGAAGCGTTGCTGCAACACGTCTCCATCTCGAAACTGTAGGCCGAATCACTATGGATACTACCTTTAACTTTTCTCTGGCTTTGCCCGAGATCCTGCTCCTGGTTCTGGCTTCGTGTGTGCTGATTTTTGATGCGTTCAGCAAACACAAACAGCGCCACTCGACGTTTGTTCTGAGCCTGTTGACGCTTGCCGTGGTTGCGGCCAGCGTAGCCTGGCAGTGGTCCAAGGGCGTGAGCGGTGTCTCGTTTGGTGGCCTGTTCGTCGCAGACGAGTTGGCGCACTTTCTGAAGCTGCTTTCGTGTGTGGCCGTGGCTGCTACCCTGATCTACGGTCGTGAGTACGCCGAACAGCGCGACATGATGGAACGCGGTGGTGAACTCTACACTCTGACTCTGATGGCTCTGCTGGGCCAGATGATCATGATTTCGGCCAACAGCATGTTGACCGCTTATCTGGGTGTGGAGCTGATGTCCTTTGCGCTGTACGCACTGGTTGCCCTGCGTCGTGAACACCGTCAGTCCATTGAAGCGGCGTTGAAGTACTTCGTTCTGGGTGCGTTGGCATCGGGTATCTTGCTGTACGGTATGTCCATGATTTTTGGCGCTACCGGTCATCTGGAATTCCCACGTATCGCTGAAGTCATCGCTAACGGTCAAGCCGAGCGTCTGGCTCTGGTCTTCGGTGTGGTGTTTGTTGTGGCAGGTCTGGCCTTCAAATTGACGGCTGCTCCTTTCCATATGTGGACACCGGACGTCTATCAAGGCGCTCCTACTACCGTTACCCTGATCATCGGTGCTGCTCCTAAACTGGCTGCTTTTGCCGTAACCATGCGCTTCCTGGTTGAGGCTCTGCACGGTATTGCCGTGGACTGGCAGCCCATGTTGTTGATCATGGCTGTGCTGTCGCTGGCTCTGGGTAACCTGACTGCGATCATGCAAAAGAATCTCAAGCGTATGCTTGCGTATTCGACCATCTCGCACATGGGTTTCATTTTCCTGGGCTTGCTGGCTGGCGTGTTCAATGGCGAGACTCACTCTCAAGCCTACGGTGCTTCGCTGTTCTATGTGGTGATCTACGTTCTGACCACCCTGAGCACTTTCGGTCTGATCCTGATTCTGAGCCGTCGTGGTTTTGAATGCGAAAACATCAGCGACCTGAAAGGCCTGAACCGCCGTAACCCTGGTTTGGCTTTGATCTGGCTGCTATCCATGTTCTCCCTGGCTGGTATTCCTCCGCTGTCCGGCTTTGCTGCCAAGCTGAGTGTTCTGCAAGCTGTGGTGGGTGCGGGCTATGTCTGGCTGGCTGTGTTTGCCGTGATCATGTCCTTGATTGGTGCTTTCTACTACCTGCGTGTCGTGAAGGTTGTTTACTTCGACGAACCTGAAGGTGAAGAGCATCCTGTGGCAACGGGCTTGCTGACCAAGCTGGTCATGCTGGTAAACGGCGTTCTGATTATCGGCCTGGGCGTGTTGCCTGGTGGCTTGATGGACACCTGCATCCGCGTTATTCAGTCTTCCTTGCAGTTTTAAGTAGGTAGCACTATGGACCAAAGCCTTTCCATCTGGGTCTTGATTGTTCTTTCCGTGATTACGGCTAATCTGCCGTTTCTCGTGGAAAAGCCCTTGCTGGTTTTGCCTTGGTCCATGCCGGGCGAGCGCTCAGGTCTCTCGCCCTGGCTGCAACTGATTGTTGGCCTTGTGTACCTGGCCGTGCTGGCTGCTTTGGGTTTGGGAATCTACACGGTGATTGCCTCCAGCTCCGGCCTGAGCTCCTTGCCAGTCATGTTGGGCAAGTTGTTTTTGGGTCTGGCTTTGGTGGGGGCCATGTTTTACTTCCCGGCCTGGCGCTCTCGCCATCAGAAAGTTTCCAAAGGCTTTTTTTCTCGCCTTCTGGAAGTCTGTGCTTTTTACGGGATTATGGGTGCGTTCGGCTTTGCTTTTGAAGCCAGTATCGGTAACCCGTTCAAGCAAACTTGGGTGTTCTACACCATTACCTTTGCTCTGTTTTTGGTGATGGCGTACCCCGGCTTTGTGTATCGCTATTTGATGCGTCACCCCAAGGGCAAGTTTGAATAGTGCTGAATGCATGAAAAAAACCTCGCAATTTTGCGAGGTTTTTTTTGTCCTGAATGTCTGGGCCATGCCGTCAGCGGCTGGCTTTGACGCATGTGAGGGGCTGCACACCGCGTGTGCAGCCCGCAGAATCGATCAAGGTTTGTCCAGGGGAGCATGGGTAGCGCCAGCCACGCCCAGACGCTTGCAGACGCCCTGAGCCTCTTGGGCGAGAACCAGTGTCAGTTCCTCGGCAGGCAGGGCACGACCCAAGGCAGCGCTTTGTCCGCTCCAGAGGGAACTGAATTCGGTACGGCCTTGTTTTTCGGCTTCGATACGCAGCGGGCTGAGAGCCGAACCCGCATGGGGAAATACCGGAGCGCTGGCACTTAAAGGACCGATTTCATCCATCAGACGAGTGCGGATACTGCGGGCAGGGCGGCCGGAGAACAGATTGGTCAAGGCTGTGCCGTCCGAGCGACTATTGGACAGGGCTTCGCGATGCAGTGGAGTGATCTTGGATTCAGGGCAGAACAGGTAGGCCGTGCCAATTTGAGCGGCGCTGGCGCCCAAGGCCAGGGCGGCAGCAATACCGCGTCCATCGGCAATACCACCGGCCGCAATCACAGGAATAGTGACGGCATCGGCAATCTGGGGAACCAAAGACATGGTGCCCACTTGTGTATGCACTTTATCGTCCAGGAATATGCCACGGTGGCCACCGGCTTCCAGACCCTGGGCGATGATGATGTCGGCGCCGTGCTCTTGCAGCCAGACCGCCTCAGCCGTCGTGGTAGCGCTGGACATGACCAGGGCACCGGCTTTTTTTACACGCTGGACCAGCTCGGGGGAGGGCAAGCCGAAGTGGAAGCTGACGACTTCGGGTTTCAGGTCTTCGACCAATTCTGCATGCTGACTGGAGAAGGGCGCGCGTGCCGCTTTGGGCAATTCCTGATTGGGGTCCTGGCCGTATTCCTGGTAGTAAGGCATCAGGCGCAGACGCCACTCTTGCAGAGCCTCTGGCTCCAGGCGCAGGTCTTCATGACAAAAGAAGTTCAGATTGATAGGGGCCGATACGGCTTGCCGGAACAAGCCTACTTGTTCCCGAATCTGCTCCGGACTGAGCATGGCGCAGGCCAAAGAGCCCAGACCGCCAGCACGAGCAACGGCAATGGCCAGTTCGCTGTCTTGGGCGCCGGCCATAGGGGCTTGAACGATGGGGTGTTCGATGTGGAGCAGATCCAGCAAGGTATTGTTGGGCCAGATGTACATGGAGGGCGTCCTCGGTCATTTCGCGATAGCTTTTATCGTAGCAGGATGAGTTCAGGCTGAAAACTGACATTGTCGCCTGTTGGCAGGGCCGTGCCGGGGCTGTAGCAGGCTACAATAATCGTCTTTTGGCACAGTGGCTGTGCTGTATTTTCTTGCTTTGTGGACGATCTGATGTCTCATCTCATTCTTCAAGGGCCGCGCCTGGATAGCGCCATCATCGAAAAAATTGCGGCAGTGGTGCAGGCCGATGGAGTCCAGGAGTTGGGTCCTACCGCCGTGCGCCTGCTGGGTGCAGATGCTACGCAACGCGCTGAGGTGCAGGCCCTGTGCAAGACCGGCGCGATGGACTTTGCTTTTCTGGAGCAGATTGATCGCCTGAAAGAAATGCGTGTGCTGGCAATGGACATGGATTCCACGCTGATCAATATCGAGTGTATTGACGAGATCGCTGATATGGCTGGCCGCAAGGAGCAGGTTGCCACAATTACCGAAGCGGCCATGCGCGGCGAAATCAAGGACTTCACCGAAAGTCTGAATCGCCGTGTCGCATTTCTGGAAGGTGTGCCGGTCAGCGATCTGACTCGCGTCTATGAAGAGCGCTTGCAGCCTAACCTGGGTGCGGATCGTTTGATTGCGACGGCCCATGCCCACGGGGTGAAAACTTTGCTGGTGTCGGGGGGCTTCACCTTCTTCACCGAGCGCATGAAAGACCGTTTCAGTCTGAGCTACGCCCACTCCAATACCTTGGAAGTGGTGGACGGCAAGCTGACCGGTAAAGTGTTGGGCGCAATTGTAGATGGTCAGGCTAAAGCCCGTTTCCTGCAGGAACTGGCGGCTGAGCTGGGTGCAGGTCCAGAGCAGTGTATTGCGATTGGAGATGGGGCCAATGACTTGCCCATGATGTCCAAGGCCAAGTACTCGGTGGCTTATCGTGCCAAGCCGGTGGTGCAGGAGCAAGCCAGCTTTGCCTTGAATCACTCTCCGTTGGATGCCGTGTTGAACTGGTTCCGTTTGGACGTTTGATGTCGGCGGATCGTCAGCGTAGTCTGGCGAAAAAATGAAAGTGGGCGCCGCAAACTCAAGGCTTACCAAGAGTCGGTCTGTATATAGGCCTTCCAGCTCACCAGCGTAAACGCACAAGGCAGGAGTTTGGCTGTCAAAAATAAAAGAGCGCTGTCCTTGGGCAGCGCTCTTTTTTATATCCTAGCCTTGTTGTTAAGGCTTACTTCTCTTTGCGCAAGCTGTTCAAGACATTACGCACGGCTTGAATACGGTTCTTGATTTCCTCGCCTTTGGTAATTTCAACCTTGAGCTTGTCCGGCCCAGCCAGGCGTACCTGCTTGTTCTTTTGCACCAGTTCAATAATGCTGACCGCGTCCACATTGGGCTTGGAAGAAAACTGAATCGTCGCTTGAGCTTCGCTGGCATCGATTTTCACAATACCCAGCGGTTCGGCCTTGATGCGCAAGCGATGCACGGCTAGCAGGTTCTCGCCGGCTTCTGGTAGCAGGCCGTAGCGGTCGATCAGCTCCTCATGGATATGGATCAGGTCGTCTTCGGTACGGGCGTGTGACAGGGCTTTGTAGTGTCCCAGACGGGCATTCACATCCGGACAGTAGTTGGCTGGCAGCAGCGCAGAAGTATGCAGATTCACTTCGCACTGCAAGGCAAAGGGCGAGTCCAGATCAGGTTCTTCACCGGCCTTCAAGGCTTTGACAGCGGTGTTGAGCATATCCGCATACATGGAATAGCCCACTTCCTGAATGTCGCCGGATTGGGATTCGCCCAGCACTTCACCGGCACCCCGAATTTCCAGATCGTGCATGGCCAGGAAAAAGCCGGCACCCAGCTCTTCCATGGCTTGAATGGCTTCCAGTCGTTTTTTCGCATTGCTGGTGATGGCATCCTCGCCAGGGGTCAGCAGATAGGCATAAGCCTGGTGGTGGGATCGACCCACTCGTCCGCGCAGCTGGTGCAGTTGAGCCAGACCCAGGCGATCCGCACGATGGATGACGATGGTATTGGCCGTGGGTACATCAATGCCGGTTTCAATAATCGTGGTGCACAGCAGCACGTTGTAGCGTTTCTGGTAGAAGCCCTTCATGACGGCTTCCAGTTCGCGTTCCGGCATTTGGCCGTGGGCCACTGCAATACTGGCTTCCGGCACCAGTTCTTCCAGACGGGCACGGCGGTTGTGAATGGTCTCGACTTCGTTATGCAGGAAGTAGACCTGACCACCGCGTTTCAATTCGCGCAGCAGCGCTTCGCGTATGGTGCTGCCATCTTCACGACGCACGAAGGTCTTGATCGCCAGACGTTTTTGCGGTGCCGTGGCAATGACGGAAAAGTCCCGTATGCCTTCCAGGGACATGCCCAAGGTGCGTGGAATAGGTGTAGCGGTCAGGGTCAGGATATCGACTTCGGCACGCAGCTGCTTCAAGGCCTCTTTCTGGCGCACACCAAAGCGGTGTTCCTCGTCGATGATGACCAGACCCAGTTGTTTGAAACGCACATCCGAGGACAGGATTTTGTGCGTACCAATCACAATATCGACGCTGCCGTCGCGCAGGCCCGCAATCGCGGCCTGCGTTTCCTTGGTCGAGCGGAAGCGGGACAGTTCGGCAACACGGATGGGCCAATCGGCAAAACGGTCCGAGAAGGTCTGCGCATGTTGCTCGGCCAGCAGGGTGGTTGGGCACAACAGGGCAACCTGTTTGCCATTGGCCACGGCCAGAAAGGCGGCACGCAGGGCGACTTCGGTTTTACCAAAGCCCACATCCCCGCAGACCAGACGGTCCATAGGCTGGCCGGACGTCATGTCGTTCACGACGGCTTCAATGGCAGCAGCCTGGTCCGGTGTTTCCTCAAAGCCAAACCCTTCGGAGAAGGCTTGATAGTCATTGAGCGGCAGCTTGAACTTGAAGCCTTCACGAGCGGCGCGCTGAGCGTACAGGGCCAGCAATTCCGCAGCGCTGTCACGAGCTTGTTTCGCAGCGCGGCGGCGGGCTTTATCCCATTGGCCGGAGCCTAGCTGGTGTAGAGGTGCATGCTCGGGATCAGCACCGCTGTAACGGGCAATCACGTGCAACTGGGCTACGGGCACATACAAGGTGCTGCCTTTGGCGTATTCCAGGTGCAGGAACTCGACCGGGCCTTCGCCCAGGTCCATTTCTTTCAGGCCGCAGTAGCGTCCAATTCCGTGCTCGGCGTGAACGACGGGGTCACCTTCACGCAGTTCGGACAGGTCCCGCACCATGGCTTCCACATCGCTGCTGCGCTCGTTGCGGCGACGGCTGCTTTGGGTGCGAGTCTGGGTGGGGTAAAGGTCGTTTTCAGTCAGCAGGCTCAGGCTGTCATGCACCAATGCAAAGCCACGCGACAAAGGCGCGACGACCAGGGCAAAAGCCGCGTCTGACTCCAGGAAATCGGCCAGACTCTGGCAGTCTGTTGCGGGTGACAGATCATGTTCACGCAGCATCTGCAGCAGCGTTTCCCGACGACCTGCCGAATCTGCACACAGCACGGTCCGGTTTTTCGGGTCCAGCACTTCTTGCCGCAGTTGAGCCAATGGATCCTTGTCGCGTCGGTTCACCGCGACCACAGGCAAAGGCTCGAAATCGGGATGAGCGATAGGCTGGTTGTCAGCCTGGGCGCTCAGGCTCAGGCGGCTGAAAGGCTTGATGTCATTGAAAAACTGCTCGTCTGACAAAAACAGGCTTTCTGGCGGCAGAATCGGGCGTTCACGGTCGTTCTTCAGGAAGGAAAAACGGCTATGAGTATCGCTCTGGAAGCGGCCAATCGCGTTTTGTGCATCCCCGTGAGTAATGACCAGGCTGCCTTGGGGCACATAGTCCATCAAGGTGGCCGTTTCTTCAAAGAACAGCGGCAGATAGTATTCAATACCGGCAAAGGCAATGCCATTGCCTACATCTTTATAGGGCAGGGCGCGTGAAGGATCGCCTTCAAAGAACTCGCGAAAACGAGCCCGGAATTGTGTGCGCGCCTCTTCATCCATGGGGAATTCACGGCCGGGCAGCAGCTGGATTTCCTTGACCGGATACAGGCTGCGCTGGGTGTCGATATCAAAGCTGCGTATGCTTTCAATTTCGTTGTCGAACAGGTCCAAACGGTAAGGCAGCACTGAACCCATAGGGAACAGGTCAATCAGGCCACCGCGAATGCTGAATTCGCCTGGAGCGCTGACCTGTGTCATATGGGTGTAGTTGGCCAACATCAACTGGGCGCGCAGTTGCGCCTCATCCAGCTCGTCGCCCTGGCGGAATGAGAAGGTGTAGGCGGCCAGAAAGGAGGGCGGTGCCAGACGATACAAGGCGGTGGTGACGGGGACCGTCAGTACATCGACCTCGTGCATGGTCAGGGCATGCAAGGTGCGCAAACGCTCGGAGATCAGATCCTGGTGCGGAGAGAAGCTGTCGTATGGCAGTGTTTCCCAGTCCGGCAGTTGGCGCACGCGCAGGGCGGGGCCAAACAACAGGATCTCCTCGGCCAGCCTTTGGGCCGTCAGGGGATCGGCGCAGAGCACCAGAATAGGCGCTTTATGTTGGCGGGCCAGGTCGGCAATCAGGCAGGCATCACCCGAGCCGGGGGGCATGGGCTGCGAGTAGCGTTGACCGGGGCGTAAGGCAGCCAGCACATCTTGGGTGCTGGGCAGGGACAGGGAGTGCTGTTTTTCGGTTTCCATCAGGATTGTCATTATAAAATCACCCACCTATGAAGACTACCTTGATTGCAATTGTTCCAGCCGCCGGTATTGGCTCGCGCGCCCTGGATTCTGCCACGAAGGCGCAAGGCTTGCCCAAGCAATACCGTTTGCTGGGTGGGCAGCCCATGTTGCGCCGCTCGGTACAGGCTTTGCTGGCTGATGAGCGCATCAGCCAGGTGCGG
This sequence comes from Alcaligenes nematophilus, assembly GCF_026344155.1. Taxonomy (NCBI): domain Bacteria; kingdom Pseudomonadati; phylum Pseudomonadota; class Betaproteobacteria; order Burkholderiales; family Alcaligenaceae; genus Alcaligenes; species Alcaligenes nematophilus. The sequence goes on along the minus strand of NZ_JAPKMZ010000001.1, from coordinate 881,271 downwards.
GTGGCCGTGGCCCCCGGTGATACCTGGGCCGCCGCGGCACTGGAAGGTTTGCCGCGCACGATTTGTCTGCCTTGTGGTGGGGAAACGCGGGCAGAAACAGTGCTCAATACCTTGCAGGGCCTGGATAAGGACGAACAAGCCTGGGCTCTGGTTCACGATGCTGCTCGTCCCGGTTTGCCCAGGAAGGCTTTGGCGCGGCTGATCGATGCCTGCTTGCAGGCGCAACGCGGTGGCTTGCTGGCTTTACCCGTGCCTGATACCGTCAAGCGCGCAACGCCCGCCGAGCCAGCCGCGGTGCAGGAAACAGTGGACAGAGATGGACTGTGGTTAGCGCAGACTCCCCAGCTGTTTCCTGCCCATACTTTGCGTGAGGCTCTGCTAGCGGCTAAAGAACAGGGTTTTGCGGTGACGGATGAGGCCAGCGCCATGGAGTTGGCGGGCAGCCAACCCTTATTGATATTGGGTTCGGCGCGGAATTTTAAAGTCACCTGGCCTGAAGATTTTGAATTGATGGAGAAATGGTTATGAGCATGCCGATTCGCGTAGGACAAGGTTTTGATGTGCATGTGCTGTGCGAAGGCCGGCCTTTGATTCTGGGCGGCGTCACCATTCCGCATACGCATGGCCTGATGGGGCATTCGGATGCTGATGCCTTGCTGCATGCGATTACCGATGCGATTCTGGGGGCGGCAGGCCTGGGGGATATTGGCCGTCACTTTCCGGACACGGACCCAAAATACAAGGGGGCCGATAGTCGAGTGCTGCTGCGCCATGCTTATGAGCAGGTACGTGCGGCTGGCTGGTTGGTAGGCAATGTGGATGCCACGATTCATGCGCAAAAACCCAAGATTGCACCACATGCTCCGGCGATGGTGGCCAATATCGAGGCCGATCTGCAATTGGAACCCGGCAGTGTGAACATCAAGGGAAAAACAAACGAGGCGATCGGCTTTGTGGGACGCCAGGAAGGGATTGCGGTGACCTCAGTTGCCTTGTTGTACCGTGCTTGATCGACTGCGGGACTGAGTCCGGCCTTGGGCAAGGGCTGTCCCCTGCCCAAGGCTCATGGTACTCAGGAAGCTTTGGTGTCTTTATCGCCCTGGGTTCCAGGCGCATTACGACTGGCGCGGATGCGGGGCAATTGAATGCGGGCGGTCAAGCCCTCGGACGGAGCACTGACCAGCTCGAAGTGGCCGCCAACTTGTCCCAGCAAACGCTCCACAATAGCCAGTCCCAAGCCTGCGCCACTGACGCCTGTGCGTGCAGAGACGCCGCGCGAGAAGGGGCGCAGCAGGCGCTGGATATCGCCTTTTTCAATACCGGCTCCCTGATCCTTGACGGCAATCACCAGAATATTGCCATGCTGATGCGCCGACAGCTCAATGCGTGCCCGATCATCCTCAGGACTGCGTCCATAGCGACGGGCATTTTCGATCAGGTTGGATACGATGCGTTTCAAGTCGTGGGCGCTGATGCGGGCATACAGATTGGGTTCGACGGAGGCTGTCAAAATCCCACCCAGCGATTCGGTATGCGTGCGTTCGCGTTCGTAGACATCATTGAGCACGGCGGAAACATCAATGCCATGTTCAGGAACGGCAGCAGCGGGGCGGGCGTATTCCATCAGTTGACCAATACTGTGGTCAATCTGTGCCAGGTCCTCGTCAATGGCGGCGCGGGTTTCGTCCGATACCTGACTTAATTCAATTTCCAGACGCATGCGCGCCAGCGGTGTGCGCAAGTCGTGCGAAATGCCGGCCAGCATGATTTCCCTGTCGGCCTCCGTCTGGCGAATGTCGCGCGCCATGCGGTTAAAGGCAATATTCATGTCGCGGATTTCAACCGGACCTTTTTCAGGCAGGGTACTGGGGGTTTCGCCACGGGCCAGTTGCTGAGCCACTTTGGCCAACTGAGCCAAAGGCCGGTTCACAAAACGCACACTGACAGCGGCACCAATCAAGGCCAGCAGCAAGGCGGTAGCGCCCCAGCCCAGCCATTCCACGCCGGCAGTCAGACTTAATTGTTCGCGATCAAAGACCAGCCAATACTGATCTTCATTGATATCAAAGGAAACCCAGATGCCCGGCACGCTGTTGACCGACCACATGATCAAGGTCTGGCTGCCCAGTGCACCACGCACTTCGGTAGAGACGTGCTGCCAGTAGTTGGAGCGCGGCAGGGGTTCCAGTTCGTCCGTGTTCTCGCGTGGTTGCACGCGCAGACTTTCCTTGGTGGCCAGATCCAGCAACAGGGCAGGGCGTACCGCCGGGGGCGCGTACACCAGGGCCGAGCGGGTGATGCTGACAATGGACGCCACGCGCTGCGCCATTTGGGCTGCGCGTGGGCCTTCTTCCATACTGAAGAATACTTGCAGCCAGGCACCCAGGCTGACGAGCATCAACGCTGCGAGCAATAAAAAAGACCGGCTGAATAAACCCAGCCGGATACTTGAGTTTTTTGTTGCTCGGCGTTGGGCGGCCACGGCGGGCCGCCCTTCTTGCTGACCGGAAGACAAGGTCAGTTACCGCCGTCTGGAACAAAAACGTAGCCCAGACCCCAGACCGTTTGAATGAACACGGGCTTGGAGGCATTGGGTTCGATCAGCTTGCGCAGACGCGAAATCTGCACGTCCAGGCTGCGGTCAAAAGCTTCGTATTCGCGGCCACGCGCCAGTTCCATCAGTTTGTCGCGCGACAAGGGGATCTTGGGATGACGGGCAAACACCTTCAGCACGGAGAACTCGCCCGTTGTGATGGGGACGACTTCGTTGTTGCGTGTCAGTGTTCGTGTGGACAGGTTCAGCACATAGGGGCCGAACTCGATCGATTCATTTTCCTGACTAGGTGCGCCGGGGTGTTCCTCGGTACCACGGCGTCGCAAGATAGCGTTGACACGGGCTAGCAGTTCGCGGGGGTTGAAAGGTTTGATGAGGTAGTCATCGGCACCCATCTCCAGGCCCACGATACGGTCGATTTCTTCGGCCTTGGCAGTGAGCATGATGATGGGAGTGTTGTCGTGTCCGCCGCGCAGCCGACGACAGATGGACAGGCCATCCTCGCCTGGCAGCATCAGATCCAGTACCAGCAGATCGAAATGCTCGCGTTGCCAGAGTTTGGCCATTTCTTTACCGTCTTCGGCGACGAAAACGTTGAACCCTTGTTCAGACAAGTAGCGGCGCAATAAATCGCGCAGCCGGGGATCGTCGTCAACGACAAGGATTTTGCGGGTGAGGGGGGGGGTCGGCGTATTCATAGCGAAAATGTAACAGGCATCAGAAACCGCGTATAGGGGGGTGTAGAAAAATATTACACATTAAGCGTTTTGTACTATTTATGCGCCTTGCAGCGGATTTGGACTGGCTTCACAGAAGATTATATGGTGGCAAATAGTTTGACTGCCCGGCTTGAGTCAGGTCAAAAAAAGAGCGGCCAGAGGGCAAATACACCCGAAATTCCATGATGGACTGCTTTGTCCTTGTCCGATCCCAGGGAGCTGCCTATTTTGAGTCTGCTTAAACTAAAATAGCGCGATGGATGCACATATTCTTGCCCTGGAGACTTCCTCCAATCTCTGTGAACTGACCTTGTTGTCTCGCACCCAAGCGGGTATTTCGCTGGTGGAGCTGAGCCACGAGGGGACTGGCGATCATGCCGAACGCCTTTTGCCCATGGCTGAGCAACTGCTGGAGCAGGCCGGTCTGGATAGGCACGCTCTGACGGCGATTGCTTTCGGCCAAGGCCCTGGCGGTTTTACCGGCCTGCGCGTGGCCTGTGGTGTAGCTCAAGGTATGGCTTTTGCTCTGGACCTGCCGGTGCTGCCGGTCTCGTCCTTACTGGCGGCTGCTGCTTGCGGTACGCCTGTAGAAGGCACCGCCTATGTGGTGGCACAGGATGCGCGCATGCAAGAGGTCTATGCTGCTGTGTACTGCTGGACAGCTGAGAAGTCCTGGTCTGTGCTGCAAAGCCCGGTCTTGCTGGATGCCGCGCAGGTCACTACCTGGATCGCCCGTTTGCAGGCTGAGGGTTTGATCGCAGAGCAGCAGCCTATTCAAGTCGTCGGTGACGCATTGGAGCAGTTTCCTGATCTGGCCCCAGCTATCGTTGCGCAGGGCTGGGAAGTGGGCCAGACATGGCGTGCAACAGGTGCCAGCGTGGCGCATTTGGCTCTGCATGATCTGGATGAAGGGCGGGGTATCTCCCCGGATCTGGCCATGCCGCTGTATGTGCGCGAGAAAGTCGCCTACACCATCCAGGAGCGTGAGCAGGGCCTGGGCGGAAACCCGGCGGCTCTGGATCAACCTCTACAAATTGAAGCCATGCAGGCCGGGCATGTGTCCGCCGTGCTGGATATTGAACGTCGTGTGGAAAGCCATCCCTGGACGGCTGGCAACTTCACGGATGCCCTGGGCAATAGCGCGTACTGCTCCCGGATCATTCACAAGCAAGGCCAGGTGCAAGGCTATGCCATCTGGCTGCAAGCTCCCGATATGATTGAGCTTTTGCTGATTGGGGTGGCCCCTGAACAGCAGCGGCGCGGTCTGGCTCGGCAATTGCTGGATGACGGCCTGCTGTGGGCTCGTCAGCATCAACTAGAGCGCGTGGTTCTGGAAGTGCGGGCCTCGAATGCGCCAGCTATTGGTCTGTATCAGAAGTACGGTTTCAAGGCGGATGGTCTGCGTAAAAACTACTATCCGCTGGGCGATGGACAGCGTGAAGACGCGGTCTTGATGAGTCTGAACCTGGCCAGCAGGGCTGGGGCATGATCGATTTTCAGCCTATCTCCCCTCTGCAACGCACCTGGCTTTTGGAGTTGGGGCTGGAGCGTGCTTTTCTGGCGCGTCTGCCGCAGGCACAGCCGCTTGGGCAATCCGCAGCCATAGCAGCGGCCCCTGCGCAAGAGGCTGCAGCGGCCCCGCAGACGGCTCAGTTTGCAGGCCGAAATCTGGATGATGCAGGCAGCCCTGCGCCTGCTTCGGCTCCCGCAGCGGCTACTGATGCCATGTCGGCGCGTGATCAGGCGCTGGCGGTCTTGCGTAAATCCGGCGCTCGACCTGTTGCAGCGGCTCCTGTGGAGGAAGTGGTGCAGCGGCCTGCTGTACTGATTCAGCCCGAAAAAGCCCAGGATATGGCCAGCTTGCTGGAGCAGGTACAGGCTTGTCAGGAATGCGGTTTGCATACGGGCCGCGCTCAAGTGGTATTTGGTTCAGAACTCTTATCTGAACCGGACTGGATGATTATTGGTGAAGCGCCGGGCACCAGTGATGATCGCAGCGCCCAGCCTTTTGACGGCAAAGCCGGGCTGCTTTTGCAAGCCATGCTCAATAGCGCGATTCCTGATGCTTCGGTCTATAAAACGCATCTGGTGAAATGCCGCCCCTTGGGCAACCGTCCACCTACCCAAGAGGAGCTGGCCGCGTGTCGGGCCTTTCTGGATGCGCAGATTCGCTTGGTACAGCCACGTCGCTTGCTGGCCGTTGGCCATTTGGCGGCGGTGGCATTAAGTGGTCGTGATGAAGATCTGGAGGCTTTGCGGGGCCAGGCCCTGACGTATACCGATGCCCAGGGTCGTAGCCTGCCTTTGGTGGTGACTTACCATCCTGCCTCGCTGTTGCTGCGCCCGCAGCACAAAGCCAATGCCTGGCGGGATTTGTCCTTGCTGCGCGAGTTGCAGGGCCAGTCTTGATCTCAGTTCTTGCAGGTGGCTTTTAGCGCTGAGTTGCCTCGTCAGACGTCATCATGGAAAAACACCCCAAAGATTGGATTCATGTCCAACTTTTGGGGTGTAGTGCCTTTTTGGGGCTGTCCCTTACTTGGCCGTCAAGGCCTGCCCATGACCTTCCTGGCCTATGCAGGCTTCCAGCTCGGGGTGCGCGCGCAGATTGGCGTTTTTCCAGATGATGAATACCGTCATCAAGGACGCTACCATCAGGCCAAAGAACACAATGATGTAGTTGATGGGCAAACGCAGCCACAGCAGCAGGCTGTACAGCGCCAGCATGAACAGAATGTTCAACTGTTCATTGAAGTTCTGCACGGCAATGGAGTGACCGGCCGACAACATGACGTGCCCGCGATGTTGGAGCAGGGCATTCATGGGAACGACGAAAAAGCCGGACAAGCCGCCAATGCCCATGAGCAGGGTGTAGACCGCCCATTTCTCGTGTACCAAGGGCATGAGCAGAACCACAAAGCCCATTGCCACGCCTACAGGCAAAACAGCCAGTGATTTCTTCAGGGGAACGCGGGCGGCAAAGACGGCGCCAAAGACCGTACCCAATGCGGCCACGCCCATCAGAACCGAGGCCTGGTCCAGACGGTAGCCCAGATGCTGAGCGCCCCATTCGATCACAATGAATTGCAGTGTGGCACCGGCCCCCCAGAATAAAGTGGTTACCGCCAGCGAGATCTGGCCCAGCTTGTCACGCCACAGAATATGTACGTAGGTACGGAATTCCTTGAGCAGCAGAATGGGGTTCTTTTGTTGGGGCGGGTAGTCGATATTGGTGCGGGGAATCAGCAGATTGCACAGCGCTGCCGACAGATAGATAAAGGAAATCAGCAAGATAGCGACTTCGGCACGCGTCTGGGCCAAAGGTGCAATCAGTGGGTGTTCGGCTAGCGAACTGGCGATCGACGGGTTGATCAGAATGCCGCCCAGTACCGTGCCGCCGATGATGGACAGAACGGTCAGCCCTTCAATCCAGCTATTGCCCTTGACCAACTGTTCGGGCTTGAGCATTTCGGTGACGATGCCGTATTTGGCGGGAGAGTAGGCAGCAGCACCGATACCTACCAGGGTGTAGGAGACAAAGACCAGAACCAGCTGCTGGGAGTCGTTCATGCCAAAGTACTGGTGGCAGAACATCAACATACAGCCTATCAGCTTGATGGCATTGGTGGCGAACATCACCCGGCCCTTGGGATACGAGTCGGCAAAGGCCCCTACAAAAGCGGCCAATAGCACGTAGGACAGCGCAAACCACCATTTCATCATGGGGACCATCCAGATAGGTCCGTGCAGGTCAGCGATCAGGGCGATGGCGGCAATCAGCAAGGCATTGTCGGCAACTGACGACAATGCCTGCGCGGCCATGACCAGATAAAATCCTTTATTCAAAATACATCCCGAATACGTGTGCCCACAGGTGCAGTCTCGGGACTGCAGAGCACGAATCAAAGCCAGGTGTCAGGCCTGGGGAGCTTTTTCAAGGCGGCTCCCCATGGTTTTTCTGACCAAGCCTGAGCCGGTGTGAAATTTACGAAGAGAGATGGGGAGCAAGAATAACAGGGACTGCGGGGGCAGTGGTATCAGAAATTCATTGCGGCTATCTGTCTGCGCGGATTTTCTGGCCGGGCGGGCGCTGGCAAAGCGCTATTGTAAATGCCCTGTCTGACGCTCTTGTCCTGCTTGCCAAGCAGGGTAAACAGGACTTGACGGCAAGGGGGAGTTTACTGCCTTATCATCCCAGCAGCCGTGCCGTGGTTTTCATTTGTTTTTTGGCGTGTTTTGCTGTGGGTGGCAGGTGCTGCGGTATCATACGACTCGCGGTGCCGGGCAGATCAAGATGCGCCTGTGCGCCTGTTCAAATTGGTCTTTTCTGAGCTGACTTCTACCCTGTGCGTCTAACCCAGATCAAACTAGCTGGTTTCAAATCCTTTGTGGACCCGACCTCCATCCCAACTCCCAGTCAGTTGGTTGGCGTTGTCGGGCCCAACGGCTGTGGAAAATCCAACATCATCGATGCGGTGCGCTGGGTGCTGGGCGAGAGCAAAGCCTCCGAGCTGCGTGGCGAGTCCATGCAGGACGTGATTTTCAATGGCTCCTCGCAACGCAAACCGGCGGGCCGCGCATCGGTTGAGCTGGTTTTCGATAATTCTGAAGGGCGGGCCTCGGGTCAGTGGAGCACCTATGCCGAGATCTCGGTACGGCGTGTCCTGAGCCGGGACGGGACCAGCAGCTACTTTCTGAACAATCAGGCTGTTCGCCGGCGTGATATTCACGACATCTTCCTGGGTACGGGCTTGGGGGCGCGGGGTTACGCCATCATCGGGCAGGGCATGATCAACCGCCTGATTGAAGCCAAGCCGGAAGAACTGCGTGTGTTTCTGGAAGAAGCCGCAGGCGTGTCGCGCTACAAGGAGCGTCGCCGCGAAACAGAAAGCCGCTTGCGCGATACCCGTGAAAACCTGCTGCGAGTGGAAGACATTCAAAGAGAACTGGATGCGCAGTTGGAGAAATTGCAGGCGCAGGCCGAAGTGGCACGCCAGTATCGTGACTTGCAGCAAGACGGTGAGCTCAAGCAAAACCTGCTGTGGCTGCTGAAAGAGTCCAATGCACAGAGCGATCAAAAAGCCCGTTTCCTGGCGATTGAACAGGCTCAGACCAAGCTGGAAGAATCCATTGCCGGTTTGCGGCATGCCGAATCCACGTTGGAGTCGCAGCGACAAGCTCATTTACAGGCTGGCGATGCCTTGCATCTGGCGCAAAGCCAGTTGTATGAGGCAGGCTCTCAAGTGTCCAGCCTGGAAGCGGAAATCCGCCACGTGCTGGATTCGCGTAGCCGTATGGCGCAGCGCCGCGAGCAGCTGGAACAACAGCAGCACGACTGGATTGAGCAACAGGAGCATTGCCAGCTGGAGCTGGAAAACAGCGAGCAGCAACGCGAGGAAGCAGCGGTAAAGCTGGAAGAATTACAGATTCTGCTGGAGGAGGCGCAAGGCGCCTTGCCCGATCTGGAGCTGCGTGTACGCGAACAGGCCCAGCGTCGGGACGAAATGCGCATGGCTTTGGCGCGTCTGGAACAGAGCTTGGCCCTGGCTGCGCAATCACAGCGTGATGCCGACCGCCAGATTCAAGGCGTGGAGCAGCGTCAGGAGCGCTTGAAGCAGGAATTGCGCGAACTCAATGCCCCGGACCCGGACAATCTGGAGCGCCTGCAAGGCGATCTGAACATGCTGCAAAATCAGCTGCAGCAAGCTCAGGAACATATGCAGCATCTGGAGGCCCAGCTTCCTCGACTGGAAGAGGAGCGCAAGAAGGCGCAGGAGCAAGCCTTGCAAGGCGGGCAGGATATGGCCCGTCTGGAAGCACGTCATCTGGCCTTGAGTCGTTTGCAGGAGGATGTGGCGCGCAAGGGAACTCTGGAACCCTGGCTGGCCAAGCATGGACTGGAGAACATGAAGCGTCTATGGCAAAGCCTGGACGTGGAAAAAGGCTGGGAAACCGCGCTGGAGGCTGTGCTGCGCGAGCGCATGACGGCCTTGGAGCTGCGCCGCCTGGATATGGCCGCAGCTTTCGCCAGTGATGCACCACCGGCCCGTTTAAGTTTTTATCAGTTGCCCGAGGCGGGAGCGCCGGCCAAGCCTGCCCTGGATTTACCCTTGTTGACTTCGGTGTTGCGACAGCAAGAGGGTGGCTTGCGCAGCTTGCTGGATAATTGGTTGCACCAGGTTTATGTCTGTCAGGATTTGAAGCAGGCCCTGAGCTTGCGCGATCAACTGACAGAGCAAATGGCAATCGTGGTGCGTGACGGCCATTTGGTGGATAAGCACAGCATTCGCTTTTATGCACCCGACTCCGAACAAGCCGGGATGCTGGCACGTCAGCAGGAAATTGCTCATCTGGAGCGCGAGCTGCGCGGCGCTCAACTGATTGTCGATGAACTGGGCCATACCAGCACCCAGGCCGAAATGGCCTTGCAGCAAGTGCGTAACGGCCTGGTTCCGGCCCGAGCCCGCGTGGGCGAGCTGACAGCTCGGATGCACGATGTGCAGCTGGAGCACTCCAAGTTGGCCCAACAGGCGCAGCAGTCGCAAGAGCGTGGTAGCCGCATCAACGAAGAGTTGGAAGAACTGGCAGTACAGCGCGAAGAGCTGCAGGCGAACCGCGAGGAATTCGAGGCCCGCTTTGAAACGCTGGATGAAGAGCTGGCCGAACATCAGGGCGTGTTTGCCGAAGCGCAGATGGAAGGCGAGAAGGGCGCCGAACAGGCAGAACAGGCCCGCCGTACCGTACACGAGCGTGAGCGCGCCGTGCATGATGCCCAATTTGCCGAGCGTGCTTTGGTGCAGCGCATGGCCGAACTGCAGCGCAATCTGGCCCTGGCGCAGGAGCAGGCACAACGCACGGCCGGTCAGCTGGAAGGTTTGCAAGGCGAACTGCTGGATCTGGATGCGTCCGCCGCACAAGCCGGTTTACAAGATGCCCTGGAGTTGCGTGCCGAACGTGAAGAAGCCGTTCGTCTGGCAAAAATTCAACTCGATACGCTGGCTGCCCAATTGCGTGAGCATGAACAGGCCCGTGCCGAGAACGAAAAGAATCTGGCCCCCTTGCGCGAGCAAGTCACTGAATTGCAGTTGCAGGAACAAGCGTCGCGTCTGGCGGTCGAACAGTTTGCTGAACAGCTGGACAGCAGAAAGGTAAACCGTTCCGAACTGTGGAGCTTGTTACAGGAAAAGACACCGGAATGGCAGCGTGTGGGCTGGTTACAGTCTGAAGTGCAGCGCATCTCGCGCCAGATTGAAGGCCTGGGTCCGGTGAACCTGGCGGCCCTTGAGGAGCTGACTACGGCCCAGGAACGCAAGACCTATCTGGATGCTCAGCATAAAGATTTGAGTGATGCCATCGAGACTCTGGAAGATGCGATTCGCAAGATTGACCGCGAGACTCGCCAGTTGCTCATGGAAACATTCAACATCGTTAATCAGCACTTTGGCGAGCTTTTCCCAAGGCTATTTGGTGGTGGAGAGGCTAAACTGACGATGGTGGGCGATGAAGTGCTGGAAGCTGGGGTGCAGGTCATGGCTCAGCCACCAGGCAAGCGCAATAGCACGATTCATTTGCTCTCTGGTGGTGAAAAGGCATTGACAGCGACAGCGCTGGTTTTTGCCTTCTTCAAGCTCAATCCCGCACCCTTTTGTTTGCTGGACGAGGTGGATGCGCCACTGGATGATGCGAATACCGAACGCTATGCCAATCTGGTGGCCAGCATGAGTGACCAAACCCAGTTTTTATTTATTTCTCACAATAAAATTGCCATGCAGATGGCCAAACAACTGATTGGGGTCACCATGCAAGAGCAAGGTGTATCCCGAATTGTGGCAGTGGACGTAGACGCTGCCATGCAAATGAGCAGTGTGTAAGCCTGTTTTTTTTAATCCGCTAGTGTTGATTCGACGGAACTGACAATGAGTGATTTGCAAATCGCACTGATTTTATTGGGCATTTTGCTCATCTTGCTCGTGGTGGTCTTTAACTGGTGGCAAGACCGCCGAGTGCGCCAGCAGATGCAAAGCCAATTCCCGGATGGGGATACCGATCCCTTGATGAGCCAGCTCACCGAGCTGGAGCGCCGCGAGCCCAGCATGACGCGTGGCGGCGATTCTGCGTCTGCTGACGGTGAGCACGATGCGGCCGAGGCCGACTGCACGACCGAGGCCGTTATCGATATCAGTTTCAGCCAGCCCGTGGATGCTCAGGATCTGGCTCAGGCCTTGCAATCGGTATCGCGTACCGGTGCCAAGCCTGTGCGTTATTTCGCGGAATGCGAAGGGGGCGGTCATCGTGCTCGCCTGCGTTCGGGCGAGTCCTACGCCAGCATGCAGATTGCCGTTTTGCTGGCCAACCGTAGTGGCCCCTTGTCGGCGATCGAGTGGTCGCAGGTCTGGATGGCTGCGCAAGCGCTGGCACAGCAGTTTGATGGTTCGGTAGAAGGTCCGGAACAGGATGATGTGCTGCGTCGTGCGGCTGCCCTGGATAATACCTGCGCTGATCTGGATGCCCTGGTGGGCGTGTCGGTGCGCTTGCCTGGCCCCATGCCTGCCTCGTCCGTGATTCAAATGGTCAAGGATGCCGGCTTTCTGCCCTTTGGCCAGCAACTGGCCTGGTTGGCAGATTCGGGACAGCCCCGTTTCACCGCCATGTTCGATGGTGCTCAGCCCAAAGATATTCAGTCGGCCAGCATTGAGCGTATCGACTTGCTGCTGGATTTGCCCAACAGTCCGGCGGACGATCATGCCTTCAGCCGCATGGCAACGGTGGCCCGTGATCTGGCCAGCCGTCTGGACGGCGTGGTGCTGGATGATCAAGGTCGCCCCTTGCCCGAGAGCACCGACCAAAACATTGATGAACAACTAAGTAATCTGTACGAACGCCTGGAGCAGGCTGGCTTTACAGCAGGCCAGGAACGTACAGGCAGGATTTTTTCGTGAGCTTGAAGCGAGTACAGCAGTTACATGAAGAACTGGCCCAGCATAACTGGGCCTATTACGTTCAGGATGCGCCCAGCATTTCGGACGCGCAATACGACGCATTGATGAACGAGCTGCTGGCGCTGGAAGCCGAGCACCCGGAATGGATTACTCCGGACTCGCCCACACAGCGTGTGGGTGCAGCGCCTCTGGATGGTTTTGATACGGTTCAGCACGCTGTCCCCATGCTGTCCTTGGGTAATGCCTTTGATGCTGAAGAAGTTCAGGCCTTTGACAAGCGTGTCGCCGATACCCTGGTCGAGGCAGGTGTGGTGGGACTGGATCGTCGGGTAGATTATCTGGCCGAATACAAGTTTGACGGTCTGGCGATCAGCTTGCGCTATGAGCAAGGCCTGTTGGTACAGGCATCGACTCGCGGTGATGGCACCACGGGCGAGGACGTCACCAGCAATATTCGCACCATCAAGTCCATTCCTCTGCGCTTGCGTGGCGAGGCGGCACAATTGCCCGCCGTGCTGGAAGTGCGAGGCGAGGTTCTGATGAACCGGGCGGACTTTGAGCGCCTGAACGAGAACCAGACCAAGCGTGGCGAGAAAGTATTTGTGAATCCGCGCAATGCGGCCGCAGGCAGCTTGCGTCAGCTGGACCCGAAAATAACTGCTAAACGGCCTTTGCGCTTTTTCGCCTATGGTTGGGGTGAAGTCAGCCCCATGCCTGCCGCGAATCAGCCACAAAGTGCCTTGTTTGCGGAACCCGCTGGTGAGGCACTGCCTCGTGATACCCAATCGGGCATGATGGACTGGCTGGAAAGCCTGGGTATGCCGTTGAGCCGCGACCGTAAAGTCGTGAAGGGCGTGCAGGGCCTGCTGGATTTCTATGGTGAAACCCAGCAACGTCGTCCCGGTTTGCCCTTTGAAATTGACGGTGTGGTCTACAAGGTCAACTCTTTGGCTGCGCAGCGTGTTCTGGGCTATGTGGCCCGTGCGCCGCGCTTTGCCGTTGCTCATAAATTCCCCGCGCAAGAAGAAATGACGCGTGTGGAGAGTATCGAGTTTCAAGTGGGCCGTACCGGGGTTGTCACACCCGTCGCGCGTTTGAAGCCGGTGTTTGTGGGCGGTGTCACAGTCACTAATGCCACGCTGCATAACGAAGACGAAGTGCGTCGTAAAGATGTGCGAGCGGGCGATACCGTCGTGGTACGCCGTGCCGGTGATGTGATCCCTGAAGTGGTTGCTGTGGTGTTGGAGCAGCGTCCCGAGAGCAGCGTGCCTTTCGAGATGGTCAAGGAGTGTCCAGCTTGTCAGTCGGCACTGGAGCGTCTGGAAGGAGAGTCTGCCTGGCGTTGTACTGGTGGTCTGATTTGTCCTGCCCAGCGCAAGCAAACCCTGATTCACGCCGCCAGCCGTAAAGCGCTGGATATTGAAGGCTTGGGTGAAAAGCTGGTGGATCAGTTGGTGGAAACCGGGCTGGTGCATACCTTGGCCGATATCTTCAAGCTGCAAGTCGAAAAGTTGGTGCTACTGGAGCGTATGGGACGCAAATCGGCCGAGAATCTGATCGAGGCGATTGATAAGGTGCGCGAGCCGGCTTTGAATCGCTTGATTTACGCCTTGGGCATTCGCCATGTGGGTGAGACCACGGCGCGCGATCTGGCACAGCATTTTGGCTCCTTGCAGGCATTGGAGCAGGCTGATGAAGAAGCGCTGCTGCAAGTCAATGAGGTGGGCCCGGTTGTAGCGGCTTCCGTGCGGCACTTTTTCCAGGAGCCGCATAATCGTGAGGCCCTGGATGCGCTGCTGGCGGCTGGGGTCATACCTCAACAGGCGCAAGCCCGCGCCAATAGCGCTAATCTGCCGCTGGCGGGCAAAACGGTGGTCATTACGGGTACGCTACCCAGCATGAGCCGGGACGAAGCTACACGTCGTGTATTGGAAGCAGGGGGCAAGGCCAGTGGCTCGGTCTCCAAAAAGACGGCCTATGTGCTGGCAGGTGCAGAGGCGGGTTCCAAGCTCACCAAGGCGCAGGAGTTGGGCGTGACTATTCTGGACGAAGCCCAGTTCCTGGCTTTACTGGCGGGTGAATAGCGCAGGGGGAAGAAGTGAAGTTCTGCCACCTTGCAGGCTTAGCTTTTTTGCCAAGAGTCTATGAGTCAGCAGGATATTTGCTCTGGTAGCTATTTTTCGACTTTTAGGCAGTGCGCTAAGCACGCTCTGCCTTTTGTTTTAATGCGCGTTGAATAGTCCTGGTGGTGGTTCAGCAGTGATCTGGGCTTTTAATTACCGCATGAACGACCTGCACAACAAACAAATATGGCGCCATTGAGGCGCCATATTTGTTTTTCCTGCCAGCTGCTTTATCGGGAAAACAAAGCGGCTGTCAAAGCCATTACTTGATGTTGGCTTCTTTCAGGATTTTCTGCTGGTACTCAGCCAGCTTGCGCTGACGCATCATTTCTTCCAGCTGAGGCTTCACTTCGGCCATGGCGGGGAAGGTCACAGGGCGAGCATCGTCCACCTGGATGATGTGCCAGCCAAACTGCGACTGCACAGGTGCAGCGCTCAGCTCGCCTTTTTTCATCTTCTCTACAGCCTGAGCGAACTCGGGCACGTAGGTGGAGCTAGGAGCCCAGCCCAGATCGCCGCCTTGCTGGCCGCTGCCGGTGTCGATGGAGTCTTTCTTGGCGGCATCAGCAAAGCTGATTTTCTTGGACTTGATCTTGGCCAGCAAATCTTTGGCGGCAGCTTCGTCCTTGACCAGAATGTGGCGCACCTTGTATTCCTGCTGACCTTCTTCCATCGCCTTGATGGTGTTGTATTCCTTGGTCAGGTCGGCGTCGGTGACGGGGTTCTTTTTCAGGTAGTCAGCCATCAGGGCACGGACCAGAATGCTCTGGCGGGCCAGTTCCAGCTCTTGCTGAACCTGGTTGGTCTTGTCGATACCGGCTTTTTCAGCGGCTTGCACCACAGCCAGACGGTTGACCATTTCCTGTTTGACTTGCTCACGCAGCTCGGGCGAGTCCTTGGCGCCTTGCTCGACCAGAACGGCGACGAACTGATCCAGGTCTTTTTGCGTGAGGTTTTTGCCGTTTACGGTGGCAATCGTCTGTGCATAGACGGGAGCAGCCATAGCGCAGGTCAGGGCAAATGCGGCAATACGTTTCATGAGCATCCTTAAGCGGTGGTTTTGGCTTGAATAGCCAATGCGTGAATCGGGAAAGGCATTAGATCGTGGACGCGATCATACACAAGTCTGTGTCGTGCCAGTGTTGAAATTCCATCAAATTGTTTCGAGGCGATGATCACCCGAAAGTGGCTTGCACCACCTTGTGCACCGGCGTGGCCAGCGTGCAGATGGGACTCATTGATGATGTCCAGCTCCGACGGTTCCAGTGTCTGGAGCCGTTCGTGAATCAGGGAAGCAAGTGCGTCTGTCATGGCGAAATCAAGATTTTGGGGGAGTGGAGTTGTCGGAAGAGTCTTGCAGGTAGCGGCCCAGCCACAAGGATTGGGCAACGACAAACACCAGCATCAAACCCAGCAGGCCGAAGGCCTTGAAGTTGACCCATTGGGATTCGGTAAAGTGGCCCGAGAAGGCAACGTACAGATTGACCAGGCCCATGGCGACAAAAAAGCTTGCCCAGACCAGGTTTAATTTGTCCCAGACATGGCCGGGCAAGACCAGATGGGTGCCCATGAATTTTTGCATCAGATTGCGATGCATCAGGTAACGTCCGCCCAGCAGTACCAGAGCAAAGATCCAGTACAGCACCGTGGGTTTCCAGCGGATGAAGACATCATTGTGGAAAAACAGGGTGGCACCGCCAAAGACCACAATGACGGCCAGATTGATCCAGTGCGAGGTCTCGATCGCCTTGCGGGTGAGCTTCAGCCACAGTATCTGCAGGACCGAGGCGGCCATGGCCACGCCGGTGGCGACATAAATGTCGGAGAAGCGAAACGCCAGAAAGAACAGTACGAGCGGGAATAGATCAAATAAGAGCTTCTTCATGCTTCGGGTTCAAAAGTCATGGATAGAGAGTTAATGCAATATCGTAGCCCAGTGGGTGGGGGACCGTCTTCAAAGACGTGCCCCAAATGAGCATCGCAGACATTGCAAAGCACTTCGGTACGGCGCATGCCGTGACTGGTATCCAGCTCCTCGCGCACATTGTCCGGGTTCAGGGGCGTGAAGTAGCTGGGCCAGCCGCAACCGGCATCAAACTTCGTGTCCGAGGCAAACAGGGGCGTGCCGCAACCGACGCAGCGGTAGATGCCGGGCGTGGTGGTGTCCCAGTAGCGACCGGTAAAGGGGCGCTCCGTCCCTTTCTGACGGGTGACATAGAATTCTTCGGGGCTGAGCTGGGCGCGCCACTCAGCGTCTGTTTTACGTACTTTTTCCACGTGTGCTGCCTTATGAAAAACAGTTCAATGCCTACAGGAGGTGCAGTCCTACATAGTAATCGACAATTAGAGTGCGTTTGGAACAGAGGGTTCCAAAGTGCAGATCTTCCTGACCTCCAGTGGGCTCTCCAGTGAAGAAAATCGCGGCACAGGGCACTTAATTAGTGAGCTATCACTTTAGTTAGTGCACTATTTAAACTTTTAATATTTAAGGTAAACACCAATATCTGAAATTCTCGTGACTTGATACGTTTCTGGTATGTGCTGGTGATTATCTGTATTACGATTTTTTGACCGTTGAATCGGTCCACAACAATGAACAAAATTTGGGAGAAAAGGATGAACTGCATTACTACTGGTCGCCTGACGACATTGGCTGCAGCCCTGGCCTTGAGCCTGCCCGTGGCCGTGTCCGCGCAGATCAAGGTGGGTGTGACGGTGGCAGCGACAGGACCGGCGGCCTCGCTGGGCATTCCTGAGCGCAATACAGTCAGCCTGCTGCCTACTGAAGTGGCCGGCCAGAAAATCGAGTACATCGTTCTGGACGATGCAACCGATACCACCGTAGCCGTACGCAATATGCGCAAGCTGATCACCGATGACAAAGTGGACGTGGTGATCGGTACTTCCGTGACCCCTGGTTCCCTGGCCATGGTGGACGTTGCCGGCGAAACCAAGACTCCCATGATCAGTGTGGCCGCCAACGCCAAGATTGTTGATCCTGTGGAAGGCGCCCGTACCTGGGTGTTCAAGACCCCTCAGAATGACCAGTTGATGGCCGGTGCTCTGGCCGATGCCATGGTCAAGCAGAACGTCAAAACCCTGGGCTTTATCGGCTACAACGACGCCTACGGTGACGGCTGGCTGAACGTGATTACCGAAGCCGCTCAAGCCAAAGGCATCAAAGTGCTGGGCGCCGAGCGCTATGGCCGTAACGACACCAGCGTGACCGGTCAGGTTCTGAAGCTGCTGGGCACCAAGCCTGATGCCGTTCTGATCGCCGGTTCCGGTACCCCTGTTGCCTTGCCTCAGCGCGAGCTGAAAGGCCGTGGCTACGCTGGCATCATTTACCAGACACACGGTGCCGCCAACAGCGACGTGCTGCGTGTGTGTGGCAAAGACTGTAACGACATGATCTTGCCAGCCGGTCCATTGCTGGTTGCCGAACAACTGCCTGACAGCAGCTCGGTGAAAAAGACCGCCATGGACTACAAGGAAAAATACGAAGCCAAATACGGCGCTGGTTCCATCAATACCTTTGGTGGTCACATGTGGGATGCCGGTCTGCTCGTGACCGAAGCCATTCCGGAAGCCCTGAAGTCCGGCGCCAAGCCAGGTACCCCCGAGTTCCGCGCAGCCCTGCGTGATGCTCTGGAGCAAACCAAGGAACTGGCTGCTTCCCAAGGTGTGTTCAATATGTCTGCAACGGACCACGCCGGTCTGGACAAGCGTGCCCACGTGATTGTGAAAGTGGTCGACGGTAAATGGACGTATCAGCCTGATCTGTAATATCTGACAGGCAAAAACCGGCTCAAGAGCCGGTTTTTTCCAAGGCGGGTGCTGGCTGATCCTGGCACCCGTTCCCGCTACAGGCCTGCGTTTGCCGTAAGCCCTTTGCCCTTTTTGTTGTACAGGATGTTGTCCGACATGGATACCACCATCGCTTTAATTTTGTTGCAGGATGGCATATTGAATGGCGCCATCTATGCCTTGCTCGGGCTCGCCCTGGTTCTGGTTTTCCTGGTTACCCGCGTTATCTTTATCCCGCAAGGTGAGTTCGTCACCTTTGGCGCCTTGACCCTGGCCTTTGTGGTCAATGGCCGCATGCCGGGAACCGTTATTTTGCTATTGATCGCTGGTGCGCTGGTGTTCTTGCTGGAGTTGCTCTCTGCCTTGCGCAGCCGCAGCCTGGCCGGCATGCCCCGCAAGTTTCTGGTCAATATCGTGATCCCCGTCGCGGTTTACTTTGCCGCTCCCGCCATTGTCAGCTCGGAGCTGCCATTGTGGGTGGCCGTGCTGTTCTCGCTGGCGGTGGTGATTCCTCTGGGCCCTATGGTCTACCGCCTGGTATACCAGCCTATCGCCGAAGCCAGTGTGCTGGTGCTGCTGATTACCTCGGTCGCCGTGCACTTCGCGCTGACGGGTCTGGGCCTGGTGTTCTTCGGTCCGGAAGGCTGGCGCACGCCTCCCTTCATGGAAGGTGAGGTGTCCCTGGGGGCAGTGAGCTGGTCCGCTCAAACCTTCTTTGTGATGGGCGCTTGCGTGGTCCTGATTCTGGCCTTGTGGGGCTTTTTTGGTAAGACCCTTTACGGTCGCGCCCTGCGTGCAACGGCGGTGAACCGTCGTGGTGCCCGTCTGGTGGGTATCAGTACCAATATGTCCGGATCCCTGACCTTCACTCTGGCTGCGGCCATCGGTGCCTTGTCAGGCATGCTGATTGCGCCTGTAACGACCATCTACTACGACACGGGCTTTTTGATTGGTCTTAAAGGCTTTGTGGCTGCAATCTTTGGCGGCCTGATCAGCTACCCCGTCACCCTCTTGGGTGCCTTGTTCCTGGGGGTTCTGGAAGCGTTTTCCTCTTTCTGGGCCAGTGCCTACAAAGAAGTTATTGTATTTACCATGGTGATACCGGTGTTGTTGTGGCGCTCCTTCGGTAGCAAGCACGTGGATGATGAGGAGTAAATCACATGAGACACTGGCTGACGCTACTATTTATTGCGGTTCTATTGGTTTTGCCGCAGCTGGGCGCAACGCCCGAATTCTGGATTACCCAGCTTAACTATATTGGTTTGACCAGCTTGGTTGTGCTGGGTCTGGTGTTGTTGACTGGCGTGGGTGGTCTGACTTCTTTTGGTCAGGCTGCATTTGTGGGCCTGGGTGCATACACTACGGCGTACCTGACGGCTCGCCTGGGCTGGTCGCCCTGGTTCAATCTGCTGATTGGCATGGCCATTACCATGATGGTGGCCTACATTCTGGGCGCGATCACACTGCGCTTGTCCGGTCACTTCCTGCCCCTGTGTACCTTGGCCTGGGGCCTGGCCTTGTACTACCTGTTCGGTAACCTGGAGTTCCTGGGGCAGTACGATGGTATTTCCGGTATTGCTCCTTTGGAGTTCTTCGGTATTTCCCTGTCCTCCGGTCGGGATATTTACTACCTGATCTGGGCCTTTGCCTTGCTGGCCATGTGGGGTACGCGTAACTTGCTGAACTCCCGTCCCGGACGTGCTATTCGCGCTCTGAAGCATGGCAGCGGCATGGCCGAGTCCTTTGGTGTGAACATGGCCAATTACAAGGTCATCGTGTTCGTTTACGCCGCTTTGCTGGCTTGTGTGTCCGGTTGGCTCTACGCGCACTACCAGCGCGCCGTCTCGCCCAGCCCCTTCGGTTTGAACTACGGTATTGAATACCTGTTCATGGCCGTGTTGGGCGGAGCAGGCAGTGTCTGGGGTGCCGTTCTGGGTTCGGCCCTGGTGCTGAGCCTGAAAGACCAGTTGCAGAACTGGTTGCCCAAGCTGCTCAATACCGACATCAACTTCGAGCTGATCGTTTTCGGTATCTTGATGGTTCTGATTTTGCAGTACGCGCGCGACGGTTTGTGGCCCATTCTGCACAAGGCCTGGGAACAGGTTTTCGGTGCACAGAAGCGTCATCAGGCTGCTCCCCCACAAGCCGAGGCTTTGCCTCAACGTGAGCGTCCGCAGGCCGGTTCGCTGGTTCTGGAAGTGAACAAGATTCGCAAGGAGTTCGGTGGTCTGGTGGCTGTGAATGACATCAGCTTCACCTTGAATGCAGGTCAGATCATGGGCCTGATCGGTCCTAACGGTGCGGGCAAGAGCACGACCTTTAACCTGATTACCGGCGTGCTGTCGGCCACCAGTGGTCAGGTCAGCTTTCTGGGGCAGCGGATTGATGGCAAACCTGCACGCGAGATTTCTCGTCTGGGCGTGGGCCGTACCTTCCAGCACGTGCAGTTGCTGCCAACTATGACTGTGTTGGAGAACGTGGCACTGGGCGCTCACTTGCGTCGGAATGTCGGTGTGGTGTCCGCCGTCCTGCATACCGAGCGTCGCAGCGAAGCCGAGCTGTTGCACGAAGCGGCTGTTCAGCTGCAGCGTGTGGGTCTGGGTGACTATCTGTACGAAGAGGCGGGCAATCTGGCCCTGGGCCAACAGCGTATTCTGGAAATTGCCCGTGCTCTGGCTTCTGATCCGCTGCTTTTGCTGCTGGACGAACCGGCTGCCGGCTTGCGCTACAAGGAAAAGCAGGAACTGGCCAAAGTGCTGGATCAGCTGCGTAGCGAAGGCATGAGCATTCTGCTGGTGGAGCATGACATGGACTTTGTCATGAATTTGACGGACAAGCTGGTTGTCATGGACTTTGGCACCAAGCTGGCCGAAGGTTTGCCCAAGGAAATTCAGGAAAATCCAGCCGTGCTGGAAGCCTACCTGGGTGGTATTGATGACGACCTGGATCTGGATCAGGTCAATGAGCCCGCCTCGGCAGGAGCAGCGCTATGAGTTCGGCACAATCGAAAGACATTATTCTGAAGGTAGACAATCTGGCGGCTCAATACGGCAAAGTCAGTGCCGTGATGGGTGCCAGCCTGGACGTGCGTGCCGGCAGCATTGTGACCGTGATTGGTGCCAACGGCGCCGGTAAGTCCACTTTGCTCAATTCCATGATGGGTTCTTTGCCCAGCGTGGGCCGCAGCACAGGCTCGGTGCAGTACGAAGGGCAGGAGATCAGCCATTGGGAAGTGGAGCGTCGCGTTGCGGCCGGTATTTCCCTGGTGCCAGAACGCCGCGAGCTGTTTGGCAGCATGACAGTAGAAGACAATCTGCTGCTGGGCGGTTTTCGCCTGTATCGTGCCCGCCATCCCGGTTGGCGCGACACCATGGACAAGGTCTACACCTTGTTTCCACGCTTGAAAGAGCGTCGTACACAGCTGGCAGGGACTTTGTCAGGCGGGGAGCGGCAGATGCTGGCCGTAGGTCGTGCCTTGATGGCGCAACCCAAAGTGCTGATGCTGGATGAACCCAGTCTGGGCCTGGCGCCGCGTGTGGTGCGGGAGATCTTCATGATCATCGCCCGACTGCGCAGTACCGGTGTGGCTATCTTGCTGGTCGAGCAAAACGCTCGTGCCGCTTTGCAAGTGGCTGACTACGGTTATGTTCTGGAGACGGGCGATGTGGTGCTGCAAGGGCCCGCGTCTGACCTGGCTCATAATCCCCGAGTGATAGAAAGCTATCTGGGCTTGGGGCAGGGCAAACGCGAGCAGGAAGAGGCGACAGCTTAGAAGCGGTAGCCGACCCCGATGGTGGCAACCACGGGGTCCAGCTTGGCTTTGCCAATGGACTGGCCGTTCAGCTTCACGTCTGGGCGGATGCTGATGTAACGCACGTCAGCATTCAGGAACCAGTTCTTGTCCAGCTTGTAATCCACACCGACCTGGGCTGCAAACCCCCAGCTGTTTTTCAGCTTCAGGTCGGAACCCGCCAGAGCACCGCGCGACTCGGTGTCAAAGAACATGGTGTAGTTCACGCCCACGCCCACATAGGGCTGGAAGTCGCTGTCAGGCAGGAAGTGGTATTGCAGGCTCAGGGTTGGGGGCAAGTGCTTGGTCTTGCCGATACGACCCAGATTGCTGTCGATATTGTGCTGGAAGGGGAAAGCGCCCAGCAGCTCAATACCAATATTGCGGGTGGCCATGTAAGTCAGCGAGAAGCTGGGGCGGGCATTATTGCCTACGTCCAGCTTGACGGTGCCATCAGCCACAGAGCCGTTATTGGATTTTGGGGATACCCAGGTCACGCCACCTTTGAGCAAGAAATCACCCGCTTCGTGTGTTTGGCCTTGAGGCGCGTACAAAACAGCGGCCAGTCCAACAGCAAGCAAGGACAGGTGCAGACCTGGAATCAAGTGGCGGGATTTCATAGGAGCTCCGTAGGTGTGTGTAAAGCCTACAGAGTGCATGAGGGCTGGGCCTGCGGATTTGATCCAAAGCAAGCTTCAGAGGTAGTTGGCCGCCTGACCTTGTTGTAGATCAAGTAAGCAGAATTCATGCGGGGCCAATTTGGCCGCTATGTCTGTTTTTAGCATCACCTGGTAACAGCCCGGAAATGGAAAGCCTTGGAACCTGTCCGGTTATTTCTGGGCGTTTTTCCACTTTTCGGGATGCCTGTTTATTGGGATCCTGTATCTGCCTTCCAGGCAAGGACAAGCAGGGGGAAGACGCAGGTTTGGAGCTTGGCGAATCAAGTGCTCATACATTCAGGAGTGCGTGCAGGGCTTCGTATTTATGGCTTAATTCGTTGCGGCTGAATCGCTCGACAATTTGCCCTTGTTCCAGCACATGAAACTGATCGCTGAACTCTGCCGAGAACTGCGGGCATTGTTCGGCCAGCACAATGGTGTAGCCCTCATTGCGCAGCGTGCAGATCAACTTGCTCAGTGTCTGGGCCTGCACCGGGGCCAAGCCCTCGGATACCTTGTCCAGAAGCAGCAGATTCACACCCGTGCGCAGCAAGCGCGCAATCGCCAGTATCTTTTGTTCCCCAGTAGACAGGTGGGTAGCCATATGGTGGCGACGCTGCTCCAGACTGGGCAATAGTTCATAGATTTGTACCAGCGACATTCCACCACCCAAGGCTGTTCCTATGGCAGGTGGCAGCAGGAGATTTTCCTCGCAGCTCAAGCCGGTAAAAATGCTTTGTTCGTAGGGGCTGTAGCCCACGCCCAGATCTGCCAGCTGATGCTGGTTCAGGTGAATGGCTTCGGTGCCCTGGATACGGATGGAGCCGCGGCGGCTATCCGTTAAACCCACGATGGCGCGTAGCATGGCGCTGCGGCCGGCCCGGTTGCGGCTCAAGACAGTGCAGATTTCGCCGGAAGCGACCTGCAAATTCAAACCGCGCAAGAGCGGGAACTCTCGGTGCCAGGCGTACAGATTCTCAATATCCAGGGCAGCCCGTGTCATGAGAACGCTCCTTGTCGTGAGTCGTCAATATGGGCCTGTACGTTGGCTGGTCGGCGCAGGAACCCGTTACGCGTCCTTTGCCTCTTACCGCGGTGATTCCATCGCCAGCAAACTATAGGCAGAGTCCTTCATGCGTTTCAGTATGGAAGCGCCGACGAAGCAAAACTATGCGGGTTTGTCATAGGATGGTCCGGTTTAATGCACTGTTTGGTAAACAAATGTTGTTAAACCGGGTATGTGTTACTTAAGTGTTAACGGTTTTCGGTTTGAAGTCGCACAAATCCGAGATGCCGCACTGGGGGCACTTGGGCTTGCGGGCTACACAAATGTAGCGGCCATGCAAAATCAGCCAGTGGTGAGCGTCCAGCAAAAAAGGCTTGGGTATGACTTTCTCCAGCTTCTTTTCCACTTCGACCACGTTCTTGCCGGGTGCAATGCCGGTGCGGTTCGCTACACGGAAAATATGTGTGTCTACCGCAATGGTGGGCAGGCCAAACGCGGTGTTCAAGACCACGTTGGCAGTTTTACGACCTACACCGGGAAGCGCTTCCAGAGCGGCGCGATCACAGGGAACCTTGCCTTGATGCAAGTCCAGCAGCATCTGACAGGTCTTGATGACATTGGCGGCCTTGGTCTTGTACAGACCGATGGTCTTGATGGCCTCGCGCAAGCCTTCTTCACCCATGGCCAGAATTCCTTCGGGCGTGCCATGCTCGGGAAAGAATCGGGCTGTGGCCAGGTTCACGGAGCGATCAGTGGCCTGGGCCGACAAAATCACGGCAATCAGCAGCTGAAAGGTGTCAGCGTATTCCAGTTCGGTGGTGGGTTTGGGGTTGGCAGCCTGAAAACGACTGAAAATCTCGTAGCGCTTGGCAGCGTTCATGGTGTGGTTCCGCTTGCAGTCTTGCTGGCACGGCGGGCACGGGCGCGAGCCAGGGCAGAGGCGATGGATGCCTCGCGTTTATCAGCCTGATCGGCATCATTGGCCAGAACGGGTTTATTGGCCAGGGTACGGGCCGCCAGGTCCGAGCTTTCCTTGTGGCGATTCAGCAGGCGCTCCCGGCGCTGTTCGGTATCCAGGCGTGCTTGAGCGGCCTGTTCGGCGCTCCAGTCGTCGGTGGGCACCATGCTGATGCAGTCCACCGGACAGGGTGGTACACAGAGCTCACAGCCCGTGCAGCGATCGGCCAGCACGGTATGCATCAGCTTGTTGGCGCCAATAATGGCGTCCACCGGACAGGCCTGGATGCACAAGGTGCAACCAATACAGTGTTCTTCGATAATCACCGCCCGACTGGGGCCGGTGAATTCGCCACAGGACGGATCCAGGGGCAGGGCCTCACGACCCAGCAGCTCGGCCAGGGCTTGTACGCCTTCCTGCCCGCCTGGCGGGCAGCGGTTGATGGCCTCGCCCTCAAGCGCGATGGCTTGGGCATAGGGCAGACAGGCGTCGTAACCACAGCGGGTGCACTGGGTTTGAGGGAGCAGGGCGTCAATACGCCGTATTAAGGTGTCGGACATGAATGCAAAAACGGGGCCATCTGGCCCCGTCAGAAACGGCCTAAGCCAAATATCAGTTGTGCTGACGGATGAAGTCCCTGATTTTAGGACAGATCAGCGTGCGCCAGCGACTTCCGGAGAAAATCCCGTAATGCCCACAGTTGGGTGCGGTGAATTGTTGCTTGAGTTCAGGGGCAATTTTTGCGCACAGCGCTTGAGCCGAATGGGTCTGGCCCTGGCCGGAAATATCGTCCAGTTCGCCTTCAATGGTGAACAAGGCTACGCCATCAATATCTTGTGGACGAACCTGTTCGCCATGCACGTGCCATTGGCCCTTGGGCAGGCGGTGCTCCTGGAACACAATGCGGATCGTGTCCAGATAGAACTCGGCGGGCATATCCAGCACGGCATTGTATTCGTCGTAGAAACGGCGGTGTGCTTGTGCGTCGTCATCATCACCCTTGATCAGGTGCTGATAAAAGTCGTAGTGCGAGCTGACGTGACGATCCGGATTCATGGCCACAAAGCCGGCATGCTGCAAAAAGCCGGGGTACACGCGACGGTGAGCACCGGGGTACTTGGTGGGCACGCGATGAATCAGATTGTTTTCAAACCAGGAGTAGGACTTGGTCGTGGCCAGACGGTTCACTTCCGTAGGCGACTGACGCGTGTCGATGGGACCACCCATCATGATCATGCTGCGCGGCATCACGGCCGAGCGGCGGGTCGCCATTAGCGAGACGGCAGCCAGTACTGGCACTGTGGGTTGGCAAACCGACATGACGTGCACCTTCGAGCCCAGCGCCTGGATGAACTCCTGCACATACAGAACGTAATCGTCCAGATGGAAGGGGCCGGCCGAACGGGGCACCATGCGGGCATCAATCCAGTCGGTGACATAGACGGAGTGATCGGGCAACAGCGCACGTACGGTTTCACGCAGCAAGGTGGCGTGGTGGCCGGACAAAGGGGCTACCAGCAAAATTGTGGGGTCCTGAGCGGCTTTGGGGTGATCACGCTCGAAGTGGATCAACTTGCAGAACGGCTTGCTCAGGTGTTCGACCTCGCGCACGGCAACGGTCTGGCCGTCGATCTGGGTTTCGTTCAGCCCCCAGGCTGGCTTTTCGTAATCCTTGCCGATACGGTGTACCAGTTCAGAGGCCGCCGCCAGTTGGCGCGACAGGGGCGTGTAGGCCAGTGGACTGTATGGGTTGGAGAACCATTGGGAGCTGGTGCCGGTAAAGGCAGCCAGCGGGGCCAGAAAGGACCGCTGAAGTTCGTGCAGATCGTAAAGCATAGTGTGCGCCTTGGTGTTGCCTAATTTGATACAGAGGAATGTATATGCTTATTCCTGTGGGAAACAATACGACGTTTACCGTTCCTCTGTACTTGGGATTTTCCCTTGCTGCAGTGCGGCAAGTTTTTTTATCAAAAGGCGAGATTGGGCGCAAGAGTGGCTGGATAGGAACGCAGCCACCGGGTCGGACTTCTATAGAGCGAGCGAAGGGCTTAGCGCTCCAGATACTGTAGTTTGTTCTCCACACCGTTCCAGTCGTCCGCATCTTCCAGCGGTTTCTTGGAGCGGTTGATGCTGGCAAAAATAGGCGTCAGTTCTGCGTTCAGTTCGATGAAGGGAACTTGATCCTGCGGCACATCTTCTTCAGCAAAAATGGCATTGGCCGGGCATTCGGGAATACAGACGGCGCAGTCAATGCACTCGTCCGGGTCAATCACCAGAAAGTTCGGGCCTTCACGAAAACAGTCGACGGGGCACACATCCACACAATCGGTGAATTTGCACTTGATACAGTTTTCGGTGACGACGTGGGTCATTTCAGTAACACTCCTGCGGTATCGCTAAGGCGGTCAGTCACGGCAAAGGGCCGCGGATGGGGTGCGCGACAACGCACAGGGCCTGAACGATAAAAATGGGATTTAAATCGAATCTTTCGATTTTAACGAATATTCAGCTTCTTGCTTATTGAGATGGCGCAATAGCTCACCTGCTAGATAGCTGTACGCAAGAACTGGCGCCCGTGCTATGGTTGCGCAATCAAAATCGGTAGGTTTGTGATGATCATTACCTCTTTACTTGATACGGACCTGTACAAGTTTTCCATGATGCAGGTTGTTTTGCATCATTTCCCGGCTGCGCACGTGGAGTATCGCTATAAGTGCCGTACTCCCAATATTAATTTGAGCCAGTACCTGGACGAGATTCGGGCGGAAATTCACGCACTGTGCCAGTTGCGTTTTTCAGACGCCGAGCTGGATTATTTGCGTAGCCTGCGCTTTATCAAAAGCGACTTCGTCGATTTTCTGGGCTTGTTCCACTTGCCCGAGCGCTGCATTCAGGTGCAGGCCGGTGATGTGCCCGGCGAGATCGAAATTTCGGTTCAGGGGCCCTGGCTGCACACGATCCTGTTCGAGATCCCGGTGCTGGCCATTGTGAACGAGGTTTACTTTCGCAACGAATGTCCGCAGCCGCCATGGGCAGAAGGGCGCGAGCGTCTGCAGTCCAAGATGCGGCTGGTGGTGGATGATCCGGCCCTGAGCGACTTTCGTGTGGCTGACTACGGTACGCGCCGTCGCTTTTCCAAGCAGTGGCACGAAGAAGTGGTCACTACCATGATCGAGCAGATGAAGCCGCACTTTGCGGGCACCAGCAACGTCTGGTTGGCCATGAAGTATGGGGTGACGCCGCTAGGCACCATGGGCCACGAATACTTGCAGGCTTGTCAGGCTCTGGGCCCCCGTTTGCGTGACTCGCAGATTTTTGCTCTGGAAGTGTGGGCCAAAGAGTATCGCGGTGACTTGGGTATTGCCTTGTCGGATGTCTACGGCATGGATGCCTTCCTGCGCGACTTTGACATGTACTTCTGCAAGCTGTTTGACGGTGCTCGCCATGACTCGGGTGACCCATTCATTTGGGGCGAGCGCTTGCTGGCGCACTATCAGGCCAACCGTACCGATCCACGTACCAAGACCTTGGTGTTCTCTGACGGTTTGACCATACCCAAAGCCATTGAGCTGGCCCTGCGTTTTGCCGGCCGCTGCAAGGTGTCCTTCGGGATTGGCACCAACCTGACCAATGACCTGGGCCATGAGCCCTTGCAGATTGTCATGAAGATGGTGCGTTGCAATGGCCAGCCCGTGGCGAAAGTGTCCGATGCTCCGGAAAAGACCATGTGCGACGATCCGGCGTATCTGGCGTATTTGCGGCAGGTTTTTCAGCTGCCTCCGGCTTAGAGCTTGAGGCTTCCCTTCTTGAGGTCCTTGCTGCTTGAGGCAAATGCTGCTTGGGTAGGGGAGCTAAGGGCATCGTAGTCAGTGATGCTCGTGATTTCAGGCGGGTGGCATCGTTTTAAAGCGATAAAGCTATAGCACTAAAAGTTTGAATCAAAGCCCTTTGCACACGCAAAGGGCTTTTTCATAAACACAGCAGTGCTGCCAGATGCCCACCGGCTTCCCGAGCTTGGGCAATTTTCTCTTCGCTCAAGGTCTTGGGAGCCAGAATGGCTTCTGGCGTCTGGGCGTGAAAATTGAAGATGCGGATGGGGGCGGCCAGCTCCAGCCGCCAGCCCGTACAAATCCGTTCCAGTTGCCGTTGCGCACCTTGCCCGTCGCTACCCGCACTGATCAGGGCGGAATAAGGACGCCCGTTGAGTTGATCCAGCACCTCGTAGTAGTTGCGGTCCAGACACTCTTTCATGGCACCGCTCAGACTGCCCAGATTCTCGGGCGCGCAGAACAAATAGGCGTGGGAATCGCGCAAATTCTGTGCTTGCACCTGATCACAATGCAAGCGTTTGATACAGACCTGCTCTGTCTCGCCCAGTTCTTTGAGGACCTGCAGCGCGCCTTCCTCGGCCTGTTCGGCCAGTTGACGGGCGGCGCCGGTACGGGAGTGCCAAATCAACAGAAGCTGGCGGCATGTGTTCAGACTCATAAGCTCTTACTCGCGGTGATAGACTAGCGTCTACAGTATAGAGAGCCACTTCAGCGCTGAGTGGCCACATCGACGTAATCCACATGAATCACACCGCTTCTCCCCCTATGGCCGAGTCGGCCTTCAATCCTCAATGGTTCGCGCAAGCCAGCCACGGACTGGATGAAGCAGGGCGTACGCTATTGCAGGCGGCTGCCGACTGGGCGGGGCCTATTTTGCTGGATCTGGCCGGAAGTACCGGCGAACCCTTGGACAGCCATTGCGCTCAGGTCGCGCTTATTTTGGCTGGCTTGGGTGTGGACGCTCAAACCCGTGCCAGCGCCTTGTTGGCCGTTACTCCTGCTCCTGGGCCGGAGGTCAAGCAGGACCCGGTTCAGAAAGCCTTTGGTGCCGAAGTCATGACGCTGGTACGTGGCTCACGCGCCTTGTACCGTCTGGGCTCGCTGACCGGCCAGGCCAAGGAGCAGACAGGCGGGGGCGATCAAAAGGAAATGAAGCGCAAGATGCTGCTGGCGATGGCCGCTGACTTGCGCATTGTGATGATGCGCCTGGCTTCGCGCCTGCAGTCCTTGCGCTGGTATCGGCAGTCCAAGACCGTCTGCCCGGTCGAGTTTGCGCGTGAAACGCTGGAGCTTTATACGCCCTTGGCGAATCGTTTGGGGATTTGGCAGATCAAGTGGGAAATGGAAGATCTGGCCTTTCGCTTTCTGAATCCCGAGGTCTACAAGAATATTGCCAGTAAGCTGGAAGACAAGCGCGTAGAGCGCGAAACCCTGATCAGTCAGGTCCGCGACCAACTGCTGGCAGCCTTGAAACGCGAGCATATCGTGGCTGAGGTTTCAGGCCGGCCCAAGCATATCTTCAGTATCTGGAACAAGATGCGCAACAAGCATCTGGATTTCGATCAGCTGTTTGATCTGCGCGCCTTGCGTGTCATTGTTGATGACGAGCGCAGCTGCTACCACACCCTGGCGGTGGTGCATTCGCTGTGGACGCCGGTGCCCGAGGAGTTTGACGATTACATCTCCCGGCCCAAGCCCAATGGCTACCGTTCCCTGCATACCGTTATTGCGGATGCACAGGGGCGCTGCTATGAAATCCAGATCCGCACACGCGACATGCACCAGTTCGCGGAATACGGGATGGCTGCCCATTGGCGCTACAAGGAAGCTGGAGCCCAGGGCGGACAGCAGGTGGCCGATGGTGAGGACGATAGAAAGATCGCCTGGATGCGTCAATTGCTGGCCTGGGACAGGGAGGCGTCCACCTCGAACGCTACCGAGCCTGCCCCGCAAGCAGACAGCAGCAAAGATTCGGCTTCCGAAAAGGTAGTGGAGCCCGTTGCCAGCAAGAAACCAGCTGTTGCCAGGCCTTTGAAGGCTCAGGAAGACGAACATATTTATGTGCTGACGCCGCAGGCTCGGGTTATCGAGCTGCCTGTGGGGGCGACGCCGGTGGACTTTGCCTACTACCTGCATACCGATCTGGGCCATCGTTGCCGGGGTGCGCGGGTTGATGGGCAGATGGTGCCTTTGTCCACGCGCTTGTCGACTGGTCAGACGGTAGAGATTGTGGCGGCCAAATCCGGCGGTCCATCGCGTGACTGGCTGAACGTGCAGTTGGGCTTTCTGGCCAGCCCACGCTCGCGCTCCAAGGTGCGCGCCTGGTTCAACGCGATTGAGTTGCAGCAGCGCATCTCCCAAGGCCAGAGCATGGTCGAAAAAGAGTTGCAACGGCTGGGTCGTACGGCCGTGAATCTGGAGCAGATGGCGCAACAGCTGGGCTTTGCCAAGGCGGATGACTTGTATGTTGCCGTGGCCAAGGATGAATTCAGCCTGCGCCAGGTGGATGCCTTGTTCCGTGAGGATGTGCAGGAGGAAGAACCCGTACAGCGTGTGTTTGATGCGGCCCGGGAAAGTGTTTCCAAGACCGGGAAAAGCGGCGTGCTGGTGGTGGGTGTAGATTCGCTAATGACGCAACTGGCCCGTTGCTGCCGTCCCGCACCCCCTGATCTGATCGCTGGTTTTGTGACTCGTGGCCGGGGAGTGTCCATACACCGTGCCGACTGCAAGTCCTACCAGGAACTGGCTGATCGACAACCTGAAAGGGCTATTAGCGTCGATTGGGGCGATACGGGGGATACTCAGTATCCCGTGGATCTGGCCATTGAGGCTCAGGAGCATCCCAGCCTCTTGCGTGATCTCTCGGAAGTGTTTGCCCGCCTGCGTTTGAACGTAACGGGTATCAACACCTTGAGTCGCCGCTCGTTGACGCGCATGATATTTACTATTGAAGTGCGTGATGGCGAGCAAATTCAAAAGGCTTTAGCGGCCTTGAACGAGTTATCGGGCGTCAGCGCCCGCCGCTACTCGTCCTGAACTGCTAAAATCGGTAAACCTAAACCTCGCGGGCGTTGTGCCCGCGATTGTTCTTGTCAATCAAGAGAGCGAGCTTTGAAAACCTATACCTTGCCCGACCCGGATGGACATTTTGGTCAGTTTGGTGGTTCGTTTGTCGCTGAAACGCTGGTCCACGCCCTGGACGAGTTGAAAGCAGCCTACGAACAGTATCGGAACGATCCTGAGTTTCTGCGCGAGTTTCACTACGAACTCAAGCATTTTGTCGGTCGTCCCAGCCCCGTGTACCATGCCCGTCGATGGTCGGAGCAACTAGGTGGAGCTCAGATCTGGTTCAAGCGCGAAGATCTCAATCACACTGGCGCACACAAGATCAACAACTGTATCGGTCAGATTCTGCTGGCTCGCCGCATGGGCAAGCCCCGTATTATTGCTGAAACCGGTGCAGGCCAGCACGGCGTGGCAACGGCTACGGTCGCCGCCCGCTATGGTCTGGAGTGTGTGGTCTACATGGGTAGCGAGGACGTGCGCCGTCAGGCTTCCAATGTGTACCGCATGAAGTTGCTGGGTGCGACGGTCGTTCCTGTGGAATCCGGTTCGCGCACCCTGAAAGACGCGCTGAACGAAGCCATGCGCGACTGGGTCACCAATATCAGCAATACCTTCTACATCATTGGCACGGTGGCTGGCCCTCATCCTTACCCGATGATGGTGCGCGACTTCCAATGCGTGATCGGTGACGAGTGCGTGGAGCAAATGCCTCAGGACGCCGGTCGTCAGCCGGACTACGTTTTGGCGTCGGTGGGCGGTGGTTCCAATGCCATGGGCATTTTCTACCCCTACATCGAGCACAAGGATGTGGAGCTGATCGGAGTGGAAGCGGCTGGCCGCGGTCTGGATACTCTGGAGCACTCGGCTTCCCTGAACAAGGGCATGGTGGGTGTGCTGCACGGTAACCGTACCTATGTGCTGCAGGACGATGACGGTAACGTCATGCCTACGCACTCGGTGTCGGCTGGCCTGGATTACCCCGGTGTGGGTCCCGAGCACGCCTGGCTGAAAGATTGTGGCCGTGCGCAATACGCCACCTGCACCGATGAAGACGCCCTGAAAGCGTTTCACGATTGCTGCCGCATCGAAGGCATCATGCCCGCGCTGGAGTCCTCGCACGCGCTGGCGCATGCGGCTCGCATTGCCCCGACTTTGCCCAAGGATAAAATCATCCTAGTCAGTTTGTCTGGTCGCGGTGATAAGGACATGCACACGGTCGCCGAGTACGGCGGCTTGACTCTGTAAGCAATCGGGAACGGATATGTCGAGTAATGTGCGTCTGAAAAAGACGTTTGAAGGTTTGAACGGGCGCTGTGCTCTGGTGCCTTATATTACGGCCGGAGACCCTTCGGTGCCCGCTACCGTGGCCTTGATGCATGCCTTGCGTCAGGCCGGGGCAGATGTCATTGAATTGGGTGTACCGTTTTCTGATCCCACTGCCGATGGCCCGGTGATTCAGCAAGCGGCTGAACGTGCCATCAGCCGTGGTGTGGGCTTGCGTAAAGTGCTGGAGATTGTGCAGCAGTTTCGCTTGATCGACGAGGAAACGCCGGTTGTTCTGATGGGTTACGCCAATCCCATTGAGCGTATCGGTCAGGCTGAATTTGCTGTCATGGCAGGCAAGGCGGGTGTGGACGGTGTGCTGACGGTGGACTACCCACCTGAGGAGTCCGAGGATTTCACCCGTTTGCTGACCGAGCAGGGCGTGGATACCATTTTCCTGCTCTCGCCTACGTCCACGGACGAGCGTATTGCCAAGGTAGCCGCTTTGGCGCAGGGCTATGTGTATTATGTGTCCCTGAAAGGTGTGACCGGTTCGGCCCAGATTGATGTGGCTGATGTGGAACACCACTTGCAGCGTATTCGTCAGCACGTCAAAATTCCGGTCGGAGTGGGTTTCGGGATTCGGGACGCGCAAAGCGCCAAAGCCATTTCCCGTAGCGCGGACGCGGTTGTCATTGGCTCCAAGCTGATCCAGACCATGGAACAGGCTGTGCAGGAGAACGCTGGCAAGGAGCAAAAGGATATGGATGCGGCTGCGGTTGCAGCAGCCAGCCAATGGCTCGCACAGATACGTCAGGCACTGGATAATTAGCCTAAATACCTATTCCGCGTATAGAATCATCTGCCTGTTCTTTAGGAACAGGCGCTTTTTTTCAGAATAAAGAGCTTGGTGGGCCGGGTGCCGGCCAGGCGAAAACAGGATCTAACAATGAGCTGGATCGAGAAAATACTCCCGCCGCGAATTAACCGTAACCCCGAAAGCAGCCGTCGCGTTCCCGAAGGGCTGTGGGTGAAATGTCCGTCGTGTGAGTCTGTGCTCTACAAGGAAGATCTCCAGGCCACCTTGAATGTCTGCCCCAAATGCAGCCATCACATGCGCATTGGTGCTCGTGCCCGGATCAAGTCCTTGCTGGACCCCGAAGGCCAGACCGAGATTGGTTCCAACACCCGTCCTATGGACCCCTTGAAGTTCCGCGATTCGCGCAAGTACACCGAGCGCGTTTCCGAGGCGGCCAAGCAGACGGGCGAAACTGAAGCCATGGTGGTCATGAGCGGCACGATTCTGTCTGTGCCTGCCGTGGTGGCCTGCTTCGAGTTTGAATACATGGCCGGTTCCATGGGTTCCGTGGTAGGCGAGCGTTTCACACGTGGTGTGCAGGCGGCTATTGCCAACCGTAGTCCTTTTATTTGCGTGGCCGCTTCGGGTGGTGCGCGTATGCAGGAGAGCTTGTTCTCTCTGATGCAGATGGCCAAGACGACGGCTATTTTGGCTGAATTGTCCGATGCGGGTTTGCCGTTTATCAGCATTTTGACTGACCCCACCATGGGTGGTGTGTCGGCCAGTTTCGCTTTTATGGGCGATGTGGTGATTGCCGAGCCTAATGCCTTGATCGGTTTTGCCGGTCCTCGCGTGATTGAGCAGACTGTGCGCGAGAAACTGCCCGAAGGCTTCCAGCGTGCCGAGTTCTTGCTGGAGAAGGGCGCTATCGATATGGTGGTTGATCGTCGCGAGCTGCAGCGTGAGCTGGCCGAGTTGCTGGCTTTGCTGACTCGTCAGCCTGCTGAGGCTGTGTCGCGGCATTCTTGATTGCCAAGGAATTGCTAAAGAAGAACGCCACCTGGGTTTAGGTGGCGTTTTTTTTTGGGCTGATGTTTTTTTGGGTGGAGAGGTTTGTGCTATTGAAGCATAGGCTTCTGGGTGGAGACCTCAGGGCGAGATTGGCTTGGTTTTCTTGGTGTGGGGAGTACGGCTCTGGGGCGGGGCCTTGGCCCGTGCTGCGCACGGGTACCCTTGGCTATTGAACAATCCAGGCGCCCAGTGAACTCACCAGGTACTTGGTCCCCCGGACCAAGTACAAGCGTCTGGCTCGAACAGCACTGGGCTTGCACCCTGGATTGTTCAATGGCCCGCGGCCAAGTCCCTGACTCGCCCCAGAGCCGTACTCCCCACACCAAGAAAAAAGGAATATCGCAGAGGGTTCAAGAAGAGGGAGAAGGAGCCTAGATGGCTGCTCTTTATGGATACGAGAGGAAAAAAAAACGCCGCCCCAAAGGGCGGCGTTTTTAGTCTTGCTGTTTACTGCGTTTCGACCTGTTGCAGCGGCTCGCTGTTCTCGGTTTCTGCAGCACGTTGCTTGCGTGGGCGACCCAGGCGCACTGGTGCGGGCTGGTAGTCGTCCTGTGTTGCCGAGCGAACGGTTTCCACCAGTTCGATGCCCGCTGCGTTTAGTACGGCTTCCAGAGGGGCGGCTGCGGGCTTCTGTGCTTGTTCGGCAGCAGGGGCTTTTGCAGCTGCAGTCGTTTGAGTCTCAACGCGAGTCTCTACGGCTGTGGTTTCCACTGGAGTGGCTTCAACGGCCGGGGCTTCAACTGCAGGTTGTGCTTCTGCGGGAGTAGCAGTTGTCTCCACGGCTTCAGCTTGAGCTTCGGTGGCTTCTGCTTTGGCTGGTTCGGCAGCAACTTCTGCTTGCGCAGGAGCAACAGCTTCTTCAGCGGCAGGAGCTTCTGGCGCTACCTCGGCCTGAGCGGCTGGAGCAGCAACTTCTTCCTGGGCAGTAGCGGTTTCTACGGCTGCAGTTTCCACTGGAGCGGCTTCAACGGCTGGGGTTTCTGCTGCGGCTTGCGTTTCTGCGGGCGCTGCGGCTGTTTCTACAGCTTCAGCTTGAGCTTCGGTCACTTCTGCTTTGGCAGGTTCGGCGGCAGCTTCTGCTTGCACAGGAGCAACGGTTTCTTCTGCGGCTGGAGCTTCTGGAGCAACTTCGGCCTGAACGGCTGGAGTGGCTACTTCTTCCTGGGCTGGAGCGGTTTCAACAGCGTTTACCGGGGTCGTAGCGACTTCTTCAGCTTGTTGTGCGGCTTGAGCAGCGGCAGGAGCTTCTTCAGAGGCCTCTACGGCGACAGGAGCTGCTTCTCGGGCTGCAGGTGCCTCTACGGCTGCTTGTGGCTGTTCAGGCTCGGCTGCTGCGGTTTGGGCGGCAGCTTGTTCCTGGGCATCCAGGGCAGCGGGGTTGAAGCTAGGTGTTTCGTGAGCAACGTAGGCGCTGGTATTGCCTTCTTCGTTGTTCTCTTCGCTCTCGGCTACGGCGTTGGCGTCGGTATTGCGACGACCACGACGGCTACGACGACGGCGACGTTTGCGCTCTGGGTCCAGAGCGCCGTTTTCGCTGTTCTCGTCGGTTTCGGCATCCGAGTTGTCGCTGGTATCAGCGCTGTCGGCCTCGGCCAGCTGTTCAGCGCGGTTTTGCGCTTCTTGCTTGGTGGCGGCCACGGCAGCAACTGCGGCGACGCTGGCCACTGCGGCAGCAGCCTGTTCGGGCTGGGTTTCTGTGCTGGCGACGTCTTTGTTCAGCTCGACGTTTTCTGCGCTGCCTTCTTCACGGCGTTGACGGCCACGGCCACGGCGGTTGCGTGGGTTGCGGCTGTTGCTGCTGCCTTCGTCGGCAGTGGCGGGCGTCGTGTTGGCGCTTTGTGGAGTTTCTAGAGCAGATTCGTTACCTGCTGAGGCGTTGCGGCGGCGACCACGGGTATTACCGCCGGTGCTTTCCGTGCTGGCTTTTTCTTCCTGAGCCGCTTCCGGGCGGTTGGACTGGCGACGGCCACGACTACCTTGGCCACGGCCACTATTGGATTGGCCGGGACGACCTTGGCGGCGGCCAGAGGAGGATTTGCTGCCTTCGGATTTGGTGGTCTCGGCCACGGGTTCGGCAGGTGCGCCGGACAACCAGTTCAGCAGGCGCTTGAGCAGGCCGGGTTTGTTGTCGCTAGCAGCGGCGCTGGCGGCTGCGGCGGCAGCAGGCTTGCTCATGGGAGCTGGCTGGGCCGGTGTGGTGCTCTTGACCAGGGCTTCTGGACGAGGCTTGATTTCGTGGCTGCGGTGCGGCACCAGGCTGTCTTGCTGCTCAGGCTGCTGGACCAGCTCGTAGCTGCTGCGCAGTTCATCCAGGCGTGGGTCGTCGTGGCGCAGGCGCTCGATGATGTGGTGCGGGGTTTCCAGATTCTTGTTCGGAATCAGGATCAGGGCAATGTTCAGGCGCGATTCGATCTTGGTGATGTCAGCGCGTTTTTCGTTCAGCAGGAAGGTAGCCACATCCACCGGCACCTGAGCGTGCAGGGCGGCCGTGCCTTCTTTCATGGCTTCTTCTTGCAGCAGACGCAGTACATGCAGAGCGCTGGATTCGGCATCGCGAATGACGCCAGTGCCGGTGCATCGTGGGCAAGTGATGTGGGAGCCTTCATTCAGGGCAGGGCGCAGGCGCTGACGGGACAGTTCCATCAGACCAAAGCGCGAGATCTTGCCCATCTGGACGCGAGCACGGTCCAGGTGCAGGGCATCGCGCAGGCGTTGTTCGACAGCACGCTGGTTCTTGCTGTCTTCCATATCGATAAAGTCGATAACAATCAGGCCACCCAAGTCACGCAAACGCAACTGGCGGGCCACTTCGTCGGCGGCTTCCTGGTTGGTGCGCAGGGCGGTTTCTTCAATGTCGGCACCACGTGTGGAGCGGGCCGAGTTCACGTCAATGGCAACCAGGGCCTCGGTGTGGTCGATAACGACAGCACCGCCCGAAGGCAATTGCACGGTACGCGAGTAGGCGGTTTCGATCTGGTGTTCGATCTGAAAGCGCGAGAACAGCGGGATGTCATCGCGGTACATCTTTACGCGATGCAGATTGTCGGGCATGACCACGCTCATGAAAGCGGCGGCCTGCTCGTGAATCTCGTCCGTGTCGATCAGGATTTCGCCAATATCGGGCGAGAAGTAATCACGGATGGCCCGGATAACCAGGCTGGATTCCAGATAAATCAGGATAGGAGCTGCATTGTCGCGGGCAGCGCCGTCAATGGCGGTCCACAACTGCATCAGGTAGTTCAGGTCCCACTGCAGTTCCTCGACGCTGCGGCCGATACCTGCGGTGCGGGCGATGATGCTCATGCCCTGCGGGATGTCCAGCTGGTCCATGGCTTCGCGCAGTTCCTGGCGGTCTTCGCCTTCAACGCGGCGCGATACGCCACCCCCACGGGGGTTGTTGGGCATCAGAACCAGATAGCGGCCTGCCAGGGAAATGAAGGTGGTCAGGGCAGCGCCCTTGTTGCCACGCTCTTCTTTTTCAACCTGGATGATCAGTTCCTGGCCTTCAACCAGGGCGTCCTGGATGCGGGCGCTGCGTACATCAACCCCTTCCTTGAAGTAGCTGCGAGCTACTTCCTTGAATGGCAGAAAGCCGTGACGCTCTTCACCGTAGCTGACGAAGCAGGCTTCCAGGCCGGGTTCGATGCGGGTGATGACCCCTTTGTAAATATTGCCTTTGCGCTGTTCGCGCCCGGCTGTTTCGATGTCGAGGTCAATCAGTTTTTGACCGTCGACAATGGCGACGCGTAGTTCTTCTTGATGCGTCGCATTGAACAACATGCGTTTCATGAGTGTGGATCTCCGTTGTCATGGAGCACCGAAATATCGGCGCACGACCGCGGGTCACAGGTGTGTAGCGCTATAGCTGCATCAGTTTGGTGCAGGCAGGCAAAATCGGCCTACCGGCTTATAGTCTGGGAGGCACGAGTCGCGCCAAAGCGCGAAGTTCAATCAGCAGGGGGGTCAGAGTCACGGTGTGTGTTTGACGAATATAAAATTGCTGGGGGAACGGCAGCCGCATAAATCATGCGGCTGGTGCAAAAGAGCGGGACAATCTGTGCAGGAATTCAGCGCCGCACGCGGGAGGAAAACATCTCTTGGAAAGCGGGCCTTCTTGCCACACGACTTTCGCTATTTCGGACTCACCCCGGCGACCTTATGACCCGGAAGCTGGAACTCAAGGATACAATTATCAGTCCTTGGTCATCCAACGGAGACGCACCCTTTGCATCTCTACGCTGGACCCAGTCTCAGCTTCCATAGGCTGAAGCGATTATATGCCCCTTTTTGTTATGTGCAAACCTCATGAATCACAAAGATCAGCCCCTCAAGTGCGAATATTACGCATTGATGAAACGCGGGCAGGTCAGCGTATAGATAATTTTTTGTTACGTGAATGTAAAGGGGTGCCAAAAAGCCACATTTACAAAGCGATCCGTGGCGGTCAGGTGCGCGTGAATAAAGGCCGTATCAGCAGTGACTATCGTTTGCAGGACGGCGATATGGTGCGCATTCCGCCGCTGCGCCTGCCCGAGCCCGAGCAGCCGCGTCATGTTCCCGCTGCCGTTTTCCCGGTGGTGTTCGAGGACGAGCACCTGATGGTCATCGACAAGCCTGCTGGTGTTGCCGTGCATGGTGGCAGTGGTGTGTCTTTTGGTGTCATCGAGCAGTTGCGTGCTGCCCGTCCTCAGGAGCCCTTTCTGGAGCTGGCCCACCGTCTGGACCGGGATACCTCCGGTTTGCTGATTATCGCCAAGCGTCGTGCTGCCCTGGTTGGTTTGCACGATATGTTCCGCGAAATCCGTGCTCGCAAATTTTATTGGGCGCTGGTGCAGGGCGATTGGGTGAACGATCGCCAGCATATCCGTTTCCCCTTGCTGCGCTGGCTGACCGAAAGCGGGGAGCGGCGCGTCAAGGTTGACCCCACAGGCAAGCCTGCGCATACCATCATCACCATGCAGCGCCGTTTTGGTCGCTTTACTTTGGTACAGGCGGAGCTGAAAACCGGCCGCACTCACCAGATCCGGGTTCATTTGGCCCATTCGGGCTTTCCGATTGTGGGCGACGACAAGTATGGCGACGATGCCATTCGCGATCAATTCGCCCGCCAGGGCTTCAAGCGCATGTTCCTGCATTCGGGGCGCCTGGAGTTCAATCATCCTGTCACCGGACAGCCTCTGGTTCTGGAGGCCGCCTTGCCGGCTGCCTGTCAGGCCGTTCTTGAGCGTTTGGAGAAGTAGTTATGACGCGTTACGCCGCCGTTCTGTTTGATTGGGACGGCACAGTTATGGATTCGACGTACTCAATTGCCAGTTCTATTCAGTTGGCCAGTGCGGATCTGCAATTGCCTGTGCCCTCGATTCAGCAAGCCAGCTGGGTTATTGGTTTGTCGCTGGAAAGCGCCTTGTATCGCGCTGTGCCGGATTTGACTGCCGAGCAGATGCCGCTGTTTCTGGAGCGCTATCGACATCACTTTATGCAGCGCGACCCGCATATCAAGCTGTTTGACGGAATTTTGCCTTTCATGGGTGAACTTCGTGGCCGCCAGATTGCCTTAGGAGTGGCAACGGGTAAAAGTCGTCAAGGTTTGGATAGAGTGCTGCAGCAGGTCAATCTCAGCACTTTTTTTGATGCTACCCGTTGTGCAGATGAAACCCGCAGCAAGCCGGACCCGGAAATGCTGCATCAATTGCTGGCCGAATTGATGTTGGAGCCCGAGCAGGTCTTGATGGTGGGCGATACCGTACACGATATTCATATGGCGGCCAATGCGGGCATGGATAGCGTGGCTGTCACTTACGGCGCGCATGATCCTCAAACCCTGGCCAAGGCTGAGCCCACGGTCATGGTTGATAATGTGGCGCAAATGCGCGATTGGGTATTGGCACGGATTTAATAGGCGGCAAGCCGGTTTGACGACCATCTTGCCAGACAGGTTCAGGAGATGGAGATGTTCAAATCACGTTCGCAGCCCATACGTCCCTCTGAAATTACCGACGAGTCGGTCTGGCGGGCGCGCCGCCGCCTGCTTTTGCAGGCTCCCGGCGCCTTGGCCCTGGCGGCCAGCTTGCCGGGTCGGGCTCAGGCGGTCCCGGTAGGGCAGGACTTGTCGTTCACGCCTTCCCAGCGCTGGAAACTGGACGATATGCCCACCAGCGAGTCCGATGTCACCTCCTACAATAATTTCTACGAATTTGGCACGGGCAAGGAAGATCCTGCCCGCCATTCGGGGAAATTCAAGACTGAACCCTGGACTTTGCAGATTGACGGTTTGGTGAACAAGCCGCTTACCTTGGATATGGACCAGATATTGAAGCTGGCCCCTTTGGAAGAGCGTATTTATCGTCTGCGTTGTGTTGAAGCCTGGTCCATGGTGGTGCCCTGGGTGGGCTATTCCTTGTCGGCCTTGCTAAAGCAGGCGTCGCCCCAGGGCTCGGCCCGCTTTGTTCGGTTTGAAACAGCGGCGGACCCGGAAACCATGCCGGGTCTACGCTCTCGTATCTTGGCCTGGCCCTATGTGGAGGCGCTACGGTTGGACGAGGCCATGCATCCTTTGACTCTGCTGGCTACCGGTCTGTACGGAAAAAGCCTGCCTGTTCAGAATGGAGCGCCTGTGCGGCTGATCGTGCCGTGGAAGTATGGGTTCAAATCGGCCAAGTCTTTGGTGCGCATCACCTTGACGGACATCATGCCCGAGTCCAGCTGGATGAAGGTGGCTCCGCATGAGTATGGCTTTTACGCCAATGTGAACCCGGAAGTGCCGCATCCCCGCTGGAGCCAGGCCACTGAACGTGTCATCGGTTCGGGATTCTTCGCCACCAAAAAGCCGACTTTGCCTTTTAACGGCTATGCCGAAGACGTGGCAGGTCTGTATGCCGATATGGACTTAAGGCGTTACTACTGATGAGTACCTGGAAGGCTGCGCAGTTGGATAGGCTCAAGCCCTTGGTATTCTTGCTGGGCTTGTTTCCCTTGGGGCGCTGGGTATGGTTGGGTTTCAACAATGGCCTAAGTGCCAATCCAGCTGAATTTTTGACCCGATCCAGTGGGGTTTGGGCCTTGGTGCTCTTGCTGCTGACCCTGGCTTTAAGTCCTGTAAGGCGTTTGCTGGCTCAGCCCGCCTTGGTGCGTTGGCGCCGCATGTTGGGCTTGTTCAGTTTTTTTTATGCAGCTTTGCATACCTTGGCCTGGGCCTGGTGGGATCGCTCGGGCGACTGGCTGTCCATGTGGCAGGACGTGATGCAGCGGCCCTTGATTGCGATCGGGGTAGTGGCTGTGCTGATTTTATTGGCCCTGACCCTGACCTCCACGCATGGCTGGCAGAAACGTTTGGGTCGTGGCTGGAGCCGCTTGCATCAAACCGTGTATTTGGCGGCGGTCCTTTCCATCCTGCACTTTTACCTGATTCGTACTGGTAAAAATGATGTGGTGGAAGTTTATGTCTATGGTTTGGTTCTGGTGGGCTTGCTGGTTTTGCGCCGCTGGCCCGTATTGAATAAGACAGCGCACTAAGAAAAACAGGTAATGAGCATAAGCCCATTGCCTGTTTTTTTATCAATCCAGACTTTGCAGAATGGCGGCTGTTTCGGCATCCAAAGTGCCGTCGTAGCGGGCTGGGCGGTAGTGCATCTGGAAGGCGGCGATCACGTTTTGTGTGGCCTTGTCGAACACGCCGCTGTCAGGCGTTTCGTAGCCTGCTTTGCGCAGCAGGGCCTGGGTTTGAGCAGCAGAGGGCAGGGGGCGCGTGGCGTACTGCGCCTGCAGTGCTCGGGCCTGTGATTCCTTGTACCAGCGGCCTATGCCTGCTTGGGCCAGTTCCTTCCAGGGGAAATGAGGGCCGGGGTCCAGCTTGCGTTGTGGGGCAACATCGCTGTGGCCAATAATATTGCGGGCAGACACGCCATGGCGCTGAGCCAGGTCTTTCAACAGTGCTTTGATTGCTTCAATCTGCCCGGACGTATACGGAGCCCAGCGACCATCTGCCAAGCGGCCCATATTAACGATTTCGATGCCGATAGAGCCGGTATTCAGGTCTGTGAAACCGTACCAGGAGCCCAGACCTGCATGCCAGGCGCGGCGTTCCTCTGGAACCAGACGGTAGACAGTGGGACGGCGCTCATCACTGACCAGGTAATGGGCGCTGACATCACGCTGTGTCAGCACCTTCAGGGAGGTGGCGTGGTCGCCAGCGGTGTAGTGCATGACCAGATAACGCACTCGGCTGTTCTGGCCCTGAGCGCTATAGCTGTCATCAAGTTTGAAGGGGCCGCTACTGCCACAAGCCGCCAATAAGGCCGTCAGGCTAAGTACGCCAATCTGAACGCTGCGCTTCAAGGCGGGTGTAAGAAAAGACAGGGATTTCATCTTAACGACCAGCCAGAAACAGGAAAATGCAGGGGGTTTTATCCAGGGCAGGCGGCTGGCGCTCGCGCCATTGTTCAACTGTGGCGGTCTGGATCAATTCACGCGTACCTGTCAGGTCACGAGCCAGGCACAAGCGTGTTGTGGGCTTGAGGGACTGCAGCAAGGTGCTGTACATGGCCTGGTTGCGATAAGGTGTTTCGATCAGGATCTGGGTTTGTTTCAGGGCTTGGGACTGGCTTTCCCATTGTTTGAGCTGCTTGGCGCGTGCGCCGCCATCCACGGGCGCATAGCCGTGGAATACAAACTGCTGACCGTCCAGGCCGCTGGCCATCAGGCTCAGCAAAATGGAAGAGGGGCCAACGTGAGGGCGTACGGGGATCTTCATTTCGTGGGCCATGGCAACCACCAGCGCACCGGGGTCGGCGACGGCGGGGCAGCCAGCTTCCGATACCAGACCAATGGCTTGACCTTGCAGGGCTGTTTTCAACCACTCACGCATTTCACC
Organism: Alcaligenes nematophilus; assembly: GCF_026344155.1. Classification (NCBI taxonomy): domain Bacteria; kingdom Pseudomonadati; phylum Pseudomonadota; class Betaproteobacteria; order Burkholderiales; family Alcaligenaceae; genus Alcaligenes; species Alcaligenes nematophilus. The sequence goes on along the minus strand of NZ_JAPKMZ010000001.1, from coordinate 837,821 downwards.
GGGTTTATTGCCGCGCTTGTCCAGCGTGTGAATAGTGATTTCTTGCAGAGGTACCACGGGCTCAACCAGTTTCAGGAAAGCACGGGCGGTTTTGGCGTTCTCGGCAATAAAGACGGTCAGTTCGCGCGTCAAAGCCTTGACGTCGGCGGGTAGCCAGCCGCTGATCGGGCTCTCGCTTAAGCCTACGGGGATCAGGTGCAAAGGGGCGGCTTGGGGCATGGCGTATCAGTCCTAAACGGAAGGGGGCAAAAGGGTGGGGCGCAAGGGGTTCAAGCCAAAGTGACGCAGCATGGTGCACAGCTCGATCAGCGGCAGGCCAATGATAGCGGTTGGGTCGTCCGAGCGCATGGACTCCATCAGGGCAATACCCAGGCTTTCGGCCTTGGCGCTGCCAGCGGTGTCATACGGTTTTTCCTGCAGCAAATAGTGCTCGATTTCTTCATCACTCAATGTGCGAAAACGACAATTGGTAACAATATCGCTGCACAGAAATTCCTGGCCATCCGTCACGCATAAAGCGCTATGGAAATCGATGTCTTGACCGCTCAGGCGACGCAGTTGTTTCTGCGCACCGGCATGGTCGCCAGGCTTGCCAATAGCATCCTGGCCCGATGTGGCGACCTGATCGGAGCCGATCACGAGGGCGCCTGGGTTCAACTGGCTGATACGGGCCGCTTTTTCACGCGCCAGACGCAGGCTGAGCTGGGCGGGAGCCTCTGCGGGAAGTGGGGTTTCATCAATGTCAGGAGACTGACAGGTGAAAGGCAAGCCCAAACGCGCTAACATAGCGCGGCGATAGACTGAGCTTGATGCAAGGATGAGACGCATAGTGTGTTTTAGCTGTGCTTTGGTTTGACTGCCTTGTGCTTGGCACGGTATTATCTAATGTTTTCTTCGTTATTGAAATGGTTGTGGGCTAGCTTGGCGGTTTGCCGACTGCGCTTTACATGCTTCAATACCGAGGGGCAGGAAAAAAAGCAGTACAAGAAAAAGTGGTAGAGCCCCCAAGCGATACCAAGGCAGTGAAACAAGCAAGCAGCAAACAAGCGAAAGCGACAAATAAAGCAGAACAAACAAGCGGTTCCAGATCCTGGTAAAACCGTGGTTTGATGCCCTAAGCATACTTATGACGACACAGTATATCGACACCTTGAATCTAGCCCGTGCCCCTCAGGAAATATCGGGCCAGGTGCTGGTGGAAGATTTGTCTCGTCTGGTATCCGATTTGCCCGATCAAGGCGATTTGCGCATTGACTGGAGTGTGTCGGGTCGGGAAGATTCTGCCCGGCGTCGTTTTGTGCATGTGCAGGCCAAAGGTAGTGTCATTTTGGAATGCCAGCGCTGTGTGAAGCCTTTTGAGTGGCCCATCGATATTTCCAACGAAGTACAGATTGTGGCAACCGAGGACGAACTTGAGCTGGATGATGACGATACGGAAGGTCCTGATCGCATCTTGTGTGAAGGCCAGTTGGATGTCCTGGGACTGGTCGAGGACGAGCTGATTCTTAGCGTGCCTTATGTGCCGCGCCATGAGGTTTGTCCCGACGCGCAGTCGCTGTCCATGGAAGCCAAGTCTGACGACCTGGATGAGTCCGCCTTTGAGCGGCCGTCCCCGTTTGCCGTATTGGGCTCGCTCAAGAAGTCTTGATTGTTTGTTACTAATTCGTTAATTTTTTCGGGCTGCACCCATTTATTCGGGGTTGTCCATCTACAGGAGTCATCATGGCTGTTCAGCAGAATAAAAAGAGCCCGTCCCGGCGTAACATGCGTCGTTCGCACGACGCGCTTACTGGTCCTTCGACGGCTATCGAGCCTACGACTGGCGAACTGCACCTGCGTCACCACATCAGCCCTAACGGCATCTACCGTGGCCGTAAAGTGCTGAAAACAAAGAACGACGAGTAATAGTCTCTTTGTCGTTGCAAGCAACATAGGTTGCATGCTTGATGTCTAACAAAAAAATACGTATTGCCATCGATTGCATGGGCGGCGATATCGGTTTATCCGTCACTGTCCCTGCAGCGCTGCTTTTTGCCAAGCGCTATCCGGATGTGCACTGCTTATTGGTTGGCGAGCCTCAGGCCATCGAGCAAACATTGCGTGCGCAAGGTAATGTCGATACCTCCTGGTACGACATTCTTCCCGCATCCGAAGTTGTCACCATGGCCGATTCGGTCGAGGTGGCCCTGCGCCGCAAAAAAGACTCCTCCATGCGAGTGGCTGCTCAGTCCGTCAAGGATGGGATAGCTGATGCCTGCATTTCTGCGGGCAATACCGGCGCATGGATGGCAATTTCGCGCTACGTACTCAAAACTCTGGATGGGATTGATCGCCCAGCTATTGCCACGTCCATCCCGAACCAAAAGGGCGGGGCCACGATCATGCTGGATCTGGGTGCCAATGTGGATTGCTCCGCAGAACACCTGTTGCAGTTCGCCATTATGGGATCTGCCCTGGCCAGTATCGTGGATCGCCACGAGCGTCCCACCGTGGGCTTGCTCAATATTGGGGAAGAGGTCATCAAAGGCAACGAAGTCGTCAAAAAGGCGGCTGAACTGTTGCGTTCCAGCGGACTGAATTTTTACGGCAACGTAGAAGGTGACGATATCTGCAAAGGTACCGTCAACGTGGTCGTGTGCGACGGTTTCGTGGGCAATGTGGTCCTTAAATCCATTGAAGGGCTGGCCAAGATGGTCGGCAGTATGCTGCGCGACGAATTTACCCGTGACCCATTGAGCAAAGTGTCCGCTTTGCTGGCTCGTCCTGTCTTGAATCGTTTCCGCGACAGGGTGGATAATCGCCGTCATAACGGTGCGGCCCTTTTGGGTTTACGCGGTATTGTTATCAAGAGTCATGGTTCTGCCGATGCCTACGCTTTCGGTTATGCTTTGCAACGGGCCCGCGGTGCGGTGCTCAATGGTCTGCTCAGCGGTACCAGCCAGGCAGTCGAACGCATCATGCAAAGTGTGAGCTTGCATGAAGAGCAAAGCGGCGAACCAGATACACGCCATACTTCAGAGCCCTCGTCCTCATAAGAACGGGCTTGATCGGGAACATAAAATGACGATATTTGCCAAGATTATCGGTACAGGCGGCTACCTGCCTCCTCGGATTGTGTCTAACGATGATCTAGCGGTGGAGCTGGCTCAAAAGGGTATCGAAACCTCCGATCAGTGGATTGTCGAGCGTACCGGTATTCACCAGCGTCATCTTGCCGATCCCGGTGTCCGTACCAGCCACTTGGCAACCCAGGCCGCGCGTCAGGCGCTGGAAGATGCGGGCATTGCTGCCCAGGATCTGGACCTGATTGTGGTGGCTACTTCCACTCCCGATTACGTTTTCCCCAGCACCGCGTGTCTGGTGCAGGCCGAATTGGGCAACAAGGGCGCTGCCGCGTACGACGTACAAGCGGTGTGCAGCGGCTTTGTCTATGCACTGACGACTGCCGACGCCATGATCAAGGCTGGCCGTGCGCGCAATGCGCTGGTCATCGGTGCCGAAGTGTTCTCCAGCATCCTGGACTGGAACGACCGCTCTACCTGCGTCCTGTTTGGCGACGGTGCGGGCGCTGTGGTTCTGCAAGCCAGCGATGAACCCGGTGTTCTGGCTGCCCAGCTCAATGCAGATGGCAGTCAAATGGGTATTTTGTGCGCGGCCGGCAATGTCTCGCACGGTCAGGTAGTGGGCGATCCCTTCCTGCGTATGGATGGTCAGGCTGTGTTCAAGCTGGCTGTCACTTCTCTGGCCGCTTCGGCCAATCAAGTCTGCGAACAGGCTGGCGTCTCTCTGGCCGATATCGATTGGCTGGTGCCGCACCAGGCCAACGTTCGTATCATCAATTTTCTAGGTCGTAAGCTGGGTATCCCCTCCGAGAAGGTGGTTATCACGGTTGATCAACATGCCAACACCTCGGCAGCCAGTGTGCCTTTGGCCCTGAATGCCGCTCGCCGGGATGGTCGTATCCGTGCCGGTGATCTGGCGCTGTTGCAAGGCGTGGGTGGCGGCTTTACCTGGGGTTCGGTGCTGGTCCGCTGCTAAGTAGCGCGATCCGGATTACCGCCTCATCTCTTTGGGTTTTTCTACCATGAAAATTGCGTTTGTCTTTCCAGGACAAGGCTCGCAGTCCGTAGGCATGCTCGATGCCTGGGCCGAGTCTGCTGTCGTACAGCAAGCCATTGCACAAGCCAGCCAGTCGCTGGGCCAGGACCTGGCTCAGTTGATGGCACAAGGGCCTGCCGAGGCTCTGAACCTGACTACCAATACTCAACCTGTCATGCTGGCTAGCGCCGTGGCCATGTATCAGGCCTGGATTCAGGCCGGTGGCCCCGCTCCTGCCGTGATGGCCGGTCATAGCCTGGGTGAATACTCGGCCCTGACTGCTGCCGGTGCTCTGAGCCTAGAACAAGCAGTTCCGCTGGTTCGCATCCGTGCCGATGCCATGCAAGCTGCCGTACCTGTGGGTGTCGGTACCATGGCTGCCGTGCTGGGTCTGGATGACGATCAAGTGCGCGATGTGTGTGCTCGTGCCTCTGAGGGGCAGCAGATTGTTCAGGCTGTTAACTACAATGCGCCTGCTCAGGTTGTGATAGCCGGGAATGTGGAAGCGGTAGATCGTGCATGTGCGCTGGCTAAAGAAGCCGGTGCCAAGCGTGCCTTGGTGCTGCCTGTATCGGCTCCTTTCCACTCCAGTCTGTTGGAACCGGCAGCTGCTGTGCTGGCCCAGGCTCTGGCCTCGGTTCAAGTGCAAACGCCTGCTATTTCCGTGATCAATAACGTGGACGTAGCCGCGCCTACCGACCCCGAACAGATTAAAGATGCGCTGGTCCGTCAGGCCTGGCATCCCGTGCGTTGGGTTGAGACCATCCAGGCCATGAAGGCTCAAGGAGTCACCCACGTGGTCGAGTGTGGTCCAGGCAAAGTGCTGACGGGACTGGTCAAGCGTATTGACCGTGATCTGGTCGCCTTGTCGATCAGTGACCCTGCGTCCTTGCAGGCCACTTTGGAAGCCCTGGAGGGAGCATAAATGCAAGAATTGGACCTAAGCGGCAAGACTGCACTGGTAACCGGCGCATCGCGCGGTATCGGTCAGGCGATTGCTAAAGAATTGATGGCACGAGGTGCCAAGGTGGTTGGTACCGCTACTTCCGAGTCCGGCGCACAGGCGATTTCCGCTGTGCTGGATCAGAATGGCAGCTACGGCCATGTTTTGAACGTGGACGACCCGGCTGCTTGCGAAGCGCTGATTTCGGCTTTGAGCAAAGAAGACGGTGGCCCGCACATTCTGGTTAATAATGCCGGTATTACGCGTGACAACCTGGCCATGCGCTTGAAAGATGAAGACTGGGACGCCGTTATCCAGACCAATCTAAGTGCCGTGTTCCGCCTGTCGCGTGCCGTTATCCGCCCCATGATGAAAGCCCGCTGGGGCCGTATCATCAGCATCACTTCGGTGGTGGGCGAGAGCGGTAACCCCGGTCAAGCCAACTACGCAGCTGCCAAAGCCGGTGTCGCCGGCATGAGCCGTGCCTTGGCGCGCGAGCTCGGTAGCCGTAACATTACAGTTAATTGTGTCGCTCCGGGCTTTATTGATACGGACATGACACGCTCTCTGACCCCTGAGCAGTCGGCGGCAATTTTGTCGCAAATCCCCCTGGGACGACTGGGTGCTGCTGAAGATATCGCTAATGCGGTAGCCTTCCTGGCCGGGTCGCAAGCGCAATATATTACGGGCAGCACCATCCATGTGAATGGTGGTATGCACATGTAAGGCTTGGCATCGCGCCCGGCTGAGGTAAAATTGCGGGATTATTTGGGGCCTATTGCTTGAGCCGGCGTTGTAAGAATAACGTTGGGCCTCATACAAGAACGCCGTTTTTTGTCATAGCTTATCCCTCTTAGCAGTATGGATTGGCTATAATTTGCGGGAATTTTTCCCAACTTGGAGAATCTGCATGGAAAGCATCGAACAGCGCGTCAAGAAGATCGTCGCTGAACAACTTGGCGTTAACGAAGCCGAGATCAAAAACGAATCTTCTTTTCTCGACGACCTCGGTGCCGACTCGCTCGACATGGTCGAGCTCGTGATGGCGCTCGAAGACGAATTCGAAACCGAAATACCAGACGAAGAAGCTGAGAAAATCACGACGGTCCAGCAAGCTGTGGACTACATCAATTCTCACAGCAAGCAGTAAGTTCAATTAAGAGGGTGGGCGGCATTGTGCACGCCCTCGCTCCAGAGCGGTTTCCAGAGAGTAGCCTGTGCCCGGCGGCTTTAGCTTGCAAGACGCAGTTATTCCCTTTAAACCGCTTTTTTTGTGTTTAGGAGTCATCCGTGAAACGACGTGTCGTGATTACCGGGCTGGGTATTGTTTCCCCGGTCGGCAACGATATTCCTACCGCGTGGGATAACATCGTCAATGGGCGTTCGGGCATCGGGCGTATTACCCGTTTCGATCCTTCGGCCCTAACAGCCCAGATAGCGGGTGAGGTCAAGGATTTTGATTTAACACCATACATTTCGTCCAAAGAAGCCAAGCAGATGGATACCTTTATCCATTACGGCGTGGTCGCAGGTATGCAGGCCTGGAAGGATTGCGGTCTGGATATCAACAGCATCAATGCTGAGCGTGTGGGCGTTATCGTCGGTTCGGGGATTGGTGGTTTGCCCCGCATTGAAGAAACCCAAAAAGATTATCTGGAACGGGGCCCACGTCGGATTTCCCCGTTCTTTGTGCCTGGCTCCCTGGTCAACCTGGTGTCTGGACAACTGTCCATCGGCCTGGGCCTGAAAGGTCCTAGCTACGCTGTTGTGTCGGCATGTACAACCGGCCTGCACTCCATTGGTGACGCTGCTCGCTTGATCGAGTATGGCGACGCTGATGTGATGATTGCCGGCGGTGCCGAATCCACCGTGTCCCCTCTGGGCATTGGCGGTTTCGCCGCCATGCGTGCTCTGTCCACCCGTAACGACGATCCTGAAACAGCCTCGCGTCCTTGGGACATGGACCGTGACGGCTTCGTACTGGGTGAGGGCGCTGGTGTGCTGGTGCTGGAAGAGTACGAGCATGCCAAGAAACGTGGCGCACGCATTTACGGCGAGTTCTCCGGCTACGGCATGAGCTCTGACGCTCACCACATCACTTCGCCTGACCGTGACGGTCCGCGTCGTGGCGTGATGAATGCCTTGCGTAACGGTGGCATCAACGCTGACGAAGTTCAGTACGTCAACGCACACGGTACTTCTACGCCACTGGGCGACGTGAACGAGTCCGAAGCATTGAAACTGGCTTTTGGCGATCACGCTTACAAGCTGGTGGTCAACTCCACCAAATCCATGACGGGTCACCTGCTGGGTGCGGCCGGTGGTATTGAAGCGGTGTTCACCACCTTGGCGGTGTATAACCAGATCTCGCCTCCAACCATCAACATCTTCAACCAGGACCCTGCCTGCGACCTGGATTACTGCGCCAACCAGGCGCGTGACATGAAGATTGATGTCGCTCTGTCCAACTCTTTCGGGTTTGGCGGCACTAACGGTTCGATGGTGGTTCGTCGTCTTCGCTAAGTTAGACTGCCCCACTCGTAACGCCCAGTCCTGGTCGATCGGAGCTCCGGCTCCGGTGCGCCGACTGGGCGCTTTTGTCTGTGCCTTGCTTGCAGCAGGCCTGGCCTGGACAATGTCTAGCTGGCAATGGCCCTGGGGCCTGGCAATATTGGCAGGTGCTTTGTGGGCTTATTTTTTGTATGCTCGCAGTCGTGGGGCATGGGATGAGCGCGCTACACTAGCGCATCGTGCAGGGCTATACTCCTTGCAGTGCGAGGGGGCAGCAAAGGAGTCCGTGCAAATAGAGCAGATCTGGCGTTGTGCCTGGTTCATGACCTTGCATTTGCGCCGTGATTGCACCAAGGCTTGCCGTACCGTGACCGTATGGCGCCGCGCCCAGTCGCAGCAGGACTGGTGGGCCTTGTCTCTATGTGCCAACCGACTGTCTCATCAGGTCCGTGCTCAGAATAAGGATTCTTAATGAGTGAACGCGATACCGATGCCGAACTAGTTGCACGTGTTCAGCGTGGGGATAAGCGAGCCTTTGACCTGCTGGTACTGAAGTACCAGCGCAAAATCATGCGTCTGCTCAGCCGCATGGTACGTGACCCGTCTGAAGTCGAGGACGTGGCTCAGGAAACCTTCATCAAAGCGTACCGAGCTCTTCCCCAGTTCCGGGGCGAGAGTGCTTTTTACACCTGGCTGTACCGCATTGCGATCAACACGGCCCGTAACTGGCAGGCCTCGGCCGCCCGACGTCCCAATACTTTGCAGAACGTCGAAACTGAAGAAGGTGAAACTTTTGACCGAATCGACAACCTAAGCGATATAAGCACGCCAGAATCCATGATGGTCAGTCGCCAGATTGCTGAGACGGTAAATACAGCGATCCAGGCACTGCCCGAAGAGTTGCGGACGGCTATCGTGCTACGTGAAATAGAAGGTATGAGCTACGAAGATATTGCTCAGACCATGGACTGCCCTATAGGAACTGTACGCTCACGCATCTTTCGAGCCCGTGACGCCATTGCTGCGCAATTGCGTCCCATACTCGATGGTGAAGATAGTGAACGACGGTGGTAAGGATTGATGATGCAAGCCCTGAAATCCCATTCCGATGATGATCAACTCAATGCCTGGGAGGCCGCCGTGTCTTCCTGGGTGGATGGCGAGGCTGAAATACGCCCCGAGGAACTGGACTCCCCCTACGGGCGTCAAGTCTGGGATACCTATCATTTGATTGGTGACGTCATGCGTACCGATGCGCTGGCGATCCGTACGTCGGATCGCTTTTACGCGCGTCTGTCCAAAGCAATCGACGAAGAGCCTACCGTGCTCGCCCCGAATGCCATGAAACGGCCCCTGGTGCAGCGCTATGGTGTTAGCGGCCTGGCCGTGGTGGCTGCCGTGGCTGCCGCCTTGTGGGTGGGCCTGCCGTATATGGGGGTGAACTCCGTGCCAGGCACGCTGGTGGCCAGCGCCCAGGATGATCAGCTCTGGAATGATTACGCGGATTTGCACCGCGACTTTGTTGGTACCGGTCCGGTACGCCATGTTTCCTTTGAAAGTGGAGCCCTGGGTCAATGAGGTCTGTACGTATGCCGTCGCAGGTGGGCTTGGCGCGTCTCTATAAGGGCTTGTTTGCCCTTTCTCTGGCGGTGCTGTGCACACCTGTACTGGCTCAGGATGCCAGCGGGCTGGAGCCCCTGGATCTGCCCTGGTTGCAGAAAGTCCATAAAGCGGCGCGTGACCTGGATTACTCCGGGGTCATTATTTACACCCAGGATCAGGCCAGCCAGTCCATGAAGCTGGTCCACATTATTGACGGCACCGGCGAGCGCGAGCGTCTGGAGATTCTGGACGGCGAGCCGCGTGAGTTTCTGCGTCAGAACGAAGTCACCCAATGCCTGATTCCCGAAAAGAAAATGGTGGTGATCGAGCGTCGTGAAAACGAGCGCTTTCCCAGTTTTCTGGTCGGTGATGTCAGCCAATTACCCAATTTTTACGATATGCGCCGCTTGCCATCGCGCGAGCGTGTGGCCGGTCGCCCTTGCGACCTGATCGAGCTGGTTCCCAAGGATGATCAGCGTTACGGCTACCGCGTGTGTGCCGATACCGATCATCATTTGCTATTGAAAATGCAGACTCTGGACCCACAACAAGCGGTAGTGGATCAGATCGCTTTTGCCTCTGTTGCCTTTGGCGAGCAGGTGGATTTGCAGGAACTGCGTACCAGTTGGAACCCCAGCAAGTGGGAAGTGGTCGAACCCGAAGTACGAAAAATAGATTTGAACGAGCTGGGTTGGCATCTGGCCATGCCTGCCGGTTTTACCTTGCGGTCCGAAATGCTCCGACCCATGCGTGCGGGGCGTCAGGTTACCCATTTGATGCTGTCTGACGGTCTGGCTGCCATATCCGTGTTTCTGGAGAAGGTAGGCACCCCCGAAGCAGAAGAAAACAGCCTGGGGGCCTTTCACCGTGGCTCCATGAATATGTACCGCAGTCGCATTAATGATTATGTTTTGACCAGCACGGGTGCCGTACCTGTACAGACCTTGCGCGCCTTGCTGGAAGGTACCCAGTTCACCCCTCTATCCCGGACACATTGACTATCGTCCACCAGGAGTATTTGAATGGAAAAATCGAGTCAAAAAATGCGTATTCCTGTTCTCTCGGCCTTGACGGTGGCCGTGATGCTGGCGGCGGGTGCGCCTATGGCCCACGCGCAGGCTCAGCCTGTCACGACAACCGAGCAAGTCCAGAGCACGACGCTGGGGCTGCCTGACTTTACTGGCGTTGTTGCCAAGACCGAGGATGGAGTAGTCAATATCCGTACCACCGAGGCCGTCCGGGTGCGCTCCCCCGCCATGGGTCCGGGTTCGGATCCTTACGATATGTTCCGCTGGTTCTTTGGGCCCGATTTCATGCCGCCCGGCATGGCGCCGCAGCGCCCTCGTGGCGGTGGCAATGAAGGCCAGCAACCTCAAGAGCGCACAGTACCACGTGGTGTGGGTTCGGGTTTCATCATCTCTGCTGATGGCTACATCCTGACCAATAACCATGTGGTGGCCGACTCCAACGGCATTTTCGTCACGCTAAGCAATGGCAAGGAATATCCAGCCAAGATCATCGGGACGGACGAGCGCACCGACGTGGCCCTGATCAAGATCGAAGCCAAAGACCTGAAGCCCATGGTGATAGGGGATTCCAAACAGCTCAAGAAAGGGCAGTGGGTTCTGGCTATCGGTTCGCCCTTCGGTCTGGAATCCACCGTGACTTCCGGGATTGTCAGCGCTATCAACCGTGAAACCGGCGATTACCTGCCTTTCATTCAGACCGATGTGGCTGTGAACCCCGGTAACTCCGGAGGTCCGCTGATCAATCTGAATGGCGAAGTAGTGGGTGTGAACTCCCAGATCATTTCGCGTAGCGGTGGCTTCATGGGTATTTCCCTGGCCATTCCTATCGACGAAGCCATGAATGTGGTCGAGCAGCTCAAGTCTGACGGCAAGGTGACTCGCGGTCGTATCGGTGTGCAGATCACTCCGGTAGCCGATGATGTCGCTACCGCGCTGGGTCTGAAAGACAGCAAGGGTGCCTTGGTCAGCAGCGTGGAAGAGGGCGGTCCTGCCGCCAAGGCCGGTATCCAGTCTGGCGACGTGATCCTGAAGTTCAACGGTCGCACCATTGATCAAATGACAGACCTGCCCCGTATTGTGGGTGGTACCAAGCCAGGTCAAAGCTCCACGCTGGAAATCTGGCGCAAGGGCAAGTTGCAGACCATCAAGATTGATGTCGAAGAAATGCCTTCCAGTAGCCCCACTGCTGCCGCCAAGGACGAGAAAGGCAATCCTGCTGCCAGCACGGCCGATGCCTTTGGCTTGAAAGTGACGGCAGTTCCTGCCGCTGATTTGAAGCGTTTGGGCGTGGAAAGTGCGGTTCAGGTAACAGAGGCCACGGCTCCTGCCAGCGAAGCCGGTCTGCAGCCTGGTGACCTTATTTTGCGTGTCAACGATAAAGACGTAGGGACGCCGGATCAATACGCTAAAATGGTGGCTTCCTTGGATAAATCCAAAGCAGCAGCCTTGCTGGTTTTGCGTGCGGGCCAGTCGCAATGGGTTTTGATTACGCCATCGAAATAAAAATTCTGTAAAACGGCTAAAATGGTAGTCATTGATGAACTCCGGCCAGGGGCCGGAGTTTTTCCGCCGCTATTCGCGGGGGCAGTTTGCCCCGAATGGATACTGGCTCCACGTGCGCCCGTCTGACAGGACGGGTCTTGCGTTTTCGGCGCGTGGACTGAAAAGGGGCGTCATGGGCGCCCCTTTCTTGTGCCGTCTCTCTGGCATTGCGCCTCAACATTTTCTTTGTTTATTAACGGGTTTATGGATCACATCCGCAATTTCTCTATTATTGCCCACATCGATCATGGCAAATCGACCTTGGCTGACCGCCTGATCCAACGCTGTGGTGGCCTGGCCGACCGCGAGATGTCGACCCAGGTTCTGGATTCGATGGACATCGAGAAAGAGCGTGGCATCACGATTAAGGCCCAGACCGCCGCTTTGCACTACAAGGCTCAGGATGGCAAGGTTTACAACCTGAACCTGATCGACACCCCCGGCCACGTTGACTTCTCCTATGAAGTCAGCCGTTCCTTGTCGGCCTGTGAAGGTGCCTTGCTGGTCGTGGACGCTTCCCAAGGTGTGGAAGCGCAGACTGTAGCCAACTGCTATACCGCTTTGGATCAGGGCGTGGAAGTGATTCCAGTGCTCAACAAAATGGACTTGCCCTCGGCTGACCCGGATGCCGCTCGCCAGGAGGTGGAAGACGTGATTGGCATTGATGCCAGTGACGCAATTGCCGCCAGTGCGAAAACCGGCCTGGGTATCGACGAGATCCTGGAAACCATCGTGGCGCGTGTTCCCCCGCCAGTGGGTGATCCTACCGCTCCCTTGCAAGCCCTGATCATTGACTCCTGGTTTGACAATTACGTGGGCGTGGTCATGCTGGTGCGCATCGTCAACGGTGTGCTCAAGCCCAAGGAAAAAATTCTGCTGATGGCCACCCGTGCGACGCACCTGGTCGAGCATATCGGTGTCTTTACCCCCAAGTCTGAAAACCGTCCTCATCTGTCTGCAGGCGAGGTGGGTTTCATCATTGCCGGTATTAAAGAGCTGGAACACGCCAAGGTGGGTGACACCATCACTCTGGCCGGCAAACCGGCTGAAAAAGCCTTGCCGGGCTTCAAGGAAGTGAAGCCTCAGGTGTTTGCCGGTTTGTACCCGGTGGAGAGCAGTGAGTACGACCAGCTGCGCGACTCCCTGGAAAAGCTCAAGCTGAACGACTCGTCCCTGATGTTCGAGCCCGAAGTGTCCCAGGCGCTGGGTTTTGGTTTCCGTTGCGGCTTCCTGGGCCTGCTTCATATGGAAATCGTCCAGGAGCGTCTGGAGCGCGAATTCGACATGGATATCATCACCACCGCGCCGTCGGTGGTGTACGAGGTCGAGCGTCGTGACGGCGAAGTCTTGATGATTGAAAGCCCTTCCCGCATGCCGGAAGTGTCCCATATCGAAGACGTACGCGAGCCTATTGTTGTGGTTTCGCTGCTAATGCCGCAGGAATACGTGGGCCCGGTCATGACCCTGTGTACAGCCAAGCGCGGTTTGCAGTTAAATATGACCTATCATGGCCGTCAGGTGAACCTGGTCTATGAGATGCCTCTGGCCGAGATCGTGCTGGACTTCTTTGACCGACTCAAATCGGTATCGCGCGGCTACGCTTCCATGGACTACGAGTTCAAGGAATACCGTTCGGCCGATGTGGTCAAGGTGGATATCCTGATCAACGGCGACCGGGTTGATGCCCTGTCCATGATTGTGCACCGTAGCAACGCCCGTTACCGTGGACGCGAAGTGGTCGCCAAGATGCGCTCTCTGATTCCGCGGCAGATGTTTGATATTGCGATTCAGGCTGCCATTGGCGCCGAAGTTATTTCTCGCGAAAACGTCAAGGCATTGCGCAAGAACGTGCTGGCCAAGTGTTATGGCGGTGACATCTCTCGCAAGAAGAAGCTGCTTGAGAAGCAAAAAGCCGGTAAGAAGCGGATGAAGCAAGTTGGGAACGTGGAAATTCCGCAGGAAGCCTTTTTGGCAATTTTGCAGGTCGAGGATAAGTAATGCTCTGGTCGGCAGCTCAAGCCGACCACAGCCAGGACTGCTTTAATTTCTTTAAAGGAAACCGATGAGCTGGGATTTCGCTCTGATTTTGTTTGTACTGCTGATACTGACCGGCGCAATCTGGTTTTTGGATCGTTTTTCCCTGCGCTCGCGCCGTCTGGCGCGTGCGCAGGCCGCGATGCAGGCGGTACCGGAAACGGCAGCTCAAGACCCCGAGCACTTGCAGCAACTGCGCCAGGACGCTTATGACCAGGCCAACCGCATGCCGTGGTGGATTGAGTATGGCGTCAGTTTTTTCCCAGTCATTCTGTTCGTGTTTGTATTGCGCTCTTTTATCATCGAGCCTTTTCGCATTCCGTCGGGCTCCATGTTGCCCACGCTGAAAAATGGCGATTTGATTCTGGTGAACAAATACGAGTACGGCATTCGCCTGCCTGTCAGTGGTACCAAGGTTGTGCCTTTGGGCCATCCTGAGCGTGGCGATGTGATTGTGTTCCGCTATCCCGTTGATACCACTGTGGATTACATCAAGCGTGTGGTTGGTGTGCCGGGTGACCGCGTGGAGTACCGCGACAAGGTATTGTCCGTGAATGGTCAAGTCATTACCCAAGTGCGCAGTGGCGATTACTACGAGCCGGATCGCTCCGCTTACATTGGGCGCTATCTGGAAGAGCTGGGCAAAGTGCAGCACAACATCTTGCTGAACAAGACTCAGCCTCAGGGTTTGATGCCTATCGTGGCGTTCCCCAACCGCGACTCCTGTGAGTATTTCTCCAACGGTATCTCTTGTGTGGTGCCCGAAGGTAATTACTTCGTCATGGGAGATAATCGCGACAATAGTCTGGACAGTCGTTATTGGGGCTTTGTGCCCGATGAGAATATTGTGGGACGCGCCTTCTTTATCTGGATGAATTTCCGCGAACTTAGCCGTATAGGTCGCTTCCATTAATGAAACGTCTTGCTTTGCTTGAAGCCGCTATCGGCTACTCCTTCAAAGACACAGGCCTGCTTGAGCAGGCCTTGACCCATCGTAGCCACAGCGCTCGCCATAACGAGCGGCTGGAGTTCCTGGGGGATTCGGTCTTGAACTTCACGGTTGCGGCCTTGTTGTTCGACCGTTTCCAACGCATTGATGAAGGCGATCTGTCCCGCCTGCGAGCGAATCTGGTCAAACAGGCCGCTCTGGCGGAAATCGCTACCCGTCTGGGTTTGTCGGATTATTTGCGTCTGGGGGAAGGGGAGCTGAAAAGCGGTGGTTTCCGTCGTCCCTCCATTCTGGCAGACGCGCTGGAAGCCATTTTTGGCGCTGTCTTTCTGGACGCGGGCTTTACGCAAGCCCAAACCGTCATCACCCAGCTTTATGAGCCCATGCTGGTAGATGTGGACCCCAAAACCTTGGGGAAAGATCCCAAGACCTTGCTGCAGGAGCTGCTGCAAGGTCGCAAGCTGGATTTGCCGGTGTATACCGTGGTGGCCACCCATGGCGCAGCCCACGATCAGCTCTTCGATATCGAATGCACGATCGCCAAGCTCAACATCCATGTTCGTGCCAGTGGCAGCAGCCGTCGCGCTGCTGAACAAGCCGCCGCGACGCAGGCCATTGCTATTTTAGAAGCTGAATTTCCAGCCAAGACGATGCGCGCCAGTCGCCATCGTCGCCCCTCACAATTGACATTGCCCGTGGCAGTGTCGCAGGAAACAGAATGACAGAGACCCCTTTTCGCTGCGGCTTCGTGGCTATTGTTGGACGACCGAATGTCGGCAAGTCCACGCTGGCCAATGCCCTGATCGGCAGCAAGATTTCGATCGTGTCGCGCAAGGCGCAGACCACGCGTCACCGCATCAACAGTGTGCTGACGCGTGATCACGATCAAATGGTGTTTGTGGACACCCCCGGTTTTCAGACCAAGCACGGCGGGGCCATGAACCGCATGATGAACCGCGTCGTGACCCAGGCCCTGGCCGATGTGGACGTGGTGGTGCATGTGGTTGAAGCCGGCAAGTGGTCCGCTTCGGACGCCGAATTGCTGCCCATGCTGCCTAAAGGCGGCAAGACCATTCTGGTCATCAACAAGGTTGATGCCTTGAAAAGCAAGAATGACTTGCTGCCTTATATCGCCCGCCTGTCGCAGGAGTTCGAGTACGGCGCCGTGATTCCGGTCAGTGCTGCCAAGCGCCTGCAACTGGACCCTTTGCTGAACGAGATCGCCTCCCGCCTGCCTGAAGGTGAGGCCATGTTTGACGCTGACACCATTACCGACCGCTCGGTGCGCTTCATTACCTCGGAGCTGCTGCGCGAGAAGATCTTCCGCCTGGTGGGTGACGAGCTGCCGTACGGGTGTACCGTGGTTATCGAACAATGGGACGAGAACGAGCAGGGCGCGCGTATTTCGGCTTGCGTGGTCGTAGAACGCGAAAGCCACCGTCCGATTCTGTTGGGAGCGGGTGGCATGCACATGAAGCGCATTGCTACGGAAGCTCGCCAAGATATTGCCAAGCTGATCGACAAGCCCGTGTTCCTGGATGTGTATATCAAGGTGCGCAAGGGCTGGTCCGATCGTGAAGCGGTCCTGCGCGACCTGGGGTATGAGTAATCCCCGTCATCGCTTTCAGGACGAAGCGGGCTACATACTGCACACCAGTGCCTGGCGTGAAACGTCCCTGATCTGTCATGCCTTTACGCGTAACCACGGGCTGGTGCCTCTGGTCGCGAAAGGCGCCAAAAGGCCGCATTCCATTTTGCGGCCTGCTTTGTCTGTGTTTCAGCCTTTGTTATTGGCCTGGTCGGGCAAAAATGAAGTCAAAACGCTGACACGGGCGGACTGCGCCGGGATGCGCCCCTTGAAAGGTCGTGCTCTGATGTCGGCCTGGTACATGAACGAATTGTTGATTCGTTTGTTGCCGCGTGAAGACCCACATCCTGTTTTGTTCGATGCCTACGAAGAGGCTCTGGTGCACTTGGCCCAGATACCTCGTCCACCCGTGGCGGGGGCCTTGCGGCGCTTTGAGTGGGTGCTGCTGACCGAAACCGGGTATGGCTTTGATGAAGCCACGCCAGACTTCGACGATCCTGTTGGTGAGCCTGAGTTGCGCATACGCTTGCGTGAACGCCTGAACAGCTTGCTGGGTCGTCCCTTGCATACCCGCTCCGTTCTTATGCAGCTGCAACGCTATTGATATGGCCGTCTCCCTTCCTTCCGTGCTGGTTCTGGATACCTGCGTACTGATCTCCAACGTACTGCGCCGCTTGCTCCTGGCCCTGGCTGACGAGCAGTTGTTCAAGCCTGTCTGGAGTCCGGTGATCGGGGACGAATGGCGGCGTAATGCGGGCAGGTTGTGGAAAGTCATGCCCACCTCTATCGAGGAGCAGTGGGAAGCGCTGCAACAGCGTTACCCCGAAGCCGATTTAGGCGATAGCAGCGAGTTCAAGAAGGACTTGCGTTACTCCGATGCCAAAGACTGGCATGTGATCGCCACTGCCCGTTTGGCACAGCAGCGTTATCCCGATCAGCCGGTCGGCATCTTGACCCGTAATCTGAAAGACTTTAATCGTTCCGAGCTGCGTCGCCTGGGGATCAGCTTGTGGGAGCCGGATCAGCTTTTGAGTTTGTACATGGCCGCGCACCCGGATTTGATGCAGCGTTTGCTGGATGGTTTGCCCGCTTTGATGCTGACGCCCGAAGCGCAGGCACTGGATACGCATACCTTGTTAAAGCGTGATCGTCTGTTCAGTGTGGGGCAGGCTTATTTGCGGCGTCAGAAAATGGACGAGGCGCACTCATGAAGCAAGGTGTATTGCTGTCGGTTCTGGCCTCCGCTTTATTTGCCTGCCTGTACTACTACGCTACCGTCTTGCAGCCGCTTAGTGGCGAGCAGGTTTTTGCCTGGCGTATTGTGCTGGGGCTGCCTGCTTTGGCTTTGGTGATCACTCGGGCACGGCGCTGGCGGGAAGTGCGTTGGGTATTGCGTCACTGGCCCGGGAATTGGCGCTATTTTGCCTTGCTCTTGCTGGCTGCAGCCCTGGTCGGGGTACAGCTCTGGATTTTTGTCTGGGCGCCTTTGCACCAGATGGCGCTGGACGTGTCCCTGGGCTACTTCCTCTTGCCGCTGATGATGGTGCTGGTAGGGCGGGTGATCTACAAAGACAGATTGAGCACTATTCAGTGGATTGCTGTGGCATTGGCCGGCGTGGGTGTGCTGCACGAGCTGTTCCGCGTAGGGAGCGTCTCCTGGGCGACAGCGGTGGTGGTTGTGGGTTATCCACCTTATTTCATGCTGCGC
Organism: Alcaligenes nematophilus; assembly: GCF_026344155.1. Classification (NCBI taxonomy): domain Bacteria; kingdom Pseudomonadati; phylum Pseudomonadota; class Betaproteobacteria; order Burkholderiales; family Alcaligenaceae; genus Alcaligenes; species Alcaligenes nematophilus. The sequence continues at coordinate 819,818 of NZ_JAPKMZ010000001.1, read as the reverse complement.
CGTTATCTGCGTCTGGGCTCGCTGGCTTCACTCTGGTTTGATCTGAGCTTCTTGTTCCTGCCAGCTTGCTGGCTGCTCTTTGTTCAAGACACGCAGATGTGGGGCCTGTTCGCGGATCAGCCTCGCTTGATCTGGCAGGTCCCGGTTCTGGGCCTGATCAGCTCGGTTGCGTTGGTCAGCTATCTGTCTGCCAGTCGTCAGTTGCCTTTGGCCTTGTTTGGCATTCTGGGCTATGTGGAGCCGGTGCTCTTGTTCTGGGTGGCGTATTTGCTGCTGGACGAGCCCATGAGCGCGAATCAGTGGTGGACCTATATTCCGATCTGGATTGCCATTTCCTTGATGGCTATAGAAGGTTTCATCAAGATGTGGCGACCCGGACCGCCTGTGCCGCCTCCCAAGGCGTAAACTCTGCTTGTTAGTACCCAGCCAGTGCCGAAGGGCAGTTAGCGTCTACCCAGACGTTCTGGGGGCTTCCTGAATGATGCGGAACTCCAATAGAAAACGACTCCTGAGAGTCCCTCTTCAAAGTTGGATAGCTATCCATGCTTTTTGGAAGGACATGACAGGAGTCGTTTTTTTTACTACGGGGCTCTTCTAGAGGAGATAGTCCGGGCCGTACCAGACTGGGTCCTGCGCGATATAAGCAGGCTGCTTAGCGCAGTTTCTCCGGGCAGTCAGGTTGATTGCGCAACAAATTTGCCTGGGTCACCGAACAACCCGCTGGTACGTCTTCCGTAATCCAGACATTACCGCCAATCGTAGAACCTGCACCCAGAGTGACGCGCCCCAGGATGGTGGCACCCGCGTAAATAACCACGTCGTCTTCCACGATGGGGTGACGTGGCTGACCTTTCAGCAGTAAGCCTTTTTCGTCCTTGCTAAAGCGCTTGGCACCCAGGGTGACGGCCTGATAAATACGAACCCGCTTGCCGATGATGGCGGTCTCGCCAATCACAACGCCGGTGCCGTGGTCGATGAAACAGGAATGGTCAATTTGCGCGCCGGGGTGAATATCAATACCGGTCTGGCTGTGGGCCAGTTCTGCAATAATGCGCGCCGTCAGGGGCAGTCCCAGATTGGTCAGAGCATGGGCGATGCGGTGATGGATCATGGCCAGCAGACCGGGATAGCACAGCAGTACCTCGTCCACATTGCGGGCAGCCGGGTCGCCTTGATAGGCGGCGACCACGTCCAGATCCAGGGTGCGGCGTAAGTCTGGCAGCTTGTTGGCAAAAGCCTGTATGGCCTTGTGTGCCTGCTCTTCAATGGTTTCGCGGTCGTACTTGTCACCACGGAGCAGGGCAGCGCGTTGCAGCTCGATACGCGCCTGTTGCAGCAGCGTATTGAGCGCCTGGCCCAGGTGGTGGCCGACAAAGTGATCTTCGTACTCGCGACGCAGCTCCGGGCTGCCCAGGCGCATGGGAAACAGGATGCCTTTGAGCTGCTCGGTCACTTGAATCAAAGCTTGTACCGACGGAAATTCCTGGCCTTCAAGCTCGTTCAAGCGTTGATGCGCCTGTCGCCACTCTTCGCGGGCCCCGCGCAGATTGTCGACGATATGTTGAGTTTCAAAGACTGCCACCAGTGTTCTCCAAAGGGGAAATTTTCTACAAGGTTTACTATACCCGCGCGTCAGAGCAAGGACACGAAAAACAGGGCGCTGCGTCAGGGTGATTCCCTTTGCCATGGCTCAGGCCTGGTCGTGCCGCTTCAAGGCCCCATGAGCTTGGGGCAAGATCAAGCAGATGAGGGGCATGGTCAGGTTTTCAAGCCAGCGTGCTTGAGCGTGCGGATAATAAAAAAGCCCCCTTCGAAAAGGGGGCTTGGGGAGTGCGGGGTCCGCGATCTTATTCGCGGTTACCGCCCAGCACGCCTAAAAGCACCAGCAGGTTGCTGAAAATGTTGTAGACGTCCAGATAGATCGCCAGGGTGGCCGACACGTAGTTGGTTTCACCACCGTTGATGACGCGCTGCAGATCAACCAGCAAGAAGGCCGAGAAGATACCGATAGCCATCACGGAGATGGTCAGCATCAGCGCAGGCAGTTGCAGGAAGATGTTGGCCAAGGCCGCAACCAGCAAGATAACGGCACCGACAAACAGGAATTTCTGCATGCCGGAGAAATCACGCTTGGTGGTGCTGGCAATAGTTGCCATGGCGCCAAAGACTGCGGCGGTACCGCCAAAGGCCAGCATGATCAGTTGTGCGCCATTACCCATGCCCAGGACAAAGCCCAGCAGACGGGACAGCATCACACCCATGAAGAAGGTAAAGGCCATCAGCAGGGCGACACCCAGCGAGCTGTTCTTGTTCTTTTCGATCAGGAACATCAGGCCAAAGGCACCGACCAGGAAAACAATGGCGCTCAGGCCTGGGCTGGCGCCCATAACCCGGTTAATGCCGGAGGACAGGCCCAGCAAGGCTCCCAGCACGGTGGGAATCATGGACAGGGCCAGCAGCCAGTAGGTGTTGCGCAGGACGCGATTGCGAGCAATCAGCGACTGGGCGCCCAGGGTGCCGTTATGCTCAGGCAAGCTTGATTGACGAAATTCGCTCATGATGAGTCCTTAGAATACAGAGAGATCAGTGGTCAAGAATAACTGACAACTACCTGAATAATCAAGAATCTTCTTTATTATTCAAGCACCCAGTTTATGAGCATGCACTTGGCAGCCTTGCGCCTGGTAGACACGCCAGCGTTCGCGAGCCTGGGTACGGTCAGCTTCCCGTTCGGAGACAATTTCCAATATACGCGGGAATTGTTCAAAACCGGGCGGGCATTGGGCATCCAGATTCAACAGCCAGCTTTGCTCACCTGCGGGCACGGGGGCGGCACTGGTCAACAAAACAGGGGTGGTGGCTGCCAAGGGGTCTTCCACTCCGACGTGCGGGACAAAAGCCGTGGATTCAAAACCCCAGAGCAGGCGATCGAAACGGGCCAGTTGGCGGGTATCGGAAAGATACACCACCACCTGACGGCCCGCCTCGTAGTGCTTGCGCACGACCTCGCAGGCCATACGCAAGCGATCTGGCGCGCCGAAAGCGAAATCGACGCGGCTCATGCTTAGCGACACTGATTAAGCAGGTACTGAACCAGCAAAGGCACGGGACGGCCTGTGGCGCCCTTGTCCTTGCCGCTGCGCCAGGCAGTACCGGCGATGTCCAGGTGAGCCCAGCGGTACGCTTTGGTGAAGCGGGACAGGAAGCAGGCGGCGGTTACCGAACCGGCTGGTGGGCCACCAATATTGGCCATATCAGCAAAATTCGAGCGCAGTTGCTCCTGGTAGGCGTCGTCCATGGGCATGCGCCATGCCGTGTCACCCGTTTGCTTGCCGGCTTGCATCAGTTCATCAGCCAGGTCGTCGTCGGTCGAGAACAGGCCGGTGTTGACGTGGCCCAGAGCGACCACGCAAGCGCCGGTCAGGGTGGCCATATCAATCACGGCAGCGGGTTTGAAGCGCTCGACGTAGGTCAGGGCATCGCACAGGACCAGACGGCCTTCGGCGTCCGTGTTCAGGATCTCGATGGTCTGGCCAGACATGCTGGTCACGACGTCGCCCGGTTTATTGGCGCGGCCGCTGGGCATGTTTTCGCAAGAAGCCACCACAGCGATCACTTCACGGTCGATGTTCAGTTCGGCAATGGCGCGCATGGTGCCCAAAACGCTGGCAGCACCGCCCATGTCGTACTTCATTTCGTCCATATTGCCGGCTGGCTTGATGGAGATACCGCCCGAGTCGAAGGTCAGGCCCTTACCCACCAGAACGATAGGGCCGTCCTCGTGTTTGGTCTTGGTGTTGGGGGTGTGGCGCAGCACGATGAACGCAGGCGGTTCATCCGAACCCTTGGCCACCGACAGGAACGAACCCATCTTCAAGGCTTCGATCTGCTTGCGCTCCAGCACTTCGGCTTTCAGTGTCTTGAATTCCTTGGCCAACTGCTTGGCGGTTTTGCCCAGGTAGGTGGGGGTGCAGATATTGCCGGGCAGGTCAGCCAGCAAACGGGTCAGGTTCACACCGTTACCAATGGCCTGACCTTGCTCCAGACCCGCCTTGGCTTCGCTGGCTTGGGTGCGGGCCGTCCACAGCAGGAACTGGCTCAGTTGGGGAGCAGGTTCGGGCTTGCTGAACGTGGCGGTGTAGCGGTAGCTGGCGCGGCATACGGCCACGGCAGCGTCCTGAGCGCGGCTGCGCAAGGTGGTGCCTTTGCAATCAATGCTGGCCAGGGCCGAAACGGCTTCTTTCAGGTCTGCTTTCAGGCAGTAAGAAGCAAGGCAGGCCTGGGCTTGCGTATGAGTTGCTGCTTTGTATTCCTCTTGAGCGCCTAAGCCGACTAAAATAACGCGTTCGGCCTTAACACCGGGCAGATTGCGCAGCACCAGGTGGGTATTGGGCTTGCCTTTAAACTCGGCTTTGACAGCAGCGCTCACAGCTCCGTTGCTGGCGCGGTCGATAAGTTCCGCTGCGGGGCTTAGAATGCCCTCGGCAAAGACGCCTACGCCTAGTGCGGCCGTCTTAATTTGGTGCAAAGAAGCGGATGTCTGTGTGCTAAATTCCATTCAACTATCCTCAGTGTGTCGCAAATCGTACCTGCGATTATCTCGCAAATTCTCATATGTCTCTATTTAAACGCTCTGCGGTATCCGAAATCTTAAGTCACAGTGGCGTTGTACTGTCCACTTTGCTGATTGTGTGGCTTAGTGTACTTCTGGTGCGTTTGTTAGGCGAAGCGGCCAATGGCACGATTGGCCCTGATGTGGTGCTGGGTCTGGCCGCCTTTTCCAGTATTACCGCCTTGCCGATTATTCTGGCCGTTTCCCTGTTCATTGCCGTGCTCACTACGGTGACGCGCAGCTTTCGGGAATCCGAAATGGTGGTCTGGTTTGCCAGCGGCCTGTCCTTGAAAAACTGGGTAACGCCCGTTTTGCAGTGTGCCGTGCCGGTTGCCATTCTGATTGCCGTTCTGACCTTGCAGGCTTCGCCCTGGGCTTATCGTCAGATTGCCGAGTACCGCCAGCGTTTTGAGCAGCGCTCGGACCTGAGTAAAGTGACCGCCGGGCAGTTTATCGAGTCCGATGATGGTGCCCGTGTGTTTTACGCCGACTCCCCAGAAAAAGAAGGGGATGAGCTGGGTAATGTGATCGCCCGCGTGATCGACCCGCAGTGGCTCAGCATTGTGACTGCGCAAAGTGCTCGCATGGAAGAGCAGCCCAATGGCGATCGCTTTCTGGTCTTGAGCGAAGGCCATCGCTACGACTTGAAGCCCGGTCAGGCCGAATTCCGTATGGTGGACTTTGAAAGTTACGGCATGCGTCTGGAGAGCCGTGATGCAGGCAATACCGCTGAAACGATCCGCGCCCGTGCCGAGCAGCAGATCAAGGCTCGTCAAACCACCTTGTTACTCAGTGATGACGATGCCGAGGCGCGCTCACAGATCATGTGGCGCTTGGCTTTGCCCCTGGCGGCACTGAATCTGGCCTTGCTGGCGATTCCTCTGGGAGCGGTGAATCCCAGGATGGGACGCTCAGGCAATATTCTGGTGGCTGGTCTGGTAGGTCTGCTCTATATGAACCTGATCAACCTCTCGCGCGGCTGGATTCGTAATGGCCAATTGGGTTTTGAAATCGGTTTGTGGCTGGTTCATGCCATCTTCTTGCTGATCATGGTCTTCATGATGTGGCGTAAATTGCGCATCAAGGCACCTAAACCACCAGCGACAAGCTGAAGTAGAAAAGGGGCGTGACGCCCCTTTTTTGTACCTGTTACTTTTGGCTTGATTGAGCGATTCAAGCTCCATCCAGCAAGTCTTGTCGCTCCTGAACAGACTGCTTCAGAAAGTGCCAGAGCCGGGTCAGGCTGGGGTTTTGGCGTTGCTCCTCATGGCAGAACATCCAGAAGCGTCGACGCAATTCCACCTGGTCGGGTAGAACACAACGCAGGCGCGGATCGGTTTTTGCCAGGAAGCAGGGCAGAACGGCAATTCCTTGTCCCTGCAGGGTAGCCTGATACTGCGCAATCACGCTGGTGCTGCGAAAGCGTACGGCGGCGGATCTGACGATTTCTTCCAGATAGCGCAGGCTGTCGCTGAACACCAGATCATCCACATAGGCAATAAAGCGATGCTGGGACAAATCCTGCACGCTTTCTATGGGCGGATGGCTGTTCAAATAATCCTGATGGGCATAGAGCCGCAAGCTGTAGTCTGCCAGGCGCGTACACCAGTAAGGGCCGCGTTGGGGGCGCTCCAGTGCAATGGCCAAGTCGGCATCCCGGCGTGACAGACTGATAGGGCGGGGTACAGGCAACAGCTCCAAGGTCAGCTCTGGGTATTGGGCCTGGAAAATGCTGAGCAAGGGCGTCAGGACATAACTGCCAAAGGCTTCAGTGCAGCCCAGGCGCAGCTTGCCGGTCAAGGGTCTGGCCTTGCCCGTAATCGCATCGCGAGCCGCCAGCAAGCGGCTTTCTACCGGCTCCATACGTTGCTGCAGATTCTGCCCTTCGCTGGTCAGGCTATAGCCGCTGACCGTGGATTTGTGGAACAGCCGCAAGCCCAGCTCCTGCTCCAGCGCCTGGATACGGCGTGCCACGGTGCTGTGTTGAACGCCCAGCCGTTGAGCGGCAACGCTGATACGCTGGCAGCGGGCCACTTCCAGAAAGTAACGCAGATTATCCCAGTCCATCGTGATGGGCCCGCCCTGAAAAAGACTTGTGCATAAATGCCCAGCTCCTGTGCATTTTTCAACATGGTAAACGGGTCTTGAGGCTTCTACACTCGATGAGAACCCTCATACAAGTGGGATAACAAATAAGGCTTAGCCGCCTGAGCAATTCATTGGAGACATGCTATGACGGAAGTGGTTCGTGTACCTTTGCTGATCGATGGACAACATGTTCAATCCAAGAGCACCCGTTGGGACGATGTGCTCAATCCAGCCACCCAGGAAGTCGTGGCCCAAGTGCCTTACGCCACGATGGAAGAGCTGGAAACCATTATTGCCAGCTCGGCCAAGGCTTATGAGAGCTGGCGCCATTCCAGCCAGGGCGCGCGCATGCGCGTCATGCTGAATCTGCAGCGTCTGGTGCGTGAAAACAGTGCCAAGCTGGCTGAAGCCATTTCGCGTGAACACGGCAAGACCATGCCTGACGCTGAAGGTGAAGTAGGCCGCGGCCTGGAAGTGATCGAATACGCGTGTTCCATTGCTTCGATGCAATTGGGCGAATACGCAGAAAACGCTGCGGGCGGTATTGATGTCTACACCCTGATCCAGCCCTTGGGCGTGTGTGCCGGTGTGACCGCGTTCAACTTCCCGGTGATGCTGCCCTGCTTCATGTTCCCGCTGGCTGTGGCTTGCGGTAATACCTTCGTGCTCAAGCCTTCCGAGCAGGATCCTAGCGCCAGTCTGATGCTGGCTGAACTGGCTCTGGAAGCTGGCCTGCCTCCAGGCGTGCTGAACGTGGTCCACGGCGGTGCAGATATTGCCAATGCCCTGGTGACCCATCCTGAAGTCAAGGCTGTGTCCTTTATTGGTTCGACAGCTGTTGGCACCGAAATTCACCGTCGTGCCACTGAAGCTGGCAAGCGCTCGCAAGCCATGATGGGCGCCAAGAACCACTGCATTGTGATGCCTGATGCGGATCGTGATGTGGCGATCAACCAATTGCTGGGCGCTGCTTTTGGCGCGGCCGGCCAGCGCTGCATGGCGATCTCGGTAGCCGTGATGGTCGGCGAAACTGGCGAGTGGGTTGATGAACTGGTCAAACGTGCTGCCACCATGAAGGTCAACGTAGGTACGGACCGTCAGGCCGATCTGGGCCCCTTGGTCTCGCCGCGTGCTCGCCAGCGTGTGGAATCCTTGATTGAAGCCGGTGTACAGGAAGGTGCCAGCCTCTTGCTGGATGGCCGTGGCGTGAAAGTGCCTGGCTATGAAAGCGGTAACTTTGTAGGCCCAACCATCTTCAATGATGTGAAAGCCGATATGCGCATTTATGAAGAAGAAATCTTCGGACCCGTGCTGTGCATTGTGCGTGTCAACACGCTGGAAGAAGCGGTGCAGTTCATCAACCGCAACCCCAACGGTAATGGCGTGTCCATCTTCACCCAGGACGGCGGCCATGCGCGCTACTTCCAGAACCGTATCGACGTAGGCCAGATCGGTATCAATATTCCTATCCCTGTGCCGGTGGCCTGGTTCAGCTTTACTGGCTCGCGTGCGTCCAAGCTGGGTGATCTGGGTCCGAACGGCAAACAAGCCGTTCAGTTCTGGACACAGACCAAAACCGTGACGGCCCGTTGGCAAGCTCATGCCAATACGATGAATACAACAATCAGCATGACGTAATTGTTGAATCTATATATATAACTTAATGCAATAAGTGAGCTGTTCCTTATTACATATAATAGCCCTGTACCTGGGGCTATTAACATATGAATATTCAACAATTCCGCTTTGTCCGAGAGACCATCCGACGTAACTTCAATCTGACTGAAGCCGCTCGCTCGCTCTATACCTCCCAGCCGGGGGTGTCCAAAGCGATCATCGAGTTTGAAGATGAACTGGGCATCAAGATTTTTGAACGTCATGGAAAACGCATTAAGGGCTTGACCCGACCGGGCGAAGCTGTCGCCGAGGTGATTGACCGCATCATGCGCGAGATCGACAACCTCAAGCGTGTCAGCGACGACTTCGCCCGCCGTGATGAAGGCACCTTGGTGATCGCTTGTACCCACGCCCAGGCACGATATTTGCTGCCCAAGGTGATCCCTGAATTTCGCCGTCGCTTTCCCAAGGTCCATATGTCCTTGGCTGAAGGCAGCCCGCCTGTGCTGGCCCAGATGGTGATACATGAGCAGGCTGACGTGGCCATCGCTACCGAAACCCTGGCACTGACGCCGGGCCTGGTCGCCTTGCCGGTTTACACCTGGGAGCATACGGTGGTGGTGACGCCGGACCATCCACTGGCTGATCTGCCTGCCAACAAGCAGTTGTCCATTGAAACCCTGGCGCAATACCCCATCGTGACTTACGACCATGCTTTCTCGGGCCGAGGTTCGATCGACGAGGCCTTTGCCAAGCACGGCATCACTCCGGATATTGTGCTGGAAGCTATTGATGCTGACGTGATCAAAACCTACGTTGATGTCGGTCTGGGTATCGGTATCATCGCGGGCATCGCGTTCGATCCGCGTCGTGATAAGGGTCTGGTGGGCCTGCCAGCAGGGCATTTGTTTGGCGCACACCACACCAAGGTGGCGGTGAAAGCCGGGGCTTTCCTGCGTGACTATATTTTTGAACTGCTGGAGATGCTGGCACCGGAATTGACCCGGGATGTGGTGCTGAGCGCTCTGGACGAGAAACAAGCTGGTGGCCCGTTGTAGAGCTAGCCACTGTTTAGTTGGCAATAAGGGCCATCGTGATTCCACGGTGGCCCTTATTGTTTGTGCGGTCGGCGTGGTTTTGCAGGGCAGGTGAGAGCTTATGGTCAAAGGCTATAAGTAAAAATTGAAACAAGCTATCGACTCAATTGACTATGATAATAAGAATGATTATCATTATCCAACTTTCTTAGCCAATGGAGCTTCCTGTGTCTCAATACGTCAGTGCAGTCGTGGTTGGAGCAGACCGTCTGGGGAACATTCCTGACTTGCTCAAGATCCACAATATCTCGATCAAACATCATATTAGCGGGCGTGATCCAGCCCACCAGAAAAAAACCCTGCAGTTGCCTTCCGGCACCGATTTGCTGATTTTGCTGACCGACTTCTTGGGTCACAACGTCATGAAAACCTTCCGGGCCGCAGCCTTGAAGTCCGGTATTCGAGTAGTTGCCTGCCGACGCTCGGTTTGTAGCATGAAGCAAGCCTTAACCCAATGCGGCTATTGTGAATCTTGTCCGCTCGGTAAGTCCAAGAGCCACTAGATTGGCGGCATGACTTACTGGGGCAAAGAAGGAATCTTTACAGACTAAAAAAAAGCCACTGTTTCATAACAGTGGCTTTTTTGTGTGCTGCCGGTTTGGCAGCAGGGCGGTCTTATTTGACGCTACGCAAACGAGCTTCGGACTGCTGCGTATCGGCAGCCGCCAGACGGCGTGCGCCGTTATAGCGTTTTTTCCAGTAACCCACTTCCATGCTCTCGACGCGGACAACCGCGCCAGTGCGAGGAGCGTGGACAAATTTGTCATCACCCAGGTAAATGCCTACGTGAGAGAAACGAGCGCCACGAGTATTGAAGAAGACCAGGTCACCTTTGCGCAGCTCGCTACGGTTAACCGAAGTGCCTTCTTTGGCAATGTCCTTGGATTGGCGGGGCAGTTTCAGACCCAGGGACTTTTCAGCCACGTAGGACACTAAACCGCTGCAATCAAAGCCAGTGCTGGGAGCATCGCCACCAAAACTGTACTTCACGCCCAGGAAGTTCAGGGCGGCGTTGGCAAGGCCGTGGGTAGAGGAAGAAGCTTGGCTACTGCGGCTTTCGGCGCGCCCCTGGCGACGATCGCTGCTGTAAGCAATATTGATGTCATTGCGAGCGCGGTTAGCTAGATATGTACCCAGCGGGTCGGACTCGGTCTGGAATTCGTAGTCGGCGTAATAGCCGTGATCCAGTTCTGCACGATCTTTGTTCTGGCTGGACTGTTGAGTTCCAGTGGTGGCACACCCTGTCAGAGCGAGCGCGCCGGCTAACAAAAGATACTTGGCGCTGCGATAGGTAATGTGCAAAAGTGCGGGTGGATTCAGGTAATGTGGCGGCATGACCAGGGCTTTTTTAAGGACTTGGTGGGCAGCAGCACAACCTTGATGCCTATTTTTGCTGAAATTAGCAGCAATTGATGGGTATCAGGGCTGTAAGTATGGCTAAAAGCACCATACTTTGCCGGACGTTGCTGTGCGTTGAATGTTTGGCAGTGTACCGGATGATAATTGCACCGTAAAGCATTGTAGGAGTGTATTTTGCGATTGAATCATACTGTTGCAAAGTGCGGCTGACAGCGGTTTTCAAGCCCTGTGCATGGGTCCAGTGCTGTTCTTGCTGACTTGTTGAAAGTTAGCCGAAATAGAGCGAAGTTTTACTGTTTATAGGGATTGAATGATGCGATTTATGGGACAAGCCCTAGGGAAAGCCCTAAACGAAGGAGTACGGCTGCGCGAGTTGTGGGCTTGGGCTATGTATGATTTCGCAAACTCTGGCTACACCACCGTCATTTTGACCAGTGTTTACAGTGCCTATTTTGTTGGTGTCGTCGCCGAAGGCCGCAGCTGGGCTACCTTGGCGTGGACCTTGGCCTTGTCCGCTTCGTATTTGAGCATCATGTTGACCATGCCGGGGCTAGGTGCAAAAGCCGATGCACGTCAAGGCAAAAGGCGGCTTTTGTTCAGCAGCACCATAGGCTGTGTGTCGGCAACCGTGATGCTGTATTGGGCCGGTCCCAATGACATTGTCTGGGCCCTGGTTTTCATCGCTTTATCCAATTATTGCTATTGCATAGGCGAGTCCATCATCGGCGCTTTCTTGCCGGAAATTGCCCGGCCTGACGCCTTGGGGCGTGTCTCCGGTTGGGGCTGGGGTTTTGGTTATTTTGGTGGCATGTTGGCCTTGGGCCTTTCCCTGGCTTTTCTGACCTGGGCGACATCGCAAGGATGGACGGCCCAAGAGTATGTGCCCGGTATCGCCCTGATTACGGCTGCCTTGTTTGCCTTGTCAGCCTTGCCTTCTTTTCTGTTTCTGCGCGAACGCAGTGCACCCAGCGGGGCAGAGCAGCAGGGCATGTTGTCGCGCCTGATTGCATCGGCGCGTGATGTGCATCAGCATTTTCCCGATTTCCGCACCTTGTTGTTATGTGGTGCTGCCTATCAAGCCGGAATTGCCGTCATTATTACTTTGTCGGCGGTGTACGCCACCGAGGCCATGGGTTTCACCATGGCGCAAACCATGACGCTGATTTTTACCGTCAATATTGCGGCCGCTGTGGGGGCTTTGTTGTTTGGACATGTGCAAGATCGCATCGGCCATAGACGTGCTCTGGCACTGACGCTGTGTGCCTGGCTGGTCATGGTGGGAATTGCTGTCAGCACGCGTTCCTTGGCCGGGTTCTGGGCGGCGGCAGCCGTCGCCGGGCTATGCATAGGGAGTAGCCAAAGTGCGGGGCGAGCCATGGTTGGACTGCTGGCTCCCAAGAGTCGTCTGGCTGAGTTTTTCGCCTTGTGGACCTTTGCCATTCAACTGGCCGCAGTATGTGGTCCGCTGTCTTACGGTCTGGTGACTTGGCTAAGCGGCGGGAACCACCGCTTGGCTCTGGCCTGCACGGGATTATTCTTTCTGGCGGGCCTGCTGATCCTGTCGCGTTTGAATTTTCAGCGCGGCATTTTGGCCAAGAATCAAGCCGATCTCAGTTGTCAGGATTGAGTAAGTAAGGCGCGTTACGTTTATATAAAATTAAGCTGGGCTGCCCATGCGTGGCCCAAAAAAAACACCAAATCTGGAAAATAAAGGAGCCAACACCATGAGCGGTCCAACGTCTATTGAATCCGTCCTGTCGGAAAGCCGAGTCTTTCCCGTGTTCCCCAAACTGGAACGCGAAGCAAGCATTGCTGGCATGGCGGCCTACCAGGAGCTTTGCCAGAAAGCCGAGCAGGACAACCCCGGTTTCTGGGCGGAGTTGGCCCGCGATCGTCTGGTCTGGACCAAGCCTTTTACCCAGGTTCTGGACGACAGCAAGCCCCCGTTTTACAAGTGGTTCCATGATGGCGAGCTGAACGTCTCGGCCAACTGTCTGGACAAGCACCTTGGCACCCCCACTGAAAACAAAACTGCACTGATCTTTGAAGCCGACGGTGGTGAAGTCACCAAAGTGACCTTCCGCGAGCTGTATGAACAGGTTTGCCAGTTTGCCAATGGTTTGAAAGCCCTGGGTTACAAGACGGGCGAACGTGCCCTGATCTACATGCCCATGTCGGTGCAGGCCATTGTGGCCATGCAAGCATGTGCCCGTTTGGGTATTACTCACTCCGTCGTGTTTGGTGGTTTCTCGGCCAAGAGCCTGCACGAACGTGCCGTGGACGTGGGTGCCTCCTTGGTCATTACCGCTGACGAACAGCGTCGTGGTGGCCGTGCCATCCCCCTGAAAAATGCAGTTGACGAAGCCCTGAGCGGCGGTGACTGCGAAGCCGTGCGTCACGTCATTGTGTACAAGCGCACGGGCGGTCCCGTTGCCTGGCATGAAGGTCGCGATCTGTGGTGGGAAGATGCTGTCAAAGGTCAAGGTAGCGAGTGCCCAGCCGTGTCCGTGAATGCAGAGCACCCTCTGTTTGTTCTGTACACCTCCGGCTCTACGGGCAAGCCTAAAGGCGTGCAGCACTCCTCGGCAGGTTATCTGCTGGGTGCCATGCTGAGCGTGCAGTGGACCTTTGATGCCAAGGACAGCGATGTGTTCTGGTGTACCGCCGATATCGGTTGGGTAACAGGCCACACCTTCATTACTTACGGCCCTCTGGCTGCCGGCGTGACGCAGGTTGTGTTTGAAGGCGTGCCTACCTACCCGGATGCCGGCCGTTTCTGGAACATGATTGAACGCCACGGCGTGACGGTGTTCTACACCGCACCCACCGCTATTCGCTCCTTGACCAAGGCAGCCGAAGCGGACGAGGCCATTCACCCCAAGCAATACAATCTGGACACCCTGCGCATCATCGGTTCGGTGGGTGAACCCATCAACCCCGAAGCCTGGATGTGGTATTTCAAGAATGTGGGCCGCGAGCGTTGCCCCATTGTGGATACCTGGTGGCAAACGGAGACCGGCGGTCACGTCATTACTCCCTTGCCTGGTGCCACTCCTCTGAAACCCGGTTCCTGCGGCCTGCCGTTCCCCGGCATGGACGTTGCCATTGTGGACGAGGTGGGTGAAGAAGCGGAACGCGGCAATGGCGGTTTCCTGGTCATTCGCAAGCCTTGGCCCAATATGATCCGCACCATCTGGGGCGATCCAGACCGTTTCGTGAAAAGCTACTTCCCACCCGAGCTGAAAGGCTATTACCTGGCCGGTGACGGCGCACAGCGTGATACTGACGGTTACTTCTGGGTCATGGGCCGTATCGACGACGTGCTGAACGTTTCGGGTCACCGCTTGGGCACGATGGAAGTGGAGTCTGCTCTGGTGGCACACCCGCTGGTCGCTGAAGCCGCTGTTGTGGGCAAGCCTGACCCAACGACAGGTGAAGCCATTGTGGCCTTTGTGGTGCTGAATGGCGATCTGCCTTCCGGCGAAGAGGCCGACAAGGTTGCCACTGAGCTGCGCAATTGGGTAGGCAAGGAAATCGGTCCTATCGCCAAGCCTCGTGAGATCCGCTTTGGTGAAAACCTGCCCAAGACACGTTCGGGCAAGATCATGCGTCGTTTGCTGCGCTTTGTTGCCAATAACGAGCCGATCACCCAAGACGTATCCACGCTGGAGAATCCGGCCATTCTGGATCAGTTGTCCGAAGCACACTAATTTTTTTGGTAGTTCCTGTTTGACCCTGGTTTCTTTGCAGAGCCAGGGTTTTTTTATTTCTCCTGATTATTTTGTTACTGAAAACCTGCGCAGTGTGGAATTAGCCTAGCATTGAGTCCGTGGCCAAAACATCGGTCCATGAATTCAAAGAAAAGGGGAAAGGTTTGAGCGGGGAACAGCAGGCAGACAGGGGCGCTTTGGCGCTGATGGGCTTGGTGGTACTGACCTGGGGCATGAGCTGGGTCGTGATGAAGGCGATGACCGTCTACATCGGGCCAGTGGATCTGATTGCAGCACGCTATGCGGTGGCATTTGTTTTTTTATGGCTGGTGCTGCGTCTTAAAGGCGGGCATTTACGGCCTACGCCATGGAAGCTGAGCCTGGGTGTTGCCATTTTCCAGACTACCGGCTTTCAACTGCTTAGCCAGTTTTCCTTGCAAGCCGGTGGGGCAGGCAAGATGGTGGCCCTGGCCTACACCATGCCAATCTGGATTCTGCTGTTGTCCTGGCCCATGTTGGGGCAACGACCTCAGAAACGTCACGTAATGGGTATGGTGCCCGCGATTTTGGGCTTGATGCTTCTGATTGCGCCCTGGGAAGGAATGGGCGGCATACTTGGTTCGGTTCTGGCGACATTGAGTGGCGTGAGCTGGGCCTTGGGGGCGGTGTTCTCCAAACAGCTATTTGAGCGCCATCGAGTGGAGCTGCTCAATGCCACTGTCTGGCAGTGTCTTCTGGGGATTGTGATTGTTCTTCCCTTGAGCTTCCTGATTCCCCAGCGTCCTATCGTGATGGAATGGCAGATGTTCAGTGGCGTTCTGTACCTGGGCGTGATTGCAACTGGGGTAGGTTGGCTGCTGTGGATGGCGGTAGTCAGTCGTGTCAGCGCGACCTTGGCGGGGATGTCCAGTCTGGGCGTGCCTGCACTGACTGTTTTGCTGGCCTGGCTGTTGTTGGACGAATGGCCAACTCAACTGGAGTTAATGGGGACAGGCCTGATTCTATTGGGGCTGTTCGTAGTGAACTGGCCCAGCCGATCTCGCAAGTCATAGAGCAAAAAAAAGCCACCCTGAGGGGTGGCTTTTTCGACATTAATACTTCTGGCCTTGGCGGTGACACCAAGGCCAGAGTTGTTTTTACATGCCGTTGTACACCGGACCTTCGCCGCCTTGCGGGGGAACCCAGACGATATTCTGGGTGGGGTCCTTGATGTCACAGGTTTTGCAGTGCACGCAGTTCTGTGCATTGATCTGCAGCTTGTCGTCGCCGGTTTCAGTCTTGATGAACTCGTATACGCCAGCCGGACAGAAACGGGCTTCGGGGCCACCGTAGCGAGCCAGGTTCACCGCCACAGGAACGGACGGATCTTTCAGCGTCAGGTGGACAGGTTCGTCTTCTTCGTGGTTGGTGTTTGAAATAAACACGGAGCTGAGACGATCGAAGGTGATCTTGCCATCTGGCTTGGGGTAGTCGATACGCGCGCATTCGGCTGCAGGCTGCAAACAGGCGTGGTCAGGCTTGTTGTTGCGCAGTGTCCAAGGCATTTTTCCTTTGAACAGGCCTTGCTCCACAAAGGTCATGACGGACGCAATCGAGCGGCCTTTCTTGAACCATTGCTTGAAGTTGCGGGCCTTGTTCAGCTCCTCATGCAGCCAGGACTGTTTGAACTTCTCGGCAAATTGTGACAGCTCGTCTTGCTTGCGTCCGGCTTGCAAGGCTTCAAAAGCGGCTTCAGCGGCCAGGGAGCCGGATTTGATCGCAGCGTGGCTACCTTTGATGCGTGAAGCATTCAGGAAACCGGCATCACAACCGACCAAAGCACCACCGGGGAAGCTGAGCTTGGGTAATGCCAGCAAACCACCGGCGGTCAGGGAGCGAGCCCCGTAAGCAATGCGCTTGCCGCCTTCAAACGTGGCGCGCAGGGCAGGGTGGGTTTTGTAGCGCTGAAATTCTTCAAAGGGAGACAGCCAGGGGTTGGCGTAATCCAGACCGACTACCATCCCGACCATGACCAGATTGTTATCCAGGTGGTACAGGAAAGAGCCGCCGTAGGTGTCCGAATCCAGTGGCCAGCCAGCGGTGTGGATCACCAGGCCGGGCTGCGATTGGGAGGGGTCTACTTCCCACAATTCTTTAATGCCAATGCCGTAGCTTTGGGCATTGCGGGACTCGTCCAGCTTGAAACGTTCGGTCAGCTCACGGCCCAGGTGGCCACGCGAACCTTCGGCAAAAATGGTGTAGGACGCCAGCAGTTCCATGCCGGGTTGATAGTGGGCGGTGTGCGTGCCGTCACGGGCCACACCCATATCGCCCGTCAGGACGCCACGGACCGCGCCGTTGTCGTCATACAGAATGTGGGCAGCGGCAAAGCCGGGGAAAATATCCACGCCCAGGGCCTCGGCCTGTTCACCCATCCATTGCACGACATTGCCCAGGCGAACAATGTAATTGCCATGGTTTTTAAAACAGTCAGGCAGCAACCACATCGGGGTGCTGCGTGCGCCTTTTTCGGTCAGGAAAAGGAATTTGTCTTCAGTCACCTCTACCGAAATAGGAGCGCCTTGCGCTTTCCAGTCTGGCAGCAGCTCGTCCAGGGCGCGCGTGTCCATGACTGCGCCTGACAGGATATGGGCACCCACTTCAGCGCCTTTTTCCAGGACACAGACGCTGATTTTTTGTTCTTTTTCTTGGGCGAGCTGTTTAAGACGTATCGCGGTGGCCAGGCCTGCAGGGCCAGCGCCGACGATAATAACGTCATATTCCATCGATTCACGTTCAGACATTGCTGCTGATCTCCTATTACGGCTTAGCGCTTTGTTCTTGATTGTTGGCGGGTGAAATTCGTGTACTGTGCGTACGGTCGATTGTATTGTAGTCTGAGCAATCCCGTTTTGAGTTCAGAGGCCAGAGGCAGTGCCCCTTGGCTTCCGGCTTCATCAGTAAATATCAGTAAGGAGAGCATGTAATGACACAAGTAGTAGATTCTGGTGCAGGAGCCACTTTTGATATTGCCGTGCGCTGGGGCGATCTGGATGCCATGAATCATGTTAACAATACGGTCTACTTTCGCTACATCGAGGAAGCCCGGGTCCAGTTAATGATGAAGCTGGGCATGGTGCCACCTTCTCCACGTACCGGGGTGCTGGCGCACGCCAGCCTGGATTTCCTGCGTTCGGTCCTGTATCCGGCCACTGTGCGGATTGTGCACAAATTGCTGAAAGTCGGTGGCAGCAGCATTGAGTTGGAAGTCTTTGTATGTGACGCAAATCAAGCTGATGTCATTTATGCACGTGGCCGCTGTGTGCTAGTGTCCATTAACCCCCAAGGCGGCTCACAACCTTGGACCGAAGATGAGCGTAAACAGATACACTCGGTTTTTCAGGGTTAAGCTTTACGTATACGGAAAGCATAGTCAAGTCGTAGAATGCCTGATAGCACTGTATGGTGCATAGCGGCATTATTGGACAAAGTTTGCTGTTTAGGCCAATTAAAGAGTTATTGGAGAGTCAATTGAATAAAGTCTATCCAAGCGCCAAGGAGGCGTTGCAGGGGGTCGTTGCCGACGGACAGACAGTCGCGGTAGGTGGATTCGGCCTGTGCGGAATTCCCGAAGCGCTGATTGCTGCGCTGCGCGATAGCGGAGTCAAAAACCTGACCTGCATTAGCAATAATGCCGGGGTGGATGGCTTTGGTCTGGGTCAGTTGCTGGAAACACGCCAGATCCGCAAGATGATTTCCTCCTATGTGGGCGAAAACAAGGAGTTCGAGCGCCAGTATCTGGCGGGCGAGCTGGAACTGGAGTTCACTCCTCAGGGCACACTGGCTGAAAAGCTGCGTGCCGGTGGCGCAGGCATCCCTGCGTTCTTTACCGCAACGGGTGTGGGCACTATCGTGGCTGACGGTAAGGAAATCCGCGAGTTCAATGGTCAGCAATACGTGATGGAAGAGGCCCTGGTGCCCGATGTATCGCTGGTTAAAGCTTACAAGGCCGACCGCAGCGGCAACCTGGTGTTTCGCAAGACCGCGCGCAACTTCAACCCGAACGTGGCCATGGCTGGAAAAATCACCATTGTCGAGGTCGAGGAAATTGTCGAGACCGGCAGCCTGGACCCGGATGATGTGCATTTGCCCGGCATTTACGTGCACCGTATCGTGCTCAATGCCCAGCCCGAAAAGCGCATTGAACAGCGTACCGTTCGTTCTTCCTGATTAGCGAGGCAAGATAATAATGGCTTGGAATAGAGATCAAATGGCGGCACGCGCCGCTCTGGAGCTTCAGGACGGCTTTTACGTCAACCTGGGTATCGGTTTGCCTACGCTGGTTGCCAACCACGTGCCCGAAGGCATTGAGGTCTGGCTGCAGTCGGAAAACGGTTTGCTGGGTATCGGCCCCTTTCCGACTGAGGACAAGATTGACGCTGACCTGATCAACGCCGGCAAGCAAACCATCACCACCTTGCCCGGTTCGTCCATCTTTTCCTCGGCAGACTCGTTTGCCATGATTCGTGGCGGCAAGATCAATATCGCGATTCTGGGTGCCATGCAGGTGTCGGAAAAGGGTGATCTGGCCAACTGGATGATTCCCGGCAAGATGATCAAGGGCATGGGTGGTGCCATGGACCTGGTCGCTGGCGTTGGCCGTGTCGTGGTTCTGATGGAACACGTGGCCACCAAGAAAGACGGCACAGAAGACCTGAAAATTCTGCCTTCTTGCACCTTGCCCCTGACTGGCGTGGGGGTAGTTGACCTCATCATTACCGATCTGGGGGTGATGGAAGTGACGGAAAATGGTTTAAAGTTGCTTGAGTTGGCACCAGAAGTCAGCCTTGAGTACATTCAGTCCAAGACAGGCGTCCCGCTGGACGTCAGTGCTTTGGCCTGATCGGTCTCTCTGGCTAAAAAAGCTTCGGCGCGAGTCGGAGCTTTTTTTATGCTTGATCGGTGCGTGAACGCTGTTTATGTAAAGGAAGTTGGCATGGCCCATCCCCCCGTTGCCGCACGCTTGCAGGCGCTGCGCGAACAAATGCAATTTCAGTCCGTGCAGGCAAGTATCTGGCCTACATCTGACCCCCATCTGTCTGAATACCTGCCCGATCGCTGGAAAAGCCGTCAGTGGCTCAGTGGCTTTGTTGGCTCGGCGGGCTTGCTGGTGGTGACAGCGGATTGGGCCGGTCTGTGGACCGATAGCCGTTATTGGGAACAGGCGGCCAAGGAACTGGAAGGCAGCGGCATTCAATTGCAGCGCGCAGGGGAGGCGGGTGTGCCCGAGCCCGCCAACTGGCTGGCGGAACATTTACCTGCCCAGTCGCGAGTCGCGCTGGATAGCCAGTCGGTGTCGGCACAAAGTCTGCTGGCCTGGCAAAAGGCTACGCCGGAGCTGGAGTGGGTGCTGGAGGCCGACTTGCTCAGCCCGATCTGGACGGAGCGACCTGCTGCACCTGTTGGTCAGGTGGTGGAGCATTTACCCCCGTTTGCCTGCCGCACTCGTCAGGAAAACTTGAACAGCACGCGGGCGGCCATGCAGGAGCAGGGGGCACATTGGCATTTGCTGAGTGCGCTCGATGATATTGCCTGGACCTTGAATTTACGCGGCAGCGATGTGTCCTATAACCCGGTGTTCCTGTCGTACCTGCTGATAGGCCCGGATCAGGCGTTTCTGTTTGTGGATAGCAACAAGCTGTCAGCAGGCATACAGGAGGCGCTGGTTGCGGATGGCGTGCAAGTTCAAGGCTATACCGAACTGTCCTCCTTCATGCGCGCCTTGCCTGCCTCCATGCCCATCTTGCTGGATATGGCTCGGACCACGGCCTGGGCCGCCCAACTGGCTGCGCATCTGAATGTGGTCGAATACATCAACCCGGCTCAATTGCTCAAGTCCTGCAAGACCGATGCCGAGCTGGATCATGTGCGTGAAACCATGGAAAAAGACGGCGCTGCCTTGTGCGAGTTCTTTGCCTGGTTTGAACAGCAAAGCGATGTCAATGAGCTGGATGTGGACGAACATATCTGCGCGGCGCGTGCTCGTCAGGAAGGTTTTGTCAGCCCCAGCTTTGGTACGATTGCCGCCTATAACGCCAATGGTGCCATGCCGCACTATCAGGCTACCC
This sequence comes from Alcaligenes nematophilus, assembly GCF_026344155.1. Classification (NCBI taxonomy): domain Bacteria; kingdom Pseudomonadati; phylum Pseudomonadota; class Betaproteobacteria; order Burkholderiales; family Alcaligenaceae; genus Alcaligenes; species Alcaligenes nematophilus. The sequence goes on along the minus strand of NZ_JAPKMZ010000001.1, from coordinate 799,228 downwards.
AGCAGTCCCATGCCCGTATTGAGGGTAATGGCCTGTTGCTTATCGACTCAGGTGGGCAGTATCAGGGTGGGACGACCGACATTACCCGTGTCGTGCCGGTAGGTCAGGTATCTGCCGAGCAGATTCGTGACTTCACGCTGGTGCTCAAAGGCATGGTGTCCTTGTCCATGCTGGTGTTCCCGGAAGGCATTGCCGGTCAGCAAATTGATGTACTGGCCCGTCAGCCTTTGTGGGAGCAGGGCCTGGACTTCGGTCATGGCACTGGCCATGGCGTGGGTTACTTCATGAATGTGCATGAAGGCCCGCAGTCCATTTCCTGGCGCGGTCGTATCGGACCTCATTCCGCCATGCGTGCCGGCATGATTACCTCCAACGAGCCTGGCTTGTATCGTCCCGGCCAATGGGGCATTCGCATCGAGAATCTGGTGGCGGCGGTTCCGGCCCTGCGCAGCGAGTACGGGCAGTTCCTGCGTTTTGAAACCCTGACCCTGTGCCCCATTGATACGCGTTGTATAGATGCCGCACTACTGACGGCTGCCGAGCGTAACTGGCTCAATGAATATCATCAGCAAGTGCGTGAACGTCTCTTGCCTCGTGTTCAGGGGGATGCACGCAAGTGGCTTGAGCAAAGGACGCAGGCGGTCTGATCGCCACCCTCTGCTCTTGTCAATAGCTGTAAGGGCTAGTGGTATTTCCGCTGTGAAATGCCACTAGTCGGGTCGCCAAGCATGGGCGCTTGCCGTTATAATCCAAATTTCCCGCTATCGCCTGATTTGACCTCAGGCGCCTTTTATAATGACCACCAAATATGTATTCGTAACGGGAGGCGTTGTGTCCTCCCTGGGCAAAGGTATTGCGGCTGCATCCCTGGCTGCCATCCTGGAGTCCCGCGGTTTGCGCGTGACTATGCTCAAGCTGGATCCCTACATCAACGTAGATCCGGGCACCATGAGCCCATTCCAGCACGGTGAAGTGTTTGTTACTGAGGATGGTGCGGAAACCGACCTGGACCTGGGCCACTACGAGCGCTTTATTTCCGCTCGCATGCGCAAGGTCAACAACTTCACCACGGGCCAGATTTACGAATCCGTGCTGCGCAAAGAGCGTCGCGGGGACTATCTGGGCAAGACCGTGCAGGTTATCCCGCACATCACCAACGAAATCCAGGATTTCATCATTCGTGGCGCCAAGGCTGCCTACAATGGTGAGGCCGATGTTGCCATCGTCGAGATCGGCGGCACAGTGGGTGATATCGAATCCCAACCTTTCCTGGAAGCTGCCCGCCAGATGAATCTGCGTCTGGGCCGCAACAACACCGCTTTTGTTCACCTGACGCTGGTGCCTTTCATTGCATCGGCAGGCGAGCTGAAAACCAAACCTACCCAGCACTCGGTGCAAAAGCTGCGTGAAATCGGTATTCACCCACACGCTTTGCTGTGCCGTGCGGATCGCGTCATTCCTGACGACGAACTGGCCAAGATTTCGCTGTTCTCCAACGTGCCCATGGACGCCGTGATTTCGGTGTGGGATGCGGATTCCATCTACAAGATTCCAGCCATGCTGCACAAGCAAGGTCTGGACAGCCTGGTGTGCGATGCACTGGCGCTGTCGCCTCCACCGGCTGATCTGTCCATGTGGGATCGTCTGGTGCAGGCCCTGGAAAATCCGGAGCACGAAGTGCGTATCGGTATGGTCGGCAAGTACGTAGACCTGACCGAATCCTACAAGTCGCTCAGCGAAGCACTGGTTCACGCCGGTATTCACACCCGTACCCGTATCAATATCGAGTACCTGGATTCCGAAGTCATCGAGAACGAAGGCACCGATTGCCTGAAAGGTCTGGACGCCATTCTGGTGCCAGGCGGCTTTGGCAAACGCGGTACCGAAGGCAAGATTCGCGCCATTCAATACGCTCGTGAAAACGGCGTGCCATTCCTGGGTATCTGCCTGGGCATGCAATTGGCGGTGGTTGAATTTGCTCGTAATGTGGGCAATCTGGTGGGCGCGAACTCGACTGAATTCGATCCATCGGCCGTGCACCCGGTTGTGGCCTTGATTACCGAATGGGCAGACCGCGAAGGCAAGATTGAGCACCGTGATGGTTCCTCCGATTTGGGCGGCACCATGCGCAAGGGCGCACAGCGTTGCCCAGTGAAGCCAGGTTCGCGTGCTGAAGCCATTTACGGTCCGGAAGTAAATGAACGTCACCGCCACCGTTTCGAAGTGAATACCTTGTATGTGCCACGTCTGGAAGAAGTGGGCATGGTGATTTCCGCTCGTACTCCTACCGAGAACCTGCCGGAAATCATGGAACTGCCTGATCATCCCTGGTTCATGGGCGTGCAATTCCATCCGGAATTCACTTCCACTCCGCGTGATGGCCATCCGCTGTTTACCAGCTATATCAAAGCTGCTCTGGACCACCAGAAAAAATCAGCCTGATAATTTGGTATGACTGAAAAGGCCCGCGCTACGCGGGCTTTTTCATTCGGGGCGACAGAGTGTGTTGCCCGCTTTCCTGGGAGTAATCATGATCGAACAGCTGGATCATTTGGTGCTGACCTGTACCGACCCGCAAGCCACGACCCATTTCTATACACAAGTGTTGGGCATGAAGCAGGAAGTCTTTGGGCAAGGACGCATTGCCTTCTGCTTTGGCTCGCAAAAGATCAATTTGCATGTGCGTGGGCAGGAGTTCGAGCCCAAGGCGCATTTGCCGGTGCCGGGGGCGCTGGACCTGTGCTTTATTGCCAGCATTCCGCTGGAGCAGGTGATCGCGCATCTGCAGTCACAAGCTTGGCCCATTATTGAAGGGCCGGTGCAGCGTACAGGAGCTACCGGCCCGATTCGCTCAGTCTATGTGCGCGACCCGGACTTGAACCTGATCGAAATCTCCGAACGATTGGGCTGACAGGCTTGCTGCACTGCGGTGCAGCAGCGCCGTCAGGAATGTGGGAGAATGCAGAAATACTGAAACGAGGTCTATTATGGATTTATGCGGTTACGACGTTGGCCTGGATCGGCCCTTTTTTCTGATCGCTGGCCCTTGTGTGATTGAATCGCGTCAAATGGCGTTTGATACAGCGGGCCAGCTTGCCGAGATTACTTCGGCTCTGGGTATCCCCTTTATCTACAAAAGCTCGTTTGACAAGGCCAACCGGAGTTCGGACAAGTCTTATCGTGGCCCCGGCATGGCCGAAGGTCTGCAGATTCTGGCGGATGTGCGCTCGCACTACAAAGTGCCGGTCCTGACCGATGTGCACGACAAGGACCAGGTCGATGATGTGGCGGCCGTCGTGGATGTGCTGCAAACCCCGGCTTTCCTGTGCCGTCAGACCGACTTTATTCAGGCCTGCGCTGCTACCCTGAAACCTGTGAATATCAAGAAGGGCCAGTTCCTGGCTCCTCAGGATATGGTGCAGGTGGTGGCAAAAGCACGTGCGGCAGCGATGGAAATGGGCGGAGATGGCTCCACCATCATGGTCTGTGAGCGTGGTGCTTCCTTTGGCTACAACAACCTGGTGTCCGATATGCGGTCCCTGGCGATCATGCGCGCCACGGATTGCCCGGTCGTGTTTGATGCCACGCACTCGGTACAGTTGCCGGGCGGGCAGGGCACGACATCGGGGGGGCAGCGTGAGTTTGTGCCCGTCCTGGCGCGTGCTGCTGTCGCAGCGGGTGTGTCGGGCGTGTTCATGGAAACTCACCCTAACCCGGACAAGGCCTTGTCTGACGGCCCGAATGCTGTCCCTCTGTCGCAGATGGCAGACTTGCTGCGGACATTGCAGCAGATCGATTCGATTGTTAAAAACAGCGGTGCCTTACAGCACGGCTATTAAAAGTAGTTTGGAGACACTATGTCCGCATTTTTGATTGCTAATGTCGAAGTAACCAACCCCGAGCAGTACAAGCAGTACCAGGAGTTTTCCAGCATTGCCATGAAAACCCACAACGTGAAAGTGTTGGTACGTGGCGGTGAAACGGTCACTCTGGAAGGCAATGCGCCTTTGCGTACCGTGGTTATGGAGTTCGACACACTGGAACAGGCCCAGGCGTTCCACGATTCCGAGGAATACCGCCGTGCTCGTCAAGCACGTGAGGGTGCTGCCAACATGACGATGTACGTGGTGCAGGGTCTGTAAGAAGCGGACTACGCCATGTAGTCAGGCAGGAAAAAGGGAGTGTGAGAACACTCCCTTTTTTGATGCTTGCAGGGACACAGTCCGACCTTCTTGAGCACGATGGCAGGAAGGAGTTGTGTGGCTGTTTAGAAACGCGGATCACGCAGGGCTGGTAGGGTCAGCTCGCGTATAAAGCTGGCGGGAGACAGTTGCAGCAGGCTACGCACAATCGTGAGCACGTCATGCACTGGAATCGTCTCGCCCTGGTCACGCTCTGCGGCGGCGTGCAGTGGCACATCCAGGCCGTCTTCCGTATTCAGGTAGCCCAGTTGCAGGCAAGTGACGGCCAGGCCTTGATCTCTATAGCCTTCACGCAGACTGTCTGCCAAACCATTCAAGGCAAATTTTGTCGCTCCGAAGGCAACTTCTGGGCGACCGCTTTGACGCAGACCCGAGGTGGAGCCAGTCAGAATCAGGCGGGGCTTTTTGCTGCGCAGTAAATGAGGCAGCAGATGACGTATGGCCAATAAGGCTCCAGTCAGATTCACATCGACCAGACGACGGATAGCCTGATCGTTTTGCGACAGAAAATCGTAATCCTCACTGAAGGCAGTGTCTTCCCAAATCCCAAGGTTATAAATCAGCACGTCCAGTGATTGCGGGCAGGCGGCTGCTAATTGGCTGGCGGCGTCAGGCTGGGACAAGTCGGCACTGATCCAGTGTTGATTGATGCCGGGATCGGGACTGAGCGGGCTGGCCGATGGTGCGGGTGTCCGGCGAGCCACGCCATAAAGCGTGTTGCCGTCTTGGGCCAGGCCGTCCATCAAGGCGCGTCCCAGCCCCATGCTGGCACCGACAATCATGATATTCATACTGTTTTCCTGTGGGGAGGATGTGCTTGGAAAGCGGTGCTTTCCGGATGGTCGCTATTGTGTACCGGGATGCCGGGATAAGGGTTGATTCAGGCAGCGCTTGTCAGGTTTTTATCACTCTCGTAAAATTGTTGACTAGGCAATAATTGCATGGTCAATGGAAATGGTAAACGTATCGGAAACAGCACAAAAGACGCCGGGGCGGGTCTTGTCAGTCACAGAGTCCATACTGGCGATGATGGGGCTGTGCTTTGTGGTGATGTTGGTGGCAATTGATCAGACTGTGGTCGGGACAGCCTTGCCCACCATTGTCTCCGAGCTGCATGGTTTTGAACTGTATGCCTGGGTGGCAACGGCGTATTTGCTGACTTCAGTGATTACCGTGCCTATTTTTGGCCGTCTGGGAGATTTTTATGGGCGCCGCCGCTTTGTGCTGGTGTCCATCGTTTTGTTTACCCTGGCTTCCGTGCTCTGCGGCATGGCGCAAAGCATGTTGCAGCTGGTACTGGCACGTGCCTTGCAAGGGATTGCGGGGGGCATGCTGGTGGGGACCGCATTTGCCTGTGTGCCTGATCTGTTTCCTGACCCCCGTGTGCGTTTGCGCTGGCAAGTCATGCTGAGCGCTTCCTTTGGGATTGCGAACGGGATAGGGCCCTTTCTGGGCGGAATTCTGACCGAGCACTATGGCTGGCGCTCCGTGTTTTATGTGAATCTGCCCGTGGGTTTGTTAAGCCTGTATTTTGTCTATCGCTATTTGCCGCAGATCCGTCATTTTCGTCAAACCCAGGTCCGCATGGATTACTTGGGTGCTTTCTTGTTGATGGTCGGTTTGGCCTGTATCCAGTTGCTGGTAGAGTTGCTGCCGCAATATGGGGGCAGCTATTTGATGGTTTTGCTTGGCCTGTGCAGTGTGGCCGCTTTTGTTCTGCTGGTGACCTGGGAGCGACGGGTGGCAGAACCTTTGCTGCCCCTGGTCTTGTTCAGTAGCCCAGCCCAATTCTCTTTGCTGGTTCTGTCTGCGGGCTTGGGCTTTATTCTGTTTGGTCTCTTGTTCTATGCGCCCTTGTTGTTGCAAGGGGGGTATGGGCTGCGACCACAAACCGCCGGTTTGTTGATCACACCCTTGGTCGTGTTCATTACGGTGGGCAGTATCATTAATGGCCGTACGATTACACGCCTGCGTCGTCCTACCTTGATGCTGTATCTGGGCCTGGTGTTGTTGACGATCGCCTGCCTGGGTATGGTGTTCATCAAGAAAACCGATCCGCACTGGCATTTTGTGATCTATGCCACTATTGCTGGCACCGGGGTCGGTTGCATCATGCCCAATCTGACGGTATTTGCGCAGGAAATTGTGGAACGCTCCATGCTGGGCATTGCCACGGCCATGCTACAGTCCATGCGCATGGTGGGTGGCATGTTGGGTACTGCTGTGGTCGGAACCCTGATCAATTATCAGTATGGGGAGGCCATCCGCACGCAATTGGAGGCTTTGCCCACAAGCTTGGTCAACTCCCTGCAAGATCCGCAAGTTCTGATGAGTGTGAGTCAGCAGACGCGGTTTCTGGAGCAGGCCGGGCAGGAAGGGCAGGTGTATCTGGGCTTGGCCCGCGACGCCCTGGCACATGCCGTCAATATGGGGATGGCCGTGACCTTGCTGCTGATAGTCTGGTGTTTTTATTGGGTACGCAAAGTGCCACCGATACGATTTAATCGTCAAGAACAGTCTTGAACATGATGAATGAATTTCCGCAACTTCAAGCGGCTCAGCAGCTGGGGCGCACGTATCGCAGCCTGATGGCGGCATTTGACCAGCAGTTGGGGATGCCCTTGCCACGCTGGCGTATCCTGATTTCCCTGTACCAGGAAGAGGGCAGCTTGTCTCAAAAGCAGTTGGTGCGTCTGCTGCGCATTGATCCGGCTGCGGTGACACGGCAGCTTAAAAGCATCGAGTCCCTGGGGCTGGTCGAGCGTTTCACGGATGAGCAGGACAACCGGCTGACCAATGTGCGTCTAAGCCCCGCTGGCCGCGAGCTGGTGGAAGCCACCTTGCCCCGGCGTCGTCGTCTGGTGGAAGCCATGCTGCAAGACTTCTCTGATCAGGATCTGAATCAGTTGATCACCTTGCTGGGCAACTGGGAAAGCGCCTTGTTGAAAGCGGCCGACAAAGATTTACTTTGAGACGTATCGGTACTTTTTGTATTTACAGAGACGCCGCCTAGTCTCGGAATTTCTGGTGATAATAAACACGTGCCGGTTTCGATCAGGATGAAGGCAGGGTCTTGAATCCAGGCTTTTTTCCAGCTTTCGGGACCAGACATGGCACGGCTGTGTCATGGGCAGGTACAATCCTGTTTTAGCAGGAGGGCAGGGGGCGCTGATTGCACTATAGCTGTCGCGCTTGCTGATCTTTTCAACTTCCAGGCTAGGCGCCTTTTCAAGCTGATTTTCACATCGGCTTACGGCGATATGCCCGGCAGCAGGATTGTTTAACTTATCTAGCTTAATGCTACTTCAGGCAGGACTGTCAAAATCATGAGTGCAATCGTAGATATTATTGGCCGCGAGATTCTGGACTCCCGTGGTAATCCAACGGTGGAGTGTGATGTATTGCTCGAATCGGGCGCTATGGGGCGTGCCTCCGTTCCATCTGGTGCATCCACTGGCGCTCGCGAAGCGTTGGAGCTGCGTGATGGTGACAAGAGCCGTTACCTGGGCAAAGGTGTTTTGCGCGCTGTCGAGAACCTGAACACAGAAATCTCCGAAGCCTTGATGGGCTTGGATGCTCAAGAACAAACCTTTATCGATCGTACCCTGATCGAGCTGGACGGCACCGAAGACAAGAGCCGCCTGGGCGCTAACGCCATGCTGGCTGCCAGTATGGCTGTGGCCCGTGCCGCTGCTGATGATTCGGGTCTGTCCCTGTACCGCTACTTCGGTGGCAGTGGTGCCATGGCCATGCCCGTGCCGATGATGAACGTCATCAACGGTGGTGCACACGCCAACAACACCCTGGATCTGCAAGAATTCATGATCATGCCCGTGGGTGCCAAGAGCTTCCGCGAATCGCTGCGCATGGGTGCAGAAGTATTCCACACCCTGAAAGGCCTGATCCACGATCAAGGCATGTCCACCGCTGTGGGCGATGAGGGTGGTTTTGCTCCTAACGTGGCCAATCATGAAGCCGCTATCGAACTGATCCTGCGCGCTATCGAACAAGCTGGCTACGAGCCCGGCACCCAGATCGCTCTGGCCCTGGATTGCGCGGCTTCCGAGTTCTACCGTGACGGTAAATACCACCTGGCTGGTGAAGGCGGCGTGTCCCTGAGCTCGCAAGACTTTGCCAACCTGTTGGCCAACTGGTGCGACAAGTACCCCATCATCTCCATCGAAGACGGCATGGCCGAAGACGATTGGGACGGCTGGCGCATTCTGAGCCAGCAACTGGGTGACAAGATCCAGTTGGTTGGTGACGATTTGTTTGTGACCAACACCAAGATCCTGAAGAAAGGGATTGAGCTGGGTATCGGTAACTCCATCCTGATCAAGATCAACCAGATCGGCACCCTGACCGAAACCTTTGCTGCCATCGAAATGGCCAAGCGCGCTGGTTACACCGCCGTGATTTCGCACCGCTCGGGTGAAACCGAAGACTCCACGATTGCGGATATCGCTGTGGCTACGAATGCCATGCAGATCAAAACAGGCTCCCTGTCCCGTTCCGATCGCATGTCCAAGTACAACCAGTTGTTGCGTATTGAAGAAGAATTGGCAGAAGTTGCTACCTTCCCAGGTCGCGAAGCGTTCTATAATCTGCGCTAATTCTGTTTGATGAACCGGGTCGGAAGACCCGGTTCTTATATCGCCATGCGCCTTATCGTCCTGCTTCTGCTGTGCCTGACCCTGGTAACCCATTACGCTTTATGGTGGGGCAAGGGCGGTTGGCTGGATGTACGGCAAATGCAGACCAGGCTGGTTGCGCAAAAAGAAACCAATGAAGCCCTGACGGCGCGTAATAACGCCTTGCTGGCCGAGGTTCAGGATTTACGCTCGGGTACCCATGCAGTCGAAGAGCGCGCCCGTAGCGAGTTTGGCATGATGCGTGAAGGCGAGATCTTTGTGCAGATTGTGCCTCCCGGTGGTTCGGCTTCCACAACAAGCAGCCCACGTTAAGAAGTAGCGCGCAAGGCGCTGCTGGAACGGCTGTTCAGCCGGTTCCTTTCTGATAATTCTTCTTTTTTCCCTTATTGCTGTCCCGACTACGGCCACAACTGCTGATTGCGGCGACTGTACGTCTGTTTCCCGCTTGGGTCAGGAATGCGTTTATCGCGTCCTATGCTGCCGCCACCTGCCACCCGCTCTGGCTGGCTCGGCGATTAGTAGCAAGCAGGGTTTGGAGGTGAGTAGTCAGCTCCTCCTGAGTCTGGTGTGGGGGCGGCAGGCCCTGGAGAAGGGGATGCATCACCTGATCCTTGAGCAGGGCCATCCCATGATGGCAGACGGCCATCCCCGTCCGTTGATGGCGGTTCTGCTGGCTCCAGGTCTGTGGACCAGCCTGTTTGGGAAACTGGCAAGGCAAGCTCGTTTTCAGTCTGCTGGGCATAGACGACCCGACCGTCAGCCAAGTCATCCCACTGCACGGCATTGGACTGCATAGGGTGTCTGATTTCCAGGCGTAGCCAGACCGCTGCCGAACCTGAAGGGCCAGGCATGCTGGCAGCAAGCTTGGGTAGCAGGCGAAGCAAGGAAAGAGGGCCCGGCTTATGGGCATAGAGCAGGTACAAGTGCAATGTGTTGGCCTGGTAGATGCTGGGGCCGCCGTGGCTGGCTTGATCCGCTTGTTGTGCCTGCCAGCCCTGGGTAATGCTTGTACGCCCCTCATGAAGCCGGGAAGGCCTGCCATGCAGTATAAAAGCCTGTGGCGAGGGCGACAGGATCTGGATCTGCCATTGATCGTGCAGTGGCACTTTGGCAGCAGCCAGTGTTTGGCTGAATGCCAGGGCAATGGTTTCAGGCCGGGCATGCTGCACACTGGCCTGGCGAGCCGCCTGTAACAGGCCGTGCTGCAGGCGTACGCGCAAGGAGTACAGCGTCAGCACGTCCAGCACCAGCCAGCTCAGCAGGATGATCGCAAGCAGGGCTCCCATGATGTGAGCGCCAGCCAAACCAGATTGAGGATGGGGTGAGGAAAAAGAATCAGCCATGATGCTGCCATCATGGCTGAGTGTCTTTTAGCTTGGTAGAAGGACTTGTGCGGGTGTAGTCCTTCGTAGCGGTTTCTGCTTAGTGCAGGGTATCGTCACCAGGCTGGGTATCGCCCTTGTCGACAAACAGGGACGCGCAGTCAATTGCATCGTACTGATAGGGCTTGCCGCAGAAGTTGCAGGACACATTGATGGTGTCTTGTTCTGCCAGCATTTGCTCGATTTCTGCCCGGCCCAGCATGCGCAGCATATTGCTGACGCGTTGACGGGAACAGGGGCAATGCCAGCGCACGGACTGAGGTTCAAAGACCTGCAGGTCTTCTTCCCAGAACAGGCGATGAATCAAGGTGTCGCTATCGAGTTGCAGCAATTCTTGTGTCTGGACGGTGGAGCCCAGCGCCAGGGCGCGTTCCCAGGTGTCCAGGTTTTGCGCCAGGCTGTGGCCGCCTTGGGGCGGGATACGTTGCAGCAACAGCCCTGCACAACGGTTTGCGTCGGCGGCCAGCCACAGGTGGGTATCCAGTTGCTCGGAGGTGCGCATATAGGTTTGCAGAACCTCGGCAACGGTCTCGCCTTCCAGAGGCACCACGCCTTGGTAGGGGCGGAAATCCTTGCTGCTTTGACGCGGAGCCAGTACTACGGTGAAGCGGCCTTGGCCTTGCGGGTTCAGCAGGGTTTGCAAGGTGCCGGTTTGGGGCACGGGATGGTTCTCACGCAGCGACACCGTTGCGCGTATGTCCATGTCCGACGTGCATTCCACCACCAGCAAGGCGATCGGGCCGTCGCCCTGGATTTGCAAAATCAGGGAGCCGTCAAACTTGAGGTTGCCCGCCAGCAGTACCGAAGCGGCTACCAGCTCGCCCAGCAAGTCGCGGATGCAGGCAGGATAGTGCTGGTGTTCCAGACCCATTTGCCAGGCTTGCTCAAGATGAACAATCTGGGCTCGTGTGCTTTGGTCGGCGAACAAGTATTTTTTTAAAATGTCAGTCATGACTTTGCTGTACTACTAAAAAATGAAGAGGCAGCCTGCCTGCTCAGGTGGCTGCCGAAGTAACACGGGTAGGGCGCGCATCGATCAGGCGAGTCTTGCTAAGACGGTCGTGCAGGAACTGCTGGTCTTTGTCGAACCAGGTCCAGATGAAGTTCAGAAAAGGCGTAAACACGATAAGCAGGTCCGTGGACGCATAGCCTGTGTAGCCAGACAGAAGCTGAACCAGCAAAGCTCCCAGCAAGGGCAGGGGCCATAGCAGAATATAACGCAGCAGCAGGGTACGCAGGGCAGGAATCTGACCTTGCTCGTCTACCAGTCTCATATGCCAGGTTTTCATGGGCAGGGTCTGGCCCACTTTGCGCCAGCACAGCACGAAATAAATCCCCAGCGCAATAAATAGAACGACCTGACGCACATGACGCAGATCCAGGCCGCTACGGCTTTGGGTCAAGGTGTCAAACAGATAGCCGGTGGTGAAAATAACGCCAAATAGCAGGATGGATTCATACATCATGCAGGCAAAGCGTCGCCAGCGGCCAGGAGTAGTGAAAGTGGGTGTCATGGTGCGTCTTGAGGCAGGGAAGACTGCCATTATCGCGTATATCGCTGCCTAACGGAATGCTGCCGGTTCGGGGCTGGAACAGAAGGCATGGAGTCGGGCGGGCCCCAGAAGGGTAGAAAAGTAATCAAGATATGGGGGGCTTGTTTCAATAAACAAGGGCCAAGCCATTTTCATGGACTTGGCCCTTGTCGCCTTGTGCAAGACGGCTTGACGCTTACTCGGCGCTGGCTGAGTCTTCGCTGGCGTTCGAGGCTGTCTCGTTATTGCGATAACTGGCCGGAACCATGTCAAAGCAGAACAGACGGCAATCCAGAGCACCGTTGTACAGCGGGTAACGACGCTTGGGCTTGAGGCGCATATGACGTGGCAGCTCCAGGTCGCTGCTGATCATGTTCACGCTCCAGTTGGCGAAGTTTTGCTTGAGGTTGCTGGCCCAGTTTGGCCAGAAGTCCTCGTCCTGATGTTCCAGGCGCTCGCCGTAGGGAGGATTGGTGACAATCCAGCCGGCTTCCGTTTCTGGACGAATCTTCAGGGCATCGCCTTGCTCGAAGCGAATCGTCTCCAGCGTCAGGTGCGAACGTTCCAGGTTGGAACGGGCCGCATCCAGAACGGTGGGGTTGATGTCGTAGCCAATCAATGGAGTATCCAGACGAGGAGCGATCATGGAACGCGCTTCGTCTTTGATATCACGCCACAAGCGCTGGTCGTGGCAGCGCAGACGCTCGAAGTGGAAGGGACGCCAGATGCCGGGAGGCGCTCCCAGGGCCATCCAGGCGGCTTCGATCAGAATCGTGCCACTACCGCAGAAGGGGTCGATCAAAGGCTTGCTGGGATCCCAGCCAGACAGGGCCAGCAGGCCCGCTGCCAGGTTTTCACGCAAAGGCGCATCGCCCTTGTCGTGACGCCAGCCGCGCTTGAACAGAGACTCGCCACTGGTATCCAGGTAGAAGGTGGCACTGGTCTCGTCCAGGAACAAATGCACCTTGGCATCCGGGCGTACGGTATCGATGGAAGGACGTGCGCCTTCCAGATCACGCAGGCGGTCACAAATCCCGTCTTTGGCGCGCAGATTGCAGTACTGCAAGCTTTGCATGGGGCTGCGTACGGCCGAGGTGTCGACACGCAGTGTCTGCTCGGGGCCAAACCAGCGTTCCCAGGGAGTCACCCGAGCCAGGGCCAGAATGTCCTCTTCGTTGGTGACAGGAGCGTGCGAGACTTCCAGCAAAATGCGTGTCGCCAGTCGCGAGGACAGGTTGGCACGCATGACACCGATCCAGTCCGCATCAAAATGGCAGCCCGCACGGCCGGTTTGAACGTTCTCGTAGCCTAGTGCTTGCAGTTCCAGCGACAGCGCTTCTTCCAGCCCTTGTGGGCAGGGAGCAAACAGACGGTAGCGTTCCCCTTGCAGAGCCTTGACCTGGACGCGCTCGTTTTGCTCGATATTGCTATCGGGCAGGCGCTGACCGGGCTTGGGGGCCTGGGGGCTGTCTACACGCTGAATAGGCGAGACATATTGAGGAAAGGCATCGGAGTCACCGGCCGGGCTAAACAGCTTGCTGGGCATTTTGCCGGCAGGGGTACGCTCCGAAGATTCCTTGTCGCCCTTGAAGGCTGGACGCTCGCGGCGTTCACCCGAGAAATTGCGGCGCTCGCCCGTTTGAGGGCGGCTGTCGCGGTCACGATTGAATGCAGGGCGTTCACGACGCTCACCGGAGAACTCACGACGTTCGCCCGATTGCGGACGGCTGTCACGGTCACGGTTGAATGCGGGACGCTCACGGCGTTCGCCGGAGAATTCACGACGTTCGCCCGATTGCGGACGGCTGTCTCGGTCACGGTTGAATGCAGGACGTTCACGACGCTCGCCGGAGAATTCGCGACGTTCGCCCGATTGCGGACGGCTGTCTCGGTCACGGTTGAATGCGGGACGCTCACGACGCTCACCGGAGAATTCACGACGTTCACCCGATTGAGGACGGCTGTCACGATCGCGGTTGAATGCAGGACGTTCGCGGCGCTCGCCGGAGAACTCACGACGTTCACCGGAGAATTCACGACGTTCGCCTGATTGGGGACGGCTGTCACGGTCACGGTTGAATGCGGGACGCTCACGGCGTTCACCGGAGAATTCACGACGTTCACCCGATTGCGGACGACTGTCACGATCGCGGTTGAATGCTGGACGTTCGCGGCGCTCACCGGAGAACTCACGACGTTCGCCCGATTGTGGACGGCTGTCGCGGTCACGGTTGAATGCGGGACGCTCACGACGTTCACCGGAGAACTCACGACGCTCGCCTGATTGTGGGCGGCTGTCGCGGTCACGATTGAATGCGGGTCGTTCACGACGTTCGCCCGAGAATTCCCGACGTTCACCGGAGAATTCACGACGTTCCCCCGATTGCGGACGGCTGTCGCGGTCACGGTTGAATGCGGGGCGTTCACGACGCTCGCCGGAGAATTCCCGGCGTTCACCGGAGAACTCACGACGCTCGCCTGATTGTGGACGGCTGTCGCGGTCACGGTTGAATGCGGGGCGTTCACGGCGTTCGCCCGAGAATTCCCGGCGTTCACCGGAGAACTCACGACGCTCGCCTGATTGTGGGCGGCTGTCGCGATCACGGTTGAATGCGGGACGCTCACGGCGTTCGCCTGAAAATTCGCGACGCTCGCCCGATTGAGGACGATCTGCGCGGTCGCGGTTGAAAGCAGGGCGCTCGCGGCGGTCCTGGTCACGTTTCTCTACGTAGGGGCGGGCCTCGCGCTTGGGGCCGCCCTGGCGGTCTTGCTGCAGGCTGGCTGCTCGTGCGCGCGCACCCGAGCGCACGCGGGGTTCCGCATTGCTGGCTTTCTTTTTAGTGCCTGGGTTCAGGCTTAGTGTCTTGCGTTCAGATTGGTCTGACATGAATAAGGTATTAGAAGGGTTTTATGACCACCAGGATGAGGACCAGCAGCAGAACGATGACCGGAATTTCATTGAACCAGCGGAAGAATACGTGTGAGCGGCTTTGTTGCCCTTGCTGGAACTGCCGCAGATAGCGTCCGCACACACCGTGAAAGGCAAACAGGATCAAGACCAGGGTCAGTTTGGCGTGCATCCAGCCCTGTCCTTTGCCTATGCCGTAATACAAAAACAATCCCAGGCCTGTCAGCAAAGTCAAAATGGCCAGAGGAGCCATAAAGCGATACAGGCGCCGGGCCATGCCCAGAAGCGTTTCATAGGTCTTGGCATCTTGCTCCTGGGCCAGATTGACATAGATGCGGGGCAAGTAGAACAGCCCTGCAAACCAGGAGGTCACAAACAAGATGTGAAATGTTTTTAGCCAAAGCATGATTTAACCACGCATTTGGCCATTGCCGTGCAAGACCCATTTGTAGGTCGTCAGGCCTTCCAGGCCAACAGGGCCGCGGGCATGAAGACGGTTGGTGGAAATGCCGATTTCTGCGCCCAGGCCGTACTCGAAGCCGTCGGCAAAACAGGTAGGCAGGTTCACCATGACGGAGCTGGAGTCTACTTCGCGCTGGAAGCGTTCGGCCAGGCTCAGGTTTTCCGTCACGATGGATTCGGTGTGCTCTGAGCTGTACTGTGCGATATGGTCCATGGCCTGGTCCATGGAGTCCACAATGCGGATTGCCAGAATGGCCGCGGCAAATTCGGTTTCCCAGTCTTCCTCGGTAGCAGGGGCCACATTGGCAACCAGGGCACGGGTCTGCTCACAGCCACGCAGTTCCACCCCTTTTTCCTGCAATTGGCGGGCCATTTCTGGCAGGAAAGCGGGTGCAATGCTGCGGTGAACCAGCAAGGTTTCCATGGTGCCGCAAATACCGTAGCGGTAGGTCTTAGCGTTGAATACGATGCGGGTCGCTTTTTCCAGATCGGCAAATTCGTCCACATAGACGTGGCAGTTGCCGTCCAGGTGCTTGATCAGAGGAACCGTGGCTTCGGCGCTCAGTCGCTGGATCAGGCTCTTGCCACCACGCGGGACAATGACGTCCACGTAGTCGTTCATGGTTACGAGCAAGCCAACAGCATCGCGGTCCGTGGTGGGAACCACTTGCACGGCTTCTTTGGGCAAACCAGCACGTTCCAGGCTGCTGGAGATGATCTGCGCCAGGGCCTGGTTGGAATGAAAGGCTTCGCTACCACCGCGCAGAATCGTGGCGTTGCCCGATTTCAGGCACAGGGCAGCGGCGTCAATAGTCACATTGGGGCGCGACTCGTAAATGATGCCGATGACACCCAAAGGGACACGCATCTGAGCCACGCGCATGCCATTCGGGCGGGTACGCGAGGCGCTGATCTGGCCAACCGGATCGTCCATATCGGCAATTTGACGCAGGCCGGTGGTCATGATGTCCAGGGCACGGTCGGACAGGACCAGGCGTTCGATCATGGCCGGGGCAATCTGACGTTCACGTGCCGCTTGCAAGTCCAGCTCGTTGGCTGCTTGCAACTGGGCTTTTTGCTCAATCAGGGCATCAGCCATATAGCGCAGGGCGTCGGCCTTGGCTTTGCCTGTGGCGGCGCGCATACGACGGGCAGCAAGCTGGGCGCGCTTGCCCAAATCTTGCATCATGGAAGACAGATCGCCGACCTGGGTGGCGGCAGAGGACTGGGTGATATCGTTCATAGCCGTGTAACTCTCCGGTTCAAGAGAGCATTATCGCAACAATTAAGAAGTTAAGGGGTATCGGACGCTTAGCGGCGGGGCGCTTGTGTCGCGACCGCGATACGCATGGTCAGGCGGCGCATTTCTTCCCACGGGTCTTGCTGACGTCCGTTGGGGTGCAGGCCTTTGATCAAACGGTCTATATCGTGTGCATGCAGAACCGAAGCGGGCCAGCTTTGAGGCGGGATACGGTCCAGGGCCTGACGAACGAGTTTTTCACGCGGGCCAAAAATGCGGTACTGGCGAAACAGGTTGGACAGGTCCTGTCCTTGCTGACGCGCTTGTGACAAGCGGGCCAAGGTACGCACTTCTTCGCCTACAGCCCACAAGACCAGGGGTAGGGCTTCGCCTTCTGCCTGCAAGCCATCAAGCACCGTCAGGGCGCGTTGACTGTGACCTGCCAGCATGGAGTCACGCAGATCAAACACGCTGTAGCGGGCTACGTTCAGAACCGCGTTTTCCAGTTCTTCCTGACTAAGCTGGCCTGGTGGGTAAATCAGGGCCAGTTTCTGAATTTCCTGATGGGCGGCCAGCAGGTTGCCTTCAACCTTGTCAGCCATCCATTCCAGGCTGTTGCGCTCCAGGCTTTGGTCCTGGGCTTTCAGGCGTTGGGCAATCCAGCCCGCCAGAGAGTTGCGGTTGATGGGCTGAATGTCAACCCAACAGGCCACCTGCTCCAGAGCCTGACACCATTTACTGTTGCGCGTGGCCTTGTCCAGCCGGGGAAGTTGAATCAGAAAGCTGGTGCCATCCATTTGCCCCCCGCTGATCTGCTCGCACAGCTTTTGCAGGGCGTCGCCGCCTGGCTTGCCAGGTTTGCCGCTGGGAATATTGACATCCACCAGTTTTTGATCGCCAAACAGGGAAATGTTCTGGGCTACAGCAAACAGCTGCGACCAGTCGGCCCGTGCATCCAGGGTAAAACTGCTGCGTTCGGTAAAGCCGTCCTGGCGGGCGCGGGCGCGCACCGCATCCGCCGCTTCAACCAGCAACAGAGGCTCGTCACCGGACACCACATAAAGCGGTTGGAAAGCGGCGGTTGGCGTGGCCAGTTCGCGCAGCAAGGTGTCGTGGTCGGCCCTGCGTCCCATTCTTACAGCGGAGCCTGTTGTCGAGTGGGCAGCAGTTCCATCTCTTCCATGGAGCTGGCCTCTGGTTGGCTGCTTATGTAATGGTAGGCGCTGGTCACGTCGGGCGAGCTCAAGCGACGCACAATGCGATTGATCAAAGACTGTTCCATATCGCGGAAAATCATCTCGATTTCGCTATCTTTGGCTTGTACAGCCTCGGCATCGTACGGTACTTCACGAATGACGTTCAGTGTTGTGGGCGGCAGGATCACGCGGCCTTTGGCGTCCAGCAACTCGAACACAAAGGTCAGTTGCAGTTCGTACTCTTCCACCTGGCCTTTGGCGTTGATGGAGATTTCGCGTTGATTACGGCTGTGGGAGAGCTGTTGCAAGATGGCTTCAGCGTCTTGCGGGCGCTCCACAAAGCGGGTTTGCGGTGAACTGGCCGACAAGGTTCGACGCAGATTCGCGCCAAACGCACTGTTGTCCGTAATGTTGGTGTAAATCGTGTCGAACGGCAGCGGGGCCACCCCTTTCAGGTGAAAGCCACACGCTGTCAGAACAACACTGAGCAGGATCATCAAGCCCGCCAGTCCCCAGAACCTGGGTGCAGGAACAGACAAGGAGCTGGAAGGAAGCAGGCGGGCTAGGTGCATGATTAACCTACGACGTTAACGAGTTTGCCAGGCACCACAATGATGCGCTTGGCGGGGCGGCCTTCCAGATACTTGAGCACGGCAGCGTGTTCGGCTGCGGCTTGTTCAATGGCGGCTTTTTCCGCTCCCTGAGGCACGACCAATGAACCGCGCAGCTTGCCATTGACTTGCAGCATCAGCTCCACTTCGTCAGCAATCAGGGCTTGTTCATCCACAGCAGGCCATTGGGCGTCGAGCATATCGCCCAGGCTGTCTGCCCAACCCAGTTCACGCCACAACTGCCAGGTGATGTGAGGGACGACAGGGTACAGCACGCGCAACAGAATGGACGTGGTTTCAGCCAGTGCACGTTGTGCGGCGGGAGTGTCTTCCCATTGAGTCTGCTCCAGGGTGTTGAGCATCTTCATGCAAGCCGAAACCACGGTGTTGTATTGAATACGCTCGTAGTCGTAATTGGCTTGCTTGAGCAAGGAGTGAATTTCCAGACGGGTACGCTTGGCGGCCGCATCCAGGTCGCTCCAGTCGGTGGCTTGTTGGGCGTTGCCAGCGCGCAGAGCATCGGCGTGGTTATAGCAGAAGGCCCACAGGCGACGCAGGAAGCGGTTGGCGCCATCCACGCCCGAATCCGACCACTCCAGGGTTTGCTCTGGCGGGCTGGCAAACATGATGAACAGGCGGGCGGTATCCGCGCCCAGCGTGTCGATCAGGGATTGGGGGTCCACGCCGTTATTCTTGGACTTGGACATGGTGCCGATGCCGTTGTACTGCACGGGCTGACCATCGCTCTTCAAACGGGCACCGATAATCGCGCCTTTTTCGTCGTAGACGTTTTCGACGGTTTCAGGCCAGAAGTACTCGATACCACCTTGAGGTGTGCGGCGGGTGTAGCTGTGGTTCAGCACCATGCCCTGGCACAGCAGGCGGGTGAAGGGCTCGTCAATCTTGACCAGGCCCATGTCGCGCATGACTTTGGTCCAGAAGCGGGCGTACAGCAAGTGCAGCACAGCGTGTTCGATACCACCGATGTACTGATCCATGGGCATCCAGTAGTCGGTGCGTGGATCGGTCATGGAGTCGTTCAGTTTGGGCGTGGTGTAGCGCAGGAAGTACCAGGACGAGTCCACAAAGGTGTCCATGGTGTCCGTTTCGCGACGTGCAGGCTTGCCGCAAGAAGGGCAGGTGCACTTCAGGAAGGCTTCGTGCTTGTTCAGCGGGTTGCCGCTGCCATCGGGAATCAGCTCTTCGGGCAGAACCACGGGCAGGTCTTTTTCTGGAACAGGAACCGGGCCGCAATCCTCGCAGTGGATGATCGGGATCGGGGTGCCCCAGTAACGCTGACGGGAAATGCCCCAGTCGCGCAGACGGTAGGTGGTTTGTTTCTCGCCCAGCTCTTGAGCATTCAGGTCTGCCGCAATTGCGTCCACGGCGGCGGCATGCGCCAGGCCGTCGTACTTGCCGGAATTGATGGTTTGGCCTTGCTGCTTGTCGCCGTACCAGTCATGCCATTGAGTGGCGTCGTACTCTTTGCCTTCAACGCCAATCACTTGTTGAATAGGCAATTGGTATTTCAGGGCAAAGGCGAAGTCGCGCTCGTCGTGAGCAGGCACGCCCATGACGGCACCGTCGCCGTAGCTCATCAAGACGTAGTTACCGACCCAGACAGGAACGTCCGCACCGGTCAGTGGGTGCTTGACGCTCAGGCCGGTAGGCAGACCTTCTTTTTCACGGGTGGCCATGTCGGCTTCCGTGGTGCCGCCTTTCTTGCATTCTTCAATAAAGGCAGTCAGCTCGGGATTGTTGCGGGCAGCCAGGGCAGCCAGCGGGTGTTCAGGGGCAACAGCACAGAAGGTAACGCCCATGATGGTGTCCACGCGGGTGGTGAACACGTACAGACGACCGTCCTGAATCAGTTGGCCCTGCTCGTCACGAATATCGTGAGGGAAGGCAAAGCGCACACCCTGGCTCTTGCCGATCCAGTTTTCCTGCATCAGGCGCACACGCTCGGGCCAGCCGGGCAGGCCGGTTTTCACGGTGTCCAGCAGCTCTTCAGCGTAGTCGGTAATGCGCAGGTAGTAGCCGGGGATTTCACGCTTTTCAACCAGCGCGCCCGAGCGCCAGCCACGGCCTTCAATAACCTGTTCGTTGGCCAGAACGGTTTGATCCACCGGATCCCAGTTCACAGTCTGAGTCTTGCGGTAGGCAATGCCTTTTTCCAGCATCTTCAGGAACAGCCACTGGTTCCATTTGTAGTATTCGGGATCGCAGGCACACATTTCACGCGACCAGTCGATGGCCAGACCCATCGCCTGCATCTGCTTTTTCATGTAGGCGATGTTGTCGTAAGTCCACTTGGCGGGCGGAACCTGCGATTTGATGGCGGCGTTTTCAGCGGGCATGCCAAAGGCATCCCAGCCCATGGGCATGAGAACGTTAAAACCGCGCATGCGTAGCTGGCGCGCCATCATGTCGTTGATGGTGTAGTTGCGCACGTGGCCCATATGTAGCTTGCCACTGGGGTAGGGCAGCATGGAGCATGCGTAAAACTTGGGTTTGAGCGAGCCATCGGGAGCGGTGGCGTTTTCGACGGCGCGATAGGCGTCCCGATCGGTCCAGTTTTGCTGAGCGAGTTGTTCAACCTCGCTGGGGTTGTAACGTTCCTGCATGAGTGGCAATACCGTTTTAGACAAAAGTAAAGGAGTATCCGCCATTATACGGGGCAAATCTCGCTGTGGACGGCTGCAAGGTGGGCAGTGTGCATGAGCGTAATGGCAGACAGGAGGCAGGCCTGTCACAGCAGCCTGTGAAGGGCAAAAAAAACCCCTGCAGGGCAGGGGCTTTTTTTGAAAACCAATCCGCTGCAGGAGCGGTGCGCGAATTAACGCAACTTGGTTTCTTTGTACTCGACGTGCTTGCGAACGACGGGGTCAAATTTCTTGATCACCATCTTTTCAGGCATGTTGCGCTTGTTTTTGGTGGTGGTGTAGAAGTGACCGGTGCCGGCGGACGATTCGAGTTTGATTTTTTCGCGTATACCTTTAGCCATGATGAGCTCCTGGTTAAATGTTTAAGAAGCGCAGCTTAGTATTTTTCGCCGCGGGAGCGCATTTCGGCCAGAACGGAGTCGATACCGTTCTTGTCGATGGTGCGGATAGCGTTAGCGGAAACGCGCAGGCGAACCCAGCGGTTTTCACTTTCAACCCAGAAACGACGGGACTGCAGGTTTGGCAGGAAGCGACGCTTGGTTTTATTGTTGGCGTGCGAAACATTGTTGCCCGACATTGGGCCTTTTCCGGTCACTTGGCATACGCGTGCCATGGTCATACCCCTTGAGATCTAAATCAGCCTCCGCTAAACGAAAAAAGCCGCGGGCGATTGTAAAATTAGGATCGTGTTAACCCCAGTGCTGGGGTACAAAGAAGATTATTCTAATATGGAAAAATCACTTAGATCAAGTTTTACCGTGCTTTCCTTGCTGCGTTGCGGCCAAACAGCCACGATAAGACGGCACAACTGGCCAATACGGCGGTCAATGGCAAAGCATTGGAAGAGGACCAGCTGCTGACCGCAAAACCGGCCAGTGCACCACAAAGCATTTGCAAAGCGCCCATCAGGGCCGAGGCCGTTCCCAGGCGATGGCCTTGTTCAGACAGGGCCAGGGCCGCGGAATTGGGGTTCACAAAGCCTTGGCACGCCATAAAGCCCATCAGCGTCACCATCAGCCAGGTCAGGTCCAGTACGCCCAGCAGGGTCAGAACGGCACCCAGCAGGGTAAAGATCACTTGCAGTCCCTGTGCCACGCGCAGCAAAGTGGGCGGGCTGTACGTATTGAGCAAACGGGCGCTGACTTGAGAGAAAACAATCAGACAGGCGGCATTCGCGCCAAAATAAAAACCGAAATGGCGCGGCTCGACTGCAAATAAATCAATAAAGACGCGTGGCGATCCGGCGATATAGGCAAACATGCCTGCAGAACTGAAACCGGCGGCCAGCGAATAAAACATGAAAGGCCGGTCGCGTAACAAGGCACTGTAATTATGGGCAATCAGTTTGGGTTGCAGTGGCAGGACTCGTTCGGGGGTCAGGGACTCTTTCATGGTGAAAAAAGTCAGCAGCCACAAGAGCACGCCACAGCCAGCCATGAAGTAGAAAATACCGCGCCAGTCGCTAAACAGCAGGATCTGACCACCGATCAGCGGGGCCAGAATAGGCATGACGCCCATAATCAGCATCAGCATGGACAGGGCGCGGGCGGCTTCACGGGTCTCGAAACGATCCCGGATCACGGCACGGGGAATAGCCATGCCAGCGGCACCACCAAAGGCCTGCACAATGCGCCACACGGTCAATTCATCAATATCGCTGGCGCGTGCACAGAAAAAGGAAGCGGTGGTGAAAATCAGCACGCCCAGCAGCAAGGGCAGCTTGCGCCCGAAGCGGTCGGCCATGGGGCCGTACACTAATTGAGCCACGCCCACACCCAGCAAGAAACCCGCCAGCGTGCGCTCTACCATGCCCGCCGAGGTGTTCAGACTCTGGGCCATTGCCGGGAAGGCGGGCAGGTACATATCAATGGCCAGTGGCCCCAGGGCAGTGAGCAGCCCCATCAAGATGAGCCAAGGGGGAAATGCAGGGGAGTGGTTGCGTGTCATCGGGCCAAGTATTAAGGTGGGGCAGATCCTGGCCGAGAGCCTGAACCCACTACCCTGTGCCGAGCATCAATGCAAACCGATGCAATGGGCCAAAGGCAGGCAGTTTAGCATGGGGTAAGGTCAATTCCGGTCTAAGTGCTTTAGGTGTGAAGCACATGATTCGTGACTTTGACGCAACGGATTCAGGGGCTGATTGTATTAGGCTACAGGATTGACAGCTTACGGGCGGTGTGTCGAAAGAGGCGACACATTGTCATCTTTGTTTGTTTACATACAAGGAGGCGAAGTTGAGTTCAATTTCATCAATGGTCCAGGCCAAATTAGATCAACTCAGCATCCCGGTTCGGCTGACTTTGCCCAACGGCGAGCAAGTTGGCACGGCTGATGCAGCAGTTCATCTGATCATTAAAGATAATGCCACCTTGGCGCAGCTGGCCGCCGGGCAATCCGGGCAGTTGGGAGAAGCCTACGTGGAAGGGCGTATGGACTTTGAGGGCTCCATGCGGGATCTGATGCAGCTGGCAGCGGATATTTTGCCGGGCTCTCCGGTTGACGCTGCCCAGGCAGGCTGGCTGACTTCCATCGTCAAGCACCTTACCTCGGTTTGGCGTCACTCCCAGGAAAGGGATGCCAAACAGATCCAGTTTCATTACGACTTATCGGACGATTTCTACGCCTTGTGGCTGGACCCGCGTCGGGTCTACTCCTGCGCCTATTACCGCGAACCGGACATGACGCTGGCGCAGGCTCAGGAAGCCAAGCTGGACCACATTTGCCGCAAGCTGCGTCTGCAGTCGGGCGAGCGCTTTCTGGATGTGGGGGCCGGGTGGGGCGGGCTGCTGATGTGGGCGGCTGAAAACTACGATGTGGACGTGACGGGCATCACCTTGTCCCGTAACCAGCATGCCTATGTGAACGGGCTGATTGAGCAGAAAGGTCTGTCGGGCCGGGCCCGCATGATGTTGCTGGATTATCGCGAGCTGGATGAACTCAAGCCCTATGACAAGCTGGCCTCGGTCGGGATGTTCGAGCACGTGGGCCGCGCCCAGCTCAGCGCCTATTTCGACAAGTTGCGCCGTTTGGTCAAACCCGGTGGTTTGATTCTGAATCACGGCATTACGGCCGGTGGCGTGGATAATAGCCAGCTGGGTGCCGGGATGGGCGACTTTATCGAGAAATACATTTTCCCCGGCGGAGAGCTGACCCATATCAGCCATGTGCTGCGTCATCTGGCCGAAGGTGGTCTGGAAGGCCTGGACATTGAGAATCTGCGTCCGCACTATGCGCGCACGTTGTGGGCCTGGAGCGATGCCTTGGAAAGTCAGTTGGACAAGGCCAAGGCCACGCTGGATTCCGAGCAGGGTCAAAAATCCTTGCGTGCTTACCGGGTTTATCTGGCTGGTTGCGCCATGGGTTTTGAGCATGGCTGGATTGCCTTGCATCAAGTTTTGGCTCAGGCGCAAAGTGCTGGGCGGGCACAGGAGCTGGATTACGCGCCAGACCTGGTGTATCCATGGCGTCGGGACTATATGTATCAGCGTTAGAGGGCGCGGTCTGGAGGGGCAAATGACAAGGCTATATGCCTTGTCATTTGTCTTTTTTGGGGCTGCTTTTACGCCACTCCATCAATTCTGAATTAATAAGTAACAAAAAAAAGTTTAGAAAATCGCTAAAACCACGCCAAACAAGGGTTTTGTTGCGTTTTTGCCATTGACATATTCCAAGGTTTTGATGGTTTTGCGCAGTAAGAATTTGTTTTTGATTGCAAAGGCCCGTAGAATGGCCTCCTTACCAGATTCATCAATTCGATCTAGAACCGCCTGAAACTGCGTGTTCTATTCGCACCAAATCATCGCCCCGCGCGGTGTAACCCTGGCCCAGCCGTTTTGTTTCGGTCAAGGCAGCGAACAGTACCAAAAGGGCTCAGCCCTGAATATTGTTCCGGGTTTTTCGTGAGTGCCTGGCACTCGCTCTATACGTAGGTATGTATTGGCGATAAGAGCATCGTCTTCCGCACACCCCTTTAGCCTTGGCGCCGACTGATCATGCAGGACGCGTCCACAGTAACTCAAGGAGGAGCATCATGTCTTCATACTTCCCTCACACCGGTGCCAAGTCGCGCTTGCACCGCTTTCCCCTGATTCAAGCCTCTGTGCTGACCAGCGTGTTGCTGGGTTTGTCGTCCGCCGCACAAGCCGCTACCCCGGTTGCCTGCGAACTGGACCGCACGGTTCGCTTTGGCGGCATGAATTGGGAATCCAATCTGGTCCTGACTGAAGTCGAGCGTTTTATCGCTGACAAGGGTTATGGCTGCAAGACTGAGGTCATCTCGGTCGAGACGCTTCCGGCCTTGGCCGCATTGGAGCGAGGCGACCTGGATGTCAACACTGAAATCTGGCTCAACAGTGTGGCTGATCCCTGGAAACAGGCTGAAGCCAAGGGAAATGTAAAACGTATTGGCGATATTTATATGGGTGGCGAAGCCTGGTTCATTCCACGCTACACCGCCGAGCGCCTGCCTGAACTGAAGTCCGCTGCGGACTTGCCCAAGTTCAAGGATGAATTCAAGGACCCTGAAGAACCCGGTAAAGGCCGCTTCTATGGCTGCCCGGCAGGTTGGGGTTGTGAAGTGGTCAGCGGCAATCTGTTCAATGCCCTGAAGCTGGGTGATACCTTCACCTTGTTCTCGCCCGGTACTGGTGCCACGCAGAAAGCGGCTCTGACCTCTGCTTATCAGCGCAAGGAAAACGTGGTGTTCTACTACTGGTACCCTACGCCGCTGGTGGGTTCCATGGATCTGGTCAAGCTGGAACTGCCCGCTTATGACGAGAAAAAGCACGGGTGTCTGACGGACCCGGATTGTGCCAATCCAGAGCCTAGCGATTACCCCGAAAATCCGGTGTTCACTGCTGTGAATACGGAGTTCTCCAAGCAGGCTCCCGAACTGACGGCCTTCCTGGCCAATGTCAGCATGCCCCTGGAGCTGATGAACGACACCATGGCCCACATGGAAAAAACCGAGGGCGAGCCTGAGGATGTGGCGCACTGGTTCCTGAAAGAGCACGAGGACACCTGGTCCAAGTGGGTGCCCATGGAAGTGGCTCAGCGCGTAAAAGCCGCTCTTTAGTATTCGTGTCGTTGTAGGGCGAGGCCGGCCTCGGTGACTGCACCCCATGTGGGTGCGGGTACTGAGCCGTACCTCGCTTTTCTGCCTGGTCCCATTGTGGCCGGCAGGCTCATGGCCGGGCGATATGCCCGCGCCGCATGCACGAGTTTTACGGAGTGTTTTTTATGTTTCCTGAGTTGATTGATCCGCGCGCCTTACGTTTGCCCATCGATCAGTTCGTGGGTGATCTGGTTGCCAATTATTCCAGTACCTTGCGCGCCATGACCCAGCCTTTGCTGGACATGCTGGTCTTTATGGAGTCCATCTTGCGCAGCAGTCCCTGGTGGGCCGTTGTGCTGGTGGTGGTCGTGCTGGGCTGGGCTGCCAGCCGTCGCGTCCTGTTTTCCGTGGCCATGGGTGCCATGCTGTTCGTCATTGGTTTGATCGGCCTGTGGGATGCTGCCATGCAGACCCTGGCGCTGATGATCGTGGCCGTTTTCCTGTCTGTCCTGATAGGCATACCGCTAGGTCTGTTGATGGCCAGCTTCAACTGGCTGCGCCGCATCATGATGCCGGTGCTGGACGTGATGCAAACCATGCCCAGCTTTGTGTATCTGATTCCGGTAGTGATGCTGTTCAACCTGGGCAAGATCGCCGCCCTGATTGCCACCATTATTTACGCCATTGCGCCGGTAATTCGTCTGACCGATCTGGGTATACGCCTGGTCGACAGCGAAGTGCTGGAAGCCTCGCGCTCCTTCGGGTCCAACCGCTGGCAGCAGCTCTACGGGGTGCAATTGCCATTGGCCATGCCCAACATCATGGCGGGTATTAACCAGACAACCATGATGGCGCTGGCCATGGTAGTGATCGCCTCCATGATTGGTGTGCGAGGTTTGGGCTACGAAGTGCTGCAAGGTATCAACCGCCTGCAAGTAGGCCGTGGCCTGATGGCCGGTTTGGGTATTGTGCTGCTGGCTATTCTGTTTGACCGTATCACACAAGAATTTGGCCGCCGCTTTCAGACACGGGAGGCCTCATGAGCAAGATTGAAGTTCGCAATATCTACAAGATCTTTGGCTCCCAACCCGAGCGCTGGCTGGAAGAAGCTCGTAACGGCGTTCGCAAGGATGAGCTACTGGCCAAAAGCGGTCACACCTTGGGGCTACGTGACATCAGCCTGTCCATTGAACATGGCAGCATTTACGTCATCATGGGTTTGTCCGGTTCGGGCAAGTCCACCCTGATCCGCCATTTCAACCGCCTGATCGAACCGACAGCCGGGCAGATTCTGGTCGATGATGTGGATGTGATGAGCCTGGATGGCAAGGCGCTGATGCAGTTCCGCCAGCAAAAGATCAGCATGGTCTTCCAGCGTTTTGGCCTGTTCCCGCATCGCACGGTGCTGGAGAACGCGGCTTACGGTCTGCAAGTGCAGGGCATAGGACGTGCCGCCCGTGAAGAGAAAGCCACTTACTGGCTGGAGCAGGTAGGGCTTCAAGGCTTCGAGAATCAGTATCCGCATCAGTTGTCTGGCGGTATGCAGCAACGTGTGGGTCTGGCGCGTGCCTTGGCCACCGATGCCGACATTCTTCTGATGGACGAAGCCTTCTCTGCGCTGGATCCGCTGATTCGACGTGAAATGCAGGACCAGTTGCTGGAACTGCAGGCCCGTCTGAACAAGACCATTGTGTTTATTACGCATGATCTGGACGAAGCTCTGCGCCTGGGTAACCGGATTGCCATTTTGAAAGATGGCGAGTTGATCCAGGAAGGTTCGCCCGAAGATATTCTGCTGTCACCCGCCAGCGATTATGTGCAGGCTTTCTTGCAGGATGTGAACCGCAGCAAGGTGCTGAATGCCGCCCATGCGGTGCGCGATTCCAGCAAGACATTGACCTTCACCATGCGTACCCGTGCTGTTCATGCGCTGGAGCGCTTGAGCGAACGGGGCGTGCGTTATGCGCCTGTGCTCGATGGCAAGCGTCTGGCCGGTGTCTTGATGCGTTCCAGTGCTCAAGAGGCGGTGCAGCAAGGTGCACGGGATATTTCCGGTTTTGTGGACGAGATGAGTTCCGTTCCCGCCACCATGGGTCTGGATGAAATCCTGGGGCAATTGCTGCGTAGCAGCGAACCTTTGGCCGTCACGGGCGAGAACGACGAGTTCCTGGGCCTGCTCTCGCGCAGCAAGGTTGTGGACCTGGTCAGCCCGCTTATTGATGCGGTTGAAGCGTCGCCGGATGCGGCTGCCGAGTCGACTCCGAGCGATACTGCCAAGATCGTGGAAGCAATTGAAGGCAGTAAACCTGCTGCCTGAGTTAGCCTTGTCTTGCTAAAGCGATAAAGAAAACGGGACCCGTTGAATAACTGGCCCCGTTTTTTTTGTTTGTGCTTTGATGGATTGGCTTATTTTGGCCTTAGGCTTCTACTGCTGAGCAAAGAGCAAAGCGCCGCTGGATGTCTGAGTCTGCCATGGAGCTGAATGCCAGCAGCTCATGCTTTGCTTGTTAGGACGCCCGCGCCTTGCGTCTTGCCGGATTGTAGATACGTAGAATATGGCTGTACCAGAACAGCAGCAGCAAGGCCGAGGCCCCCAGGCCCAGGCTGGACATGGTCCACAAACTGGCCGCACCCACAGGCGCACCCGGCGCCAGCCACTGAATGACCCCTTCCAGTGATCCGGCTGCCGGTCCAAACCCTAACCACCAGCCACCGCCCAGGCCCAGCACGCTCAAGGCAAAGAATTGCAGCAGCATGGGGACAAAAGCCACTTTATAGGCGCGCAGCAGATAGGAAATCAGGCACTGGAACGCGTCGCAAAAGTGGAAGAAGGGCAGCAGTTGCAGCAAGAGCAGGGCGCGCAGGGCTACGTCGGCATCGTCGGTATAGGCATGGGCCAAGGTAGGGCGCAGCAGAACCAGCAGGCTGATCGTCAACGTGACCCCCGCCAGCACAATCCCCAGACTTAACATTCCCACATGGCGGGCACGATGATATTGCCCGGCTCCAATGGCTTGAGCGCTGACCGAGGCCGCAGCAACACCCACGGCCATGGGCACCATAAAGCAGACAGCGGCCAGATTGGCCATGATCTGGTGAGCACCCGAAGCAAAGACCCCTTCGCGGGCTACCAGCAAAGCCATGAAGCTGAAGGCGCAGATCTCGATCAGGTAAGAGCCGCCCATGGGCAGGCCCAGGCGCAGCAGTTCTTTCTGCGCCGTCCAGCTAGGCAGGCCCAGTCGCAAGCTAAAGGGCTTGTAGAAGCGGTCGGCGCGCAGCAGCCACAGGCCAGCAGCCAGCATTAGCCAGGAAACCACGGTGGTCGCCAGGCCCGAACCGACGGCTCCCATGGCTGGTAAACCGAATTTCCCGAAAATCAGCATCCAGTTGAACAGGGCCTTGAAGGCCACGCTGAACAGATTGATCAGCATGACGGCCTTGGGGCGAGAGGTTGCCGTGCCCAGGCAGTAAATCGTTCGGAAAACCAGGGAGGCGGGCAGGGCCAGAATCAGGCTGCGCAAATACCAGGTCACCCGGTCGTGAACCTCAGGGCTCAAATCGCCCGACCAGCTTAGCCATATATTGGGAAAGGCCAGCGCCAGGGTGCCGATCAAGGTCAGCAACAGGGCCAGCCACACGCCTTGCCCCCACCAGCGGCCTACTTCAGTCAGGCGGCGCGCGCCAAATTGCTGCGCAATGATAGGAATCAGGGCGTGGATGACACCCATCAAGCCAATGAAGACGGTGATGTAAATGGATACGCCCAGGCCCATGGCCTGCAAGTCGACCGGACTGCTGTGGCCGACCATAACGGTATCCAGCACCCCAAAGGCGATACCCGCCCAGGAGCCGACCAGCACAGGCCAGGCCTGACGCAGGATTTGGCCTGCCTGGCCTTTCCAGTTGTGATGAAACACGGAGGACATGATTGAAACTTACTGAGCTTGTACTCGCAGCAGACGGAAAGCCTCGTGACGATCTGGCCCGCGTTTACCTTGCCAGAGCTGGACCGCATTGTCAGGAATGGGGGCCTTGCCATCTTGCAGGTCGCGCAGGGAGAACTGTTCCAGCACCAAAGAGCAGCGGTTGTCGAAATTGATCTTGATGTTGTTAAACACCAGGAAGGAGGCTCGTTGTCCCGAACCCAGGCCCCAGGAGCGCAGGCATTCGCCGGGCTGCCTGTGTTCGCGCAGGGCGGCGGACAGTTCACCGGAGACGTCCCGGTAACTACGTACGTAGTCCAGCGAGGGCATCCACAGGGTAACCAGCAGGAGCCAGGTCGTGATCAGGCCACCTGCAGACAAGACCGTGCCGCGCAGCAGCCCTGGCGGGTTGGTGGACAGGCGCCAGCGTACCAGGGCGATCCAGGCCAGCGTACCCAGCGCAGCAATAATCATGACCGGCCAGGAGATAAAGGTGTCATAACCTTGAGTCTGGCGGGCGATATTGTGCGAAATCTGACGTGGCCAGCCGGTTTGTTGCGCAATCCAGCCCAGCCAGACTGTGGTTGCCGTCAGCGAGAAGCACATGATGGCAAACCAATCCAGCGTATTGACCACGCCACGCCGCAAGGTGGGCAGCGAGAACGCGGCCAGGACGGCGCAAGGTACGACCAGCAGGGCGTATTCGGGCTCGAAGGCATCGCGGATAAACAGCAGGCTCAGCAGCGGGACCAGCAGGCTGATGGCAGGCACATAAATATGTGGGGCCTTGAACCAGCTGCGCCACTGCCACAGTGCCAGCAGTGCCAAAGGCCAGGTCGGCCAGAGGAACCACAGCAAGTCACGCAGATTATTCAGTTGTTCCTTGAAACCCGCCCAGCCCCAGGCGGCCAGATGCCACAGACGCCACTGTTCAGTCCAGTACACGCTGACGCGTTTGGCGGGAATCCACCAGGCCATGATGATGGCCAGGGTCAGGACGGCACTCAGGGCTAGCCATTGGCTGTGCTGACGCAAGGGGCCGCGTGGAATGAAGCACAGGACGGTGGCCAGCATGATGGGGCCAGCGCCCAGCCAGCCACGGGTCAGAAAGCAGGCGCCCAAAGACAGGCCCAGCATGATCGCACCGGAAGCGGGACGGTCAAACATGCGCACCAGGCTGTACAAAGCCAGAGCCTGGAAGGCAATGATGGCTGGCACTTCCGAGGTTTCGTGCATACGCCAGAGGATGCCGACCGTGGCTACCGTCAGCAGCAAGGTGGCGTCGGCAATCATGCGCCCATAGGCCGTGGGCGAGGGCTCGCCCCCAAAGGGCAGGCGCAGCGGTTGGGCCTCAGGGCGTCGAGCCAGCCAGTAGGCGCTGTGCCAGACCGAAGCCGCCAACATGCCGAACCACAGCAGGTTAGGCAGTCGGGACGCCACAATATTGGCGTTCAGCTCGGAGGTAAAGAGCTTGAGCAGTGGCGCAAACAGCGTAATGAACAGGGCACCCAGCCAGGTGGTCAGCGGCCCGTCCTGGGCATGTGCCAGATCGCCCACCTGCGGCAACAACAGGGCCTGACCGCTGGGATCTGACAAAGCGGTAAGTATGGTTGCCAGCCCGATGACATCGTCTGCCTTCCAGGGATCGCGGAAAAACAGACCCGCAAGAATGTAAATAGTCCCAACGACCAGCAGGACCAATCGGGGAAGTTTGACGGCAGCGGTAGCAGTCAGGCGAGCAGGGGTAGAGGTGGGTATGAGGCTGGATGACACGTCTAGGGTAAAACAGTCTGTTGATTCGCCCTATCTTAATGCAAAGGGGGCGCCTTGGCCGGGAAATGTGCGGTAAAAAAAAGGCAGCCGAAGCTGCCTTTTTTGCGCTGAACGCGGTATGCCGAGAAAGAGAGCTTATTCGCCTTTCTTGACGGTACCAGCCGTACGGGCAAAACGGGCGCGGAATTTTTCAACGCGGCCAGTTTCCACGATACGGGTTTGAGCGCCCGTGTAGAAGGGGTGCGACTCGGACGTCACGTCACACTTGAACAGCGGGTAAGTCTGACCGTCTTTTTCGGTGGTTTCGCGAGTCTGGACAGTGGAACGGGTGATAAAGGAGTTGCCCGTTTGCAGGTCCAGAAACACCACGTCACGGTATTCTGGGTGAATGCCTTCTTTCATGATGATTCCTGTTTTAACAAATAAGGACCGCCAGCAAGGCACGTATTTACAAAAATAAAGCTGCGCAGGGCAGATTTCCAATCTTGTAAGTACCGGCACTAAAAAGCTAGAGGGCTGTTTTTTTAACCGGGTTTGGGTTTTGACATCCTGCCCGATTGAATAATGCCTAAAGACTTTTTGCCACGTATCCGATGAAGCCTGAAATTTTAGCATTGAGCCGCCGCTTTTCAAAGAAAACTCCATCAAAGCGCGGCACAAGTGCAACAAGAAGCCGCCTAATGATAGGCGTCAGGTCCCGAAACCCGGAGATTGTCAGGGTTCGGGGCGTCTTGCTTGATGGTCGATAAGGTCGTCAGTCGATCTGTTTGCGCTTGCGGAAAGACAGAATCCAGATGCCGACCGCCAGCTCAAGTGCCGCAATAATCCACAAACCACTTTGGAAATTACCGCTGGCGTCTTTCAGGGCACCCAACATGAAGGGCGCGCCAAAGCCGGCCAGGTTGGCGACCGAGTTGATGAAGGCCACGCCAATAGCTGCTGCCGAGCCTGCCAGAACGGCGTTAGGCAGTTGCCAGTACACCGGAATGCAACCCATGGTGCCGGACACGGCAATAATCAGGCTGATGAAGGCCATGGTCGTGTTGTTGTCCAGGAAGAGTCCTACGCCTGCCAGACCGACTGCGCCAATGATGACGGGAATTCCTGTATGCAGACGGGCTTCGCGTCGACGGTCGGCACTAAAACCCAGCGCCAGCTGGAAAATCGCCCCAAAGACATAGACCAGGCCAACCAGCAAACCAACTTGCAGCGGGTCGGTTGGCCCTAGCGAGCGCACCAGGGTGGGGGCAAAAAAGGCCAGTGTGGAGTTGGCCGCCACGATGCCAAAGAACATCAGGGTCAGGGTCCACAGATCGGTATTGCCCAGGGCTTTCTTGAAACTGTGCTCGCGTGGGCCTGCAGCCTTGGCGTCCAGCACCAGCTCCTGCTTGATCAGGTCTTTTTCACGCTGGCTTAACCAACTGGCTTTTTCCGGACTGTCCACGATGAACATCACCGCCAGAATACCCGCGAAAATTGTGGGCAGGCCTTCCAGCAGAAACAGCCATTGCCAGCCGGACCAGTCATTGACACCATCCAGGCGCGTCATGATGAAACCGGCCAGGGGCGCGCCCACAACCGAAGCCACTGCCGAGGCAGAAATAAAGACCGCAAAGGCTTTGGCGCGTCGATGGGCCGGGAACCAGAAGGTCAGAAACAGCAGCACGCCGGGCTGGAAGCCCGCTTCAAAAGCCCCGAGCAAAAAGCGCATCACATAAAAGTAAGCGGCTGTTTTGGTAAACATCATCAGCACACAGATCAGCCCCCAGCCAAAGGCGATACGGGCCAGGGTCTTGCGCGCACCAATACGCAGCAGCAACCAGTTGCTGGGTACTTCAAAAAAGAAGTAGCCCAGAAAGAAGATACCAGCGCCTATGCCGTAAACCGTTTCGGAAAACCCCAGTTCGGGCTGCATTTGCAGCTTGGCAAAACCAATATTGAGCCTGTCTATCCAGGCCAGCATCCAAAGCAAGAAGATGAAGGGCAAAATGCGCCACATCACTTTCTTGTAAATCTGATCCAGTTCTTGCTTGCTGGCGGATAAAGCCTGACTTCCGTGCGCAAGGGTGCTGCTTGTCATGGGGTGTCTCCTTGTGTGGTACAGCGTGTTATGGCTGATCTGGGGGCAGGCGCTCGGCCATAAGCTCGCAGGCAGCAATGATGGGATTGATCACCGGCACAGCCAGCCTGCTTTGCAGGGCCTGGGCGCTTTGGGCCAGTGGGCCGCCGCCGATGATGACGGCGCGGGCACCGTCCTGTTCGATACATGCCGCGACGCTATCGGCCAGTTCCTGATCCTGACGATCAGGGGCCTGGGCCAGATCCAGTGGGGCGGTAGGGGTCAGGCGCAGGCCGGAGAATTGTTCGCTCCAGCCATAGCGCTGTACTTGATCCAGAATGGATTGCTCCAGACCGGGGGTGGTGGTGGCAATGCCAAAAGGCGTGCCGGCTCGGGCAGCCAGCATCATGGAGGCCTGACCGATGCCGATGACCGGAACCGTGAGGCGTTCAGTCAGGGCTTGCAGGCCGGGATCTCCAAAAGCGCCGACGATGACGCCGTCAACGTCTTGCGCCTGGGCTAGCACCTGCGGGTGCCTGGATATGGCGGCGGCCTGCTCCAGTTCTTCCATTTCGGTCAACATGCCCGGTCCCTCAGGGGCGGTCAGCCCCCGGACCTGGATGTCGCGGCGCTGCAGGCTCTGGAAACAAGCCTGGGCAAGCGCCACCATCATGTCCGTGGTGGGACGGGAAGTATTGGGGTTGATGAGCAGTACGGTATGAGACATAAATACAAGGGCCGCAGCAAGGCGGCTTTTTAAGTGAATCAGGTATCCAGGGGGCGACCAAAGGTTTCGGGCGCCAACTGCAGGACAGCGGCAAAGGTGATGTACATGCCCGCCATCAAGGTGAACATGCCGGCTACACCGTAGCCTTCCAGCACCCAGCCGCTAAGCGTAGGGATAAATGCGCCCGCCAGGGTGCCCAGCGCCAGAATGAAGGCGGTGCCAAAGGCGCGGACGCGGGTGGGATACAGTTCGGGGGAGAAAATCCAGATCGTGGTGTTCAGCAGCAGCACGCAGAACTGGAAAGCAGCACCGAACAGCAGCACCAGGTAGATATTGAAACTCAGGAAGCCAAAGGCCAGACCGCTGGCGCAAGCCAGTAACGCTCCGTAGGTGAAGACGCGCTTGCGAGGCACGCGGGAGCCCAGGTAAGAGGCGGTCAAGGCACCCAGCAGGCTGCCCGACTGCATCAGGATCGTGAAGGTATAGCTTTTCACCAAAGAATAGCCTTGCTCCACCAGCAGGGTAGGCATCAGGGTCAGAACCGTCAGCTGTGCGCCATAGGTCATGCACACGGCAATGCCGGTTACCAGGGTGCGCATGGCCAGCGGACCTTGAAAAATCTCGTTCAAACGCACCCGCTCTGCTTTTTGTGCCTGCGGGCCGCTGTGCAAATAAGGATAGGGATTGGCAACGTGACGGCCCAGCTTGCCCGAGGCCAGAATATTCAAAACCTGATTGGCCTCGTCGATACGCCCTTGCGACACCAGGAAACGGGGCGTTTCAGGAATGTAGCGACGGTAAAACAGCACCATGAAGGCAGGCATGACCAGCAGGCCAAACACCCAGCGCCAGCTTTCTGGGCCGGGAAAGAGGGTGAAGACCAGCAAGCCGAAGGCCGGGGCCAGCATATTGCCCAGACCGCCACCTGCGACGTTGATCGTGCCGACAGCCGTGCCGCGAAAGCGCGAGGAGCAGAACTCGGCCAGCATGGTGACGGCAATCGAGATCTCGCCACCCAGCCCAAAACCCACAATCATGCGACCCAGGCCCAGTACCCAGTAGCTGGGGGCCAGGGCGCAGATCAGGGCGCCCAGCGTGAACAGGGCCAGATTGATGGTCAGCATGACACGGCGACCGTAGTGGTCGGCGATATAGCCGGACAGCAAACGTCCCAGGGCGGCGGCAGCGAAGGTCAGGGTGTTCAGAAACCCGACATCACGAGGCGTCAGCCCCCAGTGTTCCTGCAGCAGCGGGCCGACCAGGCCCACGGCATTTTGCTCGAGTACGTCAAACAGGACGCCCAGCAAAATCAGGGCCAGCACTTTGCGGTGCGAGTTGGTGACGCCTATGGTTTCCAGCGAGTTTTCCAGTTGCTGCTGAACCGTGTGATTGTTGGCCGTAGAACTGGCCTGTGCCTGCCCGGTATCGGCTGGCAAGGTTTGCTGCTTGCTAGACATGGTTTCTCCTCGTTTCAGGGCGTGTATGAGCCCAGCATTATTTTTTCAATCATTATTGGTATGAAAAAATATTTTCAAAACTAGGGTAAACGAGAAAGATTTTGCAGTGTCTGCAGATTGTCGGAGCAGGGCGTTGATATACAAGGATTTTTAATAAAAAAAAGGATCATCGCCGTTTGCGTATGATCCTTATCTGATTCCAGCCATGAAACTTCTAGGCTGGCTTGTCTACGGAGTGCCTGATATGGGCCTGCAATACGAGAGTAGCGGTTTACAGCTCCAGAAAGCTGTCATGGAAAGCCTCCACCAGACCTAGATGACGACGCCCGGCAGGACCGGCCTGATCCATCACCTGGCTCAGGATCAGATGGCACAGCCCGATCACCGCCACGTGGTTATCCAGCACACCAGGCGATTGGACATCACAGCGCAGAGTCCAGCGACAAGCACTTTTCTCCGGGCTGAGCTGGTCAGTGATGTGCAACACATTCGGGTTCAGCTGCGCCATCTGCCCAATCAGCTGATCCATATTGCGCACCCGGCGACGCAGGGCAAAAATCACCACGACATCGTCAGCGTGTATGCCTGCCAGATGTTCCCCCATGGTCTCGCCAGGGCCGGGAATCAGTTGAGCCTCAGGGACGATTTGCAGCAACTGCCAGCGAAAGTAATTGGCCAGGGCATGGCTGGATCGAAACCCGAGAACCCATACTTTGCGCGCACCCAGAATGGCCTGGGCGATTTCTTTCAGTAACGAGTCGGGGATGCGTCTATAGGTAGCGGCCAGGTTGTTCTGACTTTGCTGCAAGTGTGTGGCCAGCGAGCGCTCGGCTTCTGTTTCAGTGGCTGCCAGCAACAGGGGTGAACCTGCTTTCTTTTCGGAGCGCACTTGTTTGCGGGCGGCCTCGTAATTGCTGTAGCCCAGGCGTCGAATAAAGCGGGTGACCGTCGCATTGGACACATTGGCCAGGGAGGCCAGCTCCGAGGCGGTGTAACCGGCCAGGTCGCCCGGAAAGTCCAGGGCAAATTCCGCCAGACGTCGCTCTGATGGGGATAGATCGTGAAGAATGTCACGTACGCGTCCAACAAAGGACTTGACGGCGGGATCAGACATGGCGCTCCGTACTCTTGTAGTGTGTTCTGGATTTTACGGGGAAGCTCATGGAACTGTATCAAAAATAAGGTGGCATTCACCGCCCTGAACCGTCTATAGATCTCCGCGCTCGGCCATGGAGACAGTCTGGCTGGGCGTGACAATAATGTGGTCCAGCAAGCGTATATCGACCAAAGCCAGTGCCTGACGAATGTGCCGGGTCAGCCGGATATC
Organism: Alcaligenes nematophilus; assembly: GCF_026344155.1. Taxonomy (NCBI): domain Bacteria; kingdom Pseudomonadati; phylum Pseudomonadota; class Betaproteobacteria; order Burkholderiales; family Alcaligenaceae; genus Alcaligenes; species Alcaligenes nematophilus. The sequence goes on along the minus strand of NZ_JAPKMZ010000001.1, from coordinate 762,061 downwards.
GGAGACGCTGGGATAGGCGGCACCGGAAGGGTGATTGTGCGCCAGAATAATGGCACAGCTGTGGTGACGCAGGGCGGCGCGCAAAATCTCCCGTGGGTAGACTGAAGCCTGGTTGACTGTGCCCCGGCTGATCTCCTCGGCGCAGATCAGTCGTAGCTGATTGTCCAGAAACAGGGCCAGGCAATGCTCCACAGGTAAATGTCCAATATGGGCCAGACAATATTCGCGCACCTTGTCCGCCTGGTTCAGCACCGGCAAGTCCGTGAGTGATTCCAGGGCACAGCGGCGTTGCAGTTCCCGGATAACCAACAGTTCCGCACATTTGGCCGGCCCGATTCCGTCCAGTTGGCGCAGGGCAGATGCATCAGCCGATAATAATCCTTTGAGTCCGTTAAAATGGTCCAGCAACATCTGGCCCAGCTCGACAGCATTGCGCCCGCGTGTACCGGTGCGCAGGACAATGCCCAGCAGTTCCGGGGTGCTCAGACAGGCAGGGCCGTGCGCCAACATGCGCTCACGGGGCCCTTGGCGGCGTAAAGTGGATGTGGCCATAAGAAACGCTAAAATGCGGTAATTGAATGATTTTCTATAGTGAGCGATCGTGAGTAACTCTGCTAGTTCCGAGCTTGGAATTGTCCGTCAGGATTCCTACCTGACTTTGCACTATCGTATAGAGCTGGCCAGTGGCCCGGCGGCAGGCTCTGTATTTGCGGATACCTTTACGGGCCGCCCGGCGACCTTGCAACTGGGCAATGGTCAGTGGGCCCCCGGTATGGAAGAGAAACTGCTGGGTCACCGTGAAGACGAGCGCTTTCAGCTCGACATTACTCCCGAGGATGCATACGGCGCCCGTAATCCGGACCTCTTGCAGCGCATCACTCGCGAAATGCTGGCCAGCAACGCCGCCGAAGGCGCGGAATTCGTGCCCGGTGATATGGTGGAGTTTGCCGCCCCTAATGGCAGTCGCTATTCGGGCGTGCTCAAGGAAATCGACGACAAGACCGCCTTGTTCGATTTCAACCATCCTTTGGCCGGTGTGGCTTTGCGCCTGGATGTTCATATTTTGGGGATTCTGTAATGAGTCAAGCTACTCCCGTTCAGAACGCTGAGGTTGTTCTGGCCCAGCCCCGTGGATTCTGTGCAGGGGTCGATCGCGCGATTGATATTGTCGAACGCGCTTTGGAATTGCACGGTGCACCAATCTACGTGCGCCATGAAATCGTCCATAACCGTTACGTGGTGGAAGACCTGCGCAATAAAGGGGCGATCTTTATTAAAGAGCTGGACGAGGCTCCCTCGGGTGCAATCGTTATTTTTTCGGCTCACGGCGTATCGCGTCAGGTACGTGACGATGCCGAAAAGCGTGGCCTGAAAGTCTTTGACGCCACGTGTCCGCTGGTGACCAAAGTGCATATCGAGGTCTCTCGCATGCGCGCCGAAGGCCGGGAAATCATCATGATTGGTCACGTCGGACACCCTGAAGTCGAGGGTACGCTGGGGCAGGCTGATGGCGGCATGTACCTGGTGGAAACGCCCGAGGACGTCGCCAACCTGAAAGTGGCCGATCCCGACAAGCTGGCCTTTGTGACGCAAACCACCTTGTCCGTGGACGATGCGGCAGTTGTGGCCCAAGCCTTGCGCGAGCGCTTCCCCAATATTGTGGAACCCAAGAAAAGCGATATCTGTTATGCCACACAGAACCGTCAGGATGCGGTCAAGATCATGGCTCCACAGTGTGATCTGGTCCTGGTGGTGGGCAGTACCAATAGCTCCAACTCCAATCGTTTACGCGAAGTCGCCGAGCGCAAGGGGGCTGAAGCCTATCTGCTGGATAAACCGGAAATGATTGATCCGGCCTGGCTGGTCGGTAAAAAGCGCGTGGGGGTGACGGCCGGCGCGTCGGCACCGGAAGTTCTGGTGAATCAGGTGATTCAGCGCTTGCAGGAACTGGGCGTAGGTAAAGTGCGGGCCCTGGATGGTGTGGAAGAAAACATTGCCTTCCCGCTGCCCCGAGAGCTGTCGCGCAAGATTGAAAGCCTGAACAAATAAAAAACGATTTTTGCAGGGTGGACAGGAGACAAGATGATTCTGTATAGCTACTTTCGCAGTTCCGCTGCTTACCGGGTGCGGATTGGTCTGAACCTCAAGGGTCTGGACTACCAGATCAAGCCTGTACACCTGCTCAAGGATGGTGGTCAGCAGCATCAGCCCGATTATGTGCAGGTCAATCCCGTGCAACTGCTGCCCGCTTTGGATGATGATGGTCTGATCATCACGCAGTCCCTGGCCATCCTGGAATATCTGGACGAACGCTATCCTGAACTGCCTTTGTTGCCTAAAGCGTCGGCAGAGCGGGCCTGGGCACGTTCCATGGCCCAAACCGTGGCTTGCGATATTCATCCGCTGAATAATCTGCGCGTGTTGCAGTATTTGAAAAACGAGCTGCACGCCCAGGAAGATGCTCGCAATCAATGGTATCGCCATTGGGTCAGCGTAGGGTTGGAAGGCCTGGAAGCCTTGGTGCAGCGCCATGGCAAAAAAGATCATGATTTTATTTTTGGCGATACTCCTGGTCTTGCCGAAATCTGCCTGATTCCCCAAATGTTCAATGCCCGTCGTTTTGACATTGATCTCAGCACATTTCCACGCCTCTTGGCTGTGGAGGAAAAATGTCTGGAGCTGTCTGCCTTTCAGGAAGCGGCCCCCGACCGCCAGCCCGACGCGGCTTGAGTATCAGCATAAGGGCGGTCCCTTGTTGGGCCGACCAGACTTCACCCGCCTGACAGGCGGGTTTTTCTTGCCCCGTTTCAATTGGCTGGATGATGTTGGGGGCGTAAAGGACGAGACATGAATATTGGTTTTTGTGGTTTGGGCCGTATGGGTCAGCCTATGGTGCGCCGCTTGTTGAATGCCGGTCATCAGGTTCGTATCTGGAATCGTTCCAAGGACAAGGGGCAAGCCCTGATCGAAGCCGGTGCTCACTGGTGCGATACCCCGGCGCAAATGGCCGAGCAGTGCGAAGCCGTGTTCCTGTGCGTCTTCGATGCACAGGCGGTGCACGACACGGTCCTGGGCGAGCAGGGCCTGGCGTCGGTGCAGGGAGCCTTGCGGATTGTGGTGGACCATTCCTCGATTCCTCCACAGGCCACACGCGAGATGGCTGCCCAATTGCAGCAACGTTGCGGGGCTCATTGGCTGGATGCTCCGGTATCCGGTGGTGTGGGCGGAGCAGAACAAGGCACGCTGGCCATCATGGCGGGCGGGCAGGCGGCGCAGCTGGATCGTGTTCGTCCGGTGCTGGCCGCGTATTCGCAGCGCGTCACCTTGATGGGGGCGGTAGGGGCCGGCCAAGTAACAAAGTTATGCAATCAGACTATTGTGGCCACCACCTTGACCGCTATCGCCGAGGCCTTGAGCCTGGCCAATGACAATGGCGTGGACGCCTCCAAAATCAGTGAGGCCCTGGGGGGCGGTTGGGCCGATTCGGTTTTGCTGCAATTGTTCGTGCCGCGCATGACTACGCCCGACAATCAAGTAAAAGCGTCGGTCGATACCATGTTGAAGGATTTGAATACCGTGGCGGAGCTGGCCAGTGCCAGTCACACCAGCATGCCAGTGGCTCATGCAGCCCAGCAAACCTATCGTGCGGCCCATCGTCTGGGCTTGGGCGCAGACGATGTCGCTCGCATTACGCATGTGAATAGTTACAATTACGGGGAATAAACTACCATCAGTCAAACTTAGTTTCGGTATTATGTCGGCTATTTGAAGTTGGGACTGTAGGTCTACAAAAGGGAAGTCATGAAGAAAAGTACAGGGCTGGTCACACTGGTTGTCGTGTTAGCGGCCGCATACGGCGGTTCGACCTGGTACACCGGTAAGAAAACTGAAGCGCTGGTGGGTGAGAAAGTGGCCCAGTTCAATACCCTGGCTGCCGAGCAGATGCAGCAAATGGGCATGAGCGAGTCGGTCGTCATGAACGTGGTGGACTACCAACGTGGCGTATTTTCCTCTACTGCTCGTTACACCATCACCATCAAGCCTTCCGACGCTGAAGAGAAGCCTCTGGAGCTGACTTTTGATGACAAGATCAGCCATGGCCCGCTGCCTATGTCGGCAATGGCTCTGGGCAACTTCACCCCTGTTGCCGCCTTGTCGCACAGCACTTTGGTCAAGACTAAAGACACCGAAGGCTGGTACAAGCTGACGGGCGACAAGACCCCTTTGTGGGCGGACAGCCTGGTCGGTTTTGACGGTGCCGTGGACTCCAATGTGCATTTTGAAGCCATCAAGCACCAAGGCGACGAAGTCAAAGTAGACTTCAGCGGCGGTCAATTGCGCACCAAAGCCGGTGGCAAGAGCAAAGATATTGTTGTGACCGGCAGCTTCCCCAAGCTGTTTGTTGATGACATCAGCGCAGATCCCTTGAAGCTGGAAGCCTCCAACTTCGTGGTGGACTTCAAGCAAGACGGAGACATCAATGTCAGCGGCACCCAGGTCGGCAAGCTGAGCGTCGATGACGTCAAGATGCAATCTGCCGAGACCGATGGCATCACCTTCAAGCAGATCGCCATCAATTCCGATGCGGTCACCAAAGACTCCGTCAGTGATACCAAGGTTGTTTACGCGCTGACTGATCTGGTGTTTGAAGACAAGGTCAAGCTGGGTTCGGTTGAGCTGTCGATGAACTTTGACCGTGTTTACGCACCTGCAATCTCCGCCCTGTCCAAGCTGATTTCCGATTCCAATCTGCAAAACGATATGGACTCGGTAGATGGCCCAACGGCTCAGAAGATGATGGAACTGGTGCTGCAGGCGCTGGAGCACAAACCTGTGCTGCGTGTTGAGCCTCTGCGTTGGTACACCGCCGCTGGCGAGTCCAAAGCCACACTGCGTATGGACTTCCAAAAGCCCAATGCGACTTTGCAAGAGCTGCAAACCAGCCCTGAAATGTGGATTGAAGCCATTCCTGCTGCTCAGCTGGATGTTCTGATTTCCAAGCCCATGCTGCGTGGCCTGGCTGCCGAGATGGACAAGGCTGAAGGCCTGTCGCCTGAAGAAGGCAATGCTGCCATGCTGGACATGATTCTGGATGCGGCTGTCGCTCCTTACGCTGAATCCAATATGGTCAAGAATGACGAGAACGGCATTTCCACGGCCATCAAGTACGACGGCAAGGATCGCGTGTTCGACATCAACGGCCAGCGTTTCACTTCCGAGCAATTGCTTGGTCTGGTCCTGATGGGCATGATGTAATTCGTCTGGGCCTGGTCCAGCGTAAAGCCCACCGAAGTTCGGTGGGCTTTTTTTTACTGCCGGGCGGCTCCAAGGTGGAGCGCAAGTCAAAGGCGCAGCGTGGGGGCCTATTTTACCGCCGGGCCGTCCCAAGGTAAAAACGCCCCCTTGGGGGGGCAGCAAGCCGAAGGCGCAGCGTGGGGGCCTTTTTTATTTAATCAGCGAAGGGAGCCAGATTTTATGGCCAGCTTATCGGATCAGCTGTCTCGGCTGGTGTACAGCACGGAACAAGGGCGTATGTGTCCTGATTGCGGGCAGCCACAAAAGCAATGTCGTTGCGAGGAAAATCGGCGCGAGCAAAGCCTGTCTCAGACTCAGGGGCCGGTGCGCTTGAGTCTGGAAACCAAAGGGCGAAAAGGGAAGGGAGTGACCGTGGTGACGGGCCTGGTGATGCCCGAGGAGCAGCTCAAGGCGCTGGTCAAGGAACTGAAGAACGCCTGTGGAGCGGGCGGGACGCTGAAAGAGGGAACGCTGGAGATTCAGGGCGATCATCGAGCCGTTGTGCAGGCTCGCCTGGAACACAACGGCTTGACGGTCAAGCGGGTCGGCAGACCCTGACAGGAATTTAGAAGCTGTAGCCCAAGCCTACGCCGCCAAAGACGCTGCTTTTCTTCTCGACTAGCGGGCTGTCTTTGGCTTCTTCACCCAAGGTGTTTACGCCCAGCAGACCTTGCAGGGACCAGCTTTCGCTGATCTTGTGGGTGTACTGGCCGTACAAAGCATAAGAGCGCAAACCAGCGTCAGGGCGGTAGGTGCGCAGTTGTCCATTGCTGCCAGCAGCTTCATGCGACTTCACGCCAAAATAGGTGCGCATGGCTTTTTCGTTGGACCATTTCAATTCGGCACCCAGCGAGAAGCTGCTGTCCTGATCGTTCCAGAGGCGGTAGCTCAAATCCAGAACGGCCGTGGCGCCATAACCGCTTTTCAGTGCCTGGTAGTAGCTGCCTTCAATCTTGGCATTGCCCAGTTGGTAAGCAGTAAATACACCCAGATTGCCGTGACGATCAATATCATCAGTTCCGTACAGGCGGTCGGCATCACCGGATTTACGGGCACGGGCCAGAGCGGCGTAAGTACCGATAGTCCAGTTGTCTGTCAGATTGGTTTGCAGACCGATGGCAGGCATGCCTGCTTTGGGGGCCAGGAAGAAGTGGCCGTTACGGTGCGAGAGCAGAGGGTAGAAACGGCCATCGTAGCTGTCAGCCCCTTCGTACTTGGGGGCAAAACCAACACCGACACCCACGGTAGTTTGCTGTGCAAGTGCCTGACTGGTTCCTAATGCACATAAAGCCAGTAAAAGGCAGGGACGCAGAGCAGAACGGACGAGGGTGGGCATGACAGATTCCTTGTGATACGGGTAAAAACAGGCCCGCTTGTCGCGAGCCTAGCTATCGTATCAAGGTTTGGACGGGGGCAGGCAGAATCATGACCGGCCAGTATGGTCTGTTGTTCTGGCCCTACACCCCATCAGGCCCGAATGTAAATCCAGTTTTCTGCCTGTAGTTTCACCAGGGCGGTGATGGCCCCTTGCTCCAGGGTTTGGAAGCGTTCTGGCGCACTGAGGGACTGATTGCGCAGTGTGTTGGGGCACAGGTAGGTGTAGGCGTCGCAATCGTGTTCCGCGCCTTCTACGCAGGCTTTAACGGCCTGCGCATTGGCGATGATGCGAATCTGGGCATCTGGTATGTCCTTGAGCAAGTTGCGCGCATTGCTGCGGGCACGCTCCAGGGCATCGGCGGTGGGGGCATGCAAGAGAACACGAGTACTCATGAATAAATGTCCTGCTTGAAATTAGCGTGGGCCAAAAACGCGTTCGGCAATGTCGGGTGAAGCACCAGTCTGCATTTGAATGCGGCCTTGCTCATCTTGCCAGACCATGGCGGGGGTGGCACGCAAATCCCAGCCCATCATCAGATCTTCATTACGGGTCAGATCGGCTTCAATATCGCTGGGCACACTGTCCAGGCCTTTCACACCGGCACTGCGATCTTTCAACATGGCCAAAGAGTGCTCGTTCAAGGCCTTGGTGGGATCCTTGGCAGCCAGGATGGCGGCCGATTTCAGGCTGCTGCTGGGGGCCAGAATGCCCACCATGACGTGGCGCAGCTGTACTTTGCCGGACTCAACCCAGGGACGAGCCATTTGCCAGAACTGCATGCAGTAAGGGCAATTCGGGTCGGTAAAAACGTAGACCACGCGTGGGGCCTTGTCGTCGCCGTCCTTGATCCAGCGGGATTTTTCCAGTTTGCCCAACATGTCCTTGGCAATGGCGGGTTGCACCAGCTCGTCCAGACCGGCTGGGCGTACCTCTTCACCCTTGGCATCGATCATGGTGCCCACCATCATGTGCTGCCCATCGGGCAGGTTATAGATGGCCAATGCGCGATTCCCGCTATACGCACCCCAGGCTTTCAGGCCACCGGGAGCATCAAACTCGCCCACAATGGACAGCCCTTGTTCTTCCAGGGCCTTCAGGGCAGCGGGGCGGTCGGCGGCTTGGACGACGGTGCTGGCGCACAGCAAACCGGCCAAGGCAAGACGGATCGAAAAAGAGGAAAGCGGCATGGTGGTTCATCCTGCAAAACAGTCGGTGAATGTATATATCCAGAAAATATATACTAAGATCCAAATTGAATAAAAGAATGGGACTAGGCCGGGTGCGGATAGTTCCCCATTCCTGTTCTGATCAGGCTGTTTCTCTGCGTTGGCCGATCTTTAAGCGCGGATCTTCAGATTGGCCAGTTCCAGCAAGCGGTAGGTTTCGTGAACGGGCAAGCCCATCACACCGGTATAACTGCCACTCAAGTGGCTGATAAAAGCGCCGCCCAGACCTTGAATGCCATAGGCTCCGGCTTTGCCCATAGGCTCGCCGCTGGCGCAGTATTCCGCGATTTCTTGTTCGTTCAGAGTTTTGAAGCTGACTTCGCTGACGCTGATACTTTCAAACTCCACACCACCTACGCCCAGGGACAAGGCGGTCATCACTTTGTGACGGCGGCCCGAGAGCTCGCGCAAGATGCGTGCGGCATCGGCCAGATCAGCAGGTTTGCCAAAAATGGTCTCGTCCATGCAGACAGTGGTGTCGGCACTCAAAATGGCGCGCTCCTGATCCAGACTGCTTTCCTGTGTTCGCCATTCCAGGGCGCGCAACAGCTTGTCGCGGGCCGTGCGACGGACATAATCCAGCACCGCTTCCTGTTCCAGACGCGGCTCATCCTCGCCCGGAGGGCTGGGCACATGCAGGACTTCATGAGTGATCTGGATGCTGTTGAGCAGATCGTGGCGACGTGGACTGGCAGAGGCCAGATAGATGGGCTGAAAAGGCATAAGAAACCAGGGCTAAAAGAAGGTTCAGGCGCGGTGATAAGGATGCCCGGTCATGACGGACCAGGCGCGATACAGTTGCTCGGCCAGAAAGATGCGGACCAAGGGGTGGGGCAGGGTCAGGGAGGACAGACGCAGCATGCCGTGGCAGCTTTGCTTGAGTGCTGCATCCAGCCCGTCCGGGCCACCGACCAGAATGGCAATATCCTGACCGCTGTTGCGCCAACGTTCCAGCTCCTGAGCCAGCTTGACGGTGGTCAGATCCTTGCCGCGTTCGTCCAGAGCGATACGCATCGCCTGGGCGGGAATGGCCGCTTCAATGCGTTTGGCCTCGGCCTGCATCATCTGGGCAGGCGTCTTGCCGCTGGTACGTGGCTCGGCCTTGATTTCGCGTAGCTCGATGGCGCAGTCCTGGGGCATGCGGCGTGCATATTCCTGCCAGCCTTGTTCCACCCAGTCGGGCATGCGCTGACCTACCGCGATGACAATGAGTTTCATGGAATGTCGTAAAAGAAAAAAGGCCGCATCGTAAGCTGCGGCCCGGGTATTGCCGACAGGACAGAGGAAGGGTTTAGTCTTCGTCTTCGTCGGCGCTGGCAAAAAAGCCAGCCGGTGGAACTTGACGCGATTGCGGCAGCAGTTCCACTTCGACAGGGCGCTCGCCCCAAAGTTCTTCCAGGTTGTAGTACTGGCGGATGGCCGGCTGCATGCAATGCACCACGATGTCACCCAAATCCAGCAACACCCATTCGCCGGTGTCTTCGCCTTCATGGGCCAGGACTTCGACCTTGTTTTGGCGTGCCTTGTCAAACACGCTCTGGGCCAGAGCGCGGGTTTGCCGGTTGGAGGTACCACTGGCGATGACCACACGATCGAACAGGCCGGTCATGTGGGTAGTGCTAAAGACCTTGATGTCTTGAGCTTTGACGTCCTCGAGGGCATCGATGACGAGTCGTTGAAGTGTTTCTATATTCATAAAAAGAACTATACAGGGCGCGCCTGTGGGTGGGAAAGATAGAGCCGTTTTTTGTCAATGTATTGAGCGACTTCTTCCGGGACCAGGGTGGTGATGTTGTCACCGCGCTGCACTCGCTCCCGAATCTGGGTGGCCGAGATGTCCATGGGCAGAAAGTCGATCTGATGCAAACGGCGCTGAAGTCGACTCAGTTCCTGCTGCAAGGCTATGGGCGTCTCCAAAGGACTGCCGGGGCGCTGGGCAACAGCCAGTTCGACGTATTCAAGAATTTCTTGCCAATCGTTCCAGCTGCAAAAATTATGCAGTTGGTCGCTGCCTAAAATCCAGTAGTAGCGCGACCCGGCGGGCAAGCTGCGCACCGTGTCGATGGTGTAGGTTGGGCCACCGCGCTCGATCTCTACGGGGTTGACCTGCAAGCCGGGATGGCTTCGGGCAGCCAGCTCGGCCATGGCCAGACGATCCTGGGTACTGGCACCCAAGGCGTCGCGTTGCCAGGGCTGGGCAGCGGGCAGCAACTGAACCTGGTCCAGCTGCAGTTGCTTGAACGCGGCAAGCGCCAGCGCCACATGAGCTTTATGGATGGGGTCGAAACTGCCACCCAGGAGCCCGACACGCTTTAAATCCATTCGCGAGGCACCAGATATTGCGCCAGGGCCGCTTCTGGCGTGCCGGGTTCAGGCGACCAGTTGTAGCGCCAGTTCGCCTGGGGTGGCATGGACAGCAGGATGGATTCCGTACGGCCACCCGATTGCAGGCCAAACAGGGTGCCACGGTCAAAGACCAGATTGAATTCGACATAGCGGCCGCGACGAATGGCCTGAAAGTCTCGATGCGCCTGGGTGTATTCCTGATCCATGCGGGCACGCACGATAGGCGCATAGGCATCGGTAAAGGAATTGCCCACGGAGCGGGTCAGGGCAAAGCTGGCGTCAAAGCCGGGCTCGTTCAGGTCGTCGTAGAAAATGCCACCAATGCCACGGGTTTCGTTGCGGTGCTTCAGATAAAAATATTCGTCGCACCAGCGCTTGTAGCGCGGGTAGTAATCCGCACCGTGTGGGGCCAGAGCATCGTGGCATACCTGATGGAAATGGCGGGCATCGTCTTCGTGCAGGTAGTAGGGCGTCAAGTCCAGACCGCCGCCAAACCAGAACACATCCTCTTGATCCGCTGTTTGGGCCTGGGCCACAAACATGCGCACATTCATATGAGTGGTGGGCACAAAGGGATTGCGCGGGTGAATCACCAGCGAAACACCCATGGCTTCCCAGGGGCGTCCAGCCAGTTCGGGGCGGTGGGCGCTGGCCGACGGAGGCAGGGTGTGGCCTTTGACATGGCTGAACAGAACGGCAGCCCGTTCAAAAACAGGGCCGTTCTCCAGCAGGCGGGACAAACCACCGCCGCCTTCTGGACGATCCCACTGGTCCGACTCGAAAGGCGTGCCATCCAGCTGCTCAAGAGTGTCCACGATGTGGCTTTGCAACTGACGGAAATAAGCCTGGACGGTATCAATGGGTAAAGACATGAAAAGACCTTGCTGCGACAATCAGGATTCACTGCTGGGCAGAGCGCGCCAGCCGATATCGGTGCGAAATTGCTTGCCGTCGAAATGCGTTTGGGAAATGGCCTCGTAGGCGGCTTCCTGAGCGCGACGAATGGAGTCGGCCATGGCGGTGACACACAATACACGACCACCTGTGGTGACCACGGTGCCGTCTTTCATCTGCGTGCCTGCATGGAAGGTGATGCACTCGTCGGTGTCTTTCGCAAATTGCGTGATGGCATCACCAGTACGAGGCTCTTCGGGGTAATTGGCCGCGGCCAGTACCACGCCAATGGCGGTGCGACGATCCCATTCGATGGTGGCTTCGTCCAGCTTGCCGGCCAGAGCCAGTTCGAAGGTTTCGGTCAGATCGCTCTTGATGCGCATCATGATGGGCTGGGTTTCAGGGTCGCCCATGCGGCAGTTGAATTCCAGCACCTTGATGGGGCGGGTGGCGTCCGGGCCATCGTCAATCATCACGCCAGCGTACAGAAAGCCGGAGTAGGGCAAGCCTTCCTTGGCCATGCCTTGCATGGTGGGGTGAATGACTTCGCGCATGATGCGGTTATGCAGCGTGGGGCTGACGATAGGGGCGGGGGAGTAAGCACCCATGCCGCCCGTGTTCGGGCCCTGATCGCCGTCTTTCAGGCGTTTGTGGTCCTGGCTGGTGGCCATGGGCAGCACATTCTTGCCGTCGCACATCACGATGAAGCTGGCTTCTTCGCCGGTCAGGCATTCTTCCACGACCACGCGGGCACCGGCGGCACCAAAGCGGCCATCGCCCAGAATATCGTCAATGGCACCCAGCGCTTCTTCCAGCGTGGTTGCCACAATCACGCCCTTGCCAGCGGCCAGGCCATCGGCCTTGACCACAATGGGAGCACCTTGCTGACGGATGTAGTCCTTGGCGGCGTCCGGATCGGTAAAGGTCGCGTAGGCTGCCGTTGGGATGTTGTGGCGCACCATGAAGGCTTTGGCGTAGTCCTTGGAGCTTTCCAGCTGTGCGGCAGCCTGAGTGGGACCAAAGATTTTCAGACCGGCCGCACGGAAGGCGTCCACAATGCCTGCGGCCAGCGGTGCTTCCGGGCCGACGACGGTGAAGGCAATTTTTTCTTGCTTCACAAAGGCAATCAGTTCCTGGATATCGGTGATGGCCAGGTTTTCAATACGTTCGGCACGCGCGGTACCGCCATTGCCCGGGGCAACGTAGACAGTCTGCACACGTGCAGATTGGGCCAGGCGCCATGCCAAGGCGTGTTCACGGCCGCCGCTGCCGACAACAAGTAGCTTCATAGTGATGAGTCGGGCAGGGCCCGCAAAGAGGAGTTTTCAGAAATAGCTTATTCGGCTTCGTCCATGACGGCGGTGGTGTAGACCTCTTGGACATCGTCCAGGCCTTCCAGTGCGTCCAGAAGTTTTTGCATTTTGACGGCATCGTCGCCGCTCAGTTCGGTCTCGTTCAGGGCTTTCATGACCACGCCTTCTACTTCAGGCGTCAGGCCAGCAGCCTGGAATGCGGCCTGTACAGCCGGGTAGTCCGTAGGAGCGCACAGCACTTCGATCAGGCCTTCTTCATCGGTCACGATATCGTCGGCACCGGCTTCCAGGCCGATTTCCATAATCGTGTCTTCCGAAGTGCCTGGAGCGAACAGAAACTGACCGCAGTGGCGGAATTGAAACACGACCGAGCCGTCCAGACCCAGATTGCCGCCATTTTTTGTAAAGGCGTGACGCACATCCGAGACCGTACGCTGACGGTTGTCGGTCATGCAGTCCACAATCACGGCTGCGCCGTTAATACCGTAGCCTTCGTAGCGAATTTCTTCGTAGTTGGCATCGTCTGCACCGCCTGCGCCGCGCTGGATGGCGCGCAAAATGTTGTCTTTGGGCATATTGGCAGCGGTTGCTTTGTCCCAGGCCATGCGCAAACGTGGGTTGGACTCGGGGTCAGGGCCACCGGCACGTGCGGCCACGGTGACCTCACGAATGATCTTGGTCCAAAGTTTGCCCCGTTTTGCGTCTTGACGACCTTTACGGTGCTGAATATTCGCCCATTTACTATGTCCGGCCATAAAGTATTACCAATTCAGTAGACTACGTTCAAAGAAAAACAGATCTATTTTAACCTGTCTGCGCGACAAGGCCCGAGCTTGGGCGAAAGTCGCTAGAATCTAGGCACTTGGCATTCTATCCGGAAGAGAACAAACAATCATGGCTGATCCAATTTTGCTTGCTCAGAATAGCGATACTCCCATTTACCTGTTGCCTGCGCTGGCCAATCGGCATGGTTGTATTACGGGGGCCACAGGGACGGGGAAAACCGTCACCTTGCAGGTACTGGCCGAAGCCTTTTCCCGTCTGGGAACGCCGGTTTTTCTGGCCGACGCCAAAGGCGACTTGAGCGGGATCTCCCAGGCCGCCCAGCCCAATCCCAAGTTGCAGGAGCGTCTGCAAAAGCTGGGCCTGCCCGAGCCAGCCTGGGGTGCAAACCCGGTCACCTTCTGGGATATTTTTGGCGAGCAGGGTCATCCGGTCCGCGCCACGATTTCCGATATGGGGCCCTTGCTGCTGTCCCAGATCCTGGAGTTGAACGACACCCAGGAAGGGATTCTGAATATTGTCTTTCGCTTGGCGGACGATGAAGGTCAGCTGATTCTGGATCTGAAAGATTTGCGCGCCGTGCTGCAAAACGTATCGGATCGTGCCGCCGAGCTGCGCAATCAGTATGGCAATATTGCGGCAGCCAGTGTGGGGGCAATCCAACGCGCCTTGCTGCGCCTGGAAACGCAGGGGGCGGATCGCTTCTTTGGTGAACCGGCGCTGGATGTGATGGACTGGATTCGTACCGACTCGGCCGGGCGCGGCATGATCAATGTGCTGGCAGCCGACAAGCTGATGCAGTCCCCCCGCTTGTATGCGGTCTTCCTGCTGTGGATGCTGGCCGATCTGTACGAGCGCCTGCCGGAAGTGGGCGATCTGGACAAACCGCGTCTGGTTTTCTTCTTTGACGAAGCCCACTTATTGTTTACAGGTGCACCAAAGGCCTTGCTGGAAAAAGTCGAGCAGGTTGTGCGTCTGATCCGCTCCAAAGGTGTGGGTATTTATTTCGTGACACAAAACCCGCTGGATATTCCCGATACCGTTCTGGGTCAGCTGGGTAATCGAGTACAGCACGCCTTGCGCGCCTTTACACCGCGTGATCAGAAAGCCGTCAAGACAGCAGCGCAAACCATGCGCCCCAATCCCGGTCTGGATATTGAAGCGGCCATTACCGAATTGGGTGTGGGCGAGGCCCTGGTGTCCATGCTGGATGCCAAGGGGATTCCCACGCCTACCGAGCGTGCTTGGCTGGTGGCCCCGGGCAGCCGAATTGGGCCCGCTACCGATGCGGAGCGGCAAACGGTACGACAGGCGTCCTTGTTTGGCTTGAAGTACGACCAGGCAATTGACCGTGAATCCGCCTACGAGGTGCTGGCCAAAAAAGCGGCTGATGCGGCTGCCAATGGTGCCGCGGGTGCCACGCAGCCGGGAGCGGCGGCTGGCAAGGACGACGGCCTGATGGGCGTTGTGAATGACTTTCTGTTTGGATCAACCGGGCCGCGTGGTGGCAAGAAGGACGGCTTGGTGCAAAGCATGATCAAAACCGAGACCAAACGGGCTGCCACCAAAGTGCTGCGTGGGGTATTGGGTTCTTTATTTGGAGGGAAACGTTAATGCCCACACAACTGCCTCATTTAATTGTTGCCACCACAAGGCCATCAGAAACAACACGTTGGGCGGATGAATTCCGCAAAGCCTATCCCGATTGGAAAGTTGATGAGTTTGTAGCGGGTCAGCCCAGCACCGGGGCGACCTACGCCATCGTCTGGCAGCCGGATGCGGCCTTGTTCAAGCAAGAACCCCATTTGCGCGCCACCTTCAATCTGGGGGCGGGTGTGGATGCCGTCGCAGGGACCATCCCGGCCGAGATGCCTTTGTACCGCTTGGAAGATGCGGGCATGGCCGAGCAAATGGCCGAATATGCCTTGTATGGCGTGCTGCGTGCGGTAGGCCGTTTTCAGCCCTACGAGGAACAGGCGCGTGAAGGAAAGTGGAAAGCCTACCGCCCGATCGACCGCCGCCAATGGCCAGTCGCTGTGCTGGGGCTGGGCGCGATTGGCAGCAAGATTGCCAAGGTCATCGCCAGTCTGGGCTATCCCGTACATGGTTGGTCGCGTCGTCTGCACGAGGCGGACTTCCCTTGCTATGCCGGTGAAGAGGGCTTGAAAGAGTGCGTCTCTGCCAGCCGTATCCTGGTCAACGCCTTACCACTGACTCCGCAAACAGAAGGTTTGATCAACCGCGACGTATTGTCGAATTTGCAGCCTGGTGGCTATTTGATCAACGTCGCTCGCGGTGGCCACTTGGTCGATGCCGATGTGCTGGACGCCCTGAAGAGCGGTCATCTGTCAGGCGCTTTGCTGGATGCCTTTACCCAGGAGCCGTTGCCAGCCGATCATCCGTATTGGGGTATTCCTTCTGTGATGGTTACGCCTCATATTTCGGGTATCACCGTTCGTGAATTGGCATTGGAGCAAATTGGCTCGCGCATCGAGCTTTTGCAGCAAGGCAAGCCTGCGACTGGTCGGGTGAATCACAGTCAGGGCTATTAATCCTGAACCGATTTGGACTAGCCTGCCGGCACCGTGGAAGCTGGCAGGCTAATTGCTGTTTTGTGAACAGAGCAGCGTCTTTTCAGAATAAGGCCGTGGAGGCCATGTAAAACCACAAGGAAAGAGGAATGAGTAAAGTTCATCGTATTGCCGTGATCGCGGGAGATGGGATCGGCAAGGAAGTCATGCCAGAAGGGCTGCGTATTCTGGAAGTGGCCGCTCGCCGTCACGCCATCAATTTCGATTGGAAAGTGCTGGACTGGAGCTCGGACTACTACCAGAAGCACGGCACCATGATGCCTTCGGACTGGAAAGCCCAATTAATGGATACCGAGGCCATTTTCTTTGGCGCCATGGGCTGGCCTGATCTGGTTCCCGACCACGTTTCGCTGTGGGAATCTCTGTTCAAGTTCCGTCGTGAATTTGATCAATACATCAACTTGCGTCCTGTGCGTTTGATGCCTGGTGTGCGTTCGCCACTGGCAGGTCGTGAGCCCGGTGATATCGATTTCTTTATCGTGCGCGAGAACACCGAAGGTGAATACTCCAATAGCGGCGGCATCATGTTTGAAGGCACGCAGCGCGAAGTGGTGATTCAGGAAAGTGTCTTTACCCGCACGGGTACGGACCGAGTCTTGAAGTTCGCTTTTGAACTGGCTAAAAAACGCGGTAAACACGTGACTGCTGCGACCAAGTCCAACGGTATTTCGATTTCCATGCCCTGGTGGGATTCCCGCGTGGCCGCCATGGGCGAGCAATACCCGGATGTGAAATGGGACAAGTATCACATCGATATTCTGTGTGCACACTTTGTGCAGCACCCGGACTGGTTTGATGTTGTTGTAGCTTCCAACCTGTTTGGCGATATCTTGTCCGATCTGGGCCCGGCATGTACCGGCACCATCGGCATTGCACCGTCGGCCAACCTGAACCCCGAACGCGTATTCCCCTCCTTGTTTGAGCCCGTGCACGGCTCGGCTCCGGATATTTATGGCAAGGGCATTGCCAACCCGGTCGGTCAGATCTGGAGTGGTGCCTTGATGCTGGATTTCCTGGGCTACCCCCAGGCAGCCGCCGAAGTAGTGCAAGCCATTGAGCAGGTTCTGGCCAATGGCCCACGTACCCCTGATTTGGGTGGTCAGGCCAGCACAACACAAGTAGGCGAGGCGATCGCCCAAGTGTTGGAAGCGATGGCTTAAGCCATCAGTTGGACTTGGGTGGGCGCAAGCCTGCCCAAGTGATGGCTCCAATCATGATGGCGCCACCCAGCAGCGCACGGCTGCTGGGGTATTGAGCGAAAAGCAGCGCCGCAAAAGCGATGGCGTAGACAGGCTCCAGGGCGATCACAATCCCGGCACTGCGAGCATTCAGAACGGTTAGCGCAGAGACCAGCAGGTAGTGCGACAAGGCCGTACAAAACACCCCCAGCAGTGCAATCCATACCCAGTCCACCAGCGTGCTGTCGCCCAGCAGCGGTATGGCAAAAGGCCAGCACATCAGGGCGACAAACAGGTTTTCCCACCAGGCCACTTGCTGTGCCGACAAGTGCTTGGCTGCGCGTCGGTTGATGAGGGTGAACATGGCGAAAGTAAAGCCGGAGGCAATGGCCCAGGCCAGGCCAATGGTGGATTGATCCTGGAAATCAAAAGAGGGGGTCACCAGCAACAAGCCCACGGTGACCAAGGCCAGAATGATCCACTCCGATACGGTGACGCGCTCGCGCAGTACGGCCCATTCACACAAGGTAATAAAGGCCGGGAAGCTGGCAAAGCCCAAGGTGGCAATGGCCACGCCGCCCACTTTGACGGCCACAAAAAAAGTGGCCCAGTGAATGGCCAGCATGATGGAGGCCATTAGCAGGGTGCGAAAGTCCGCTGCTTTCATGCCCTGACCCAAACCGCGCCCTTGAGAGCGAATGCTGATAAACAAGGCCAGGACTGCAAAGCTGGCTCGGCCCGCGGTGATCAGCATGGCGCCGACCTGAATGAGTTCACCAAAAATGCCGGTCAGTCCGAACAGTACGGCGGCCACATGAATGGCAGCCAGAGCACGTCCATGCGTCATGGAAAGCGATCCGAGAAAAAAGGAGTCAATTTAGGCTATTCTGGTGTTTTATATCAGCCAGTGATAGGGCTAGTGGGTCGGGCAGGCAATAAGAGCAAGGCATTATTCTAAGACATTGCTACGGGCCCCTCATCAAAGGAGTAAAACAATGACGCAGACGGTTAAGGCGATACGGATTGAGCGTAATGGTGGTCCGGAGGTATTGCAGTGGGCTTCGGTAGAGCTGCCCGCTCCGCAGGAGAAGGAAGTCACCATACGCCAAAAAGCAGTGGGCTTGAACTTTATCGACATCTATTTCCGTAATGGCCTCTACAGCAATCCCTTGCCGCATGGTTTGGGTTTTGAAGCGTCCGGCATTGTGGAAGCAGTCGGTTCGGGTGTCACGCATCTGAAAGTGGGTGACCGTGTTGCCTACGGTCAAAGCCCGCTGGGTGCGTATGCCGAGGCCCGTAATGTGCCTGCTGATCGTGTGGTACGCATTCCTGATGGCGTCACTTTTGAGCAGGCGGCGGCCATGATGCTCAAAGGTTTGACGTGCTGGTATTTGCTGCGCCAGACCTATCGCGTGCATGAAGGCCAGACGATTCTGTTTCATGCCGCTGCGGGTGGCGTGGGCTTGTACGCCTGCCAATGGGCACGTGCTTTGGGCGTGAAGTTGATCGGTACGGTGTCCAGTCCCGAGAAAGCCGCTTTGGCGAAAGAGAACGGTGCGTGGGAAGTGATTGATTACTCCCACGAAGACGTGGTGCAGCGCGTGCTGGAACTGACCAATGGCCAGAAAGTACCAGTCGTATATGACGGCGTGGGCAAGGATACCTGGGAGCGCTCGCTGGATTGCTTGCAGCCGCGTGGCCTGATGGTCAGCTTTGGCAATGCCTCCGGCCCGGTAACCGGTGTGAATCTGGCGACGCTGGCATCCAAGGGCTCCTTGTATGTGACCCGTCCTGTGCTGGGGGCTTATGTGCCTACACAGGAAACCATGCAAGATGCCGCTGACGAAATGTTCGAGCTGGTGCTGCAAGGCAAGATCAAGCCGCTGATTGGTCAGCGTTTCCCGCTGGATCAGGTTGCCAAGGCCCATGAGGAATTGGCAGGGCGTCGTACCACGGGCTCGACGGTGTTGACGCTGGATTAAGGCGGATTATCGGGTAAGAAGGGGGATGAACAGCTAGCCCTTGCTCAGCGCTGCGCTTGATATAACAGGTGTAAGTCAGGCATCCACTCTTCTGGCGTTGCTTGTTTTTCCTGATGTCCCGATTTGTATGTCAGGTATTTTGAAAGCCCGATAAGCACGCAGCCCCAATAGTTCTACTTATAAAAAATGGCCTCCGCTAAGGAGGCCATTTTTATTTAGCAGTGCGGCAGCCGCTGAGATTCAGCGGACAGGAATCAGCCTTGCTCGTGGTACTGACGCACGCGCTCGACTTCATTGCGCGAACCCAGAATCACACCAATGCGCTGGTGCAGTTCGGTAGGTTGTACGTCCAGAATGCGTTGTGTACCGTCAATCGACATGCCACCGGCCTGCTCGACCAGGAAGCTCATGGGGTTGGCTTCGTACATCAAACGCAGCTTGCCCTTGCGACCGGAGGCACGGGCATCGCGCGGGTACATGAAGATACCGCCACGGGTCAGGATGCGGTGTACATCGGCCACCATGGAGGCGATCCAGCGCATATTGTAGTTTTTGCCCAGTGGGCCGTCCGGGCCAGCCAGGCAGTCGTCGATATAGCGTTTTACCGGGGCTTCCCAGTGACGCATATTGGACATATTGATGGCGAATTCAGAGGTGTCCTCGGGGATGGTGATGCGCTCGGTGGTCAGCACCCAGGAGCCCATTTCCTTGTCCAGAGTGAAGGCGGCGACGCCGTCACCGACAGTCAGAACCAGCATGGTTTGCGGGCCGTAAATGGCATAGCCGGCGGCAACCTGACGCACGCCGGGTTGCAGGAAGTCTTGCTCTTCGATGACGCGATCACGTGCTTCAGGTGGGACGCTCAGGACCGAGAAGATCGTGCCGATGGACACGTTCACGTCAATATTGGACGAGCCATCCAGCGGATCGAACAAGAGCAGGTTTTCGCCCTTGGGGTAGTAGTCGGGAATGCGGTGCAGGGTATCCATTTCCTCGGAGGCCATGGCCGCCAGGTTACCGCCCCATTCATTGGCTTCCAGCAGGATTTCGTTGGACAGCACATCCAGCTTTTTCTGAACTTCGCCCTGGACATTCTCGGAGTCCAGAGAACCCAGAACGCCGCCCAGCGCTCCTTTGCTGACGGCATGGCCAATGGCCTTGCATGCGCGAGCCACTGTTTCCAGCAGCAGGCGCACGTCGGCGGTGACCGTTTTCTTCTGGCGCTGTTGCTCCACCAGATACTGAGTAAGGTTTTTCTTCAAGACAGACTCCGAGGTCAAAGAGTTAATGCTTTATGTACGATTTCGGCCACATTGCCCGACAGGCCAGGTTCGGCCTGAATACGCTCCAGCGCTGCCTTGAGCAGGTCGCGGGCTTCGGGTTCAAAGCGGGCCCAGTTATCAAACACACGGGCCAGACGGGCAGAGATTTCCGGGTTGAGCTTGTCCAGGGCAATGACTTGCTCAGCCCAGAAGGCATAGCCTTCCGGCGTGTGTACAGCCTGCATATTATTCATGCAGAACTGGAAAATCAGAGAGCGGGCGCGGTTAGGATTGCGCATCGAGAAAGCGGGATGCAGCATCAGGGCGCGCACCTGGGCAACTTGCGTGCTGGGGGCGGTGGCCTGCAAGCTGAACCAGCGGTCCAGCACCAGAGGATTGTCCTGCCAGCGCTGGAAAAAGTCATCCAGGCCGTCTTGACGATCCTCTTGGTCACCGTAATTCACCAGAGCGCTCAAGGCACCCATGCGATCAGTCATATTCGTGGCCTGATCGTATTGATTGCGTGCCAACTGCGGGCCGGTATTCACACCGGCAACCAGCAGGTAATTCAGGGCCAGATTGCGCAAGGAGCGCTGGCCAGCCTGCAAGGCGTCGGGGCTGTACGGGGCTTGTTCCAGGCTCAGGTACTGATACAGTTCCTGCCAGTAGGGAGTCAGGGCCAGGCCCAGCTCACGTTGCAGCTGACGACGGGCCTGAACAACGGCGCGCGGGGTCATGGGCTTGGTTTGTTCCAGCAATTCGCGCTCGCTGGGCAGGGACAGGATGCGCGCCTTGTAAGCAGGGCTCAAGGCCGGGTCTTGTACCAGCGCATGCCAGGTTTGCACCACGGTCGCCAATTGTGCGGCCGACGGTGTGCGTCCCGATGCCGAGGACAAGATCAGACGGGTCGCTAGCAGTTGAGCCGCTTCCCAACGTGCAAATGGATCCGTGTCGTGACGGGCCAGCAAAGCCAGCTCGGAATCCGGACGGTAGTAGTCCACCCGCACAGGCGCAGAGAAATTGCGCAACAAGGATAGGACGGGCGCCTCAGGAATCTGCGTGAAGGTCCAGCTTTGTTCGGCTTGCGTGAAATCCAGTACCAGCGTATCGCCTTGCTGACCATCCAGGTGCAGGGTCAGTGGTGCGCCTTGCTGATCCAGCATGCCCAAGGCAAAGGGGATGTGCAAAGGTGGCTTGGGTGTGGATTTGTTTTCGATCCCGGCGGGTGCATTGCTTTGACGCAGGGTCAGCGTAGCGGTTTGAGTGGCAGGGTCGTGCTGCAGGCTGACCTGAACGCGTGGCGTTCCCGCTTGCTGATACCAGCGGCGGAACTGTTCCAGGCTCTGGCCGGGTTTGACCTGGCGATACACGCTATCCATGCTGTCCACGAAATCGTCGCAAGTGACTGCCTGGCCGTCATGGCGCTTGAAGTACTCACGAATACCAGCCTGGAAGTTTTCTTCACCCAGCAAGGTGTGCTGCATGCGAATGACTTCCGCACCTTTCTCGTAAATTGTGGCGGTGTAAAAGTTGCTGATTTCCTGATAGCTCTCGGGGCGGATGGGGTGAGCCATTGGGCCGGCATCTTCAGGGAACTGGGCCGCGCGCAGGACGCTGACATCATCAATGCGTTTGACGGCGCGGGCGCTGGCGGCTTGAGCGCCGTCCAGCCCTTGAGCCAGCATGTCGGCCGAAAACTCCTGATCGCGGAAAACCGTCAGACCTTCTTTCAGGGATAGCTGGAACCAGTCGCGGCAAGTGACGCGGTTGCCGGTCCAGTTATGGAAGTACTCATGGCCAATAACTGCTTCCACGGCGTGAAAGGACGCATCGGTAGTGCTTTGTGCATCGGCCAGCACGTAGGCGGCATTAAAGATGTTCAGGCCCTTGTTTTCCATCGCGCCCATATTGAAGTCGCGAGCGGCCACAATCATGAAGCGGTCCAGATCCAGTTCCAGCCCAAAACGTTGTTCATCCCAGCGTACCGAATGTTCCAGGCATTCCATGGCCCATTCTGTTTTATCGCCGTCACCACGATCGCAATAAACCTGCAATAGGGCAGGCTGGCCATTGGCTTTTTTGATTTCGCGCTCGCGCACATCAAAGTCGCCAGCAACCAGTGCAAATAAATAAGAAGGCTTTGGAAATGGGTCTTCCCAAATGGCCTGGCTGCGTCCATCGTCCAGCGTAGTGCTTTCCAGCAAATTGCCGTTGGACAGCAGATAAGGGTAGAGCTTGGCATCGCCGCGCAGGACCACTTCATAACGGGACATCACATCAGGACGGTCCGGGAAGAAGGTAATACGACGAAAGCCCTGGGCTTCACATTGGGTAAACAGGTTCTGGCCCGAGACATACAAGCCCATCAGCATGGTGTTGTCTTGGGGGCGGCAACGGCTCACCAGCACCAGATCACATTCTGCGGTCTGGGGCGAGAGCGTCAGGCCCTGTTCATCAAGCTGGTAATCCTGGGCGGTCAGGGCGACCCCGTTGAGGCTGACTTCAAGCAGTTCAATGTCTTCGCCATCCAGTACCAGGGGGCGGATCTGGCCGTCCCGGCTGCTGGCTCGAAAAGCCAGACGAACCAAGGTTTGCTCGGCCGCCAAATCAAATTCCAGCCGTACCTTATCTATTTGATAAGGGTAGGGCTGGTAATCGTGGCGGGAGATCGTAGGTAAGGTGTCTGTGCGCATGTGATCCTGGTCCGACAATCGAAAAAGATGGTCTATTGTAATGTTGTTTGAACGCCCACACTGGACGCCAGAAACAGGCAGTAAACTAATTGTTCGTCGGCGCTACGGCGCTGCCATTAATCGGGCTTGAACGTGCAAGCGAAAAACAAGCAAGGGTGAAACTATGACGTTATTTTCTGAAGGGTTTTCCTGGCGCGCCCTACGCCTGATGAGCCTGGTATTGGCGGTTTTGACCACGGCTTGCGCTGCGCCTAGCTGGTCCGCCAAATTGACGCGTTATCAGCAATGGCCCACGGCGACCAGTGGCGATACCTATTACATCAAGTCCTCGCCGGACAAAAGCAGTAGTCTGCAATACCAGTCTTTTGCAGATTCTGTACGGGCCTCTATTGGTGTGACCGGACTGGTGCAAGCAGCGGATCTGAAGTCTGCGCGTTTTGTGGTGCAAATGGATTATGGCAATCCGCAAGAACAAAGCTGGGTGCCTCAATTTGCAGATAGTTTTTATGGTCCATCGGCGTGGGGAATCGGGCGCGGCTATTATGCGCCAAATGATGGTTGGGGCGGAGGTTTCTTTTATTCTCCGAATGTAGTGAATGTTCCTGTCACTGTGTATAAAAATTATCTAAATGTAATCATTACAGATAATCAAAACTCGGGCGCAGAAGTGTATCGCGCCACCGCCGTGTCTTATAGCCATTCCGACAACCTGGACCAGCAGATGCCGTTTTTGTCCCAGGCCATATTTGATGGTTTCCCGGGTAATAATGGACAAGTGATTGATATCCGATATCCATTAGCTCGGGATTGAGTCGCCAGAACCCCGGCATTATGTAGGGGATTTATATCAATAAGAAAGGGACCGCTTTTTCAAGCGGTCCCTTTCTTTTGTTTGGTTCCCAAAACTTATTTGATAAGGAACTCTTCACGGCTGCGACCATTGGCTTCAGCATCGATAATCCAGCGTGGTGGGCGGCCACGGCCCGTCCAGGTGTCCTGGGTGCCGGGGTGGCGGTATTTTGGAGGCAGGCTGGTTTTAGGGCCGTTGGAACCAGCACCAGCGCCGCGGCGGGCGGAATTTTCCAGCGCTTCAGCGACTTCTTCAATCGTGATCTCGTTATCTTGCATGGACTTGACGATAGACGCGATGACAGGACGACGCTGTTTGACTCGAAGGGATTTCATCTGCTTTTGCAGACGCAGAATCTCTTTTTCTATCTTTTGCTTCGCGGAGCTGTAAGTTTCGACTGACATATGGGATTCCTGTTTCATGATTGTAGTTATCTGATAAACCCTGCCTGTACAAGCTCGTGTTTATCATGCGAAAACAGTGTACTTTGATTTTCTTGAAAAGATAAGTGGTTTGGATAAAAAATAAACGCTTAATCAAAAAGGTGTTTGGTTTTTGTAATTATTTAAGGTCATTAGACAATTCAATGGCTCTTGATTATTTAATCTAATCAGGGGTTATCATGAATTTGAATGGGTTTATATCAAAACCATATAGGTGGGTTTCTAATTAGGAAGATTTTAAAATAGTTTTAATTCCGTATCAGAAAATGTCGTAATTGGAATTTTTGAACCTATTAGTTCAACAGGCTGATTCATGGTTCTGAAAGCCCGGAAACTGCCCGATCAGTACGTCGGCATCGCATACGGGGGCACATTCTGTTTTAATGCTCAGATGGACGGAAGCCAAGTTGATGTCAGCACGTCTTTTGGTACCCATTTTCGTCCCTTGCAGCCATGGGTTTGCCGGGGATCTGTCAGTAGGAATAAACGATGAAGTTAGTTGATCCGGCTATCAATGCCCTGGAATGCGCCCGTGGACTGTTGCTTGAGCCCTGGGGCTTGAATGAAAGCCATTTGTCCGGCGCGCTCGGTGAGATCTTCACCCATCAGGCTGACTATGCCGACCTGTATTTTCAGTACACCCGCAGCGAAGGCTGGGCGCTGGACGAAGGAATCGTCAAAAGCGGCAGCTTTTCCATTGAGCAGGGCGTGGGTGTGCGCGCATTAAGTGGCGAGAAAACCGCCTTTGCCTATTCGGATTCCCTCAGCCCCGAGGCTTTGCTGTCTTCGGCCCGTGTGGTGCGCTCGATTGCCCGCCAGGGCGGTTCAGGCAAAAGCGGCATTTTGGTGCCAGCCGACAGGCAGCGCCCCACCTTGTATACGGGCACAGACCCTATTGCCAGCCTGCCTGCTCCTGACAAAGTAGCCCTGTTGGGGCGACTGGATGCCTTGGCTCGTGCAGCGGACCCGCGCGTGGTGCAGGTCATGGCCAGTCTGGGTGCGGAATACGATGTCGTGCTGGTGGCCGGTAGCGATGGTCGTCTGGCCGCCGATGTACGCCCCTTGGTGCATTTGTCCTTGTCGGTCATTGTTGAACAAAATGGCCGCCGTGAACGCGGCTCGGCGGCAGGTGGTGGACGGGTTGATCTGTCCTACTTCTCCGACGATATGCTGCGCAGCTACGTGGATAAGGCCGTGCGTTCGGCCATGACGAATCTGGAAGCCAAACCTGCGCCTGCCGGTCAGATGACGGTGGTTCTGGGCCCAGGTTGGCCAGGGGTCATGCTGCACGAAGCCGTGGGCCACGGTTTGGAAGGGGACTTTAACCGTCGTGGCAGCAGCCTGTTCTCGGGTCGTATTGGCCAGCGCGTGGCGTCCAAGGGCGTGACCGTCATTGACGATGGCACCCTGGAAAACCGCCGTGGCTCCCTGAATATGGATGATGAGGGCAATGCCACACAACGTACCGTCTTGATTGAAGACGGTATTTTGAAAGGCTATTTGCAAGACACTCATAATGCGCGTCTGATGGGCGCTGCCATTACGGGCAACGGTCGACGCGAGTCCTACGCCAGCCTTCCTTTGCCACGCATGACCAACACTTTTATGTTGGGTGGCGATAAAGACCCTCAGGAAATTATTGCCTCGGTTAAAAAGGGTTTATATGCCGTAGACTTCGGTGGCGGCCAGGTCGATATTACTAGCGGTAAGTTTGTTTTCTCGGCCTCGGAAGCCTGGGTGATTGAAAACGGCAAACTGATGTATCCCGTCAAAGGTGCCACTTTGATTGGTAGCGGCCCCGATGCCATGAACCAAATCAGCATGATCGGTAATGACATGCAGTTGGATTCAGGAGTGGGGACTTGCGGTAAAGAAGGTCAAAGCGTTCCGGTTGGAGTCGGTATTCCTACCGTGCGGATGGAAAATCTGACCGTAGGTGGAACCGCCTGATTTAATTTGTTGGCTAATCAAAGTAGATAAAAAGAACCGCCCCCCTTAATTCAAGGTTGGGCGGTTTTTTTTATGCTGTTTTTATTGCAGTGCAGCAAATAGAATTTAATTTTGATTTTTGCTCATCAGGCACAGCCGTGCCCGGATTAATGAATATGGTTTTTCAGGTAGCACTTTTCATTGGCCTGGGTTTGCAGACCCGGATGGCC
Source organism: Alcaligenes nematophilus (assembly GCF_026344155.1). Lineage (NCBI taxonomy): Bacteria > Pseudomonadati > Pseudomonadota > Betaproteobacteria > Burkholderiales > Alcaligenaceae > Alcaligenes > Alcaligenes nematophilus. The sequence continues at coordinate 735,668 of NZ_JAPKMZ010000001.1, read as the reverse complement.
AGCCAGCACAACAAGGCGCCCGAACACACCATGGCCGAGCCTTGCCAGAAGCTTGGCGTCAAGGGAGCCTGCAGCAAAAAAGTAGACAGGGCGGCTGACAATACTGGAATGAAGTAGGAGGCGCCGGCCAGTATGGTGACATTGCCGTGCAAAATACCCACGTTCCAGGCCGCATAGCCAAAGCCCATCGCCATGGCCGCCAGCAGCAAGTAGATCAGTGCTGGAAGGGTAAAGGTCATTGCAGGTGCTCCTTGGCCCAGATATTTCATCCACAAGACGGTGGCTGTCAGCATGAAAAACAAGGTAATGCCATTTTTGCCCTGGCCGATGCGTGCAGTCATGGTGCTGTAGCCCGCCCAGATCAGTGCGCCACTAAAGGCCAGGCCGTAGCTCAAGGGGTTGTCCTGCACATTCAACCAGATGCCGCGCAGACTCAAACCTTGCTCACCGCCCAGAATCCAGCTGATACCCATCATGGACAAAAGCAGGCCAGGTGCGATCAGCCAGTTGGCTCTTTGCTTGTTGAACAAAATAGCGGCCACGATGGTAAAGGTGGGCCACAGATAATTAACCATTCCCACTTCAATCGCTTGCTGGCTGTTGTGGGCGTAGCCAATGGACAGAGCCAGGCACAGCTCATAGCAGACGAACAAAACGCTGCCCCAGATTAGGTAGCGGCGCGGAAAGTCGCGCAAGCGTACCCAGCTAAGCGATAAAAGAAGAAAGACAGAGGCCAGGGTGTAGATCAGTGCGGCGCCGCCAGTCGCACCCAGGTAGTCGCTGACGCTGCGTATCAGGCCGACAATCATGCTCCAAAGAACAATGGCGATCAGACCAATCAGGGTTGCCTTATCAGATTGCTTCATGCGGGTTTCAGTGTCTGCAAGGCACGGCGAGAACAGGAGCAGGCTTTACTTGGCCAAGAGACTTATGGGTTAATGGACCGGGTTTGTATCAGGCTGTGCCGGTTTGCAAGCAGGGCTGTGACGCGGCACACCCGGTCTTGAGTGAAAACCGACAGGCCCCCACGGCAAGGGCTCGTGGCAGTTTACTGTAAGCGGCGTGTCGGCTCGAGCCACTCAAGGCGAAAAGGGGAGCAGGCAGGGTATTTTCTGCGCCTTGCTGGTCCGCCCCCGTAAGCCAGGGTACTTACATTTTTTTGGACTTTGAGTCAGAACCGCTTGTTTATGCTCTCTATGATTTTGAGTGTAAATCGGTTTGACTTGAATCTTTTCTAGGCATATCATTTCAACACGAATTAATCGTGCTGAATTATTTTGTTTGGCTAATTAAATGACCACAGATCAACACTACGATTTACGAATTTTGCGGGCTTTGCGCCAGATCACGCGCTCGATTGCCCTGCATTCCAGGCAGCTGTCGGCGTACAGCAATATCACCGCGCCCCAGTTGATCTGCCTGCGCACCATTATCGAAAAAGGCCCGTTGACGGCCACGGCCATCAGCCGCGAAATGCACGTCAGCCCCAGCACCGTGGTTGGTATTCTGGACCGCCTGGAAGACAAGAAGCTGGTGCTGCGCGAGCGTGGTCGTGAAGATCGACGCATTGTATTTGTCAGTGCGACACCAGAAGGGGAGACCCTGGCACGCGATACGCCGTCCCCCTTGCAAAAGAAGTTGTCGGACGCCTTGAAAGAGTTGCCCGAGCTGGAACAGGCCACCATGACCTTGTCCCTGGAGCGCATTGTGCGCTTGCTCGATGCTGACCCGGATGTTGTGCTGGAGGCCGACGATACGGCCTCGCCTATTCTTGAGGTCCCGGAAGGGGATGTCCCCCCCGAATCCGGGTTGGTGGTTTGACGGACCGACCTAGTCCGGGCAGCTCGGCAGGCAGCAAGACTGCCGCCGACCCTGCCCCCAGTGACCCGGCGCTGATACTGCGTGCGCCCCTGTTGCGTGATGCGGCCGCAATCCATCAGCTGATTGCCGATAGCCCGCCACTGGATCTGAATTCTGAATATCTCTATTTGCTGCTCAGCGAGCACTTTTCCCAGACCTGCGTTGTCGCGCAGCGTGGGGAACAAATAGACGGTTTCATCTCTGCCTACTTTCTCCCCGACCGTCCTGATGTGCTCTTTGTGTGGCAAGTGGCCGTGCATGAGCGCGCCCGTGGGCGTCGTCTGGGGCAGGCCATGCTGGAGCATCTGCGACAGCGTCTGCGTGGCCGTTCCCTGCGCTATCTGGAAACGACGGTCAGCCCCGGAAACCGGGCTTCGCGTGGCCTGTTTGCGGCCATGGCCCGGCGTTGGGGCGCCCCCATGCAGGAACAGGAATTCTTTGATACCGCCTTGTTTGCCGCACAGGCTCACGAGGCAGAACCTCTATTACGAATCGGCCCCTTGGACTCTGGATAAGAGGGGACTTTACGCAAATGAACGGTAGAGCCGGTCTGGTTCGCTGATTGTTGTTTGTCGGCTCAAGACACGCCGTTCTATAACCAGGAGAGGAAATATGACTGATTTAAAAATATTCGACCGGATGGAGTCTGAAGTAAGGGGCTACGTCCGGTCCTTCCCGGTCATTTTCAACAAAGCCCGAGGCTCGGTTTTGGAGGACGAGTCAGGCAAGCAATACATCGATTTTTTCAGTGGAGCCGGTACGCTCAACTATGGGCATAACAATCCCCATCTGAAAGAAAAGCTGATTGAATACCTGAACACCGACGGCTTGGTACACGGTTTGGACATGGCCACCAGCGCCAAGAAATACTTTCTTGAAACGGTGGACAAAGTGCTGCTCAAACCGCGCGGGTGGGACTACCGCTTGCAGTTTACGGGGCCTACCGGCACCAATGCCGTGGAGGCGGCGTTAAAACTGGCACGCCAGGTCAAGGGCCGCCAGAATGTGATTTCCTTTACGCACGGTTTCCACGGCGTCAGCACGGGTTCCCTGGCAGTGACGGCGAACTCCAAGTTTCGTAGTGCAGCGGGTGTGGCCCTGGGCAATACCTCGTTCATGCCCTATGACGGCTACTTGGGACCGGACGTCAATACGATGGCTTATCTGGAGCGCTTGCTGGAAGACCCCAGCAGTGGTCTGGACCATCCTGCCGCGGTCATCGTGGAAACCGTGCAAGGTGAAGGGGGCGTGAACGTTGCTACACAGCGCTGGCTGCGTGAACTGCAACGTCTGTGCCGCGAGCACGACATGCTGCTGATTGTCGATGACATTCAGGTCGGTTGTGGTCGCACGGGCCGCTTCTTCAGCTTCGAGCAGGCCGGTATCAGCCCTGACATCATCACCTTGTCCAAATCCTTGTCCGGTTTTGGCTTGCCCATGTCTCTGGTTTTGTTGCGTCCTGAACTGGACGTATGGAAACCCAGCGCCCATAACGGCACCTTCCGTGGCAATAACCTGGCTTTCGTGACTGCGGCTCAAGCTCTGGAAAGCTACTGGGCCAACGAGGACTTTGAAGCCGAGATCCAGGGTAAGGAGCGTCAAGTGCGCGACTGGCTGGAAAACCTGGTGCACAGCTATCCAGATCGTGGTTTGAGCGTACGTGGTCGCGGCCTGATCCAGGGCCTGGTGACGCCGCCCGGTGCCGGTCTGGCCAATGAAATTGCTGCACAGGCTTTCAAGCAAGGTCTGGTGATTGAAACCTCGGGCGCCCACGACGAAGTTCTGAAGCTGCTGCCTGCCTTGACGATCAGCAATGAAGAGCTGACTCAAGGCCTGGACATTATTGAACGCAGCGTGGCCCAGTGCCTGTCCAAGCGCGGCAGCCAGGCCAAGATTCTGAAGATTGGAGGAGCACGCTAATGTTGGTCAAGAACGTACAAGATGTGATTGGAACCCGTGACGAGGTGCGCACAGACACCTGGGTCAGCCGCCGTGTTTTGCTCAAGAAAGACGGCATGGGTTTTTCCTTTCATGAAACCGTTATTTTTCCTGGCACCGAGACTCACATCCACTACCAGAATCACCTGGAAGCGGTGTGGTGCATCGAGGGCGATGGCGAAATCGAAACCGTTGCCGACGGCAAGAAATACGATTTGGGCCCAGGCGTAGTTTATGCCCTGGACCAGCACGATGAACACTATCTGCGCGGTGGCAAAGAGCCGCTGCGAGTGATCTGCGTGTTCAATCCGCCCCTGACCGGTCAGGAAGTTCACGATGAGAAAGGGGTTTACCCAGCCATCGTGGAAGACTGAAGACCTAAGGAGAGCATGATGACAGTGACCATGAGCGATCTGTACACATCCCGTACAGAACGAACGGCGGCCATCGTCAGCCGCCAGGAGCCGGTGGTGTATCCGGATCCGGTAGGTAGCCAGCCTTTGAACAAGTCCCAGCTGCGGGAGTACGAGGACAATGGCTTTTTGCTGCTGCCTGATTTGTTCAATGCGCAGGAAGTGCAAGCCTTGCTGGGTAATGTGGAAGCCATGAGCACCGATCCCGGCATCTTGTCGCGTGAAGAAGCGGTGGTGGAAAAGGGCAGTCAGGCCGTGCGCTCGATCTTTCGAGTGCACGAGTTAAGCGAGCTGATTGCCCGCCTGGTGCGCGACCCGCGTGTACTGGATGTGGCCCGCCAGATTCTGGGCTCGGAGGTGTATGTGCATCAGTCCCGTGCCAACCTGAAACCGGGCTTTACCGGCAAGGAGTTTTACTGGCATTCGGACTTCGAGACCTGGCATATCGAAGATGGCATGCCGCAAATGCGCGCCTTAAGCTGCTCGGTGCTGTTGACTGACAATAATGTGTGCAATGGCCCCTTGATGCTAGTGCCGGGTTCGCACCGCCAGTTCATCTCTTGCACAGGGCAGACACCGGACAACCATTACAAGGAGTCCTTGCGCAAGCAGGAGTATGGCGTACCCGATCCGATCAGCCTGCGTTTGCTGGTGGATCAGGGTGGCATTGAAGCCATTACTGCCAAGGCCGGTTCGGTGATCTTTTTTGACTGCAATACCTTGCACGGCTCGGCCAGCAATATCTCGCCTTGGCCACGAGCCAATGTGTTTACGGTCTATAACAGCGTGGAAAACTGCGTGGGTGATCCCAAGCAGGGGCTGACACCCCGTCCTGCGCATGTGGCCACTCGCGGGCAGTTCCCTGTCCTGACGCCGTTGAACGGACCGCTGCTGGAGTCCTAGGCAGAAAGAAGGTCTGCGCCTTGTGCGCAGACCTGGCCGGATAAGACGCTCCCTGGATTTATTTCAGGGGGCGTTTTTTTGTGGGCTCAGGATTGTGAAGAAGAGGGGAGCGGCCAGCGTCTGGGGGCGGGCGTTGGTAAATGACGGGTCTGCACCGTACTGATTGGCCGGCGTCCGGAAAAGCAGTTATCGGAGATGCTCATCAGATATGACTCGGCATGTCCAGGAGTCCTTGTGATGGCTGCTGGACGGGATCAACTGTGTTAATGCACCCAATTAGCAACAATCGTTTATTTTTACCCGGGTAATATTGACTAATTAATATCATCCGGGTAAAAATAGAACCTTCTTACTTGAAGCTCTGGTTTTGACATGAAAACGACTTACCCCAATACCTACACCAGCTTTATGGGCCACCGCCGTATCGCGTCCGGTCCCATGCTGACCAATGTGCTGGCCGTGAAGAAAGTGCTGGAGAGCCGGGTTAACGATCCCGTACTGATCTTTGACGATGTGACAGGCCGTTTTGTGGATGTGAACACCCAAGGGACGGACGAAGAGCTGGCGCAACGCTATGCGCCAGTGGATGCTCCTGAAGTAGAGGTCGAGCAGACAGAGGAAGAAGCTCCACGCGGCCGTGGTCGCCCTAAGCTGGGCGTGATTCCTCGTGAAGTGACCTTGTTGCCACGACATTGGGATTGGCTGGCGACTCAACCCGGAGGGGCATCGGTTGCGCTACGCAAACTGGTTGAAGAAGCTCGCCGTGCCAGCGCCGCCAAAGATCAGCGTCGCCAGGCGCAGGAACGAGCCTATAACTTCATGACGGCAATCGGTGGAGATTTGCCTGGCTTTGAGGAAGCGATGCGAGCCTTGTTTGCTGATGAGCTGGAGCGCTTCAAAACCCTGCTGGCTGGCTGGCCGGAAGATGTGCGGGACCATGCTATCAAGCTGGTTCAAGATGTCGATGCATCTGAGGTGCAATAAAGCTTAAAAAAGTATCCTCTCCCTCTGTTAATCCCACTTGAAGCCGGGTCTGCGGAGGGAGAGGTCTATGCGGCCTTCAAGCTCTGCCTGGATGGCCTATCTGGTCGAAGACTCGCTGCTGTGATAACCCAGTAGTTGGGACAGTTCTGTTGCAGCGGTGCGCACAGTATTGACTAAAGACGAGGTGTCCAGTTTGCCGGAGCGCAAGTAACTGACCGGAATCGTCACACCCAGTGCGGCTACGATATGCCCCTGCTTATTGCGTATCGGGACAGCTGCACTTCCTACTTCAGGCTCAAAATACCCTTCGTCGTAACCATAGCCACGCTCGGCATCTTGGCGGATGAGTTCGTACAGCATATCCGTGGTCGTAGGAGTCCGCTCAGAAAATCTGGGCAGTGTGTTTTCTGGGTACAGCTGCAGCAAATCCGCCGGTTTCATATCACTTAACAGCACTCGCCCCAGCAGGGTGGCATGCAGCGGCAAACGGGTACCTACATGTACGGTGCTGACAAATGGGGTGGGGGCGGCCACTTTGCTAATGATGACGGCGCTATGTTCATCTTGAATCGCCAAGTTGCACGAGAGCCCGGTTTGATCACGTACGCGCTCCAGAATCGGTGTCCCTAATTGGGTCAGCTCCAGAGAAGCCAAATACTCAAACCCCAGTCGCAAAATGGCCATGCCCAATTTATACGTATGGCCACCTTCCACGCGCTGTACAAAGCCCAGATTTTCCAGTGTCGCCAATAATCTGAACGTGGTGGTGCGGGGAAGCTCCAGTCTTTTGGCTAGTTCCGGCGCCGTCAAAGTCTGCTCGTTCCGGTTGAATTCGAACAACAAGCGCAGGCCACGCTCTAGTCCTGGCACGGTGTAGTTTTGTTGTGCCGGCAAAGTCGTACTCATAAGCTCTCTTGGGTATTGGTCACAGCGGTTTAGTTGATGTGGCTAAGTATAAGAGTGGGCGCCGCTATTGTGATAGACAGCGGCGTGCCCGTCTGAAGTGATTCATGCTTAAAGGGTTTCTACTCATTTCTCTCGAAGTTTAAATGATTTTATACTTTCTGTTCCTAATATAAAACAACATTTCACTAGTGAAACAGAAAGGGTAAGGGATGAGTAAAGGACGAATGGGGGCAGTAGTGGGTGTATTGGTCATGGCGTGTGCTGGGCACGGCGCTGCGTTGGCCCAGCAAAGCAGCGTGCAGCTCTACGGCTTGCTGGACAGCGGCCTGTTGCTGGAAAAACAGTTGGATGACAGCAGAAAGTTTGGAATGGCCAGCGGGATTGCCGGTCAATCGCGCTTTGGTATCCGCGGCAGTGAAGACCTGGGTAATGGTTATTCCGTGACCTTCCAAATGGAAGGCGGCTTGTTGACGACGACCGGCACCTCCACCCAAGGCCGCCTCTTTGGACGGCAAGCAACCTTAGGAATCAAGGGTGGTTTTGGTGAACTGAAGTTTGGTCGGCAAACTGTTTTTGGCTATTCGTGGACGCCCTTTATTGCCAGCCCGTTTGGCGTGGCATGGTCTGGTAACGGCATCGGTTCTACCTTCGGGTATAAAAGCGGCGACTACGGTGCAGATGGTCGCTTGAGCAATGCGGTGACGTATCAGACGCCTGTTGTCGGTGGGCTGGAAGCCGGTATTGGTTATAGCTTTTCCACTGCTGATGAACAGTCTTTTGGCTCATCCAACAACAATCGTGTTCTGACCGCTGGCTTGCGCTATAGCAATGGCCCCTTGAAGGCGGCGCTGACCTACGAGCGCTTGAATCCTATTAAAGATAGTAATAATCGCAAGGCGCAAAACCTGCAGTTTGGTTTGTCTTATGACTTTGGCGTCGTGCGTTTGTTCAGCGGCTATAACGAGCAGCGCAACATTAACCTGAACCCTGCGCCTGGCTATGTGAAAACAGGGGGCGACAAAGATCGCGCCTTTACGGTCGGCGCGTCCATTCCTACTGGAAAAAGAGGGACGGCCATGCTGAGTTATCAGCGCGCCATGCTCTCGAACAATGGCGGTTTTGCAGCAGGTTACCGCTATCAACTCTCCAAGCGCACCAACGTGTATGCGATGGGCAACGTGTACAGCGTGCGCAACCACTTTATTGACGAAAAACAGCGCAAACACCAGCTCGGTGTTGGGCTGCAGCATTCATTTTGATTGATTTGATGTTTTGGGAGTAGAAAGGAAAGCCATGAGTGATATGACAACAGAACAAATTGTGCCGGTTCCCGATCAGGAATCTCCTCTGTTTGCGAGCTGGAAGCGTCCACAGGACAAGAGTTTGCAAGAGTGGATTGAATCACGCATCGCTCGCCGCAAAAGCCGTCAGTACGATTGGAATGCACTAGGTTGGCAAGCAGAGGTGAACCCGACGTACCGTCGAGCGCAAACTCGCTACATCGGCACAGGAGCAGCGGGCGTAACCCATGACGACAACGTCATTCCGGCAGAGCATTTCACGTTTTCCACCATGATCTTGCCTGCTGGTTGTGAAGGCCCCTTGCATGTGCACCACGACGTTGAGGAAGCTTTTTTCATTTTGCGCGGCGACAGTATCCGTCTGTTCCTGGAATACAAGGGAGAGCGTTGCGAAGTTGTCTTGAATGAACGTGACGTAATTTCGGTGCCACCGGGTGTGTACCGCGGTTTGCGCAATGAGGGTCAAGAAGAGTCCTTGATGTGCGTGATGCTGGGGGCGAACCGGCCTGATTTGCCTGACTATCCCGAAGACCATCCGCTGACTGCCGCCAAGAAGCTGCGTATGCAGGCAAAGGCCGCTGCGCAAAACAAGCAGCCCACCTAAATCCTATCAAGGAGCGATTCCATATGAACCGCAGGAAATTTCTGGTTTATAGCGCCGGCGCCTTGGGGGCAATGAGTTTGCCCCTGAGCGCCAGCGTGGCCTTTGCCAAGGCAAGGGGGACCTACACGTACCTGACCCCTTTCACGCTGTCCCTGGCCTTCGCGCCCGTCTTGTATGCCAGCGCGTCGGGTGGTTTCGACAAACTGGATGTGAACGTCAAAGTAGAAGTGGGCAGGGGGGCCGGTCAGGCCATACAGCTGGTTGCCGCCAAGCAGGTAGAAGCTGGCCGCACCGGTGGCGCCAATTATCTGTCTGCGCGCGCCCAAGACAACTCCGATGTTCTGGCCTTTGGCACGGTGTCACAGATTTCACCTTTTGTGGTGATTTCTTCCCAGAGCCACCCAGTTCGGGACGTGAAGGAACTGGCAGGGAAAGTGGTTGGCGTGGCGTCATTCGGTGGTTCTATGGAGGCCACCTTGAACTTGATGCTGGCCAAAGCAGGCGTGGACCCCAAGTCGGTGCGTCGTGAGCGTGTTGCTGACGGTCCGGCGTCGTTCGCGATGGTGGAGGCGGGCCGTATTGCCGCATTTTTTGGCAATGCCAGCACGGTATCGCGCCTGCGTGCTGCCGAACTGCCTTTGGTGGCGCTGCCTGTAGACGACGGTGTGCCTGGTCAAGTCTATGTGGCCAGTGAAGAGGATCTGGAATCCAACCGCGAGCAGCACGTCGCATTTTTGCAAGGCACCCGCTCGGCGATCTTGGCGATGGCGGATATGGACGATGCGCAACTGCTGGAAGTCATTCGCACGATTGCGCGTCGTTTCGATGTGCCAGGTATTGAAAAAGAAGATATTGCGCTGGGCGACCTGAAAGGCAACCGTGAGTTGTGGTTGGCGCACGGTAAAGAAAATGTCTTGCGTAATGTGCCCGAGCAGTGGGATGAAGCGACTCGCTTGTTGCAGGGTGCCGGTCTGATGAAGGAAACCTCCAGACAGCTCTATACCAATGCCATCTGGGAGTCTACCGTTGTCTGAGCTAGCAAAAAAACCGTCCACTGACGCACCGCCCATCGTTCGTTTTGACCGTGTCTCCAAGCATTTCAAGACCTCTACCGGTACGACCATTGCTTTGCAAGACATTAATCAGCACATCATGGCCGGTGAGTTTGTGGCAGTAATTGGTCCATCAGGCTGCGGCAAGTCCACCTTGCTGCGCTTGTTATGTGGTTTGGAACAGCCCACCTCCGGTCAGGTGAACTGGCCCGCTACGGCCGACAAGAAAACGCCCGATATCGGTGTGGCATTTCAAGAGCACCGACTTTTGCCGTGGATGAATATCCAGAAAAATATCCTGCTGCCCAAGTTGATGCAAGCGGGCAGTTACAGCGCTGAAGATGAACAGCGGGCGCTGTTGCTATGCGACATGGTGGGGTTGAAAGGCTTTGAAACCAAGAGCCCGGCTGAGCTGTCCGGTGGGATGCGCCAACGGGCGTCTTTTGCGCGCGCCCTGTTTTCCCAGCCCGATTTATTGCTGCTGGATGAACCGTTTGGGGCATTGGATGCCTTGACCCGGGAAAAAATTATCGCTGATGCAGAGCGTATCTGGATGGATCAGAAATTTGGTGCTTTCCTGATTACGCACTCTATCAGTGAAGCGGTGCACTTGGCGGATCGGGTCATTGTGATGTCGGCGCGCCCGGGACGTGTGGTAGCCGAAATTCCTATTACGTTGGAGCGTCCGCGCACAAACTTTTTGGGTGATCCCGAGTTTGCCCGTCTATGTGATGAACTGCGTCAGCATCTGGAGTTGTAAGTGAATCGTCTACTTATTCAAATCATTTCCGTGCTGGTGTTTTTCCTGCTCTGGAAAGCCTATGTCAGTGGTTTTGACGTGTCCCCCCTGGTCTTGCCCCCACCGGAAGATGTGGTGCACGCCCTGGTGCGGCTGATGCAGCGTGATGATACCTACTATCACATCTACACCACCTTGGCCGAGTGCCTGGGAGGCTTTTGTATCGCGGTAATTGTGGGAACCTTGCTGGGGCAGTTGCTGGGACGGATCGCCATCTTGGACACGATCTTCAAACCCTTTGTGATCGCCTTGCAGCTGACGCCTAAAGTGGCGCTGATTCCCCTGTTCATTTTGTGGTTTGGTTTTGGAATCGAATCCAAGATCATCATCTCGGCGCTATTGGCTTTCTTTCCGGTTTTCTCCAATAGTTATCTGGGGGCCAAGTCTGTCGATACGGGTTTGATTGAAGTGTTTCAGGTGGGCAAGGCAAGCACCTGGCAGCGCTTCAAACTGCTGGTGATCCCTGCCTCCTTGCCTTACATCCTGACGGGTATGGAGATGGCAATTGTGCTGGCCATTATTGGTGCCGTGGTGTCTGAGTTTGTGGCTGGTTCGCGTGGTCTGGGCTACTTGGCCACCATCAAGCTGCAGGATCTGGAAGTGGATACCTTGTTTGCCGTTGTAATCCTTTTGGCGATGATTGGTTTCGTGCTGTATTTCACCGTTGGTTCACTGCGTAAAGTTGTGATCCCTTGGCATGAGTCGGCAAAAGCGGCCAAGAAATAAGCCATCGCACGAAAGTAGGAGGCAAAACATGCCACTGAGCACACAGAGTGCGATGCGTAAGACGGCTTCTGGCCTGTCTTATTGGGATAACGGGGAGCAGCAAGGCGATGTGTACGTCTTGCTGCACGGCATCAGTTCGGCTGCGGGTTTGTGGGCCAAGCAGTTTGCAAGCCAAGCGGGGAAAAACCGGCTGATAGCCTGGGATGCGCCGGGCTATGGCGACAGTGTCGCTTTGGCCTCGGCCACTCCCAGCGCTGCTGATTACGCTCAGGCACTGAGAACCTTGGTGCAGGAGGTGGGTTTGCCCGCCTTCACGCTGGTGGGGCATTCCTTGGGCGCATTGATGGCCACTGCCTATGCCTCGCTGTATCCGGAGGATGTGTCACGTTTGGTGTTGGCCAGTGTGGCACAGGGCTATGGCAAAACCTCGGCAGAGCAGCAACGGCAGGTATACGAGAAACGTCCACGACTGCTCGAAGCGCTGGGCCCGGAAGCCATGGCGCAAGAGCGTGGGCCGTTTCTGTTGGGGCAAGTGACACCCGAAAACATGCAGATGGTGACGCAGGCAATGAAACGACTGCGTCTGGAGGGATTCCAAGCGTCTTCCTATCTCTTGGCGTACGACAGTATTGATGATTACCTGCCGAGTATTCAAGGTGACATAGAGGTTTTGTACGGCACAGAGGATGGCATTACTCCACCTGCTGGGATGCAGGCCTTACAGCACAGTTACCCACGGCTGAAATTACAGGCAGTGCCGCAAGCTGGCCATTTGCTGTACGTGGATCAACCTGCGCTATTTGATCGCCTGGTCTTTGGCCATGCCGAGCAGGACAAGAAGGAGAGCAGCATATGAGTTTTCAAGTTAGCGGCAAAGTGGCCGTCGTGACGGGAGGCTCCTCAGGCATAGGTCTGGAAACCGTACGGCTATTGCTTGAGCAAGGCGCATACGTTGCCTGGTGCGGACGGGATTCCGGGCGCCTGCAGGATTCCTGGGAAGCAATGGCGGCCTGTTTTGAGTCGGATCGTCTGTATATACAGTGTTGCGACGTGTTGAATGCGGATGCCGTCAAACAATTTATTGAGCAGGTAGCGCAGCGTTTCGGCGGTGTGGACATGCTGATCAACAATGCGGGCCAGGGAAAAGTTGCCAGCTTTGAAGACACCTCGGATGAAGAGTGGATACGGGAAGTGCAGCTGAAGTACTTCAGTGTGTTAAATCCCGTGCGGGCCGCCTTGCCGTATCTGCGCCAGTCAAGCATTGCGTCCATCGCCAATGTGAACTCCTTGCTGGCTTACAAACCTGAGCCGCACATGATGGCAACTTCAGCCGCCAGAGCGGGTTTGTTGAATTTGAGCAAAGGTTTATCCAAAGAGTTTGTGGCTGCAGGCATTCGAGTGAACTCCATTTTGATTGGTATGGTGGAGTCCGGGCAGTGGCAACGTCGCTACCTGGATAGATCAGATCCTGACCAAAGCTGGGAGGATTGGCTCGCGGGCATTGCCCGCAAGCGTGGCATACCGATGGGACGTCTGGGCAAGCCTGTGGAAGCGGCTCGGGCTTTGGTGTTTTTAGCGTCGCCGTTGTCTTCCTATACAACGGGATCAGTCATTGACGTGTCTGGCGGGTTTAGTCAGGAAATTTAGGGCAGAACGATGAAAAAAGTAGCATTTATTGGCTATGGGGCCATGGCAAAAACGGTGCATGCCCTGTTGCCTGAATCCATTGAACTGGCATGGGTGATTGTCACTGAAGCGGGTGTGGCCGCCATGCAACAAGAGCTGGGGCCTGCTGTGCAAGTGATCAGCCATGTGGATGACATGGTGGGAACGCCAGATCTGGTGTTGGAGATGGCCGGGCAAGCTGGTTTGAAAGCCCATGCCAAAGCGGTATTGCAGCGCCAATTGCCTTTGGCCGTGATTTCGGTGGGGGCGTTTGCCGACAGTGTGTTTGAGCAGGGGATACGTGAATTTGCGGTTGCACAGGGCGCACAGCTACAGATTTTGCCTGGCGCTATTGCGGGGGTTGATGGTATTGCCGCGGCACGCACAATGGGTTTGGATAGTGTGGTGTATCAAGGGCGTAAAAAACCAGCCAGTTGGAAAGGCAGCTATGCCGAGCAACTGGTCGATTTGGATGCGCTAACCGAAGCGACCGTATTTTTCCGAGGCTCGGCTCGTGAGGCGGCACAGAAGTTTCCGGCCAATGCAAACGTGGCAGCGACCATCGCCCTGGCAGGGGTGGGCATGGACGCAACTCAGGTTGAGCTGATTGCTGATCCTGCCATGACACGAAACCAGCATCGTATCCGTGTCGAAGGAACGTTTGGTGAGATGCAAATAGAAATGCAGGGCGTCGCTTTAGCCAGCAATCCTAAGACGTCCACCTTGGCAGCACTGAGTGTGGTGCGCGCTTGCTATCAACTGGGTGACGCCCTGGTCATCTAGGCGGAGAAAAACATGAAAGCATTATTTTTGGCCGGCCATTGGCGGCAAGGCCGGGGGGCAGTTGCGCGCAGCATTTTTCCAGCAGACGGTAGCGTGAATGCCGAGTTTTCTACCGCCAGCCTGGAAGATGTGCAAGAGGCCGTTCAAGCCGCGCACTGGGCCTGGCAAGAGCCCTCCTGGCGCAATAGCTTGCCCGTGGAGCGGGCTCGGGTGCTCTATAAAGTGGCCGATCTGATCGAGCAGAATGTGGCCGAGCTGGCCGCTTTGCAAACAAGAGACAACGGCAAGCCGCTGGCAGAAACGCGTGGTTTGGTGATGAGTGCTGCCGCCACGGCCCGTTATACCGCCGCGTGTCTGGAAACCCTGGATACAGAGCTGACCAATGCCCGGTCCAGAGAGTGGTTGACCATGAGTGTGCATGAGCCCTTGGGGGTGGTGGCCGCCATCACACCCTGGAACTCGCCCATTGCCTCTGAAGTGCAAAAACTGGCACCCGCTTTGGCAGCGGGTAATGCCGTGATCTTGAAACCAGCCGAAGCGACATCCTTGATCGCCTTGGAACTGGCGCGCCTGTTTGAGCAAGCGGGGCTGCCTCCCGGCTTGCTAAGCGTGTTACCGGGTAAAGGTTCAGTCGTGGGCAATGCCATTGTGCAGCATCCACTGGTGAAGAAAATTTCCTTCACAGGCGGGACGAGCACAGGACGTCAGCTGGCTCATATTGCAGCAGAGCGCTTGATTGGTACCTCCCTGGAGCTGGGAGGCAAGTCGCCGACGGTGGTGTTGGAGGATGCCGATCTGGATCTGGCCGTAAATGGGGTGATCTACGGCATTTTCAGTTCCTCAGGGCAGGCTTGCATCGCCGGTGCGCGCTTGTTTGTACACGCAAACGTGTATGAGGCCTTTATGCAGCGTTTGGTCGCTAAAACACAAGCGCTGCGTGTGGGGCATCCCGAGCACGCCGCGACTCAAGTTGGCCCACTGATAGACGAGAAACACTTGAGTTCGGTTGACGCCTACGTGCGACGCGCCGAACAGGAGGGCGGGCAGATTGTAGTTGGTGGGCACCGTCTGACCGAGGGTGATCTGGCGCAGGGCAATTACTACGCCCCCACCATTATTACCGGGCTGGGTAACCGGGCCAGCGTGTGCCAGGAAGAGATCTTTGGCCCCGTGCTGGTGGTATTGCCGTTTGAGGACGAGCACGACTTGTTGCAGCAAGCCAATGACAGTGTCTACGGCTTGGCCGCCGGCCTTTGGACTGAAAACTACCGCAAGGCCTGGCAACTGGCCCGAGCACTGGATGTAGGCACGGTCTGGATTAATACCTACAAGAAATTCTCTATCTCCACACCCTTTGGCGGTTTTAAAGAAAGCGGCGTGGGCAGGGAGAAAGGCAGGCTGAGTATTTTGTCGTACATGCAGCAAAAAAGCATTTATATGGGGCTGAGTACACAGCCTGATCCGTGGTGTGAAGGATGAGAGACACAAACATGACAGAAACCATTTCCGTGGGTGAGGCCATTGCCCGTGTGTTGGAGAGCCACCAGGTACGCAATGTGTATGGCGTGATTTCCATTCACAATTTGCCCATTGCCGATGCGCTGGGCCGCCGCAAGCAGGTGCAGTTTGTATGCGCCAGGGGCGAGGCGGGTAGCGTCACCATGGCCGACGCAGAATCACGTTTCACCGGTTTGGGCGTGGCCTTGACCAGTACGGGGGCAGGGGCTGGCAATGCCGTGGGCTCGCTCATCGAAGCCTGCAATGCTGCCAGCCCTGTACTGCATTTGACGGGCCAAGTTGAACGTGAGTATCTGGACAGAGATGCCAGTTTCATTCATGAAGCCAAAGATCAGTTGGGTTTCTTGCGCGCGTCCAGTAAAGCCGCGTATCGCATCACCAGCCCGGAAAACGCGGTGGGCACGATTCAAGAGGCCATACGCGTTGCGACCACCGTTCCCATGGGGCCGGTAAGTGTTGAAATTCCTATTGATGTGCAGGCTGCACACATTGCCTGGCCCATCTCGCTGGAACCGGCCGCCCCCTTGCAATTGCCTGCTTTGCAAGAGCGCGACAGAGCCCGACTGGCCGCAGCCGTTAAAGCCGCAAAACGTCCCATGCTCTGGATAGGGGGGGGAACCCTGAAAGCGGGTAAAGCCGTCCGTCAGTTGGCGGATATGGGGATTCCAGTGGTGTCGTCTACACATGCACGTGGCGTCCTGGCAGATAGTCACCCTCGCAGTTTGGGTGCATTTCACAATACGGCTGAAGTGGAAACGCTGTTGGCCGACGCGGATTTGTTCTTGGTGGTCGGTTCGCGTTTGCGCAGCAATGAAACCAAAACCTATTCCATCCAGTTTCCTGCCAACACCCTGCAAATTGATGCGAACCCGGCTGCACAACAGCGAAACTACGCCATCAGCCAGTTCGTCTGCGCAGAGGCCAACGAAGCCCTGACAGCCTTGGTGCAAGATCTGCAGGGCTGCAGCTTTGTCGATGCGGATTATGATGCCGCGATTACCCAGGCCCGTGAAGCCGCCATACTCCAATTGACTGAACAGTTGGGGCCGTATGCCGAGCTATGCTTTGCCCTGCGTGCTGCCATGCCTGAAGATGCGATCCTGGTGCGCGATATCACCATGTCCGGAAGTACCTGGGGCAGTCGGCTGTTCCCTGTACACGCCCCCTTGCAAAACATCCACTCCTTGGCAGGGGCGATCGGCTTGGGGCTGGCACACGCGATCGGTACGGCCAAAGCGAACCTGGATAAGAAGGTGGTGGCCTTGGTGGGTGATGGTGGCTTGATGCTGGGTATTGGTGAAATGGCCACGATGGTGCAAGAGCAAAGCAACCTGGTTTTGCTGGTGATGAATGACGGCGGCTATGGCGTGATGCGCGGCATACAGAAGCGCTACTTTGAAGATCGGCAGTATTACAACCAGCTGCACACACCTAGCTATCGTGATGTGGGTCGGGCGATGGGGTGCCAGGCGTATCTGGTGTCGTCCTTGGACGAATTCAAAACAGTGGTGAAGCAGGCCATTGAGCATCAAGGCCCCTCGGTGGTCGAAGTGGATATGGCTAGCATCGGACCACTACGTTTTTCAGGCCCACCTCAGAAAAAGCTGTACTGATTAATTTCATGTGGCAGAGCAGGGTGGCATGCTGCGTAAGGTAGTGCCACCCCGGCTGGATTGTGTGGAACCGCAGCTTGTGGATATCCGCTTCCGGCGGTTGCAGACCTCGCCTCTGTATCATCCTGTTCAGCTTGGTGTTGTCTGCTAAATCTGGATGGTTTTTTATCAGCCACTCTTTCTTGTTGCCACGTTTTTGGGGTTATGGAGGCAGCGAACAGACGTGTCGCTGGTCTATACGCTCCCTCTGATCCGCCCTGTGAACAAAAAGAATTAGGCCGCCTGAATAAAGTTGCTCAGGAACGCCTGCGTCCGCGCTTCCTGCGGATGGCAGAACACTTGTTCGGGCGGGCCAGACTCCACGATCACGCCTTTATCAAAGAAGCAGACACGGTCTGAGACTTCCTTGGCAAATTGCATTTCGTGGGTCACCAGCAGAATCGTCAGATCCTGTTCCTGACTCAGCTTTTGAATCACGCCAAGCACTTCACCCACCAGTTCCGGGTCCAGAGCCGAGGTAGGTTCGTCAAACAGCAGAATGTTCGGTTCCATCGCCAGGGCCCGGGCGATGCCCACGCGCTGTTGCTGTCCGCCAGAGAGCTGGCTGGGGAATTTGTCGGCATGGTCGATCAGGCCCACCAGATCCAGATATTTGGTGGCCCGTTCGCGCGCCTGTTCTTTGGACAGGCCCAGCACATGGGTGGGCGCTTCAGTCACATTGCGCATCACCGTCATATGCGGGAACAGGTTGAACTGCTGGAACACCATGCCCATTTCCTTGCGCATCTCGCGTAAGTGGTTCTGGCTGGCGGGCACCAGCTTGTCATCGACCCGCTCGTGCCAGAGGGGTTTGCCCGCTACCGTGATGACACCTTCGTCGATGGTCTCCAGCGTCATCAGAATGCGCAGCACGGTGGATTTACCGGAACCGGAAGGGCCGATGATGGTGACTTTTTCACCTGGTTCCACCTGGAAGTTCAAGGCGTCCAGTACGGTGACGTCACCAAATTTCTTGGTGACATTGTCAAATTGAATGATGGGGTTCGTAGAGTCAGTCATCGCAGGGGGATTCCTTGCTTGGGCAAACGCTGGTCCAGCGCTCGTACCCCAGCGGATGCCAGGAGGGTCAGCAGCAGATACAGGCCGCCCACCATGGACAGGGGAATGATGTAGTTAAAGGTACGGTCACCGATAATCTTGGCCACATTCAGAACTTCCAGTACCGATACAACAGAGAGTACAGGCACGTCTTTCATGATGGACACCAGATAATTACCCATGGCCGGAATGATGCGCGGGATGGCCTGGGGCAGAGTGATGACCATAAAGGTACGCAGCGGGGAAATGTCCAGTGCGCGGGCTGCTTCAGTCTGGCCATGGGTAACGGACTCCAGACCGGCTCGGTAGACCTCGGACAGATAGGCGCTGTACTGCACCCCCAGCGCCAGTGCGCCGGTCAGAAAGGCGGGCAGCACAATGCCGTAGTCCGGTAGCACGTAGTACAGGAAAAACAATTGCACCAGCAAAGGCGTGTCGCGCAGGAATTCGGTCAGCACATAGGCGGGCCAGGAAATCAGGCGCAGACGCACACTTTTCAGGCCTGCCAGAATCAGTCCCAAGACAGCCGCAACACCAAAGCCCAGTACGGCGGCCTGGATGGTGACCCATAAGCCTTTAAGCAAAATAGGCAGGATAGACAGCGCAAATGCTCCGTTGCTGCTGGTGTCCCATTCAATACCAAACAGCATGTTCAGCTCCTTTGCGCACGCCAGCGGCCGGTTGCGCGTTCCAGCAATTTCATCAGGACGGTCAGCACCAGTGCCATGCCGAAGTACATCAGCAAGAGCAGGGTATAGATGGTGGTGCTGTCCTGGGTGAAGTTGCGTATTTGTTCAGCTCTGAAGCTCAAGTCGCCCAGACTGATCAGGGAGACCAGGGCGGTGTCTTTCAGATTTTGCACGGCCAGATTCCCGAAGCTGGGCATCATCTCTGGGATGGCCTGGGGCAGGCTGATGCGCCACAGGGTTTGGCGCTCTGTAAAGTCCAGGGCCTTGGCCGCTTCCAGTTGGGAGTGTGGCACGGCCTGGATGGCGCCGCGCACCACTTCGGCACCGTAAGCGCCAATGTTCAGGCCCAGGGCCAGGGTGCCGGCCACGACCGGGTCCAGACGCCAGTCCAGCCCCATGGACTCGCCCAGAATAGGCAGGGCAAAGTACAGCCAGAACAGCTGTACCAATAAAGAGGTGCCGCGAAAAACTTCAATAATCGTGACGGACAGCGAGCGCAAGGCGACCGAGTGGGACAGCCTGCCTATGCCCAGGGCAAAGGAGGCGATGGCTCCCACCACGGTTGAATACAGGGTGAGCTGTATGGTGACCCAGGCTCCGTCCATCAGGGCCGAGCTGTAACTTAACCAATCCATATCAGGTTCCAGACAAGGGCAGGCGGTACACCTTCAGTGCGCTGTCGGCCCTTGCAAGGGGCCGCGCAGGCCCGTGCGGCCGCCTTACCCGCAGGTGAAGGATCAGGCTTTACACAGCTGTTCCGTGGATTTCTCAAATGAGTGCTTGGCGTCTTCTTCGGTAAAGCCGTGTTTGCTCAGGATGGCTTTCCATTCATCGGTTTTCTTGAATTCGGCCAGCTCCTTGTTCACGGCGTCGCGCAGGTCTTCGGATTCCTTGGCAAAGGCAAAGCCGCCCCAGCTACGAACCGGGTTGCCATCAATGATGGGGTCCTTGAACTCGGCGGCCAGCTCGACTTTGCCGCCCCCTTTGGAGGCCAGATCACTGGCAGTCTGGCCAGTTGCGGCATAGGCATCGGCACGGCCGGTTGCCACGGTGGAGATTGCATCCGCGTTGTTGGAAATAGTGATCATGCGGTTATCGGGCACGCCCAGGGCCTGCATCATTTCCAGTTGATCGGCACCGGCCATGATGGCGATCTTGTGATCAGTCTTGGCGAAGTCTTCGTACGAGTGAATGTTCTTGGGGTTGCCCTTGGCGACCAGCAGGCCTTCACCGTAGGAGCTGTTGGGCTCGGAGAACAGCACGGTATTGCAACGTTGCGGCAGGATGGCCATTTCGGCGGCCACCATATCAAAGCGTTTGGCTTGCAGGCCGGGGATCAGGGAACCGAAATTAGCGGTTTCCCATTTGATTTCTTTGACGCCCAGACGCTCCATGATGGCCTGGGCCACTTCGGGGCCAGCGCCTTGGGCTTTGCCGGACATGTCCATGTATCCGTACGGAATTTCATTAGCAACGGCGACGCGAATCACGCCGCGCTCTTTGACTTGTTCCAGCGTGACTGCCTGGGCGCTGGAGGCGGCAGCCAGGGTGCCCAGCAGGGCAAAGGCCAACGCGCAGAGGGGCTTGGATTGTAGTTTCATCATGAGTCCTTTTCTCGCCTATACCATTTCGTTATAAATGATTTGTTTTACGAAAGATTTGCAGGGAAATCATAGCTTATAAAATCATTCGTACTCAAATTAAATGTATAGAAACTATCAAGTAAAGGGCCTGCTTAGCATTTCTATATAAGGAAAGTGGCAGGTCTTAGGGAAAATGCGTGGTGTCTTGAGTACGTGTTTTCACTATGCTCCCAAGGATTAAAGAGCGCTTGTCCTCTCAAAAGCGCCTGGCTTATGCCTACCCCAGATTGATTCATGAATGAGTTCGGCGCGCCTTCGGGCGCGCCGACACCCTTTTGGAAAGTGCGCTTTGGCGCGCTTTCAAACCCTGCCGGTTCGGGAAATGCACGGTACCAAACGACTGTGCTGACCCCGCAAGAACGCCTGCCACACTCGGTATTGCGTCTCTTGTGCAGGCAGCTGGCGACTTCTTCAGATCAGAAGCGCGGCCAGAAGAAAAAGTTGGTGACAGGCTTACTTAATGCAAAATCGTGGAGGCTCTATGAGCAGAGAAGAGGGCGGTTTTATAAAACAGCATCTGATTTGGGTGCTGGTTGCGGTGCTGGGGGCCTTTGCCCTGGGAACGGTGGCACTAAGCCGGGGGGAGAGCATCAATGCTCTATGGATCGTAGTCGCCGCAGTCTGCGTCTATTTAATTGCCTATCGTTATTACAGCCGTTTCATTGCTCGCAAGGTTTTTGAGCTGGACGCGACCCGCATGACGCCAGCCTGGCGTCATAACGATGGTCTGGACTACGTACCGACTAATAAACACGTGCTTTTTGGGCACCATTTTGCCGCCATTGCAGGGGCTGGCCCTTTGGTCGGGCCAGTGCTGGCGGCGCAAATGGGTTATCTGCCCGGCATGCTCTGGATTCTGGCCGGTGTGGTGTTTGCGGGGGCGGTGCAGGACTTCACGGTTCTGTTCATCTCCATGCGCCGCGACGGGCGTTCGCTGGGGGATCTGATCAAGTCTGAACTGGGCACGGTGCCCGGTGTGATCGCCTTGTTTGGCGCTTTCATGATCATGGTCATCATTCTGGCTGTGCTGGCGCTGATTGTGGTCAAGGCTCTGATCAATTCGCCATGGGGCACCTTCACGGTGGCAGCGACGATTCCGCTGGCTATCTTCATGGGGATTTATCTGCGCTTCCTGAGGCCGGGCCGTATTGGCGAAGTCTCGGTGATCGGACTGATCTTTCTGCTGGCCGCGATTGTGTATGGTCAGGACGTAGCGGCGCACCCGACCTGGGGGCCGTTCTTCACCCTGAATGGCGAAGAGCTGACCTGGGCGCTGATTATTTACGGCTTTATTGCTGCTGTGCTGCCCGTGTGGCTGCTGCTGGCTCCGCGTGACTATCTGTCCACCTTCCTGAAAATTGGCACGATTGTGGGTCTGGCCATCGGGATTGTGATTGTGGCGCCCGAGCTGAAAATGCCAGCGACTACCAAGTTTATTGATGGCACAGGCCCGGTCTGGTCCGGGAGCTTGTTCCCCTTCCTGTTCATTACCATTGCTTGCGGTGCCGTGTCCGGTTTCCACGCTTTGATTTCCTCGGGCACCACGCCCAAGATGATCGAAAACGAAACCCAGGCGCGCTATATCGGCTATGGCGGTATGTTGATGGAGTCCTTTGTAGCCATCATGGCCCTGGTTGCGGCTTGCGTGATCGAGCCGGGCATTTACTACGCCATGAACAGCCCAGCCGCCTTGATTGGCACCACGCCTGAGCAGGCCGCGCAAGTGGTGTCCAGCTGGGGCTTCCTGATTACTCCCGCTGATCTGACCCAAATGGCCAGCGACGTGGGTGAAAACAGCATTATTTCCCGTGCCGGTGGTGCTCCTACCCTGGCGGTGGGCATGGCCTTCATCTTGCATAACGTCATCGGCGGGCCGGCGATGATGAGCTTCTGGTATCACTTCGCCATTCTGTTTGAGGCCCTGTTCATTCTGACGGCGGTAGATGCCGGTACGCGTGCAGGCCGCTTCATGCTGCAAGACTTGATGGGTACTTTTGTGCCGGGCTTGCGGCGTACGGAGTCGCTGGTCGCCAACCTGATTGCCACATCCTTGTGCGTGGCGGCGTGGGGCTACTTCCTGTATCAGGGTGTGGTCGATCCACTGGGTGGTATCAACACCTTGTGGCCTTTGTTCGGTATTGCCAACCAGATGCTGGCAGCGGTGGCATTGGTATTGGGTACGGTGGTGCTCTTCAAGATGAAGAAAGACCGCTACGCATGGGTGACCGTGGTTCCCACTATCTGGCTGCTGATTTGCACGCTGGTGGCAGGCTTTCAGAAAATGTTCCACCCCGACCCCAAGATTGGCTTTTTGGCCCACGCCAAGGTTTATCAAAAAGGTCTGGCGGAACAAACTGTCATGGCGCCGGCCAAATCTCTGGAGCAGATGCAGCAGGTGATTTTCAACGATTACGTGAACTCCACCTTGTGCGGTCTGTTCATCTTTGTGGTCTTGAGCATGGTGTTCTTTGGCATCCGTTGCGTGCTGAAAGCACGTCGCAGCACGGAGCCGCATTCTGCCGAGACTCCGTACGAGCCATTACCGGCTCAAGCGGCAGCAGGAGCTTGATATGAAAGGATTATTGACAGGAGCCATTTCCCGCAGTGCCCAGGCAGGGCGGGGCACCGGGCGTTATCTGGCCACAACCTTGCGTCTGATGGTGGGCGTGCCTGATTACGAAACCTATCTGAATCATATGCGGGTGAACCACCCGGATCAGAAACCGATGGAGTACGCCGAGTTTTTCCGGGAGAGACAGCAAGCCCGGTACGGTGGCAAAGGGCGTATAGCCTGCTGCTAAATTAGGCGGCTAAGGGCCAGAACCCAGTGTTCTGGCCCTTTTGCATTTGTGCCTGGCAGTGTGCCATCAGGTTTGTATGTAGATGTAAAAATAAGACAAACAAGGCATCTAAACGATTTATCGTGGTTTTTCGCGATAACACGAAACAAAAGGGCCAATAAAAAACTCAAAACGAAACAATGATTTCGTTTGGTGGTGTTTTTTAGGGTCCTGTTGGTATAAATATTTTGTTGTTCTGCGTTTTTGTGGATGAATCTTGCTGGTTTTGTTGGCGGCGCGTCAGGAACTGTGTTAGGATTTTTCCCATGACTTTCGCAACCCCCGTTTTCTTCTTTTATTTTTATGCTTTTCCGATGCCGCTGGTGGAGGAAAGGACGGGTTGCACCAAACACAAGTAAGACCTAAATCCTGAAATAAGCCGCCAGCATAGACCGGGCGGCTTTTTTTTCGTTTGCCCCCGGACCTGGCAAACCAACTGGAGTTCAATCGTGTCGCACAATACTGATGATTTACGGATTCGTGAAATTAAGGAGCTGTCTCCCCCATCCCATGTGATGCGCGAGTTCCCGTGTACCTCTGCTGTATCGACGACGGTTCACAAGGCCCGCCGCAGCATTCACAAGATCCTTCACGAACGCGATGATCGTCTGGTGGTCGTGGTGGGTCCTTGTTCCATCCACGATACCGAAGCCGCCATGGACTACGCGCGTCGCCTGACGGTCGAGCGCAAGCGCTTTGCCCCCGAGCTGGAAATTGTGATGCGCGTGTACTTCGAAAAGCCACGTACCACCGTGGGCTGGAAAGGGCTGATCAACGACCCCTTCATGGATGGCAGCTTCAACATCAATCAGGGTTTGCGTACGGCGCGTGAATTGCTGCTGGCCGTCAACCAGCTGGATTTGCCCGCTGGCTGCGAGTTCCTGGACATGATTACTCCCCAGTACATTGCTGATCTGGTTTCCTGGGGCGCCATTGGTGCTCGCACGACAGAGAGCCAGGTTCACCGTGAACTGTCCTCCGGATTGTCCTGCCCCGTCGGCTTCAAGAATGGCACGGATGGCAATATCCGTATTGCTCTGGACGCGATCAAGGCCGCTTCCCAGCCTCACCATTTCCTGTCGGTCACCAAGGGCGGTCACTCCGCCATTGTGTCCACCGTGGGCAATAACGATTGCCACGTGATTTTGCGCGGTGGCAAGACGCCGAACTACGACGCTGAAAACGTTGAGGCAACCAGCCAGGCCATGATCAAGGCCGGCATGGTGCCGCGTGTGATGGTCGATGCCAGCCACGCCAACAGTAATAAAGACTACCGCCGTCAGCCCGAAGTGCTGGCCGATGTTGCTGGTCAGATCTCGGGCGGCGATATGCGTATCTGCGGCGTGATGATCGAAAGCCATCTGGTAGGCGGCCGTCAGGACGTGGTGGAAGGCAAGCCTTTGACCTACGGCCAAAGCATTACCGACGGTTGCATCGATTGGGATGACACGGTGGTGGTTCTGGAAAAACTGGCTGAAGCGGTGCGTCAGCGTCGTCAGGCGCGAGTCGCTCTTGAAGAGGGGGCACTTAGCCACTCATAATAGGGTTTTGCCTTTTTGGAATGCTCATGAATGCTCCCGGTCATGCCGACCTAGCGCGGCGCCCTTTACCTGAAGGTTTTGTAGAAGCCTTGCAGGCTCAGTTCCAAGAGCGTTGCTCGCTTTCTCACGCTGTGCGTGAACACCATGGACGGGATGAATCGCCGTATCCACCCATGCTGCCTGATGTGGTTGTTTTTGCTCGCAGCACAGAAGAAGTGGCCTGGGTGGCACGTCATTGTCATGAACACCATGTGCCCCTGATTCCTTACGGGGCTGGTTCCTCGCTGGAAGGGCATTTTCTGGCGATTCAAGGTGGCGTCAGCCTGGACTTGTCCGGTATGGATGAGATCGTGGCGATTAATGCCGAAGATTTCACCGCCACAGTGCAAGCTGGCGTGACACGCATGGCCTTGAACGAGCACATCCGTGATACGGGCTTGTTTTTCCCCATCGACCCCGGTGCGGATGCCAGCCTGGGCGGGATGGCCGCAACGCGTGCGTCGGGTACCAATGCCGTGCGTTACGGCACCATGCGCGAAAACGTCCTGACTTTAAAGGTTGTGACGGCAGATGGCCGCATTATTGATACGGCTAACCGTGCCAAGAAATCCTCTGCCGGTTACGACCTGACCCGCTTGTTCATCGGTAGCGAAGGCACGCTGGGCATCATTACCGAAGTGACGGTGCGTCTGTACC
Source organism: Alcaligenes nematophilus (assembly GCF_026344155.1). Classification (NCBI taxonomy): domain Bacteria; kingdom Pseudomonadati; phylum Pseudomonadota; class Betaproteobacteria; order Burkholderiales; family Alcaligenaceae; genus Alcaligenes; species Alcaligenes nematophilus. Next base: position 710,096 of record NZ_JAPKMZ010000001.1, on the reverse strand, counting down.
CGCAGCCCGAAGCCATTTCGGCGGCTATCTGTAATTTCCCCGATCTGCGCTCTGCCGTGCAAAGCGTGATCGAGGTCATTCAAATGGGTATCCCGATTGCGCGTGTCGAATTCATGGATACGGCCGCCGTACGTGCCACCAATGCCTACAGCAAGCTGACGCTGAAAGAGTCGCCCTTGCTGCTGTTTGAATTCCACGGCAGCCCCAGCGGTGTGCAGGAGCAGGCTCAGGTGGTTCAGGAAATCACCCGTGATAACGGCGGCATGGATTTTGAGTGGGCCGATAAGGCCGAGGATCGTTCCCGCTTGTGGACGGCGCGACACAATGCCTACTTTGCCGGTTTGCAACTGCGTCCCGGCTGCCGCTCCAGCACCACGGACGTTTGTGTTCCCATTTCCGCTTTGGCAGAGTGTGTGGCAGAAACTGCGGCCGATATGGATCAGGCTCCGTTCCCGTACACCATCGTGGGTCACGTGGGCGATGGCAACTTCCACGTCCTGATGCTGCTGGACGCCGATAGTCAGGAAGAGTGGGACGAGTCCGAGCGCTTGAACCATCGTCTGGTAGAGCGTGCCATTGCCATGCAGGGCACCTGCACCGGCGAACACGGTGTGGGCTTGCACAAGATGGAGTTCATGCTGGCCGAGCACGGTCAGGATGCACTGGATGTAATGAGCAGCATCAAGCAGGCGCTGGATCCTCACAACATCATGAATCCCGGCAAGATGTTGCCCCCGCGTCCTCTGGACTGATTCTGCGGTAGTCGCCTTGAAAGCCCAGACCATGTCGTCTGGGCTTTTGTGTCTTGGGCAGCACAGTTTTCCAGAAACCCCAGGTACGGGCGGTGTCTGCCTGTACATGTGTCAGGGCAGGCGTACAATGCCTTTTTTAGTTAGTCAGGTGCGCACCGGGCGCAAAGCCCAGCCAAAGCGGCACCTCTCATCATCACTGCAATGACTATTTCCACCAAAAAAGGTCGCGTCGTTATCGGAATGTCCGGCGGCGTGGACTCCTCTGTCTCGGCCTGGCTCCTTAAAGAGCAAGGTTATGAAGTCGTGGGCCTGTTCATGAAGAACTGGGAAGACGACGATGACTCCGAATTTTGCTCTTCGCGCCAGGATTGGCTGGACGCGGCCAGCGTGGCCGATCTGGTCGGGGTCGAGATCGAGGCGGTCAACTTCGCTGCGGAATATAAGGACCGCGTGTTTGCGGAGTTCTTGCGGGAATATTCGGCAGGTCGCACCCCGAATCCCGATGTTCTGTGCAATGCGGAAATCAAGTTCAAGGCCTTTCTGGATCACGCCATGACCTTGGGTGCCGACTGGATTGCCACCGGCCATTACGCCCGTGTGCGTGGCGTGCCCATGGCCGGGGGCGGCACCGACTATCAATTGTTGAAAGGTCTGGATGCTTCCAAGGATCAAAGTTATTTTCTGCACCGCCTGAACCAGGCGCAGCTGTCGCGCACCTTGTTCCCCTTGGGCGAGATCAACAAGCAGGAAGTACGCCGTATTGCCGAGGAACTGAAGCTGCCCAATGCGGCTAAAAAAGACTCGACCGGCATTTGCTTTATTGGTGAGCGTCCTTTCCGCGAGTTCCTGAATCGCTATCTGCCCACTCAACCCGGTCCTATCAAAACACCGGAAGGCCAGGTATTGGGTCAGCACGTGGGTCTGGCTTTCCACACCTATGGTCAGCGCAAGGGTTTGGGCATTGGTGGTGTCAAGGGCAAGCAGCGCGAAGACGGTACCGCCGACGCCTGGTATGCCGCCCGCAAGGATCTGGCCACGAACACGCTGTATGTGGTGCAAGGGCACGATCACCCCTGGCTGTTGCAGTCTGAACTGAAGGCCGAGCAGACCAGTTGGGTAGCGGGCCATCCGCCAGCGCTGGGCCCGACTCATGCCAAGACCCGTTATCGCCAGGCCGATGCTGCCTGCACGATCCTGGCTGCCGAAGGCGACAGCCTGTCTCTTCATTTTGATCAGCCCCAATGGGCCGTAACGCCGGGCCAATCCGTGGTCTTGTACGACGGTGACCGCTGCCTGGGCGGCGGCATTATTCAATAAGAGGCGGGCATGGATCCCATTCTTGTCATCAGTTTGCTGGTGCTGGGTGCCGGTATTGGTTTGGCCGCCGGGCTGCTGGGGATTGGCGGAGGCATGATTCTGGTGCCGTTCCTGACCTTCCTGCTACCGCTGTTTGGTGTGCCGCAAGAGCTGGCCGTGCATGCTTCCATCGCCACGGCCATGGCCACGATTTTGTTCACCTCCTTGTCCAGCGTGAGGGCGCACCATAAACATGGTGCCATTCGCTGGGATGTGGTCAAGGTCATGGTGCCCGGCCTGATCCTGGGTGGGCTGCTGTCGGGCGGCGCGATTTTTGCCATGATCAACAGCACGGCGCTGGCGATTGTGTTCGGTGTGTTCGTCCTGTATTCGGCCTCCAAAATGGCACGCAAGTCGGCCCCGGTGCAAGGCCGCTCTTTGCCAGCCCCATTCTGGATTGCTGCCATGGGAGCCTTGATCGGTTTCGTGTCCGGTCTGCTGGGGGCGGGTGGGGCCTTCTTGTCTGTCCCCTTCATGCTGCGCGGCAATGTGCCTGTGCGGCAGGCCGTCGCTACCTCGGCCGCCTTGGGCTTTTTCATTGCTCTGGCCAATAGCGTGGGTTATATCTGGTCCGGGCAGGCTACCTTTGGCAGCCACCCCGGCATGATTGGTTTTATCTACTGGCCGGCCTTGTTGATTGTCTCGGCCACCAGTATTTGTACCGCCCCCCTGGGGGCCAGTCTGGCCCACAAGATCGATCAGGTGACGCTCAAGCGCATCTTTGCTGGCATGTTGACTGTGCTGGCGATCTACATGATTACGCAGGCCATCACACAGGCTTGATGTTTTCTGGCTGGACTTTGCCATACGCACAGTCCAGCCCATTCAGTTCGGTTTCTTCTGCCGGCTCAAAAACTCCCCCAGCTGTCCAGTGAATTGCTGTCTGTAGCGCAGTCATTGCCTGCTCGCTTTGCGGTAGTGTGCTGCCGTAAGCATGAAATTCGTGCGTCATATCCGGCCAGACATCCAGCCGTATATTGGCCCCCTGCTTGTGCGCCTCTCGGGCAAAATCCCGGATCATGTCGACCAGAATTTCCTTGCCGCCTGCCTGAATGTAGATGGGGGCCAGATGGCGCAGATCCTGTGCAATGGGTGAGAGCCGATCATCACTCCAGGGGCCGTTGCCCTTTAGCCATTGACCGTATTGCAGCGTTTGATAGCCCTGCACCATATCGTAGCGATCATGACCAAACTGGCTGGCGCCGCGTCGTCCTATATCCGTCCAGGGGCTTAGTGCCAAGGCCAGAGAAGGTTGGGGCAGTCCCGCTTGACGCAGGCTGACCAAGCTCATCAGCACCAGGTGTCCGCCTGCCGAGTCGCCTGCCAGGACAATATCCTGGGCGGGGATTCCACGTCCAAGCAGATAGCGGTAGGCGTCTAGCGCATCTTCCTGTTGGGCCGGGTGAGGGTGCTCCGGGGTCAGGCGGTAGTCCACGGCGAAGATGGGTATTTGCAGCTTGTAGGCCAGCAGACGAATGAAGTGGCGCGACACGATTGGGTAGAAAGCATAGCCGCCGCCATGAAAGTACAAGATGGTTTTGCTGCTGTTCGGGCGATCTGGAATGAACCAGTCACCCCGTGGTTCTGGGGACGTGCTGGCCTGCATCTGGACGGGCAAGTCCGGTTCGGCAATCGTGTACAGGCTGTCGAAGTAGGCGCGGCCTTCAGCTATGGTTGGCAAGCGGAAGGCGTGGTTGAACTGCTTGCGATAGAACAGGGTGGCGATTTCAAAAGGCACAGACCAGCCGGGCACTAGCGGCTTGGCGATGATACGTCGAGCCAGTACGTCTATGGTGGTGGCCCAGAGGGCGAGGGCGCTTCGGCAACGATGAGACCAGGATCCTTGCAAGATAGTTTTGGGCATAAAAGGGCGGGGCTGAAGTAGGATAAAAGGACTTTCAGTGTGGCCCGGCTTGCCTGGGCCGGATAGAACGGAAACGACCTCCCATGTCTGCTTTGCCTTGTGCCCGTTTGCATCACCCCAGCCGAAAAACGGCGTCCATTATCCATCTGGGTGTGGAGCGTGATACCCGTGCTCTGGATCTGCTGCCGCAGCAACGTCTGAACTGTTATCCGGCTTCGCCCCTGGTGGTGTTGTCCTGGGTTTTCCATGGCCAGCTGCACATGGTGCAGACGCCCGTGGATGGAGGGAGTCCGGTACTGTCAGAGCCCCTGCCCGGCATGCTGTTTGCCGGGCCTTCGCGCGCACCTTCCATTAGCTGGTCTCCGGGGCCTGTCCGTGCGATTTCGATTGGACTGTACCCGGATGCCTTGAAACGTGTGTTTGGTATCGAGGCCAGCGACTTTCTGGATCAGGTACTGCCCATGGAGCAGGTCTTGCCCGCTGCCAGCTGTCAGACACTTGGGCAAGCTGGCACAGAAGAAGGCCCTTTATTCGAACAACTGGAGGCGGCAATTCATCGTTGTGCTCATGGCTGTCTGGCGACAGAAGGTGCTGCCACCTTGCATCATTGGTTGACGGCATTGGGGATGAGGATGGCAGCAACACGCACGGGAACGGGCTTGCGTCAGATGCAAAGGCAATTCAAGCGTTGGGCCGGGCAGAGCCAGCGTGAGCTGCAGCTGTATGTGCGTGCCGAGCGTGCTTTTGCCTTGGTGCAGCAGCAGGAAAATCCTGTCTGGTCTGATGTGGCGTTGCAAGCCGGGTATAGTGACCAGTCTCATTTTGGCAGAGAGGTCAAACGGGTTTCGGGCTTTTCGCCTGCCCAGTTCGCCCAGCGCATGAAGTCTGATGAGGCCTTCTGGATGTACCGATTGCTGGGCGAGGCCTGAACCAGCAGACATAAAAAAACCCATTCAAAAGAATGGGCCCTGGCTTGCTGGCGCAACGCTCACTGCGTAGGCGGTAAGGTGCTGGCAAACGAGGGGCGCGCTTGGAGTTTTTCATCCAGGCGTTGCAGATTGCCGTACTGCGAGCGCCAGTCCAGTTCAGGAAAGCGCAGATCCAGATAACCCAGTGCGCAGCCTACGGCAATGTCGGCCAGGCTAAAGCTGGTGCCCATGCAAAAGGACTGGTCACCCAAGGTGTTGTTCATGGATTGCAGGGCGGCGGTAATCTTGCTGTTTTGGCGGTCAATCCAGGCGGGTAGACGCAGCTCTTGGGGACGGCGTTTTTCCACCACGATGGCAACGCAGGCATCAAGCAAGCCATCGGCAATGGCTTCCCAGCATTTGACTGCAGCGCGATCACGTCCGGCTTGGGGAATCAGGCGGCCGACGGGCGAGAGGGTATCCAGATACTCGACGATCACGCGGGAGTCAAACAGATTTGCCTGATCATCCATAATCAGACAGGGGACTTTGCCCAGTGGATTGTGCTTCAGAATATCGCTGTCATCGGCCCACACATCCTCCAGAATCAGCTCGTAGTCGAGCTTTTTTTCCGCCATGACAACACGCACTTTGCGCGCGTATGGGCTGGTGAGGGAAGCTAGAAGTTTCATAAAAAGCTATCAAAAGTTGCAGGCTCAAAAAGTATAGCAGGAACCTATGGGCGAACGTCCCGCAGGCCGGGCCTGAACCTGTCGCTGGAAACAATGTTGGAAAACTGTGGTTTATTCGTCAAAGCCTCCAACAGCCGTCGCATTCTGACCCCATGCTGAACGCGTGGCATACGGGTGCCAGCCTGCAATGTTAGAATGCGGGCTGACTTTATTCCCCCTTCTTTTCTGTAGAACGATGCACATAGCCGATACCCTGAGCACTCTGAATGCCTTGTCGCCATTGGACGGGCGTTATGGCAGCCGTACCGCCCCCTTGCGTGGCCTGTTGTCCGAAGCCGCATTTATGTGGCATCGCGTAGAGGTCGAAGTGGCCTGGTTGATCGGCCTGTCCGACGCGGGTCTGCCCGAACTGCCTACTTTCTCCGCCGAAGCTCGCGAGGTACTCAAGAGCCTGGTGCAGAACTTCTCGGAAGACGATGCCGCCCGCATCAAAGCCATCGAGCGCACTACGAACCACGACGTGAAAGCCGTGGAATACTGGTTGAAAGAAAAAGTGGCCGACCACGCCGAGCTGTCCGCTGCGGCTGAATTCATCCATTTTTCCTGCACCTCTGAAGACATCAACAACACCTCGCATGCGCTGATGCTGACGCGTGCCCGTGAGCAGGTGATCCTGCCGCAACTGCAAGAAGTGTGTGATGCCATCAAGGCTCAGGCCCGCTTGCACGCCGAGCAGCCTTTGCTCTCGCGCACCCACGGTCAGCCAGCCAGCCCCAGCACCATGGGCAAGGAATTTGCCAACGTGGCCGCTCGCCTGCAAAACGCCATTGCGGCCATTGCTGCGGTCCAGCCTCTGGCCAAAATGAATGGTGCCACCGGCAACTACAACGCTCACTTCTCGGCTTACCCCGAAATTGATTGGCCTGCATTCAGCCAGAAAGTGCTGGCTGGTCTGGGTCTGACGCAAAACGTCTACACCATTCAGATCGAACCCCACGACTGGATGGCCGCTCTGTTTGACGCCATCGCCCGCGCCAACACCATCTTGCTGGACTTCAACCGTGACGTCTGGGGCTACATCTCCCTGGGTTACTTCAAGCAGCGCCTCAAAGAAGGCGAGATCGGTTCGTCCACCATGCCGCACAAGGTCAACCCGATTGACTTTGAAAACTCGGAAGGCAACCTGGGCCTGGCCAACGCCATGCTGCGCCACCTGTCCGAAAAGCTGCCTATCTCCCGTTGGCAGCGTGACCTGACCGACTCGACCGTGCTGCGTAACCTGGGCGTGGCTCTGGGTTACAGCGTGGTGGCTTACGACGCCTGCCTGCGTGGTCTGGGCAAACTGGAACTGAACGCCGCGGCTGTCGATGCGGACATCGACGCATGCTGGGAAATCCTGGCCGAGCCGGTTCAAACGGTGATGCGCCGCTACGGTTTGCCCCAGCCTTACGAGCAACTCAAAGCCCTGACACGTGGTCGTGGTATTACTCAGGAAGCGTTGCGCGAGTTTATTGGCGGTCTGGAACTGCCCGCCGACGCTAAAACCTATTTGCTTGAGCTAACTCCACGCAGCTATCTGGGCGTGGCAGTAAAGTTGGCCCAGGCGATCTAAATCCAAACGGCTGTGTTCTTGCACAAGGGCACAGCCGGCCGGGTTTCTTGAGCCAGTGCTTTATGAAGTGTTTTATGTTTCATCACACAGGAGTTCACATGAAAAAATTCGCGTTTCTGACTGCCGCTGCCGCCTTGTGCGCTGCGTTTGTCACGCCTGCTACCGCCCAGTTTGCCAAGCCAGAACAGGCCGTGAACTACCGTCAAGCCAGCATGTCGCTGATTGGCTCGCACTTTGGTCGTATGGCTCCCGTGGCCAAAAAAGAAGCACCGTATGATGCGGCTGCAATCGCTAAAAACGTAGAAGTGCTGACGGTTTTGGCGGCTTTGCCTTGGGGCGCATTTGGCGCTGGTACCGAAGGCGGCGAGACCAAAGCTGAGGCCTGGAGCGATGCTCAGGGTTTCAAGCAAGCTACCGATGATTTCACCGCTGCCATCGACAAGCTGAAAGTGGCTTCCGATTCGGGCGACTTTGATGCCTTCCGCGTGGCTTTCGGTAATGTGGGCAAGTCCTGTAAGACTTGTCACGACGCTTACCGCAAAGAAAAATAAGCAACAGGTTTGCTTATAAAAAAAGCCCTCGAAAGAGGGCTTTTTCTTTTAGGCCTGTGCCTGTGTTTAAAGGGAGCAGTTTGCCTGCAGGCAAGATTGGCAAGAATCATGATGGGATCTCAGTGTTGATAACCCGTTTCACCGTGGGTACGGATATCCAGACCTTCGCGCTCGTGGTCAGCATCGACACGTAAACCGCCGCAGACTAGCTTGGCAATGGTGAAGGCAATCCAGGCAGCCACACCGGACCAGACCAGCGTAACCAGCACGCCTTCGAGCTGAATCCACAACTGCATCCAGATACTGTTACCAGCGGCAGTACCAGGACCACCCAGAACAGGTGCGTTGAACAGACCTGTGAGCAAAGCGCCCACAATCCCGCCCAAACCGTGAATGCCAAAAACGTCCAGCGTATCGTCGGCGCGTAACCAGCGCTTCAGAACATTCACACCCCACAAGCAAGCCAGGGAGGTAATCAGGCCAATGGCCAGTGCGCCGGAAGGAGCCACAAAACCGGCTGCCGGGGTAATGCCGACCAAACCTGCGATCGCACCCGAGCAGGCACCCAGCAAGGAAGGATGACCTTTGCTGATCCATTCACCCAAAGTCCAGGCCACAACGCCGATGGCGGCTGCCAGCATGGTGTTGAAGAATGCCAGCGTGGCATTTTCATTGGCCGACAAAGCCGAGCCTGCGTTGAAACCGAACCAGCCTACCCACAGCAGAGCAGCACCAATAAAGGTCAGGGGCAGGTTATGAGGTGGCATGGCTTCACGACGGTAGTTCAGTCTGGGGCCAATCATCCAGGCACCGACCAGACCGGCAATACCGGCGTTGATATGCACTACCGTGCCACCGGCAAAGTCCAGCGCGCCACGGGAGTTGAGCAAGCCGCCGTTCTGTTCATCGGCAAACCAGACCATATGGCAAATGGGCAGATAGGCCAAAGTGAACCAGATCACGGTAAAGACCAGGATGGCGGACAGGCGGGTACGTTCTGCCAGACTACCGACAACCAGGGCGCAAGTCAGGCCGGCAAAGGTGGCCTGAAAAGACGCAAACAGCAGTTCAGGCAAGGTGCCCGACATGGAGAACTGTTGGTCAGCAGCGGTGAACATGCCGTTGAACAAGACCTTGTCGAAACTGCCAATCAAGGGATTGCCAGCGGTAAAGGCCAGTGAGTAGCCATAGATAAACCACAGCACCACCCCCAGACTGAACACCAGCAAGGTCTGGGACAACATGGACAAGGCATTTTTTTGACGCACCATCCCCGAGTAAAACAGGGCCAGGCCCGGCGCGGCCATCATCAGTACCAGAAGCGTGGAGACCAGCATCCACGATAGATCAGCGTTGTTCATGATGGAGTCTCCGATTACAGGGCTTGCTCATCGCATTCGCCGGTGCGGATGCGGATGACATGGTCCAGCGGCTGGACAAAGATCTTGCCGTCACCAATACGTCCGGTGCGGGCACTGCTTTGAATGGCCTCCAGAACGCTTTGCAACTGCTCGTCGGGAATAGCCAGTTCAATGCGGATCTTGGGCAGGAAGTCGACTGCATATTCCGCACCGCGGTAAAGCTCGGTGTGGCCTTTCTGGCGACCAAATCCCTTGACCTCGGTAAGCGTCATCCCCTGTATGCCCAGATCGGAAAGGGCCTCGCGTATCTCGTCAACCTTGAAGGGTTTGACGATGGCGGTAATCAATTTCATAGGTGTTCCTGAAGTAAACACAGGCAAGCTGGCCTTGCGGATGCAAAGGAACACCGAGAGGGGTAGGAGACGGTTGAGAGGGGGCCGACCGGGATGGGTAATCCTGGTGGATGGCTTGAGTGCAACCGGGCAACGCCGGTTTGAGCGACTCTCCGGCTGTCAGCAGGGTGTGCGACAGCGCGAACGCAAGTGGTAGGCAAGCGGACCTGTGTTGTAGGTTGAAGAGCAACACAATTCCGGCAAGGCGAGTAAGCTAGCTAGGCACGTGACCCCGGTCTTGCCTAGTCGGTGGGCAGCGAGATAACAGCAGCGCTCTGTGACGCCTGTCTCCGCTCATCTCACCACCGCAGGAACAACGACTATGGAAAAATAATATATGTTGCGGCGCAACAAGTGCGCATTTTTTTTTAATAGTCTTAACTTTGCAACATTCGGTTCAGAAAAATGACCGGCTGCAGAGTAGGCAAAACAGACCTGTTCGTGCTGGAATTGCCGTGTCTGAATGGCATGGCGCCAGGAGGATCGACAGGGCAGCCCGCGTGTCAGCGCTGCCCGTGTATCGATAGAGCTAGTTCTGCGACTAGCAAGGATCAAGAGAGCAGCTCAGGACCTTTGTGCTTTCTGGTTTTCTTGCTGTCTGTGCTCTGAGTGGGGAAAGTAAGCGGTACATGCCGCCGGTTAAATGCCTGCAGGCCTCCTTGCCATAATTTGAATCCCAGGCAGGCGTCCCATTTGTCGCGTTGGTATAGCCAATGGGTGTGACAAACAGTGCAGTGATACAGACTTTCGGTGCTTGGTTCGTCAGTGTCATCGACTCGTCTGATGGGTTTGAGGTAAGGATGTCGTTGAGCGTTGGGTTGCGATAGTGGAAGGGTTTGGCACATGATGCACATGGTGCCTCGGTCTAGCTGGGCCATACAATGCTCCTCAAATAATTTTGTGGTTGATGTAATAGCGTTTGCAAACTGGCTTGCCAATTAGCGTAGGGTGATGGTTTGTAATAAATATCACCACGATTCACTGTACTGCAGAAAATGTGACAGCCGTTTCAGGCCGCATCTCAATGTAATGACATGCGACCTGCGTATGGCGAGCAAGTGTTCAAATTCCTGCAAATACCAGCGTCAAAAGCTCTGGCCTTTGACTATTTTTTGGATGGCGGCTCATTGCCAGGAATCTTTTTAGGGTCCGGCTCGGGGTTGGGCGTTTTGCCGGGAGGAGTGGTGTCGGGCGCTTTGGTGGGATCAATGGCAATTGGCATGAACATCTCCTGACTGAAGTGATCTTCCAGCGTATCGGATTTAGGGCGCAGCTAAAGTAAACAACTATGACTGCAGGGCAGGCCGCTCTTGTTTTTTCTTGTTGCATCGAAAAGAAGCTGGGTAGCCAATCGGCGAAGCCATTGCCTGGCGATGCTATGATCAAACTCCTTACAGAAAGCGGACTAGCGCCTTGGGAAGCGAGTTGGAAAAAACCACCCTGGACCTGGAGAATTTTCTCCCTTATCAAGTCACGATATTGGCCTCGCATATTGCGGTGACCTTTGCGCGTCAGCATGCACAGCAATTTGGTTTGTCCATTCCAGAGTGGCGCATCATTGCGACCCTGGGACGCTATGGCACCCTGACCTCGGGCAGTTTGACCGAGCGCACCAGCATGGACAAGGCCAAGGTCAGCCGTGCCGTTTCTCGCCTGACAGCCGCTCAGTTAATTGCTCGTCGCGATAATGAAAACGATATGCGCAGCAATCTGCTGTGTCTGACCGAGCAGGGCCAGCAAGTGCACGATCGCATTGTGCCCATCGCTCTGGGTCTGGAGCAGGAGCTGACGTCCGTGCTTAGCCAGGAAGAGCTCAGCTCCTTTAAAGAGATGATGACGCGCCTGGAGAACCGTATGGTCCAGCGCTTTGGCAGCGATTTCAGCGGCGATGCACATATTTGAAGTCTCAAGGGTAATCACCGAGTTGTGCTGGATATTTCTCACGCTAATATTGTTTCGTTTGAAACGAAACAATATTCAGGAGAGGATCATGACGCAGTTCGTAGACAGCCCAATCGCAGCCAGCCGCTTGGAAACCACAATCATGTCGCCCGCTATCGGTGTCGAGGTAGCGGGTGTCGATTTGACTCAGGCCCTGGAGGATACGCAGGTACAGGAGCTGCGCGCCTTGTTGTTGAAGCATCAATTGCTGGTGTTTCGCGACCAGCCTTTGAATGCGGCACAGCATGTTGCATTTGCCCGTTGCTTTGGTGAGCTGGAAGTGCATCCGGTTTTTCCACACGATCCGGACTATCCCGAGCTGGTGCTGCTGGGGGGCAATAACACGCAGCCGGGGCGTGAGAATATCTACCATAGCGATGTCAGCTGGCGGGCCGAACCTTCCATGGGTTCCATTCTGCGTTGCATTGAATGTCCACCCGCCGGGGGCGATACGATCTGGTGCAATATGGCACTGGCCTATGAGAACTTGCCGCCTCACATCAAAGATATTTTGCACGAGCTGGAAGCCGTACACGATTTATTGCCCGGTTTCATAGACCGTATCCCCGAGGAAGACAGAGCTGCGTTGCGAGATCGTTTTCCAGCGCAGACTCACCCTGTGGTGCGCACTCATCCAGAAACTGGCCAGCGGATTTTGTATGTCAGCAGCTGGACTACCCATCTGGCCAATTACATCGAAACCGGCTTTTTCCGTGGCATGCCCGAGCTGCAAAGCGGCGCTCATTTCCTGCTGCAGTATTTGGTGGATCAGGCCCGTCACCCGGAGTATCAGGTGCGCTTGAAATGGCAGCCTCACACCATTGCGTTTTGGGACAACCGGGCCACTCAGCATTATGCCGTTCAGGACTATTTTCCTTTGCCCCGCAAAATGGCCCGAGCCACCATTATTGGTGACCGTCCTTATTGATCGTATCGCTGCACTTTTGACAAGTTGGGGGGAGACATGGAAAACCAGAAAAAGTATTTCCCAGGACAGCGCTACGTCGTGGTGTTCTTGTTGTTTTTGTTCATGGTGATCAACTTTGCCGATAAGGCGATATTTGGTCTGGTCGCCGTGCCGTTGATGGAGGAGCTGGCCATCGGGCCACAGCAGTTTGGCACCATTGCAGGCAGCTTTTTCTTCCTGTTTGCGATCTCGGGCATTGTGGTGGGTTTTGTGTCCAATACGGTGTCCTCGCGTTTGCTGCTGGTGGGGCTGGTCATTATCTGGTCTGTAGCCCAGGTTCCGATCGCTATGGGAGCCAGCACGATTATTGCCTTGATGGCTTGTCGCATTTTGCTGGGAGTAGGGGAAGGCCCTGCCTACCCCCTGGCCTTGCACGCGTGCTACAAGTGGTTTCCGGATCAGGAGCGTACCTGGCCTACGGCCATTGTGATGCAGGGTGGGCAAGTGGGCATGCTGTTGGCAGGCCCCCTGGTGGGGTATTTGACCATCAGCCACGGCTGGCGCTCGGTGTTTTGGGTGACAGCGGCAGCGGGGCTGATGTGGCTGGTGGTATGGGCCTTACTGGGCAAGGATGGTCCCATCAGTGCGAATCCGGCGCCCGCCGTTGGCAAGAGCAAGCCGCAGTCTCGCTGTTCGTACCGTGATGTGCTTTTGAATCGTAGTTTCATCGGCAACCTGCTGATGTACTGGGTAGCGTACTGGTGTGCTGCGCTGGTCTTTACCTGGTTGCCTGCTTATTTGCAACGCGGTCTGAACTTCTCGTCGGACACGGCTGGATGGCTATTTTCCCTGTGTATTTTTGTGGCAATCCCGATTGTGTCGGGCGGCTCTTACCTGTCCAACCGCTTCTTGCGCCAAGGGTATTCGTCCCGAGTGGCACGCAGTCTGGTCACGGTCGGTTTCTTGTTGGCAGGGGCCTTGTGCCTGCTGGCGGCCGCTTACTTGAAGCTGGGTCCGACTGCGGGGATTGTGCTGATCGCCTTGGGCTTGAGTTTTCCCCAGGTCGGTTTTGTGCTCTGTTCGGCAATCTCAGCGCAAATCAGCCCGATTGAAAAGCGGGGTTCCACACTGGCCATCACCAATTCATTGTCCACAACAGCGGGCCTGGTTGCGCCCATTGTGATGGGAAGGCTGATTCAGGCCGAGCCCGGTCTTGCCGGTTTTCACCAGGGCTTTGCCTTGACGGCCGTGCTTTTACTAATGGGAGCCGTGTTGGGTTTCATCTTGGTGGATCCTTCCCGCACGCTGTCGCAGATTCAGGCAAAGGCAGGAGGTCCTGTGAGCGGTCCGGCCTCTGTTTAAGGCAAGGTTTTGAAGAACACAGAGTGGCACTGCTTACCGTGTTTTTCTATACACTTGCCTGGATGGACAGTATGGAGATTCAGGAAAAGATGATGGCAAGCTACCAGAAGTTCGATCTTGAGAGTTGGGGGCGGCGTGAGCATTTTGAAGTCTTTAAAACGTATGCTCAAAATGCGTTCAGTATTACGGTTGAAATTGAAATTACCGGGTTTCTGAACTGGGTGAAGGCCAGGCGCTGCAAGTTTTACCCGGCAATGATCCATGAGGTAGCTGCTGTCCTTAATCGCTATCCCGAGTTTCGTATGGCCATGAAGGACGATGAGCTGATTGTCTACGATCGACTCAACCCCAGCTACACCATCCCGCACGTGCAGCAAGAAAGTTTTTCATCTATTTGGAGTGAGTACCACGAGAAGAAAGAGGACTTTCTGGCCGAGTATGAGCGGGATCTGGAAAAGTACGGCGAGGACACTCGTTACTTTCCACGATCCGATACGCCTGAAAACGTATTCTATATTTCCGCCTTGCCGTGGGTTTCCTTCACCAGCTTCAGTATGCAGTTCGCGAGCCTGCATAATTTGTTCACCCCTATTGTCACGCTAGGCAAATACTTTGAACGGGACGGCAAGGTTTATATTCCCGTGGCCATTCAGTTGCATCATGCTGTGTGTGACGGGTTTCATGCGGGCCGCTTCATGACCGAATTACAGAAGGGGTGCCACGACTATTGATCGTGTTCAGTACTTACTGTCACCAAAGCTTTGCCGATCCTTGCATGGCAGGGCTACTGAGCCTCGCTGAGCTTGTATTCAGACGCAAAAAAGCCCGCTCTATAGCGGGCTAAAATGCTTTTTGCGGAGCAAGGTACATTTTGCGGAGCAGAAATTTACCTTGAAAACTCTCACAAGTCGCAGGGTGCTTGGTGGGTCGTGACAGACTCGAACTGTCGACCAATGGATTAAGAGTCCAGTGCTCTACCAACTGAGCTAACGACCCCCGTTTCCTGCGAAGAAAAAGATTATAGAACGGAAATTATCTAGCGCAAGACGAGGTTACATAATTTTACGTTTATCAGGAGACCGGATCAGGACGGGTGAAGGTGTCGCACATTTTCAGCTGTCCGGTTTTATAGCCTTCCATGAACCAGGCCATGCGTTGTTGCGAGCTGCCGTGGGTAAAGGAATCGGGGACCACATAGCCTTGCGATTGCTTTTGCAAGGTGTCATCGCCTACGGCTTGAGCGGCATCCAGGGCCGAGCGAATATCGCCTGGTTCCAGAATCTGGCGTTGCGCGTCAGCGTGGTTTGCCCAAATACCGGCATAGCAATCAGCCTGAAGCTCCAGGCGTACGGAGGCTTGACGAGCCTGAGAGGCGGAGCCGCTGCGACGGGCCTCATCGACACGACGCATCATGCCTAACTGGTTCTGAACGTGGTGGCCCACTTCATGCGCAATCACATAGGCAGGGGCAAAGTCGCCCTTGACGCCCATCTTTTGCTCCATCTCGGTGAAAAAGCCCAAGTCTATATAAAGCTTTTGATCGGCAGGGCAGTAAAACGGCCCCATAGCAGATTGACCCGCCCCGCAGGCGGTCGGGGTAGCGCCCCGGTACAGCACCAGCACGGGATCGCGGTAGCTGCCATTGGTTTGCTTGGCAAAAACATCACGCCAGACATCCTCGGTTTCGCCCAGGATCTTGGCAATGGTTTGGCCCTGTGCATCCGAGGCTGCAACGGGTTGAGACTGAGGGGCGCTGGTAGGGCCGTCGGCCAGGTTCAGCACCACACTGGGATCCACCCCAAAGTACATGGCCACCAGGGCCAGCACGATTGTCCCCAAGCCGATCTTGCCGCCGCTCAATCGTGGCCCATTGGCACGGCGGTCCTCGACATTACGGCTGGAGCGAGACTTATCCAGACGCATCACGCTCTCCTTGAATTGGAAAACGTCAATGTACTCTGATTTCCGTGGATAGAGCAGGGGCATTTTCGATTCTTGTCATCGGAAAACGGGTAGGGGGCGTTAATTACCCCACCATGACAAGTCATTGAATTGCTTGGCTTAATGTGACTTGTCCAAAGGCTATCCCCGAGCTTGCCCACCGAAAATGTGGATAAGTGGATAAGTAAGTCACCGGGACACTGCGGTATGCTACTTTTCTCAGAGCGTACCCTACTGGAGAGCGAGTATGTTGGGAGGAACCTTGTTGGCCTTGCGCGACCATGCACGAGTCCGTGCCATTGGAGCGGTCATAGCTCGATACGGGATTGGGGATGTGATGCATCGCCTGGGCTTGTCGGACCTCCTGCCCGGTAACAAGACCCCGGTGGCGGCCGAGATGCCCGAGCGTTCGGCACCTGAACGTTTGCGACGTGCGCTGGAAGAGCTGGGTCCGACCTTTATCAAGCTGGGTCAGATTCTGGCTACACGTAATGATTTGTTGTCGTTGGAGTGGACGCAGGAGCTGGAGAAGCTGCAAGGTCATGCCGCGCCGGTGCCTTGGGAAACGATCAGACCCGAGCTGGAGCAGGCTTTGGGTCAAACGGTTGAGCAAGCCTTTGCGCGCTTTGACACCCAGGTGCTGGCCTCGGCCTCCATGGCACAGGTGTATCGCGCCTGTTTGCGGGATGGCACCGAAGTCGTGGTGAAGGTGCAGCGCCCTGGTCTGGAGCCACTGATTCAGGCTGACTTGCGTTTGTTGAAACAGATTGCCCGCCTGGTCCAGCAACAAGGCCTGCTGCCCGAGTATCGCCCCTACGATATCGTGCGTGCCCTGGCTGAAGCCATTGCCGATGAGCTGGACTTCACCCGCGAAGCGGCCAATACCTTGGCGGTGCGCGAGAACATGCAGCCTTTCAAGGACATTGTGGTTCCGCGTGTCTATATGGAGTGGACCAGCGCGACCGTCATGGTGCAGGAGTTTGTCCCCGGGGTCTCGCCCATTCAAGAGGCACAGTTGCAAGCCATTGAGGCGGATCGTCCTTTATTGGCCCGCCGAGGTGCCTTGGCGTTCCTGCATATGGTGCTGGAGGACGGGCTGTTTCATGCTGATCCGCACCCCGGCAATATGATGGCCTTGCCGGGCAATAAGGTTGCCTTTATTGATTTCGGCTTGGTGGGCCATTTGACGGAACGTCGCCGCCAGCAATTGCTGGTGTTGCTACGGGCGATTGTGGATGGACAGGCAGATGGGGTGGCAACGACCTTGCTGGACTGGTCCGGGGCAGAGGACTTTGATTGGAGCCGTCTGGAAGAAAGTGCCCAGCGTTATGTAGCCCGACAAAGCAGTGGGCTGTTGTCCATCTCGGCTGCCTTGCTGGACTTCATGGCTCTGGCGCGCGAGAACCATTTAATTCTGCCGCCGGATCTGGCCTTGCTGTTCAAGGCTTTTATCACGGCGGACGGTGTGCTGAAGCGTCTGGACCCGCAGTTTGATGTGGTCGAAGTCGCGCAGCCCGTGATCATGGGCTTGATGCGCAAGCAGTACTCGCCACGTCGTGTTTATGCGGACCTGCAACGCAGTTTGCTGGAGTCCCGGCAGTTGGCCATGGATGCGCCCCAATTGCTGCGTCTGTTGATGCATAGGGTGCGGCAAGGAAAGATCTCCGCGCGTATTCAAATCGAGGGAATGCCGCGTCTGGCCTCGTCGCTGGAAAAGGCGGCCACCCGTCTGGCCATTGCGATTGTGACGGCGGCTTTTGTATTGATTTTGGGTCCGGTGCTGGTTACGCGCGGTCCCGCATGGCTGGGTCTGACTATTTTCAGCTGGGCGGGTTTATTAGCCGCTGTGCTGGGTCTGGTTCTGGTTTTGTGGGGATTTTGGCGACGGCGCTAAGAAGTATCTTGAGGCCGTCGCTTTCTGCGCAGGAAGTGCTCAAGCGGCTAGTCACCGTCCAGTTTAAAAGACGGCTAGTAAAAATGCGGCTCAGCCCAAACAGTCCCCGCATTATCCCCAGGTTTATTCACAGCTTCTGGGGATAAGTCGGGCTTACATAAAGTCGTCCATGCCACCGCCTACGGGTGCCAGACCTGTCATCCAGTACACACCCCAGGCAATCAGCGCCACAATGATCAGAGCGAGAAAACGGGTTTTCCAGCTGTCTTTGCTGGCAGGCAGGCTGGCATCGGCGGGAACCGGCATGCTGCCCTTGACCATGACGCTGGTTAATTTCTGACCACGCAACACGCGATACAGGAAAATAGCCAGGATATGCAAGGCAATAATGGCCAGCATGATCCATTCATTGGCTTTGTGCAGGCCGGTCAGGGTTTTGGACCAGTCGCTGCTCAGATAGGCCAAAGGGCCAGTCGTGAAGATGTCGTCATTGGCAAACAGGCCCGAGACCGCTTGAAAACCGAACACAATCAACATGATCCAGACGGACCAGGCACCGATGGGGTTGTGGCCGGGGTAAACCGCGGGCTTGTCGCGCAAGTAGCGCAGGCTTCGTACAGGATTGGGCAGGAAGTGACTAAAGCGGGAGTAGTAACCACCAATCAGACCCCAGACCAGACGAAATGCCAGCAGCCCCAGAGCCAGCAAGCCAAAGCGTACGTGCCAGTCCATCCACAAACCGCCAACCTTGATCGTTACAAAACAGCCCACGATGCTGATCACGAGCAGCCAGTGGAACAGGCGGGTGGGTAGATCCCAGATGAGTAAAGGGCGAGTCGAGGAGGCGTGCATAGGGAAAATCCGGAGAGACTAAGACATCTGATTATAGTCAGTGTTGTCTTGGAGTCCGTTTTCCGCCGCGGGTTCCTTCTCTTATTGAGTGCGGTGTTTGCGCTTGCGCAAACTGATCTTGCGACCGTCGTAACGGTACTCGTCGATCAGGGTGGGATTATCCAGGCTGGGGGTTTCCATGATCAGGGTTTGGCCCTGGTGGCGTACTCGAATTTGTGCGCTGCAAGACCCAAACGCTGGCGAGACGGTATAGCCCTTGGATGACACTGTGACCCAGTGATAATAAATCGAGCAACCCCCCAGGCCGTTGTCCACCGAAATCAACGCTGTCTGGTTGTTGGATTGTCTGAAGGCGTAGGGAATATTGATCAAGCCCTTGAGTTCGGGAGCGATGATTTGCGAGTCCAGTTGCAGTTGCGCTTCATAGACATAATCGCTTTGGCTCACTTGCAAGGTGCCGTAGGGGCTGTCCAGACTTAATTGAGAAGGAGGCTGGGGCCAGGTCTGGCTTGCCGCACTATGGGCGACAAACGGTTGCAGGGCCAAGCCGAGCCCAATCACAACATAACGAATAAAGACCTTAGTGGCGGGCATGATCAATCAAGTAAGAGGATGATCAAGGCTCAGTGAAAAACACAAAGCGCCATAGATCATCTGTATTTGTAAGTTTCATAACATTTTATGTATTTTCTTGTTGCGTAGAATACCGGATCGCAGAACTTTTCGCTATAAGGATAGGCACATAAGGTGAATGTTTCATGTCTGTGTCATAGGGGCACTGGCGAAATTAGTCCTGAAAAGCATCTTGCCTCAGGCTTAAAGAAATGGAGTGAATTGGGCTATCATTGCTAGGTTGCCCCGGATGGGGCCAAGCCGCATTTCTTCGTTGCAGCAGAGACTCATTATGCAATCCATCCCGGATGCCGCACTGGCATCAGAATCGGACTCCACGCTGGCTGCCCAGCAGGCCAAACCCGGCGCTTTATTGGACTACGTCAGCTCCAGCCGTTTGCCTACCCCCTGGGCCGTATTCCAAATCCATGTATTTGTAGAGCGCAGCAATCAAAAAGAACACGTCTTGTTGACCCTGGGGGATGTGGCCGACGGCGAGCCTGTCCTGGCCCGTGTCCACTCCGAGTGTCTGACGGGCGATGCCTTGTTCAGCCTGCGCTGCGATTGCGGCCCTCAACTGCAATTGGCGCTGGAACGTATTGCTACGGCAGGCCGTGGTGCCTTGATGTATTTACGCCAGGAAGGGCGGGGTATTGGTCTGGTGAACAAGATCCGTGCCTACAACCTGCAAGATCAGGGGGCGGATACGGTAGAAGCCAACGAGAAGCTGGGGTTTCCTGCGGATATGCGTCGCTATGATATTTGCAAGGATATGCTCGAGCACGTCGGTATCCAGAAGCTGCGTCTGATGACCAATAATCCGCGCAAGGTAAAAACCCTGCAGGAAATTGGTATTGATGTGGTGGAGCGTGTGCCGCATCAAATTGAAGGTAATCCCTTTAACGAGGCTTACCTGAACACCAAGCGTCTGCGTTTGGGCCACTGGCTGGAAACAGACGAATAAAAAGGGGCGCGCGGGCAGAAATTGATTCTGCTCCGATTTCGTTCCTGCTTATCGCGGTATCAACACAAAGGGCCATCAATTGGCCCTTTGTGTTTTTCTCTGGTGGAGATTCAGCGCGATCAGGATGTGCTACCTGCTGGCAGGCAATGCAAAAGAGAAAGCCGGATCCGATGTCCACGCAGGGATTGGGATCCGGCTTTATCTTTGCTTGCTCAGGCTTGAGCGCTGAAGGGGCGGGTGGCTGCTTGTGCAGAACTAAACAGCCAAGGCCTGGTCGAACCAGGCCTTCCCGGTCTTAGGCAGGACTCTTTTCCAGCAAGGCGCTGACACTGGCCTTGGCGTTCTCTACAATCTGATCACGCAGCTCTGGGGTTTTGCCCAGACCTTCGGCGTACACAATACGCAGGTCCGTTACACCCATGAAGCCGAACATCACACGCAGGTAGCTTTCCTGATGTTCCATGGCCTGGCCTTGCTCCGATTCGGAGTAGATGCCACCACGGCTCAGAACCAGGTAAACCGTTTTGTCGCCAGCCAGACCTTCCGGGCCATTGCTGGTGTAGCGGAAAGTGCGGCCAGCTTGAGCCAGACGGTCCATCCAGGCTTTCAGTTGGCTAGGAATGGTGAAGTTGTAGAAGGGGGCGCCAATCACCACCACATCGGAAGCCAGGAACTGGCTCAGGTATTGTTCGGTGATGGCGTTCTCGGCACGCTGGCGCTCGCTCAGGGTGGCTGGGTCCAGACCCAGACGCATGCCCAGGGAGTCAGCCGAAAAGTGAGGTGGCGGGTTCAGGGCCAGATCTACATGCTCCACTTGGACTTGCTCATTTTGCTGGCGCAGCTGATCAACCACAAATTGCGAAAGTTCGCGGGAAACGGAGTTGGCGCCGGTGATACTGGAGTCTACGTGTAGCAGTTTCATGATGTTTGGTGTCCAAAGCGATGAAGGAATGGTGTCATTATGTTTGATGCCCATACCTTTGATAAGCCGGTTTTTCTGAGAAAGATTATTCTACTTTTGTCTGTAATCCTGGAAAACTTCCCTGTATGTATGACTTAAATGACATGGTGCTATTTACCGAAGTGGTACAGCGTGGCGGCTTTAGTGCTGCTGCCCGACACTTGGGCATGCCGCCATCGCGAGTATCGCGACGTCTTAGCCGTCTTGAGGCTGAAGTCGGTGTGCGCCTGCTGCAACGCACCACGCGCAGCCTGTCTCTGACCCCTGCTGGAGAGGTGTTCCTGCGCCATTGCCAGGCCATGCGTGACGAGGCCGAAGCTGCGTATTCTGCGGTGGCTCAAGTGCAGCAAGAACCGCGTGGTCTCTTGCGTATCAGTTGCCCGGTCACCTTGGCCCATACGGTCTTGTCGACCGTGTTTGCACAGTTTCTGATTCGCTACCCTCAGGTTGAGCTGGAGGTGGAAGTCAGCAACCGGGTGGTTGATCCGGTGGCGGACGGGATTGATGTGGCTTTGCGAGTGCGCAGCACCTTAAGTGATAGTGCGAGCTATATCGTCAAGCGCCTGGGTGAAACAGGGGCGATTCTGGTTGCTCAGCCTGAACTGCTGGCGCGTTTTGATCCGGTGCGCGGCCCGGCTGATTTGGTGAAATTGCCCACGGTGGCCATGTCGGCCCGACAAGGTCAAAACGAATGGGAGCTGTATGGTCCCGAGGGCGCCAGCCTGACGGTAACGCACAGGCCGCGCTATATGGCCTCGGATTTGCTGACGTTGCGTGAAGGGGTGGAGCAGGGCATAGGCGTGGGTATCTTGCCCGACTATATGTGTTGCGAGGCCTTGAAAGCCGGACGCCTGGTGCAGGTATTGCCACAGTGGGCACCCTTGCCGGGGATTATTCACGCTGTGTTTGCTTCCCGCCGAGGCATGGCCCCGGCGGTACGACATTTTCTGGATTATCTGGGTGAGCAACTGCCGGTGCATCACCCTAAAATTTAAGTGATTCAGCGGGCGGTGGCTGCAAAGGGGCAGCTGCTTTGTGCGGGCAGAATGGCCCAGTTCAGATCAATCATGGGACTGCGCTCGGAAGACCAGCGCTGCTCGGCCTGCCCCTTGATAGGGGCTTGCTCGTACAGCTGGAGCAAGGATGCGGGAGGTTTCCCACGGGTCTGAATGCTGTACACAATCAGAGCGCCGCATTCCATATCCTGCGGGAGTGTCAGCCAAGGTGAAGCAGCCGGGTCAGCATCAATAAAGACCATCACATCCTGGCCGGCATGAACGGCAATATTGCCGCCTAGCCAGGTATCGGCTACTACGACTTTAAGTGGGATGCCGGGCATGTGTTCGTTCCAGATGGCTTGCATTTGGGCAGACACTTCCGGGCCGGGGAAGGTGGAGCGAGAGTCCCGACCTTTATGCCAGGCCAATGGGCCACGAGCCAAGGCGTAGCCCGATGCCAGCAAAATCTGCAACACGATCACAATAATAGTCACGCGCCGCAGCTGGATCTTGTCCTTGCCGTGCATGACCCAAAGAGCAAAAAAGCCATACAAAACAAAGAAGGTGGTGGCCCAGGAAGCGACCAGACGGGTGCCCATCATGGCTGAAATCAAGACGGTGCTGACGATCGGAGTCAGGCCCACCCATAGCAGGAATTGCTTGTCGCTGCGGGAAATATCATCGGCGTAGCGTTGCTTGTTTTGCAAGGCCGCGTCGGATGGGGCCAGCTTTTTTCTGTCGCGACGATTCCAGATACCCAGCGCAATCATGGCCACAACCATGGGGCTTAGTCTCCCCAACTGGTCCAGGCTAAACGCCAGCAGTTCCTTGTAGGCCTCCCAGCGGGTGTGTGTTTCCAGCGAGCCGTCCATATAGCGGAAGGGGGCGAAGTCGTGCTTCACCAGCCAGTACAGATGGGGCGACAAGACCAGCACATAGGCAAGCAGGGCCAAGCCCAGCCCTATCCAGGTCTGCCGCTGACGCCACATACCGCTGCGCAGGAAATACAAAAAGAAGGCGGTGAACAGAATCACGGCACTGTATTTGGTGACCGTAGACAGCGCAGCGACGGCGCCCAGCCATAACCAGTCTGCCGGTTTCTGGTCGCGGCTGGCGCGATAGAAAAACCAGGTCGCGGCGGTTACGGACCACAGTTGTGCCGTGTTGTGATTAAAAATGGTGCCGCGCAAGGAAAAGTAAATACTGACAGAACTGATCAGCAAGACCATGAAGGCGCGTTCGGGATTCAGAAATTCGCAGGCCAGTTTCCAGATAAACCATAGCCCCAGCACCGAAGCTGTCATGCCCGCGGCAAAGGTCAGCCAGGCCGGGCGTCCGACTACGCTGGTCAAGGCGGCCATCACCCACGCTGGGAAGGGCGGATGCTTCAAATAGCCCAGCTCGAAGCTGGCCGACCAGACCAGTTCTTCCATGCCGTCCAGATCGGGGGCTTTATGGCTAATTGCCATCAAAACGGTCCACAGCAAAATCATGAATAACAGATACAGCAGCACATAGCGCTGGTAGGTGTTGGGCTGAGCCGATGCTGGGTTTTGGGCAGTCATGCGTCTGGTGAAAGCGTGAAAATAAGCAAGTGTACTTCTTGTGCGTTGAAAAGCTCCGATTGGACAGGCGTCTTAATCTGGGCTACGATGCGCTTCGTCATTAGGGAGTAGCCGCTTCGGTTTACCGAAGATCAGCGTCAACATACTTGACCTACACAGGGTCATGGCGCTGATAGCAACTTAGCCTGGCAAGACTTTTGACCATGGACCTTCGCGTTTGGCCGGGAGGGTTTGTGGTCATTTGTCTCTTATCCGGCCAGGAGTTGTTATGGAAGCGTTGTTTATCTCCACGGGTGTGGTTGCCTTGGCAGAAATTGGGGACAAAACCCAATTGTTGGCTTTTATTCTTGCAGCCCGCTACAAACGCCCTTGGCCCATCATTCTCGCTATTTTCATAGCAACCTTAGTTAATCACGGTCTGGCTGGCGCCATTGGTGCTTGGGTTCCCGCTTTGCTGGATCCTGAAGTGCTGCGTTGGGTGTTGGGTATTTCCTTTCTGGCCATGGCCATCTGGATTCTGATTCCTGACAAGATCGATGATGCCGAAGCCACCCGTACGCGTTTTGGTGTTTTTGGCACCACGCTGGTGACCTTCTTCCTGGCCGAGATGGGCGACAAGACACAGATTGCGACGGTCGCTTTGGCTGCTAAATATCAAGAGTTCGGTTTGGTGGTGCTGGGCACGACCTTGGGCATGATGTTGGCCAACGCACCTGCCGTTTTGTTTGGCGAGCGCATTGCCCGCCGTTTGCCGACTCAGTTGGTACACCGGATTGCTGCCTGTATCTTTGCCGTGCTGGGTGTGCTGGCCTTGTTGGGAGGGGCTGAAAGCCTGGGCTTTTAGCGAACTCAGGTACTGGATGCCAATTGTCGTAGTCGGCCTGGGTGGGCTGGTTTGCGACGAGCGGCGTCCATTTTCACAACCGGGGCCAGGATCAAGGGGGCAGCAGAGCGAGTGGGTGGGTGAGTATGCGCACTTTCTCCGTGATTCAGGACACTGATAGCCTCTTGCAGTTCGGCCCCATTCTGGTTCAGTTCCTGCGCTGTTTCACTCAAGTCATGGACCAGAGCGGCATTGTCGCTGGTGATTTGGTCCACCTGTTTCAAGGCCTGGGTCAACTGGCCCAAACCGATGCTCTGCTCGCTGGTGGCAGCAGAAATCTCACCCATCAAACCCGCAACCTCAGACACGGATGTCAGGATTTCCTGCATGGTCTGCCCCGCATGGGCGGCGTGGGTGGCACCTTCAGCACTGAGGGTTTGGGTTTCGGTGACCAGTTGCTTGATTTCATCGGCCGCTTGAGCCGCTTGCTGAGCCAGCGAACGCACGGCAGAGGCAACCACCGCAAAGCCTTTACCGGCCTCTCCGGCGCGGGCCGATTCAATTGAGGCGTTGATCGACAGGATATTGGTCTGAAAGGCGATGTTATTGATCATCGACACGATATTGCCAATATGCTGGGAGCTTTCCAGAATCTGCTGCATGGATGAGCTGACTTTCTGAACCGCCTCGTTCCCGCGACCCGCGATCTCCGCGCTGCGGCTAGCCAGTTCGTGGCTGGCCTTGGCGTTTTCCGCGGTCTGTAGAACGGCTTGCCCAAAGGAGCTCATACTGGCAGTGGTCTGCTGCATGGAGGCCGCTTGCTCTTGAGTGCGTGCTTCCAGCAGGGCGCTGTTATCCGAGAGCTTGCGTGACACCATTTGATTGTTGCTGCAGCTATGGTCCACGTCGGTACTAATGCTCATCAGGCTCTTACGCATCAGATCCAGATTCTGGCCCAGCGTTTCCAGCTTCTTCACAGCGGGTCCGCGTGTGTTGACTGTCAGGTTGCCTGCGGCAATTTGTTGGGCGATGTGCGTGGCCGTTTTAAACGATCCCAAAACCCGTCGCATCAGCACGGCCTGATAGCCCAAAATCATCAGTGTCCCCACCCCCAGAGAACTGGCTAGGAGGATCATGCTTTGCTGTGGCATTTCCGTATTCAGGATCATGGCAATAATCCCGCCGGTAATACCCAGATTCAACAGGCCTTTTCGTAAAAAGGCGGCCAACAAACTGGGACCAGCCAGGAAACGAAGGCCGGCAAAAGGGCGACGCCAGCTGCGAGCTGTAATTTGGCCAGCGCGTATCGTTCGGGAACGATTTCGACCTTCGCGCAATTCCTGATAAAACTGTTCAGCTGCTTGAATATCCTGAGGTTTTGCGCGCACACGAACCGACGCAAAGCCGGTTAATTCCCCTTGTTCAATAATGGGACTGGCATGGGCCAGAACCCAATAAAAACCGCCGTCTTTACGGCGATTCTTTACCACCCCCACCCACGAACGGCCCTGTTTTAAGGTATGCCACAAATCTGCAAAAACTTCGGATGGCATATCGGGGTGACGCACGATATTGTGCGGCTCGCCAATCAATTCTTCCCGACTAAACCCGCTCACCTCGACAAAGGCCGGGTTCGCATAAATGATGCGCCCGGCCAGGTCAGTTTTGGAAATGAGATATTGCTCGTCCAGCAGCTCGGTTTCGATGCCGGTAATTGGTAGATTCTTGCGCATAGCCTTTCCCTTTGTATTTTTGTATCAGCAAAAGACTCGAGATAAACGGATCAATTTCTTGTTGTGAATTTTCGTGAATAGTATCATTTGATTCGTTTTTTATGTCTAAAAATAAAAAAATGATAATCAAATGAAAATTTTTGTCACAAAAAGATCGAAATTGAAAAAATTGATCCTGGCTGATAAAGGGAAGAGGACGTGCTCAGGAGGGCAGGTATTGGGCGTGGAAGGCTTCGCTGAGCAGCTGCAGGAGCAGGGCAATGGGAATGGGCTTGGCCAGGGCTGTTGCTTTGCCGGGCAGACCGCCACGCGCGTGAATATCGGCGGCGCTCAATGCAGAAATCACATAAATCTGGGTATGTTCGGTTTCAGGGGCATCGGCCAGCGCCTTGAGCATGGCAAAACCATCCAGTTTGGGCAGGTTCAGGTCCACGATCAGCACATCGGGGTAGAAATTGCCGGCAGCAATCAGACCTTTCAGTCCATCTTGTTCGCAGCGCAATTCGACCGGGAAGGGCAGATGTTCCATGGCCATGCGGTAAATCGCCAGCAAATCCAGGTCGTCTTCAACGACCAGTACGCGCAGGCAGGGTTCACCGCTGCAAACAGGTAGGCTGGGAGTGATCGGAGCATCAGGCGTCGGGGGGCTGGTTTGCCCACGGCGCTCTTGCAAGATGGCTTGTACGGAATCGCGGTCGATGCGTCGGTGCCCGCCTTGGGTTTTCCAGGCTTTCAGGGTCCCGGCTTCTACCCAAAGTTGTACGGTGCGTACAGACACACCTAGTAAATCAGCAGCCTGCCGAGTGGAGTAAACGGCGTCGTTCATGGAGTCAACAAAATGAAAGCAGGCCAGACCGGGGAAAGAAAGGCTATGGGCCCCGATGTAGCAGTGCAGAGTGTAGAGACGGTATTAGTAAGTACAGAAATACTACTAATGGCAATGGGAAGTGGCCTGTTCACGCCAAGTGATAGGCAGAGTATTGGACACACATGCTTCTAATATCTCCGATTTTCAGATGTTCATGCTTCATCAGGGACTCACTTCAATCGGGCGGGCCTGTGAACCTGGACTCGCCTTGCTGATTTTACGCGTATCCCTTGCGCTGTCGTGTTACCGGACGGGCCCAGTGTGGGGAGCTGAACACACTTATAAGTGTTGATGTTACGGGCGGGTCCGGGCGGTGCTCGGCTTGTCGGGCCAAGAAAAAGGGTGTTAGCACCCTAGCACTTGTTTTTATCGTTAGTCTTGATCCTGGTCAGTCTTTATGAAATAAATAGGAATCCATTTTGTACAAGTTCCCTTGTTTCCTCAAAGAAAATTTATGCGCCTTATGATACGGCTGTTTCTGCCGTTAAGCAGTATGGGCGGTGGTTTTGGAGTAAAACTTTTAAAAAGTACTAATCCCTTTCTTATTGTTCCGCCTGATTGTTATGAAATTTATTTATTAGGCGATTAACCGTTTTTTCACCCAGGCTGATGCAAAGGCATTGGCAGATCAGTAATCCCATCTAGAAAAATGCTTGGTTTATCCGCTGGACTGGCTTTTTGTCGCATGGAGATTGAAACCACACTGAGGCAGGCCTGGTGCTTGTTTTGGGACGAAAATAGGGGATTGGCTTGTTGCTCACACTATTTACCAGTTTTTTGATCGGGCAACGTTTGTTTGACCGAGCGAGCGTGCCTAAATGGCCGGGACAGGCTTATGAAAAAGCACATCGCTTTGAGCAAATGCTGGATGCCTTGCCCGATGCCATTGTCATGTTCGATTCCTGTGGGCGAATTGAGGGTTGTAATCGGGCCATGCGGCGTTTGCTGGATACGCCGGAATTGGCCAATGACAACGATGATTTAATCGATTTTTTCCAGAATCTGGAAAAAGGAATACGGGCAGATTTAGCGTATTTGCTCCCTGGGATTAGTCAGGTTATTAACCGCGAAAAAAATCCTTTTTACTACATGCACCGGGATGGGGAAGGGGAACAGGCCCGTGCCCTGGAGTTTCATGCCTACGCGGCCTCCGATTCAGACAGCGCAACGTTGTTAATGATTCGCGATGTCAGCACAAAAATGCAACAGGAGCGCGATCGTGCCGACTGTTTTGCCATGGCTGCCCATGAAATACGCTCCCCGCTGGCCGCCATCAGCGGCTATATCCAATTGCTGCAACTGGAGACAACCCCGTCAGCCTGGGCCAGCAAGATCTACTCTCAATTACATGAAAAGGTTCGTGGCGTTGATGTGCTGCTGGATGATTTGACGCGCTTGAATCGCATGGAGTACGAGGGGACGAGCATGCAGGAATGGCGCGAGTCCGATTTGCGTGCCGTGCTGCGCCTGAGTCTGCGCCCTTTTCACGAACAACGCCACCGCATTTACCTGGATGTGCCCGAGTATGGCTTATGGGCCAAGGTGGATATCGTTCCTTTATTGGTAGCTCTGCGCAATGCGCTGGAAAATGCCCTGAAGTACTCCGCGCCAGACACCATGGTGACCCTGCGCTTGCAGCCGGGCGAAACCGGTTGGGCTCGGATAGAGGTCCTGGATCAAGGGCCGGGAATTGATCCGCTCTATAAAGAGAAGGTCTTTGACAAGTTCTATCGCCTGCCCGGCCAACAGGTGCAAGGAAGCGGTCTGGGCTTGTCCATTTTGCGCTCGATTGTTCACCACCACGGGGGCAGAGTCTATTTCAAGGACCGTCCGGGTCCAGGAGCGCATTTGGTCATGGAATTGGTTCTGCTGCCTTCCGCGTCGTATATACCTTAATCTTCCCTAAAATAGGGTTATTTTCATATATTTAAGTTTGATATAAGGTACAATTTGCGCTCTTTTCGATGAAGCGAGGTGATCGCCATTCCAGGTGCACCTCGCTTTGAAGTTTTTATGTTGCGGTCGTCTCGTTGGTAGGGAGCGCAAAATCTGTTAAAGGAGCACACGATTATGCAAGGCTTGCACTTGACCGCAGACCTTTACCAATGTGCATGCAGCCCGGAGCTGCTGATCGATGCCCAGAAACTGGCTGATTTTTGCCGTCAGCAGACTATTGATGCAGGGCTGACGATTGTTGGTGAAGAGTGGCAGGCATTTCCCGAATTTGAAGGGCAGCCTGGTGGTGTTACCGGGGTACTGTTATTGGCCGAGTCTCACTTGGCCATCCATACCTGGCCAGAGCGTGGTGGCGTGACGCTGGACGTCTATGTCTGCAATTTCATGCAGGACAATTCGGGCAAGGCGACCCGCCTGATTGACGGTATTGAGCAGGCTTTCAAGCCCGGCCAAGCCCAGCGTAATCGCTTGTGGCGTGGCGAGGCTGATGGCCCGGCCCATGCTGGTGAACTGCTGACGGAAAACCTGAATCAGGATGCGCTGTACGGCTTTCGCTTCACCGAGCGCTTGCTGGAGCGCCAGACTGCTTTTCAGCGTCTGGAGTTGCTGCGTTCCGAAACCTTGGGTAAGACCTTGCGCCTGGACGGTTGCATGATGACTTCCGAGGCCGAAGAGTTCTTCTACCACGAAGGTCTGATTCACCCGGTCGCGATGTCTCACCCGAATCCACGCCGTGCCCTGATTGTGGGCGGTGGGGATGGTGGAGCCCTGGAAGAGTTGTTGAAGTACCCCAGCTTGGAGCGAGTCTCTCTGGTTGAGCTGGATGGGGAAGTGATCGAGGTGGCTCGCGAGCACTTGCAGTCCATTCACAAGGGGGCGTTTGATAACCCGCGTGTACAAATTCAGATCGAAGACGGCGCGAAGTTCCTGGCCAATACACAGGAACGCTTTGACTTGATCTATCTGGACCTGACCGACCCCGAAACTCCGGCCGGTCCCTTGTACACGGCGGCCTTCTTTGAGTCCTGCAAACGTGCGCTGGCAAGTGGTGGTGCTTTGGTATTGCACCTGGGTTCGCCTTTCCACGAAAGTCAGCAGGTCAAGAACTTGAGCGAATCTCTGGCCAGTGTGTTTGCACAAGTGCATGGCTACGGTCTGCATATCCCGCTGTACGGCTCTTACTGGGGGCTGGCAATTGCCTCCGACGAGCTGAACCCGCGTGCTTTCTCCGCCGAGCAAATCCAGGAACGACTGGAGCAGCGTATGAGCAACGAGAACCAGGATTCCCTGCAGTTCTACAACGCTGACATTCATGGCGCCTTGTTTGCTCTGCCTACTTTCTACCGCCGCCTGATGCCTGTGAATGAGGTCAATCTGGAAGAGGTCTGTTGAGCAGGTTCTGGACAGTTTGAGTCTGCCTTCGGGCAGGCTCTGTTATGAGAAAAAGCTCCTGATCCTATGAGGTCAGGGGCTTTTTTTGTTTCACGACGGCACCTGTCTTGCTCTGTGCTGTACCCAATCGAAGTTCTATACAGCGGATTTATCCATGGCTGAGACGAGCTCAATCTAAGCTCGTGCGAATGTCTATCGCTCTCCTTGAGACAGAAGGTCACCGCAACGGTGCATAAGCTGCGCGGCAGTGGAGGTGTGAGAAGTGGGACAGATAGAGCAATCTCTACTGGCTGTTCTTGCGGCGGGGTTTGGCTTGGGGCTTGTCCCGCGAAGCGGGAAAAACACGAGCACTCAGGAAATCGATGAAGACCCTCACTTTCGGTGAGAGATGTCTGCTGGAGGGCCAGAGGATGTGGAAAACGCCAGTGCGCTCTGCATGGTCGGCCAGAACGGTCTGTAGCCGTCCATCCGCCAGAGGCCCTCTGATCGAGAATTCTGGCAAATAGGCGATGCCCAAGCCTTGCAAGGCAAAGCACACGCGTGTCTCGATGTTGTTGCAAATCATCGAGGTAGGTAGCGTCAGTTCGGGCTCATCTGTCGCGCGGCGTAAAGCCCACGGCTCCAGCTTGCCGCTGTTGGGAAAGCGGTAGTGCAGGCAGGTGTGATTCAGCAGATCAGCAGGTACTTCGGGTATTCCTTGCCGCGCCAGATAGTCGGGCGAAGCGACCAGTAGCGACCGGAAGGAGCCAAGCCGACGGGCGGAGAGGCGCGAGTCAGTTGGGTCGCCCGTTCTGATCACGGCATCGAAACCTTCCTCAATCACATCGACCAGCCGGTCGGTGAAATCCAGATCCAGCTCAATCTCGGGGTATTCACGCATGAACTCACCGAGCACGGGCAACACCAGTGAGCTGACTAGCGGCAAACTGACTCGCAAACGGCCGCGTGGCGCAGCGCTTGCTTGCGATAGTTCCTGCTCGGCCGCCTCGATTTCGGCAAGAATGCGGCGGCTGCGCTGCAAGAACAGTGTGCCTTCGGCCGTAAGTGTGACACTGCGAGTGCTGCGGTGGAACAGGCGTACACCCAGCTTTTCCTCCAGCCGCGCCACACTCTTGCCGACAGCGGACGCCGACACGCCCAGCAGCCGACCAGCCGCAACAAAGCTACGTACCTCAGCTACCTGGACGAACACTGTGAAGCTGTTGAGACTGTCCATCATCACACCTTAATTACGGACATAAAGTTCCGCTTAAAACGGAACTCTACCTTACTTTTTCTTTAATTTCAGGCTTTCTATCATGACATTTAGGTCGATTGATGAAAGGAATTACCTGTGATGACTTCCGTAATTACGCGATGCGCTGACGCTCCGACTGCGCATCTTTCCACCCGTGTACAGACCATAGCTCAACAGGCACTGGACCAGGGCCGTCTGGTTGGTGCGGTCGTGCTGGTAGCCCGTGATGGGAAACTGATTCATCGCCAGGCGTATGGCTGGGCCGACCATGAAAGTCGTCGTGCGATGACGGTGGATACGGTCTTTCGCCTGGCCTCTGTGAGCAAGCCCATTGTCTCCACCGCTGCACTGGTATTAGTGGCGCAAGGACGCATGGGGCTTGATGACCGCATTCACAGTTGGCTGCCTGAATTCCGTCCGAGTTTGGCTGACGGTCGTCCTGCGCAGATCACGGTTCGGCAACTGCTCAGCCATACGGCTGGATTGGGCTATCGCTTCCTTGAGACTGATGCGCAGGGACCTTATGCACGGGCGGGTGTATCGGATGGCATGGATGCGACTGGTATCAGTCTGAGGGAGAACCTGCGTCGCATCGCCACTGTGCCGCTCCTGTACGAGCCAGGAACCGCCTGGGGCTATTCATTGGCGATCGACGTGCTGGGTGCCTTGATCGAGCAGGTGTATGGTGCGCCGTTGGAGGTGGCGGTGAGCCAGCTTGTGACGGGTCCGCTGCGCATGGTGAATACCGCTTTTATCGCGTGGGATGCGCAACGCGTGGCGACCGCCTATGTGAATGGCACGCCTGAACCGCATCCACTGCGAGAAGGCGAGACGGTCTCGCCTTTTGAAGGGACGGTGGGTATTTCGTACAGTCCTGCTCGCATTTTCGATTCGCAGGCATTTCCTTCGGGGGGAGCGGGAATGGCGGGCACGGCAGGCGATTTTTTGCGCTTGCTGGAAGCCTTGCGTCAAGGGGGCGGCGGCTTGCTGACCAGTGAAATGGTCGCGGAAATGGGGCGGGATCAGACGAAGGGCTACGAATTGCCGGATGCACCGGGGTTCGGTTTTGGACTGGGCTTTTCGATCCTGCGCGATCGAGCATTGGCAGCGTCGCCCGAGTCCAATGGAACCTGGCGCTGGGGCGGAGCCTACGGTCATTCATGGTTCGTCGATCGGGCGCAAGGGCTTGCTGTGGTCGCCTTCACCAATACCTTGTACGAAGGGATGTCCGGTCGCTTCGTCACCGATTTGCGTGATGCGATCTATGGTGCCCCGGAGGCCGGACAATGAGTAGTGCTACCTCTATGAACCGCTCAGCCTGCTTGCAGAAAGGCAATGGGGCACTTGTGACCCATCAGGATCGTCTGCCGCTACCGGCCTTGTTGGCCTTGGCGATGGCAGCCTTCATCACGATCCTGACCGAAGCTCTGCCTGCCGGTCTGTTGCCTCTGATGGCGCAAAGCCTGACGGTATCCGAGGCCTTGGTCGGCCAACTCATCACCATTTATGCGATTGGTTCACTGCTTGCCGCGATCCCATTGACAGCGGTCACGCAGAGTTGGCGGCGACGGCCATTGTTGCTGATCGCCATCAGCGGCTTTGGCCTTGTCAATATGGTGACCGCCGTTTCTGACAGCTACACCGTTATACTTGTCGCCCGCTTCTTCGCGGGTGTATTTGCAGGGCTGCTTTGGGCCCTGGTGGCTGGCTATGCAGCGCGTTTGGTGCCCAGCCACTTGAAGGGACGTGCTATTGCGATTGCCATGGCGGGCACGCCGATTGCGCTTTCCCTTGGTATTCCTGCCGGCACTCTTTTGGGTGTGGCTTCCGGCTGGCGAGCGATTTTTGGTCTTATGAGCGTGTTGACCATGATCCTTGTGTTCTGGGTGATCGCCAAGGTGCCGGACTTTCCAGGACAAGTGCGTGGAAAAGGGGTTGCACTTAGGATGGTTTTCACTTTACCGGGCATTCGGCCGATCCTGTTCGTCACGCTAGTTTATGTGCTGGCCCATAACATCCTCTACACCTACATTGCGCCTTTTCTTGTTCCAGCCGGTATCGCGGATCGGACTGATCTCGTACTGCTGGTTTTTGGCGTAGCCGCGCTATTGGGCATCTGGATTGTGGGTGTGTTGATCGACCGTTGCCTGCGTGAACTGGTGCTGGTCAGTACGACACTGTTTGCACTTGCCGCGCTGGCACTTGGTCTTGTTGGTCACGTACCGGTTGCTGTCTACGCGTCTGTCGCCGTCTGGGGGCTAGCCTTTGGCGGTTCGGCAACGCTCTTTCAAACGGCCTTGGCCAAGACGGCAGGGGACGCCACCGACGTGGCGCAATCCATGATGGTGACGGTGTGGAATATCGCTATTGCCGGTGGCGGATTCGTCGGCGGTATTCTGCTCGAGACCTTTAGCGTGTCTGCTTTCCCGTGGAGTGTGTTGGTGCTGCTCGTTGCAGCATTAGCGGTCACTGTCGTTGCTCGCTTACATGGCTTTCCGTCATCGAAACAGACATCTGCTACAGGCCGTGCTTAGCAACTCCCAGCACAGCTTGATGCTTGAGTCTGTACGATTTGGCCCTGGCTTTTCCACGCCGTCCTGCCCGATCTCAATCCGGGCAGGACGGTGTAGCAAGATACCGCTTTATTCCTTATCCGCCCCACGATAGCGCTGGTAAGGCAGGACGTTCCAGGTCCTTTTGGTCAACTGCTTGGCAGAAATCACGGTCGGAATATCATCCAGCAAGCTGCGGGCCGAATGCAGCTCGCGCACGACTTCCTGCTTGTCCTGATACATGAACTCGTCCGAGGCTTCTTCCGGTGCTTGCTGCTGCTTTTCTTCCAGATCGCTGATCAGACGTTCCTGCTGGAAGCGCAGGGCAGCACGTGCATCCTCGATCCAGGCGGCTTGCATGCTGCGGTTGTGATCCACCACGGCGCTGTACTCGGTGTACACCCCGTTGTAGATATCTCCCGCATGGTGCCGCACGTCGTGGCTGGCGATTTCCAGATCGCGCACCGTCAGCTGAGATGGATCCAGCGGTTCACTACGCTTGGCCCCGCCCAGACGGGTGTACTGGGTGTAGTAGGGGAACATGCTCTGGATAACCTTGCTGACAGGCTGGATTGCTTCGCCTTCCTCGCACAGTCCTTTGGGCTGGACGCCTTGCATGGCCGGCAGAATGGATTCAGGGCGGCAAATTTCCTTGGGCGGCATGATGCCGTGACGCAGCATCTCGCGAATGCCGGTGCCGGAGATGGTCAGCCTGAAGCGATCATCGTGCGGGCAGGTCTCGGAAGTGGCATGGCAGGCACAACGCGTGCAGTAAAACACTTCGTGGAACAGGCGCACATCAATGCCCATTTCCTTGGGGCTGAACTGATCGAAAATACTGTGGCTGGCGTACTTGTCGTAGTAGCTGCCAATCCCGGCGTGATCCCGACCAATCAAGGCGTGGGTGCACCCATAGTTCTTCATGATCAGGGCATGCAAAATGGTTTCGCGCGGACCCGCAAAAATATAGGTGACGCGCAGCGGCGAGAGGATGGCACGGTCCTTGGGGTAGTAGGTATCCAGTACGTTTCGGTAGGCCATCATGCGGAACTCGTGGCGCACGTATTCACGCTTGGCCATCTCTACCAGTGGCTGCAGGAACAGGCCATCAATCCCTTCCAGCGCATTGCGGTGAATGTACTCGTGGCCACGGTGCAGCGGATTCGCACCGGTGATAAAGCCTGCCACGGAATTGAATTTCTTTTCTTCGTAGAACAGGCGCCACGTGTCTTTGGGTTCGCGGCGCAGCTTCTCGAACGGGCCCCAGTCCACACGCTGCAGCAGGTGCAAGGTGCCACCCAGGGACACATCGCCCATGCGGCGGTAAATGGAGTCCACACCGGGGTGATTTCTGTCCGTGGTGCCAAACAGTTGCTGAGCGCGCTGCTCCTTGTCGTAGGAGAAGATGTCCTCGATGCTCAGGATGGCTACCGGCTCGTTGTCGCTATTGGTCAGCGCCACTTCAGAGCCGACCGAAAGTCCTTTAATAATGTCGCGGTTGCGATCGCCAATCGGGGCGAAGCTCAGCGGCACAGGCCACACCACACCATTACTCAAACGACCCTCTTTGAGCACGGAGTTGTAGTCGGCCTCGTTCATGAAGCCTTTGTTGGGGGAGAGCACGCCCGTAGCAATCATCTCGATGGTGATGACGGCTTCCAGATCCACGCGGATGCTGGGCAGGGTGCGCGCACGTTCGATCTCGTCCTTGACGCGATCCTCCGGGACAACCTGGTTGACCAGTGTTCCACCGTGCGGTTGCTGTGGATAGCGATCAAAGTTCAATGTTGAGTGGTTCATATTGCCTCCTTTAATTTGCCCCGCATGACGATGAAAGATAGTTTTTTTGTCGGGGCGTTTTTCGTTTGCGAGTGATAGATGAGTTCTGGACTGGAGCAGTGACTCCCCGGTTTCAAACGCTCTATTTCTTCTTGTGATGCCAGACGAAAGCTCTTCGTCCAAACAGGTGATGCAGCGCTGGCTTGAATACCGCCTGCGCATTGTTTTGCTGCGCTTGTTAAATGCGACATGAGGACAGGAATGCAGGCATCGTTCCGGGTTTATCGGTGCGTGAGGTGATCCTCGCCGTGGCTCATGATGCTGCGGGTGCTGCCTGCCCCAGGAGATCTGTCCTGAAAATCAAATTGGGTATAGGTGATAAGCCCTAGTTTTCCGAGCTCAGATCCTGCTGGAACTGTCTTAGTATTACTCACAATCGCGAGAAAAATCATCGCGTTATACCAAAGTAGGAGACAGTGCAGATGACGCCAGCTTGGGTGGTGTTGGCCTCGTTGATTTACGCCGCAATTTTGTTCGCCATTGCCTGGTTCGGGGACAGGAATCCTTTGTATACCCAGCGCCCCTGGTTGCGACCTACGGTCTACAGCCTGGCCCTGGCTGTGTACTGTTCGTCGTGGACGTTTTACGGCGCGGTCGGGTCGGCCGTGCGCTATGGCATTGGTTTTCTGCCTATTTATCTTGGCCCCATGCTGATGCTGCTGTTTGGCTGGCGGATTATTGAACGCCTGGCGCTGGTGGCTCAATCCCAGAACACGGTTTCCATTGCGGACTTCATGGCCAGTCGTTATGGGCGCTCGCAGCGCTTGGCGGCCATGGTGGCGGGGATTGCCGTGGTGGCGGCCGTGCCGTATCTGGCCCTGCAATACAAGGCGGTGGCCTTGAGTTTAAGTGTGCTGGCCGGGACGGAGTTTCACGCCGGGCTGTTTGGTGATCCGGCCTTGTATGTCGCGATTTTGATGGCCTTGTTTTCCATTCTGTTTGGAACACGCCAGGTGGACGCGACCGAGCATAGACCGGGTTTGATGCTGGCCGTGGCCTTTGAGTCCGTGGTGAAACTGGTGGCCTTGGTGGCGGTTGGCCTGTTCGCCTTTCGCTGGTTTGGCAAGACTGAACTGAATATGGTGGGGGCCGTCAGCACACTGTTCGAGAACAGTCCGCCGGTGGGTTTTGTCGGTCAAACCTTGCTGGCCTTTGCCGCGATTATTTGTTTGCCCCGTCAGTTCCATGTGGCCATTGTGGAATGTGGGGACGTGGTGGATATACGGCGGGCGCGCTGGTTGTTTGGGGCGTATCTGCTGGTGGTCAGCGTCATGGTCTTGCCTATTGCTGCGGCAGGTGTCAGCCTGTTTGGCGTCGGGGGCGAGGGCGTGGCGCCGGATAGTTTTGTGCTGGCCTTGCCCCTGTCGCAAAACCAGGTTGGCTTGGCCTTGATGGTTTACATAGGCGGTTTTTCGGCCGCAACTGGCATGGTCATTGTGACCAGCGTGGCGCTCTCAACCATGGTCAGTAATGACTTGGTGATGCCTTTGTTGCTGCGTCGTGGCTGGGCACAGTATCAGCAAAGTACGGTGGCTTCCACAGTGCTATGGATACGCCGTGTCGCCATCATGGCGCTGGCGGGTGTGGCTTACGGCTATTACATGCTCAGCGGCAGCGATACGACCCTGGCCGCGTATGGGCTGATGGCCTTTGTGGCGGTTGCGCAGTTTGGGCCGGGCTTGATTGGTGGTTTGTATTGGCGCGGTGCCAGTCGACAGGGCGTAGAGGCCGGACTGCTATTGGGCTTTGCCATCTGGGTCTATACCTTGCTCTTGCCGACGCTGACCGAGGTGGGCTGGCTGGCGGATGATTGGTTGTATCACGGGCCATTTGGCCTGTCCTGGCTGCGCCCTTATCAACTTTTTGGCGTAGAGGGCTGGGACCCGCTGACACATGGCACTTTCTGGTCCCTGCTGTGCAATATCAGCGCCTTTTTGTGGGTGTCCTGGCGCCGGCGTCCGGGCTTGGGAGAGCGCTTGCGGGCCGAACCGTTTCTTAATCCTTATGCGGAGCGGCAGACCTTGGCGGCCCGTCATTCTTATGGGGATTTGTCGGTCCAGGATTTGCTGCTTTTGGCAGAGCGTATCGTTGGTAAAAAAATGGCGAAGCGGGCTTTTGAAACGCAGGCCAGACAGGCCAAGCAATCGCTGGAGCCTGGTTTGCGGGCGGATAGTTCCTGGGTGCATTTCACGGAGCTATTGCTGGCAGCTGCGGTGGGGGCCGCGTCCGCGCGCCTGGTGCTGACCAGCGCCTTGCGTGGTTCGGGCATGGAGGTGGCTGCCATCATGGCCGTGCTGGATGAGGCGGGGCAGGAACTGCGTTTCAATCGGGATATTTTGCTGGCCACCCTGGAGAACATTGATCAGGGTGTCAGTGTGGTGGATGCGGACATGCGGCTGGTCGCCTGGAACCAGCGCTATCAGCAGTTATTCGATTACCCGCCCAGCATGTTGTACGTGGGGAGGTCCGTAGCGGATCTGATTCGCTTTAATGCCGAGCGGGGCAAGGTCGATGGCGTGGAAAGCATAGGGGTGGAACAAGCCATAGAACGTCGTATTCAGTTCATGCGCGAAGGCTCTTCCTATGTGACTCAGCGTATGTTGAATGACAAGCAGGTGATCGAGCTGCGGGGGCGGCCTTTGCCGGGCGGCGGTTATGTCACCAGCTATAGCGATATCACGCACTACAAGCGCGTGGAGCGCGAGCTGCGAGAGATGAACGACAGCCTGGAGCAGCGTGTCGCGGTGCGTACGCAGGAGGCGGAAAAAGCCCAGGAGTCTCGTACCCGATTCCTGACGGCCGTCAGCCACGATGTGTTGCAACCGATTAACGCGGCACGTCTGTTTGCGTCGGCCTTGCGCGATACGCATGACCTGGCGGAGATGCCCAATCTGGCCGAACGAGTCGATACCTCTTTGCGTACGGCGGAGGAATTGCTGGAAGGCCTGCTGGATATTTCCCGTCTGGATGCCGGAGCCTTGAAGCCGGATCTGGGCGTGATCAATGTGCAGCATCTGCTGCAGCATTTGGCAGACCAATACGCTCCTATGGCTGCAAGACGTGGTATCCAGTTGCGGATTCATGCTCGACCTTTGCAGGTGTATAGCGACCATCGTCTGTTGCGGCGCGTGCTGCAGAATTTCCTGGCCAATGCCTTGCGCTACACCCAGGAAGGACGAGTGGTGTTTGGCGTTCGTGTCCGGGGCGAGGAGCTGGAGTTTCAGGTCTGGGACTCAGGCCAGGGTATCCCGCCACATCATATTCAGCAGATTTATGCGGAGTTTCATCGCTATGAACAAGCCTTCGATTGGGATGGCCGTGGCCTGGGCTTGGGCCTGTCCATTTGCCAACGTATTGCGGTCTTGCTGGGGCACACGCTGGATGTGCGATCCGAAGTGGGGCGTGGCAGCATGTTCTCCATTCGCGTTCCTTTGAGTGACGCTACGCAGGCCAGCAGTCAGCAAAATAACGAGTCCAGCAAGCCTGCCGATGGCTTGCCTTTAACAGGCTTGCGTGTGCTGTGTCTGGATAACGATCTGGATATTATTGCGGGTATGGAAGTGCTGCTGGGGCGTTGGGGAGCACAAATTATCACCGCCAATACGGTAGATAGCGCTTTGGAGAAAATTGCCTTGAGTCCCGATGTCTTGCTGGTGGATTATCACTTGCATGATAGGCTGGACGGCTTGCAGGCACTGCAACTATTGCGTCTGCATCTGCCTCATGCGCAAGGCGCTTTGTTGACGGCGGATGGTAGCGACGAGCTGAAAGCAGCGGCTCGACAGTATGGCTATCTGGTGCTGACCAAGCCGGTAAAGCCCGCTTCGCTGCGAGCTTTTCTGACCGCGCAAATTAAAACGTATTAGCGTCCTGGGATTCGTCCTGGTTCAGGCCAAGATGACTGGCCATCAAGACGGCCTGAGTACGATTGGAAGCACCCAGCTTGCGCAGGATGGCGGTCATGTGCGCCTTGATGGTGGCCTCCGAGACATTCAGTTCGTAGGCAATTTGCTTGTTCAGTTGTCCGGTACTAAGCATCTGCAGAACGCGAAATTGTTGCGGTGTCAGCTCGCGCAATTTCGCCGCGACCTCCCGTTCGTCCAGACTGATGCCCGGAGAGGAAGAGCCGATTTCCGGCAACCAGGTGCCACCATCCAGAACCACCTGCAGGGCTACGCCCAGCGTCTGTGCATCAATGGATTTTGGGATGAAGCCCATGGCTCCGTGATCCATGGCGCGGCGCATGAAGCGTGCCTCTTCATGGGCGGTGACCAGAATGATGGGCAGGCAGGGGTAGGTCGCGCGTAAATGGACTAAAGCGCTGAAACCGATTGCCCCTGGAATATCCAGATCCAGCAAGAGCAGATCGGCGTCAGGATGGTCGTCGACCAGGGGATACAAATTGGAGATACGATCCGCTTCGTAGATGGCCGTGCCGGGAAACAGGTTGGCGACGACGCCTCGTAACGCCTCACGAAATAGTGGGTGATCGTCAGCAATGAGCAGTTCATTCATGTGGGGATTATGCCATGTTCAAGTATCTGTAATGGTGCCTGCCAGGATGAGCTGCACATCAGTAAAAACAGGGCACCGAAATGCCCTGTTTTTTGTCCCTGCGTGCTGATTAAGTCAGCGTTAAAAAGGTTTAGTGAGCGCTGGCGCTGGCAGCACCAATGCCGGTTTGACTGCGTACGGTCAGAGCCTCGAAGGCTTCGCGTTCCTGGGTAGCGCGGGCGCTGTTATCCAGGGTCGAGAACAGCCAGATCGAGAAGAAAGCCAACGGAATGGACAGGATGCCAGGGTTAGGGAAGGGGGTGATGGGCTCGGCAAAACCGAATACATCCACCCACACCGTGCTGCTGAGGACCACCCACACCGTGGCGGTGACCAGGCCCAGAAAACCGCCAATGGTGGCACCACGCGTGGTGCAGCCACGCCAGGCAATCGACAGCACCAGGACCGGGAAGTTGGCACTGGCTGCAATGGCAAAGGCAAGGCCCACCATGAAGGCGACGTTCTGGTTTTCAAAGATAATGCCCAGCAAAATCGCCAGCACACCCAACACCACTGTGGAGATACGCGAAATGCGCATCTGGTCTTTTTCGGTGGCGCGGCCTTTGGCAATGACGTTGGCGTACAGGTCATGCGAAATGGCGGCGGCACCGGCCAAGGCCAAGCCTGCAACCACGGCCACAATCGTGGCGAAGGTAACTGCTGCCAGGAAGCCCAGCAACAGGTTGCCGCCTACTGCATTGGCCAGGTGCACCGCCACCATATTGGTGCCGCCAATCAGGTTGGTCAGCATGTTGAAGGAGCCGTCCGGACCCGTCTGGAAGTACTCGGGATGCTTGACCAGCAAGGCAATCGCACCGAAACCGATGATGAAAGTCAGCAGGTAGAAGTAACCAATAAAGCTGCTGGCGTAGATCACGGATTTGCGGGCTTCCTTGGCGTCCGCCACGGTGAAGAAGCGCATCAGGATATGGGGCAGACCTGCGGTACCGAAGGCCAGTGCAATACCCAGGGACAGTACGTTCAGCGGATTGCTGCTGACGGCAGCGCCGGGCTCAAGAATGGCGTGTCCGGTAGGGTGCGTTTCCACGGCAGCGGCCAGCATGCTGTCCACATCCCAGTAGAATGCTGCCAGAACCAGAATTGTCATCAGCGTGGCACCGAACAACATCAGTACGGCCTTGATGATTTGCACCCAGGTGGTGGCCGTCATGCCGCCAAAGGTGACGTAAATCATCATCAGCGAACCTACAATCACCACGGCCACGTTGTAGTCCAGACCAAACAGCAGCACGATCAGCTTGCCAGCGCCGACCATTTGCGCGATCAGGTACAGGGCGATGATCAATAGGGAGGCACTGGCCGCCAGAATCCGCATGGGGTTTTGCGACAGGCGAAACGAGGTGACGTCGGCAAAGTTGTAGCGGCCCAGATTGCGCAGGCGCTCTGCAATCAGGAACATCACAACCGGCCAGCCGAACATGAAGCCGATGGCGTAAATCATGCCGTCGAAACCGCTGACGTACACCATGCCCGCAATCCCTAGGAAAGAAGCGGCGGACAGATAGTCCCCGGCAATTGCCAGGCCGTTTTGAAAGCCGGTCAAACCGCCACCGGCGGTGTAAAAGTCGGACGTGGTGCGTGTACGGCGGGCCGCCCACCAGGTAATGACCATGGTCCCGGCAATAAAGATCAGGAACATCACAATGGCAGAGGTATTGGCCTGGCCGGAAGAGGCTGCCATGGCATTGCCACTGGCCATGCCAAACAGGCCCAGGCTCAGAAGTAGTTTCTTCATGTCACGTCCTTCATGATTTGAGCCAGCAAGGGGTCATACACCTTGTTGGAAATGTAGACGAAGGTGGACACCAGGACGACGGCACTAATGAGCACAATGGCGGCGCTAAGTACGCCAATGGTCATGGTCATGGAACCGACAGAACGGCTGAAAAGTTCGGGGTCAAAGGCCAGGGTCAAGATAAAACCGGCGTACACAATCACGGTCAAGCCGAAAAAAATCAGGCTCATGCGGTTGCGTCTTCTAAGCAGTTCTTGATAGGCAGGGTGCTGAGTTACTGCCGTCACGACAGTATTGGCTGAGCTCATTCTTATGTCTCCTTATGGGGTTTGATGATTCTTGGCATCGAGGCTCTCTAAACACGGCGTGTACAGAGAGTTGGCGCTTGAGGGCGCTCTGTGTACAGCATGTATAGAACGAATCAACTTTTCCCAACAGGCGACTTTGGTCGTAGATGACGAAGGAGAAGGCTCTGATTTTGGAGCCTTGGTTTAGCTGGGCGGGGCAAATGATGCAGGAGACGCACAGGCACAAGAGCTGGTCTCTTCTGCTCTGAGTAGCTTGCAGAGCTTGAGAAGGGAGTTTTTTGTTAGTTCAAAACAGCGCGTCAGCGGTGGCCAGTTCTTGTTCTGATTCATCACGGCGATCAGCGCCACGTACTTTCAGTATTTCGGACAGCAGCAGATGAGACAGGCTGGCAACGGCCACCGAATTATCAGGCAGCGCTTCAGGCCCAGGCTGGCAGGGAAGGGACCAGCGGGTCTTGGGCCGCTCTTTGTAATCCTGGTCGGTGATCAGCACGATGTCCGTACAGCGTGTTTCCAGGCGTCCGATCAGCTCCGGCATGTGGCTGGGGCGTGGATGCAAATCAAAAACAATCACGACATCCTGGTGCTGAATGTCGGCCAGGTAGTCGGAGACGGTTTGCCCCGCTCCGGGGATAAGCCGTACGCCCGGCATGAGTTTGGACAAATGCCAGTAAAAATGCCCGGCCAGAAAGTAGTTTGC
Organism: Alcaligenes nematophilus; assembly: GCF_026344155.1. NCBI lineage: Bacteria > Pseudomonadati > Pseudomonadota > Betaproteobacteria > Burkholderiales > Alcaligenaceae > Alcaligenes > Alcaligenes nematophilus. The sequence continues at coordinate 666,893 of NZ_JAPKMZ010000001.1, read as the reverse complement.
CTGCAAACCCACCAGCCAAACCTGCCGCGCACGGCTGATGGCCTGACTGGCTTCCTGCAGAACAGAATGGGACAGATGCCGATAGGTATTGCCCAGCTTGCTATAGCTTTCCTGCAAGTGTGAGTGCAAGGCGGCCTCGCCCGGAGATAGCGGCTGGTGGACCGAGGTAAAGGAGTCATCCGTTCTTTCCGTGCGAATCTGCTTGCGTGCCGCTTCGTAGTTGGCGTATTCCAGACGACGGATCAGACGTGTGACAGTGGCATTGGAAACTTGGGCCAGACTGGCGAGTTCCGAGGCGTTGTAGCTGGATAAATCACCCGAGAAATCCAGTGTGAATTGGGCCAGACGTCGCTCGGAGGCGGGGAGATCACTAAGAATGGCGCGTACACGATCAAGAAAAGAGATGTTGCTGGTGTCTGGCATGGTGCTGGGCATAGCCCTGTTTTTTTGATTCAGGAAAAGCGGGTGCTGCGGGGAACCAATTGTGGTTCCTGTGTACGGGCAGGGAGTTTCAAGTTCACATCATACCTGAGTACAAGATGCGTTTAATTTCCCTGAAAAACGTTTAATTTTGACTCTGTTTGACTGCTTGTGATTGATTAATCAGCAGTATTTTTTCCGAAAATGAATTAGCCAATAGCTTTGAAATAATCCTGTGCGGCGATCAGGGCATCTGTAAAGGAACCGTGTACAAACTCCGTGCTGATCGCCACCATCAAGTTCGAGGGCAGGCCAAAGTCTTCGATCAGCGCACCATTGCGATCACGCCAGATCTGGCTGGCCGGGTCCAGCACAACTGGGCTGTAGTGCTCGCGTACGGTGTCTAGAACGGTATCGGCGGTAGAGCGGTAGGTAAAAACAGGCAGGCCCTGGGCTACGGCGTAACCGATTTCAAAAGCGGTGCCGGTATCAATCTCTGCGCCTCGAAAGGGCGTGATGTTGGCCAGAACCGCATCGGCTTGGTCCAGCAGACGAATATTATGGTGGTAGATAGCCGAGGCCTCGATCTCTTCCTGATCAACGGGATGCAAGGGCTTGAAGCCAAAGTCTCGTACCAATTGCTTGTGCAGCTTGGCACGCTCGGTGGCATCGCTGAAAAACACATCAGGACCCGCTAAATAGATACGCTTCATCTTGGCTCCTTGTTGATTCGGGGTGAAGGGAAATCGTGCCGGTTCAGGCTGGGCTGCTGGCCGCTGGGGCAAACCGGAATTTGTGAGACATGGCTGTTCTGAACCCATAGCAGGCTATTCGTGGTGGCCATCTGAATGATGATATACGATCCCATCAGCCTGAACATGGCGCTGGGTGTAAGGACCTGGCACGGGTTTGCGGTTTGTCGTTTGGCCTGTTGCTCTAGCGTCACGGATGGTGAGGTGCAGTCTTGTGGTAGGCAAGACTGGCTTGCAGCACATAAGAAAAAGGGACCGATTCAGGTCCCTTGTTTTCCTTGGAGGTTGCGATCTTCAGTTGGCATTACCGCGTCGATACAGACTTAACGCAATACCCAGACCTGCCAGCATGCCAGCACAAGCCCGGTTCAACCAACGCATAGCCTTGCCGGAAAGCAGCCGCATGGCGTGATGGCCACCCACGGCGTAGACAGTCATTAAAGCCATATCAATCAGGGCTGTGACCAAGGCCAGTGTGATGTACTGAACGGCAACTGCTTCTTCCGGACGAATGAATTGCGGCAAAAATGCAGAGAAGAACAGCAGCGCTTTAGGGTTGGACAGGGCAACCAGCAAAGATCGCAGAAAAGCCGCGCGACCCGTCCGAACTTTTTCCGTGGGAGTGTCTGTCTGGATAGAGCTGACCGGAGCGTGCCAGAGACCATAGGCCAGATAGAGCAGATACGCCGCACCTATCCACTTCACCACTGTGAAAAGCTGCTCGGAGGCAAGCAGCAGCGCGCCCAGTCCACAGCCGACAGCAGCAATCAGAATCAGGTCCGAGAGCGCCGCACCCGCAATACCGCATGCTGCGATCCGTTTGCCGCCATGTGCACCATTGTTCAAGGCAAGCAGCATGGTGGGACCCGGCATGATAGTGACGGCCGATACTGCAACGATATACAGAGAAAGGCTGGCTAAATCCACGAAGATTCCTTGGTAAGAGTCTGATTGCAGAAGCATTGAGTGCCTGCGCACTCAAGCATGGCGGCGGGTACTTGGGCTGAGGCAATCAGGCGTTGCTTGATCGGCCTACAAAAAAGGCCAGCCTGAATGGCTGGCCCCTTGTGCGTCAAGATATCAAATCAGGCACGGCCTGGTTCGAGTGTTGCCGCAGCGGTAAACAGCACGTCGGTCGAGGAGTTCAAGGCCGTTTCTACCGAGTCTTGCACCACCCCAATCACGAAACCTACACCAACGACTTGCATGGCGACATCGTTGGAAATTCCGAACATATTGCATGCTAGTGGAATCAGCAGCAAAGAGCCACCAGCAACACCCGATGCACCGCAAGCTGCAATGGTAGCCACCAGGCTCAGCAGCAGGGCGGTAGGCAGGTCAGCCGGGATTTCCAGTGTGTGCACCGCAGCCAGCGTCAGGACGGTAATCGTAACGGCAGCACCGGCCATATTGATGGTGGCACCCAGTGGAATTGAAACCGAGTAGGTATCTTTATGCAGGCCCAGGCGTTCGCACAAAGCCATGTTCACAGGGATGTTGGCCGCAGAACTGCGGGTGAAAAAGGCTGTGATACCGCTTTCACGCAGGCAGGTGAATACCAGCGGGTAGGGGTTGCGACGAAGCTTGGCAAACACGATCAAGGGGTTGACGACCAGAGCCACCACCAACATGCAGCCTACCAACACGAGCAGCAGCAAACCGTATTGGCGCAGCGCATCAAAGCCGGACTCGGCAATGGTGACGGCTACCAGACCAAAAATACCTAGCGGCGCAAAGCGAATGACCAGGCGCACCAAGGACGACACGGCATTGGCCATATCGGTCAGCAGGTCGCGAGAACCTTGCGAGCCGTGTTTCAGTGCCAGGCCCAGAGCAATAGCCCAGGCCAAAATGCCCATGTAGTTGGCGTTGAGCAAGGCATCAACCGGGTTCACCACAATGCTGGTCAGCAGATCCAGCAATACCTCAACGATATTGCCAGGAGGGTTCAAGGTGGCATCGGCCAGATCCAGCTTGAGCTTGACGGGGAAGGCGAAGCTGGCGATTACGGCAATCAGTGCAGCCAGGAAGGTGCCCAGCACGTACAAGAGCAAAATAGGACCCATGCGGGTGGAGGACTGGGCTTTTTGGTTGGCAATGGAAGACATCACCAGAACAAACACCAGAATTGGCGCAACCGACTTCAAGGCAGAGACAAATAATTGGCCCAGCAGGGCGATCGAGTGCGCGGCATCGGGAGCAAAGCGTCCCAGCAAAATACCGGCGACCAAACCGATCACAATTTGAGTAACAAGACTGCCGTGCAGGATAAAGCCTAATGGGCCTCTGGCTTGATTGGCGGGATGGGCCATGAAAAGCGACTCCAAACAAATGGGTAGGCGTGAAGTACGTGAAAAACGCTCTGGCGAGGACTCAGCCAGAGCGCGGAAGAGGGTTATTCTAGCACCAGGTGCTATACATTTTGTAGCCGATGTGATATGGTTGCTAATCCACATGGGGTCGACATGGCTTCGACGTGGGTCAAGAAGCAGATCAGGGCGTGTCGAGCACCAGTACGCTCGTAAATCCACTGGAAAACTACAAACGCCAACGACGAGCGTTTCGCTCTAGCCGCTTAAGGCTGGGCCACTGCACTAATTTGTCTTTGGGTTAGGTAGGGCAACCTACAGCAGTGTTATTTACAAAGAATCGAATCGGCCTGCGCCACGAAGTCCGGTTCTAAAACTTAGTGGATCGCCAAGGAAAGGCCTGTCAATTGGCACAGTCCAAGGTTAAAACTTAAAATTAATTGACTACACATGTAGAACTGTCTGTGGACGGCTTGCGGACGGGGGTTCAATTCCCCCCGACTCCACCAAGATATCCCAAGAAACCCAACAGCTTAACGGCTGTTGGGTTTTTTGTTTTCTGCTTGCCCAACAAGGCTTCAGCGTCATAATGATCCTTTCGTTTTATGGACAAAAGGAGATCGACATGTCTCGTTGGGTGTTCTATTCCGCGCCAGGGACCTGCGCGCTTGCCACTCATATTGCACTGCATGAAGCAGGGGCTGACTTTGATGTGGTCAAGCTGGATTTTGGTGCGAATCAACAGCAAAGCCCGGAGTTTCTGCGCGTCAATCCCAAGGGGCGTGTGCCGGCACTGGTGACAGAGCAGGGGGCTTTGACGGAAACTCCGGCTTTGCTGGCTTTTGTGGCGCAGAGCTTTCCGGATGCCAAGCTGGCGCCTGTGAATGATCCTTTTGGATTCGCCCGTATGCAGGAGCTGCATAGCTATCTGGCGTCCACGGTGCATGTGGCTCACGCACATAAGCGCCGTGGCTCTCGTTGGGCCGATGATCCAGCGGCGGAAGAAGCCATGCGCGCCAAGGTGCCGCAGAACATGACGGTTTGTGCGGCTTATCTGGAGTCCTTGATTGTGGGTCCCTGGGTGTTGGGCGATCAGTTCAGCGTAGCTGATGCTTATCTGTATACAGTAGGTGGTTGGCTGGAGGGGGATGCAGTCGATATGAGCCAATTTCCCAAACTAAGTGCTTATCTGGAGCGGGTAGGGGCGCGTGAAGCCGTGCGCAAAGCGGTAACCGAGGCCGCTGCCTGAACGGCATTCTTTATATGCGTTGCGCTGTGTTCGGCATGGCGTAACGCCTTTCTTCCTATTCCCGAATCAAAATCGTAACAAACATAGTTTCATGAGTTGACCTGTTTTTCTCTAATACGTAACATGAAAAGATACGTTAAAGAGAAGGTGAATTTATGGACTTCGACATCATCATCGTCGGTGGCAGTTTTGCGGGTCAGGCTGCGGCGATTCAATTGGGTCGGGCGCGGCGGCGCGTACTTTTATTGGACGCGGGACAGCCCCGGAATCGCTTTGCCCAGGCCTCTCATGGTTTTCTGGGGCAAGACGGGCAGGCTCCGGCGGCCATCATGGCGACGACAAAACTTCAGCTTGCGAAGTACGAGACGGTCGAGCAGCGAGCCGGGCGTGCTGTGGAGGTTCATGCCATTGAGGGTGGGTTTCAGCTATTGACCGAGGACGCCCAGACAGTCCGTGCGAGTCGCCTGATTCTGGCCACTGGCGTCAAGGACAGCTTGCCTGATATTCCCGGTGTGCAGGAACGTTGGGGCAGCAGCGTGCTGCATTGTCCTTATTGCCATGGCTTTGAGCTGAACCAGCAGCCGTTGGGTGTGTTGGCCAGCAGCGAGCTGGCTATACATCAAGCCATGCTGGTGCCAGATTGGGGGCCGACCACTTTGTTTACTCAAGCTGCATTTACACCGAGTGCAGAGCAGGAAGTCCAACTGATAGCGCGTGGCGTGCAGATCGAAAAGACACCGATTGCAGAGCTGTTGGGAAGCAAGCCTGGGCTGGAGGCAGTGCGTTTGCAGGATGGCAGAATCGTGGCTATTTCCGGCCTGTTTGTAGCGCCCAAAACAGAGCTGGCCAGTGACCTGGCCATACAGCTGGGTTGCAAGCTGACAGCGGGCCCTACGGGGTCTTTTATTGCTGTGGACCCCATGCAGCACACGTCCGTGCCGGGTGTGTTTGCGGCCGGTGATGCCGCCAGTCCCATGGCTAATGCCACCATCTCTGCCGCTGCGGGGGTAATGGCGGCGGGTGGGGCACATCATTCCTTGATTTATGGCTTGGCGGAGCAGGCTGGAGCCAGCTCGGAAAAGGCTGCATGAGGCCAGAGCAATGTCCAGCGCCAAACTCCACGCAGACCGAGTAATGGCATAGGGTGTACCCATGCCATTGCTTACCACCCGCTCAGGATTTCAATGAAGACACCCACTTCCGTCCAGCCCTTTAGCGATCCTGCATTGGTCGCCCGGTATGCCGATACAACACCACAGCGCATTCCTGGCTTCCATGATCTTCATCGCATGGCCTTGATCCTGCTTTCCGAACGAGCAAAGAGCAATGCCAGGATTCTGGTTCTGGCAGCAGGTGGCGGGCTGGAGTTGAAGTCTTTTGCGCAAGCCCGTCCAGATTGGTGGTTTGCGGGAGTCGATCCCTCGCAAGCCATGCTGGATCTGGCGGCCCAGGTGCTAGGGCCTTTGGGTTCGCAAGTCGATTTGATACCAGGCTATGTGGACGATGCCCCGTTGGAGCTGTTTGATGGTGCTACTTGTCTGCTGACTCTGCATTTCTTGTCAAAAGCAGAGCGCTTGTCGCTGTTGAAGTCCTTGCTCGCACGCTTGAAACCGGGGGCGGCGCTTGTGGTGGCCCATCATTGTCGGCCAGAGGAGGGGGCAACTGAGGACTGGCTAGCCCGATCCATCGCCTTTGCTACAGGGACGGAAACTACGGCGGAAGCGATAGGTTCTGCATCAAATATGGCCCGGCATTTGACGCTGTTAAGCCCGCAGGAGGAAGAGGGTTTGTTGCGGGAGGCGGGGTTCACCGCACCAGCCTTGTTCTATGCAGGGCTCTCGTTCCGGGGTTGGGTAGCCTATGCGGATGATCAGGCATAATTGCTCAGCCTTTGCTCTTGTATTGATTCTGCCCTGAACCAAGCAGAGCCTGCAGATTATTGCTCCGCCATTTTCCTGTCCAGCTCTGCCATTTCTGCCTTATAGAGTTGCTCAAACTCAGCCAATAGCTCTGCCAGGGGGATGGCTTCCAGCCTTTGCATGACCAGGGTTTCCGCTTCCTTGAGCACATCGCCCAAGGCGGCGTTAACCACTTTGGCGACACCGCAGCTTGGGTTCTCGTTCTCGTGGCCGATAAAGAAGATACGCGGTCCCCCAACCGCCTTGTGTATGTCCAGCAGCGTGACTTCTTGCAGATCACAGCTTAGTGTCCAGCCGCCCCCGTGGCCTTTTTCGGAGCGCACGTAACCCGCCTTGCGTAAGCCCGCCATGGTGCGTCGGACGACCACAGGATTGGTGCTGAGCATGGTGGCGATTTGCTCGGAGGTAAATGGCTGATCGTGCCTGGCCATGTGCAGCAAAACATGCAGCATGCGGGAGAGCCGACTATCACTTCTCATATTCTTGACCTTGTAATGCACCGGGGAAGGAAGGGGGGAGGGTGTCCCGGTGCACGATGTCACATTATAAGTAGCAAGAAGGGGATAGTCCGAGCGGGGTGGTTTGTACTTTGCAGTTGGCCGTCCCCTTGCTTATTTCGTGGCCTCTTGTGCCCGTTTGTCTACTGCCACCGCCTGCATCGCACTGCCAATGAAATGATCTCCCTGGCTGATTAATGCTGCTGATGCGGCCTCCACATCCCGAGCCTCCTTATTCTGGCTCAGCTTGGTTTTGCCGATCAGCCGAGTGATCTCAATTTCAATTCCGACAATGGCTTTCAGCATGGCGTCGATATAGTCCTTGGGGCCATCCGTCATCTTCCAGGGCACGGGCTGGCTGGCTTCGTGGATGCGGGTCAAACGTGCCACGGCACCGCGAACATAGCGTTCTTCATCGCGTATTCTTACTCGCCCATAGGCGTGTACCACGATGTAGTTCCAGGACGGGACTTGCTTGTGTGTTTCCAGTTTGCTTGGAAACCACTGTGGGGAGATGTAGGCGTCTCCTGCACGGAATATCACCATCACTTCGTCGCCGTTTTCCAGGTCTTGCCAGACGGGATTGTTTCTGGCGACGTGGCAGTGCAGTACTCCTTGTGCACCTTCCTGGGGATGCAGCATGAAGGGCAGGTGATTCGCGCTTAATCCGCTTTTGCCATGGGCGACCAGAATGCCCAGGGGATGCTGGGCGATCAGCTCGTGCAGTGGTTCAGGCCGGGATTCATTGAAGTGAGCGGGGATATACATCGTTGTCTTTCTTGGCTTGGGATTCAGGATCAATGTGTCTATTATTGGTCTATTCTGGATCATTAATCTGTACCAGTTTGGCGCTATTTTTATGGACCACAATTCATGTCTCGTACTGCTCATAATCCAAAGATTCCTTCCCTTGGCGAACTGGACCGAAGTGCAGGGGGCCTGGGCCGTCAGTTGGCGCAGAAGTTGCGCGAAGCAGTAAAAAACGGTGCGCTCAAGCCGGGTGAATCCTTGCCCTCCACACGAGCCTTGGCAGCGTCTTTGGGTGTCGCCCGTGGCACGGTCGTAGAGGCTTTCGAGCAACTGATTGCCGAAGGTTTTCTGGAGTCCTCGCTGGGCGTAGGTACTTACATCGCTCACTCGCTGGCCAATCCCGAAACAAGGCCGAAGAAGCGCAGGGTGGCATCGCTGCCCGCCCAGCCTGCACCACTTGCCGCCCAGCCATTCAATACGGTTGCGGCTCAATTTCAGCCTTTGCCCTCTGCCCCGTTTGCCGTGTCGATCCCCTTGGGTGCCGCCGCGCCAGGCCCCATCTGGCGACGCTTGGGGAATCGCTTGCGGGCCCATGGTCAGGGCGCGCCGGGTGGTTATGGGGACCCTCAAGGCGCCTTGCCATTACGAGAGGCTATTGCAGAGTACGTGCGCCGGTCACGCTCGGTGCGCTGCGAGGCGGAGCAGGTCATTGTGACGACGGGTACACAGCAGGGCTTGTTTCTGGCTTGTCTGGTGTTGATGGGCAGGCAGGATTTTGCCTGGGTAGAGAACCCCGCCTATCCCGGTATTACCGCGATCTTGAATACGATAGGTTCGCCGGAACGGATGGTTCGTGTACCTGTGGATGAAGAGGGGCTGGATGTGGCTGCGGGCATACGTTTGCAAGCAGATGCGCGGCTTGCCTTTGTCACTCCCTCGCATCAATATCCTTTGGGCATGCCCATGAGCATGGCGCGGCGCAATGCCTTGTTGGCCTGGGCACGCGATAGGTCCGCCTGGATTGTCGAAGATGATTACGACAGCGAGTTCCGCTACAGTGGCCATCCCTTTCCTTCCTTGCAGGGCCTGGACCCGGAGCGAGTGGTCTATCTGGGGACCTTCAGCAAGGTGTTGTTTCCCTCGCTGCGCCTGGGCTATGCGATTGTGCCGCCGCAGTTGGTCCAGGCTTTTTGCGGAGCGCGCGTTCTGCTGGATCGGCATCCGCCCAGTGCAGACCAGCATGTCTTGGCCAGCTTTATTTCAGAGGGGCATCTGGAGCGCCATATTCGGCGTATGCGCGGGATCTACACCCAATGTCGTAACCACCTTTTTGAGATTGTGCGCGAGGTTTTGCCCAGTGACTTGGCCAGCTTGCAGCCAAGCGATCAAGGCATGCATTCCGTCTTGTGGCTGGCCTCGCCGGTTGATGATGTGGTGGTGGCGCAGCGGGCCATGAAGGAAGGCGTGGCAGTGCGTCCCGTCTCACCCATGTATCACGCTGGGCAGGGGCCTTCGGGACTGATTCTGGGTTTGAGCGCATTCAGTCCCGAGCAGATGAAGGAAGCGGCGCAGAAGCTGGCGCGCATTATTTCTGAGCTTGCCCGACCTTCCAGAACCAAACGAAAGTCCTGAGTGCTGTTCTCGACAAGTCTGTGGCAAGAGCCGGCATGAGTCAGACTTCTGCCATTTTCCTGAAGTGGAAAACTCCACCCATTGTTTTCCCGTACGGACCTCAAAGAGCTGTTCAAGAAGGCGCTGGCAGCAATGAGGTGCGGGTCGCTTCTTGAAGGGCCCTACCCATATTGCGCAAGGTGTCGGAGCGGATAGCCGCATGTTGCCAATACAAAGGCACATCCAGCCAAAGGCCGGGGGCGACTAAAGCCAGCTCTTCGACGGCCAAGGCATCGCTGACCATGGAGTCGGGTGCCAGACACCATCCCAGGCCCAAAGCCGCTGCTTTCACAAAGCCGGTGGAGGTGGGCAGGTAGTGGATGGGAGGGGCTACGGATTCATTCGTGATTTGGCGTATAAAGCGCCACTGTAATTCGTCCTTGCGGTTAAAGACGATCATGGGGGCTTGAGCCAGGGATGCTGCGTCTATTCCCCATCCAAAATGGCGGGCCACAAACTCGGGAGAAGCAATGGCCTGATAGCGCATGATGCCCAAGGCCTGCACCTCGCAGCCTTGAAGGGGGGCAGGTTCGGCAGTGACCGCACCCAGCACGGAGCCATTGCGTATCAATTCCAGTGTGTGGTCCTGATCATCCACGCGCACATCAAACAGGTAGCCATATTCCTGACTTAGCCGGGACAAGGCTTCCAGAAACCAGGTGTCCAGCGAGTCACTATTGACCGCAATGGCGATAGGCCGTCGTGGGCCATTTTGCTCTGGCAGGAAGTCTGCGACGGCCTCGGATTCCAGAACCTGCATGGGCCGTACACGGCGCAGCAGCAACTCTCCCGCCGGTGTTGGACGACAAGGCGGCTGGCGCAGGACCAGCACTTGCCCCAGTCTGTCCTCCAGCGCTTTGATACGCTGCGAGATGGCTGAGGTGGTGATGTACAGCTTGCGCCCGGCTGCTTCAAAACTGCCTTCTTCCAGGACGGCCGTAAATGCTCGTAGTTGTGGGTGCAGCAGATCCATAATTGGCTTGTTTGATTAATTATTCTTAATTAAGTGAAGAATAATTAGCTTTTCTTAAACTGTAAATGACAGCACCATAACGCAGTTTTTCAATTCTGTGGATGGCTGGCATGTTCTTCTCTGTTGTTGCAACTGGCTTTCTGACGGGGGCGGGCCTGATCATGGCTATCGGCACTCAAAATGCCTTTGTGTTGCGACAGGGCTTGGAGCGTAATCATGTGGGGCTGGTGGTGGCAATCTGCGCGCTGGCCGACATTGTCCTGATTCTGGGGGGCGTGGCTGGCATTGGTACGTTGGTACAGGAATGGCCTGGTTTGCTGCAAGTTCTGCGCTTTGGTGGCGCGGCTTTTCTGGCCTGGTATGGGCTGCTGGCCGCGCAGCGGGCCTGGACGGGTAAAGGAAGCCTGATGGCCGGGCAGGGGAGCGAGCGCAATCGACGCCGTATCTTGCTGACCTGTCTGGCGTTCACCTTTTTGAACCCCCACGTCTATCTGGATACGATGGTGCTGTTGGGCAGTCTGTCCACGCCTTATCCCGGTAACTTGCAGTGGGCATTTGCTTTGGGGGCCTGTGCGGCCAGTGCCAGCTGGTTTCTGGCCTTGGGCTATGGGGCGCGGTTGCTGCAACCTGTGTTTCGTCAGCCGTTGGCCTGGCGTGTACTGGATGGCAGCATCGCTGTTTTCATGCTGGCTTTGTGTGCTTTATTGCTGTTGAGGCCTTTGCATTAAGCCTTGGACTCCTTAGAGATTTTCTGTGGATGCGATTGCTGCCTGGATAACAGCCCGCTGCACAGGCTACAGAAAGTCAGTTTTTTTGAATCAAAAGATAACTGTCTGAACTTTAGAGCGGCTTTCTGAAATTAAATAGGCTTTAGGGAAGAGCTCGTACCTAATGAAGTCTTGGTTTTTGAACCTTCAATCAGGAGAAAACTATGAATGTCGTGAAGATGCTTGCCTCTGCTGCCTTGATCAGTAGCCTGGCTGCGCCGGCGTTGGCGCAGGATGTGAAGCGCCATCCTATTCCCAATTCGGATTTCCCGATTCTGACGGCAGTGGAAGTGCCTGCCGGTAAAACCACGGTGTACTTGAGCGGTACCGTTCCCGCTGTGCGCGACAAGTCGGCTGATGCAGCCAGCACGGCAGCCTATGGCAATATGCAGCAGCAAACCGAGTCCATCATGGAGCAGATCAAGGCTCAACTGGAAGGGATGGGCATGTCGGTAGGGGACATTATCAAGATGCAGGCCTTCCTGGTTGCTCCGGAGGGTGGCAAGTTGGATTTTGACGGCTTCATGGCAGGCTATTCCAAGTACTTTGGAACCAAGGAGCAGCCAAATCTGCCTGTGCGATCAGCCATGGCGGTCCAGGCTCTGGTGAACCCAGGCTGGCTGGTCGAGCTGGAGGTGACGGCCGTGCGGCCTTGATCGCCGCCAGATTTTTCTTGAAAAGGATGTGTTGTGATCTCTATTCGTCCGATTCAGGGGCGGGAATGGCGCACGTATCAAGCATTGCGTCTTGGCGCCTTGCGTGATTGTCCCGATGCATTTGGGAGTACCTATGCCGTGGAGTCCACACATCCAGAGCATTTCTGGCAGGAGCGGATTCAAGCTGCTTGTGCGTCCGAGACGGACCGCGTCTTGTTCGCTGAAAAAGAGGGGCAGGCTTGCGGCCTGGTCTGGTGCAAGTTGTCTGTCTCAGAGCCCGTTCTGGCCGATATTTATCAGATGTGGGTGGCGCCGTCGGCGCGAGGTTTGCGAGCGGGTTTTGCTCTGCTGGATACCGCAGTGCAATGGGCAAAAAGCAGGCAAGCAGCCTGTGTTCGCTTAGGCGTGACCCTGACGAATGAAGCAGCCGTCCGGCTATATGAGAGTTACGGCTTTGTGCCCAGCGGAGAGCCCGAGCCTTTGCGTGAGGGTTCGTCCTTGATGTCGCAGACCTTGGTGCTGGATTTAGCAGACTGAAGCCCAGCTGATACAGACAGCCCCTTGTCGAATCTGACAACAAGGGGCTGTTTTTATGCCTTGCCGGATCTGTTGAGCAGTCAAGGCATAAGGTCTGGATTACTCCAGGTTCAAGGCTTGGCGCAGCTTGTGGATTTCCGCTTGCCAGACCTCTTGCAAGCCAGGCTTTTGATGCTTGGGCTTGCGTGCCAGATCAGCCTCCAGTTTGCTTTCCAGTTCAATCAGTTGCTCCAGCAATGTGTCGTCGCTGGAGGGGGCTGATTGAGCCCTTGTTGTGCTCCCTGTGCCCGGACTGAAGACTGATGAGGATTCCTCTGGCTGATCTGTCTGGACCAGAGCAGCATACAACTGCGTCAAGCCCTGCATTTCCGTCAAGGAACCTTCGTCCACCAGCCAGAAGCGATTGCAGCTTTTCTCCAGCAGCTCCCGGTCATGGGTGACCAGGATAAAACCGCCTTTGAATTCGCACAGTTCCTCTGCCAGTTCTTCCTTGCCTTCCAGATCCAGGTGGTTGGTTGGCTCGTCCAGAAAGAGCAGATGATAGTTGGCCAGCGACAGGGCAATAAACATCAGCCGAGCACGCTCGCCACCACTCAAGCTATCCACTTTCTGTGCATGCCGCAGATAAGGAAAACCGGCACTGATCAGCGCCATTTTCCTGACATCGTCCGGCAAGGGCGAAAAGTCCTGCAAGGCATGCAGCAAGGTCTTGGAACCATCCAGTTGCTGTTGGTCCTGGTCGTAATAACCAATGCGGCATTGCGGGTGAAACCTCAGCCCGTCCATGTCCGCCTCGTCCTGCCAGTAGCGCCATAGCTGACGCAATAAAGAGGATTTACCGCAACCATTGCGACCGACCAATCCGATGCGATCCCCGCTGCGCACTTGCAGGCCATGGGCTTGAAAGAGAGCAGGCAGGTTCTGTGCCGGGCTGACGACCATATCTGCAATATCCAGTAGGCGATCTGCCTTCATGTCCAGGCCATGCAGCTGCAAGGTCCAGGGTGTGCCATCCGTCAGATCGGTCTGGTTTTCACGCAGTTTGGACAGGCGCTTTTCCATGCTTTGGGCTTTGCGGGAAAAGGTCTCGTTGTCGTAGACCTGTCCCCAGATAGCCAAGCGTTTTGCGCTTTGTTCGATGCGATCAATTTCCTTTTGCTCGCCTTGGTAACGACGCAAATCCGCCTCGTCTCGATTGCGCAACGCTTCACGCGCAGCCGAGCAGGGCAGAGAGAAAAAAGACAGCGTACGATCGCGCAAAATAATGGTGCTGTTGCACACGCGATCCAGCAAGCGCTGGTCGTGAGAGACCAGCACAAATGTGCCGCGCCAACTGCTTAGAAAGCCTTCCAGCCAAAGCAGGGAAGGCAAGTCCAGATGGTTGCTGGGTTCGTCCAGCAAGAGCAGATCAGGCTGGGTAATCAAGGCCCGTGCCAGCAGCAGGCGAGTGTATTGCCCACCACTTAAGGCACTGACCTGGGTATGCCAGTCCAGTTCCTGAAAGCCCATCTCGCCAAGCAAGCTTTCTGCGCGCCAGGCATCCGTATCGTGCTGCTCTGCGGGCAGGGCAGCCAGTACGGCGTTCAGCAAACTCAAGGCGTGCAGATCCGCTGGCAGGTATTGCTCAACACGCGCCAGAATGCAGTGGTTTGCTAGTGAAATACTGCCTTGCCTGGGCGTCAGTTCGCCGCAAAGCAGGCTGATTAAGGTGCTTTTGCCACAACCGTTGTGGCCTATAAGTCCCACTCGATCTCCGGCCTTGATAGTGAAGGCAATTTCTTTGAATAAAGGACCGGAAAGGGTTTCGTAAGAGAGTGAGTGGACCGACAGTAATGTACTCATGACATGCTCAAGTTTCTTGGGTGCGCGGGTACAGCGCATCCTCGTCAATAGAAGCTGACGATAATTCTTGAGGCCTGAGTGAAGTCCTTCAGTAAGTTAATGCTTCGCTCAAGTCTAGATTATCGCGCTGCGAAATCGAAAACTTGAGCCGTTCTCTATACCAAAGAAGAGTGCATAAATGAATGTGCACATAGGTGTAGGATCTCCTCTTAATCAATGGGTTAGCCATGCTTGAAGCGGGTACAAAAGACTTGTTGAATCAACAAGCTTGTGGCCTCAGGGCAGGGTAAGGACTGGTTGTGCCTGGGAAAGAAAGACGGGTATGAAACACCGTTCGTCCCGACAAAACCGCAAGAGTGTGATTGTAATCAGGAAGCAGAACGATAGAAAACCCAGGAGTTGGTTTTTGGAGGGGTGTGTAGCATTCAAGATGCATTGTCCCTGTAGTAGCAGGGGCGTGCCTGACGGGTGTGTCACTGGCTACTGTGCCTTCATCTGGCCGCAAGGAACTGGTTTTTAGACTGTTTTTCGGTGTTCAGGCACCTGCTTGCAAGCTTCTGGATGGTTTGTTCCGCAGTAAAAAAAGCAGAATTATTACCATTTTAAAAATAGAGTATGACCATAATCTATCCTTGCTTTCCCAGGAAAGCTGTGCAAGGATAGCTGCCATCCATAATCTATTTACGCGGGCAGCGACGCGCACTCACACACTTTCTGGAGAGTATTCGGATGAGCCTTAAAGCACCTGTCTATCTTGAGGATCTGGCCCTGGGAATGGAGTTTCGCAGCGCAGAACATGCTCTGGATGAAGCGCAAATTAT
Organism: Alcaligenes nematophilus; assembly: GCF_026344155.1. Taxonomy (NCBI): domain Bacteria; kingdom Pseudomonadati; phylum Pseudomonadota; class Betaproteobacteria; order Burkholderiales; family Alcaligenaceae; genus Alcaligenes; species Alcaligenes nematophilus. Next base: position 651,730 of record NZ_JAPKMZ010000001.1, on the reverse strand, counting down.
CAGCTTTGCCCGCCAGTTTGATCCGCAGCCTTTCCATCTGGATGCAGAGGCGGCCAAGGGCACGTTCTTTCAGGGGCTGGCCGCCAGTGGATGGCATACCGCCGCCATTACCATGAAGCTTTTGGTGGACAGCCTGGTATTCAGTCAGGGGATTATTGGTGCAGGCGGGCAAATCGATTGGCCACGGCCTACGCGCCCTGGCGATGTCTTGCATGTGCTCAGTAAAATCATCGACATTCAGCCCTCCCGCTCCAAAGCGGACAGAGGCATGGTGGTGGTGGAGTCTCACACCCTGAATCAGAACAATGAGGTGTGCCAGCGCCTGATTGCCAAGCTGATTGCCTTTCGTCGTCCGGAGGTTTGAATGGGGCGTGTCTCGCGTGAGCAGGCCGAACGCAACCGCGAGCGTGTGCTGGAGACGGCTTGCCGACTGTTTCGCAAACATGGAGTGGAAGGGGTCTCGATCGGGGACATCATGAAAGAGGCGGGCTTGACGGCAGGCGCTTTCTACAAGCAGTTTGTCTCCAAGGAGGCTTTGATTGACGAGGCCTCCCGATTTGCTTTTACCCAGTCTTCCGAATCCTGGGAGCGTATCAACCAGCGCTATGAACAGGACGCCGTGCAAGGGTTTCAAGCCTTGATGCGGCGATATTTCAAGCACCGTCCTCAAACCCAAAGCTGCCCGATCCTGGCCTTTTCTTCCCTGGCCAGCGGCCTGCCTGCGGATGCGCAGACCACGGCAATTTACAGTGAAGGCGTAGAGAGCTTGTTTGAGCAGTTTCGTGGCGTTGCCATGCAAGCGTGTGCCGAGCAGACCGAAGAGCAAGTCATGCTCTTGTTTGCCGCCATGTTGGGGACAGGGATGATCAGTCGGGCCATGGGCGATACCGCGTTTACGCAAAGTATGCAGGCTGCAGTATTGGCCGCATTGCCTGGCAGTGAGTCCGATTAGCACGATTAGCCTATCGATCAAGGCGACAAGCGCTTGCGTATCAGGCTTGTTCGGGCAGTTGCGCCACTACCTTGATCTCGAACTGAAAGCCTGACAACCAAGGCACCCCTACACCTGTCAACGCCGGGTAGGGCGCATCACCCCAGTAGTCCGGCAGAACCTTCCACAGGGTTTCCAGATTGGCTTCCGGGTTCACCAAAAACAGCGTCACATCCAGCACATGAGCAAAGCTGCAACCTGCTGCGGCCAGCACGGTATTGAGGTTCTCAAAGGCCAGGCGTATTTGCTGTTCCAGGTCCGGCTCGGGTGAGCCGTCTTCGCGGCTGCCGACCTGGCCAGAAATAAACAAAAAGCCATTGGAACGAATCGCCGGTGAGTAGTGACCACGCTCATACAAGGCTTGGCGTTCGGTGGGGAAGACGGCTTGGCGTAAGGTAGTCATCATGCTTTCCAGTGCCTGCTGGGCAGGTGAAGTTCATTGAGCTATGCACTGTAGGTCTTGTGCGTGGACAGATAAACGCTGGATGGCAGACAACACTATTTCTATAATCCAAACAATCACTGCAACCGATTGGGGACAATACGTGGACCGTTTCGAAGCGATGCGTACCTTTGCCAAGGTGGTGGAAACGGGCAGCTTTACCAAGGCGGCCCAAGCTTTGCATCTGAGCCGAACCCGGGCCACGCATCTGGTGCAGCAATTGGAGGCACGCTTGCAGGTGAGCTTGCTGCATCGCACGACGCGCAAGGTCAGTGTGACCAGCGCTGGGGCACTTTATTTTGAGCGTGTGGTGCAATTGCTGGCCGATCTGGAAGACAGTGAGCGGGATCTGGCCCAAGCCTTGGCTTCGCCCAGTGGCCGCTTGCGGGTAGATGTGCCCAGCCCTTTAGCCAGCCGTGTGCTGGTGCCTGCCTTGCCGTCGTTCTACGCACGCTACCCGGATATTCAGCTGGATATGGGCGTAGGCGACAAGACGGTAGATCTGCTCGATGAAAGCATGGACTGTGTGGTTCGAGGTGGTCAGATTCAAGACCAGTCCTTGATCGCCAAGCGGGTGGGGGCGCTGCATCTGTCCATCTATGCTGCACCCTTGTATCTGGAGCGGTTTGGTACCGTTGTGCATCCTGAAGAGCTGGACGGGTCTGCACATCGAATGGTGGGGTACCTGTGGGAACATCAGAACAAACCGTTTCCTTATGCCTTGCGTCGCGATAAAGAACGGGTTTCTTTGCCAGGCCGTTATGGCTTGGCCGTGAATGATGGCAACGCCTATCTGGCAGCGGGTGAAGCGGGTTTGGGGCTGGTTTGCCTGCCGGCGTATTTGGCCAAGGAAGCGGTGCAAGCAGGGCGCCTGATCGCGTTATTCCCGGATTGGACGATGGACCCTATGCCCTTGTATGTGGCTTTTCATCGCAGCAAACATACGAATGTTCGGCTGCGTGTTTTTATTGATTGGGTTGCGGAGCAATTGACTCAAGTATCTTGAGTGCCAGAAAAAAAGCCAAGGAGAATGAATCCTTGGCTTTTTTCATTGAGTCCGATTTTTATTCAGCTTCGGCGCTGTCTACGACTGGAATGGTCGCCTGGGCAAACTCAGGCCGTTCTGTACCGTGCTTGATACGGTAGTCTTTCAGGAACTTGGCGATGCGGTTGATGGCCTCGCGCAGGTCCGGCTCGTGGGGCAGAAACACCATGCGGAAGTGATCCGGATGAGGCCAATTAAAGCCCGTGCCTTGCACCAGCATCACGCGGGTGGCTTCCAGCAGTTGCAGGAAGAATTGGCGGTCGTCCTTGATGGGATAAACCTCGGGATCCAGACGCGGGAACATGTACAGGGCAGCGTGGGGCATGACGCAGCTGACCCCGGGAATCGCGGTGATCAACTCGTAAGCCAGATCGCGCTGACGGCGCAGGCGTCCACCTTCGCATACCAGGTCGTTAATGCTTTGATAGCCACCCAAGGCGGTCTGAATGGCCCATTGGCCGGGCACGTTCGCGCACAGCTTCATATTGGCCAGCATGCTCAGGCCTTCGATGTAGTCGGCACCGGCTTTCTTGTCGCCCGAAATCACCAGCCAGCCTGCGCGGTAACCACATGCGCGGTAGCTCTTGGACAGGGAGTTGAAGGTCAGGGTCAGTACGTCGTTGGACAGGCTGGCCATGGCGGTGTGCTTCATGTCGTCGAACAGGACCTTGTCGTAGACCTCGTCGGCCAGCAGCACCAGATTGAATTCGCGAGCAATATCGACCAGAGCTTGCAGCACCGAGTCGGGGTAGAGCACGCCGGTGGGGTTGTTTGGGTTGATGACAACCAGGCCCTTGGTGCGTGGGGTGATCTTGGAGCGGATATCGTCCAGGTCCGGGATCCAGCCTTTGGATTCGTCACACAAGTAGTGCACGGGTGTACCGCCGGACAGGCTGGTTACAGCCGTCCACAGCGGATAGTCGGGCATGGGCAGGAGCAGTTCATCACCGTCGTCCAGCAGGGCGTTGGTGGCCATGGCAATCAGCTCAGAGGCGCCATTGCCCAGGTAAATATCTTCCAGCGTCACGCCCTTGATCCCTTGTTCCTGGGTGTAGTGCATGACGGCTTTGCGCGCGGCAAAAATACCTTTGCTATCCGAGTAGCCCGAAGAGTTGGGCAGGTTGCGGATCATGTCGAGCTGGATTTCTTCCGGGGCGTCAAAACCGAATACCGCCAAGTTGCCGATATTGAGCTTGATCAGTTGCTGGCCCTCGTCTTCCATTTGTTTGGCCCGGTCCATGATGGGGCCGCGAATATCGTACAAAACATTCGCCAATTTGCTCGATTTCTTGATGCTATTCATGATGCTGGTAATCGGATTCCATGTGTGCTGCTAATGAACGGTGGCAGGGCTGATGCCTGACCAGCCTTATACCTTACCGCATGCGTGGGCCTGTCTTGTAAGCATCAAGCTTAAAATGTGGCATTGTCGAATTTTGGCGACACTCTTTTGTCGATAGGCTCCTTACTACCTGGACATATTCCGCTTTATGGATTGGATTGGCATGATGTGAAATCAGCCCTCCTTTATTTTTCTTGTTTTTGAAGCGCTCTGAGATTAAGATTCGACATCAAATCATTTGATATCGAACTATGAAACTGGAAGCGAAATATCGGGCCTTGCTCTCGCACGCAGAGCAGCAAAAGGGCGTCAATGTTCAGGGCATGTCCCTGTGTTTTCAGCTCCTGTCCTTGTCTGCCCGTATTGATCGAGACTGCGCCGCCTTGTTGGCGCCCCATGGCTTGAGTGAGGCCCGTTTTGTACTTTTGTTCCTGCTGGAGGAAGCACCCGACGGCATGCCTTCCCACATCCTGGCTGAACGGGCAGGCGTGACGCGGGCGACTGTCACAACTCTGGTGGATGGGCTGCTGAAAGCGGGCTTGGTGCAGCGCTTTGCGGCCCAGACCGATCGGCGTTCTGTCATGGTGAAACTCAGCCCTCAGGGGGCGGAGTTGGCCAGGACGCTGGTAGGAACTCATGCCCAGTGGATAGGCGAATTGTTCCGGCATTTGTCCGAGGCGGAGTGCACCCAGCTTAGCGCCTTGTTGAACAAAGCCGCTGGCGGAGAAGACGCGTCATGAGTATCGAGAACCGCAAGGCTTATGCCAAGGTTGCGGATATACCGGCTGATATTTTGCTGGCTCTGTCCAAGGGGGAAATCCAGGGTCTTACTCTGACCGAGTCCTTGGCCATCGATCAGCGCGTGCTGGTGGCGACCGTATTTCCGGAATTGGATGAGCAGGGCGCAGAGCACATCGACACCCTGGCCCAATTGGGCATTCTCAAGCGCATGAAAGCCATTGGGGAATACTTGCTGGACACGTATGGCGAGATGGCCTGGACGCGCTGTTTAGATCACCCGGCTGATGTGGTGCGGGGCTGGGCCTGCTTTATGGTGGGAGCCCGTGCATCTTTAAGTGTGCCTCAGCGCCTGGAGGTACTGCGCCCTTTGGCAGATGATGCGCATTTCGGTGTGCGTGAATGGTCCTGGATGGCGGTACGTCCTCATTTGGTGGCCGAGCTGGATGCGTCGATTCAGAGCTTGCAGCAGTGGGCGCGCTCAGACTCGGAATATCTGCGTCGTTTTGCGTGTGAGGCTTTGCGCCCTCGGGGAGTGTGGTGCGCACATATTGCCATCCTGAAAAAAGAACCGGAACGCATGTTGCCGATTCTTGAGCTCTTGTATCGGGATGGCAGTGTGTATGTGCAGGACTCGGTAGCCAATTTCTTGAATGATGCGGCCAAGGATCAGCCGCAGTGGGTGCGTGATCTATGTGCTCAATGGCAGATGCAAGCGCCGGATAATGCTGCTGTGCAGCGCCTGTGTCGACGGGCGCTGCGCAGCGTGTCTTGATGCTCCGGTTCCAGTCCTGGAATCAGGAGGCGCGCAAGGTAATCAAGGTGATTTCTGAGGCGCGCCCCAGTCGCAGCGGGAAGCCCGCCCACAGTCCGGCACCGTAGCTGACGTACAGCTGCATATCCCCCACTTGATACAGTCCACCCACATAGCCATCATTGGCCATCTGCACGATCTTGTGCATGCCCACAATATGGCCGCCATGGGTATGGCCCGACAACTGCAAGGTCGCCCCGGCTGCAGCGCTTTCCTTGGCGGTGTCAGGGCGGTGGGCCAACATGATGATGGGCATGCCAGCAGGGATCCCGGCGACTGCTGCAGCCACATCGGGCATGGGTTGCCCATGCACGGCTGCCGACTTGTCGGTAATGCCAGCCAAAGCAAAAGCAGCATCGTCTTGTTCAATAATGCTGTGCTCGTTCAGAAGCATACGTAGCCCAAGGCTGTTGAAGTGCTCGATCCAGGGCTGGTACTGGGTGTAGTACTCGTGGTTGCCTGCAATTACCCACACCCCTTGCGGGGCAGACAGGGCTTGCAAGGGGGCGACATCATCGCGGCGCGCTTTCACCGTGCCATCGACCAGATCACCAGTAATGACGATCAGATCCGGTTTCAAAGCCTGTGTTTTATCAACAATGGCTTGTATCCAGGGGCCTTGAAGCAGACGACTGGCGTGCAGATCAGTCAGTTGCACCAGTTTGAAACCATCCAGCTTGGGGGACAGGCCCTTGACCTTTACTTCGATGGACTTGAGCTCGGGGACTTGCACTGCCTGCCAGACACCCAGTGCGGACAGGCTGACCGCTGCGATGCCCAGCATGCCCCGCAAGGTAGGGGAGCGCAACAGAAGCAGCTCGGCTGGCTTGTACAGAACGCGCATCAGTAAACCTGCCAGATCCGTGATCAAGGTAAAGCAGGCGGCCAGCAGGACTGCCCCAAAAGCCCAGCCCAGGACCATGATGACTTGTGCGGGAATTTCCGGTGAGGCCCGTGAGCCCCAGAACAGCGCTACGGTGTAGTGGTGGAAGGTGGCGGCGACGGCCAAGATGCTGAGCAGCCATTTGATCCAGGGTTTGATCTTCAGCGGTTTGATCAGTCGCCAGGCGACATACAGGGCGAAAACGAGAGCAGCGACTTGAAACACAAAATCATTCCAAAAAGAAACGGGGGCTCGTGCTTGAGCGGGCGATAAAGCGTGCTCAGTATAGAGCGAGGAAGTGGGCATGATGTCAGAGCTCACCAGACAGTTACGGCTCTGTCACGAAAAAAGGTGGACATGCTTGATTACGTTTTGAGAGATTGCTTCGCACATCAAGTCATTAAAACTTCTAGGCTTTTTCCCAAGGGCACCCCAGTGGAACGGGGTTTTCGTTTGATTTGATTGGAGGACATATGGTGACGAAAAAATCCGCAGCCAAAACCAATCAGGATGCCGTGGGGCAAGGTGGGGAGTTACATCAGTTTGGCCATGCTGAGTTGACGACCAATCATGGCGTACCGATATCGGACAATCAGAATTCCTTGCGTTTCGGGGCGCGTGGCCCGACCTTGTTGGAAGATTTTGTCCTGCGCGAGAAAATATTCCATTTCGACCATGAACGTATACCGGAGCGCATTGTTCATGCTCGCGGCACAGGAGCACATGGTTATTTTGAATGCACGCAAGCAATCCCGGAGTTGACCCAGGCCTGTGTATTTCAAAAGGAAGGACATCGGGTGCCGGTGTTCTGTCGTTTCTCAACGGTAGCCGGCTCTAAAGGCTCCAAAGACACACCACGCGACGTGCGTGGTTTCGCGGTCAAGTTCTATACCGAGCAAGGCAACTGGGATCTGGTGGGCAACAATATGCCCGTTTTTTTTATCCAGGACGCCATCAAGTTCCCGGATCTGATCCATGCCGTCAAACCCGAGGCGGACCGGGGCTTTCCCCAGGCAGCGTCAGCCCATGACACATTCTGGGATTTTGTCTCCCTGATGCCCGAGTCTTTGCATACCGTGATGTGGCTGATGTCTGATCGAGCCTTGCCACGGTCCTTTCGCATGATGCAGGGCTTTGGTGTGCACACTTTCCGTTTTGTGAATGCCAAGGGCAAGTCGCACTTTGTGAAGTTTCATTGGAAACCCAAGCAGGGCTTGCAGTCCACCCTGTGGGATGAGGCGGTCAAGATTTCCGGGGCGGACTCGGATTATCTACGACGCGATTTGTACGAGGCGATTCAAAGCGAAGCCTTCCCGGAGTGGGAACTGGGTGTGCAGGTCTTCGATCAGGAGTGGGCGGACAAGCAGGACTACGATGTGCTGGATGCGACCAAACTCATTCCCGAGGAAAGTCTGCCCGTCAAAATTGTGGGTCGTATGGTTCTGGATCGTTATCCCGACAACTTCTTTGCAGAGACCGAGCAAGTTGCTTTCTTGCCATCCAACATCATTCCGGGAATCGACTTTACGGATGATCCCTTGCTGCAAGGCCGCTTGTTCTCCTACCTGGATACGCAAAAGTCTCGACTGGGAACGGTCAACTTTCATCAGATTCCTATCAATGCACCCCGCTGCCCATTCAGTAATATGCAGCGCGACGGCATGATGCAGACGCAGGTTCCCAAGGGCCGTGCGACCTACGAGCCCAATAGCCTGGAGGAGGCGGGTGAATCGGGCGGACCGCGCGCGCAGCCCCATGGCTTTCGCACCTTCCCCAGTACCGTAGACGATGGCGCAAAACTGCGTGTACGGGCTGAGTCGTTCTCGGACCATTACAGCCAGGCCCGATTGTTTTATCGCTCTCAGACTGAAGTTGAGCAGGAACATCTGATTGCCGGGCTGGTATTTGAACTGTCCAAGGTCCAGCTCAATCATGTTCGTGTGCGTGTGCTCTCGCACATGCGTGTCATTGATGAGGACCTGGCCAAACGAGCGGCTCAGGGATTGGGGCTGGATTTGCCGCCTCCTGCCAAGCCCGCCCGCAAGCCGATCGACATGGCACCTTCCAAAGCCTTGTCCATACTGGCTCAGAAGTCGCCGATTGCCGGTCGGATGCTGGGTATTCTGGTAACGGACGGAGCTGACAAGGGCTTGCTGGAAATGCTGCTGACAGGGGCTCAGGAAGCCGGGGTGGCCGTCAAGCTTATCGCTCCGCAAGTAGGGGGAGTGACGCTGTCAGACGGCACACACTTGGCTGCCGACGAAAAGATTGCGGGTGCGCCTTCGGTTCTGTTTGATGCGGTGGCCTTGCTGCTTACCCAGGAAGAGGCTTCAAAACTGTGCACTAACAAGGCGGCAGTGGATTTTGTAGCCGACGCCTATGGACACTTGAAAGCAATTGGTCATAACGGCGCAGCCCAGCCCTTGCTGGACCGGGCAGGCGTTTCAGTGGACAAGGGGGTGTTCGTCATCAAAACCGGTGATGATCTGCTTGAAAAAGTGTCTTCACGGTTCTGGGAGCGACGCCATCAGGTAGATGGTATGGCCTGATGTCTTGTGAAAAGGGGGCGGTGCCGCCCCTTTCACGTGCCGTCAGTAGCGCCAGCTCAGCCCCAGCACGGGGCCCGACATGCGAGTGTCAAAGACATGGCCGGAGCGACGATAGTCCACATCCAGCATCTTGTATCCGGCAGCGATGGAGAAGTTCTCTGACAGGTCGTAGTTCAAGGTCAAGGTAACTTGATAGCTCAGGCGCGAGCCCACGCCAAAGCCGCCCAAGTGGATCTGGGCTTGAGTGGAAAACTCCGGGGTGAAACGATAGAACGCACGCAGTCCTATCATGGGGTCCACCCAATTGAAGCTCTCCTGATGATGTCGGGTTCGGCCCGCCGTACTCAGATGGGCACGGGTGCGTATATCCCAAAAAGAAAAACCGGCCAGTGCGTCCAGGCTGGCTTGTTCAGTGTCGTAGATGCGGTAACCACCTTGCAACGTGGCCATGAACAGACGTGTGTCCACGGTCCCTTCTGCAGCACCGACCAAAGGCAAACCACCTACCACTTCACTTTCGCGTGTGTTCACGTAGAGCAGGTCACTGTTGAACACATAGCGGTCGCGACGCACCCAGGCGTTCAGAAAGGCCGCGGCACGCAGATCGTGCAGGACATCTGAAAAGGACTTTTCTATATCCAGGGAGGGCGCGCGTTTGAAGGGGGAGGACTCACCCGACAAGCCGGTAATCCAGGCATAGGGTGTAATCTGCACGGCATAGTGTGGCGAAGTCGTGCTGTCGGACATGGCGTCTGGACCTTGAGCACTCACTTGGGCATGAGCCAGACTGGCCAGTGGCAAGACTCCCAATAATAGCCAGCGGGAATGAGTGAGTTTACGCATCATTGTCATGGACCCCCTTTTTAATTCTGTAAATGACGGCGCACTAGCGCCAGTCTTGTGTCTTTCGGTATGCTGGACTAGCCGATCACCAACCCGTGGAGAACGTGTCATGCATGTGTTTTACCTTAGCAAGCAAGATATTGATAATTTGTTGCCCTTAGTGCAAGCGGCGTTACACGCTGATCGCACCGGACAAGTTGGTTTCACGGACGAAGAACTGGCCTTGCGCGCTGCCCTGGAGGCGATGCAGGACCCCAAGCTGTCCGAGCTGCTGGCCGGTGCCCGTGTCGAACCGGGCCGCATAGCCGTTGGATTGGCTGAAGAAGATTACCGGGAAAACCTGCTGGCTCTGGAAACCCGTGACAGTGCTTATGTCATTGACCAGCTTATGGATAGCTATGCAGGATTGCCGGGGTTTTTTGATTGCCTGGAGTTTTAGACGAATTTGCAAAACAGCCCGTAACGGGCTGTTTTTTATTGCATGTTATTGAAGTCCGTGTCGAGGCATTATGCCGTTCCTTGTGCCTACGGATAGGATTTGGCCATTCCTGGTCATTAATGATCTTCTAGTTCTGGGTAAAAGATTTCGAGCACACATCGCCTGTGTTTTCAGACCTGAATGACTATTTTTAAGTTTTTTAAAAACAAGAAAAAGGCGTGTTTAGTTTGGAGATCGTATTTGGTTCATTTATACGCGGGCTGATAAGGCAGCTACCCACGTTTTCAGAGTGAAAAGCGCAGCTTCAAGGCGATCAGGAAGAAAAAATAATATTGCGGTCGATCATGAGTTAGCAAATGTTTTTATTCTCAAAACAAGGGATTTCATGCTCTGTTTTTGTCGGTCTTGCACCACAAGACTTAACTTGGCTTGACGCAATGTCCTAATCCTGTTTTTGTTACACCCGTGTCCAATGTATCGGCTGTGTAAGCAGTCGGTTTTTTTGTTTTATTGATTGGGCGGCTAGCCGTCTCTGGAGAGAAAGATGTTGCTAAAAAAATGTCGTCGTACTTTGCTGGCATGCGCAGTTGGGCTGGCTTTGGTGCCTGCGGCCTCTCAGGCGTGTACCCGAGCTGTTTTTCTGGGTGATAACGGACAGGTGATTACCGGTCGTTCCATGGACTGGAAGCTGGATGTCGGCACCAACCTCTGGATTTTTCCTCGCGGTGAAAAACGTACTGGCGAAGCTGGCCCCTCGTCCATTGAGTGGACCTCGAAATACGGCAGCGTGATTGCGTCGGGTTATGACATTGCTTCTACCGACGGGGCCAATGAAAAAGGTTTGAACGTCAACTTGCTGTGGCTGGTGGAGTCCCAATATCCAACGCCTCAAAAAGGCGATAAGACCTTAAGCATGTCTTTGTGGGGACAGTACGTCTTGGATAATTTTGCAACCGTGGCAGAAGCGGTTGCTGCTTTAGAAAAAAATCCCTTTGTAGTCGTTACTGCCAAGGTCAAAGGTGAAGATCGCTTGGCAACTTTGCACCTGTCCATGTCGGATGCCACAGGGGATAGTGCGATTATCGAGTATATCGACGGTAAGCAACACATCCACCATAGTCGTAAATACCAGGTTCTGACCAATTCGCCCACATTTGATCAGCAATTGGCCATCAAGGATTACTGGCAACAGGTGGGGGGCATGAACATGTTACCCGGCACTAGCCGTGCTGCAGATCGTTTTGCTCGCGCCTCTTTTTACATTGATGCAGTGCCACGCAACCTGAGTGATGACAAGGCCGTAGCCAGTGTGTTGAGCGTGATACGTAACGCTTCTACTCCATATGGCATGACAGTGCCCGATCAGCCCAACAACTCATCGACACGCTGGCGCACGGTATTCGACCATCAACGTAGTTTGTATTATTTTGACTCGGTTCTGTCACCCGGTGCATTCTGGGTGGATATGAAAAAAGCAGATTTTTCGGCAGAAACCGGCAAAGTGATGAAGCTGGATCTGGGGCCGGAGCAAAGCAAGGTCTACATGGGTGAAGTGCTGGAGCACTTCAAACCAGCCCAGCCATTCAAGTTCGAACCCGCCGAACCGCCCGCTGTTTAATGGGGCAGTGGTATATGCCACTCTAGGCTGAATACCCGGGGCATAGCCGACAGCGATCACATGATGTTCATGTTCAGCTGTTATGCTATGCCCCGTCTTTATTTGTTGAAGTAGCTGTTTCATGACCTATGTAGTGACGGAAGCCTGTATCCAGTGCAAGTACACCGATTGTGTGACGGTGTGCCCCATGGATTGTTTTTTTGAAGGCCCGAATTTCCTGGTCATTCATCCTGACGAGTGCATTGATTGCTCCATCTGCGTGGCCGAGTGTCCGGTGGGGGCGATTGTCAGTGATCAGGATGTGACGCCCGAGCAGCAGGTCTATGTGGAACTGAACCGGACCTTGAGCGGGGACCCGGCCTGGAAGCGTATCAGTCAACAAAAAGCGCCCTTGCCGGATCATGAGTACTGGGCGACTCAGACCGACAAGTTGGCGCTGTTGAAGAAAGATTAATGGGCTTTCTGATGCCTGTTGTTGCGTTGGAAGTACCAGACCGCCAAGGCCGCCATCACCAGCAAAGCCGTACAACTGGCCAGTACAGCGACATAGCCTTTATCAAAAGAGTCGCGGGCCAGTTCACTTAAGGTCAGAGCCAGATTCTGTGGCATGGTTTCTGCCATCAACAAGGCCTGATCCAGGCTGTCGTAGGCCAGGGCGCGGTCACTTAATTCCTGTGGCAAGATCAGGCTGGCGCTATATACGAAGGACAGCAGGCTACCCATAATGGTCACGCCCAGCGCACCACCCAGTTCATAAGACATTTCCTCGACCGAGGCCACCATGCCAGCGCGTGAAGGTGGCACGCTTTGCATGATAGTGCTGGAAGCCGCCGTCATGGCCGCACCGATACCCAGGCCCAGCATGACCAGGCTGATCACTTGTAGAGGCTGTGCACTGTTATGCCACAGCAGATAAGCGGCCATGCCTGCTCCCGCCAGGCTCAGGGCGCCAATCAGCAGTCGCTTGCTGCCGATGACGACCAGCAGGCGCCCGGCCAAGGGACCGGCTATAAAGGCTGCCAGTGGCAAAGGAATAATGGCCAGGCCCGCTTCCAACGGTGAGAAACCCAGTACCAATTGCAGGCGTTGGCTGAAAACCAGTTCCATGCCGATCAAGGCCGCTGAGGCCGTCAAGGCAGAGAGTACGGCGGTGCTTAGCGTGGCGTCCTTGAACAGGGCAAAGTCCAGCAAAGGGAAAGGGCTGCGGTTTTGTTGACGGACAAACCAGCTCAGAAACAAGATGCCGATCAGCAGGGCGGCAGCGGTCAAACCCCAATCCGTATGCAGCTTGCCCATTTCCTTGATAGCCAGGGTGCTGGCTACCAGGCCCACCATGATCAGCAAGGAGCCTTTGATATCCCAGGGGCGCGATGCATCTGGCGTGGAGCGGGGCACCAGAATCCAGCCCATAGGCAGCGCGATCAGCACGATGGGCACGTTGATCAGAAAGACGGATCCCCACCAGAAATGTTCCAGCAGGAATCCGCCCAGAACCGGACCAAAGGCGGCACCACCGGAGGCGATAGAAGACCAGACACCGAAGGCCACCGCACGTTCGCGCTCATCATGAAAGGTGATGCGTATCAGCGATAAAGTGGCGGGCATCATCATGGCCGCTGCCACACCTAAAAAGGCGCGTGCGGCGATCAAGGCCGTTGGGTTCGGAGAGTAGGCGGCTGCGACTGAAGCCAGACCAAACATGGCCAGACCCGACAGGAACAGGCGCTTGTGACCCAGGCGGTCACCCAGGGTGCCCATGCCCAGCAGCAGTCCGGAGACGACCAGAGCGTAGCTGTTGATGATCCACAGCTTGTCCGAGGCCGAGGCCTGCAGATCATGGGTCAGGCGTGGCAGGGCGGTGTAGAGCACCGTCATGTCCACCACAATCAGTAGAAGAGCTGCCGACACAATTGCCAGGATCAACCAGCGACGGCTTGGGGATAGGGGAGCAGTGTGGGCTTGATGGGTAATCGAGCTGTGCAGCATAAAAGACCAGATGGGTAGGAAAGCAAGTATGATCTATCAATATTATCAACAGTCAAAGTTGATTAGCATCTATAAAATAGATAAATGGATTGGACACTAGAACGTATTCGACATTTTGTCGCTGTGGCAGAAACTGGCTCCATGACTCAGGCCGCGAAAGAGTTGGGCAAGGTGCAGTCAGCCGTCAGCACCTCGATTTCCCTGCTGGAAGCGGATCTGAATCTGGAGCTGTTTGATCGTTCACGACGAACGTTAAGCCTGACGGTGCCGGGCGAAATCATGCTGCTGGAAGCCAAGGCTTTGTTGCGTCAGGTAGACGTGTTGAATCGTCGGGCCCTGGATTTCTCGCAAGGGCAACCGACCAGACTGGAAATTGCTCTGGATGAAGCCTTGCCTCAAGAGCCCTTGCGGCTGCTGCTCAAGGAGCTGGCTGAACGCTGGCCTGCGCTGGAGTTGACGGTCTGGAACGGAACCGCTTCCGAGGTGATGGACTATGTGCAGGAAGGCCGCTCGGATATGGCTTTTCAGTTTGATCGTGGAGCTGATGCCACGTCATTTGCGCAAAGCTATATTGGCGCTGTGCCCCAAGCAATTTGTGTGGCGCGTACGCACCAGCTTGCCAGTCAGCATCAGGTCAGCCGTAAAGAGCTGACGGCACATCGACAATTGCTGATTCATATCGAAGGGACAGAGCAGACGGTTGTCAGCCCCAGTGTGTGGCGCTCAGACAGCTTTTATGTCATTGCCGATATGGTGGCCGATAGTCTGGGCTGGGCGATTTTGCCGCTGAACATTGCGGAGTATGAAAACTTGCGCAACAAGTTGGCGCAGTTGCATTGCCGGGAGATGGTTTTGCCACCCTTGCCAGTGCGGATGCTGTGGCGACAGGGGCAAACTTTGCCCCCTGCGGCAGTGTGGATGCAGCAGCGCCTGTCGGAGCTGCTGCCTTAAGCCTGTTCAGCAGGCCAGCGGGGAAGGGCGGGATAGCTGACCGTTGGCCCAGCGTTGTACGCCTTCCCAGATATCAGAGGCGTGATGCACGGTCATATCGGCTTGCCAAGTGCTCAGGCTGTCGTCCTGCGCGCAGTAGCCGTAGGCGGCAATCATGGTAGCCATGCCCGCCGCCTGACCTGCCTGGATGTCGCGCAGATCATCACCTACGTACAGGCAGTCTTTGGGATCAAAGCCCGTTTTCTCGGCGGCATACAGCAAGGGGGCGGGATGAGGCTTGGTGTGCTGGGTGGTATCGCCACCGACGGTGACTGCGCAACCCGCTTCCAGTCCTAAATGACGGATCAGGGGCAGGGCCAGGTATTCCAGCTTGTTGGTGACGATGCCCCAGGTGTAGCCGGCCTGCTCTAGCTGTTTCAGCATGGGGGCTACGCCCTCAAACAGATAGGTCAGCTCCGTCATGTGATCGTTGTAGTCCTGCAGGAACTGCGCTCGCAATTGTGCGTAGTTGGGGTGATCGGTATTGATATCCAGCGCTACCTTGAGCAGCCCCCGTGCACCGTGCGAGGCATAGGGACGCAGCGCTTCGTAGGGCAAATCAGGCAGGCCATGTTCCTTGCGCATGCGATTGGCCGTAGCAGCCAGATCTGGAGCAGAGTCGGCCAAGGTGCCGTCAAAATCGAATAGAACCAGTTTATTCATGAGGGCTTAGCTTTGGCGGCGGCTGGCCAGCAGGTAGTTGACGGAGGTGTCGCCAGACAGGCGATAGTGCTCGGTAATCGGGTTGTATTCCAGACCTTTCAATGCCAGGGCATCCAGACCACTGCGGCGGGCCGAGGAAATCAGCTCGCTGGGTTTGATGAAGCCCTCATAGCTGTGCGTGCCCTTGGGAATCAGGCGCAAGAGGTACTCGGCACCCACAATGGCAAACAAGAAAGATTTGGGATTGCGATTCAGGGTCGAGAAAAAGACCCAGCCACCTGGTTTGACCAGTTTGGCGCAGGCCGCAATGATGGAGCCCGGATCGGGGACATGTTCCAGCATTTCCATGCAGGTGACAACGTCAAAACGACCAGGGTGCTGATCAGCCATGTCTTCGGCGCTGATCATCTCGTATTTGACGGGTACGCCCGATTCCAGACTGTGCAAACGGGCAATCTTCAAGGAGCGCTCGGCCAGGTCAATGCCGGTGACGTCGGCGCCGGACTGAGCCAGGCTTTCCGACAAGATTCCGCCACCACAACCGACGTCTAATACCTGCTTGCCCGCCAGGGAGCCGGTGTAGGACAGAATCCAGTCCAGACGCAAAGGGTTGATGGCGTGCAGCGGTTTGAACTCGCTGTCAGGGTCCCACCAGCGGGATGCCAGTGCACTGAATTTATCGATCTCTGCGGGATCGACATTGACGTTAGTGACGGTGGAAGCGGTCATGGCTCATCCAAAAAAATTAAGGCCCCGCAAAAGCGGAGCCTTAATTGTAGCCTTAGCTACAGAAATACGTGATGCAGCAAGAATTACTTGCGGTTGCCCACGATTTCGATTTCTACGCGACGGTTTTGAGCACGGCCTTCGCGGGTCTTGTTGGACGCCACTGGCTGAGCTTCGCCCTTGCCTTCGGTGTAGATACGGTCTGCAGGTACGCCCTTGTTGACCAAGTATGCTTTAACAGCATTGGCGCGACGCTCGGACAGCTTCTGGTTGTAAGCTTCAGCGCCGATCGAGTCAGTGTGACCGGTAGCGATCAGAGTTTCCAGATCGATGGACTGAACGGTGTCAGCCACTTGATCCAGAACCTGGCGGCCTTCTGGCTTGATGGTGGATTTGTCGAAGTCGAAGAACGTGTCAGCGTTCAGAGTCACTTTGGTGACAGTAGGAGCGACGACAGGAGCTTCGGGGGCTTGGGCAACGGGCACACCGTCACAACCTGGAATACCTGTAGCAGGTGTCCAGAAGTTGTTGCGCCAGCACAGTTCGTTGGTGCCGTTTTTCCAAACGTCGCCGAACGGATTGCGCCAGTTGTTAACTTCGCCGGACTCTTGTGCGGAAACTGCACTAGTGGCCGATGCGGCGGCAATGGCGAGTACAAGTGCGATTTTGGAGGGTTTGTTCATATTTCTCCTCGTTGAGCTGATGCTGTTAAGTGACCGCAGCGAACCCCTGCCGCTGATTAACGGAACCAGTATAGCAATCCTTTGAACGGAACAAAGACTTGCTTGCGCTGGGTTTCATGCGTGTTAGGTCGAATCTTAAGACATTTCGGCCACATGCGTGAGGGGGACGGGGAACGATTCGTGAAGATGCGTGGAATTAGCCTTGTTCTTTCCTTTTATTGTTGGTTTTAGGCAACAGGGAAAGGGTGGGGCCGCTTCTTCAATCCATCATCGATACGATTAGTGGACGATGGATTTTTGACGAATCGACCGTTTCAATCACATATCGCCCGCCTTCTCGCCTCGCTACGCTGCGTCCCTCTATGTGAAAGTGCTAGAATTTCCTCTTGTCCGTTTACGGCTGGCTTACTGCTTAACCCATATCTATAAAGAATTGACCTATGGATTCCTTTGCCAAGGAGACGCTTCCCGTTTCGCTTGAAGAGGAGATGCGCCGCAGCTACCTCGATTACGCCATGAGCGTGATTGTGGGCCGTGCTCTTCCCGACGTGCGAGATGGTTTGAAGCCCGTGCATCGCCGTGTTCTGTTCGCCATGCATGAACTCAATAACGACTGGAATCGTGCCTATAAGAAGTCGGCTCGTATCGTCGGTGATGTGATCGGTAAGTACCACCCTCATGGTGACTCTGCCGTCTATGACACTATCGTGCGTCTGGCGCAGGACTTTTCCATGCGCTACACCCTGGTCGACGGACAAGGTAACTTTGGTTCCATCGACGGGGATAACGCCGCGGCCATGCGTTACACCGAAATCCGTCTGGCCAAGATCGCCCACGAACTGCTGGCCGATATCGACCAGGAAACCGTGGATTTCGTGCCTAACTATGATGGCAGCGAAAAAGAACCGGCCCTGTTGCCTTCGCGCTTGCCCAACCTGCTGGTCAACGGCAGCTCGGGTATTGCCGTGGGTATGGCTACCAATATTCCGCCGCATAACCTGGCTGAAGTGGTCAACGGCTGTCTGTACTGTCTGAGCCACCCCGAGTGCACGGTTGATGAGCTGATCGAATACATCCCGGCCCCCGACTTCCCGACCGGCGCCATTATTTATGGCATGTCCGGTGTGCGCGAAGGCTATCGCACGGGCCGTGGCCGCGTCATTATGCGTGCCAGTACACACTTTGAAGACATGGAAAAGGGCAACCGTCAGGCCATCGTGGTCGACGCCATTCCTTACCAGGTCAACAAGAAGTCGCTGCAGGAACGCATTGCCGAGCTGGTCAACGAAAAACGCATCGAGGGTATCTCCGATATCCGCGACGAGTCCGACAAGGACGGTATGCGTTTGGTCATTGAACTGAAGCGCGGCGAAGTGCCGGAAGTTGTGCTGAACAACCTCTACAAGAATACGCAGTTGCAAGAAACCTTCGGGATGAACATGGTGGCACTGGTCGATGGCCAGCCCCGTCTGCTCAACCTGAAACAGCTGGTGGATTACTTCCTGAGCCACCGCCGCGAAGTGGTTACTCGCCGTACCGTATTCCAGTTGCGCAAAGCGCGCGAGCGCGGTCATGTGCTGGAAGGTCTGGCTGTAGCCCTGGCCAATATTGATGAGTTCATCGAAATCATCAAAGCGGCTCCAACGCCACCGGTTGCCCGTGTCGAGCTGATGGCTCGGTCCTGGGATTCCGGTTTGGTGCGCGAGATGCTGGCCCGTGCCGACACCAGCGCCATTGTGGGCGGCCGTCAGGCTTACCGTCCGGATGATTTGGGTGCTGAATTTGGCATGAACACAGACGGTCTGTACCGTCTGAGCGAAGTGCAGGCCCAGGAAATCCTGAACATGCGCTTGCAGCGCCTGACTGGCCTGGAGCAGGACAAGATTGTTCAGGAGTACCGCGAGGTCATGGACAAGATTGCTGACTTGCTGGATATCCTGTCTAACCCGGCTCGTGTGTCTGCCATTATTGGTGACGAACTGATCGCCGTGCGCGACGAGTTCTCGGCGACTGGCAAGGACGTTCGTCGCTCGCAAATCGAGCACAACGCCACCGAGCTGGATACCGAAGACTTGATCACCCCTATGGATATGGTGGTGACGCTCTCGCATACCGGCTACATCAAGAGCCAGCCGCTGTCCGAGTACCGGGCCCAGCGTCGTGGTGGCCGTGGCAAGCAGGCCACCGCCATGAAAGAGGACGACTGGATCGACAAGCTGTTCATCGCTAATACCCACGATTACCTGCTGTGCTTCTCCAACCGTGGCCGTGTGTACTGGCTCAAGGTCTGGGAAGTGCCACAAGGTTCGCGCAACTCGCGTGGCCGTCCTATCGTCAATATGTTCCCTCTGGAAGATGGCGAGAAGATCAACGTGGTGCTGTCCGTCAAGGAATTCAGCGAAGATCAGTTCGTGTTCATGGCGACCTCGCGCGGCACGGTCAAGAAGACCCCGCTATCCGACTTCTCCAACCCCCGTAAGGCCGGCATTATTGCTGTGGGCCTGGACGAGGGCGACTACCTGATCGGTGCTCAGCTGACCGACGGCGTCCATGACGTCATGTTGTTCTCTGACGCCGGCAAGGCCGTGCGCTTTGATGAGGGTGATGTGCGTCCAATGGGCCGCGCTGCCCGTGGCGTACGCGGCATGACGCTGGAAGAAGGTCAGTCCGTGATTGCCCTGCTGGTGGCCGAAGACGAAACCCAGTCCGTGCTGACCGCCACCGAGAACGGTTTCGGCAAGCGTACCCCGATTGGCGAATACACGCGTCACGGTCGTGGCACCAAGGGCATGATTGCCATCCAGACCTCGGCCCGTAACGGCAAGGTCGTGGGTGCGGTGCTGGTTCGTGAAACCGACGAGATCATGCTGATCACCAACGCCGGTGTGCTGGTACGCACTCGCGTGGCTGAAATCCGCGAAATGGGTCGTGCGACTCAAGGTGTGACCTTGATCAGCGTGGACGATGACAGCGAGCTGTCTGGTGTGTACCGCGTGGTGGAGACCGATGACGAGGTCGACGCCGAGCTGGCCGAAGAGGGTCAGGCGCCAGAAGGTCAGGAGCAGGATAATCAACTTGATTCCGCCCAAGACCAGGCGGACCCTTCCGGCGAGGAAAACGAGTAATGCGTGTATGGAATTTTTCGGCAGGCCCGTCAATGCTGCCGTTGGAAGTGCTGGAGCAAGCCGCTGCTGAAATGACAGATTGGCATGGCACCGGCATGTCCATCATGGAAATGAGCCACCGTAGCAAGGACTATATGGGTGTGCGTGACGAGGCAGAAGCCGATTTGCGCAGCTTGCTGTCCGTGCCCGATGACTTCGCGGTGCTGTTTGTTCAGGGTGGGGCACAAGGCCAGAATGGCCTTTTGCCCTTGAACCTGATTCAGCGCAATGGCAGTGGCAAGGCCGACTACGTGCTTTCGGGCAGTTGGTCGGTCAAGTCCTGCGAAGAGGCTCAGCGCTACGGTGATATCCACGTTGCCGGTACCAGTGGTCAGGCGTGGCAGGATCAGGGCAAGGAATGGGCGCCCTGGACCTGGTTCCCCGAGCCTTCCCAATGGGATGTGCGCTCGGATGCGGCTTACTTGCACGTTTGCACCAATGAAACCATTGGTGGCGTGGAGTTCAATGATATTCCCAAGCTGGATGTCCCCGTCGTTGCTGACGTGTCGTCCAACATTCTGTCCTGCCCGATCGATTTCTCGCGCGTGTCGGTTGCTTACGCCGGTGCCCAGAAAAATGCCGGCATGTCCGGTATTGCCTTGATGATGATACGCAAGGACTTGCTGGGCCATGCCATGGATCTGTGCCCGTCGGCGTTCAACTACGCCAACATTGAAAAGCAGCAGTCCATGTTCAACACGCCGCCTACGTACTCGATCTACATGGCCGGGCTGATGTTCAAGTGGCTGGAGCGCCAGGGTGGTGTGGCTGCCATGCAGGCACGCAATGCGGCCAAGTCCGAGGCCTTGTACGGCTTTCTGGATGCGTCCGAGTTCTACAACAACACCGTGCATCCGGCGTATCGCTCGCGTATGAACGTCCCGTTCCTCTTGCGTGATCAGTCCCTGGATTCCCTGTTTCTGGAACAGGCTACGGCTGCAGGCCTGACTTCCCTGAAAGGACACAAGAGCGTGGGCGGTATGCGCGCTTCAATCTATAACGCCATGCCGCTGGAGGGTGTGCAGGCACTTATCGATTTCATGACTGAATTTGAACGACGGAATGGCTAATACCTTAACTGAGCGCCTGCTCCCTTGGCGCAATCGTATTGATGAGCTGGATCGCCAGATCCTGGAGTTGCTCAACGAGCGTGCTCGTGCGGCTTTGGAAGTGGGCAAGATCAAGCAGGACTTCAATACAGAGGAAGTCATCCTCAAGCCCGAACGCGAGGCACGTATTGTGCGTCGCTTGCAGTCTGAAAATGATGGCCCGTTCACACCGGCAGCAGTCGAAGCGGTGTGGGGACAGATTATTTCTGCCTGTCGCGGTCTGGAAAGCGTATTGCGCGTGGCTTATCTGGGCCCACAGGGCTCTTTTTCCGAGCAAGCCGCCTACGAGCATTTCGGCCATGCTTTGGATGGCCTGCAATGTGACTCCTTCGACGAGGTTTTCCGCAGCGTCGAGGTGGGTCAGGCTGAAGTAGGCATGGTGCCCGTCGAGAACTCGACCGAAGGTGCTGTGAACCGCACGCTGGATTTGCTGCTGAACTCGCCCTTGCGTGTCCTGGGCGAGCGCTCGATTCGTGTGCATCACAATCTGCTGACCCAAACTGGCACGATGGAAGGCGTCACCCGTGTGATGGCCCATCCTCAGGCTTTGGCGCAGTGCCAGAACTGGCTGCAAAAGCATTACCCACAGCTTTTGCGTGAGGCCGCCTCCAGCAACGCTGAAGCAGCACGCATTGCGTCGTCCGATCCTACGGTTGCAGCGATTGCGGGCAATACAGCTGTTACCGCCTGGAATCTGGGTGTGGTCGAGGCCGGTATTCAGGACGATCCGCACAACCGCACCCGTTTCCTGGCCATTGGCAATATCGAGTCCCTGCCTAGCGGCAATGACAAGACCAGCATCATTCTGGCGGTGCCCAACCGGGCTGGCGCTGTTTATGACATGCTGTCTCCTTTGGCTGTGCATGGCGTGTCCATGACTCGCCTGGAGTCGCGTCCTGCACGGACAGGGCAGTGGGAATATTATTTCTACGTAGACCTGATCGGCCATCGTGATGAGCCAGCCATGGCTGCTGCTTTGGCAGAACTGAAGAAACAAGTCGCCTTTTTCAAGATTCTGGGTTCTTACCCCGTAAACGACTTTTAAGCATCAGCAACAAGAAAGGCCTGGGGGGCTTCCCCCTCAAGGCCTTATTGTCTGTGTGGGACATGCCTGTTCAGGACGTGCCTTGTCAGGACATGCCTTGTCAGGACGAGTGGCTCGCACAGGATCTGCTTGTTTCGGTCTGTCTTGCGCAGTTGCTTGGTGCGCTGTGTCATCAAGAGCTGGCTAGACAAAATAGAGGCTTTGCGTGTTGCTTGAATCCTTTGATGGGGTTTGGGCGGCAGTCTGGCAAAGTCTGCATCAATATCCCGGTTTTGCTCGTGCTATTTCACGCAATACGCGCAGCATGGACGGCCTGAGAGGGAACGGAATTAATCATGATAGCGTCATCAGAAACTATGGCGCCGCCGCCCTTGGTTCCGGTGCTGGCGGTCGTCGGAGTCGGTTTGATTGGCGGCTCTTTGGCTCTGGCGCTCAAGCGCTCCGGGGCGGTAGGAAAAGTGCTGGGCGTAGGTCGGCAGCTGAAAAGCTTGCGACGTGCCCAAGAACTGGGCCTGATTGACGATGTCGCCACGCTTGAGCAAGCCGCGCAGCAAGCGGACCTGATTGTGTTGGCTACGCCTATCGGGGCCATGGCCTCGGTATTGAAAACCTTGCGTCCCCATCTGCGTGACGACACCTTGATCAGCGACGCGGGTAGCACCAAGGTCGATGTGGTCAGTGTGGCGCGTGATGCGCTGGGTGATCGTATCAGCCAGTTTGTTCCCGGCCACCCCATTGCCGGTGCGGAAACCGTAGGTCCCGAAGCGGCGCGTGCTGATCTGTACGACGGTCGCAACGTCATCTTGACCCCCCTGGAAGAAAACAGTGCCAGCGCACGCGAGCGTTTGATTGCCGTGTGGGAGGCTTGCGGGGCGCGTGTCATGTTGATGGACCCGGCTACGCATGACGAAGTGCTGGCATCGGTCAGTCATGTGCCGCACTTTTTATCCTCGGTTTTTATGTGGCAGGTGGCCTCCAGTGCCAACTCGGATCAGCGTTTTGCCTTGGCAGGAACTGGCTTTCGGGACTTCACCCGCATTGCAGCCGGATCAGCCGAAGTGTGGCGCGACATTTTTCTGAGCAACCGCGAGGCTGTCTTGGGCCAATTGCAGGAAGTACGTCAGGCCCTGGATCAGGCCGAGCAGGCTTTGCAGGACCAGGATGGTCAGGCTTTATACGAATTTTTAGAGCGTGCTGCCTTGGCGCGCCGTTTTTGGGCAAGTAGGAGTGGTTTGCAATGAGCCAAAGCGACAGTCTTGTTTTGAACCCCGTCAGCCGCGCTAGCGGACAACTGCAATTGCCAGGGTCCAAGAGCATTTCCAATCGAGCCCTGTTGTTGGCCGCCTTGGCTCAAGGGCAAACACGCCTGGAAGGCTTGCTGCATTCGGACGATACCCGCGTCATGATGGCCGCTCTGCAGCAAATGGGCGTGGCTGTGCAGGACCTGGGGCAGGGCACGGTAGTGATCGACGGTGGGGCTCCTTTTGCGCATCGCGATGCGGATCTGTTTTTGGGTAATGCCGGTACGGCTTTCCGCTCCTTGACCGCTGCTTTGGGCTTGATGGGTGGTCGCTTCAACCTTAGCGGTATTGCCCGCATGCACGAGCGCCCCATTGGGGATCTGGTGGATGCGCTGCGCAGCCTGGGAGCTGAGGTGCAATATCTGGGGGCAGAGGGCTATCCTCCCTTGGCGATTGGTGAGTTGGCACAGGCTGATCAGCGTCGTGTGTCGGTGAAAGGCTCGGTATCCAGCCAGTTCCTGACAGCCTTGTTAATGGCCGCTCCCTTGTTGACTGCTCGTACGGGCCAGCCTTTGCGTATCGAGGTGGAAGGGGAGTTGATCTCTCAGCCTTATATTGAAATCACGCTGGCCATGATGGCGCGTTTCGGTGTGCAGGTGGAGCGCGACGGCTGGAGCAGCTTTACTGTCCCCGCCGATGCGGCTTATGTCAGCCCCGGCTTGTACGTGGTGGAGGGCGATGCCTCGTCCGCTTCGTATTTCATTGCTTTGGGAGCTATTGGCGGTGGCCCGCTACGTATTCAGGGCGTGGGTACAGAAAGTCTGCAAGGCGATATTCAGTTTGCGGATGTGGCCCAAGCCATGGGTGCTCGTATCGAGCGTCATGCCAATGAACTGATCGTTTCTGGTCAGTGCGTAGCCAAGGGCGACAAGCTCAAGGCCTTTGATCTGGATTTCAACCATATTCCTGACGCCGCCATGACGGCAGCTGCCATGGCCATGTTTGCTGATGGTCCTTGCACCTTGCGCAATATCGCCAGCTGGCGCGTGAAGGAGACAGACCGTATTGATGCCATGCAGGCCGAATTGCGCAAGCTGGGGGCAACAGTAGAATCCGGGCCGGACTGGCTGACTGTGCATCCTATTGCCGCCGATCAATGGCGTTCGGCTAGCATCGAAACGTATGATGACCACCGCATTGCCATGTGTTTTTCACTGGCCAGCTTTGGCCCGGTGCCGGTCACCATTCTGGATCCCGGCTGTGTCAGCAAGACGTTCCCCGAGTATTTTTCTGTTTTTGAACAATTGGTGCAGGCATGACAGAGCAGAGCATTCCCGTCATAACCATTGATGGCCCTACCGCTTCCGGTAAAGGGACGATTGCTTCCCTGGTCGCGCAGCGGCTGGGCTGGCATACGCTGGACAGCGGTGCCTTGTATCGCCTGACTGCCTTGTCCTGCCTGCGTCGCGGCGTGGATGTCCAGGACGAGGCCCAGGTCCAGCATGCGGCCCAGAGCCTGAACGTGCAGTTTGACTACCCCCATATCTACATGGATGGCGATGACGTCAGCGACGCTATTCGTCAGGAAGAGGTAGGAAATCTGGCCTCTCAGGTGGCGGCCTTGCCTCTGGTGCGTGAGGCACTTTTGCAACGGCAGCGGGATTTTCGCGTTGCCCCCGGTTTGGTGGGCGATGGGCGCGATATGGGCACAGTTGTCTTCCCGGACGCACCTTTAAAGATATTTTTGCTGGCAGATGCGGAGGTGCGGGCCCAAAGACGCTGTAAACAGTTGAGCGAAAAGGGTATTTCTGCTAATCTTACGAGTCTTTTGGCGGACTTGCGTGCGCGCGACGAACGTGATCGTTCTCGAACTCATGCTCCGCTTGTGCCTGCGCCGGGTGCCCACATTGTGGATTCTTCCCAGCTCAGCATCCAGGAAGTTGTAAATAAGGTGCTCGACCTTTGGTCGGGCATTGCGGTCCCGACAGCCTAATCCCGTGCTGATCGGGCTTTGTTCACTCCACCGGGTTCTGCCTGGTGTGTTTTTTATGGCCATTTTGGCTAACGGATTGATTTAATGTCCACTAACCTTCACACAGACGCAACGGGCGGCGAAAGCTTTGCCGATTTGTTTGCAGAAAGCATTAAAAACCAAGACCTGAAAAGCGGCGAAGTTATCTCCGCCGAGGTTCTGCGTATTGACCACAACTACGTTCTGGTCAATGCTGGCCTGAAGTCCGAAGCACTGATCCCTCTGGAAGAGTTCCTGAACGATCAGGGCGAACTGGAAGTTCAAGCTGGTGACTTTGTTTCCGTGGCAATCGACGCCTTCGAAAACGGCTACGGTGACACCATTCTGTCCCGCGACCGCGCCAAGCGTCTGTCGGCCTGGTTGTCCCTCGAGCAAGCGCTTGAGTCCGGCGAACTGGTCAACGGTACCATCACTGGTAAGGTCAAGGGCGGTCTGACCGTCATGACCAACGGCATCCGCGCCTTCTTGCCCGGTTCGCTGGTTGATCTGCGTCCTGTCAAGGACACCACGCCATACGAAGGCAAGACCCTGGAATTCAAGGTCATCAAGCTCGATCGCAAGCGTAACAACGTCGTGTTGTCGCGTCGCGCTGTGCTGGAAGCCTCCATGGGCGAAGAGCGTCAGAAACTGCTGGAAACCCTGTCCGAAGGCGCTATCGTCAAAGGTATCGTTAAGAACATCACCGATTACGGTGCGTTCGTGGATCTGGGCGGCATCGACGGTCTGCTGCACATCACCGATATGGCATGGCGCCGTGTTCGTCACCCATCCGAAGTTCTGCAGGTGGGTCAGGAAATCGAAGCCAAGGTCCTCAAGTTCGATCAGGAAAAGAGCCGCGTCTCCCTGGGCGTCAAGCAGCTGGGCGAAGATCCATGGATCGGTCTGGCACGTCGCTACCCACAAAACACCCGTCTGTTCGGCAAGGTTACCAACCTGACCGACTACGGTGCATTTGTTGAAGTGGAAGACGGTATCGAAGGTCTGGTTCACGTATCCGAAATGGATTGGACCAACAAGAACGTTGACCCACGCAAGGTTGTGACCTTGGGTGAAGAAGTCGAAGTCATGGTTCTGGAAATCGACGAAGATCGTCGTCGTATCTCCTTGGGCATGAAGCAGTGCCGTGCCAACCCATGGGAAGATTTCGCCATCAACTTCAAGCGCGGCGACAAGGTTCGCGGTGGCATCAAGTCCATCACCGACTTCGGCGTGTTTGTTGGTCTGCCTGGCGGCATCGACGGTCTGGTTCACCTGTCCGACCTGTCCTGGTCCGAGACTGGCGAAGAAGCCGTTCGCAACTTCAAGAAGGGCGACGAAGTTGACGCCGTGGTTCTGGGCATCGACACCGACAAAGAGCGCATTTCCCTGGGTATCAAACAGCTGGAAGGCGATCCGTTCAACAACTTCGTAGCAACCTACGACAAGGGTGCCGTGGTTAGCGGCGTCGTCAAGTCCGTGGAAGCCAAGGGTGCTGTTGTAACTCTGTCGCTGGACGTTGAAGGCTACCTGCGCGCCTCCGAGATCTCCTCGGGCCGTGTTGAAGATGCCACGACGGCTCTGAAAGAAGGTCAGGAAATCGAAACCATGATCTTGAGCGTGGATCGCAAGACCCGTTCGATTCAGCTGTCCATCAAGGCTCGTGATACCGCCGAAACCGCTCAATCCATGGCCCGCCTGACCGAAGCCAGCGCTTCGTCCGGTACGACCAATCTGGGTGCTCTGCTGCGTGCCAAGCTGGACCAGCAGCAACGTGACGACGGTTAATCAGCGTGACAAAGTCTGAGCTGATCGCGCTGTTGGCCAGCCGCTATCCGCAGCTGGCTCTGCGCGATATGGATTTCGCCGTGAAAACGGTTTTGGATTCTATGACCCAGGCCCTGGCCAGCGGTCAACGGATCGAAATCCGAGGGTTTGGCAGCTTTTCGCTCTCTACCCGCTCGCCGCGGGTAGGGCGCAATCCCAAATCGGGTGAAAAAGTGATGGTGCCTGGCAAACAGGTGCCGCACTTCAAAGCCGGCAAGGAATTGCGCGAGCGAGTCGATTCTGTCTTTCTCGAGCAAGAGCAAATCGAAGCAGACGACCAGTCGTCTGCCTTCGAGCAGCTCAATGCGAGAGTCCGTCACGGTTAAGACCTACTTGCACACTGATTACACAGGCCCTTTTCAGGGCCTGTTTTGCGTGTGCGCTAAATTCCGCTTGCACGTACAATCAGACATTATAAAAACACTGTTGGAGCCCTAAAAATGCGCTATCTAGTCTGGGTACTGCGTCTGCTCGTTTTTGTGATCGTGCTGCTGTTCGCACTGAAAAACACGGAACCGGTGCAAGTCAGCTTTTTCGCCGAGCATATTATTCAAGACGTTCCGCTGATCGTCGTAATGCTGGCCGCGTTTATTTTAGGTTTGGTGTTGGGGCTGCTTTTGATGGTGGGCGCGGTGATGCGCCGCCGTCGCGAGGTCAACCGCTTGCGCCGCGAAATGGACCGCCTGCAAGACAGACTGGAGCAAGCGCAGCAATCGCCCGTGAATACGGCTGCTGTGGCGCCCGAGACCGTCGCCCCGCTGGCGCCTTTGTAAGTCCTTGGAGTAAACAGTGGATTTTGAAACCTGGTGGTTGGTTTTTGTACCAATTCTATTTGCCTTGGGCTGGGTCGCCGCGCGGGTGGATTTTCGACAGATGATGTCCGAAACTCGCACCTTGCCGGACTCCTATTTCAAGGGTTTGAACTTCCTGCTCAATGAAGAGCCGGATCGTGCCATTGACGCCTTTGTGGAAGTGGCCAAGCTGGACCCCGAAACCACCGAGCTGCACTTTGCACTGGGTAGCCTGTTTCGCCGTCGTGGTGAAATGGAGCGCGCCATCCGAGTGCATCAAAGTCTGCTGTCGCGCGCTGATCTGCCGGTTGCTGATCGTGAAAATGCCCAGTTTCAGATTGCCCAGGATTTTCTGAAAGCTGGCATGCTGGACCGGGCCGAGGCCGCTTTTGAAGCGGTGCGTGAAACGCGCTTTGCTATTCCGGCCATGCGCGCCTTGATCCGTATTTATGAGTCCGAGCACGATTGGCCGCGTGCCATTGAAGCGGTGCGCCGTTTGCGTGCCTTGGTCGATGAGCCTGTGCCGCAACTGGTGCATTACCAGTGTGAGCAGGCTGAAGGGGCGTTGCAAGGCAAGCAGCCTGATTTTGAACGTGCCGCCAAAGCTTTGGACGAGGCGGATAATGCCATTCGCAAGCTGGGCACGGGCCAAGGCATGTATGCTTCTCAGGCGCGGGTTGCCGGTTTGCGTGCTCGTGTGGCGCGTATGCAAGGCCAGAGCGAGCAGGAGCGGGCTTACCTGGTTTCCATTTTGAGCAGTGCGCCTGAATATGTGGGCCTGTACGCGACCGAGCTGCTGGACAGTTACCGCAAGCTGGGTCGGGGCGAAGAGGGCGTTGCCATGTTGCGCAGTCATTATCAGCAGCATCCCAGCCTGGATATTTTCAATGTGCTGTTCCGTGTTCTGCGCGAACAGGAAGGCCATTTGCAGGCCTGGGCGTTTGCCCGTGATGCCTTGCGTGCCCATCCTTCTTTATTGGGTCTGGACAAGATGCTGGAAGTTGAACTCCAGGATCAAGGGCAGGGCAAGGAAAGTACCGAAGGCGCGGAGGCTGTCGGTGTCGATCAGATTATTGCAGGTGCGGATTTAAGCCTGCTGCGTTCCTTGATACATCGTCACACCCAGCGTCTGGATCGTTATTCCTGCAGTTCTTGCGGTTTTGAGGCTCGCCATTTCTATTGGCAATGTCCCGGCTGCAACTCTTGGGAAACCTATGCACCTCGCCGCCTTGAGGAGCTGAAATGATGACCTTCCCTGGTGAAGCTGTTGCTGCCAGCCGTGTGCTGGTCGTGGGTGACGTCATGCTGGACCGTTACTGGTTTGGCGATGTGGATCGTATCTCCCCCGAAGCCCCCGTTCCTGTGGTCAAGATGGGGCGGGTAGAGGACCGTCTGGGTGGTGCCGCCAACGTGGCACGCAATATTGCCGCTTTGGGTGCCCAGGCCAGCCTGCTGGGCGTGATCGGGCAGGACGAAGCGGGCAAGACTGTGCGTGAACTGGCTGAAGCGGACCATGTTCAGGCGCATTGGGTGCAAGATCCGGTCATGCCCACATCGCTGAAGCTGCGCGTGCTGGGTCGCCAGCAACAATTGTTGCGCGTGGATTTTGAAGAAAGCCCGGCCAGCAGTGCTTTGGATCAGTTGCAGCAAAGCATGAGCGACTTGCTGGATCAGCATCAGGTGCTGGTCTTGTCGGACTATGCGAAAGGCGCTTTGGCCCAGGTAGAAAGTTTGATTGCGTTGGCACGATCGAAGAACATTCCTGTTCTGGTCGATCCCAAAGGCAAAACCTACGAGCGCTATCAAGGGGCTACTATCCTGACGCCGAATCGTTCGGAAATGCAGGAAGCCGTGGGCGCTTGGAAAGATGAAGATGATTTGATGCGACGCGCTCAAGATTTGCGTCGCAAGCTGAATTTGGAATGCTTGCTGATTACCCGTTCCGAACAAGGGATGACCTTGTTCACCGAGCAGGGGCGTGAGCATGTGGATGCGCAGGCACAAGAGGTGTTCGATGTCTCGGGTGCCGGGGACACGGTATTGGCAACGCTGGCGGTGATGCGAGCGGCGGGTCTGGACTGGTTGCAGGCCATGCGCTGGGCGAACCGCGCGGGTGGTATCGTGGTCGGAAAATTGGGTACGTCCATTGTGACGGCAAAGGAATTGGCATGATCGTAGTGACCGGTGGCGCTGGCTTTATTGGCAGCAATTTGGTAAAAGGCCTGAACCAGCAGGGTGTGACCGACATTCTGGTGGTGGACGACCTGAGCGATGGCGACAAGTTCGTCAATCTGGTGCATGGCCAAATTGCCGACTATATGGACAAGGACGATTTCCGTGCCCGGTTGGCGCGCGACGAGTTCTCCAATATTGAAGCCGTACTGCACCAGGGTGCATGTTCGGATACGACCGAGCGCAATGGTCAGTTCATGATGGACAACAACTACCGCGTGACGCTGGAAATCTTCGAGTACTGCCAGGCCAAGCGTATTCCTCTCTTGTATGCTTCGTCCGCCGCTGTTTACGGTGCGGGTCCCTTGTATGCCGAGGACCTCAGCAACGAAGCGCCGTTGAACGTCTACGGCTATTCCAAGTTTCTGTTCGACCAAGTGCTGCGTCGTCATCTGGATAGTCTGCGTGCGCCAGTGGTCGGCCTGCGTTACTTCAATGTCTATGGTCCACAAGAGCAGCACAAAGGTCGTATGGCCTCGGTGGCTTATCACAATATGCTGCAATACCGTCGCGACGGTCATGTGCTCTTGTTTGGTGGCTGGGATGGCTATGTGGATGGTGGTCAGCAACGTGACTTCGTCTTTATTGATGATGTCGTGTCGGTGAATCTGCATTTCCTGGGTCAGGACAAGCAGTCGGGCGTGTTCAACTGCGGTTCGGGACGTGCCCAGCCGTTCAATGATGTAGCCCAGACCGTCGTCAACACCTTGCGTGAGCATGATGGCTTGCCTACCCTGACATTGGAAGAGTTGGTGACGCAGCAGTTTCTGCAATACATCCCGTTTCCCGATGATCTGAAAGGCCGTTATCAAAGCCACACCCAGGCAGACCTGACACAGCTGCGTGCGGCTGGTTACGACAAGCCTTTCCACGATGTACAGACGGGTGTCGCTGAGTACGTACGCCGTCTGCTGCAGTCGGGGGCTCTGCGCTAAGCAGTAGGGCTTTAAAGTCCATGCGGGCTGCCACGCATGGCTAAATGCGGTCTCCGGCCCGCTTTTGCATTCACCCAGGCAGCACCATAAAGGCTTCTTTCCAAGGAGCCTTTATCATGTCTACCTCCCTGATCTTGTCACCCGTTTCCCATCGCTGGTTGCACTCAATGCAAGGTTGGCGTGCGTCCGTTCTTCGCTTTCTGCTTGCCCTATGCTTATTGGGGCCCTGGAACTTGGCTGCCGCGGTGGATTTGAATACGGCTGATGCTCAACAATTGCAGCAAATTAAAGGTATAGGCCCCCGCACGGCCGAGTTGATTCTGGAGGAGCGGCAGCGGGGTGGCCCTTTCGACTCTTTGCAGGATTTGGCGGACCGGGTCAAAGGGATAGGCGCGAAAAAGATCGTTACGATGGAGCAGTCGGGCCTGAAAGTGGAGCCTGCCAAAGCCGCCAGCAAGGCGGTTTCCAATACGGTCGATGCGGATATAAGAAGAAAGCCGTAGCCCTGGGCGTAGACTCGCTTTAAGCTAGTAGTTTGTTTAGTCTGCATGGGCAGTCAGTGCGAGCTGGCTGCCTTCTTGCTCAAGGTAAGAGATTGATCGATGAAAAACTATCCCACCATTGAAGATACCGTTGGCCAAACCCCCTTGGTTCGCTTGCAGCGTATTCCAGGCGAGTTTGGGCAGGCACGCGGTAATGTCGTGTTGGCCAAGCTGGAAGGCAATAACCCTGCCGGTTCGGTGAAAGACCGTGCTGCCAGTTCCATGATTCAAGAGGCCGAGCGCCGCGGTGATATCAAGCCGGGAGACACCTTGATCGAGGCCACCAGTGGCAATACTGGTATTGCCCTAGCCATGATTGCGGCCGTGCGTGGCTACAAAATGATTTTGATCATGCCCGATAACCTGTCGCTGGAACGTCGTGCTTCCATGACAGCCTATGGCGCGAAGTTGATTCTGACGCCTGCGGATCAAGGCGGTATGGAATATGCCCGTGATCTGGCGTTGAAGATGCAGGCTGAAGGGCAGGGCAAGGTGCTGGATCAGTTTGCCAACAAGGATAATCCAGCGGCGCACGTGCATAGCACCGGCCCGGAAATCTGGCAGCAAACCGATGGTCAGGTCACTCACTTTGTCAGCGCCATGGGCACGACGGGCACCATCATGGGGGTGGGTAATTACTTGCGCAGCCAGAACAGCGGCATAGTGGTAGTGGGGGCTCAGCCTGCACCAGGGGCGCAAATTGCCGGCATTCGTAAATGGCCAGAAGAGTATCTGCCCAAAATTTACGATCCCTCCAAAGTGGATATGTTCGAGGAAATTGGCCAGCAAGAGGCCGAGATCATGACGCGCCGTATGGCCGCTGAAGAGGGGATCTGTGCCGGTATTTCGTCCGGCGGTGCCTTGGTGGCTGCCATGCGCGTTGCTCAGCGCGTAGAAAACGCCACGATCGTTTTCATTGTGTGTGACCGTGGCGACCGTTACCTGTCTACCGGCATCTTTAATTAATTAGGGTTGCCATAGCCCATTTGTTTGGCCAGTTCGGAAGCCAGATCGGCGACCGAGCTGGCATAAAAGTAACTGCGGTTGTAATGGGTAATGGCAAAGAAGTTGGGCGTGCCCAGGCGATACTCGGTGGTATTGCGTGGCTCGTCCACCAGGTTCACTACACCTAATTGAGCCTGCTGCCAGGGGCCTGCGTTCTGGCTCTGACCTTTCACCGTTGCACCGGCATTATTCAATTGTGCCCAACTAAGTTTGGGATAAATGCCGCCGTCCACCATCGCTTTACTTGCGTTGCTCAATTCGACCGGAGCGAAAACCGGCAGGCCGGGTTCCCAGCCGTGTGCACGCAAGAAGTTGGCAATCGACGCCATGGCATCGGCTGGGTTATTGCGCAGATCAATACGGCCATCTCCATCGCCATCGACGGCATAGCGTATCAAGCTGCCGGGCATGAACTGGGACATACCCATGGCGCCTGCGAATGAGCCCTGAACAATCCGTGCGTCCAGCTCGCCTTGGTAATGCAATTCGATCAGGTCAGCCAATTGGTCGCGGAACAGTTGCCCACGCTCGGGACGGCTGTCATCCGGATAGGCAAAGCCCAGCGTAAACAAGGCATCCAGCACTTTGAAGTCGCCCATGATTTTGCCGTAGACGGTTTCCACGCCCAGGATGGCCACAATAATAGAGGGCGGTACACCATAGTCTTTGGAAATCTGGTCCAAGGCCAGGCGATGTTTTTGCCAGAACTGGACGCCACCTTGAATGCGGGCCGGGTCTACATTGCGTTTTTTATACGTTACCCAACTGCGCTTGATGCGCCCTTTGGTGGGGCGCATTAATTTGGCGGCGGTCTCGTTATATTGAGCTTGCTGCAACATATCGGTGACGACATCCAGCGGGATCTTGCGTACTGTCGCCACTTCCTGGGCGTAGCTCGCAATGTCATCGTTTAATTCACCGTTTAATTTGAAAAATTGTGTCCGACCAGAGCGAGATTCACCGGCCTGAATGGACGCAGGTTCGGCCAAAGCCTTGATTGCGACGGTGCCGGTTTTTTTTACCGAGGTCTGGAAAGCCGCGCCGCTGCTGGGTTTGGTGTCCGTGGTCGGAGCTTGGGAAGTGGTTGTGGCGCAGCCGGCAGTGCTCAGCGCGATCAGTACTGCTTGCAAAATTCGAGTGGGTCTGAACATAATCCATCCTCATGGAGACACTATATTTTATCCATCCATCATGCCATTTGCATGAGATGGGCCGATGGCATCCGGAAAGTCCGCAGCGACTGGATGCCATAAACGATCAACTGCTATCAAGCGGTCTGGCATCCTATCTGGCTCAGCGACAGGCAAGGCTGGCGACGGATGAGGATATCTTGCGGGTACACGATGCCGCTTATGTGCAAAAGCTCAAAGAGCAATTGCCGCAGCAGGGGTATTTCAATATCGATCCGGACACCTTGATGAATCCGCACACTCTGGAAGCAGCCTATGCCGCTGCCGGAGCGGGCCTGGATGCAGTCGATGGCGTCATGAGCGAAGGGGCGACGGGCGCATTTTGTGCGGTACGACCTCCCGGTCATCATGCCGAGCGGGCGCGGGCGATGGGGTTTTGTTTTTTTAACAATATCGCTGTGGCCGTGGCCTATGCGATGGAAAAATATGGCCTCAAGCGTGTGCTGATCGTAGATTTTGATGTGCACCACGGCAATGGAACCGAGCAGATTTTTGCCGGCGACGAGCGGGTTCTGATGTGCAGTTTCTTTCAGTCCCCGTTTTTTCCTGATTCCTTTCAGGACCCGGCGGCGCAAAACATGGTAAATATACCGGTTGAGGCCTACACCAAGTCTGCTCAGATTATCGATCTGTTCAAACAGGTTTGTTTGCCCCGCATAGAGGCGTTTGCCCCTGAAATTGTCTTCTTCTCGGCCGGCTTTGATGCCCACCGTGAAGATGAAATGGGACAGCTCAGCTTGGTTGAGGCCGATTATGCGGAATTGACCGCTATGGTGGTCCAGGCCAGTGCGCCTAGTGCCGGACAACGTCTGGTCAGTATGCTGGAAGGGGGGTACGATCCCTCGTCCCTGGGGCGCAGCGTGGTGGCTCACATCAAGGCCTTCGCCGGGCTTTAGGCGAGTGGCTTCGGGCTTTGGAATTCTTCTAAAGCCTTATTTCAACAGAATAATTTTTATTTAAGACTGCACTGGAGAACATTACATGAAGGTGTTAGTACCCGTGAAACGCGTAGTTGACTATAACGTCAAGGTGCGCGTGAAATCTGACCAAACCGGGGTGGACATTGCCAATGTGAAAATGTCCATGAACCCCTTTGACGAAATCGCTGTCGAAGAGGCCACTCGCCTCAAAGAAAGCGGTGCAGCCACTGAAGTGATCGCTCTTTCTTGCGGCGTTGCACAAAGCCAGGAAACGCTGCGCACGGCCTTGGCCATTGGTGCGGATCGGGCCACCCTGGTGCAAACCGACGCTGAATTGCAGCCCTTGGCCGTGGCCAAGCTGATCAAGGCCGTGGTGGACAAAGAGCAGCCTCAGCTCGTGATCCTGGGCAAACAGGCGATCGACGACGACGCTAACCAGACTGGTCAGATGCTGGCTGCCTTGCTGGACTGGCCACAAGCCACTTTTGCCAGCAAAGTTGAAGTTTCGGGCGACAGTGTGTCGGTCACTCGTGAAGTGGACGGCGGTCTGGAAACACTGAAACTGAGCTTGCCCGCTGTGATCACCACCGACCTGCGCCTGAACGAGCCTCGTTACGTGACACTGCCCAACATCATGAAGGCCAAGAAAAAGCCTTTGGAAACCCTGACTCCCGAAGAGCTGGGCATTGATGTGGCTCCTCGTATCAAAACTCTGAAAGTGACTGAGCCTCCAGCTCGTGCTGCCGGCATTATGGTGCCCGATGTTGCCACACTGGTCGAGAAACTGAAGAACGAAGCGAAGGTGATTTAAATGGCTATCCTTGTTATTGCCGAGCACGACAATCAGCAGCTGAAGGCTGCAACGCTCAACTCCCTGGCTGCCGCTCAGAAGATCGGCGGTGATGTGCATGTTCTGGTCGCAGGTAACCAGGCTGCTGGCGTGGCCCAGGCGGCTGCCAAGGCTCAGGGTGTCAGCAAAGTTCTGTTGGCCGATGGCCCTGCATTGGCTGAAGGCCTGGCCGAGAACGTGGCTGCCCAAGTGCTGGCCATCGCCTCCAATTACAGCCACATCCTGTTCCCGGCAACCGCTTCGGGCAAGAACATTGCCCCTCGCGTTGCGGCCAAGCTGGATGTTGCCCAAGTGTCGGACATTTTGTCCGTGGAGTCGGCGGATACCTTCACCCGTCCTATTTATGCCGGTAATGCTGTGGCGACCGTTCAGTCCAGCGATGCCGTTAAAGTGATCACCGTGCGTACCACCGCCTTTGACGCTGTGGCCGCTGAAGGTGGTAGCGCCGATGTTGAAGAGCTGAGCGCCGTGGCTGATTCGGGCCGTTCTACGTTCGTCAGCCGTGAAGTGGCCAAGAGCGACCGTCCTGAGCTGGCGGGTGCCGGTGTGGTCGTGTCCGGTGGTCGCGGTATGGGCAGCGCCGAAAACTTCAAATTGCTGGACGGTCTGGCTGACAAGCTGGGTGCCGCGCTGGGTGCTTCGCGCGCTGCAGTGGACGCCGGCTATGCTCCGAACGACTGGCAGGTGGGTCAGACAGGCAAGATCGTGGCTCCTCAGCTGTACGTGGCCGTGGGTATTTCCGGTGCCATCCAGCACTTGGCTGGCATGAAAGACTCCAAGGTTATCGTGGCGATCAACAAAGATCCCGAAGCGCCTATTTTTGGCGTGGCCGACTACGGTTTGGTCGCGGATCTGTTTGAAGCTGTGCCTGAGTTAGAAAAAGCGCTCTAAGCGCCCATCGGCCTGCTGGGGACTTCTCCAGCAGGCTTTTTTTCAGTGCGTATATCCTAGGGGCCTGATTGTGGCTTCGGTCCTTTTTGTTTCTGTGTAGGAGTGTTCATGACGTATCGTGTACCCACCCAAGACATCCGCTTTGCACTTACAGAGCTGGCTGATCTACCTGGTGTGCTGGAATTGCCTGGCTTTGAGGATTTCTCGGCCGAGTTGATCGATGCCATTATTGATGAGAACGCCCGCTTCGTTGAGCAGGAAGTAGCACCTTTGAACCGCGCCGGTGATCAGAATGGCGCCAAGTGGAATGATGGTGTGGTCACCACCACACCCGGCTTCAAGAAAGCCTTTGAAGAATTTGCAAAAGCTGGCTGGCAGGGTTTGCAGCACGAAGCCGAACTGGGTGGCCAAGGCTTGCCCAAGCTGATCGGCGCCGTGGCATGTGAAAACATCAATGCTGCCAACCTGGCTTTTTCCCTGTGCCCTTTGCTGACCGACGGCGTGATCGAAGCCGTGTCCATGGTTGGCTCGGAAGAACAGAAACAACGTTTCCTGCCTCCTTTGCTGGAAGGCCGCTGGACCGGCACCATGAACTTGACCGAGCCTCAGGCCGGTTCGGATCTGGCCCAGGTTGCCAGCCGTGCTGTTCCTCAGGATGACGGCAGCTACCGCATCAGCGGTCAAAAGATTTTCATCACCTACGGCGAGCACGATATGGCCGAGAACATCGTCCATTTGGTGCTGGCCCGTACGCCTGATGCACCTGCCGGTGTGAAAGGGATCTCGCTTTTCATCGTGCCCAAGTTCATGGTGAACGACGATGGCTCCCTGGGTGCCCGTAACGACGTCTGGTGTGCTTCGTTGGAGCACAAGCTGGGCATCCACGGTAGCCCAACCGCTGTGCTGCTGTATGGCTCGGGCAAAGGTGATGTGGGCGAGGGTGCCGTCGGCTACCTGGTCGGCAAGGAAAATGAAGGCCTGAAGTACATGTTCATCATGATGAACGCGGCCCGTTACGCGGTGGGCGTGCAAGGTATCGCCGTGGCCGAACGTGCATTCCAGCAGGCTCTTGAATACGCCAACGAGCGTGTGCAGGGTGCTCCTTTGACTGGCGGCAAGGCTGTGTCGATTGCCCATCACCCCGACGTGCAGCGCATGCTGGTGCAAATGCGTGCTCTGACAGAAGGCTCCCGTGCCTTGGCTTACTTTGCTGCCGGTGTGAACGACAAGGCGCGTCACAGTGCTGACGAAAATGCCCGCAAGCGCTACCAGGCTCTGTACGAGTTCCTGGTGCCTGTGGTCAAGGGTTTCAGCACTGAAATGTCCCTGGAAGTGACTTCCCTGGGCGTGCAGGTGCACGGTGGTATGGGCTTTATCGAGGAAACGGGTGCGGCCCAGCACTACCGCGACTCGCGCATTCTGCCTATCTACGAAGGGACAACCGCGATTCAGGCCAATGACTTCATCGGTCGCAAGGTTCTGCGGGATGCCGGCGCTGTGATCCAAGGCCTGGCTCCCGAGTTAGGCGCGACTGTTGCCAAGCTGCGTGAACGTGCGGCTCAAGGCGGTGATCACAAAGCTGCCTTGACCTTGATCGCCGATCGTCTGGAAGCCGGTGTGAAGAGCGTGGAACGCGCTGCCATGTTCACCTTGATGAACGCTCAGAAAGACCTGCCTGCCGTGTTCCTTGGCAGCGTGCCATTCTTGATGCTGTCCGGCTATGTGCTGACTGGCTGGCAAATGGCCCGTGCCGCTTTGGCTGCAGAGAAAGCATTGAGCGAAGGCAGTCAGGATCCATTCCTGCGCCGCAAGCTCTCGACCAGCGTGTTCTTTGCCAGCCACTTGCTGCCACGTGCCGGTGCCTTGGCACAGTCCGTAGCGGATGGTGTGGAGCTGACTCCTTACCTGTCGACTGAGTTGCTGTAACTCGATCAGCCCCAAGGCATGAAGGCCCGCGCAGCTTCTTTGGCTGCCGGGCCTTTTTTGGGTATATTGATATAACGTTTAATTATTTGAAACGTACTCTTTATACTGACAAAATCATCTGACTAGTCCTGATTATTTAAGTCGGTGATCTCCTGATCGCGGCTGCATTTCGAAAAGAGGAACGTAATGGCTACACTTCGTCTGGGTGACCTGGCCCCTGATTTTGAACAAAAATCCTCCGCTGGCACCATCAAGTTTCACGAGTTCTTGGGTAATAGCTGGGGCGTTCTGTTCTCCCACCCAGCCGACTTTACGCCTGTGTGCACCACCGAACTGGGTTACACCGCCAAGCTGGCGGATGAGTTCGCCAAGCGCGGCGTGAAAGTGATTGCCGTTTCCGTTGACGACGTTGATTCCCACGGCAAGTGGATTGATGACATCAACGAAACTCAAAAAACCACCGTTAACTTCCCCATCCTGGCTGATGCTGACCGCAAGGTGTCGGATCTGTACGATATGATCCACCCCAACGCCAGCACCACCGTGACAGTGCGTTCGGTGTTCATCATCGACCCGGCCAAGAAAGTGCGTCTGATCATCACTTACCCAGCCAGCACGGGCCGCAACTTCAACGAAATCCTGCGCGTGATCGATTCCCTGCAACTGACCGACAGCCACAGCGTGGCCACGCCAGTGAACTGGGAAGACGGCGACGACGTGATCATCGTTCCCAGCCTGAAAGATCCGGAAGTTCTGAAGCAGAAATTCCCCAAAGGCTACACCGAGATCCGTCCTTACCTGCGTGTGACGCCTCAGCCTAACAAGTAATCGCCACTTGGCCTTTAGGCTCAGTCAGAAAGCCCTCCTGCTTATGGCACGAGGGCTTTTTTGTGGGTACAGCCTTTCCAGGTAGACGGCTCTCGCTTGGGCTCAGCGCATCAGTGGACAAGGCGCAACATCAGCGCAGGTACTAATTGCGCTCGATGCTGGTTTTAAGTACAGTACTGTATAAGAAAACAGTAAACGGAGTTAGCCATGTCCAGTCCAAGCCGTCATTACCGTCCTCAAGCCACTCCACGTTTCCGTGGACCAGTCCGTTCCGCAGCCTCGTCCAGTCCGTTCACCAAGCCTCTGTCTTTCAAGGCCAAGGTCATGGATGTGTGTTTGGTTGCCGTGTGGGGTGCCAGTATTCCTGGCTTGTTGTGGTTGGGCAGCATGGGCGGGTTTTAAGGCCACGCCCTTGTGCTGTTCCAAGGGGCGATCAGGGCACCAGTTGTGTCCAGTCGTTTGACAGGAAACGGTCACGTGCCAGTTTTTCGGCCTGCTCCAGTGTGGGTGTTTCCAGTGTGCGGGGTTGAAGTGCCGTCTTTTTGCGGAACACGTCCAGCATGGCTTCAATCACAGCCTGGCGGCTCATGCCGGTTTGACTGCGGATAGGGTCCACGCGTTTCTTGGCGCTGGTGGTGCCTTTATCCGAGAGCTTTTCTTTGCCAATGCGCAAGACTTCCAGCATCTTGTCAGCATCAATGTCGTAGGCCATGGTCACATGGTGCAAGACAGCATTGCCACGGCGTGCTTGTGCGGCACCGCCAATTTTTCCACCGGCGCTGGTAATGTCGTTCAGCGGTTGGTACCAGGCATCAATACCAATTTCGCGCAGGGCTTCGATCACCCAGGAATCCAGAAACTCGTAGGACTCCTGAAACGTCATGCCGGCTACAAACTGCTTGGGTACGCTGAGCGAATACGTTATGGTGTTGCCTGGCTCGATGAACATGGCACCACCGCCGCTGATACGACGCACGACGCGTATACCGTGACGGGTAGCTGCCTCGGCTTCAATTTCATTGCGCAAGGACTGGAAACGCCCAATCACCACCGCCGCTTCCTGCCACTCCCAGATGCGCAGGGTGGGGGCGCGGGTGCCTTCACTGACTTCCTGGGTGATGATTTCATCCAGGGCCATATGCAGGGCAGCGGGTTGCGGCTCCATATGGACCAGTTCCCAAGGCAACTCGTTCCAGCTCATCATGCCAAGGCCCTCCGCACGACCACGCCAATGGCTTGCGGGTCCAGACCGAACATTTCAATGTCCTTGGGCAGGGCGCGGCTAACGTGAGCCGCAATTTCTTCGGCACTGCTGTTGACGGACAGACCCTGCAGGGCCTGGTTAATCAGGCTCAGTGCTTCGGGGGGTTCCAGAAAAAAGTCGCCGCTCAATCGTGCTTGTTCGATCATATGGTCTTTGACATCCAGATCGATCACGACCAGCTTGCCGCCAGGGACTTTGTATTCAGCATGCATAGACTGTGTCCTTTGATAAGGTCGGCCCCTTTTTGCCAAGGGGAGGGCGAAGCGAGTAAATTTCCGCCTTTGCTGCGTTTAA
This sequence comes from Alcaligenes nematophilus, assembly GCF_026344155.1. Classification (NCBI taxonomy): domain Bacteria; kingdom Pseudomonadati; phylum Pseudomonadota; class Betaproteobacteria; order Burkholderiales; family Alcaligenaceae; genus Alcaligenes; species Alcaligenes nematophilus. The sequence goes on along the minus strand of NZ_JAPKMZ010000001.1, from coordinate 610,916 downwards.
TACGGGGGCACCGTGCCCAAAGTGTCGTATTTTAGCGTAGTTAAACGCCGGGAAACGACGCTGCGATCAGTCAAAAAGCTTGGTAATTCAGGCTTTTTGCTGATAGAATCATGGGCTAATCATTTTTTCATCCTCTGTCAGCGCGATTTTTATAATGTGTGCGGCTGATACGATGGTTTTGGAGTCAATCGTGGATTTGATCGCTATTCTTGAGCAAGAAGAAATCCAGCGCCTGACCGGTGGCAAGCTGCCTCCCGAGTTCGGTCCTGGTGACACTGTTGTTGTGAACGTAAACGTGGTTGAAGGTACGCGTAAGCGTGTCCAGGCTTACGAAGGCGTGGTTATCGGCCGTCGCAATCGTGGTCTGAACTCTTCTTTCATCGTTCGCAAGATTTCTTCGGGCGAAGCTGTTGAGCGTACATTCCAGCTGTATTCCCCTCAGATCGCCAGCATCGAAGTCAAGCGTCGTGGCGCTGTGCGTCGTGCTAAACTGTACTATCTGCGCGATCGCTCGGGTAAAGCCGCTCGCATCAAAGAAAAACTCGTCCGTCGTTCGGGTAACTAATTCCCAAGCGAACAGCGATGCAAAGGCACCCAGGCGGGTGCCTTTGTTTTTATGTGGGATCACATACCAGTTCTTATGGATAAGCCTCGTATCAGGCCCGTTATCGTTCCTGGATTCGACCCTCGCAGCCAGCCTCTGGTTGCATTAGACTCTTTGCCTGAATTGCCTGCTCAGGCCCAGCAACTGGATTTTCTGCGTAGCGCTTTTGCCCAGCCCATACAGTGGCAGGTCGAGCCTTTGTTTCGCAGCTCCTTTTATCCAGAGTTTTTGCCCGGTTCCATGAATGTGCGCTCCGCCGTCTGTATTGGCGTGATGCAGCGCCCCGAAGGGCCCACCGTCATTTTTACGCGTCGGGCCATGCACCTGCACAATCATGCGGGGCAGATCAGTTTTCCCGGTGGTCGTATTGAAGCCTCGGATCTGGGGCCAGTCGAAGCCGCCTTGCGTGAAACCCAGGAAGAGATCGGCATCGAGCCGCGCTTTGTGCGTTATCTGGGTCAGCATCCTATTTTTGTAACCAGTACCCAGTTTGCGATGCGCCCCATTATTGGCGAGCTGCAAGAGGGTTTTCAGGTGTTGCCCGATAGCTCGGAAGTGGCCGAGGTCTTTGAAGTGCCCTTGTCGGTCCTGCTGGACCCGCAGCGTCATCAATTGCATCACGCCGATTTGCCGGACGGGGCAGGGCGTTACTACTTCTCCATCCCTTGGGGGCCGTACTTTATCTGGGGTGCTACGGCGGTCTTGATCCGTAATCTTTATCACCACTTGTCGGCTGCCTGGGTGCAGTTGTCTGCCGGTGGGGATACTCACGCCAAAGGCCTGTAATCAGGCCTGACAGGCGGGCGCTTTGCAGCGTATCCCGCCTTCACAAAAAAGGGGCGTTTTGCTTTGCCCCTTGTTCCCTTAATAGCGTGGCTTGTTTTCGTGCTCGGCCAGCAAACGCTGGTATAGCGCGTGCCGTTCAGGGTGAATGCTGCCTGCTTCGATGGCCGCCAGTACGCCACAGCCCGGTTCATGCCTGTGGGTGCAGTTATAAAAGCGGCAGGACTCCACCGCTTTTCGGAAATCGGGGAAGCCGTGCGCAATATCTTCCTGTGTCATATGCGACAGGCCAAAGGCCTGGAAGCCGGGGCTGTCGATCAGGTCGCCGCTATTGGGCAGGTGATACAGGCGGGTGCTGGTGGTTGTGTGTCGGCCCGCCCCCAAGGCTTGCGAGTATTCCTGGGTCAGCGCGCCGGCATCGGGGACCAGGGCATTGAGCAGGGTGGATTTACCCATGCCGCTTTGCCCCAACAGCAAGGTACGTTTGTTCGCCAGCCAGGGGGCCAGCGCTTCCCGTGTCTGTTCTGGCTCCAGCGCCACCATTTCCAGAATAGGGACGCCCAGGGCGGCGATAGGGGCCAGCTTGGCGCGTGCGCGCTCTAGGTGGGTGCTCAGATCGGCCTTGTTCAGAATAATCACCGGCTCAATATCCACACTCCAGGCCGCGACCAGGGCGCGCCCCAGCAAGTCTTCGGAGTAAACGGGTTCTGGCGCCACCACAATCAGAAGCTGATCAATATTGGCGGCAAACTGCTTGGTGCGGAAGTCGTCAGAGCGATATAGCAGATTGCGCCTTTCTTGCACCGCCTCAATAGAGCCTTCCCCTTTGGCCTGCATCAACACATCGACTTGATCGCCAACCGCAATCCCGGCTTTTTTTCCACGAGGGAAGCACTTGATCGTTTCGCCATCAGGCAGTTCGACAAAGTAGTGACGACCGTGGGCGGCGGTCACCAGACCGCTAATGTATTTAGATGTCATGCCAGGCTTTTCAGGTGTCGAATGCGATCAATCGCGTTGGGGTGGCTATCGTAAAAGGCAGAGTGCATAGGGTCGGGCGTCAAGGTTGCGGCATTGTCGTTATAGAGCTTGAGCAAGGCGCTGATCAAGTCCTGGGCCTGGCTGTGCTGGGCGGCAAAGCTGTCGGCCTGATATTCGTCCCGGCGCGAGAGCAGGGCGCTCAAGGGGCCCATCCAGAAGGTGAAGGTGGGGACCACCATAAAGAATAGAATCAGGGCCAGGGCGTCGTTGGGGCGACCTAACTGGGGAATCACGCCCAGCCCGGTATAAAAGCCCACCTTGCCCCAGGCCCAGCCGGCCAGCAGAAAAAAGATCAGGGATGTGAATACGCTGATCAGCAGACGGCGTTGGATATGGCGATGCTTGAAGTGGCCCAGCTCATGCGCCAGCACGGCTTCCACTTCTTCGGGCTGGAGCTTGTTCAGCAAGGTATCAAAAAACACGATGCGCTTTTGGCGACCCAGGCCGGTGAAGTACGCATTGCCATGGGCGGAGCGGCGCGAGCCATCCATCACATACAAGCCATTGGTTTGAAAGCCGCAACGCTGCGCCAGGGCATTGATGCGTTCACGCAGGCTGGCATCTTCCAGTGGTTTGAAGGTATTGAAAATAGGGGCGATAACGCGCGGGTACAGCCACAGCACCAGCAGATTGAAAACCAGCCACAGACCCCAGCCGTACCAGGGCCATGAAGGGCCTGCCCAATCCATCAGACTGAGCAGGGCGGCACACAAGGGTGTACCCAGAATCAGGACGATGATCAGAGTTTTGGCGGTATCGGCAAAGAACAGGGCAGGCTTCATGCGGTTAAAACCAAAGCGCGCTTCCAGTACAAACTTGCGATACCAGGCAAAAGGCAGGCCCACGACACCCATAATCGCCAGGACAGCGCCAATCAGGGTTAGCTGACGCAGCAGTTCATGACTGATCCAGTTGCCCAGCGTGACATCCAGCCATTGCAGACCGCCCAGCAGCGTAAAGCCCAGCAAGACCAGGGCCTCTACCAGGCGCTCGCTTAAACCCAGCCGGGTGCGTGCGATGGTGTAGCGTGCCGCACGTTGATGGCTATGCAGGCCAATGCGTTCGGAAAACTCGGCCGGCACCTCGTTCTGATGACGATAAACGTGCCGGATCTGCCGCAGGCCTAAATAAAAGCGCAGCAAAACGTCTGCAAGCAGAAAGATAATGAACAACAAAGTCAGCATGTAGGCGGCTATATGTAAAATGGGCGTTTTGAGGAATGATTATATGGCGGTTCATACACAGCGTCTGGTCTGGCTCGATATGGAGATGACAGGACTGGATCCGGACAAAGAGCGCATCATCGAAGTTGCGGTCGTGGTAACAGAAGCAGACTTGACTCTGGTGGCGGAAGGCCCGGTTCTGGTGGTTCATCAAAGCAATGCATTGCTCGATGGCATGGACGCCTGGAACAAGGGTACGCATGGCCGTAGCGGCCTGATCGACAAGGTCAAAGCTTCTACCCTGACCGAAGCGCAAGCCGAGGATCAGTTGCTGGAATTCCTGAAAGAGCACGTACCGGCTGGCAAGTCGCCCCTGTGTGGCAACACCATCAGCCAGGACCGTCGTTTCATGTACCGCTACATGCCTCGTCTGGAGGCTTTCTTCCACTATCGCAATCTGGATGTCAGCACTCTGAAAGAACTGGCTTTGCGTTGGAAGCCTGAAGTGGTTAAAAGTTTCGTCAAGCAAAGCCGCCACGAGGCCTTGGCCGATATTTACGAGTCCATTGACGAGCTGAAACACTACCGCGAGCACTTCATCCGTCTGTAAACGGGAAGGGCAGGCAGGGCAGAAGGGATGCGGGTCCCGGCACGGTTCGTGAGCGCGCTGCAGCTGTAGGCGGGGACACATTGGCAGGATCAAAACCGAGGATAGCGATTTGTCGCACCTCGGTTTTTTTACGTCTAAGTATTTACCCTTAAAGTATCTGCTTCAAGGCCATATGATACGGTTTTACGATTGACATCACATTTTTCGTATTAAATAATGAAGTGTATATGGTTTGCGTCGAAACAAATTTGTTTGGGCGCTTTCTGCACTCTTACCGGGGATGGTCATGTATGCACAACTTGTAGAGACAGGCGTCAAGCAGGTCCAGGATATCGAGCAGATGTCCGACGAAGAGCGTCGGTTCCAAGAGCGCATCGATGAGGGTGTCCGCATCGAAGCCAGGGACTGGATGCCCGAAGCCTATCGCAAAACCTTGGTTCGCCAGATTTCTCAGCACGCACACTCCGAGGTTGTCGGGATGCTGCCCGAAGGTAACTGGATTACCCGCGCCCCTTCGCTCAAGCGCAAAGCCATCTTGATGGCCAAGGTGCAGGACGAGGCCGGTCACGGTCTGTACCTGTACAGCGCGGCCGAAACGCTGGGCGTAAGCCGTGACAAGCTGGTCGACGATCTGCTGTCGGGCAAAGCCAAGTACTCCAGTATTTTTAACTACCCAACATTGAACTGGGCTGATATCGGCATGATCGGCTGGCTGGTCGATGGCTCGGCCATCATCAACCAGATTCCGCTGTGCCGCTGCTCCTACGGTCCTTATGCCCGTGCCATGGTGCGCGTGTGCAAGGAAGAGTCCTTCCACCAGCGCCAGGGTTACGACTTGCTGATTCAGATGTGCCTGCACGGTACGCCGGAGCAAAAGGCCATGGTTCAGGATTCCATCAACCGCTGGTGGTGGCCTGCCTTGATGATGTTCGGTCCTTCGGATGCGGACTCCACCAACAGCGCCCAGTCCATGCAGTGGAAGATCAAGCTGTTCTCCAACGACGAACTGCGCCAGAAGATGGTGGACCAGACCGTGCCTCAGGCCGAGTACCTGGGTCTGACCATTCCTGACCCTGATCTACGCTGGAACGAAGAGCGCGGTCACTACGACTTTGGCGAGATCGACTGGGAAGAATTCTGGGCGGTGATCAAGGGCAATGGTCCCTGTAATCGTGAGCGACTCGAAGCCCGAGTCCAGGCCCACGAGAACGGCGCCTGGTTCCGTGATGCACTGGATGCACATGCCCAAAAGCAGGAAGCCGTCCGCAAGGTGGCCTGATCAAGAAGGCTAGGAAACCAGCACGGTTTCTGATTCGATCCGATTCGCAGCAGGCGCTTTGACAGCGCCGCTGCACAGCAAGGAATTTTCAGTTATGAGCAAGAACGATTGGCCCCTGTGGGAAGTTTTCATTCGCAGCCAGCATGGCTTGGCCCACAAGCACGTAGGCAGCCTGCATGCTCCGGACGCCGAAATGGCCATCAACAATGCCCGTGATGTGTACACCCGCCGTAACGAAGGCGTGAGCATCTGGGTCGTACGTGCAGCCGATATCGCTGCTTCCAGCCCTGGTGACAAAGGCCCGCTGTTCGAGCCATCCAACACCAAGGTCTACCGTCACCCTACGTTTTTCCCCATGCCTGACGGCATCAATATGTAGGAACTGGTATGGACAAAGCTTTGTTTTCCTACGCCCTGCGCATGGGCGATTCCACCCTGGTGCTGGCTCAGCGCCTGGGTGAGTGGACTGGCCACGGCCCGGCTCTGGAAGAAGAACTGGCCTGTGCCAATACGGCACTGGACTTGCTGGGTCAGGCCCGTATGTGGCTGACACTGGCAGGCGAGACCGAAGGTCAGGGCCGGGACGAAGATCGTCTGGCCTATCACCGAGACGTCCACGAGTACACCAACTACTTGTTGGTGGAGCGTGAGAATGGTCACTACGGCGACACGCTGGCACGTCAGTTCCTGTTTGATGCCTGGCATTGCTTCCTGCTGGAGCAGTTGATCGAATCCAGCGACGAGCAGATTCGCGAGATTGCCCAGAAGGCACATAAAGAAGTGCTGTATCACCTGCGCCGCTCGACCGACTTGATCGTGCGCCTGGGTGATGGCACCCCGGAAAGCCACAAGCGCATGCAAAAAGCCATTGATGATGCCTGGTTCTACCTGGGTGAGCTGTTCCTGGATGACGAGGTCACTGAGGAACTGGCTCAGCGTCAGGCTGTGCCTTTGATGGCCAGCCTGTGGCAGCCTTGCCTGGAGTACATCCAGAATGCGCTGGAGCGCGCCACCTTGCGTTGCCCGGCCGAGCAGGATGCTCAGCACAAGGCCTACCGTGGTGGTCCCCAAGGCCGTCACACGGAAGCGTTAGGGTTTCTGTTGGCAGAAATGCAGCACCTGCCACGTATGTATCCTGACGCCACTTGGTGATCGCCATGACACAGACCTGGAGCACCGAGCAGGTCATGCAAGTGCTGGCCACGGTGCCAGACCCGGAGATCCCCGTGATCTCCCTGCTGGACCTGGGCATTGTGCGTGACGTGAGTTGGGAGCAGGACGTGTGTGTGGTCACCATCACACCGACCTACTCCGGTTGTCCGGCGATGTACGAAATGAGCCACTCGATTGAACAGGCCTTGCAACAGGCCGGTATCGAGCAGGTTCGGGTGGATACCAAGTTGTCACCGGCCTGGACGACCGATTGGATGAGCGAGCAGGGCAAGCTGGCCTTGCGCGACTACGGTATCGCTCCTCCGGCCCAAAGTGCGGTTGATATTTCTGGTTTGCTGCGTCAGCCCGAGGCGCCCGTGGTGGCCTGTCCTCAATGCGGCTCCACGCATACACGGGTGATCAGCCAGTTTGGCTCCACACCCTGTAAAGCGCTGTATCGCTGCATCAGCTGCGGTGAACCATTCGATTACTTTAAGGCGCATTAGTCCTATGAGTCAGTTTTATTCTCTTCCTGTGGCTTCGGTCTCCCGCAGCACCCGCGACGCCGTGGTGGTGGCCTTTACCGTGCCCGAGGATTTGCAGGATGTGTTTCAGTTTCGTCCCGGTCAGTATCTGACCTTGCGCACTCACCTGGATGGCCAGGAATTGCGCCGCTCCTACTCGATCTGTGCGGCTCCGCACGATCGGTTGCTGCGCGTGGCGATCAAGCGTGTGAATGATGGCGCTTTCTCCACCTGGGCCAATAGTCATCTGGAAGCGGGCGCCACCCTGGAAGTGATGCCGCCTGATGGCAACTTCACCGTGGACTTTGATCCCAGCCAGGCTCACCGTTACGCCGCCTTTGCGGTCGGTAGCGGCATTACACCGATTCTGTCGCTGGTAAAAACCGCGCTGGATACCGAGCCCAAGTCCACTTTCACGCTGTTTTTCGGTAACCGTGCTTCCTCGGCCATCATGTTCCGCGAAGAGATCGAGGACCTGAAAAACACCTATATGGAACGTTTCTCCATCGTGTATATCATGAGCCGGGAAACGCAGGATATCGACCTGTTCAACGGCCGTCTGGATGGCGAAAAAGTGCGCCAGTTGATGCAGCAATGGTTTGACCCGGCCAGTGTGGACGTGGCCTTTGTGTGTGGTCCCCAGGACATGAGCGAGCAGGTGGTTGCTGCCTTGCAGGAAAACGGCCTGGAAAAATCCCAGATCAAGTTCGAGCTGTTCGGCGCTCCCAAAGGCCCACGTGCACTGCGTACGGGCGAAGAGTCGCGCAAGGCTCCGGGCAAGGAAGAGTGCGAGCTGACCGTGATTCAGGACGGCATTACCCGCAACCTGACTATCAGCAAAAGCAACAGCAGCATTCTGGACGCGGCACTGGAGCAAGGGCTGGAATTGCCTTACTCCTGTAAAGGTGGGGTTTGTTCTACCTGCCGTTGCAAAGTGGTAGAGGGCGAAGTGGACATGGACGCCAACTTTGCATTGGAAGATTACGAAGTAGCCCGCGGTTTCGTGCTCAGTTGCCAAAGCTTTCCGGTTACCGACCGGGTGGTGATTGACTTCGATCAGGAAACCTAAGACCGCAGCAACATAGCGGTTTTTCAAGAATCTGGACGCCAGCTTCCCAGCTTGGCGTCCTACTAGTTTCAGGAGCACATTGTATGGCAGCAGATTTTTTCAAGACGCATCAGGCAACGCTGGATCAGGCTTTGAGCAGTATTCTGGAGCGCAACTTCTGGAGCGCTTATCCTGAAAATCCCAGCCCGCGCGCCTACGGTGAAACCGCGGCTCAGGATGGTCAGGCTGCTTTTGAAGCCTACCGTGGCAAAGCCTTTCCCTTGACGCTGGAAGGCGCACAAGGTGAAGTCGGCAACGAGCAATCGCCTTTTGGTTTTGATCTGGGCATTAGCTACCCCAAAGTGCCGGTGGACCAATTGCTGGCTCAGTCGCAACTGGCGCTGGACAGCTGGCGCGATGCTGGCCCGCAAGCCTGGGTTGGCATTTGCCTGGAAATCCTGCATCGTTTGAATCAGCGCAGCTTCGAGATCGCTCACGCTGTGCAGCACACCACGGGTCAGGGCTTCATGATGGCCTTCCAGGCCGGTGGCCCTCACGCTCAGGAACGTGCGCTGGAAGCCGTGGCCTACGCCTGGCAGGAAATGTCCCGTATCCCCGGTCTGGTTGACTGGATCAAGCCCCAGGGCAAGCACGATCCCATCCAGATGAAGAAACAGTTCAAAGTCGTGCCCCGTGGCATTGGTCTGGTGATTGGTTGCTCCACCTTCCCAACCTGGAACGGTTACCCAGGCCTGTTTGCTTCCTTGGCAACCGGCAATACCGTGATTGTGAAGCCGCACCCTGGCGCGATTCTGCCTTTGGCCATTACCGTTGCTGTCGCCCGCGAAGTGCTGGCCGAAGCCGGTTTCAATCCTAATGTGGTCTTGCTGGCCGCTCACGAGCCATCGGAAGACACCGCCCAGCAATTGGCACTGAACAAGGCCGTCAAGCTGATCGACTTTACCGGCAGCAGCCAGAACGGCAACTGGTTGGAAGAAAATGCTCGCCACGCTTTGGTCTACACCGAAAAAGCTGGTGTGAATCAGGTGATTATTGATTCGGTTGAGGATTTCAAAGCGGTTGCCCGCAACCTGGCGTTCTCCTTTGCGCTGTACTCCGGCCAGATGTGTACCGCCCCTCAAAACATTTACGTGCCTCGTGACGGTATCCGTACTGCCGATGGCGTGATGAGCTTTGACGAAGTGGCTCAAGGTCTGGCCCAGGCAGTGCAAAAGCTGGTGTCCGATCCGGACCGTGCCGTTGAAATTACGGGTGCCGTGCAAAACGAAGCCTGCGCAAAGCGTATTGATCAGGCTCGCCAATTGGGCATGCCTATCCTGGCTGACAGCCAGACGCTGGAACACCCCGCATTCCCCGGTGCCCGCGTACGTACACCGTTGGTCTTGCAGGCCCGTGTGGATCAGCCCGAGATTCAACAAGAATGGTTCGGCCCCATCGTTTTTGTGGTGCAAACCGATTCGACCGAGCAAAGCATTGAAGTGGCAGGTCGCAACGTGATCGAGCACGGCGCACTGACCTTGTCGGCTTACAGCACCGATGATGCCGTGACCGCCAAGATTCAGCGCATGGCCGAGCGTTCCGGCGTATCCCTGTCCCTGAACCTGACCGGCGCTGTGTTCATCAACCAGACCGCAGCCTATAGCGACTTCCACGGCACTGGCGCCAACCCGGCTGCCAACGCATCCCTGTCGGATTCGGCCTATGTTGCTAACCGCTTCCGTGTCGTTCAGACTCGCTGGCATTTCTAAAGGAGGGTGGCCAGGTGACTGACCAAAGTATTCAATTTCAGCTGGAAAATGGCGTAGCACGCATTACCTTGAATCGTCCCGACAAGCTCAACAGCTTCACGGCCGATATGCACGGCGAGCTGGCTCAGGCTCTGGATAAAGTGGAACAGTGCGCGGATCTGCGCGTACTGATTCTGACTGGTAATGGCCGTGGCTTTTGCGCCGGCCAGGACCTGTCCGAGCGTCAGATGAGCGCGGGCGATGCCCCCGTGGATCTGGGTGCCACCATTGAAAAATTCTACGCACCGCTGGTGCGCCGTCTGCGTGCGCTGGCGGCCCCTGTGGTGGTGGGTGTCAATGGTGTGGCCGCCGGTGCTGGCGCGAACCTGGCTCTGGCCGGTGACATCGTGATCGCCACTCGTTCGGCCAGCTTCATCCAGCCATTCTGCCGCCTGGGCTTGCTGCCTGACACTGGCGGTACCTTCTTCCTGCCTCGTCTGGTGGGCACGGCACGCGCGATGGGCCTGTCTTTGCTGGGTGACAAGCTCTCGGCCGAGCAGGCAGCGCAGTGGGGCCTGATCTGGGAGTGCGTGGACGATGACGCTTTCCAGGCTCGCCTGAACGAACTGGCCGCCCATTTTGCGCAGGCCCCGACCAAAGGTCTGGCCTATGCCAAGAAAGCGATTTATGCCAGTGATGCCCATTCGCTTGATCAACAGTTGGATCTGGAACGCGACTTGATGCGTGAACTGGGTGCATCCGAAGATTACCGCGAGGGTGTTAATGCATTCCTGGGCAAGCGTGCCCCCCAATTTAAAGGAAAGTAATGCAAAGCAACGCAATGGCTGTTGAAGACCCACAAGCACTGGCCCAGCAGGTCAGTGACCATATGTATGGCAATGACCAGGCATCTCAGGCTTTGGGCCTGAGCCTGGATAGCGTGGCACCGGGCAAGGCCGACATGAGCATGACGGTGCGCGCCGACATGCTCAACGGGCACAAGACCTGTCACGGTGGTTTCATTTTTGCGTTGGCTGACAGCACCTTTGCGTTTGCCTGCAATTCTCGCAATGCACCGACTGTTGCGTCCGGCTGCACTATCGATTACCTGGCTCCTGCCTTTGAAGGGGACGTCCTGACCGCTCGTGCGGTCGAGGCCTCCCTGGCCGGTCGCACCGGGGTGTATGACATCGAGGTGGTCAACCAGAACAACAAGCGCGTTGCCTTGTTCCGTGGGCGCTCGTACCGGCTAAATGGCACGGTATTGGGCGGGATTGAAAAAAAATAATTTTTTGACGATACATACCCTGTAGACCCGGGGGGGTCGGAAGTACCACACCAGCGGCAGGGCAGGAGTACACCATGACAGCAATTAAAGAACAGGTTGGCCGCGATGCCATTGAGCATGCAAGTATTGATGAAATCCGCAACTTGCAGCTGGAGCGTCTGAAATGGACGCTAAAGCATGCTTACGAGAATGTGCCGCACTATCGGCAGAAATTTGATGAAGCGGGCGTGCACCCCGACGATTTGAAGCAGTTGTCGGACATTTCCAAGTTCCCCTTCACGACCAAGCAGGACCTGCGTGACAACTACCCCTTCAAGATGTTTGCGGTTCCCCGTGAACAGGTAGCACGCGTGCACGCTTCCAGTGGCACCACGGGCAAGCCCACCGTGGTGGGCTACACTGCCAATGACATTTCCACCTGGGCCGATCTGTTTGCCCGTTCCATGTGGGCCGCCGGTGCCCGCCCCGGTGATATTGCCCATGTGGCTTACGGCTACGGCCTGTTCACCGGCGGTCTGGGTGCGCACTACGGTGCCGAGCGCCTGGGTTGTACCGTGGTTCCCATGTCTGGTGGCCAGACTGAAAAACAAGTTCAGCTGATTCAGGATTTCCGTCCCGACGTGATTCTGGTTACCCCTTCGTACTTCTGCAATATCGTCGAAGAGATCGAGCGCCAGGGCATGGACCCCCGCGATACCTCCTTGCGTATCGGTATTTTTGGTGCCGAGCCCTGGACCGGCCAGATGCGTCTGGATATTGAGCAGCGCGCTGGCATCGACGCCGTGGACATCTACGGTCTGTCCGAAGTGATGGGCCCGGGCGTGGCCATGGAGTGTGTGGAAAGCAAGGACGGCCCAGTGGTATGGGAAGACCATTTCTACCCCGAAATCATCAACCCTGAAACCGGCGAGCCTGTGGCTGAGGGTGAAAGTGGTGAACTGGTCTTTACCTCGCTGAGCAAGGAAGCCATGCCCGTCATTCGCTACCGCACTCGCGACCTGACACAACTGTTGCCGCCCACTTCGCGCAGCATGCGCCGTATTGGCAAGATTACGGGCCGCAGCGACGATATGGTCATTGTGCGTGGCGTGAACCTGTTCCCGACCCAGGTCGAAGAACTGGTTCTGAAGATGCCCGAGCTGGCCGCCCAGTATCAGTTGGTATTGAGCCGTAACGGCAATATGGACGAACTGGAAATTCTGGTTGAAGTGCGTCCCGAGTTCAATCACCTGAACGACGCCGAGCGTGAGCAAATGGCCCGCCGTCTGAGCCACTCCATCAAGACCTTTATCGGTGTCAGCGCACGAATTCGTGTGCAGTCCTCCGGCATGGTCGAGCGTACCGTGACGGGCAAAGCCAAACGTGTGATCGACAAGCGCGCGTTCTAAGTCTGGCGGATTGACGTCAAAAAAACGGCTCTGCTCTGGCAGGGCCGTTTTTGTATTCCGCGCTCTCACGGTATCATTGCAAGCTGGTAGGCGGCCCAGGCCGCTTTTGCAGTATTTTTTCTGATGACATCATGCCCCCAATACCGTCCGGTTTGATTGCCGGCATCGGCACCGACCTGATCCGTATCGAGCGGATCGAGCGCGCCTTGGCTCGTCATGGTGATCGCTTTGTAAAGCGCATTCTGGGCGAGCAGGAGCGAGAGGTCTATGCCCGCCGTCAGGCACGCGACCCGGTGCGCGGCCTGCGCTATCTGGCCACCCGTTTCGCAGCCAAGGAAGCTTTTTCCAAAGCGGTGGGGCTGGGCATGCGCATGCCTATGGCCTGGTCACGCATGCAAACCTTGAACGCGCCTGGTGGCCGCCCGGTAGTGCGCCTGTCTGCTGATTTGCAAGACTGGTTTGACGCCCGCTTCGGGGCCGTTCATATTTCCCTGACAGATGAATCCGATATGGCCATGGCCTTTGTGGTGCTGGAAGCCAAAGCGCCTGCCATTCCTTCCTTATCCTTAGCTGAGTCTGATACTAAATGAGTTCTTCCTCGCAAGCAGTGCTGCCTCCGGGCCCGGTCATGGTGGACGTGCAGGGCATGGTCCTGACGGATCAGGAGCGTGAGCGCCTGCGTCACCCTCTGGTCGGTGGCGTGATCCTGTTCAGCCGCAACTTTGAAAATCGTGCTCAGCTGACCGCCCTGTGCCAGTCCATTCACGAAGCGCGGGATGAGCCTTTGCTGATCGCCGTGGACCACGAGGGGGGCCGGGTACAGCGTTTCCGCGAGGATGGCTTTACCACGCTGCCCGCCATGAGCCAGTTGGGTCAGCTGTGGACGCGCGATGCCGTCAAGGCCGCTGCTGTTGCCGCCGATACGGGCTATGTGCTGGCGGCCGAGCTGCGCGCTTGCGGCGTGGATATGAGCTTTACGCCGGTACTGGATCTGGACTGGGGTGTCAGCAAGGTGATTGGTGATCGCTCTTTCCACCGTAATCCCCGTGCCGTCTCCATGTTGGCGGCCGGCTTGATCCGTGGTCTGAACAAGGCCGGTATGGCTGCCTGCGGCAAGCACTTTCCTGGCCATGGCGGCGTAGAGGCAGATTCGCATCACGAGATTCCCGTTGACGACCGTACGCTGGAAGAGATTCTGGACGAGGATGCCGCTCCTTATGGCTGGCTGGGCACCTTGCAGCTACCTTCGGTGATGCCGGCACACGTGATTTATTCCAAAGTGGACCCGTTGCCAGCCGGCTTTTCGCCATACTGGATTCAGCGTGTGCTGCGCAAGGCCCTGGCTTATGACGGCGTGATTTTTTCCGACGACCTGACCATGGAAGGCGCCACTGTCGTGGGCGATATCCTGGCACGTGCTCAGGCTGCCCTGGGTGCTGGTTGCGACATGGTGCTGGTATGCAATCGTCCCGATCTGGCCGACGATCTGCTCTCGCGCCTGGATTTCACGATTTCCGAGGAATCCCAAAATCGCATCCGTCGTCTGATGCCGACGACGCCAGCCTTGGATTGGGACGCTTTGCAAGCGGATGAACACTATCAATATGCCCGCGGACTTCAATCTAAAATCCTTTCTGTCTGATTTGCCGAATCTGCCGGGCGTGTACCGGCATATCGACGAACAGGGCGAGGTACTGTATGTGGGCAAGGCGCGTGATCTCAAGCGCCGTGTCAGCTCGTACTTCCAGAAAACGCTGAGCAGCCCCCGTATTGCCCATATGGTGGCGCGCGTCGCGCGCATCGAGGTAACCGTTACCCGCAGCGAGGCCGAGGCCTTGCTGCTGGAAAATAACCTTATCAAGCGCCTGCGGCCGCGCTACAACATTCTTTTCCGGGACGACAAGTCCTACCCCTACCTGATGATCAGCGCCCATCAGGCGCCTCGTATTGCCTATTACCGGGGCAGTACCAGCGGGAAAGGGCATTTTTTCGGCCCTTATCCCAACTCCTGGGCGGTGCGTGAAACCATTCAGATCCTGCAACGGGTGTTTCGTTTGCGGACCTGTGAAGACAGCGTTTACGCCAACCGCAGCCGTCCCTGTTTGCTGCATCAGATCGGGCGCTGTTCGGCCCCCTGTGTGAACTTGATCGCGCCCGAGCAGTATCAGCTGGATGTGCAGCGTGCCATCAGCTTTTTGGACGGGAATACCTCTGAAATTCTGGGCGAGCTGCAAGAGCGCATGATGCAGGCTTCGGACTCGCTGGATTTCGAGCAGGCAGCGATTTTGCGCGACCAGATGAAAGCCCTGTCCGCCGTACTGCAGCAGCAAAGCATGGAGCAGGTGGGCAAGGAAGACGTAGACATTATTGTGGTGCTGAACGCCGGTGGTAAGTTCTGTGTGAACCTGGCCATGGTGCGTGGCGGTCGTCACTTGGGTGACCGTGCTTTCTTCCCCACCCAAATCAACGATGACACCCCTAGCGATGTGCTGGCCGCGTTTATCGCCCAGCACTATCTGGAGCGCCGCATGCCGCCGGTTCTGGTCTGTTCGCACGCTTTGCCCGATGCAGACCTGATGCCATTGCTGGCTGAGCAAACCGGTGTGAAGGCGCGTGTGGTGGTGCGCCCCCAAGGGGTACGCAAGATCTGGCTGGAGCAGGCCACCAAGAATGCCGGCCTGGCCTTGGCCCGTGTGCTGAGCGAATCCACCGCTCGCGCTGACCGTACCCGAGCCCTGGCCGAAGCCCTGCAACTGGACCTGGATGAGGCCCAGCTTGATACCCTGCACATCGAATGTTTCGATATTAGCCATACCGCAGGGGAGGCCACCCAAGCCTCGTGTGTGGTTTATAAACACCACGAGATGCAGAACTCGCTTTATCGCCGCTACAACATTGCAGGCATCACGCCCGGCGATGATTATGCGGCCATGCGCCAAGTGCTGAACCGACGTTTCTCGCGGGTTGCCGAAGGTTTGGCGCCTTTGCCCGACATTGTGTTGATCGACGGTGGCAAGGGGCAGGTGGAAATTGCCCGCCAGGTTTTTGTGGAACTGGGCCTGGATATTCACGTCCTGGTCGGCGTTGCCAAGGGTGAAAAGCGTAAAGTAGGTCTGGAAACCCTGGTATTTGCCGATGATCGCCCGCCTGTGGCTTTGGGTGTGGAGTCGGCGGCACTGATGCTGGTCGCTCAGGTGCGTGACGAAGCGCACCGTTTTGCCATTACGGGCATGCGTGCCCAACGTGCCAAAACGCGCAATGTGTCACGCCTGGAAGATATTGACGGGATTGGCGCCAAACGGCGTCAGCGTCTGCTGGCTCGCTTTGGTGGTTTTAGTGGCGTTGCGGACGCAAGTATTGATGAGCTTAGTGCGGTTGATGGAATATCCACTGAACTGGCCGAACGCATTTATCATGCTTTACGATAGGCGAGAGCCTTTGTTTTAAATTAGGTTGGTATCCAAGCTATGCCTTTTAATCTGCCCATAGCCCTGACGTGGCTTCGCATCGTTCTGATCCCCTTGATCGTCGCCCTGTTTTATCTGCCAGCGGATTGGCTGAGCATGGAAACACGCGATCTGTGGGCCGCTTCGGTGTTTATCGTGGCCGCCGCAACGGATTGGTTTGACGGCTGGCTGGCTCGCCGCTGGAACCAGACGTCCTCATTCGGGGCCTTCCTGGACCCGGTTGCGGACAAACTCATGGTCAGTGCCGCTTTGCTGGTCTTGCTGGATCTGGGCCGTGTGGATGCCTTTATCGCCCTGATTATTATTGGCCGTGAAATCACCATTTCGGCATTGCGGGAATGGATGGCTAAGATTGGTGCCAGTGGTAGTGTGGCAGTTCATCGCTTGGGTAAATTCAAAACCGCCGCGCAAATGGTTGCCATTCCTTGTTTGTTGTACTGGTCGCCTGTCATGGGCCTGCCGACACGGATTATTGGGCAAGCCCTGATTATTGTGGCCGCGGTTCTCACGGTCTGGTCCATGTGCTATTACTTGCAGAAGGCCTGGCCGGAAATCAAGAAAAAGCAACTCTAATACAAATGGCTAATTCATCAACAACGACGCTGGATGGGGCGGGGCCTGACGGTTCACAGGACTGGCGGGTTATTGGCGTTATCGGTATCGCACACGCCAGTTCGCACTTCTTTCAGCTGATTCTGCCCACACTGTATATTTCCCTTGGCCAAGAGTTCGGTTACGACTTCCTGACCTTGGGTGGTCTGGTGACCACCTTTTATCTGGTGTCCTGTTTTGGGCAGGCCTCTTCCGGTTTTCTGGTTGACCGTATCGGAGCCTTGCCGGTCCTGAAAGTGGGCCTGTCCTGTTTTGTGGTGGCGGCCTTGCTGATCGGGACGGCCAATGGCTATGGCATGTTGCTGGCGGCGGCCTTGATCGGTGGCGTGGGTAATGCCGTGTTCCACCCAGTGGATTACTCCATCCTGAATCATCGTGTCAGCCCGGCTCGTTTGGGCCACGCTTTTAGCGCACACGGTTTGACTGGGAATCTGGGCTGGGCCCTGACGCCGGTCTTTATTACCACGCTGACCATTTATTTCAACTGGCGCGTTGCTGTACTGTCGGCGGCAGCCCTGATTGCGGCTATTCTGGTGCTGGTTCTGATGAACCGGGATGCTTTGGCAGGGCGCACGGCCTCGGGAGCAGCGCCTGCGCGTCCGCAGGCCAAGGAGTCGGTCTGGACGACCTTGTCTACCTTGTTGTCGCGTCCTTCCTTGTGGGGTGCCTTCCTGTTCTTTGCCTTTGCTACAGCAGCGATGGCCGTGGTGCAGAATTACACCATTCCTATGCTGCACAACACCTATGGCATTGATAAGGTAACGGCGGGTACGGCCTTGTCCGGCTTCATGCTGGCTTCGGCAGCGGGCATGTTTGTGGGTGGTTTTATTGCTTCCACGACACCACGTTCTGAATTGATTGTGTTTGTGTCCCTGTGCGTATCGGGCGCTTTGCTGCTGGTACTGGGTGCTGGTTGGGTCATGCCTTCGCTGGCCTTGTTTGTGGTGGGGGCGGCTGGCTTTTGCTCGGGCATTGCCTCGCCATCGCGGGACATGCTGATACGCCGTGTCACCCCCAAAGGGGCTACCGGCGCAGTGTATGGCCTGGTGTACTCGGGCATGGACGTAGGTTCTTCCCTGGCACCAGTGGGCTTTGGTTTGCTGCTGGACGTGGGTTTGACCCAGGCTCCCTGGTATGGTGCCGCCATCGGGTATTGGACCGCGGCCGGTTTAGCTGTGTATGTGGCCTCTACAGTAAGCCGCGCGACCAAATCCTGATCTGCCCGTTGCTATGCAAGGCCGCTTCGGAAGGCCATAAAAGAAAACCCCAAAAACTTGATAGGTTTTTGGGGTTTTTTCTTGCCCTGCCTTAAAGCAGGGGGGAAGCTTGTAGCCGTGAACTCAGAAAAGCACATTGGTTTTTCCGGTTCAAGCATCTCTATATAGCTATATAGAGATCACTGACGCGCCAGGCGTGGTTCTTCCACGCTATCAGCATGGCTGCTGCGCCAGGGGTTGATATCCAGGCCCCCACGGCGGGTGTAGCGCGCATACACCAGCAAACGCTCAGGCTTGCAGCTTTGCTGGATATCGCTGTAGAGACGTTCCACGCAATGTTCATGGAACTCGGTGTGACGGCGCAGTGAGACGATATAGCGCAGCAAGGAAGCGGGATCAATCTGCGGGCCGGTATAGCGTACTTGCACACTGCCCCAGTCGGGTTGACCGGTAACGGGGCAATTGGACTTGAGCAAATCAGAGACCAGAGACTCGGTCACGATGGGGGTGTTTGGCAGGCATTGCAGCAAGCCGCTTTGTGGTGTGTAGTCTTGAATGCTGATGTCCAGCTCATCAATGCAGTGGCCTTCCAACTGGCTGATAGGCTGACCGTTCAAGGCCTTGAGCGGAATTAGCGTCACATTGACAGCGGCACCGGCAACCGCGCTCAAGTCTTGCTCCATACGCTGCACAAGGCTGGCCATATCTTCCACCACTTCATCATTAAACGAGTTCAGATAAAGCTTGAAGGATTTGGACTCGATGATGCGTGGGCTATTCCAGGGAATAACAAAGCGCGCCAGGGCGACGACAGGTTTGCCTTTGGGATTGAGCCAGGAGATCTCGTAACCGTTCCAGATATCGGCGCCGTACCATTGCTCGGGAACCTGAAGCGCCTGACGGTTCAGGGAGCGCTCAATACCGAACAGGACACTGGGATCGTACTGTGTGGGATAAACCACATCGTGCCCAAGAGGCGAGTCTTTAAGAGGGGAGTTGTTGCTCATTGACGGGTGCTGCAGAAATAAAACGGGAAACCGGTGCAGCGAGCAGGCGCTCACCGGGCGGTATAAAGGCGATTATCCCACATTGTGAAATCCTTGTCTCAGTATGCAAAAAACGGCTTGCGCGCCGCACAGATTTTCATTTCACAAACAGGTAAGTAATTTCATATCTCGAAATTAATTATATATCTATATGATTTTTAAAAGAAAAATATTTACTCTTATATAAGATAGAAAACATGGATGCGGTGCAGCATTTGGGTAGACTGTAGTCATCTTGTTCACTGTTAAATCCATCTTAGGAGTTCACCATGAATGCTCGAGAAACTGAGATCCGCAATTTGCAAAAACGCTGGGCAGAAGACCCACGCTGGCAAGGTATCAAGCGTGGTTACACCGCTGAGGAAGTGATTCGTTTGCGTGGTTCTCTGGTTGAGGAGCACACCCTGGCTCGCCGTGGTGCTGAGCGTCTGTGGCAATCCATCAATCAGGAACCCTTTGTGAACGCACTGGGCGCCCTGACGGGTAACCAGGCCATGCAACAGGTCAAGGCCGGTTTGAAAGCGATTTACCTGTCGGGTTGGCAAGTGGCTGGCGACGCTAACAGCGCTGGCGAAATGTACCCTGACCAGTCGCTGTACCCCGTCAACTCGGTGCCATCCGTGGTGCGTCGCATCAACAACTCCCTGGCCCGCTGTGATCAGATCCAGTGGATGGAAGGGGTGAACCCGGGTGACGAAGGCTACGTGGATTACTTCGCTCCTATCGTGGCCGACGCGGAAGCCGGTTTCGGTGGTGTGCTGAACGCATTTGAACTGATGAAGGCCATGATTGTGGCTGGCGCTGCTGGCGTTCACTTCGAGGACCAGCTGGCTTCGGCCAAGAAGTGTGGTCACTTGGGTGGCAAAGTGCTGGTGCCAACTCGTGAGGCCATCTCCAAACTGGTGGCTGCTCGTCTGGCTGCTGACGTTCTGGACGTTCCCACCATTCTGGTTGCCCGTACGGATGCGGATGCAGCGGACCTGATCACCAGCGATGTGGACGAGTACGATCGCCCCTTCATTCTGGATGAGCGTACGGTGGAAGGTTTCTACCGCACCCGTGCCGGTCTGGATCAAGCCATTGCCCGTGGTCTGGCCTACGCTCCTTATGCCGATCTGGTCTGGTGCGAAACCTCCACACCGGATCTGGAGTACGCCCGCCGCTTCGCGGAAGCCATCCACCGTCAGTTCCCTGGCAAGCTGCTGTCCTACAACTGCTCGCCATCGTTCAACTGGAAGAAGAACCTGGACGACGCCACGATTGCCAAGTTCCAGCGCGAGCTGGGCGCCATGGGCTACAAGTTCCAGTTCATCACTCTGGCTGGTTTCCACGCACTGAACTACGGCATGTTCGAGCTGGCCCACGGCTACGCCCGCAACCAGATGAGCGCCTTCGTTCAACTGCAGGAAAAAGAGTTCGCCGCTGCACCCCTGGGCTTTACCGCTGTGAAACACCAGCGCGAAGTGGGTACAGGCTACTTTGATGCTGTCACTCAGACAGTTGAAGCCGGTAAGTCCTCGACGACCGCACTGGCCGGCTCCACAGAAGCCGAGCAGTTTGCGCCCTCCGAGGCATAAGCAGGACAGGGAAGGGTAGATAGCCCCTTCTCTGGTTGCAGGCAGCCCACCGTACGCTCCAGTCGGTGGGCTGCTTTTTTATTGGCACACTTTTTTGCTTAAAAGCTACATATTTCAAATATCAAATTTGAAGGCTTGATATTTGGTGGCAGCTGTTTTGAACAGACTTTGAAAGTATGGAAAGAGGGAGCGGAAACAAGCCCGAAAAGGCTTGCAAAGCGGGTGGTCAGACCTGCCTGTTCTTCAATTCAAGGTGCACGTTTGCGTGGATTGATTTGCATTCACAGCGCTACATTATTTCGTCATGAAAAGTCTTGATAATCAAGGCATTCTCATAGGGAAAAGGCGTGGTAGACTTTGGCCGCGCAAGGGACGCATAAGCAGTGCGAAATCCTTGCACTGTGTTGCGGATGGAATAAAAAAAAGGCTGCCAATAAGCAGCCTTGAAAGCATTGAACAGTTAGCGCCGCGTTGGGGGGGTAACGGCCTGAACAAGATGCATAAGGACAACGATATAGGATCGAAGCAAAGTCGTATTGATTTAAATCAAGAATGAAGAAATATCAGTGGCTTATAGTCCTTCCATGCGCGCATATTCGATTTTTTCTCTTCCAAAGCCCCTCACCGATGAGCAGCGGTCGCGTCGGCGACACACATTAGCCCGTTTGGGCCTGTCCTGGCTGGCTGCCATGCAGGTGATGATGTTTGCTTTCCCCGGCTATATGCGCTCTTTCAGCACTCGCGCTGAAGACATTGAATCTCTCTCGCAAGTCATTGTGCTCATGAATTGGGCGGGCCTGTGCTTGACCATGCCTGTCGTGCTGTACTGTGCCTGGCCCATCCTGAAAGGGGCTGTCAAAAGCTTGTCCGAAGGTCGTGTAGGCATGGATGTGCCGGTGGCCTTGGGTATTGTGGGTGCTTTCCTGCCTAGTGTGTACAACACCTGGATCCAGCAGGGCGAGGTGTACTACGACTCGGTCACGATGTTCGTGGCCTTTTTGCTGACTGCCCGTTATCTGGAGCTTTGCGCCCGCCAGTCGGTGACGCAGTCCGCATCCCATGACCTGATCGAACGCTTTCGCCAGTCCGTGACAGGTCATGCCAATACTCTGGCATTCTGGTTCGTCAGCATTCAGCTGGTATTGGCCGCCGCCTTTGGTCTGGTCTGGTACTGGATGGACCCTTCGCATGTCGTTCCTGTTGTGGTTGCCATGCTGGTCATGAGCTGTCCCTGTGCCATGTCCATGTCGGTTCCCTCCGCCGTCGCTTCGGCGCATGCCGGCTTGCTGGCCCGACCTGCCAGGAATGAATTTGAAGTTGTACAACTGACCCAGCAAACTGGCCGCATCGCCCGTCAAAACCTGTACGGTTCGATTGTCTGGCACTTGCTCATGACTCCATTGGCGGCCTTGGGCATTGTGGCCCCCTGGCTGGCCGCCGTCAGCATGCTGGTGTCCTCTTTGGCCGTGGCGGCCAACTCCTGGCGCATCTATCGCAGCCGCACCCGCGAGGTGCCGGCTCAGTGGACCGGTCCAGCAGCAAGGCAGGGCTGATATGTTTGGCTCTTTGCTGGTCCTGATCCCCATCTCCATTTTTCTGGTCATTGTTATCGGTGTCTCTTTCTGGTGGGCCATTTTTGCTGGCCAGTTTGAAGACACGGGCAATGCGGCTGATTCCATCTTGCTGGACGACGACTCCACAGCGGGTTTGTCGGGAGCAGAGCGTCCACCCGATTCCTGATACCTTCCAATTTTTTTGTTTTTTAGCCCTGCAAATGGTCGGCGACACACAGTCTGCGGGGCGGAAACACGCGCGAGCGCGTGCTTTCCGAAGTTTTTTGATAAGCATCAAGTAGCAGATTACCGACTTGCTGGATGATGTAGCTTGTTGTCGCTTGTATTAACAATGTTTGTTTAGGGGAAGCAAATGGGCACTTCCGATGCAGTCGGAAATAACGCCGAAGTCTTCAATTACGGGATTGTGAGGCAGTTCGCCATCATGACCGTATTTTGGGGCGTCATCGGCATGGCAATAGGCCTTTTTATTGCCTTGCAGTTGATTTGGCCAGAACTCAATTTCGACACACCGTGGCTTAGTTTTGGACGTCTGCGTCCACTGCATACGAACGCTGTGATTTTTGCCTTTGGTGGCACCGGTTTGTTCGCGACATCCTACTATGTCGTGCAGCGTACCTGTCAGGCCCGTTTGTTCTGCGACAAGCTGGCAGCCTTCACCTTCTGGGGTTGGCAAGCCGTGCTGGTGGCCGCGGTCATTACCCTGCCTATGGGTTACACCAGCTCCAAAGAATACGCCGAACTGGAATGGCCGATTGACATCCTGATCACGCTGGTCTGGGTGGCTTACGCCATTGTGTTCTTTGGCACGATCGTCAAGCGCCGTGTGCGTCACATTTATGTGGCCAACTGGTTCTTTGGCTCCTACATCGTTACCATCGCTGTACTGCACATTTTCAATAACCTGGAACTGCCAGTCAGCTTCATGAAGTCCTACTCGGCCTACGCCGGTGTGCAGGACGCCATGGTGCAGTGGTGGTACGGCCATAACGCCGTGGGCTTTTTCCTGACCACGTCCTTCTTGGGCATGATGTACTACTTCATCCCCAAACAGGCCAACCGCCCCATCTACTCCTACCGTTTGTCCATCGTTCACTTCTGGGCTCTGGGCTTTACGTACATGTGGGCAGGTCCTCACCACTTGCTGTACACCTCCTTGCCAGACTGGACTCAGTCCCTGGGCATGACTTTCTCCCTGATTCTGCTGGCTCCCTCCTGGGGCGGCATGATCAACGGCATCATGACTTTGTCGGGTGCCTGGCACAAGCTGCGTACTGACGCGATCCTGAAGTTCATGGTTGTGGCTCTGTCCTTCTACGGTATGTCTACCTTTGAAGGTTCCATGATGGCCATCCGTACGGTGAACGCGCTGTCGCATTACACCGACTGGACCATTGGTCACGTGCACTCCGGCGCGTTGGGCTGGGTTGCCATGATTACCTTCGGTTCTCTGTACTACTTGATCCCCCGTCTGTACGGCCGTACTGAAATGGCTCGTCCTCGTCTGATCGACCTGCACTTCTGGCTGGCTACCCTGGGCGTGGTGCTGTATATCGCCGCGATGTGGATTGCCGGTGTGATGCAAGGTCTGATGTGGCGTGCTACCGGTGTTGATGGCACCTTGACGTACAGCTTTGTGGAAGTCGTGAAAGCTACTTACCCCTTCTACGCAATCCGTGCTCTGGGCGGCGCCTTCTTTGTGGCCGGTATCTTGCTGATGTCCTGGAACGTGTTCCTGACCATCCGTGCAGGCGAGAAAGGCATCAACCCTGTTGTGCCCCTCAAGAACCCAGACGCCCGCGATCCAGCCCTGGTGGGTCCAACCCCTGTGCTGGCCTAAGGAGTAAATCATGGCTAATGACACTAATAAGCGCTTTTCGCACGCCACGATCGAGAAAAATACCGGGCTGCTGATCATCCTGAGTATCTTGGTGATTTCCTTCGCTGGCCTGGTACAGATCGTACCTTTGTTCTTTCAACACTCGACCACGCAGCCTACCGAAGGCATCCAGCCATACGAACCTTTGCGACTGATTGGTCGTGACATCTACATCCGTGAAGGATGTGTGGGCTGTCACTCCCAGCAGATCCGTATGCTGCAGTCCGAAGTGCAGCGCTACGGTCCTTACTCGCTGGCCGGTGAGTCCGTGTACGACCACCCCTTCCTGTGGGGCTCCAAGCGTACCGGTCCTGACCTGGCCCGCGTAGGTCAGCGTTACAGCGACGAATGGCACCGCATTCACTTGCGTAACCCACGTAACGTGGTCAAAGAGTCCAATATGCCCGCCTACCCATGGCTGCAGAAGAACTCGGTGGAAGGTGAAAACGTGCAGGATCGCATGAAGGTGCTGCGTACCCTGGGCGTGCCGTACACGCAGGAACAAATTGATGCTGCTCCTCAGGAGCTGGTAGGCAAGACCGAAGAAGATGCAGTGGTTGCTTACTTGCAGGGCCTGGGCGTAGCCAGTCGCGACGCAGCCGCCAAGGCTGTGGAGCAGGGGAGCCACTAAATGCTAGCCATCATCAACGCTGTTGTGACCGCTTTGGCGATGGCTACCTTCCTTGGCATTTGCTGGTGGGCGTTCTCTCGGGGACGCCGCCAGGCCAACGAAGAAGCAGCGCTTCTGCCTTTCGCCTTGCCCGACGAGGGAATCAACGATAAAAACCCTGGGGGTTCCGAATGAGTGACTTTTTTAACAATGGCTGGAGCCTCTGGATTTCCGGCATCGCCTTGTTAGGCATCATATTTTGTTTGTGGCTGTTATTTACTCAGCGTGCATTTCTGGGCAAGACGGTCGATGTGGAAGAAACCGGCCACGTCTGGGATGGTGACCTGACCGAGCTGAACACTCCAGTGCCTCGCTGGTGGACCGTGATGTACATCGGTTTGTGTGTGTTTGCCTTGGGTTACCTGGTGCTGTATCCCGGCCTGGGCAGTTTCAAGGGCACATTGGGTTTTAGTTCCGGCCAACAGGTCAAGCAGCAACAGGCCGAGATCAATGCTCGCCTGGAGCCTGTGTACGCCCGTTACCGCGAAATGCCTATTGAAGAGATCGCTCGCGATCAGGAAGCTCGCGAAATTGGTCAGCGCCTGTTTCTGAACAACTGCGCCCAGTGTCACGGTTCTGATGCACAAGGTGCTCCCAGCTTCCCTAACCTGGCCAATAAAGCCTGGTTGTGGGGTGGCGAGCCCGAGCAGATTCTGCACACCATTACCGAAGGTCGTACCGGGATGATGCCGCCACAAGCGCAATTCACCCCCGCTCAAGCCTCCGACGTGGCTCAGTATGTGCGCTCCTTGTCCGGCCTGGCTGCAGATCCTCTGCGTCTGGTGGCTGGTAAGCGTGTTTATGACAGCGCATGTTTTGCCTGTCACGGTGCGGATGCCAAGGGCAACACCTTGTTGGGCGCTCCTGATCTGACGGACGATTACTGGTTGTATGGCAGCTCCGAAGCCACCATCGTTCAGACCGTCTTGCAGGGTCGTACCAACCAGATGCCGGCTCAGAAAGCCACTTTGACTCCTGAGCAGATTCGTTTGCTGGCGGGTTGGGTCTGGGGCTTGTCGAACAATGCCGAGCCTGCCCAGGCTAACTAATGTGTTTTAAATTGATCTGACGCCTTCAGGACTTGCAATGAGTAGTGATTCTTCCCAACCCAGCGCTGATAACGCGCAGGGAACTGTGCCCAAGTGGCAACCTCCACGTAACACCAAGGGAGCGGGTGGAACCTCTCCGCAAGTCGAGAAGGCGCTGGTCGATGTACGCAGCAAAATCTATCCACGATCCGTCAAGGGCGTATTCGCCCGCTGGCGGATCTGGATGGTGTATTTCACGCAGATCATTTTCTATGGTCTGCCCTGGTTGGAATGGCATGGCCGTCAGGCCGTGCTGTTTGACCTGCTGGAACGCAAGTTCTACATCTTTGGCATGATTTTGTGGCCCCAGGACGTTATTTACCTGACGGTGCTGCTCCTGATATCTGCCTTCTCCTTATTCCTTTTCACCGCCATGGCCGGACGTTTGTTCTGTGGCTATGCCTGTCCGCAGACGGTCTACACCGAGATCTTCATGTGGGTTGAGCGCAAGGTGGAAGGGGACCGTCTGGCGCGTATCCGCTTGGATGAGCAAGCCTGGAACGCCCGCAAACTACGTCTCAAAGCAACCAAGCACTTCCTGTGGATCGTGATTGCTTTGTGGACCGGCTTTACCTTTATCGGCTACTTCGCTCCTATCCGTGAACTGGGTGGCGAGCTGATCGCCCTGTCTCTGGGCCCTTGGCAGTGGTTCTGGCTCTTGTTCTACGCCTTTGCCACCTGGGGTAACGCCGGTTTCATGCGCGAAGCCGTCTGTAAGTACATGTGCCCCTACGCACGTTTCCAAAGTGCCATGGTGGACAGCGATACCTTTGTGGTGACCTACGATTTTGTGCGTGGTGAAACCCGCGGTGGTCGATCTCGCAAGATTGACCACAAAGAAGCCGGTATGGGCGACTGTGTGGACTGCAGCCTCTGTGTTCAGGTCTGTCCGACCGGTATTGATATTCGTGATGGCCTGCAATACATGTGTATTGGCTGTGGCGCCTGTGTGGACGTCTGTGACCAGGTCATGGACAAGATGGGCTATGAAAAGGGCCTGATCCGCTACACCTCGGAGCGCGCCATTAAAGAGCGCATGACGCAATCGCAGGTGCGACGTCGCATGCTGCGCCCGCGCGTGCTGTCTTATATCCTGATTCTGGCCGTCATTTGCGGTGCCTTCGTCTACACCTTGGCAACCCGTACCCCGATGCGTGTGGACGTGATTCGTGACCGTGGTGCTCTGGGCCGTGAAGTGCCTGGCGGCATGATCGAAAACGTGTTCCGTCTGCAAGTCATCAATACCTCGGAAGAGGCGATGGAGTTGCAGTTGTCCGTAACAGGTCTGGAAGGTGCACGCATTCACTTGACCGAGAACGGCCAGGATCACATTCATGTGGCCCCTGCAGGCAATAGATTATTGCCTGTCGTGGTGCAAGTCCCAATTAGTAGTGCCAAGCCAGGCCTGTATGATATTTCCATTCAGGCAGTCGGCGAGCATGAAGGGGGCCGCAAAACCTACGTGAATGAACGCAGTAGTTTTTATATTCCTCAGTAACTTTATAAAGAGCAAAAAATGGACGAATCAAAGGACAGTGGACCCTGGTGGCGTGAACCGTGGCCCTGGTTGTTGATGGCCGGCCCGGCTCTGGCTATCGTGGGCTGCGTCATTACCATTGTGCTGGCGTTCCAGAACTTCAGTAATCAGGGAGTGACGGACGGCGGCGTCAAGCAAGGTCTGGTCGTCACCAAAGGCGAGCCTGCCCGCGAGCAGCGCTAAAAGTAGTTGATACACCGTTACGCTAGGGTTGAGAGAAGTATGTTTCCGTTCAAGAAGGGGGTACGAATGACCATCCGATCGTTGATGTGGATACTGTGGCCTTCATTCCTGGTCGCTGGGGTACTGAGTGCAATTGTGTTTGCTTTGGTAGACCCGTTGGACATCGTTGTGCTTGGACATATGCAAGTAGATCGACTGACCTTTTATACGGTGGCGTTTTTTCTGTTCTGGGTGGCCGCTGCGGTGGCTTGTACGCTTAGCCTGTATATGTCCTCTGGTTCGCCAGCGGTACTGGCTGAACCGGCAGATAGTCTGGACTGATTTCGACAAGCGCCAAAAGACAAAAAAGCACATGCAAACTGCATGTGCTTTTTTTTGTGCGCGCTTGGTGCTGGGGAGTGATGCAGCAGGCCCTAGAGACGTTCAGAGCCTTGCGTAAGCCCTAGGCAATGCCAGGTAAAGCAAGTAGCCAGCCAGTGGCTTTAATCGCACTCCGTGCCTGCCAGCGTGCGCAGGGCGGCCAGATCCAGCAAGTGGACTTCACGCTGGGAGATTTTCAGCAGACCTTCGCGCGCAAAACGCGAGAACAGGCGGCTGACCGTTTCCAGTGTCAGGCCCAGGAAGTTGCCGATTTCTTCGCGGCTCATGCGCAGAATGAATTCGTAAGGGGAGTAGCCAAGCAGCGACAGGCGCTGGGACAGGTTCAGCAAGAAGGCGGCCAGGCGCTGCTCGGAACGCAGTCCGGCCAAGGTCATCATCAGTTGATGGGCGCGGTTGATTTCCTTGCTCATCAAGCGACGGAATTGTTGTTGCAAGATAGGCAGTTGGGCCGACAGGCGGTCCAGATCATCAAGGCGGATCACACAGACTTCGCTGTCTTCCAGGGCGATGGCATGAGAGACATGGCGGTTTTCAACCAGGCTATCCATGCCAAGGATTTCTCCTGGTAATAAAAAGCCCGTAATCTGGATGTGGCCGGTGGAATCTTCCAGCTGCATCTTGATAGAACCAGAGCGCAGACCATAGATTCCCTCGACTGAGTCGGCTAGTCGAAACAGCACGCCGCCCTTGGGGATGCGGATGCGCTCCTTGACTAATTCGTCCAACCGCTCCATTTCATGCTTAGGCATCCCAAGAGGTAGACATACCTCATTGAGCATACAACTGGAGCAGCGTATGGAGTCAGCGGTAACCGAGATACGTTTTTGCATAAGGAATAATGTCAGATGGCGAAACGCTAAATCTTTGAGTCAAATCAAGTGTAATTGTAGCTTTTTATTGGTTGGTATTCCCGCTAATCCTTAATATGTTTAGTTCTTAAGGGCCGCGCCATGCGGGAAGCGGCTGCCCATGCCGGGTACAGCGCGGTCAGACTGCTCTTGCCAGGTTGTTGTTTAAAAGCGATCCAAACACTTGAATACTTGGTTTTTGTCCTTATCTTCAATTCATCCTGTTATTTGTTGCGAGATCTGGGCGAGCAGTATTTAGTAACTGTTTGCTTTAGCTTATCGCATATTTTCTCAAGTGAAAATTCTATGCGAATCGATAAATTGACAACGAAGTTTCAACAGGCTCTAGCCGATGCGCAGAGCCTGGCTGTTCGCGAAGACAACCCCTATCTGGAACCCGCCCACGTACTGGTCGCCTTGCTGGCCGATGCCGATTCCGGCACTGGCAGCTTGCTGGCTCGTGCGGGCGTCGCCATTCCCCGTCTGGAAAATGAGCTTAACCGCCTGATCTCCAATCTGCCCAAGGTACAAGGGGCGGAAGGTCAGCAGCAGCTCAGCTCGGCTCTGCAAGCCGCTTTGGCGAAAACCGACAAGGAAGCCGCCCAGCGCGGTGATACCTATATCGCCAGCGAGTTGTTCCTGCTGGCCCTGGCTGACGACAAAGGCGAAACCGGTCGTGCCTTGCGCGATGCCGGCTTGCAGCGCCGTGCCTTGGAAGCGGCCATTGAGGCCGTACGCGGTGGTGCCAATGTGAATGATGCCGAAGGTGATAGCAACCGTGAGGCGCTGGACAAGTACACCACTGACCTGACCGAGCGTGCCCGTCTGGGCAAGCTGGACCCGGTGATTGGCCGTGACGACGAAATTCGTCGCACTATCCAGATTCTGCAGCGTCGCACCAAGAACAACCCCGTGTTGATTGGTGAGCCTGGTGTGGGTAAGACCGCCATTGTGGAAGGCTTGGCGCAGCGTATCGTGAACAACGAAGTGCCCGAAACCCTGAAGGGCAAGCGCGTTCTGGTGCTGGACCTGGCTGCCTTGCTGGCGGGTGCCAAGTACCGTGGCGAATTTGAAGAGCGTCTGAAAGCCGTCTTGAAAGAGCTGTCCAAGGACGATGGCAAAACCATTGTCTTTATTGACGAGTTGCACACCATGGTGGGCGCCGGTAAGGCCGAAGGTGCCATGGATGCCGGCAATATGCTCAAACCCGCCTTGTCGCGCGGCGAGCTGCACTGTATCGGTGCTACTACGCTGAACGAGTACCGCCAGTACATCGAGAAAGACGCGGCTCTGGAGCGTCGTTTCCAGAAAGTGCTGGTTAACGAACCGGACATGGAGTCCACCATTGCGATTCTGCGCGGTTTGCAGGAGCGCTACGAGCTGCACCACGGTGTGGCGATTACTGACCCGGCCATTGTGGCTGCGGCCGAGCTGTCGCAGCGCTACATTACGGACCGTTTCCTGCCCGATAAGGCCATTGACCTGATCGACGAGGCCGCGGCCCGTATCCGTATGGAGATCGACTCCAAGCCCGAGGTCATGGACAAGCTGGATCGCCGCATCATTCAGCTGAAGATCGAGCGTGAAGCGGTCATCAAGGACACGGACGAAGCCTCTCAGCGCCGTTTGCAGGCCATCAATGACGAGATGGAGAAGCTGCAGCGTGAGTACAACGACTACGAAGAGATCTGGAAAGCCGAAAAAGCGGCAGTTCAGGGCTCGCAAGTCGTTAAAGAGGAAATCGAGAAAGTGCGTGCCGAAATGGCCGAGCTGCAACGCAAGGGCCAGTTCGACAAGTTGGCCGAGCTGCAATACGGCAAGCTGCCCGAGCTGGAAGAGCGCCTGAAAGCGGCTGAAGCCAATATGGACAAGGCTGATCAGGACAAGCCTCGCTTGTTGCGTACACAGGTTGGTGCCGAGGAAATCGCGGAAGTGGTTTCGCGTGCAACCGGTATTCCTGTGTCCAAGATGATGCAGGGCGAGCGTGAAAAGCTCTTGCAGATGGAAGACTACTTGCACAAGCGTGTGGTCGGCCAAGGTGAAGCCGTACGTTTGGTGTCGGATGCCATCCGTCGCTCGCGCGCCGGTCTGTCTGATCCGTCCCGCCCTTATGGTTCCTTCCTGTTCCTGGGGCCAACCGGTGTGGGCAAGACCGAACTGACCAAGGCATTGGCCAACTTCCTCTTTGATTCCGAGGATCACATGATTCGTATCGACATGAGCGAATTCATGGAGAAACACTCGGTGGCTCGTTTGATCGGGGCGCCTCCCGGCTACGTGGGCTATGAAGAGGGCGGTTACCTGACCGAGGCCGTGCGTCGCAAACCTTATTCGGTGATTTTGCTGGATGAGGTCGAGAAAGCACACCCCGACGTCTTTAACGTGCTCTTGCAGGTGCTGGACGATGGTCGTTTGACCGATGGTCAGGGCCGTACGGTGGACTTCCGCAATACGGTGATCATCATGACCTCCAACCTGGGTTCGCAGCATATCCAGCGTTTGTCGGGCGAACCTTACGATGTGATCAAGGAAGTGGTGTGGGAAGAAGTGAAGCAGCATTTCCGCCCCGAGTTCCTGAACCGTATCGACGAAGTGGTGGTATTCCACGGTCTGGAAGCAGAACACATCGAGTCCATTGCTCGTATCCAGCTTGAACGTCTGGATCAGCGTCTGGCTCAACGTGACATGCATCTGGAAGTCAGCGAGGCTGCTTTGGCTCAGTTGGCCAAGGCCGGGTTTGACCCTGTGTTTGGCGCACGTCCTTTGAAACGTGCCATTCAGCAGCACATTGAGAACCCGGTGGCACGCTTGATTCTGGAAGGCCGCTTTGGTCCTAAGGATGTGGTGCCTGTGGACTGGAAGGACGGCGAGTTTACGTTCACCCGCAGTATCCAGTAATGAGCAGGCTCTGATTACTGCTGTGCTGGTGAGCGTTGAGCAGTAGAGCGGACCAGCGCATGCAGTAAGCCTTAGTTGAAACGGCAGTAAAAAAAGCGCCTTGGGCAACCAAGGCGCTTTTTCTTTGGCTAGACGGATTGTTTCAAGCTTGGGTTGCTTTACCTGTGATCTGTGCCCCCCACTTGGGTTTTAGCAAAGACGAAGCTATTCAGAATCTTGGTGTGGCTCAGCCATGCAGTGTTTGTATAAAGGGTAGCTGTCAAGCAGAGACTGTCTTAGTCACGTGTACTGAGACCGTAAGGACGACCGTTCAGGCCTCGCTTAGGCGTTCTCGTGCGCCGGTGCTGGGGGCGGAGTCAGATCCAGTTCATCCTTGCCGTAGAACTTCACACCGATCTCGACACGAGGGCGGCCTTGCGAGCGGCGGTGGCGGTTGGTGTCGCGCAGCGAGTACACGCAGCCGCAATATTCCTGCTGATAGAAGTTCTCGCGCTTGCTGATCTCCAGCATGCGTTGCGAGCCGCCACCTTTGCGCCAGTTGTAGGTCCAGTATTTCATCTCCGGATAACGGGCTGCGGCGCGTTCGCCACAGTCGTTGATCTGGTTCATGTCTTTCCAGCGCGAGATACCCAGGACGCTGGAGATGATGTCATAGCCATTTTCATGGGCGTAGAGGGCTGTGCGCTCAAAGCGCATGTCAAAACAAACCGTACAACGCTCGCCACGTTCGGGAGCGTGTTCCAGGCCGCGTACACGTTCAAACCAGTTATCCACGTCGTAGTCGGCATCAATAAATTCGATACCGTGCTGTTCGGCAAAGCGGATGTTTTCCTGCTTGCGCAGTTCATATTCGCGCACCGGATGGATATTGGGGTTGTAGAAAAAAACGGTGTATTCAATCCCCGAGGCGTGCAAGGCCTCCATCACCTCGCCCGAACAGGGGGCACAGCAGGAGTGCAGCAGCAATTTCTCGCGCTTTTCCGGCATGGTTAAAACTGGACGATTGAGCTGAGTGGACATGAATCTGAATCCGAGAAAAAGGGCGTCCCGAGTCGGTCGCACAATAAATCAATGCGACTATTGTAGATTCTTGGCAAAGTTTAGTGAAATCAATCTGTTGCCTTAGTACCCCAGGACCTCGTCCCATAGTCGCGTCACGGCCTGTCGTTCCTGAGTCAGTTCGGTCTGCGGCACACGGGCTTTTTCCGCCCCTTCCAGACGTAAAGCGTGCTGACGACGGCGCAGGGCGCGGTAGGCATCGGCCACCTCCTGAGCATGGTCAACCGCAATCAGGCCCGCTTGCGCGGCAATGCCCAGCAAGGCGATATTGCCCAGGTTTTCCAGCAGTTTGGGATGCTCGCGGCTATGGCACAGCACCAGATACTGGGTGATGAACTCCACATCCACCATGCCGCCACGGTCGTGCTTCAAATCAAACAGCTCGCTGCGGTTGGGGTGCCCGGCACTGATCTTGTCACGCATGTCCAGAATGTCTGCGTGCAGTTTGCGACGGTCGCGTTCCATCAACAAGATGGAGCGGCGGATTTCATCGAAGCGTTCCTTGATCTGGGCATCCCCGGTCACAAAACGGGCACGGGTAATGGCTTGATGCTCCCAGGACCAGGCGCTACGGGTTTGATACTGCTCGAAGGCATCCACACTGACGGCCAGCAAACCGGCATCGCCATCCGGGCGCAAACGCAGGTCAATATCGTAGAGACGACCGGAGGAGGTCATGGCCGACAACCAGCTGGTCATGCGGCGAGCCAGTTTGATGTAGCGCTCCACATTATCCTGGCTGGGGTCGTCATAGAGAAACACCAGATCCAGGTCCGAGGCGTAGCCAATTTCCTTGCCGCCCAGCTTGCCGTAGGCGATGACGGCAAAGCGGGGCGGGGTGTCGTGTTCAGGGCCCAGGCTGCGGGGGCGCGTCAGAGGCCAGGTACGCTCCAGCGTCTCGGCCAGCATCATATCGGCCAGGGCCGAGAGCTGGTCGGCCAGTGCCTCTACCGTCAGCACGCCCTCCAGATCCTGAGCCAGCAACTGGAAGGTGATCTGGTGTTGCCAGTCGCGCATCATGTTCATTTGCTGTTCGACATCAGCCTGGCCATCGGGCAGGCGGCAGGCGTCCAGATCGCGGCACATTTGCTCGGACAGGGCTGCAAAGTCCGGAATTTCCATTAGCGAATGCCATTCGATCAGGCTGTCCAGCAGGAGCGGGTATTGAGCCAGATACTGGGCGGCCCAAGGGCTGGCCGAGACAATACGGGCGACGCGGGCCAACGTATCGGGGTATTCAGCCAGCAAAGCCAGATAAGCACTGCGTTGGGCGATCAGCTCGATCAGGTTGAAGAGCCGTGTCGCTGTCATTTCCGGGTTTTCGGAGCGGTAGGCGTAGTCCTCAGCCAAGGGGATCAAGCGTTGTACGCGATCCAGGCTGGCATTGGGCAGGCTGCGCAGGCGATGGCTGTTCAAAAGGGCCTGACGTAATTGTTCGATGCGTTCCTGCAAAGCCTGATCTTGCTCGGCGCTGTTGACTTCGAGGGTGGGGGCTGCCGCTACAGGAGGCTCGGCACTGGCTTCTTCCCCCATACCCGCTAGACGGAAGGCATTGCGGAAGGTATGCGACACAAACTTTCTGTGCTGGCCTAACTGTTCATCGAAGTCGGGCAGGCTCAGGCCCAAGGTGGCGGCCAGCTCGGTGCGCAGTTCCTCGTCCTGGGGCAGCAAATGGGTTTGTTCGTCTTCGCGGTACTGCAAGCGGTGTTCGACACGTCGCAAGAAAGTATAGGCGGCCAGCAGCTTGTCGCAGACCTCCTGGTCCAGCAGACCGGCCGCGCATTGACCGCGCAGGGCCTTGTGCAGGCTGGTGGTTTGCAGGGAAGGTTGCCGTCCACCGCGTATCAGTTGATTGAGCTGGACCACAAACTCAATTTCTCGAATCCCGCCATCCCCCAGCTTGATGTTGTGCCAGGTCTCCACGCCATTGCGGTTCAGGGCGCGGCGTGTCCAGTCCTGACGGATGCGCTCGCGCAGGCCGCGCAGGGCGGACAGGGCATCAAAGTCAAAATACTTGCGATACACAAAAGGGGTACGCAGCGCTTCGAAGTGATGTATATCGCCGGCGCTACGGCTGCCTTCAAAGGCCTGGGCCTTGATGGGGCGCGCCTTGATCCAGGCATAGCGTTCCCACTCCCGGCCTTGATTGACCAGATAGTTTTCCAGGGCCTGCATGCTCCAGGCCAGCGGTCCCGAATCACCGTCCGGGCGCAGGCGCAAGTCGGTGCGAAACACCTGGCCGAAGGCGTCAGTATCAGACAGCACGGGCATCATGCGCTGGGTTACTTTGCCGTAAAACTCGTGATAGCTCAGGGGGCGGCGACCCTCGGTTTCGCCGTCCTCGTCGTAGAGCATGATCAGGTCAATGTCCGAGGAAACGTTTAATTCCCCCCCGCCCAGCTTGCCCATACCCAAAATAATCATCTCTTGGGGCAGGCCGGTTTCCGAGTTTCTAGGAATACCGTGTACGTCAGCCAGTTGCCGGGCCACGGTCTCATAGGCTTGCGCCACGGCCAGATCAGCCAGGCTGCTCATGGCTTGCATGACTTCATCCAGGGGCGCCAAGCCATTGATATCGCGGATCATCAGCACCAGAAAGACCCGTTCGCGCAGTTGGCGCAAGGCCTGGCGCACTTGTGCCAGACGATCATTATCGGGCTCGGGCAGCAAAGTCCTATACCATTGCGTAATCAATGCGGGGGTGACAGGGTGTTGGGCTTGCTCTTCCAGCCACGCTCCAAATTGCGGCTGAGCGTTTACTTTTCGACGCAAGGGGCCGGACCATTGCATCACGGGCTTCAATATAATGGACTGGCTCATACGATAAGAGGCTTTTCGGATAAGGGGGAACGACAAGTGAAATGACTTGTCTGACTAGGCCGGAAATGACCGCATCTAACTATACTCGGGAATTGATTGCATGGTAGTTCGAGGGCTTGTGCGACTGGCGCTAGTGCTCTATTTTGCGCTGATGCTAGGCCTTGTCGGGCTACGTTACTTGCTCGTGCCGCAACTGGATAATCTGCGTCCCTATCTGGTGCAGAAAATCAGTGAGCAAACCGGCCTGCAAGTCCAGATCCAAGAATTAAAAGGCGACTGGCAGGGCTGGAATCCCCATCTTTCCGTGACAAACCTGTCGCTGGCAGAACCTGGGCAGGAGCCCATGTTGCACCTGCCCAAACTGCAAGCCGATATCAGCTGGAAGTCCTTGTTCAGCGGCTCGCTGCAATTGCGCCAGCTGGATGTGCAAGGTTTGACGATCCCGGTGCGGCGCGACCCCCAGGGTCAGATTCTGGTGATGGGTCAGGTGCTGGATCTGAATGATGAGAGTGCCCCGTCCGAACCCGAAGCCTGGCAAGGACCGGTTCGCTGGTTGCTGGAGCAGCGTGGCATTCGCATTCATGGTACGTCCTTGCAATGGCAGGATGATCTGCGTGGCGCGCCTGTCTTGAGTCTGCCTTCGATTGAATTGCAGATCGGCTACAGGCAGGGCTGGCATGAGGTCAATCTGGCGACAGCCTTGCCCGCCAATTTGGGCGAGTCCCTGGCTTTGGCCTTGCGTGTGCAGGGCAAGCGTCGTCTGCCCGAGAGTGTGGATGTGATGGACCTGCCCTGGGAACTGACGGTTCAGGCTAAAGGGGTGGATGCTCCTGCGCTGCGCCCTTGGCTGGATGTGCCTGTGGCCCTGGACAAGGGCTGGGTCGATGTGCGCGCTCAAGCCACTCAGCCTAAAGCGGCCCAGACCGTACAGATGCAGATGGCCGCCCAGTTGCGTGATGTGGCGGTGCTCACCGATAGCGATGATCGCCTGCAACTGCAGCAAGCCAATCTGGAACTGGCGGGGGGGCTGAATGATATGCAGGCGCTGGCCCAAGGCAAGCAAAGTGGTGATGTGCAGTGGGCCTTGTCGATGAACAGTTTTGGTCTGCGTGTGCCGGATCTGTTTGCCCAGTATTTGGCTGTGGATCAGCTCAATGCTCAAGGCACCGTCCACCGGGATGAGCAGGCCAGACTGAGCGTCAGCAAAATGAATCTGGCTTTGCGTAATCCTGATCTGGATGCACAGTTGACAGGTAGCTGGCGCGAGGATGCCACGTTCGAGGCCGGTGTGGCTGACTGGCAGGGGCAGTTCAAACACCTGAATCTGGCGGCTTTGGTGAATTACCTGCCTTTGACGGTCAATCCTCTGGCGCGTGAATGGATGCAAGCTGGATTGGTGCAGGGGGCGGTACGAGACGGGACAATCCGTCTGCAAGGCGGCCTGGATACCTTCCCGTATGGCTTGAGTCCGGAGGATGGCAGCTTTGAAGTGGCGGGGGCTTTGGATCAGGGAATTGTGGATTATCAGCCCGCCCGTCCCAAGCGGTTGGCCTGGCCGCGTCTGGAAGGCGTGCAGGGCAGCATACGCATGCATAACGACAATCTGGATATTGTGGCTCAGCAGGCGCGCATGCCGATTGCCAAGCAGCAGGATATCGTGCTGCGCGATATTCAGACCCACATTACCTCCTTGGAGCAAAACAGCTTTCTGAAGCTGGAAGGTCTGTCCCAGGCACCGGCGACCAGTTATCTGGCCCTGGTGCATCAATCCCCCTTGAATGCCTTGCTGGATGGCTTGCTGGCCGACAGCCGTGTCAAAGGGGATTGGACCGTACCGGTCAAGTTGCAGATTCCTTTGGATAATGCTGATGAAGCCCAGGTACAGGGCCAAATCCAGATGAACAATGGCGAGTTTCAGTACATGCCTGAAGCCCCTTCGTTTACAGCGTTGAAAGGTGAGCTGGCCTTTAGTGAAAAAGGCGTCAGTGCCCAAACCTTGACGGGCAAGATGCTGGGCGGCGACACCCAGATCAGCGGTGTGCTGGAGCCCGGCAAACCCGGTTTACGCCTGAATGGTGTGCTGACGGCCAAAGGCCTGGAGCAATACCTGGAGTTGAAGGGCTTGCAGCGTTTGCAGGGTCAGACACCTTATAGCGTGTTGATGAAGCTAGACGCCAAGGGCGCTTTTTCTTTTGGGGCCGAGTCGAACCTGACAGGTTTGGCACTGAATTTGCCTGAACCTTTCCACAAGCCTGCCGAGCGTGCGGCCAAACTGAAGGCGGATTGGAGTAGCGATTCCGTCGCCAAGATGGACCGTCTGCAAATCAGCTTGGAGGACAGACAGAGCTTTTTGCTGAACCTGCTGCACGCTCAAGGTTCCCGTGATGGCAGCTACTTTCAAAGTGGCAGCATGGGAACACCGGGATTGGTGAATTGGCCCCAACGCGGTTTTGAATTACATAGTCGCTATGATCGTATGGACCTGGATGCCTGGGAAAGGGTGGTGGGGGAGTTTGGCCAGAATCTGGATGGCAGTCCCTTACCTCCTTCGGCCCGCCCCTTGCTGCCTTTGCTGGAGCGGGTGCGTCTGAAAGCGGATCAGGCGTTTTTCCGAGGGCAACTGCTGGATCAGCTGGAAATGGAAAGCACGGAAGATGCCGCTGGCAGACTGTTTCTAAGCATGAAGGCCAAGCAGGCCGAAGGGCGTTTGCAGGCGCAGCATCAAGGTGGCCACTACACCGGCATGTTCAATGCCAACTTCTCCCATCTGTACATTGACAGTGGCAGGCCTGATTGGGCTTGGCCCGACGCCGACTTGCCCATGAATGACGACCTGCGTTTGCCCGCGATCTCGTTCAAGGTGGATGATTTGCAGATTCAGGGTGTTCGCTTTGGCAAGCTGGAAGCCAAGGGCAAGCCCGCTGGAAAGGGACAAAAGTGGACGTTGGAAAACATTTCTCTGAATGCCCAGGGTATGCAGCTGAATGGTTACGGCTCTTTGGCATTGAGTGGGCCGCAGCGTGGCCTGGAGTTGGTGGCAAACAGCCAGGTAAGCAATTTGGGACAGTTTGTGGATGTCAGTGGCTTGCTGACCGAGTCCATCAAGGATGGTGACGGCACGGTACAGGCGGCCTTGTTCTGGAGCGACTTTCCCTGGTCTTTTGACAAGCGCAACATCCGTGGCCAGTTCAATGTGGATTTGCGCAAAGGGCGCTTTATCAGTCTGAAGTCGCGTTCGGCCAAATTGCTGGAACTGCTTAGCTTGCAGTCCATCTCGCGCTTGAGCCGTCTGGATCTGGATTTGTTTGGGGCGGTGAAACAAGGCTTTGCGTTCGATAGCCTGACCGGGCGCATGAATCTGTCGCAGGGCAAGCTGGAGCTGGATAATTATCAGATCAAGGGGCCGGCAGGGGCGATCAGCCTGAAAGGCTGGATTGATATCCGGGATGAGACGCTGGATTTGATTGCGGTGGTAGACCCGAATCTGGATATGAGCGGTGCGGCGATTGCAGCGTACTTTACTGTCAACCCGATGGTGGGAGTTGGGGCCTTGCTGACACAGTGGCTGATGCAGATTCCGATGAGCAGTCACCTGTCTGTCACGTATGCGGTAACAGGCAAGATGGATGATCCCCAGCTCAAAGAGTTGGAAGTCCCTGCGGTTGGTAGCGCGAAACAAGAGAAACAGCCTCGGATCGAGCCTTGATGGCAAGCGCCTCACCCAAACGATTCGCGTCGCTTGTTGTCAGGGTTGCAGCCAGGCTTTTCCGTGTTTTAACCCTTATGCAAAGGATGGGCCGATGAGCGCACAGAGACTGAAACAACTGGCAGCGACCTTGCTCGTGGCGAGCCTGCCGTTCCATGCGCTTGGAGCGCAAACGCATCCTGTGGCTCAGGCCGCACAAGTGGTCGAACAATCCTTGCAGGCCCGTGTCGGACTGGCTGTACTGGATACGACAGATGGGCAGTTGTGGCAATACCGTGCCGATGAACGCTTCCCTATGGCCAGTACCAGCAAGGCCTTGATCTGCGCGGCGTTGTTGGCCCGAGGGCCGGGTGCCATGAAGACCGCCTGGCTGGTCAAGGAAGAGGCCATTCAATCTTACGCCCCGACGACAGAAAACCTGATAGGACAGCATGTGCCAGCGTCGCAATTGTGTGCGATCACGATGCGCAACAGCGACAATACTGCGGCCAATGGGGTTCTGGAGATGCTGGGCGGGCCTGAAGCGATCACGTCCTTTCTACGCAGCGTGGGTGACACGGTGACGCGTCTGGATCGCAACGAGCCCAGCTTGAATGAAGCTACGCCTGGTGATCCACGGGATACAACAACCCCGCAAGCCATGGTGCATACCTTGCAGAATCTGGTTTTGGGCGATGCGCTTAAAGCCCCAGATCGTGATCGCTTGATTGACTGGCTGCGCCATAACGAAGTGGGTGGGCCTTTGCTGCGGGCTGGCGTCCCGGAAAGCTGGACTGTGGCAGACCGAACCGGGGCAGCGGCTTACGGCACACGCGGTGTCGTGGCGGTGATGTGGCCCCCTGGACGTGCGCCGCTGGTGGCTGCCGTCTACATCACGGAAACCAAGGCTTCCATGGAAGAGCGCAATGCGGCCATCGCCACGATTGGCAAGGCCATTGCAACGGCTGTGGATCAGAAAGCACAGCCCTGATCACCGGGCAGATACCGGCAGCGGCAGGATCCCTAGCCGGTCTGACGCTCCAGCATTTCATCCAGTGTCGCGTAATAGCTCATGGACGCATGGCGCAGATTCGTGCGTACATGCTCGCGTGCCTGTTCTGGGTCCTTGTCCAGAAAAGATTGCAGGATGCCTCGGGTTGCCTGCATGGAGAGCTCCCGATAGCGCGTGTCGCGCAAGGTAGCCAGACGTACCGCTTCCACGTGATCACTCAGACGAAAAATCATGGTGCTCAAGTGCGGGTTGGGGCATAGCGAAATCCAGCTTTCCCGAAACGCATCGTTGGCAATCATGTACTGCATGGGGTCGGCGGCGGCATGGGCTTTTTCTGAGGCATTGGCAGCCTTGTTCATCAAGGCCAACCCTTCCAGATTGGCCTGCAAGCAGGCAGCAGCGGCTGCTTCGGGTTCCAGCAACATGCGTATTTCAAAAATCTGCGCAATATCGGCCGGAGTAAAGCGCCGCAGCATGAAGCCGCGTGAGGTGCCCTCCAGCAATCCTTCGTTGGTCAGTTGCAGCAAGGCTTCGCGCACAGGCATGCGTGAGACTTGCAGTTCAGCAGCAATTTCATGGTCGACCAGACGGTCGTCATAGCTGATGTCGCCACTGCGCATGCGGCTGCGCAGGTGTTTGTAGACCTGCTGGCGTATGTTCAGTTTGGGGGCGGCAGGCTGGTTTTTATTCATTGGTTTTGGGCAAGACGGTGAACAGGCAGTCGGCATGAAATCCCTGTGCGCAGCAGTGTGTTTCCTGCACCTGGACGTGCTGATCGTAGATCAGTTGGCCGACGGCTGTAAGCATACCAACGATA
Source organism: Alcaligenes nematophilus (assembly GCF_026344155.1). Lineage (NCBI taxonomy): Bacteria > Pseudomonadati > Pseudomonadota > Betaproteobacteria > Burkholderiales > Alcaligenaceae > Alcaligenes > Alcaligenes nematophilus. The sequence goes on along the minus strand of NZ_JAPKMZ010000001.1, from coordinate 569,918 downwards.
GGGCGGCACAGGGGCCGATCATGGGGGCCAAATCCCCATGCAAAGGGACTGTTTTTCACGCGGACCTGCAAGGCTCCCGTGGCCTTTGTTTGAATGTCCCAGTTCCCCCAACCCAGCTGAGCCGAGATATCGGCAATGCTGTGCAGCAAGGCCTGCGGGTCGTGATTGATGGCTTCCCAATACGCCTTGGCTGACAAACCACCTTGTTCCATTACGGCCTGCCCCAATGCATCTAGCGCCTGTGTTCGGGCGGGTTCATCCAGCCGGCGAAACAGCCCCATCAACACGTCGACACGCATCATCAAGTAGCGCCGATCGTCGTCCAAAATCTGGCCCTGTGCCGTATCCCAGCTTAATCTGTCTCTGAATTCTGTCATTTTAAAGTAAAAGTATATTGTTTTGTTTTTAGATAATAGATTGATATTAAAGCAAATAAATTATAGGGAAAACCATTATCTATTTAATTTAAGAATAAAATATATACTTTTTAGCAAGGCGGACTAACGCTGGAATGAAGTGCATAACAAAAGGGGACAAATGGTGAAAGCGTTGCGAAAAAGCGTAATGGGGCTGGCCTTGGGGGCAGCCTTGATGATGGGCTGGGGGACGGTCAGCCAGGCAGCCGGGAGCGAGTTGAAAATTGCTTTCCCGGTCGATATCCCGTCCTGGGATCCGACCTCGGTTACCTTTCCGGCGGGCCAGTCGATTTACAAGGCCGTGTTTGATTCACCCCTGTTTGTGGGTGACGATTTGAAGGTGGCACCGCGTCTGATCGAGTCCTGGGAATGGGCGGACGAGCAAGGCCAGGCCCTGAAGGTGAAGCTGCGCGACAAGGTGAAATTCCATGACGGCAGCGACATGACGGCTGAAGACTTGAAGTTCACCTTTGATCGTGCGATCAACAAGAAAACCCTGGCCCTGAACGGTATGCTGCCCACCCTGAAGTCGGTGGAAGTCACCGGCCCGCTGGAAGCCATTATCCATTTCAGCTCGCCCACGCCAACGGCCCCCAAAGGCCTGGCCTTCTTGTCGGCCTATATCCTGCCCAAAGCCTATTTCGAGAAGGTGGGGGAAGAGGAGTTCCTGAAGCGTCCAATTGGCGCAGGCCCCTACAAGCTGAGCGATTATCAGCGTGGTTCCCGTATCACCCTGGAAGCCTTTGAGGACTACTGGCAAGGTGCGCCAGACCTGAAGCAGGTCGTGTTTGAAATCGTGCCGGATTCCTCGGCGCGTGTTGCTGCGGTTGAGTCCGGTCGGGCAGATGTCTCGGTACAGATTCCGGTGCGCGAAATTACCCGCCTGGAAAAGAATCCCAAGCTGGAAGCCAAGGTCTACCCCTATAGCGAGATCTACATTCTGCAAATGCCCAGCTATGTAGACAGCTTCAAGGATGTGCATGTGCGTCGCGCCATGAATATGGCGATCGACAAAGCTGGTCTGTCTCGTGCCTTTTACAAAAATGTCGCCCAGCCCTTGTCGGTTCTGGCCACCAAAGGCTCGCCTGGTGATGTACCGGATCTGAATATTCCCTTCGACAAGAAAGCAGCGGTAGAGGAACTGGCCAAAGCGGGTTACAGCACGGAAAAACCGCTGACCATTACCTTGTACTCCACCAATAACACCTTCCCTTCGGACTATGACGTGGCCCGTGCGGTGGCGCAGATGTGGAGCCAGATCGGTGTGCAGACCACGGTTGAAGAAATTACTGTGGCCAAGTATCTGGAGCTGAGTCATTCGTCCAAATTGACGGGTGTGATGCTGTACAGCTGGGCTAATGCAACTGGCGATCCGGAGATTTTCACGGGCCGCATTCTGGACCCGCGCCTGCGTTTTTCCACCTGGAAAGAAGAGCGTCTGGCGGGCACGCTGGATGAGCTGAACCGTCAGATGGACGAGGACAAGCGAGTAGCCGGCTATCAGGCGCTGAATCGTGAAGCCGCGGAACAGGCCTGGAGTCTGCCGGTGCTGCAGTCCATCTCCACCATTGCCTATAAAAAGGGCTTGAAGCTCAACACCTATCAGACAGGCTACATCCTGCCGCAGGAATATTCCTGGCAGTAAGCCTTTCATGCGCCCCGCAGCCTCGCGCTGCGGGGTGGTCTACCGGGTTTGACCCGGCGTATTTTCTCCTGCGGTTCTCTTCATGAAAAACGTTTGCTTCCTGATGGCGCGCAAGCTCGTCTTCGTGCTGGTGACGGCGTTCCTGCTGTCCATGATCGTGTTCTTCATGCTGCGCGTCATTCCCGCTGACTCTCTGGGCATGATGCTGCCTCCTTCGGCCACGGAAGCCGATGCACAGGCACTGCGTGTTGAGCTGGGCATGGATGGTTCGGCCTTGCATCAGTACCAGGTTTGGTTGAGCGGTGTGTTTCGCGGCAATCTGGGCAACTCCATCTTCTTTCATCAGCCGGTGACCGGTCTGCTGGCCCAGGCTTTGCCGCCCACGCTGGAGCTGGCCTGTATCAGCTTGTTGATGGCTTTGTTGATCTCCATTCCCGGCGGCATTGTTCTGTACCTGCTGGACAAGAAAAAGATCGAATTTGTGGCCGACTTTGTGCTGGTGCTGCTTCTGTCAGTGCCGTCCTTTTTGTGGGGCATTATTTTGATCGTGGTGTTCGGTGTGCTGTTTCCGGTCTTGCCCTTTATGGGACGGATGGAAGGGACACCCGCCGTGGATGGCGGCACGGGCTTTTTGCTGTTTGATCTGCTGGTACGTGGCCAATGGCAAGCCTGGTGGGATGCCTTCTCGCATCTGCTTCTGCCTGCTCTGGCCTTGGCGCTGGCATTCAGCCCCATCGTGATTCGCGTCCTGCGTTCCAGCCTGATTGAAACGGCGACCAGCCAATACGTGAACGTCGCCCGTCTGCGCGGTGTGCCTGAGTGGCGAGTGCTCTTGGTGCACATGCTCAAGAATGCCGCTTTGCCTACCTTGACCTTGATCGGCGTGCAATTTGGCTTTTTGTTTGGCGGCACCTTGCTGATTGAAGTCATTTTCTCCTTTCCCGGTATTGGCAATCTGATGGTGCAAGCGATCAAGAACCACGACCTTCCCCTGATTCAGGGCGTGGCTCTGGTGTTCTGTTTGATGGTGCTGGCCGTCAACTTCTGTGTCGATGGCTTGTACAGCGTTATGAATCCACGTTTGAGGTCCGCATGAGCGCGCATCCCCATTCTTTCTGGCAAGCGCGGCTGCGGCCTGTGCTGGCCCATCCCAAAGTGCTGCTTGGCGGCACTCTGGTCTTGATCTTTGCCCTGGTGGCCTTGTTTGCTCCCTTGCTGGCGCCCAATGATCCCAATGCACAGGATTTGCTGGCAACACTTTTGCCACCGGCCTGGCAGGAGGGCGGTCTGACGCAGTATCCCTTGGGAACAGATGGCCTGGGCCGATGCATTTTGTCGCGCCTGATTTATGGCAGTCGTGTGGCCTTTCAGGTGGCAGTAACCGCCGCGGCAGGCACGATGGTGCTGGGTACGGTGCTGGCGATTTTGGCGGGCTATATCGGTGGCTGGTTCGACCGAGGAGTCAGCTCCCTGGTGGTGTTGTGGATGGCATTCCCGCCCGTGGTGTTTTCCATGATGTTGATGGTGGGCTTGGGCACGGGCCTGTTCAACGTGATTCTGGCCGTGGTGCTGGTGGACTGGACTCGTTTTTATCGCGTGGTTCGGGCGGAAGTGCTGGTGGCGCGTCAGCGTGATTATGTGTATGCCGCGCATTTGTTGGGCTTTTCTCATCTGCGCATCATGTTGCGTGAAGTATTGCCTAGCGTGGCGCCACTGATCGTCACCTTGTTCAGCCTGCAAATGGGCGTGGCCATTGTGGTTGAAGCAATCCTCAGTTTCGTGGGCCTTTCTGTTCCGTCGGATGTGGTGGCCTGGGGCGTGATGCTGGCCGATGGCCGTGACCAGATTTACCAGGCGGGCTGGGGCCTGATGGCGCCGGTAATTGGCATTGTGTTTGCAGTGCTGGGTTTCAATTTGCTGAGTGATGGTTTGCGCACCACGCTGGATCCTCGGCTCAAGCAACGAGGAGCGCACTGATGAGCGTGCCGGTTATTGAATTCAAGCAAGTCAGTGTCTCGGTGCCGGTACAAGGGCAATCGGTCGAGCTGCTGCGCAAGGTCTCGTTTGCAGTGCAGGCAGGTCGTACCTTGGGGCTGGTCGGGGAGTCCGGCGCGGGCAAGAGCATGATAGGGCGGGTAATCTCGGGCATGTTGCCCAGTAATCTGCGTCTGTCCTCAGGGCAGGTCTGCTTTCAGGGTTCGGTGGTGACGGGTGCGCAAATGCGCCGCCTGTTGGGTCGCAAAGTGGCTTTTGTGCCGCAGGAGCCTTTGTCCTCGTTGAATCCGGTGCTGACCATACGCCAGCAGATGTTCGAGCATTTGGCTCGACTGGGCATTCCCCGCGCATCGCGCGAGCAATATTGCCTGGAGCGTCTGCATGAGGTGGGGCTGCCCGATCCGCCGTCCATGCTGGGGCGCTATGCCCATGAGCTATCGGGTGGGCAGTGTCAGCGCATTTTGATTGCCATGGCTTTTTCCGGTGATCCGGAATTGATTGTGGCCGACGAACCCACCACAGCGCTGGACGTGATTACCCAAGCGCAAATCATCCGGATTCTGCGCGATGTACAGCAGCGGCATCAAACCGCCGTGATTCTGATCACTCACGATCTGCGTATGGCTGCCCATGTCTGTGACGAGGTGGCCGTGCTGTATGCCGGGGATGTGGTTGAACAAGGTCCCGCTGCAGATGTCTTGGATACACCTTTGCATCCTTACTCCTGGGCCTTGAAGAATGCGACGCCAGCACTGAATGGCCCTTTGTATGCCTTGCCGTCGCTGGCCGACATCATGCCGGGCTTGAAAGACATGCGGGATCTGCCGGGCTGTCGTTTTGCCCGTCGTTGTCCTACGCGTAATGCGGTCTGTGAACAGCGCGCGCCAGAGTTGGAAGCGGTGAAACCCGGTCATTGGGTAAGTTGTGCCGGTCCCTGTATGACGCGCGATACGGCTGCTCAAACCCAGCTGCATGTCTTGCCGCAAGGGCCGTCTGATGAGTCCGCGCCGCTGGTGGAGTTCCAGAATGTGGAGCGCAGCTACCGAGTCACACGCAACGGCCGCCGCAGCCTGATGTATGCCTTGCGGCCCCTGTCCTTGAGCGTACGTCCCGGCGAGATGGTTGGCGTGGTGGGGGAAAGCGGTAGTGGCAAAAGCACTGTCGCCCGTTTGATGGTGGGCTTGTTGCAACCTAGTGGTGGGCAAGTGCTGGTGCAAGGTCAGTCCCGCGAGCAGTTTGCCAAAGGGCAAGGCGAGTCCTTGTCTCAAACGATTCAGATGGTGTTTCAGGACCCTGACTCGGCCTTGAACCCACGTCGTAGCGTGCAGCAGCTGGTGACGCAGGTGCTGGAGTTGCAGCCGGGTATGACGCCCGAGCAGCGTCGTCAGAAAGCCGATGAATTGATGGCGCAGGTGGGCATTGCCCAGGATGCCGGTTTGCGTTTTCCCTCGGAGCTGTCCGGCGGGCAAAAGCAACGCGTGAACATTGCCCGCGCCTTATGTGTGCAGCCGCGTCTGCTGGTGGCGGACGAGATTGTGTCCGGTCTGGATGTGTCGGTGCAGGCGCTGATTTTGAATCTCTTGCTGCGACTGAATAAGGAGTTGGGCGTTGCGGTGGTGTTCATCTCGCACGACTTGTCCGTGATTCGCTATTTGTGCACACGAGTGCTGGTGATGAAAAACGGTGAAGTCGTGGAGCAAGGAAATAGCGCCGAGGTGTTTGCCGACCCGCAGCATCCCTATACCCGTCTTTTGCTGGGCAGTGTGCCGCCGGATGATTCCAGCCAGATCTGGCCTGCGCCTTTGGACTGTCCATCCCAAACCGTGAGTGAGGCTGCACCCGCCTTAGTACCCGCTATGGCGGTCTGAATCCCGTTTTACTCGTATTTACAGGAAGCACTATGAGTTATGCCAATAACGAGGCCGCCTTGTCGGGCCTGACCCAGGACCATCAGGTCCATCGGGATGCCTATCTGGACGAGGATGTCTTTCAACTGGAAATGGAACGGCTGTTCAGCCGTGCCTGGCTCTATGTGGGCCATGAAAGTCAGGTGCCCAAAACGGGCGATTATGTCTCGGTGACCTTGGCACAAAGCCCCGTCATCATGCTGCGCCATAGCGATGGCTCGGTGCGGGTGGTGATGAACCGTTGCGCTCACAAGGGGGCCAGACTGGTCAGCGAACCCAGCGGCAATGTGGGCAAGATGCTGCGTTGTCCGTACCACGCCTGGACCTACAAGCTGGATGGCTCGCTGCTGGCGGTGCCGCTGAAAAATGCCTATGAAAACACGGAGTTTTCGCAATGTCCGGCTGCGGGCGGCCTGTCCACACCGGGGGCGGTAGAAAGCTATCGGGGCTTTGTGTTTGCCCGCCTCAGCAAGGAAGGTTTCAGCCTGCAAGAGTATTTCGGGGATGTGCTGCAGGCTTTGGACAATATGGCGGATCGCTCTCCGGAAGGGGAGTTGCAGGTGGCAGGCGGTTCGATTCGTACCGTCATCAACTGCAACTGGAAGATGTACATGGAGAACATCAACGACACCGTGCATCCCATCTCCACGCATGAGTCGGCCTCCAGCTCGGCAGCCAAAGTGGGTGAAGTGTTCAAGGAAGAAGACCCTACCGCACTGGAGCAATTGCTGCCCTTCGGTTCGGGCTACGACTTCTATTCACGTATGGGCGTGGAAACCTACCCGAACGGGCACAGCATCCTGGGCACCAAGTTCAGCATTCATACCGACTACTCCGGGATTCCGGGCTACGAGGCCATGATGAACGAAGCCTGGGGCGAGGAAAAAGCGGCTCGGGTGCTGGGTTTCAATCCACAAAATGTGGTGTTTTACCCCAGCATGGCAGCCAAGGGTTCGCCGCAGATTATTCGTGTATTGCGACCTTTAGCGGTTGATCGCACTTTGCTGGAAGTATGGGTGTTTCAGCCCAAAGGAGCGCCGCGTGAAATGCTGGATCGCGGCCTGACGTACAGCCGTCTGGTGTATTCCCCCATGAGCGTCGTCGCCCATGATGATGTGCACTTGTTCGAGAGCCAGCAAGCCAGCCTGAAAGCCCAAGGCAATCCGTGGGTGAATCTGCTGCGTCAATACGATGCGCAAGAAGGCGAGCAGGGCAAGGGCAGCTTTGACGACGCGAATAATGAATGGGTCATACGCAACCAATACCGTGCCTGGAAGCAAGGCATGAAGCAGCAGGAGCAGGAATGATGGGGATGGGGCAAGAGCAGGGCCAGCGTAGCGGTCGAGGAGAGCATGCATGGCAAGATGGTCAGCAACAGCAATATCAACATGAGGCGCAGCAGCCATTGAATCCGCAGCAAAACCAGCGTCTGGGCCAAATGGAGAGTCTGAAACAAAGCCTGCAAGACTTTGTATGGCAAGAGAACGCCCTGCTGGACGAGGGGCGTTTTGACGAATGGTACGAGCTGTTCGCACAGGATGGGCTGTACTGGATTCCTGGTGAGTCCGGCCAGGAAAGCCCGGAAGGGCGCATGAGTATTGCCTTGGAAAACCGTATGTTGATGCGCTTGCGTATCGACCGCCTGTCGCACCATCGTGCCTTTTCCTTGCAACCCGGCGTACGTGGTCTGCGTGTGATTCAACATCCACGTGTTCAGTCCGAACATCCTGATGAAGATGGCTGCTATACCGTGCGCACCAATCTGATTTATTCGGAGTATCAGAAGCAAAAAACCGAGGTTCTGCCCGCTACTGCCTCTTACCGTTTGCGCGCCGTCGATCAGGCTTGGGAGATCGTGGAAAAGCGGGTGGACTTGCTGAGCGTGGATGGCTATTTGCCCACCATTCAGCTCTTCATTTAGGCCCTATATGCACATGAATGACCCATCACCAGGCTATCGCAGCCTGCCGTGTGAAGGCATGGACGACAGCATGGCTTATCGCCTGCTGACGTCCCTGATCGTACCGCGCCCCATTGCCTGGGTATGTACCTTGGAGGAGTCGGGCAGTGTGAATCTGGCACCGTTCAGCTCCTTTAACTATGTGGCGCACAGCCCGCCCATGCTGGCGATCAATATCAACCGCAATGAGGATGGCAGCTTGAAGGATACGGCCCGTAATTTGCAGGCCAATAAAGAGTGTGTGGTGCAGTTATGTCGTCAGTCTGATCTGGCTGCGGTACATGCCAGTGCTGCTGCTTTGCCGCCCGGCCAGAGTGAGGTACAGGAGTTGGGCATGCACCTCGTGCCCAGTCAGCATGTGCGTGTACCTCGTCTGGATGGCGCTGCCGTGCAGATGGAGTGCAGGCTGGATCAGGTGGTGGATTTGGGACGGGGAGTTAACCAGCTGCATATTCTGGAAGTGCTGGCCTTCCATGTGGATTCATCCTTGATGGACGAAAAAGGGAGAGTGGATCTGGAGGCGTATCGGCCTTTGGCTCGGTGGGCTGGACCGTATTATGCACAGCGGGGAGATATTCTTCTTCCTTGATGTCATTGCCTGTTGATTGGTTTTCGTCCTGGCTGTGTTTGTAGATCAGTGAGTTTTGGCTAAGGGCCTGCTTTTTTGCTCTACACAGATGACTGAAACATAGACAGCTTTCAAGGGCAGATAACATCAAGCCTGCAATAGACGCTTTCGGTTGGGCCAGAAACAAAAAAAAACCGCCTTGTGGGCGGTTTTTTTGACTACTGAGCAAGGCGCAAAACTTAATAAACGCCTTGATGACGCATGGCATTGGCGACTTTGACAAAGCCGGCAATATTGGCGCCGTTAACGTAGTTGATGAAGTTGCTTTCTTGACCATAGTTCACACAATTTTCGTGGATGTCACGCATGATGGAGTGCAGCTTTGCGTCAACTTGTTCGCGTGTCCAGCTCAAGCGCTGGGCGTTTTGGCTCATTTCCAGACCGGATACGGCAACACCGCCCGCATTGCTGGCTTTGCCTGGGGCATACAGGATCTTGGCGTGGATAAAGGCATCGACTGCATCCAGCGTGCTGGGCATATTGGCACCTTCGGCAACGCAACGTACACCGTTCTTGATCAGGATTTCTGCATCCTTGCCGTCCAGTTCGTTCTGGGTGGCGCAAGGCAGGGCGACATCCACAGGGATATGCCAAGGACGTTTGCCTTGTTCGTACAGCAGGTGATGTTGCTGGGCGTAATCGACCAGACTGCCACGCTGTACATTTTTAACGTGCATCAGGGAAGCCAGTTTTTCACGCGTAAAGCCATCCATGTCCACCACGCAACCTTGCGAGTCGGAAACGGTAACGACTTTGGCACCCAGATCCAGGCATTTTTCAATGGCGTACTGAGCCACATTGCCCGAGCCGGAAACGGACACTGTCATGCCGTCCAAGGATAGCCCTTTACGTGCCAACATTTCCTGTACGAAATATACGGTGCCATAACCGGTGGCCTCAGGACGAATCAAACTGCCGCCAAAGCACAAATCCTTGCCGGTGAACACACTGGCTGCGCTGTTGGAGAGTTTTTTCATCATGCCGGCCATAAAGCCCACTTCACGCGCGCCCACGCCGATATCACCAGCAGGAACGTCGGTATCTGGGCCCAGGTGACGGTACAGCTCAACGATCAGGGCCTGGCAAAAGCGCATCACTTCGCCATCCGACTTGCCTTTGGGATCAAAGTCCGAGCCGCCTTTGCCGCCGCCCATGGGCAGAGTGGTCAAGGCATTCTTGAAGGTCTGTTCAAACGCCAGAAACTTCAAAATGGACAGGTTCACCGAAGGGTGAAAGCGCATGCCGCCCTTGAAAGGACCGATGGCATTGCTGTGCTGAATACGGAAGCCGCGATTGACCTGAACCTGGCCGCGATCATCTACCCAGGAAATACGAAACTGGATAGCACGTTCGGGTTCGACCAGACGCTCGAGCAGACCATGGTCGGCGTACTGGGGGTTTTTCTCGATGAAGGGCCACAAGCTGGTCATGACTTCCCGAACGGCCTGCATGAATTCAGGCTGGTTGGGGTCGCGGGACTGCACTCTGGCTAGGAACTGTTCTAGAGAGATAGATTTCATTGCAAGCGAACTCTGTTTGCAATACTGAGAACTCGAGTCGAACTCAGCAGATTGAAAGAATGGATGCACGGGAATGCACCCGATCATACGCCCATCGCAAGCAAGCCTCTCGTATAGAGAGGCTTGCGCAGGATGTTCGATTTACTTCTTCATCATGTCGAAGAATTCGGAGTTGGTCTTTGTGGCCCGGATTTTGTCCAGGATAAACTCCATGGCTTCAATTTCATCCATCCCATGGATGAACTTGCGCAGAACCCAGACCTTTTGTAGAAGGTCGGGCTTGATCAGCAACTCTTCGCGACGTGTGCCTGATTTGTTCAGGTTGATGGCTGGGTAAATACGTTTCTCGGCCAGACGGCGCTCCAGATGGATTTCGGAGTTGCCGGTACCTTTAAATTCTTCATAGATGACTTCGTCCATGCGGCTGCCGGTTTCGATCAGGGCAGTACCGATGATGGTCAAGGAGCCACCTTCTTCCAGATTACGGGCAGCGCCAAAAAAGCGTTTGGGGCGCTGCAGGGCGTTGGCGTCCACACCACCGGTCAAAACCTTGCCCGAAGCAGGGACCACAGTGTTGTAGGCGCGAGCCAGACGGGTAATGGAATCCAGCAGGATCACCACGTCTTTTTTCAATTCAACCAGGCGTTTGGCCTTTTCAATGACCATCTCGGCCACTTGCACGTGACGTGTGGCGGGTTCGTCAAAGGTGGAGGCCACCACTTCGCCGCGCACCGTGCGCTGCATCTCGGTTACTTCCTCGGGGCGCTCGTCCACCAGCAGGACGATCATGATGGCCTCGGGGTAATTGGTCGTGATGGCGTGAGCCATGTGCTGCATCATCACGGTTTTACCGGATTTGGGGCTGGCCACGATCAGGGCGCGCTGGCCTTTACCGATAGGCGAGAAGATATCCAGGATACGGCCTGTGATGTTCTCCTCGCTTTTGATGTCGCGCTCCAGGCGCATGGGCTGGTCCGGGTGCAGCGGCGTCAGGTTCTCAAACATGATGCGATGTTTGATGGCCTCAGGCTGCATGCCGTTAACCTTGTCAACTTTTACCAGGGCAAAGTAGCGCTCGCCGTCTTTAGGGGTGCGCACTTCACCTTCAATGGAGTCACCCGTGTGCAGATTGAAACGACGTATCTGCGAAGGGGAGATGTAGATATCGTCTGTGCTGGCCAGGTAAGAGGTTTCTGGCGAACGCAGAAAGCCGAAACCATCAGGCAGGACTTCAAGCACCCCGTCGCCGAAAATCTGCTCGCCCTTTTTGGCGTGCTTTTTCATGATGGCGAACATCAGCTCTTGCTTGCGCAAGCGGTTCGCGTTGTCGATTTCCAGAGTGGCAGCCATTTCTAGCAGCTGCGAGACGTGCAGAGCTTTTAATTCGTTCAGGTGCATGGGAGTGGGGAAGGGCTTTCAGCAGCAGACCGCAGGCCAGCGAAGGGCCTGCGTGCGGTTAATCAGAGATTACAGGGAGCTGTCGAGAAACGCGCTAAGTTGGGACTTGGAAAGTGCACCGACTTTAGTTTCGGCCACTTTGCCGTCTTTAAACAGCATGAGCGTTGGAATACCGCGAACACCATATTGAGCTGGGGTGTCGGGATTTTCATCGACGTTGAGCTTAGCGATGATAACACGACCTTGGTACAGTTCGGCTGCCTCATCAAGCAAAGGGGCAATCATTTTACAGGGACCGCACCAGGCAGCCCAGTAATCGACCAGAACGGGGAGGTCGGCGTTAAGGACGTCAGACTCAAAGGAGGCGTCCGTGATGTGTTTAATGGAGTCGCTCATGGCTAGATACAAAAAAAGTGAGGATAACGAAAAACTATACGTGTGGCGTGACCTGAGCACAATGTATTCTACGGCCAATTGCGACGGTCTTGTTGCCAATTTTTGACAGGATACCATTGCGTCTGGTTGATAATGTGCATTCGCTGCGCAACGCGCGCCAATAAAGCGTTTCCCCACTGGCGCCTAACCACTCGTAAAATAGCGTTTTTCTGTACGATCTACCGGGAATCAAGTTGTCTACTACACGTTACGACGAATCTTCTATACGGGTGCTCAAAGGGCTGGAACCGGTCCGTCAGCGCCCGGCCATGTATACCCGCACGGATAATCCCCTGCATATTGTGCAGGAGGTCATCGATAACGCGGCCGACGAAGCCCTGGCTGGTTTTGCCCGCACACTGACTGTCACCTTGCTGGAGGACGGCGGCATACAGGTTGAGGATGACGGGCGCGGTATTCCTGTTGGCTTGCACCCTGAAGAAAATGCGCCGGTGGTTGAACTGGTGTTCACGCGACTGCACGCCGGGGGCAAGTTCGACAAGCTCAATGGCGGTGCCTACGCCTTTTCTGGTGGTTTGCACGGGGTGGGTGTGTCGGTGACCAACGCCTTGTCGCGCCGTCTGGAAGTGCTGGTCTGGCGCGATGGCCAGGCTAACGAGATTGTGTTTGCCGACGGCGAGCTGGAGCAGCCCCTGACCCAAACGGGCACGGTGGCCAAGCGCAAGACGGGTACCCGTGTGCGGGTCTGGCCCGATGCCAAATATTTTGACTCCGCCCAGATTCCCCTGGCCCAACTGACTCATATCCTGCATAGCAAGGCCGTCCTGCTGGAAGGCGTGACGGTGGAACTGGTGCAGCAAAAAACCGGTCAGCGCCAGCAGTGGCGCTACGAGGACGGTTTGCGCGGCTACCTGCAGGAGGAAATGGAAGGGGTGGAGCTGCTGGTTCCCCTGTTTGAAGGCCGCCAGTACGCCCCGCAAGATGACGATAATTTCTCCGCCGGCGAAGGTGCGCATTGGGTGGTGGCCTGGGCGCTGGACTCCAATATTGTGCGTGAGTCCTATGTCAATCTGATCCCAACCCCAGCGGGGGGAACACACGAATCGGGCTTGCGCGATGGCTTGTATCAAGCCGTGCGCAGTTTTGCCGAACTGCATAGCCTGATTCCCAAAGGCGTCAAGCTGCAGGCCGAGGACGTCTTTGCCCGTGCCAGCTTTGTGCTCTCGGCCAAAGTGCTGGACCCGCAGTTTCAAGGGCAGATCAAGGAAAAGCTCAATAGCCGTGATGCCGTGCGTCTGGTCAGTGGCTATGTGCGCAATGCGCTGGAACTGCATCTGCATGCCAATGTGGATCAGGGTCGCAAATTGGCTGAAGTGGCGGTGCGTCAGGCTCAGGCCCGTACCCGTTCGGCGCAGAAAGTGGAGAAACGCAAGAGCTCGGGCGTGGCCGTGTTGCCCGGCAAGCTGACGGATTGCGAGTCGCACGATCTGGAAAGTTCGGAACTGTTTCTGGTCGAGGGTGACTCGGCTGGCGGTTCGGCCAAGATGGGCCGTGACAAGGAATTTCAGGCTATCTTGCCCCTGCGCGGCAAGGTTCTGAATGCTTGGGAGGTCGATAAGGACCGCTTGTTCGCTAACCAGGAAATTCACGATATTTCCGTGGCGATCGGCGTGGACCCGCACGACGCCCAGTCCGAGCCGGATCTGTCCGGTTTGCGTTATGGCCGTATCTGTATCCTGTCTGATGCGGACGTGGACGGCTCGCACATTCAGGTGCTGTTGTTGACGCTGTTCTTCCGTCACTTCCCCAAACTGATCGAGGCGGGCCACGTGTATGTGGCGCGTCCCCCCTTGTTCCGCGTAGACGTGCCTGCCGCCGGCAAACGCCCGGCTCGCAAGATCTACTGTCTGGATCAGGGCGAGCTGGACGCGACACTGGAAAAGCTGCGCAACGAAGGTATACGTAACGAGTCCTGGAGCATCAGCCGCTTTAAAGGTCTGGGTGAAATGAGTGCGGAGCAGTTGTGGGATACCACCATGAATCCGGACACCCGCCGCTTGCTGCCTGTGCATTGGGGCGAGGATGGCCTGAGCGATACCCAAGCCATGTTCACCATGCTGATGGGCAAGGGTGAGGCCTCGGCCCGCCGAGCCTGGTTGGAAGAAAAAGGCAATTTGGCCGATCTGGACGTCTGAGCCCGACTTAAGAGTTATTTATGGATAGCAATCAATTGGATTTTGAACCGGCGGGATCGGACGATAGCATCACGCTGGCGACTTACGCGGAACAGGCTTATCTGGATTACGCCGTTTCAGTGGTACGTGGACGTGCCTTGCCCGATCTGACCGATGGCCAGAAACCGGTGCAGCGCCGCATTTTGTACGCGATGGATGCCATGGGTCTGGGCCCGACGGCCAAGCCCGTGAAATCGGCCCGTGTGGTGGGGGATGTGCTGGGTAAATATCACCCGCACGGTGACCAGGCGGCCTATGACGCCATGGTGCGTATGGCGCAGGATTTTGTGCTGCGTTATCCGCTGGTAGACGGGCAGGGCAACTTTGGCTCGCGCGACGGCGACAATGCCGCCGCCATGCGTTACACGGAAGCACGTTTGACACCGTTCTCGCGTCTGCTGCTGGACGAGCTGGACGAAGGCACAGTGGACTTCATCCCCAACTACGATGGCAGCCAGAAAGAGCCGGTGACTTTGCCTGCACGCCTGCCCATCATGCTGCTTAACGGCGCATCGGGGATTGCCGTCGGGATGGCGACCGAGATTCCTTCCCACAACCTGCGTGAAGTTGCCCAAGCTTGCGTCAGCTTGCTGCGCAATCCGAATTTGAGCGATCAGGACATACACGAGATTGTCCCCGGCCCGGACTTTGCGGGTGGTGGTCAGATTATTTCCGCCGCAGACGATATTGCGGCGGTGTACGCCCAAGGCCGTGGTTCCATCAAGGCTCGTGCCCGTTGGGTATTCGAGGAAATGGCCCGTGGCCAATGGCAATTGGTCGTCACAGAATTGCCGCCCGGCAGCTCCTCCCAGCAGATTCTGGAAGAGATTGAAGAGCGCACCAACCCCAAGGTCAAGGCTGGCAAGAAATCGCTGAGCACCGAGCAACAGCAAACCAAAGCCTTGATGCTGAACATGCTTGACGCCGTGCGTGACGAGTCGGGCAAGCAGGCTGCGGTGCGCCTGGTCTTTGAACCCAAATCCCGCGCGATTGATCGGGACGAGTTCGTGACCACCTTGCTGGCGCAGACCAGCCTGGAGCGCAACGTCTCCATCAACCTGGTATGTATTGATACGGATGGCCGTCCCGGTCAGCGTTCTTTGCGCCAGGTGTTGCTGAACTGGCTGGAATTCCGCCGTCACACGATGGAGCGTCGTACTCGCTACCGTCTGGATAAGGTCACCGACCGTATTCATGTGCTGCAAGGGCGCATGGTGGTGTACCTGAATGTGGATGAAGTCATCCAAACTATTCGTGAATCCGACGAGCCGCGTGCCGCCCTGATGGAGCGCTTTGATCTGAGCGAGCGTCAGGCCGACGATATTCTGGAAATGCGCTTGCGTCAGTTGGCGCGTCTGGAAGGCTTCAAGATCGAGAAAGAGCTGAAAGAGCGTCTGGACGAGCAGGAGTCTTTGCAAAAGCTGCTGGACGATCCCAAAGCCTTGAAGCGTCTGATGATTCGTGAGATTGAAGCAGACGTTAAAACCTATGGTGATGACCGTCGTACCCTGATTGAAGCGGCCGAGCGCGCTGTGCTGGAAACCAAGGTGGTTGACGAGCCGGTTACCGTGATTGTGTCGCGCAAAGGCTGGCTGCGTTCACGCCAGGGCCATGGCCATGACGCCTCGCAATTCAGTTTCAAGACCGGCGATGGCTTGCGCGATGCGCTGGAGTGTCGCAGTACCACGGACCTGGTCGCCATCGGCACCGATGGCCGGGTCTATACTGTTCCGGTCTCCAGTTTGCCTTCAGCGCGTGGCGATGGTCAGCCCATTACCTCCATGATTGAAGTCAGCCCCAGTGCGCCCATTGAGCACATTCTGGGGGCGCCTTTGGACCAGAACTACTTGCTGGCTGCCTGCGACGGTTACGGTTTTGTGGCTTCTCAGGGCGACATGAATACACGGCAGAAAGCGGGCAAGCAGTTTGTCACCGTCGAGGATGGCAAAAAGCTGCTCAAGCCCTTGGCCTTGCGCCCGGATGATCAGTACGTGGGTCTGCTCAGCGAGCAGGGACGTTTCCTGGTGGTGGACATCAAGGAGCTGAAAGTGCTGTCCAAAGGGGGGCGTGGCACGGTGCTGATCAAACTGAACGAGGGCGATAAGCTCAGTCAATGGGTTGCCTTTGGTGAGGCGGGTCTGGCCGTCAGCGGAGTGAACCGCAAGCGTCCGTCCACCATCGTGATGGATCTGGACATGCTGGCCAATTATCTGGGCAAGCGGGCAGGCAAGGGCAAGGCCCTGTCGCTTAAATTGAACGACCCTGTGCTGCATCGGCCTGAAGAGTCCTGAATTTGTATAGCCGCCGGAGGCTGGCCCTCCGCCTGATAGATTTCTTTTTTGAGTGTTGGATATGAGTTTCAAAGTCACGGTTCAGCCCAGCGGGCACAGTTTTGACGTACAGCCCGGACAGTCTGTGCTGGATGGCGCGCTCAATGCCGGTATTGTCTTGCCCTACAGCTGCCGCAATGGCACCTGTTCGTCTTGCCGTGGCAAGGTCATTGAAGGCGAATACGATGCAGGCCGTGCACCCGAGCAATTGCTGAGCGAAGAGGACCGCGCTGCAGGTTACACCCTGTTCTGTCAGGCCAAGCCCAGCAGCGACATGTTGATCGAATCGCACGAAATTCGCATGGCGACCGATATCCAGATTCGTAAAATGCCGTCGCGCGTGGTGGGTCTGGAAAAAGTGCGTGATGATGTGATGGTGGTGCGTCTGCAAATGCCATCGTCCGAGCCATTCCGTTACTACCCAGGTCAGTATCTGGAGTTCATCCTGAAGGACGGCAGCCGTCGCAGCTACTCCATGGCCACACCGCCACGGGAAGACAATCAGGTGGAATTGCATATCCGTCACATGCCCGGTGGCGTGTTTACCGACCACGTCTTTGGTGCCGGTGCTACCGCCATGAAAGAGCGCGAGATTCTGCGCGTGGAAGCACCTTTGGGTTCTTTCTTCCTGCGTGAAGATAGCGCGGCTCCTATGGTGTTCCTGGCCAGCGGTACAGGTTTTGCTCCTATCAAGGCTTTGATCGAGCGCCTGATTCAAACCGGCAGCCAGCGCGAAGTCGCCCTGTACTGGGGCGGGCGTCGACCCAAGGATCTGTACCAGTCCGAACTGGCCGAGAAATGGGCCAGTGAACTGCCTAACTTGCGTTTCATTCCGGTGATTTCCGACGCTCAGCCTGAAGATGGCTGGACAGGTCGTACGGGCTTTGTGCACCAGGCGGTACTGGCTGATTTGCCTGATCTGTCGGCCTGGCAGGTGTACGCCTGTGGCGCGCCGGGTATGGTTGAAGCAGCTCGCAAGGACTTTGTGGAGCAGGCTCAACTGAATCCGGACAATTATTTTGCAGATGCCTTTACGTCGCTGGCAGACGTAAAGTAAGTGTCTTGATCAATAGCTCAACAAGCGGACAGTACACATGAAAGTAGCAGTTCTGGGCAGCGGCATTATCGGGGTATCAACTGCCTGGTGGCTCAGCCAGCAAGGTTGTGAGGTGGTGGTCGTGGATCGGGGAACCGGTCCCGCGCAGGAAACCTCGCGTGCCAATGGCGGGCAAATCTCGGTCTCGTATGCCGAGCCCTGGGCCAACCCGAAAATGCCGCTCAAACTGCTGAAATGGTTGTTGCAGGACGATGCTCCCTTGTTGTTCCGTCCGCGTCTGGACCTGCGCCAGTGGCGCTGGTGCCTGTCTTTCTTGCGAGAGTGCCTGCCGGGGCGGGTTACGCCCAATGTGCGCGCGCTGGTGGCCATGGCGGAATACAGCCGCAGCACGCTCAAGCAATTGCGTCCCAGTCTGGATTTTGATTATCGCCATCAGGAAAAAGGCATCATTACGTTTTACCGGGATGCCCAAAGCCTGGACGACTCCCAGCAAATGGCCGACGTCATGCGAGATATGGGAGTGGACCGCCGCATCATGAGCGTGGACGAACTGGTGCAGCTGGAGCCTGCCCTGGCATCAGCGCGCGGCCAGATCGTGGGTGGCGACTACACCAAAGATGATGAGTCGGGCGATGCCAATCAATTCACCTGCGGTTTGGCGGCCATGGCCAGGCGAGCCGGAGTGGAATTTCGCTTTTCTACTCAAATCACCCGTTTGCTGACGGCCAAGGGCCGAGTGGTGGGGGTCGAGGTCATAGGCGCGGATGGTGCGTACGACTCCATACAGGCAGACGCCTTCGTGGTGGCCATGGGTAGTTTCAGCCCTACCGTCCTGCAGCCGCTGGGAATTTCCTGCCCCGTTTATCCGGCCAAAGGCTATTCGGCCACCTTCCCGGTGCTGGTCCCCGAGGGCGCGCCTACTGTCAGCCTGACAGATAAAGATCACAAACTGGTTTTTTCCCGCCTGGGCGATAGCCTGCGGGTTGCTGGAACGGCCGAATTGTCGGGCTATACGCGTAGCTTGAACCCCGCCCGCTGTCAGGCTTTGTTAACGCATGTGGCTGATCTGTTCCCAAGCGCATTGGATTTTGATAATGTTCATTTCTGGTCAGGACTGCGTCCTGCCACAGCATCAAATGTCCCACTGATAGGCCGATCCTCCATTCCCAACCTGTACCTGAATACCGGGCATGGCACCTTGGGGTGGACCATGGGCATAGGCTCTGGCCGAGCCTTGGCGGACCTGGTCATGGGGCACAAACCCGAACCTGAATTTCCTTTTTTATCTTGAAGGATGTATGAAAAATCTACGCGGATTACTGTTGAAACGTGGTGTTATGGCTTTGGCGATGGCAGCGGGTGGCTCAGCCGCTTTGCTGTTCGGGTCGACCGCCCTGGCAGCCGTTGATATTCAGGTCTGGACCGCTTTGAACTCGCACAATCAGGACGAGTTCGAACGCTTGGTTCGGGATTTCAATCGTAGCCAGAGCGACGTCAAGGTGTCGGTCAAGGCGCATGACACAGAAGCCTCTTTGGAGCAGGTCATGCAAGCGGGCAAGGATTTGCCCAATCTGGTGCAGTTAGGCGAGATGTCCGGCCTGGACGAGGTCGCCGACCGCTCCTACATCATGCCCATGCACACCTTGCTGGCTCGGGAAAAAATGGACAATGTGTCCTGGTTCCTGGCCTCGAATTCCTTTGTGCGCAATGGCCGTGGCCAATTGCAAGGCTTCCCCTATATGGCCGAAATTCCGGTCATGTACTACAACCTGGAAGCGTTTGATAAAGCCAAGATTGAGCCTCCCGTGCCCAGCCGTGTCTGGCTGGACTTGCAAGCTCAACTGGTTGATCTGGCCAATAAAGGCTCGCGCCGTTGTCCTTTGACCTCCGACCAGTCTGTCTCCATCAACCTGGAGAACCTGGCAGCGGTTAATAACCAGATTTACGGTCTGGCACCCGGACCCAAGGTTAAAGGCAAAGTGGGCTTTGATTTTGACGTGATGTATATCCGTCACTTGTCCATGATGATCAGCTGGGTGAAATCCGAGCTGATGGTCAAACCCGGCACCTTGCCCGAGTCGCCCCAGCGTTTTGCCAAGGGTGAATGTGCAGTCATGTTCTCCAACTCCGGCCATATCGGTGAGTACAGCGACACGCGCGGCCTGAAGTACGCTGTGACTGGTCTGCCTTACTACCCTGAAGTCACCCAAACCCCCGGCAAGCCTTTTGTGACCGGCTCGGCGCTGTGGGCGGTGAAAGGCCATAACGCTGAACAGAACCAGGCTTCGGCCCGCTTCATCAGCTGGTTAGCTCAGCCAGAGAACGCCGCTCGCTGGTATCAGAAAACAGGCTTTTTGCCCGTCAGCCGCGAAGCCTTTAATGCCACGGGTAGCGACTACTACAAGGACAAGGGCGACTGGATGCACCTGGTGGGCGCCTACAGCAGCGGTACATCGGGTACAGCCAAGGGCAACTTCCGGAACTACCGCCAGATTCGCGCCGTGTTCAACCAGAGCCTGGAAAGCGCGCTGGACGGTCAGCAACCTGCCATGACGGCCTTGCGTACCGCCGCCACGGAAGCCAACCGACTGGTGGCTCAGAAAGGACGCTGATTTATCTGTGCGTACAAGCCGATCTAGCGGCTTGAGCGAGCATCCTTGAAGATAAACCCCATGCCCTTGACGGGACATGGGGTTTTTTCTTTGGGTGCTCGCAATGCGTTTTCTTGTCCGTTTCTGCGTCTTGCTGATGTGTGGCCTGGGGTTGTCTGCCTGTCAGACCAGTCAGGGGCCTGATGGCCTGTTGGCTGATCCGGGAACACGCGTCTTTAACTTCGATTGGCGCTTGTCTGGCGACCCTCAAGTCGGCCCTATGCAGGTGTTTGATAACGGCAGGCGTATCTGGCTGCATTTTGCACCGGAACAGATGCTGCCAGCGGTGTTGGGGCGCAGGAATGGACAGGAAACGCTGCTGTCTTTGAAGCCCTTGGGGCAGTTTCAAGTGATTGAAGGCCTGTGGACGGAGTTGATATTTCGGGCCGGACGAGCACAGGCGCAGGCTAGTTTCGGGCGCAAGAGTGCCCATGCTGAGGGTGCTGCAACACTTGGCGTAGAGGCATCGGATGCCTTGCCACAGGACCGTAGTCAACAGAAGGATCAGCAGCAAGCCCGAGCCAGTCTCTCCCAGCGTAGTGATTCTTCGCCAAGCCATTTCCCCCTAAGTCGTTCTGATATCCGCTCTTCCGAGCAAAGTAGTCTGTTTTCTGGAAAGCCTGCGCCAGATTGGATGGCGGCTCAAGTGAAGGAGGGCGAGCCTGCTCCCGGGAACGTGTTGCAGACACAAGCCTTTCAAGCCCGTTCAGAGTTGCTGCCAGTCTCAGCTCCTGGTGTGGATGCACAGTCCATTGCAGAGCCTGTTTTTGAACTGCGAATCAAGGATAGAACCTTGAGGCAGGCATTAGTCCGATGGGCTAAGCAAGCGCAATGGGTTTTTGCACCTGAGCATTGGACTTTGGAGGTCGATTTCCCTATCAAGGCGGCGGCTCGCTTTGAGGGGGACTTTGAGACTGCTGTGGCTCAGTTGTTGGCGGCTGCCCAACTGAATGCTCATCCTTTGCAGGCCTGTTTTTACTCAAATCAGGTGCTCAGGATTCTGGCTTGGCCGCAAGCCTGTGATCCCAGCGCTTCGCCCGAGGGACAGTCATGAATTATCTCTGTCTCTTGCTTTTGCCGCTGATAGCGGCTTGCAGCTTGCAAACAGCAGGGCAGCATGTTGATCAGGCTCAGGCTCAGGCTCAGGCTCAGGCATGGCTGGATGATGCCGTGGTGTTGGATGGCAACAGTCCATCCTCCGTGGCCCATGCTCAGTCTGTCGACAAGCCCTGGTTGCTGGGGGCGGCGGTGCCTTTACGAAAACCGGCTGCCTTGCCAGCGGCATTGCGCTCCAGACAAACCTTCAGTTTTTCTTTGGAAGCGCCTTTGCCCGATCTGGATGAGCTGGCGCGTCGTTTGTCTTTATTGTCTGATCTGAGCGTTTTCATTAGCCCGCAGGCTCGTTTGCCTTTAACGCATTTCCCGCCACGAACCGCTGGGCAGGAGGGGCCGGAATCGGCTCGGCAGGGAGGTCTGATTTTTGAACAACTGCGTTTGTCAGCCTTGTTGGATCAGGTTGCAGCGGTATATAGCCTGAAGTGGCGTTATCAGGCAGGCCGTATTGAGCTGTATCGCGATGAGAGTTCTCTGGCTTTGAGGCAGCAGTCTGGATTGCGACAAGTAGACGGGTCAGGGACAGGGGACTTAATTGGTCGAGGTGTGAAATGAGTTCTGTCTTGCCTGAGCGGGAGTACTGGTTTGGGTTGCAGTGGGTGGATGCCGGGGACGGTATGCGGCGGACTGAAAATCGTCGGATGAAGAGATCGTATTGGACTTGCTCGATGGGAGTGGGAGGGGGGCTGAGAGAACAGGCGCGTAAACGAACGGAAAGGCAAATAGAAGAACTACAACAAGTACAGGAAAAGACTGATGAGGATGTAGCAGGACAAAGAGCAGGGCAAACAGCAGGACGAACAGCAGGACGAACAGCAGGGCAGGCAATGGCTTGGGTTCCAAGTTGTTGGCTGAACAGCCGGAGGACCCAATCTGTCTTGCGCTTGGCCCAGAATGGGCCTTCAAGAGCCAGACTAACGCGAGTTCAGGCTTATTCGGCGGCTGCCTGTATGGCTGCCCACCACCCTCAGGACGCAGTTTTTCTTTTATGGACGGTGGCTCCTGGCCGTTTGTGGTTTCTGGTGCTTGAACATGGTCAGGTGATGGAAGGTAGCGATTGCCTCCTGGCTCAGATCGGACAAGTGCAGACCCTACGGTGGGCCATGCAGGCGCGTTATCCCTCTATACGTGAACTGCGGCAACCTGCTGATTTATGGGTCTGTCTGGAACAGGGCAGAAGACCGCAGGGCCGTATGCTGCGCCAGCCTGTCGGGCGTGTTGGTGGGTGTGAAAAGATCCCGCTTCGTCTGGCGGTTCTTTCTTTGCTGGTGTTGGCTACGCTTGGAAGCGTGTTTTCCCTTGATCTTCGGGCTCGCTTGGCTGCCATGGCGTCTGATTGGGAGCAAAGTCCATCACAGGAAGAGCATGGTTTGACGAGTATTCAATCTGTGTTGGGCTTGATTGAGGAGCTTCCTGCTAAGGGGGCAGACTGGCAATTGCAGCAGGTGGATTGTCGCCGTCAGGTCGGCTTGTGGGAGTGCAGGGCACATTATGGGTTTGAGGATGTGCAAAGTTTTAGTGCGGCCATGAATAGCCAGATTCGTGAGCCGAATGTGCTGGAGTTCACCGGCTTGGGGCAGGGGGCTTTGAGTATCCGGCGCGGGTATCAGACATGGATTCCTCAGCTCTTGGAAACGAAAGATCAGACGCGAATGCCAACTGCGGCATCTCCAGGTTTGCATGCCAAGCTGGCGGCCGTGCAGCCTGCTTTTATGCGCTTGTCATTGAGCCCCGCTCAGTGGGTTGAATCCTCCGCCGAAAATGAGCAAACAAGGGCAGGCGTGTGGCGCCGTTCCTGGCTCAGTCAATCGCCCCTGCGTTCGGTGTACTTACTGGCGGCCCAGTTTCCTGAACTGCACTGGGAGCGTATGAGCTTGTCATTGAACTCGCGGTCCTACCCCTCGCTGCTGGGCAGCGCTTTTATCGTGGAGCTGGAAGGCTATGTTTATGAATCTGCGCAGCGGGATCTGGCTGATCAGGATCTGGCCGACTACATGCAGACCCCTTTTGAGCATTCTGTTTGGTCTGACGCTGATGTTTAGTGCACCGGCTTGGGCGATGGAAACCATGGCGACGATAGTAAGGGAGATGCTGTTGCTGGAAGCCGAACAGGCGCGGCAAAACATGTCGTCCTGCTTGAGGACACCACAGGAGCAAGAGGGGGCAAGTCAGCCTGATGTGGCCAAGATCAAATCCAGTAAGCCCACCCCTGCATTGAAGCTGAAAGCGATCTATGGAAAAGACACCCAGTTGCTAGCCGAAGTGCAGCATGAGCAGCGTCTGCTCCTGTTTCAGCAAGGACAGCTTTGGCCGATAGGGCGTGAGCGAGATAGGTCCATGCGCCTCTTGTCTTTGAGTAGTCGCTGTATTGAGCTTGAAATCGGGCAAACCCAGGCTCAAGCTGCGCAACCGCAACCGCAACCGCAACCGCAACCGCAACCGCAACCGCAACCGCAACTGGAATTGCAATCCATCAAACTATGTTTGCCTTCCGGGCAGGGCCAAGTGTGACAGGACTTCTGCGATCCGCAGAAGCCCAGGCTTATTGCTTTGCAGGTTTCAAGCCTGACTGTTCTTGAATCAGCAAGGCCGTGGGTTCGTGCAGCAGCAGACCAGACAGGTGGCTTCATAGAACCGAAGCAAGAAAAAACCCCGACATGATTTTCATCATATCGGGGTTGGAAGTTACTACGGAGCTTGTCGCTCGTCAGGCTTGAGCCTTGTTCTGCATTAGTCGCGGGTACCGCTCCAAGCGGCAATGGCGGCACGCTCTTCGTCGGTCATTTGCGTCATGTTACCCAAGGGCATGTACTTGGAGTGCACTACGGTCTTGACCTGTTCGGCGTGCAGTACTGTGTTGTCGATGGTATCGAGCAACATGCCGGCAGGGGCAGCCGTAAAGCCGAAGTCGGCATTGGGCTTGACCGCGTGACACTGAACACATCGTGCGTCCATGATTTCCTGGACACGGGCAACACTGATTGTTTCCGCACCGTTGGCAGCTTCAGGTGCACTGGCAACTTCACCCTTCAAGCTGGCAGGAGCCGCCAGGTAACCCACGATCAGCAGCAGCACAACACCGGCAGCCGGGTAGGCAGGCTTTTTGATGCCAGCGTGCATCAGCACGAAGTATTGACGGATCAGGGCACCGGCAAAGATGAACAGCACCATGATGATCCACGCATTGGGGTTGTTATACGTGAACGAGTAGTGGTTGCTCAGCATCAGCAGCAGGACAGGCAGCGTGAAGTAGGTATTGTGTACCGAACGCTGTTTGCCGCGCTTGCCATCCAGAGGGTTGGGCGCCTGACCGGCTTTCAGTGCCTTGACCATGCGGCGCTGGCCGGGAATGATCCAGAAGAACACGTTGGCCGACATGCTGGTGGCCATGACAGCACCCGTCAGCAAGAATGCAGCACGACCCGAGAAGATGTGGGCGCTCAGGTAAGCCACGACCACCATCATGATGGCTACTGCCACGCTTAGCAGGCCGTCGCGGTTCATGTTGGGGCTGATCAGGCGGCACAGGCCGTTATAGACCACCCAGCCCAGTACCAGGAAGGCAATGGCCATGACGTTGGCCTGAGTGCCTGTCATTTGGGCCGCCCATTCCCAGGGACTGTTGGGGTTGACCAGATAGAACTCGGGTTTGGTCAGGTAGAGCAGGGCGAACAGGAAGAAGCCGGACAACCAGGTGGTGTAGGACTTCCAGAAAGACCAGTGCAGGTCATCAGGCAGTTCAGCCGGGTTGGTCAGGTATTTCTGGTTGTGATAGAAGCCGCCGCCGTGGACAGCCCACATCTCGCCAAACACACCGCGTTTCTTGCTTTCTTCGCCTTTGGGCGGTTTCAGGCCATTGTCCAGCATCACAAAGTAGATGGACTCGCCGATCCAGGCGACAGCCGCAATCACGTGCAACCAGCGCAACAGCAGGTTGCCGTACTCAAGTAGGTAAGCGTACATAAAGATCTCGTATCAGAGTGGTTTCGTATAGAAGCGAAAAGTCGACTTGGATACGCGATCAGCTGCCGCGATAGGTAGACCAGGACCAGGGGGTCACGACCAGAGGTACGTGGTAATTGGCATTGGCATCAGCGATACCAAAGCGAATGCCGACCTGATCCACAAAGCGTGGCTCGGGCAGGGTCACACCATTGGCGGCAAAGTAGTCACCTGCATGGAACACCAGTTCAAAAACGCCCGTGTGCATGGCCTCGCCTTGCAGCAGGGGCTCATCACAGCGACCGTCGCTATTGGTGTGAGTGGTTTTGATCAGAGTGCGTTGATCGTTTTCGATGGAATAAAGATCGACGCGCACGCCGCTGGCTGGGCGCCCTTGAGTCGTGTCAAGGACATGGGTTGATAGCTTTCCCATAAATGTCTCCGGTTTATGGTGATCAAAAAAGGTCCAGCGAGCCCAGTTTTGAGAACCGGCCGGGGGCCAACGGTGCAAGGATCAGTGCGCTGGGTTGAGGCCCCGAAACTGTCGCTCTGTTTGAGGAATCAGATTGTCGACAATTTATGTTGACGATTTTGTCGGGGTACCGAATAATTGTCAATAGTCAATAACGAGAAATTCTATGCTTCAGATACGGCGGCAAGAGGGGATGAGCAGTGAATCCCAAGCGCCCAGCGCCTCCTCGCTGCTAGAGGGAGGCATGGCAGATACTGAGGTCGGGCGTGTTTATAGCCAGATCTTTGATGCGGTCGTTGACCGTCGTCTTTTGCCTGGAACCAAACTGACGGAAGCCACGCTGTGCACGATTTTCGAGTGCTCGCGGGCGACCGTTCGTGCGGCGCTGGCTGCCCTCGAACACGACAAGATTGTGGTTATCGAGCCCAATCGTGGCGCTTTTATCTGGAAGCCGACGGCCAAGCAGACACGGGATGTGTTTGAACTGCGACGAGACCTGGAAGCGCTGATTCTGAAAAAACTGATCAGCTACCCGGATCTGCCGGAGCGTTTGGCTGGCCTGTATGAAATGGTGGAACGTGAACAGCACGCTTTTGAACACGGCGACCGCATCAGCTGGTTGCGCCTGTCAAACGCGTTTCACGTGATGCTGGCGCGCTGCGCTGGCAATGATGAGCTGACCGAGTTGATGCACACCTTGTGCGCCCGCACCACGCTCATCATTGCCTATCACGACACACCGGGCGAACAGGCTTGCTCGTTTTACGAGCACAAAGAGATTTTGGACAAGCTTAGTCAGGGCGACGCCGACGGCGCGCATCTGGCTATGCATCATCACTTAAGTGATTGTGAACATCGCATGAGCGAAGCGGGTGATGGCAGTGCTGCTGATCCTTGGCTGGCCCTCAGCGTAAAACGCTAAACGGAGACGGTATGTCCTTGAGTAAGTACCCTCGTGACCTGGTTGGTTACGGTAAAAACGTGCCTCATGCACAATGGCCTGATCGGGCGCGCATTGCGGTGCAGTTTGTCTTGAACTATGAAGAAGGCGGCGAGAACTGCGTTCTGCACGGTGATCCGGGCTCTGAACAGTTCCTGTCCGAAATCATTGGTGCGGCGGCTTACCCGGACCGTCACCTGTCCATGGAATCCATTTACGAATACGGCTCGCGTGCCGGTGTCTGGCGGATTCTGAAAGAGTTTGAGAAACGCGGCTTGCCCATGACCATTTTCGGTGTGGGTATGGCGTTGGAGCGTCACCCCGAGCTGGCACAGGAATTCGTGCGCCTGGGTCACGAAATTGCTTGCCATGGCTACCGCTGGATTCACTACCAGAACGTGTCCGAAGAGGTGGAGCGCGAGCATATGCGCCAGTGCGTGAAAGTGCTGACGGACTTGCTGGGCCACCATCCCGAAGGCTGGTACACCGGCCGCGACAGCCCTAACACCTTGCGTCTGGTGGCAGAAGAAGGCCAGTTCCTGTACAGCTCCGATTACTACGGTGATGATCTGCCGTTCTGGACCGAGGTTCAACTCAGTGACAATACGGTCAAGCCGCAATTGATCGTGCCTTACACCCTGGATAGCAATGACATGCGCTTTGCGGCTCCTCAGGGCTTTAACACCGGCGATCATTTCTTCTCCTACCTGAAAGACGCGTTTGACGTGCTCTACGAAGAGGGTGAAGAAGCCCCCAAGATGTTGTCCATCGGTTTGCATTGCCGTCTGATTGGCCGTCCTGGCCGCTTCCGTGCCTTGCAGCGCTTCCTGGATTACGTGCAATCGCACGAGCGTGTCTGGGTTTGCCGTCGTGTGGATATTGCCCGTCATTGGGCCGAGCATCATCCCCATCAGCCCAAGGCCTGATCGAGGCAGGGCCAGGGTTCATGCCTCCTGGCCCATCAAGACGACATCCTGAATATGAGCAGGGTGCCTTCACATTCCGACTCGCCAGGGTCGGAATTGTTGTTTCTGCCCGCTGAAAACAGTACTATTTGACGCTTACGCAGCCGCTCGTACAGGGAGTGTGGCGTCCTGGCTTCTCACTGCTTTGCCGGGGCGGCAGGTGTTGTGCCAGCGCAGCGCGCGCATGGGCTGCAAGGCTGATCGTCTTATAATAGGCAGTTAAATTTTCCATCGCGTTGCATGTAATGAAAACCTCAGAAATTCGTCAGAAGTTTCTTTCTTTTTTTGAATCCAAGGGACATCACATCGTCTCCTCGGCTTCGCTGGTACCAGGCAATGACCCTACCTTGCTGTTCACTAACGCAGGGATGGTGCAGTTCAAAGATGTGTTCACGGGCAAGGAAACCCGACCCTACAACCGTGCAACCAGCTCTCAGCGCTGTGTTCGTGCCGGTGGCAAGCATAATGACCTGGAAAACGTGGGCTACACCGCCCGCCACCACACCTTTTTTGAAATGCTGGGCAACTTCAGCTTTGGCGACTACTTCAAGCAAGACGCCATTCGCTATGCCTGGGAGCTGCTGACGACGGTTTACAAGCTGCCTGCAGAGAAACTCTGGGTCACCGTCTATCAAGAAGACGATGAGGCCTACGATATCTGGGCTTCGGAAATTGGTGTGCCCAAAGAGCGCATCATCCGCATCGGCGATAAGGGTGGCGTACGCTACAACTCGGACAACTTCTGGCAGATGGCCGATACCGGCCCCTGTGGTCCTTGTTCGGAAATCTTCTACGATCACGGCGCTGACGTTTGGGGTGGCCCTCCCGGATCGCCTGAAGAAGACGGCGACCGCTATATCGAAGTATGGAATCTGGTGTTCATGCAGTTCGAGCGTTCCGCCGACGGCACCATGACGCCGCTGCCCAAGCCTTGTGTGGACACTGGCATGGGCCTGGAGCGTATTTCGGCTGTGCTGCAGCACGTGCATTCCAACTACGAAATCGACCTGTTCCAGTCTCTGATTCAGGCCGCCGCACGCGAAACCAAGACCAGCGACTTGAGCAATAACTCGCTCAAGGTGATTGCTGACCACATCCGTGCTTGCAGCTTTCTGATTATTGACGGGGTCATCCCCAGCAATGAAGGCCGTGGCTATGTGCTGCGCCGTATTATTCGCCGTGCCTTGCGTCACGGTCACAAACTGGGTCAGAAGGGCTTGTTCTTCTACCGTTTGGTACAGGACCTGGGTCTGACCATGGGCGAGGCCTACCCCGAGCTGATTAGCCAGCGCGAGCGTATCGAACAAGTGCTGCGCCAGGAAGAAGAGCGTTTCAGCGAAACCCTGGAAAACGGCATGCGCATTCTGGAAGGGGCTTTGGCCAACCTGCCAGAGAATGCCAAGCTGGACGGCCAGACGCTGTTTACCTTGTATGACACCTACGGTTTCCCTGTGGACTTGACTGCCGACATCTGCCGCGAACGTGGCATTGAGGTCGATCTGGACGGTTTTGAAGTTGCCATGGAGAACCAGCGTCAGATGGCACGCGCTTCGGGCAAGTTCAAAACAGCCGAAGGCCTGAGCTACTCCGGCGTGCAAACCCGCTTTGATGGTTACACCACCCTGGAAGGCAGCGGCACGGTTACCGCCTTGTATGTGGATGGCACCTCGGTGCAGTCCGTGGCCCAGGGCCAGCAAGCGGTGGTGGTTCTGGATGCCACCCCTTTCTACGCCGAATCCGGTGGTCAGGTGGGGGATGCCGGTATCTTGAGCGATGCCAAGGGCCTGTCCTTTGAAGTGCAAGATACTCAAAAGATTTCCAATCAGGTTTTCGGCCACCAAGGGGTGCTGAACGCGGGCACGCTGACAGTGGGCCAGACCGTTCAAGCCCAGGTGGATACCGAGCGTCGTGAGCGCGTGATCCGTAATCACTCGGCCACGCACTTGATGCACAAGGCCTTGCGTCAGGTGCTGGGCGGTCACGTGCAGCAACGTGGTTCCCTGGTGGACGCCGAAAAGACCCGTTTTGACTTTGCTCACGATGCCGCCATGACGGCCGAGCAAATCGCTCAGGTCGAAGCCATTGTGAATGAGCAGGTTCTGGCTAACCAGGCCGTGCAAGCCCAGCTGATGTCCTTTGATGACGCTGTTAGCGGTGGTGCCATGGCTTTGTTTGGCGAAAAGTACGGCGATGAAGTGCGCGTACTGGATATCGGCTTCTCGCGCGAGCTGTGCGGCGGTACTCACGTTCAACGTACGGGCGATATTGGCTTGTTCAAGATTGTCTCGGAAGGTGGTGTAGCCGCTGGCGTGCGCCGTGTCGAGGCCATCACCGGCACCAACAGCCTGCATTGGGTACAAGCGCAGGAACGCTTGTTGAACGACGCTTCTGCCAGTCTGCGTACGCAGCCAGAGGGTCTGGTTGCCCGTATCAGCGCCTTGCAAGGTCAGATCAAGGATCTGGAGCGCGAGCGCGAACAAATGCAATCCAAGCTGGCTGCTTCGGCAGGCCAGGATCTGCTGGCTCAGGCTGTCCCGTTGAATGACAGCAGCCGCTTGCTGGTTGCCACGTTGCAAGGCGTGGAAGCCAAAGCCTTGCGCGAAATGGCGGATCAGTTGAAGAACAAGCTGCAGTCTGCCGTGATCCTGCTGTCTATCGTGGCAGACGGCAAAGTCAGCCTGGTGGCTGGCGTGACGCCTGACCTGACCTCCAAGGTCAAGGCGGGTGAACTGGTGGGCTTTGTGGCCTCGCAAATGGGCGGGAAGGGCGGTGGTCGTCCTGACATGGCCATGGGCGGCGGTACCGATGCCAGCGTTCTGCCGCAGGCCAATGCTTCGGTGCAGGCCTGGGTTCAAAGTAAATTGGGTGCGTAATGACGATGTCCGAGACCGGCGCATTGCCCAACAGCGATCTGCAGGTTGATGCAAGTGGGCTGAAATGCCCCTTGCCCATCTTGCGTGCCAAGAAAGCCTTGGCACAGCTGGAATCCGGGCAAGTGTTGCAGGTCATCACGACCGATCAGCACGCCATTCAAGATTTTCAGGCTTTTTGTCGCCAAACTGGCAACGAACTGTTGGCTCAAGAGCAGCAAGCCGAAAAAACTCTGCATTTTTTACGCCGTCGTTGAGCCGACGGCGGTAGAATACTGCTTTGTCTGTTGCGTATCTAGCACTGAATCTGCTATCTTAGCGTGTTACTTTTGGCATGCTTGCCAGAATAGTGCTAGAATTTTTTGTTTACCTTACACAATAAAGGGATTATCAATGGTGGTAATTCGCTTGGCCCGTGGTGGCTCCAAAAAGCGTCCTTTTTACAACGTAGTAGCCGCCGAGGCTAGCCAACGCCGTGATGGTCGCTTCATCGAACGTCTGGGTTTCTACAACCCCGTTGCTGGCGAAGGTCATGAAAACCTGCGTCTGCAAATGGACCGCGTTAAGCACTTCACCGACAACGGTGCTCAGGTTTCGCCTGCTGTGGCTCGCCTGTTGAAAGAATACTCGGCTAAGGTTGCTTCGGCTGCCTAAGTTGATTCACCTGTTTTTTTAGCAGCGTTTAGTGTGAAGCAATCTGCGATTCCTGCTGACCTTGTTGAGCTCGGTCGTATTGTTTCCGCTTATGGTGTGCGTGGTTGGGTCAAGATCCAGCCGCATTCCATGCAAACCAAGGCGCTGCTGAATGCAAAGACATGGTGGTTAAAAACGCCCCGGCCTGAATCTCAGGCGGGCGTTTTTGCGTCTGTGTCACCCAGACAGATACAAACCGCAAAGCAGCATGGTGCAACCATCGTGGCGCAGTTTGAGGGTCTGGATAATCGAGAGCTGGCTCAAGCTCTCAAGGGGCATACCGTTTGGGTATCCCGTGCCGCTTTCCCCAAAGCGGACGAAGACGAATTTTATTGGGTCGATCTGATCGGCTGCCGCTTCTTTGGCGAGCAGGACGGCCAGGCTGAAAGCCTGGGCGAAGTGGTGGAAGTGCTGGATAACGGCGCGCATGCCATTTTGGTCGTGCACCGCGGCTCCTGGGATGCCGAAGGTGTTTTTACACCTGTAAAGGACGAACAGGGCAGGCCGCTTGAAGAGCTGGTTCCCTTTGTGCAAGCCATTGTGCATACGGTGGATATGTCCGCCCGCGAGCTGCACAGCCACTGGGCGATTTGATCGTTTCAATCCTGCGCACCTGCATGGCTCTGGCCTGACTGGTCGAGCCTTGTAAAGCGTATCCGCTTTTTCCTCTTGCCGAGTCCTCATGCGATTTGATGCCCTGACCCTGTTCCCGGACATGTTTGATGTGGTCAGCGAGGCTGGGGTTACCGGCCGTGCGCACAAACAGGGCATCTGGCAGATGCGGACCTGGAACCCGCGCGACTACACCACTGACGTGCACCGTACCGTAGATGATCGTCCTTACGGCGGTGGCCCAGGCATGGTCATGCTAGCTGACCCCTTGAATGATGCCCTGGATCAGGCTTTGGCTGATCGTGGCGATAGCCCGGAAGTAATTTTGCTAAGTCCCACAGGGCGACGCTTTGATCAGGCTGTGGCTCAGGAACTGGCTCAAGGTCCCGGTGCGGTTCTGGTTTGCGGTCGCTATGAAGGTATCGATCAACGCTTTATTGATGCGCGCGTCACCCAGGAACTGTCTTTGGGGGACTTTGTGCTGTCTGGCGGCGAAATTGCCTCGCTGGCGATTATTGATAGCGTGATTCGGCTTTTGCCCGGCGTGTTGAATGACGCTGACTCGGCTCGTCAGGACTCTTTCCATGCCGACAATAGCGGCTTGCTGGATAGCCCGCATTACACGCGTCCCGAGGTATACCGCGATCAGGCGGTGCCCGACGTGTTGATGTCTGGTCATCATGGTCGTATCCAGGCATGGCGGCGTGAGCAATCCCTGCGTTTGACAGCCTTGCGGCGGCCCGAGTTGATTGAGCAGGCCCGTCAGCGTGGCGAACTTAGCAAGGCAGACGAGCGCTTTTTGGCATCTTTGGCTTCCTTGAGCGAATAGCTTTGTTTAAAGCGTTCGCCAAACCTTAACGGTCCGTTTTTATGCGGGCCGTTTTGTATCTGGGTGACTTTGTTAGTCGTACTGGCCAAGCTGCAGTTGCGAATTTTCCGCAGGGGTGTTGTCCTTGGTATTCAGTGTCTGCCGTCCCCAGCTCATCAGGGCCATCCCGCTAATTGCCAGCAAACCTCCGCCGATCAAGGATGGGTTCAGGGTCTCCTTAAGCCACAGGCTGGACAGTAAAACGCCAAACAGCGGTACCAGGGCCAGATAGGCGCCTGCGGATGTGGCACCCAGGCTTTTCACGCCGTGCATATACCAGGCGAAGGCCAGAGCCGTTGAACCCAGGCCCAAGGCCAACACGCTGTACCAGGCTTGGCTTGGCGCATGGATCAGGCTGCCCCAGGCCGAAAGACCCTCCACCCCCAAGCTGCTGATGGACAGCAACACTGCGCCAATCAATGTGGTCATGCTGGTAGCGGTCAGAGAATCTACGGTGGTCAGTACGGTGCGGCCAATCAAGGTGTAGCTGACCCAGCACAGAGCACAGCCCAGTAATAGCCATTCGCCTATTCCGCTCTGGCCCGGCATGAGGCTGCTGATAGAGCCGGCACTCAGGGCATAGAGAGCCCCTGATACGGCCAGGATCACCCCCAGGCTCATCTTTTTGTTGACTGGCTCGCGAAACAACAAAGAGGCCAGAATCAGGATCAGGACCGGGTTCAGGGCAACGACCATGCTGGCCTTGCCTGCTGGCACCAGTTTCAGGGCCAGAAGAAAGAAAATTGAATAGCCAAATACCCCAAAAGCCGAGGCGTTAAGCAGACCTAGCCATTCTCGGGAGTCAAGTGTGCATAGGGCTTTCAGTCGGCCGCTCCAGCTCATCCAAAGCAGCAGTGCGACACTGGCAATCAGGAAGCGCAGACTGGCTGCCGCCAAAGGCGGCATGGCTTGCGCCACGACTCGGCCCCAGGGCCAGGAGGCCCCCCACAGAGCGGCCATGCCAATCAGACTTAGGTGTACGGAGTAGTTGGGAAATTTCATTAAAGCCACTATGGAGAAGATTTCAGCAGGGGTACTATTTACTTTTATTGCCTCATAGTCGAATGAGTAAACGCTCATGACCTTCACTCAACTAGAAATCTTTTCCGTGCTGGCCAGGATAGGCAGCTTTTCTCGAGCAGCCAGCGCCTTGGGGATTACGCAAAGTGCGGTCAGTCATGCGCTCAAGCAGCTGGAGGCCGATTTGGGTGTCTGCCTGTTTTCTCGTGGCCCGACCTCAGTGGAGCTGACAGAAGTGGGGGCTAAGTTGCTGCAACGTGCCAACGATATCCTGCAGCAGAAGGAGGCCTTGCATCAGGAGGCCTGCTACGAGCAGGGAATTGCCCGTGGCACCTTGCGTATTGCTTCTTTTGGGGCTTCCTCGTCCTTGCATTTGCTGCCGCATTTATTGGCTTGCTACAGGCAGACGCATCCCGAAGTGGAGGTGCAGATTGACGAGGGTATTGATAGTGAAGTGGCGCAGTGGCTGCTGGAGCGGCGTGTGGAGCTGGGCTTTGTGATCTTGCCAGATGATCGCTTTGACTGCTTGCCCTTGGCCCAGGATGAGCTGGTGGCCGTGCTGCCGGCAGAGCATCGTTTGGCCGTTTGCGCCCGTGTTTCTGCCAGTGACTTCCATGACTTGCCGTTTATTCGGACTGCGGCAGGCTCTGGCCCGCATGTAGATCAGTTTCTGGCGGCAGCAGGGGCGGTCCCCAGGACCTTGTTCCGCTTTGAGCAGTTGTCTTCCATGTTGGGCTTTGTCGCGCAAGGAGTGGCTGTGACCATCGCGGGCAGGCTGGCCTTGCCGGAGCCACCAGAAGGGGTGATTTATCGCAGCCTGGAGCCGTGTAGGCCTCGTGAAATTGCTCTGGCGGCTCTGAATTTCGAGCGGCTTTCTCCTGCTGCTCAGGCGTTTTTGCGGATAGCCCGGAAAATACATCACAAGAGGTGATGCGCTCAGGATGGCTTCTGTGCGCGACCGGTCTGCGCTGGTGTGATGCTCCTGTGTTCTTCTGTTTCGTATGAACAGGGAGGGTGTGTTACGAGTAATCGGAATAGTGCCGCTGGATTGAAGGACCATAGATGCAAAAAGGCCCTGCACTAGTGCAGGGCCTTTTCTCGTCACCGAGACCTGATTCAGGCGATTAGCCCAGACGCTCAAACTGCTGTTTCACCTTGGCCAGTGTCTCACCGAATTGAGCCACGCGCAGGCGCTCCTGTTCAACCACGGCGGCAGGTGCACGTTCTACAAAGCTGGCGTTGCCCAGTTTGGCTTCGGCCTTGTTGATCTCGCCTTGCAGACGTTCGATTTCCTTGGACAGGCGGATGCGCTCCGCTTCCACGTCAATCTCTACGTGCAGCATCAGCTGAGTGGTGTCGACCACTTGTACTGGGGCGCCGGCGTCGGTGGGCAGTTGATCCACGATGTCTACGCTTTCCAGTTTGCACAAGCTGGCCAGATAGGGGCTGTTGGCGCTCAGGATTGCAGCGTCACCTTGGGCAACCAGTGGCACGCGCTGAGCGGGCGAGAGGTTCATCTCGCCGCGCAAGGCGCGAATCGCGTCCACTTGGGCTTTCAGTTCTGCAACCTGTGCCATGGCCTGTTCATCAATGGCGGCCGGATTGGCGATAGGGTAGGGCTGGACCGAAATACTGGTGGTTTCATTGGCAGCACGTTTGCCAGCTACCACCGAGACTTTCTGCCACAGCTCTTCCGTAATGAACGGGATGATGGGGTGTGCCACGCGCAACACCACTTCCAGTACACGGATCAGGGTGCGGCGGGTGCCCAGCTGCTGCTCGGGCGTGCCGTTCTGGATCTGGGTCTTGGCCAGTTCCAGGTACCAGTCGCAGTACTCGTCCCAGACAAAGTGGTAGATGGCGTTGGCGACATTGTCGAAACGGTAGTCGGCAAAACCGCGCTCGGCGTCCTGTTCCAGGCCTTGCAGTAGGCTGATGATCCAGCGGTCTGCAAAGCTCAGTTCGGCAGCAGCGTCGGTGTGCAGTTCATGGCCTTCGGTGTTCATCAGCACAAAGCGGGTGGCGTTCCACAGCTTGTTGCAGAAGTTGCGATAGCCTTCACAGCGCTTCATGTCGAAGTTGATGTTGCGACCCAGGGTGGCGTAAGCGGCCATGGTAAAGCGCAGCGCGTCCGTACCGAACGCGGGGATGCCATCGGGATAGTCCTTCTTGGTGCGCTTGCTAATGCTTTGAGCCTGCTTGGGATTCATCAAGCCAAAGGTGCGCTTGTGTATCAGGCTTTCCAGGTCGATGCCGTCGATCAAATCCACCGGGTCAATCGTGTTGCCCTTGGATTTGCTCATCTTCTTGCCTTCCATATCGCACACCAGTCCGTGAACATAGACGGTGTTGAACGGAACGCGGCCGGTCAGGTGCATGCTCATCATGACCATGCGGGCCACCCAGAAGAAAATAATGTCGAAGCCAGTTACCAGCACGCTGGAGGGCAGGTAACGAGCCAGATCCGGGGTTTCTTCAGGCCAGCCCAGATCGGTAAAGGGCACCAGAGCAGAGGAGAACCAGGTGTCCAGTACGTCCTCGTCGCGGCGCAGTGGGCCGGTCACGCCAGCGGCACGGGCTTGCTCCAGAGCGTCTTCTTCGGAGCGGGCGACAAACAGGCTGCCGTCTTCGGCGTACCAGGCGGGAATCTGGTGACCCCACCACAGCTGACGGGAAATACACCAGTCCTGAATATTGTTCAGCCACTGGTTGTAGGTGTTGGACCAGTTGTCGGGGTAGAAGCGCACACGGCCATCGGCCACTACATCCAGGGCAACCTGGGTGATGCTCTTGCCGGGGTGCAGGGAATCTTCAGGTGCAGGCTTGCTCATGGCGACAAACCACTGGTCGGTCAGCATGGGTTCGATAACCGTATTGGTGCGGTCGCCACGTGGCACCATCAGCTTGTGTGGCTTGACGGCCTTGAGCAGGCCCTGGGCTTCCAGGTCGGCCACGATTTGCTTGCGTGCAGCAAAGCGCTCCAGGCCTTGGTAGGCTTCGGGGGCGGTGTCGGCAATGTGGGCATCCAGCGTCAGGATGCTGATCATTTCCAGGCCGTGGCGCTGGCCAACAGCGTAGTCATTGAAGTCGTGGGCGGGCGTAACCTTCACCACGCCGGTACCAAAGGCCGGGTCTACGTAGTCGTCTGCAATGATCGGGATGGAACGGCCAACCAGGGGCAGGGTAACGGTTTGACCGATCAGGCCGATATAGCGCTCGTCTTCAGGGTGCACCATCAGGGCAACGTCGCCCAGCATGGTTTCGGGACGGGTGGTGGCCACCGTCAGGTGGGTCAGACCGCCTTGAGGTGTGGTCAGCGGATAGCTGATTTCCCACAGATGGCCGTCTTCTTCCTCGCTGACCACTTCCAGATCAGACACGGCGGTGCCCAGCACGGGGTCCCAGTTCACCAGGCGCTTGCCGCGGTAAATCAGGCCTTGCTCGTACAGACGGACAAAAGTTTCCAGCACGCCACGGGACAGATTGTCGTCCATGGTGAAGTATTCGCGGCTCCAGTCACAGGACGCGCCCAGGCGACGGAACTGGCCGGTAATGGTATTGCCCGACTTCTCTTTCCACTCCCAGACTTTTTCCAGGAATTTCTCGCGGCCCAGGTCGTGGCGGCTGATGTTCTGGGCATCAAGCTGGCGTTCCACGATGATCTGGGTCGCAATCCCGGCGTGGTCGGTACCGGGAATATAGACCGTGTCGTCGCCTTTCATGCGGTGGTAGCGCGTCAGGCCATCCATGATGGTCTGATTAAAGGCGTGGCCCATGTGCAAAGTCCCGGTGACGTTTGGTGGTGGGGACTGGATCACAAAGGGTTCGGACTGATGATCACCCAAGGGCTGGACATGTTGGCCACCCTTGAAAAGGTCGGCTTGCTCCCAGCGCGCGTACCAGCGCGTTTCGATTTCCTGGGGTTCAAAGCTCTTGGATAATTGCTCGTCGGAGGTCGTAGCGGATGAGTTGGTCATGGTGATGCGGTCTGCCTGCCCCTTATTGCACGTTCAGTGCCAGATAGGGCGGGACTAATCCTGGGTAAAAAACGAATTTAAGATGCACTATTTTAAGATGTGGCCGTGCGTCTTTGGCGTGGTAAAATGCCGGGTTGCCGTAAATCTGATGAAAGTGCTTGTTTTCATTAAAAAATTTAGCGCGAACCGTCGGATCTGCATTTTGCTTTACGCAGCAAAGACTACACTATATTGTTCTTATTTGGATTTTCACATGGCTATTGAACGCACTCTGTCCATTATCAAGCCCGACGCTGTTGCTAAAAACGTGATCGGTCAGATTATTTCCCGCTTTGAAGGCGCTGGCCTGAAAGTGATCGCTGGTCGCCTGGTTCACCTGTCCCGTGGCGAAGCCGAGCGCTTCTACGGCGTGCACGCCGAGCGTCCTTTCTTCAAGGATCTGGTCGACTTCATGGTTTCCGGTCCTGTATTCGTACAAGTTCTGGAAGGCGAAGGCGCCATTGCCAAGAACCGCGAACTGATGGGCGCTACCGACCCCAAGAAAGCTGACGCTGGCACCATCCGTGCTGACTTCGCTGAAAGCATCGACGCTAACGCTGTTCACGGTTCCGACGCTCCTGAAACCGCTGCTGTCGAAATCGCTTTCTTCTTCCCAGAGTGCAACGTTTACAGCCGTTAATTCGTTAAACCGCGCAGTACTGGCGGCACTCTGAGCAAGACTTGCCCGGCACACCGGAATGGGTGTGCCGGGCAAATCCGCAAAAAGAGGCTTTTTTGCCCTCCTGCAAGAAAGTAATAGCCAGACCGCGTGAAGGTATTATTTTTTTATGTCATCGCTCGAACCTACTAACCTTCTGGGCCTGGGCCCGGAGCAACTTGTTGAACTGGTCGCCCAATGGGGTGGCAAGCCTTTCCGCGCGCGCCAATTGCAGCGCTGGATACACCAGCGTCAACAAGACGATTTTGGGCAGATGACGGATCTGGCGCGCGAGTTCCGCGAGCAGCTGACCGCTAATTGCGTTGTCACCGCGCCCAGCATGTCGCACGAACATATTTCTACCGACGGCACTCGTAAATGGCTGTTTGATGTAGGCAGCAATAACGCCGTCGAAGCGGTTTTCATTCCCGAGGACGACCGGGGCACCCTGTGTATTTCCAGCCAGGCTGGCTGCACGGTGGCCTGTCCATTCTGTTCCACGGGCTATCAAGGCTTCAACCGCAACCTGACGACCTCTGAAATCATTGGTCAGTTGTGGTTTGCTCGCCGTGCTTTGCTGAATGCGCCGGAAACCGCCCGTATTGGCGATGCCGAGCACACCAGCACACGTGTTATCAGCAATGTGGTCATGATGGGCATGGGCGAACCCTTGCTCAATTACGATCAGGTGCTCGGTGCCTTGCGCCTGATGCTCGATGACAATGCCTACGGTCTGTCGCGCCGCCGCGTGACGGTCTCCACCTCCGGGGTGGTGCCCATGATGGATCGTCTGGCCAAAGATTGCCCGGTCGCACTGGCCGTATCGCTGCACGCGCCCAATGATGCGTTGCGTGATCGCCTGGTGCCCCTGAACAAGAAGTACCCGCTGGCCGAGCTTCTGGATGCCTGTAATCGCTATCTGGAGCACGCGCCGCGTGACTTCATCACGTTTGAATACATCATGCTGGACGGCATCAACGATACCGACCAGCATGCGCAGGAACTGTTGGATATCGCACGCATTGTGCGCTGTAAATTTAATTTGATTCCTTTCAATCCTTTTCCGCAGTCCGGTCTGAAACGCTCTTCAGCTGCACGGGTCAAACAGTTTGCCCAACGGCTGATGGATGGTGGGGTGGTAACCACAGTGCGCAAGACGCGCGGCGATGATATTGCTGCCGCTTGTGGACAGTTGGCGGGCGATATTCGTGATCGCACCCGTATCGAACAACGTTTGCCTGATCGTGCTGTCATTCAAATCAAACAGGAACGTGCATGAGCGAGACTCTGGTCCCCTCCAACCAATCGGCTCCGGAAACGGACTCAGGTGTAGGCCCAACATTGCGTGAACTGCGTCTGGCGCGATCCTGTACGCTGAACGAAGCCTCCACTCGCCTGAAGTTTTCGGTTCGCCAGCTAGAGGCCCTGGAGGCCCAGGAGTGGGACCAATTGCCCGGTGGGCAGCCGTTGCGGGGCATGGTGCGCAATTACGCGCGCTTTCTGGAGGCCGACGTATCGGCTGTGCTGGTCATGCTGGAAGCTCAGGTCAGCGATACCGCTGCGCCCAAGCCCGTGCCGCGCAATCATTCGGGTGCGGGCTTGTCCAGTGCGGACTTGAGCCTGTATTCGGACTCGCGCGGCGGGTTTGGCTGGATCTGGATTCTTATCATTATTGTTTTGCTGTTGGTCGCTGGTTTTTACGCCATTGATCGGGGCTGGGTTCCCGAAGAGTGGCTGGTGTTCGATTGGCTCAAGGACTTGAAGAAATGACGCAGGGTCCCGAAACTCCCTCTGCTTGCCAACCTCTGCCGGTAGGCGCTCAACCCAAGCGGGTGACGCGTACGGTTGATGTGCGCTGGGGTGATCATGTTGTGAAACTGGGGGGCTCGGCGCCGGTCGTGGTGCAGTCCATGACCAATACGGATACGGTCGATGCCATTGCAACGGCTATCCAGGTCAAGGAACTGGCGCGTGCCGGTTCTGAAATGGTGCGTATCACGGTCAATACCCCCGAAGCGGCCCGTGAAGTGCCTGCCATTCGCGAGCAGCTGGACCGCATGGGCGTAAATGTCCCCTTGGTGGGGGACTTCCATTACAACGGCCATAAATTGCTGGCAGATTACCCCGAGTGTGCTCAGGCCCTGTCCAAGTACCGG
The DNA here is from genome assembly GCF_026344155.1 of Alcaligenes nematophilus. Taxonomy (NCBI): domain Bacteria; kingdom Pseudomonadati; phylum Pseudomonadota; class Betaproteobacteria; order Burkholderiales; family Alcaligenaceae; genus Alcaligenes; species Alcaligenes nematophilus. The sequence continues at coordinate 529,456 of NZ_JAPKMZ010000001.1, read as the reverse complement.
ATCAATCCGGGCAATATGGGCGGTGGCAAGCGCCGGGACGATAACTTCGCCAAGATGATCGAAATCGCCTGCCGTTACGACAAGGCTGTGCGAATTGGCGTGAACTGGGGCAGCCTGGATCACGAGCTGATGGCCCGCATGATGGATGAGAATAACGAGCGTGCTCATCCCTGGACGGCTCAGGCGGTGATGCGCGATGCTCTGGTTATCTCTGCCATCAGCAACGCCCAGCGTGCCGAGGAACTGGGGCTGTCGGGCAATCGTATTGTTCTGTCCTGCAAGGTCAGCCATGTGCAGGACCTGATCACCGTCTACCAGGATTTGTCGGCTCGTTGTGACTACGCCTTGCACCTGGGTTTGACCGAAGCGGGGATGGGCAGCAAGGGGATTGTGGCTTCCACCGCCGCCTTGGCTGTCTTGTTGCAGCAAGGCATTGGTGACACCATTCGTATTTCCCTGACTCCTGAACCCGGTGGCGATCGTGCTCGTGAAGTGGTGGTGGCTCAGGAAATCTTGCAGACCATGGGTTTGCGTGCTTTCACCCCTATGGTGGTGGCGTGTCCGGGTTGTGGTCGCACCAGCAGTACGGTGTTCCAGGAGCTGGCCAACGATATTCAAAGCTATTTGCGTGACCAGATGCCTGTTTGGAAAGATCTGTATCCCGGCGTGGAAACCATGAACGTCGCGGTGATGGGCTGTGTGGTCAATGGTCCGGGGGAAAGCCGCCACGCCGATATTGGCATCAGCTTGCCAGGAACCGGGGAAGTCCCTTCGGCACCCGTCTATGTGGATGGCGAGCGGGTGGTGACCCTGAAGGGTGATACTATCGCTCAGGAATTTCAGACCATTGTCCAGAATTACGTTGAGCGCCGCTACGGCAAAACATCAACGGTTTGATCAACACGCTTGTCAGTCTATGGCGAGCAAACCATTAGAATTATGACGCAGCAGTTTCAAAAGCTCCGCGCCCTGACGGGCATGAAAGACACCTTACCGGGTGAAAGCGCACAGTGGGAAGCCCTGGAGGCTCTTGTGCGGGAATGGTTGGCCAGCTATGGCTATCGCAATATGCGTACCCCCGTGCTGGAACATACCCAGCTGTTTGCTCGTGGTATTGGCGAAGTCACCGACATTGTCGAAAAGGAAATGTATTCCTTTACCGATTCGCTCAACGGCGACAAGCTCACCATGCGTCCCGAATTTACGGCGGGCATGGTGCGCGCCACTATCGAACATAATCTCTTGTACGATCGCCCTCATCGCGTTTATGCGATGGGACCGGTGTTCCGTCACGAACGCCCGCAGCGTGGCCGCTACCGTCAGTTCCACCAGATCGACGTGGAAGCGTTGGGTCTGCCAGGGCCGGACGTTGATGCCGAGCTGATCGTCATGCTGGCCCGTTTGTGGAAGAAGCTGGGTCTGACGGACATCCGTCTGGAACTGAACTCCCTGGGTCAGGCTGAAGAGCGTGCCGCCCACCGTGCGGCCTTGATCGAGCACCTGGAAGCGCACAAGGATGTGCTGGACGAAGAAGCCCAGCGTCGCATGTATACCAACCCCTTGCGCGTGCTGGATACCAAAAATCCGGCTATGCAGGAAATGGCCAATGCGGCCCCACGTTTGTTCGACTTCCTGGGTGAAGAGTCTCGTGCTCACTTCCAGGGCGTCTGCGATCGTCTGGATGATGCCGGTATTGCCTACACACTGAACCCGCGCTTGGTGCGTGGTCTGGATTATTACAATCTGACCGTGTTCGAGTGGGTAACGGATCGCCTGGGTGCTCAAGGGACGGTGTGCGGCGGTGGCCGTTACGACGGCCTGATCGAATTGATGGGTGGCAAGCCTTCGCCCGCCGTGGGTTTTGCTATTGGTGTGGAGCGCTTGCTGGACCTGTGCTCGCAAGATGGCGAGCAGCCAGCCATTCCCGAATGTCAGGTGTATATGGTTCACCAGGGTGAGGCAGCCCAGCGCAAGGCCTCGCTGTTGGCCGAGCAATTGCGGGATGCCGGTTTGCAGGTGATAGTCCATGCAGGCTCCAGCGGCTTCAAGTCCCAGTTCAAACGGGCTGATGCCAGTGGTGCGCAGGCCGCCGTTATTTTGGGTGACGACGAACTCCAAAAAGAACAGGCCAGTGTGAAATGGTTGCGTGCTGCGGATGGCGCCGAGCAGCAACAGTCTGTTGAATTTTCTGAACTCGCCAGTGTTTTGTCAGCAAGGATTTGAGCATGGCCTACGATCTTGAAGAACAGGAAAAACTAGATGCCATGCGAGCATGGTGGGACCGCTGGGGCACCTTGTGCATCGTGCTGGCTTTTGCTGCCTTGGCAGCAGTAGCCGGCTGGCGCGGTTGGCAGTGGTATCAGGGGCATCAGGCCGGTCAGGCCATGGGTTACTTTGAGGCGCTGGAAAGTGCGGCTGCCCAGACCGGCGAAGAGGCCGATGCCCGCGTGCTGGCTGCCAGCACGACCTTGCGTAACGATTTCCCCAAGTCTGGCTATACCTCCCGCGGTGTCTTGCTGGCTGCCCAGGCTTTGCAGCAACGCGGCAATCTGACGCCTGCTCGTGAGCAATTGGAGTGGATGGTCAAAACCAATCACGACCCGGCGCTGACTCCGCTGGCGCGTTTGCGTCTGGCTGGTATCTTGCTGGAACAGAAGAATTACGATGATGCCCTGGCTCAGCTGACAAATCCTCCTGCCAGCTTTGCCGGTCTGTTTGCGGATCGCAAAGGCGATATTCTGGCCGCCCAAGGGCAGAACGATGCAGCACGCGAAGCCTGGACGCAGGCCGTGGAGTTGCTCAAGCAAGACCCTATTTCGCAGTTGGTACAGATCAAACTTGATGCCCTGGCAGGAGCTTAATTCATGTCTCTTCCTACTATTCGCAAATCGCCATCCTCTGCCATGCGTGTCCTGCGCTTGAGCGCTCTGGCCCTGAGCCTGACCGCTTTGGCTGGTTGCTCCATGTTCTCCAGCAAGGATCCTCGTTTCGAGCCTACGCCCCTGACGGAATACACCCCTGGTGTGGCCGCCAAGATCAGCTGGAGCACCTCGATTGGTAGCGGCGCAGACTCCGGCTTTGCACCGCAAGTCAGTGGCTCTTCGGTCTACGCCGCGACGGTCTCGGGTCAGGTCAGCAAGGTGGATCTGGATACGGGTCGCGTGCAGTGGTCGGCCAATGCCGGCAAGAAGTTGACCGCCGGTGCAGGTTCGGACGGTGTGGTGACTGCGGTCGCTTCGGTGGACGGGAACGTCATTGCGTTTGACGACTCGGGCAAGGAGTTGTGGCGCAGTCGTAGCAGCAGCGCTGTGAATGTGCCGCCTGCTGTGGGTGCCGGTGTGGTTGTGGTGCGTACCAGCGACTACCGCTTGCAGGCATTTGATGCCAGCACAGGCGATCTGCGCTGGAGCCTGCAGCGTCCTGGTCCCGCCTTGTCGCTGAAAACCAGCATGCAAATGCGCATTATTGATGGTTTGTTGTTGGCAGGAATGCCCAACGGCCGTTTGATGGCCATTGACGCGGCTCAAGGTCATCTGGTGTGGGAAGGCAGTATTTCTGTCTCCCGTGGCGCGACGGACCTGGAGCGCATTAATGACGTCGTGGGTGCTCCCCAGGTCGTCGATCCCCTGCTGTGCGGTGCAACCTACCAAGGTCGTGTTGCCTGCTTTGACGTCTCCCAAGGTGGACGACTGGTGTGGGATAGGGAATTTTCGGCCGGTACCGGTATCGCAGCGGACAACCATATGTTGTATGCCGCCAATAGCCGCGACCAGATTGAAGCGTTTGCCATGACAGACGGGCAAACCATCTGGACGCAGAATGCTTTGCGTAACCGTGGTCTGGCTCCTTTGGCCGTCATGCCCCAGGCGCTCGCCGCCGGTGACATGGAAGGCTATGTTCACTTTCTATCGCGACTGGACGGCACCTTGTTGGGTCGGGTCAGTGTCGGCGGTGGTGCCATTGTGTCGCCTTTGATCGGAACCCCGCGTGGGGTCCTGGTTCAGACCGGCAATGGTAATTTGGTCTTGGTTGGAATCAATTGAAAAGCGTTTCTTTTAAGCCCGTAGTGGCTTTGGTCGGTCGGGCCAACGTCGGCAAGTCCACTTTGTTCAACCGCCTGACGCGCTCGCGCGCGGCGCTGGTGGCGAACTTCCCAGGCCTGACCCGCGACCGTCATTATGGCGAAGGCCGGGTTGGCAGCCGCCCCTATATCGTGGTCGATACGGGTGGTTTCGAGCCTGTGGCCAAAACCGGCATGTTGCTGGAGATGGCTCGTCAGACCCAGCAGGCGATTGCCGAAGCTGACGTGGTCGTCTTTCTGGTCGATGCCCGTGAGGGCGTCAATGCACTGGATCTGGAAATTGCGCAGTTGCTGCGCAAGCTGGGTCAGAAAGTGCTGCTGGCCGTCAACAAGGCCGAAGGCATGCGTTACGAGGCCGGTGGCGTGGAATTCCACGAACTGGGCCTGGGTCAGCCGTACCTGATCTCCGCTTCCCACGGCGATGGCGTGGAAGAGCTGATCAACCTAGCACTGGAGCAAGTGCCCAATCCTGAGCCTGAAGAGGATGGCCAGGATGACGATGAATTTCAGCACCGTATCAAGCTGGCGATTGTGGGCCGCCCCAATGTGGGTAAATCCACCTTGATCAATACCCTGGTGGGTGAGGATCGCGTGATTGCGTTTGACCAGCCCGGTACGACGCGTGATGCCATTGAGATCGAGTTCGAGCGCAACGGGGTGGAATACACCCTGATCGACACGGCCGGTTTGCGCAAGCGCGGCAAAGTATTTGAAGCGGTTGAAAAGTTCTCCGTTATCAAGACCTTGCAGGCGATTGAAGCGTGTAACGTGGTCTTGCTGATGATTGACGCTCACACGGAAATTTCCGACCAGGACGCCAGCATTGCGGGCTTTGTGGTGGAAACCGGCCGTGCGCTGGTGGTGGGCATCAACAAGTGGGATGGCCTGGACGAGTACCAGCGTGAGTGGATCAAGCGCGAGTTCGATCGCAAATTGCGCTTCCTGAACTTTGCCAAGATGCACACCTTGTCGGCCTTGAAAGGGCAGGGGATCAATCCCTTGCTCAAGTCGGTCAATGCCGCTCATGCGGCTGCCTTCTCCAAGCTGTCCACGCCCAAGCTCACTCGCGTCATGCAAGAAGCGGTGGAACAGCAACAGCCACCGCGCAAGGGCATTTTCCGTCCCAAGTTGCGGTATGCTCACCAAGGTGGCATGAACCCGCCGATCGTGGTGATTCACGGCAACGCCCTGGATGCCATTTCGGACAGTTACCGCCGTTATCTGGAGACGCGTTTTCGCGAGGCCTTCAAGCTGGAAGGCACGCCTTTGCGCATCGAATTCAAATCATCTAAAAACCCTTATCTGAAGGACGCGTAATGAGCCGTTTGTGGAGTGATCATGTAGCGGGGCTTTCACCCTATGTACCGGGTGAGCAGGTCAAGCTGGATAACCTCTTGAAGCTGAACACAAACGAACATCCTTTCGGTCCGTCGCCTAAAGCGCTGGAAGCGATCCGCCAGGCGGCGACCGATGATTTGCGTCTTTACCCTTCCTATAGCGCGCAGGAACTGCGTGATGCTGTGGCGCACAACCACGGCGTGAAAGCCAATAATGTCTTTTTGGGCAATGGCTCGGACGAAGTGCTGGCCCATGTGTTCAGCGCCTTGTTCCTGCGTGGCGTGCGCCCGGTCCTGCTGCCTGATATCACGTACAGCTTCTACACCACTTACTGTTCGTACTTCGGTGTGCCTGCTGATATCGTGCCGCTGCGCGAGGACTTCACGTTGAATGTGCAGGACTATGTGCGCAAGCGCAGTCTGCCACCTGCCGGCATCATTTTTGCCAACCCCAATGCGCCTACCGGTATTCCGCTGTCTTTGGCAGATATCGAAACCATTCTGGCTGCCAACCCGGACACCACGGTTGTCGTGGACGAGGCTTACGTGGATTTCGGCGGCACGTCTTCGGTCAGCCTGCTGGAAAAGTATGACAACCTGGTTGTCATCCAAACCATGTCCAAGTCGCGTGCGCTGGCAGGCCTGCGTGTGGGTTATGCCCTGGCCAGCGCTGACATCATCCAGGCGCTGGAGCGTGTGAAAGACAGTTTCAACTCCTACCCCATGGACACGATCGCCCAGGTGGGAGCCGTGGCTTCCTTGAAGGATACGGAGTATTTTGCCCGACAATGCCAGGCTGTGATTGATGCACGCGAGCAGTTGCGCGCTGATCTGGAGCAGCTGGGTTTCGAGATTTTGCCCTCGAAAGCGAACTTTTTGATGGCAACTCACCCTAAGCATTCGGCAGCTGGTATTCAGCAGGCCTTGCGTGAACAGGGGATTTTGGTTCGCCATTTCCGTCAGCCACGCATTGAGCAGTATTTACGTATTACGGTAGGATCGCCCGAGCAATGTGCCCGACTGTGCAACAGTTTGCGGCAGATTTTAGGGCAAGGCGCCTGATATACACCTATTAGATAAAAATCTCCAGTTTGGAACGTGCGAATTCAGGGAAAACCCGGTAAAGTAGTGGGATTCGCTTCCATTTCTGGAAAAACAACATAACCGGAGCCTCACCAATGAGCAATAAAGGGCAAATTCTACAAGACCCGTTTTTGAACGCGCTGCGCAAGGAGCATATCCCTGTGTCGATCTACCTGGTCAACGGCATCAAGCTGCAAGGTCAGATCGAGTCCTTCGATCAGTATGTCGTACTGCTGCGCAATACAGTCACTCAAATGGTGTATAAGCACGCGATCTCTACCGTCGTTCCTGCACGCCCCGTTACTTTGGCTGCGGATGAGCAGGCTGAATAAATCCTCACCCAGTTCTTTGTACTCTGAAAGACCCGTCTCGCGGTGCCCGCGGGCGGGTCTTTGTTTCTGGAGCAAGCGTTGAAGGCACTGGTAATTAGTGTGGATATGGGCGAGCTGGACTACAAGGCCCATGCTGAAGAATTCGTCATGCTGGCTGAAGGGGCGGGCGCCCAGATTATGGAACTGATGGTCGTGCGTCGGTCCCGTCCAGATTCTGCCTACTACATCGGTACGGGCAAGCTGGAAGAGGCCGTCGCCCTGGCCAAGGCAACTGGCGCCGAAGTCGTGCTGTTTGATCATGCCTTGAGCCCGGCCCAGCAGCGTAATCTGGAGCGCAAGCTGGAGCTGCGTGTGGTTGACCGGGTTGCCCTGATTCTGGATATTTTTGCCCTGCGTGCGCAAAGTCACGAAGGTAAATTGCAGGTGGAACTGGCCCAGCTGCAGCACCTGACTTCCCGATTGACCCGGATGTGGACGCACTTGGAACGCCAAAAGGGTGGTATCGGTATGCGCGGTCCAGGTGAATCGCAGCTGGAAATGGACCGCCGGATGATTGGCGACAAAGTCCGTACCTTGCGTGAGCGTCTGGCCAAGGTGCAACGCCAGCGCAGCACCCAACGCCGTGCTCGTTCTCGTAGCGGCACCTTGTCGGTGTCTCTGGTGGGCTACACCAACACGGGAAAATCCACGCTATTTAACGCCTTGACCCGAGCGGACGCCTACGCAGCTGACCAGTTATTTGCTACCTTGGATACCACCACGCGTCGTATCTGGATTGAAGGGGCAGGGCAGGTCGTAATTTCGGATACGGTGGGCTTCATTCGTGAATTGCCACCGACCTTGATTGCCGCTTTCCGGGCCACTTTGGAAGAGACCGTCCATGCAGACGTATTGCTGCATGTGGTCGATGCGGCCAACCCTCAACGCGATGAACAAATCGCTGAAGTTCATAAGGTTCTGGAGGACATCGGGGCTCATGAAATACCTCGCATTCTGGTCTATAACAAAATTGACCAAGCCGGCTATGAGCCACGGGTAGAGCGGGATGAACATGGTACTATTGCCCGAGTCTTTGTTAGCGCTTTAGAGCGCATCGGATTGGATGGCTTGCGTACAGCAATCGTCGAATCAGGTCATTTCGCGGAAAACAATGCGTCTGAACAATAAAATATTCAATCTCAATGATCCCGGTTGGGGACGAGACAGTGGCAAAAACGGTTCCGAGCCACCTCGCCGCCCCGAGAAACAAGATGGCCCGCCTGACCTCGACGAGGTATGGCGTGACTTCAACAGTCGCTTGGGATCTTTATTCGGCAAAAAGGGACGTCGCTCCCCTCCCGGTGGCATGCCTCCGGGTAGCGGTAATGGCCCATCCATCCCCAAAGGCTCGCCCAAGCTGCTGATCATCGGCGGTGTGGTCGCGGTCGGTCTGTGGATGGCCAGTGGCTTTACCATCGTGCAGGAAGGTCAGGTTGCCGTGGTGACTCGTTTTGGCGAGTACACGAAAACTCTGAATCCCGGTTTGCAGTGGCGTTGGCCCGCTCCCATCGAAGATCACCAGACTGTGAATATTTCGCAGTTGCGTACCTTTGAAGTGGGCTACCGCGGCAGTGCACGCAATAAAGTTCTACCTGAATCGTTGATGCTGACAACTGACGAGAATATCGTCGACATGCAGTATGTGGTTCAGTACCGTTTGCTGCCTACAGGCGCACCGGACTACCTGTTCAACACCAATAATCCGGACGAGTCGGTACGTCAGGCGGCTGAAACCGCCATGCGTGAAGTCGTGGGCAAGCAGCCCATGGACTCCGTGCTGTACTCCGGCCGTACCCAGATTGCATCGGACGTGCAGCAGTTGGCCCAGTCCATTCTGGACCGCTACCGTACCGGCATTCAGATCAGCACCGTAGCTATCCAGAACGTGCAGCCGCCCGAGCAGGTTCAGGCCGCCTTTGACGATGCCGTCAAGGCCGGTCAGGACCGCGAGCGTCAGATCAACGAAGGTCAGGCTTACGCCAACAAGGTGTTGCCCGAAGCCGCTGGTCAAGTGGCTCGCATGATGCAGGAGTCTGAGGGTTACAAGGCTCGTGTGATCGGTGATGCCAAGGGTGATACCGCCCGTTTTGGTAGCGTCGAGGCCGAGTACGTGAAGGCTCCGGGTGTAACGCGGGATCGTCTGTACCTGTCCACAATTCAGGAAATCCTGGAGAGCACCAGCAAGGTACTGGTTGATACCCGTAGCGATAACAACATGATCTATCTGCCCTTGGACAAGATCGTGCGTCAGGTGGGTAGCCGCACAGATATGGAGCCTTCCGCTCCTGTCGCTTCGGCCGCTTCGCAAGGACAGGTCAGCCGTCCAGTTCCCGCTGCGGCACCCAAAGCGCCTGCGCCAGCCAATCCAGCCGGTCTGGATACCTCGCTGGGCTCTTTGGTCAGTCCTTATTCCCCATACGCACGCTAGGAGAGCTTGATGCAACGTTTATTTCCTGCTCTGGTGGCCCTGGCGGTAATTGTCGGTCTGCTGCTGTCTTCCGTATTTATCGTGCGTGAGCGCGATGCGGCTCTGGTTTTTGCCCTGGGTGAGGTGCGCGGCACCATCACGACTCCCGGTCTGTATTTCAAGTTGCCGCCACCGTTTGAAAACGTGGTGTTTCTGGACAAGCGTCTACAGACGATTGAAACCAAGGATCCTGAGCGTATTCAGACGGCTGAAAAGAAGAACCTGCTGATCGACTCGTACGTCAAATGGCGCATTTCCGATCCACGCCTGTTTTACGTGACCTTTGGCGCAACGGATCGTGGTGCTGTCGAGCGTTTGCAAGCCCAGATTCGTGACGCCCTGAACGCTTCGGTGAACGTGCGCACGGTGAAAGAAGTGGTTTCCACCGAGCGTGATGCCATCATGCGTGAAGTGCTGACGGCCGTTGAGGCCCGTGCCCGTCCTTTGGGTGTGGAAGTGATTGACGTGCGTTTGCGTCGTATTGACTTCGCTCCCGAGATTTCGGAATCGGTGTACCGTCGTATGGAAGCTGAACGTACACAAGAAGCCAACCGTTTGCGTGCAACCGGTGCTGCTGAAAGTGAGCGTATCCGTGCCGAAGCCGAACGTCAGCGTGAAGAGTTGCTGGCCGACGCGTATGCCCAAGCTCAGGCCATCCGTGGTCAGGGTGATGGTGAAGCCGCTGCCATTTACTCCGATAGTTATGGCAAGAACCCCGAGTTCTATCGTTTCTACCGCAGCCTGGAAGCCTACCGCAGTGCTTTCAGCAAACAGACCGACACACTGGTCATCAGCCCTGACTCTGATTTCTTCAAGTATTGGGGCAAGCAAGGATCACCCGCAGCACCTGCGAACTGATCCCCGCTAGAGAACTTAGGGCCGCTGGGTGTTCCACCCGCGGCCCTGATCGTTTATACTAGCGTGTAAGTTACTAACACCACTTCGCATGCGACTTGGGCGGCTTACAGGCCCCAAGTCGCTTTTTGTTTGGCTGGAACTTTCGTTTATAAGTAGTCCGAGGCACGAGTATGTCCAATTGGTTGTTGCCAGAGAGCCTGGCTGATATCTTGCCTGCAGAGGCGCGCCGCATCGAAGAACTGCGCCGCGATTTGCTAGACTTGTATCGTACTTACGGGTTCGAACTGGTAGCTCCACCTTTGGTGGAGTATCTGGAATCCCTGCAAGCGGTTTCTGGCACAGATCTGAATCTGCGTACCAGCAAAGTCGTCGATCAAATCTCGGGTCGTACCATGGGCGTACGCGCCGACATGACCCCCCAGGTGGCACGTATCGACGCTCACTTGCTTAACCGCGAAGGCGTCACTCGGCTTTGCTACTGTGGTTCGGTCTTGCATGCCCGTCCGGCTGGTTTGTTGTCGGATCGTGAATTGCTGCAGATTGGCGCGGAAATTTTCGGCCATGCTGGTATTGAGTCCGATCTGGAAGTGGTGCAACTGGCGCTGGAAAGCGTGGGTCGGGCAGGGGTGCATCATCCTCGCCTGGACTTGAACTACCCCGATCTGGGGCGCTTCCTGATCGAGCGCGATCCTATTTTGAAAACCCGCGTGGCAGAAGTGTGTGAGCTTCTGAACGCCAAAGATGTGTCGGGCCTGCGCGCCCTGGGTCGTGAGTCGGGCTGTCTGCCTGAAACCACCCGCTATCTGCTGGCTTTGACCTCGCTGTATGGCGATGGCAGCGTACTGGAGCGTGCCCGCAGTGTTCTGCCAGACGAACCGGAAGTGCGCGAAGCTCTGGGTAGCCTGCGCAGCTTCATTGATGCCTTGCCTGGCCACGAAATTACGGTGGACCTGGCCGACATCGGCAGCGGTTATGCCTACCATTCGGGCCTGATCTTTTCGGTTTACGCCGAAGGCTGGCACGATGCCTTGGTCAAGGGCGGACGCTTTGACGGTATTGGCCGCATGTATGGTCGTGCTCGTCCTGCAACCGGCTTCAGCCTGGATTTGCGCAAGCTCTCGGCTGGCTTGGCACCGGCTCAGGCAGCCCGTGCAGTACGTGCTCCCTGGGGGAGTGATGCGGCCCTGACGGCAGCGGTCAAGCAGCTGCGTCAAAACGGTGAAATTGTGATTCAGATGCTGCCCGGTCAGGAGCTGAATCTGGATGAATTCGTGATCGATCGCGAGCTGGTCTCGTTGGACGGTCAGTGGCAAGTTAGGGCGCTGTAAGCCAGGCGGCTTGTAGCGTTGGTGATTGTTATTGGTCCGGCACCGTGCCGGCCTCCTTTATTCTGATACTAGACATGAGCAAAAACCTTGTGGTGATTGGCACCCAGTGGGGTGACGAAGGCAAAGGCAAGATCGTCGACTGGCTGGCCGAGTCCGCGCATGGCGTGGTTCGTTTCCAGGGTGGGCATAACGCTGGCCATACATTGTGGATTAATGGCAAGAAGACCATTCTGCGCTTGATTCCGTCGGGCATCATGCACGAGCACGTCACTTGCTACATTGGCAATGGCGTGGTGCTGTCGCCTGAGGCCCTCTTGACTGAAATCGCCGAGCTGGAAGCTGCCGGTCTGGACGTGCGTTCGCGCCTGCAGATCTCGCCCGCTTGCCCGCTGATTTTGCCCTACCACATCGCCGTGGACCAGGCTCGTGAAAAGCGTAAAGGCGACGGCAAGATCGGTACGACCGGTCGCGGTATCGGCCCTGCTTACGAAGACAAGGTGGCACGCCGTGCCCTGCGTGTTCAGGACCTGTACGATCCCGAAATCTTTGACGAAAAATTGTCCGAAGCGCTGGATTACCACAACTTCGTGCTGACCCAGTACCTGGGCGCTGAAGCTGTTTCCGCTGAACAGGTTCGCGACCTGGCCATGAAGCACGCTGAACAGCTGGCTCCTATGGTCGCTGATGTATCCAACAACCTGTACCAGGCCAAGAAAGCAGGGCAGAAACTCCTGTTTGAAGGTGCCCAGGGTGCATTGTTGGATATTGACCACGGTACATACCCCTTCGTGACCAGCAGCAACTGCTTGTCCGGTGCCGCTTCCGCAGGTTCGGGTGTGGGTCCTCAGGAATTGAGCTACGTGCTCGGTATCGCCAAGTCCTACACCACTCGCGTGGGTTCGGGTCCATTCCCGACCGAGTTGCTGGATGACACCGGCATGCGTCTGGCTACGGTTGGCAAGGAATTCGGTTCCGTTACCGGTCGTCCACGTCGTTGCGGCTGGTTTGATGCGGCGGCCATGAAGCGTTCGGTCATGATTAACGGTATTTCCGGTCTGTGCATTACCAAGCTGGACGTGCTGGACGGCGTTGAGCAGATCAAGATTGGCGTGGGTTACCGCTACAAGGGCGAGTTCCTGGACGTCCTGCCCTACGGCGCACACGCGGTTGCCGAAGCCGAGCCTGTCCTGGAAGAAATGCCCGGCTGGACCGAGTCCACTGTGGGCGTGACCGACTACGACAAGTTGCCTATCAACGCTCGTCGTTACCTGGAACGCATTGCTGAACTGTGCGATGTACCTATCGACATGGTTTCCACAGGGCCAGATCGCAACGAAACCATCGTATTGCGCGATCCGTTTACCAAATAAGCGATTTATCGCGGTATAATGCCTTGCACCGTTGTACGGTGCGTACAGAGCGGCCTGAAGGGCCGCTTTGTCGTTCTGGACGCTGCGTTGGCCTACCAGACTCTTGTTTTGCAGGTACCAAAGCGCAGCTAGTGCATTTATATCTGGAATACATATGAGTCTGCCCCCAAATAGCGATACTGATGAATGGGTTTCCTGGGAACAATACAATCGCCTGATTGAACAATTGGCCCTGAGCATTCATGAATCAGGCTGGAAATTCGACAAAATTGTTTGCCTGGCCCGAGGCGGTATGAGAGTGGGAGACGTTATTTCGCGCATCTATGATGTACCTCTGGGTATTTTGGCCACCAGCAGCTATCGCGAAGCCGCCGGTACCGAACAGGGTGATCTGGATATTGCGCAATACATCACCATTACCCGTGGCACCCTGGATGGCAATGTGCTGCTGGTCGATGATATGGTCGATACGGGCAAGACTTTTATGCGTGTACGTGATCACCTGCGTGCACAGTTTCCCGCGATCACCGAGCTGAAAACCGCCGTTTTGTGGTGGAAAGGCCACGCCCAGGTCGACCCAGACTACTACGTGTCCAAGTTGCCCACAAATCCCTGGATTCATCAGCCTTTTGAGGACTACGATAGCATTCGCCCTCATCAGCTGGACGCCTGGATCCGTAAGGGTACCGGCCAGGCTTGATCGCTGGCATTCAGATAATTGGTGGATAGCCTAATTGCGCCTTGCTTGGTGTATGCCAGCAATCGTGCTACCATATTGGGCTATCTGTTACGCTAACTCTTTTTACAAAGGTCAGGGATTACATGTCCATTGTTCGCCTGAAAGAAAACGAACCCTTTGAAGTTGCTCTGCGCCGCTTCAAACGCACTATTGAAAAAACCGGTCTGTTGACCGAGCTGCGTTCGCGCGAATTCTACGAAAAGCCAACGGCTGAGCGCAAGCGCAAGCACGCTGCCGCCGTGAAGCGTCACTACAAACGCATCCGCAGCCAGCAACTGCCTCCACGCTTGTATTGATCCCTGAATCTTTTGTTCAGGAACTGCTCGCCCGTGTCGATGTCGTAGATGTCGTCGGGCGGTACGTGCAGTTGCGTAAAGGCGGGGCCAACTTGCTTGGCCTGTGCCCTTTTCACAACGAAAAATCCCCTTCATTTACAGTCAGTCCCACCAAGCAGTTTTACCATTGCTTCGGTTGTGGCGCTCACGGATCGGCTATCTCGTTCCTGATGGAACACACAGGGGCTTCATTCCCCGAGGCGGTACGCAGCTTAGCTGGTTCCGTCGGAATGACTGTGCCCGAAGCAGATCGCACCCCACGCCAACGTGCTGCCGATGCGCGTCGTAAAGACGAGTTGTCGCGTCAGCATCATATTCTTGAAACGGCACAGGGGCACTACCTACGTCAGCTAAAACAGTCACCCATTGCTATCGACTATCTAAAACGTCGTGGCCTGGATGGGGAGACGGCTGCCCGTTTCGGTTTGGGCTGGACAGGTACGGAGCGACGCGGCTTATCGGCTGTATTTCCGCAGTACGAAGACAAGCAGCTGGTTGAGTCCGGCTTGGTGATCGAGTCCGAAGATGGTCGTCGCTACGACCGTTTCCGTTCACGCATCATGTTTCCGATCCGCAGTACCAAGGGCCATATCATTGGCTTTGGTGGCCGTCTGATCGAAAAAGGTGAACCCAAGTACCTGAATTCGCCGGAAACCACGCTGTTTTCCAAAGGACACGAGCTGTACGGCTTGTGGGAAGGACGTCAGGGCATACGCAAAGAAGGCTTTGTCCTGATTGTTGAAGGTTATATGGACGTGGTGGCGCTGTCGCAACATGGCTTGCACAATGCCGTAGCGACCTTGGGCACCGCGACAACCGAATACCACATCACCAAATTGATGCGCGCCAGCGACAGGCTGGTGTTTTGCTTTGATGGTGACGGGGCAGGGCGCAAGGCCGCCTGGCGTGCCTTGAATACCTGCTTGCCGCTGGTACGTGACGATGTGTCCATCCGCTTCATGTTCCTGGCGGATAACCACGACCCCGATTCTTTTGTTCGTGAGCACGGCGCTGCCGCGTTTCGCGAGCAGGCCCAGGAAGCAGCAGCTTTGTCGCGCTTCTTCCTGGACGAGCTGGCAGCCCGCCATCGCATGGACGAGGCCGAAGGCCGCGCGGCTTGCGTGCACGAGGCTTTGCCTTTGTTGCTGGAACTGGCTGACAGTACCTTGAAGGTGCAGATTCAGCACGAATTTGCCCGCATGGTGCTGCTGACGCCAGACGAGCTGGCGCAGCGCCTGAGTACCGTAGAGCCGGTTCGCCGGCCTGCCGTGGATACGCCGCCGGCTCAGGATGGTCTGGTAGCCAGACCACCGGTTCCGGCACAGCCAGCACCATCTTCAGATGGCATGGAGCCGTTTGAAGACGGTTTTGACGGTTCCTTTGCTGACAGCCTGCCTATGGATGGCTGGCAGGACGAGCCCGATTGGCAGCCTCAGGAGCAATATCAGGAGCGGCCAGCATCAGGTCGCGGCAAGGGTGGCAAGAATAATCGTCAACGGCAAGAGCGCGCTGTCCTGGGTGGCAGCCGCGCCGTGACTCCGATGGCCAAGCGATTGCTGCGCTTGCTCATTGGGCATCCAACCCTGGTGGGAGGGTTGGGTGATCAACAACTTGAAATTTTGGCGCAAAGTCCCCACTTACGTTTAGTGCAAGAGCTGATTGCCTTAAGCAATATCAGCTCGGCGCGTCACGCAGGTGCGTTGCTGGAGGCCGTGGACCCCGAGTCCGACCTGGCCCCCGTGCTCGAAGCGCTGGCCACGGAGCTCTTGGGCGAAGAAGAATTGCCCGATCCGCAGGGTGAATGGCGTGATGCGCTGCATCGCATCGAACTGGATGCGATCAAGGCAGAGCAGTCGGCATTGGTGGCCACGGGCTTGCAAGAGCCCGAACAGCGTCAGCGTTATCAAGAATTGACACGCCGTATTGCTTTGTTGAATGCTGCTTATACTCGGCAAGTGAAGTAAAATATTGGGTTATGTGTTGTGTTTGTGGCCGGCCAGGGGGTTAAAACTGGTACGCGAGCAAATGCGGCGGGTTAGCGGATTGTGAACCACCTTATGCCTTGAGCCCATGAGCCAGGGATTAAATGACTTAGGGTTCGCTCGCGCAACACGCCCAGGAGCAAGCCGGTTGTGAACACGCTCATTATCAGGCTCTTGCCTGTACGACTCGGTGGCTACATATTTAGTGCCACAGGGGTAAATGGCGTCTATGGAAGAAAATATGACTCAAACGACTGGTAAAACCTCGACGACGGTCTCTCGGTCTGCTAAGAAAACCTTGGCCGCGACAGCAAAATCAGGGGCATCAAGCTCGGTAGAGCTCGATGAGCTTCACGAAAGTGGAGAGCCAGGCGCAGCGCCTGCCAAAAAGGCAGCTAAAAAGGCGGCTGCTAAAAAAACGGTAGCCAAAAAAGCGGCTGCCAAGAAAACAGCGGCTAAAGCCGCTACCGGCGGTCGCCGTGGACGTCCTGCAAAGAATGCCAATAACGACGGTATCGACTTTGTCGATGACGACGAAATGGGCGAAGAAGAGGTCATTCCTGATCTCAAGCCAGTGGCCAAGCGTGGTGCCAAGCGCGCCAAAGCCGAAAAAGATGTATTCGGTGTCCGTGGTCAACTGAGCCCTGAAGAACAGGAAGCCCGCCGCAATCGTCTCAAAGCCCTGATCAAGCTGGGTAAGGACCGCGGTTACCTGACCTACAGTGAAATCAACGATCACCTGCCCGATGATCTGGTGGATGTCGAAGCCATTGATGGCATTATCGGCACCTTCAGTGACATGGGTATTTCGGTTTACGACCAGGCTCCCGACGCTGACACCTTGCTCATGAGCGATAACGCGCCCATGGCATCCAGCGACGACGACGTCGAGGACGAAGCTGAGGCCGCTTTGACGACCGTGGATTCCGACTTCGGTCGCACGACTGACCCTGTGCGTATGTACATGCGCGAAATGGGTTCGGTGGAACTGCTGACCCGCGAAGGCGAAATTGAAATCGCCAAGCGTATCGAAGATGGCTTGAAGCACATGGTGATGGCTATCGCCGCGTGCCCAACCACGGTTAACGAGATCCTGGCCTACGTTCAGCGTGTACGCGAAGGCGTCATGCAGATCGACGAAGTGGTTGATGGTCTGGTGGACGATGATGGTGAAGAATACGCCGGTTCCGGTGTCACCGCTGACGACGAGGACGAAGGTCCAGCCGGCGGCATGAGCAGCAAGCAGATTGAATACCTGCGCAACAAGTCGCTCAAGAAATTCGACATTATTGGCGAATGGTTTGACAAGATGCGCGTGTCCTTCGAGTCCGAAGGTTACAAGAGCGCAGGCTATGTGCAAGCCCAGGAAACCATCCTGAATGAATTCATGGGCATTCGCTTTACCGCCAAGATGGTGGAAAAGCTGGCCGATACCATGCGTGAGCAGGTTGCCATCGTTCGTCAGCACGAGCGCGAAATCCTGAACATCTGTGTGGATCGTGCTGATATGCCACGTGCACACTTCATCAAGGCTTTTCCCGGCAACGAAACCAATCTGGATTGGGTGGTGCAGGAGGTGGCTGCAGGCCATCCTTACAGCTCGATTCTGGAGCGCCACATCCCTGCCATTCAGGAAGTTCAGCAAAAGCTGATCGACCTGCAAACCAGCGTTGTGCTGCCTTTGAAGGACCTGAAAGAAGTCAACAAACGCATGACCACGGGCGAAGCCAAGGCACGTAAAGCCAAGCGCGAAATGACCGAGGCCAACTTGCGTCTGGTAATCTCCATCGCCAAGAAGTACACCAACCGTGGCTTGCAGTTCCTGGATCTGATTCAGGAAGGCAATATCGGTTTGATGA
The DNA here is from genome assembly GCF_026344155.1 of Alcaligenes nematophilus. Lineage (NCBI taxonomy): Bacteria > Pseudomonadati > Pseudomonadota > Betaproteobacteria > Burkholderiales > Alcaligenaceae > Alcaligenes > Alcaligenes nematophilus. The sequence goes on along the minus strand of NZ_JAPKMZ010000001.1, from coordinate 511,646 downwards.
AGGCAGTGGACAAGTTCGAATACCGTCGCGGCTACAAATTCTCGACGTACGCCACGTGGTGGATTCGTCAGGCCATTACGCGTTCGATCGCTGACCAGGCCCGCACGATTCGTATTCCCGTTCACATGATCGAGACGATCAACAAGATGAACCGTATCAATCGTCAGATCCTGCAGGAAACCGGCGTTGAGCCCGATCCCGCAACCCTGGCCCAGAAGATGGACATGCCCGAAGACAAGGTTCGCAAGATCTTGAAGATCGCCAAAGAGCCTATCTCCATGGAAACGCCTATCGGTGACGATGACGATTCCCACCTGGGCGATTTCATCGAGGACAACAACACCGTTTCGCCATCGGATTCCGCTTTGCACGGCTCCATGCGCGATGTGGTGAAAGATGTCCTGGATTCCTTGACGCCACGCGAAGCCAAAGTGCTGCGCATGCGTTTTGGTATCGAGATGAGCACTGACCAGACTCTGGAAGAAGTGGGTAAGCAGTTTGACGTTACGCGTGAGCGTATTCGTCAAATAGAAGCCAAGGCTTTGCGCAAGCTGCGTCATCCTAGCCGTGCCGACAAACTGAAGAGCTTCCTGGAAAGCCAGTAAGTCATTAGCAAGTCTGCTTGAGCAAGATAAAAAACCCGGTCTGAATAAGACCGGGTTTTTTTGTGCTCATTGCCCAGCCTTTTAAAATCTCTTTTCAAGGGTTAGGCGCTGCAGTTGAGAAAAGCTTACTAGGTCTTTGGTCTTGCCTGTCGCAATGAGTTTTTGGTGCTCTTGGCGACACCGTTCGTGCAGATAAGTTTGCCGTTTCAGGATATCAGGACGGATCCAGATCCAGCTTGAATACACAGCCTTTGCCATTCGGCCCGCTTTGTACACTTAAACTCCAGCCTTGCGCCAACGCCAGTTGGCGTGCCAGTGCCAGGCCTATGCCTCTGTGGCCTTCTTCACGCAGTCCTGTCGTCAGTTGTCTCCCCTGGCTGAAGTGGCGCTCAAAGATCAGGATTTGATCTTGTTTGGCAATGCCGGGGCCGTCGTCTTGCAAAGCCAGGACTGAGGGGGCAATCCAGCTCAGTTGCAGCTTGCAGGGGGCGGCGTGATCGATGGCATTGCGCATCAGGATGCGCAGCAACATGGACAGGGCATAGGGGTCCAAGGTGTAGAGTAAGTGGTCAGGCACCAAATTGCTCCAACGTACTTGCTGGCTATCCGCATCCAGCAGGGCGACGGCCTGCCAGGTCTGTTGAGCCAGCTCGTGGACCTCGACTTCGCGCACATGGCGCTCTGCGGTGTAAGCCAGGCTTTCTGCGGCATCCAGGCTGGCGGTGACGGCATCGGCGTGGACCATCATGCGTTGCAGGCGCTGTTGTTGCGGGCCTTCGGGCAGTTGCAGCAGCAAAAGCTCGCAATCGCTGCGTATGGCGGTCAGCCCTGTACGCAGCTCGTGGCCCAGATTGGCGGCGAACTCGCGTTCATGCGTCAGTAGTTCCTCAACTTGCTCCTGCATGCGATTAAAGGCTCGGATCAGCCGGCCAGCTTCATCATCCTGATGTTCGGGTAGGCCGGAGCGGCCGGGTGCCCAGTTTTCCAGATGGCGGGACAGGGTCAGCATGGGAGCCACAGCGTGGCGGGCTACTCGACGCCCGAGTAAAAACACCAGCAATATCGTGGCCGAACCGATCAGGAGCAGAATCAGGCCAAACTCGCGTACTCGGTCTTCGTGAGGGGTGGCGCGATACACCAGATACAGCTGGCCTTGCTCTTTGTCCTGGCGCAGCACGTGCCAGGTGTCACTACCCAGATGAAATTCGTAAATGCCCGGTTCGGGAACACGGGCAAATTCGGGCAAGTTGTCCAGAGTTTGGCCCGGCAAAAACCAATAGCTGTCCAGCTCTGCGCCCAGGGCTTCACTGCGGTCGTAGGCGCTGTCGGGTAAAAGAGTGGGGTTGCGAGCGTAAGAGACCAGCATGGCGTTGACCATCTCGTCTTCCATGCGCGCAAAGGCGACATAGGCCAGTCCCCCCATAATGATGACCAGCAAGGTGGCAATCAGGGTCAGGGCCCAGGATACACGCTGGGTAAGGGTGCTCATGAAGCGGCTGCGGCGCGGGGCTTTGGCCATCCCTTAGCTCTCCTGTTGCAAACGCCAGCCCATGCCGGGCAAGGTTTCAATGGTGCCTGCGCCAGCCTCGGACAAGGCGCGGCGCAAGATATGGATTTGACTGCGCAAGGCTTCTGGCGACGGAGCGCCTTGGGGCCACAGGGTTTTTTCCAGGGAGCGGCGTGTCAGAATGGCTTGCGGGTCGCGTAACAGGGCCTCCAGTAACTGGCGGGCTTTGAGGCTCAGGTGCAGTTCCTGACCGCTGACGCTGACCAGTGCCGTATCCAGGTTGTATTCCAGACGGCCCCAATGCAGTGAGCCGTGCTGCACTTGTGGTGGGCCACGACGCATCAGAGCGCGTAGCCGGGCTTCGACTTCAGCCAGGGCAAAAGGTTTGATCAGATAGTCGTCCGCCCCTAGGTCAAAGGCCGTGAGCTTGCTTTCCAGCTGGCTGCGGGCTGTCAGTACCAAGGTCGGGATGGGGGTTTGACTGGACTGGCGCAGGGCCTGGAGTACACCAAAACCATCCAGACCGGGCAAGCCCAGATCCAGTACCAATGCATCAAAATCCTGTTCTTGCAGCAGTGTCAGTGCACCATTGCCGTCGTAGGCGGCATCCACAGCAAAGCCTTTCAGTTCCAGATAGGTATAAAGATTTTCGGCAATGGTCGTATCGTTTTCAACAATCAGGACACGCATGACAGCTTGTTCCACAGGGTTGGGACAGTTCTTGTGCAGCTTACTGCACTTGGGGACGATCAGGGTAGACGCAGAAGTACGGGTACCCAGCCATTGATTTGCAACCACTGTGCCAGGGCAAAGACGGGCCAGATCAGGAAGTAGGGCAAGGCATCGCGCAAGGTGCGGGCCAATCCTGTCAGGGACACTTGCAGTTCGTTCGGGCTGTTCCAGAGGCTCAGGCGTGGGATCAGGCGGGGCACGCGCTGGCAGTAGTCCTGATAATCCTGACCAAAGACTTTGTGCAGCAGAACCTGTTCTTCGTCGATCACATTGTTGAAGACGGCGTAGACAAACAAGGCGAGTATGGGGCCAAGCAGCAGGCTGCCGGACAGTGCACCCATGCCGGTGACGGCGCACAGGGAAAACAGATACAGCGGGTTGCGGCTGATGGAGTAGGGGCCTTGGCTGATCAGGCTGGAGCCTTTATGACCGCCCAGGTACAACATGCACCAGCAGCGGCCCAGGACGGCAATCAGGACCAGCCCCAGACCGGCCATGCGGGTGAATTGAAAGACCAGCGAGTCGACCGCCCAGGTGGAGGCGAAGAAAGGCAGAATCACGACCATCAGGCCACCAAACACCCCCAGGCTGCGGCGACGTTGTACCTGAATGCTGGCCAGATGTTCCCAGGCCTCTGCAACCGTGGCGCGTTCGCTATGGGAGGCTGACCAGCGTTTGGGATTCACGATCAAGGGGTAGAAGGCGATGCTGCCCAGCAACCAGACAATCGCCAGTGAGGCAAACACTTGGGTCAGATTGATACGCTCTTGATCCGCTTCCAGCAAGCCCAACAAAAAGGCGCAGATCAAACCGGCCAGCAGGCCCCCCCAGCGCAGGCGGGCCTGGTTCAAGGCCCAACCGGCAAAGTACAGGTGTAGCAAGCCAGCGCCCACGGCGACGATGGCACCCACTTCCAGCAAGGGTTTGATCTCGGGTATCTGGTGATACAGCGATTCCAGGCTTGGGGAGGCAGCGGAGTATTGCAGAAGCAGCATCAGCAAAGGCACGGCCAGGAACAGGCTGGTGCCCAGCAACAGGATGCGTTTGCCTGGCAAGGCCTCTTGTCCGCGCAGTTGGCGCAGTTTCCAGGCAGCCAGGAACAAACCCGCGGTGGCAATCAGGCCGGTCAGCAGACCTTGAGCCTCTTTCATTTCATGGGCCATATGGCCAGGTTGCTGGCTGGATGCCAACAAGGGATTGAGCGGAGACCAGTCCTGGGTCAGGCTGGCCAGCCAGAGAAACAAAAAGGTCACTCCCACAACCTGCGTCAGCAGGTAGAACAGGGAGTTGCGTTGCACCAGGGTTGATGTGCCGGACATAATCAAATCTCGCCAAGAAGAGGGGGAGCCGGGGCTGGCTTCCTACTGACGGGATCAATGTATCGTTGGCACCGTAAAATCCGCGTTAAATCGAAAAAACGTGTGCAGATATTTTTTGGGTAGACGGAAAAGAGTCCCTGGCGGCGGTTGTAATGATTGGAGTTGCCCGCCAGGAACCGGCTTCAGTTCTGTTTAGTGATCGCGCTGATGCACGCAGCGGCCTGCGCTGTAGCTGGCTTGAATGCAGCGATCGTCACCCAGCAGGGCCAGCATGAACAATTGCTCTTCCAGCGAGTTCAGCATGGTGCTGCGGCGGGCCATCAAGGGGGTGGCCTTGGGGTCCATCACAATAAAGTCCGCCTCGGCACCAGGAGCCAACGTGCCGATTTGACCCTGCATGTCCAGTGCCCGCGCGGCTCCTTCGGTGGCCATGTAGAACATGGATGCGGCGGTCAGATGGTAGTTGTTCAGACGGGCCACTTTGTGGGCCTCGTTCATGGTGCGCAGCATGGAGAAAGATGTCCCGCCGCCCACATCGGTGGCCAGGGTGTGCAGCACCTTGCTTTGGCGAATGGACTGGAAATCGAACAAGCCAGAGGCCAGGAACAGGTTGGAGGTGGGGCAGTGGGCGGCGATACTGCCGGTATCGTGCATGCGAGCGCGGTCCTGTTCGTCCAGCCAGATACTGTGGCCGTAGATGGCGCGGGGGCGTAGCAGACCAAAGCTGTCGTACACGTCCAGATAGCTGCGGTTCTTGGGGAACAGCTCGCTTACCCATTTGATTTCGTCCTTGTTTTCTGCCACGTGGGTTTGCAGAAACACATCGGGATAGGCGCGGGCCAGTTCACCACAGGCGGCTAATTGCTCCGGGGTGGAGGTGGGCGCAAAACGGGGTGTCAGAGCGTACAGTTGGCGGCCTTTGCCGTGCCAGCGCTTGATGAGGTCTTCCGAATCGCGTGCGCTTGACTCGGCAGTATCTTGCAGATAGTCCGGGCAGTTGCGGTCCATCATCACCTTGCCTGCAATCATGCGCAGATTGCGCTCGTGGCTTTCTTCAAAGAAGGCATCCACAGATTGGCGGTGCACACTGCCATAGACCAGGGCGGTGGTGGTGCCGTTGCGCAGCAGTTCGTCCAGAAACACGCCAGCCACTTCGCGGGCGTGTTCGCTATCGCCAAAACGACCTTCAGTTGGGAAGGTATAGGTTTCCAGCCAGGGCAACAGGCCGCTGGAGGGGGAGGCAATAATATCGGTTTGCGGAAAGTGCAGGTGGGTGTCGATCATGCCAGGCATGATGATTTTCCCGCTCAAATCCACGGTTTTTGTACCGGCTGGCAGGCTCTGCGACAGTTCGGCCCAGTCGCCACAGGCCTGAATCTGGCCTTGTTCGTTGACCAGCAGCAGGCCGTCACTGTGATAGCGCACGGCTTCGGAAGGATCTTCCAATGTGGCAGGGTCCGCGACAAAGTACAGCAGTTGGGCACGGTAGGCGCAGGCGGAGTGTAAAGAGGTAGTCATAGTGTCCTTGAAGTCGAGGTCGCATCAGCGACTGAGTTGCCCCATTTCATAGGCGTGGGCCAGCAATTCAGCGGCGACAGCCACGGCAATAATCGAGGGGGCCTTGCCCTTGATACCTGGCACGCCAATGGGGCAGACCAGTTCCTGAATACGGGATTCGGGCATGCCGCGTTGTTGCAAGCGGCGCTCGAATTGACGACGTTTGGTCATGGAGCCGATCAGGCCCACATAGGCCGTATCGGGCCGGCGCAAGATCTTTTGGCACAGAGCCAGATCGAGGCCGTGATTATGCGTCATCACCAGAAAATAGCTATTGGTCGGGGCTTGTTCGATCAGCGCATCGGGGATGTCGGTAATTTCCAGGCTGACATTGCTGGGTACCTGAGCGGGAAACAGTTCAGGGCGTTCGTCAATCCACAGAACCCGGCATGGCAGGGTGCCCAGAATCTGCACCAGTGCCTCGCCCACATGACCGGCCCCAAATAGCAGAATGGTCAGGGGCGGGGGCGGCAGGTCCTCCATCCAGACGCCTTGCGAGCCGTCGTAGTCCAGCCGGGATTCGTCCACAATTGAAGGGCTGTGGATATCAACCTGCTTGCTGCCATCCGACAGCAATTGTGAACGGCGGCTGGTCGCCTGACCGGCCCGCACGGCGCTATCGAGCTCTTCCAGCCAGCTCAGATCCTCGGTACCCAAGGTCTCGTACAGCAAGGTCACGACCCCGCCGCAACATTGACCCAGGCTGGGACCCAGTGGCAGGCGGCTCATGCTCCAGCCGGGTCCGGAGGACTGGCTGAGCATGACACGGGCCTGTTCTGCCGCTACCCATTCCAGGTGCCCGCCACCAATGGTTAACCACTGCTCAGTTTGGCTGAACAGCATGGCCGTGCCCGTGGTGCGCGGGGTGGAGCCTTTGGCCAGCGCCACCGAGCACAAAACCAGCCGCTCGCCCGCTTTTACACGGGCGAGGGCAAGAGATGGCCAGCTACTCATTTCGCTTTGCGAATAGCCGCAACAGCCCGCATGACGGCTTCCGCAGTCGCAGGTGCGTTCAGCACGGGTTCGATCTGGTAGTTGCCTACACTGGCAACGGCATCACGAATCGCGTTAAAGACGCAGAATGGCAACAGCAAAGGGGGTTCGCCCACGGCTTTGGAGCGGTGAATCGAATCCATGGCGTTGCGGCCATCGAACAGATTGACGCGGAAGTCCATGGGGCAGTCGCTGATGGCCGGGATCTTGTAGGTCGACGGTGCATGCGTGGTGAGCTTGCCTTGAGCGTTCCACACCAGTTCTTCTGTTGTCAGCCAACCCATGCCTTGAATAAAGGCGCCTTCAACCTGGCCAATATCCAGGGCCGGATTGATGGATTTGCCCACATCGTGCAGCACGTCAGCACGCAGAAGACGAGATTCCCCGGTCAGCGTGTCGATCAGCACTTCAGCGACGGCAGCCCCGTAGGAGAAGTAATAGAAGGGATTCCCCTTCATGACTTTGGAGTCCCAGTGCAGGCCAGGGGTGGCGTAAAAACCATCGGACCATAACTGGACACGGGCCTGGTAGGCGTGTTCCACCAGTTGGAAGAAGGGCATGGTCTGGTCACCGATCTCGACCTGACCGCGCTCGAACTTCACGCTGGATTCTTCAACCGAGAACAGCTGGGCAGCCACCGTCGTCAGGCGCTGGCGAATCTGGTAGGCCGCATCCTGGGCGGCTTTGCCGTTCAAGTCTGTCCCCGTGGACGCGGCGGTGGCCGAGGTGTTGGCTACTTTGGTGGTATCGGTGGCCGTGACCCGGATGTGCTCCAGATTCAGGCCCAGTTCATGGGCTACCACCTGGGCGACCTTGGTGTTCAAACCCTGGCCCATTTCCGTGCCACCGTGGTTCACCAAAACCGTGCCGTCACGGTAGACGTGGACCAGAGCACCAGCCTGGTTGAAGGCGGGTACGTTAAAGGAAATACCGAATTTCACCGGGGTCAGTGCCAGACCCTTTTTCAGCACCGGACTGCTGGCATTGAATTCACGGATGTGTTCACGGCGCTGACGGTATTCGCTGGTTTCCTCCAGTTCGGCCACCAGTTCGTGAATGACGTTGTCGACCACGGTCTGATCGTAAGGCGTGACATTACGGTCTTCTTTGCCGTAGAAGTTGATGCGGCGCACATCCAGTGGATCTTTGCCCAGACGGCGGGCAATCGTGTCCAGCGCTACTTCCATCACCAAGGCCCCTTGCGGGCCACCAAAGCCTCGAAAGGCCGTATTGGATTGGGTATTGGTGCGACCACACAAGGCGCTCATGTCTACATCAGACAGATAGTAGGCATTGTCAAAGTGACAGATGGCGCGGGTTGCCACGGGGCCGGACAAGTCGGCGGAAAACCCCGAGTTGGCCGTCATGTCCAGACGGGCACCCAGCAGGCGACCTTCGTCGTCGTAGCCAATATCGTATTCGTAGTAGAAACCGTGACGCTTGCCGGTAATCATGAAGTCGTCGTCGCGGTCCAGGCGCAGTTTGATCGGGCGTTGCAGCTTGACGGCGGCCACACTGGCCACGCAGGCGTACAGGGCCGATTGAGATTCCTTGCCACCGAAACCACCGCCCATGCGACGGCATTCTACGTGTACCTTGTGTGCACCAACGCCCAGACAGTGAGCAACCAGCTGCTGCATCTCCGAAGGGTGCTGGGTGGAGCACCAGATATGCACGGCGCCGTATTCCTTGGGCACGGCGTAGGAAATCTGGCCTTCCAGATAAAACTGTTCCTGACCATTGCACTGGAAGGTGCCTTGCAGGCGGTGTGGAGCCGATTCCAGTGCTTTTTTGGCGTCGCCTTGTTTCAGGCTCATCAGGGGCAGAACACCGGCATTCGCGGCCTTGGCTTCTTGCGGAGTCAAGATGGCAGGCAGCTCTTCATAGGTGATCTTGCCCAGACGCGCTGCACGGCGTGCCTGGTCGTGGGATTTCGCAATAACCGCAAAAATGGGCTGGCCAAAGTAATGCACCACGCCATCGGCCAGAATGGGGTCGTCATGCAGAATAGGGCCACAATTATTTGCGGCGGGAATGTCGGCAACCGTCAGGACGGCAATGACACCGGGCGCTTGACGCACAGCTTCCAGATCCATGTCCAGCAAACGGGCATGGGCTTTTTCCGATAGGCCCAGCGCAATATGGGCCGTGCCCTGCAATTCAGGCAAATCATCGGTATATGTGGCCGTGCCGCTCACGTGCAGGTCTGCCGACTCGTGCAGAAAGGACACGCCGACTCGTTGAGCCGTGGCGGTGTTCAGGTGGTCGATATTGTCAATTTTCATCACAAAGTCTCCAGGCTGGCTTGAGCTCGGTGAAAGACATTCAGCTGGGCGGGACTCAAAGCGTTTTCAGGGTGGGTTTCCAGGAAGAAGCGGTACAGCAAATTGGCCGCACTTTGATTGCGGTATTCGCTGCTAGCACGCATATCGCTCAGGGCCTGGTAGTCCTGTTGCAGCGCTTGCATGGCAGCTTGTACGTTTTCCTCGTTCCATTCCTGACCTTGCAGCACTTGCTCGGCGTGGCTGGCGCGTTTAGGGGTGGCAGCCATACCGCCAAAGGCGATGCGAGCCTGTTTGACGATCTTGCCGTCCAGTTCCACCGCAAAGGCGGCGCACACGGCAGAAATGTCCTGGTCGAAACGCTTGGACAGCTTGTAGGTACGGAATTGCCATTGTCCCTTGTTGCGTGGGACCAGCAGGCCTTGCACGAACTCGCCCGGTTCCATGGCGGTTTTCTGGTAGGCCAGATACAGATCTTCCAAAGGCAGCACGCGCTCGACTGCGCCTTTGCGCAGCACCACACGGGTACGCATGGCAATCAGGGCGGGCATGGAGTCGCCAATGGGCGAGCCGTTGGCCACGTTGCCGCCCAGGGTACCGGCGTTGCGGATAGGGAAGGAGGCAAAGCGTTGGCGCAGTTCTGTCAATTCGGGGTGGTCTTTGATCAGGGCGTCAAAAGCGTCGTTCAACAGCACGCCTGCACCGATATACAGATCGTCCTCGGTGGTTTTCAGTTCGCGCAGCTCGGCCACCTGACCGATATAGATCAGATGCGGCAAATCGCGGAATTGCTTGGTCACCCATAGGCCGATATCGGTGCTGCCAGCCAGAATGCGGGCTTGCGGATATTGCTCGCGCAGCTGGGCCAACTGGTCCAGCGTGCGGGGGGCATGGAAGGTCTGGCCCCGGTATTCATAGGCCAGCATGCCGTCCTGACGAATGGCACGCAGCTTGTCTTCAATGGATTGGCAATCCATGCGGACAGCCGGATAGCTATGCATGGCCTTGGCCGCATCAATAATGGGGCGGTAGCCGGTACAGCGGCACAGATTGCCCGAGAGCACATCGTCGATCTGTTCCCGGGAAACCGGGCCGTCTTCGGGCGAGTGCGTCATGTACAGGCCCCACAGCGACATGATGAAGCCGGGCGTACAAAAGCCGCACTGGGCACCGTGCCAGTCCACCATGGCCTGTTGCACGGGGTGCAGGGTGCCATCGTCCTGGCGCAGATCCTCAATGGTGTAGAGCACCTTGCCGTCCAGCGTAGGCAGCAGCTGGATACAGGCGTTTACGGCACGCAATTGCAGTTGATTGTTCTGGTCCAGTTCGCCAATCATGACCGTGCAGGCGCCGCAGTCACCCTCGGCACAGCCTTCTTTGGTGCCGGTGCAGTGCAGATCCTCACGGATATACTGTAAAACGGTTCGCGTGGTTGGGGCCTGAGCCACTTCCTGTACTTCGCCGCGATAAATAAAACGAATTGGTCTTGTCTCCATGATCTCACTCGACTGGTTTTTTACGGATCGAAGATAGCATTTGCTTAGGATGCGAACATTTGCTTGGAATGATGTTCACTATATAGGCGTATGAGTGTCTACACCGATCAACGAGGCGGGCCAGCGCTTGTATTATTTAAACCATGCCAAAATTACGAGAACAACTAGACCTACATTTGCTGCGGGTATTGCAGTCGCTGCTCAAAGAGCATAGCGTCTCGCGTACGGCTATCCGCTTGGGCATGTCCCAGCCAGCCGTTAGCAATGCCTTGCGGCGCTTGCGCGAAATCACGGGCGATCCGATTTTGTTGCGCGGTAAAAAGGGAATGGTGCCTACCGAGCGCGGCCCCTTTTTGCTGGCACATGCCACGGAAGCTTTGCAAGCTATCGAGCGAATTTCTGCCACGGCAGAGCCTATGGATCCCAGTCAGTCTACCCGCGTTTTCAATCTGGGCGCGCCGGATTATCTGGACGGCGCTTTTATCCCGGATATTGCGGAGCGGGTGCGTCGTCAGGCGCCGCAGGCCCGACTGGTGGTCCATACCATCAATCCGGACCTGGATTACGTACAGGCCCTGGAAGAGGGCGAACTGGACGTGGTGATCGGCAACTGGCTCGAGCCCCCTGAAAAGCTGCACCTGGCGCGTCTGTTTGATGACGAGGTGGTCTGTATGCTGGGCCGCCATCATCCCTTGGCGCAGCGTGGTCTGTCCTTGCAGCACTATCTGGACATGCCGCATCTGGCCCCTTCGGCCCACGTGACGGACAAGCGCGGCTTTATTGACGGTTGCCTGGCCGAGCAGGGCATCAGCCGTCACGTACAGATGGTGGTGCCGTATTTCGGCCTGGTTCCGGGGATTTTGAGTCGCACGGACATGGTGTTCACCACGAACCGCCAGTTTGCCGAGTACTATGCCCGCATTCTGCCGATTACGGTTTTGCCTTGTCCGGTTCATTTTCCACTGATGCGTTTTTACCAGCTGTGGCATCCGCGCACGCATAATGCGTCAGAACTGCTGTGGTTCCGGCGTTGCATTGCCCAGGCCGCAGGCAGGTTGGATGGATTATCAGAGGGAACTCCATGAGCTTGAGTATTGATTTGAATTGCGACATGGGCGAGAGCTTTGGCCCCTGGGTCATGGGCCATGACGAGCAGGTGATTCCGTGGGTGACGTCGGTAAATATCGCCTGTGGCTTTCATGCCGGAGATCCGGGCACCATGCGTCAGACGGTGGCCCTGGCCCTAAAGCATGGCGTGAAGCTGGGCGCACATCCCGGCCTGCCGGATCTGGCTGGTTTTGGTCGCCGGGTGATGGCGGTTACCCCCGAGCAGGTGTATGACATGGTGGTGGTGCAGGTGGGAGCCCTGGCTGCCGTTGCACGCACCCAGGGTGCTGCTTTGCATCACGTCAAGGCACATGGTGCTCTTTACAATATGGCCGCCCGTGATGGGGCCTTGGCAAAAGCCATTGCCCAAGCTGTGGCCGATATTGATCGCAGCCTGATTCTGTATGCGCTGGCAGGCAGTGTGCAAGTGCAGGCCGGTCGTGATGCGGGTTTGACGGTGGCTCAAGAGGTGTTTGCCGATCGCAGCTATCAGGACGACGGCAGCCTGACCCCTCGTCAGCAAGCTGGCGCCATGATTACCAATGCCGATCAGTCCGTACAGCAAGTGATGCAGATGATAGAGCAAGGCACCGTTACCAGTCTGTCGGGTAAAACGGTGCCTTTGTCTGCTGATACCTTGTGCCTGCATGGGGATCAGGCGGGGGCGGCCGAATTTGCGCAGCGTTTGCATCAAGCCTTCGAGCAAAGCGGCGTGCGCGTTCAGGCTGTCTGATTACTCCTTGTGTTCAGGCAGGTTGCGGCGCGCGGTATCGGTGCTGGCCAGTTCTTCCAGCTCCTTGGTACTCATGGTGTTGTACATTTCCAGCGATGCCCCTTTCAGACTGGCTACCGGAGTTTCCCCGCGTTTGGCGGACAAGGCTGCACCGGCAGCTTTTTGTTGGGCTTGAGATAAAGCAGGCATGAAGCACCTCCGTTAAAGAAAAGTGGTCATGCCTTTAGTGTGCCAAATGAAAAAGACGGCAAAGCAAGCAAATGTGAGGCTTGTTTGCCGTCTTGAACAGACGCCGGGGGGATGGCCGGATCAGGACACTTTTCGTTTCTGAATCAAGTACATAGCCATACCAAAAACCAGACCCCAGAAGGCACTGCCGATATTGAGCAGGCTCATGCCTGACGCGGTGGTCAGAAAGGTGACCAGGGCGGCGTCACGGGTGTCTGGGGCTTCCAGCGCCATGTGGATGCTATTGCCTATGGTGCCCAGCAGGGCCAGACCGGCAATGGCCGCAATCAGTTCGGTTGGGAAGGCGGCAAACAGGCTGACCACGGTGGCACCAAAGATACCGGCGGCAAAATAGAAAATCCCGGCCCAGACACTGGCGCGATAACGTTGACGCGGGTCCGCATCCACTTCGGGAGTCATGCACAGGGCGGCGCTAATGGCGGCCAGATTGTAGGCGTAGCCACCGAAGGGGCCAAAGATCAGGCCCACAATCCCGGTCCAGCTAATGACGGTGGAGTTGGGCGCATCGTAGTTATGCGCCTTCAATACAGCCACGCCCGGAATGTTTTGCGAGCTCATGGTGACGATGAAAAAGGGAATGCCCACACCAATGAGTGCCGTCCAGGAAAACTCGGGCCAGACCAGCACCGGCGTGGCGGGTGTCCAGCTCAGAATTTCCATTTTCAGCAAACCTTGCATGGCAGCAATCGTGACACCGGCCACCAGGGCCAGCGGCACGGCGTAGCGGGGCGACCATTGGCGCACCACCAGAAACACAATGAACATGCTCAGGCACAGCAGCCATTGGGTTTGCATGGCTCCAAACAGATCCAGGCCAAAGCGCAGCAAGATGCCGCCCAGCATGGCGCCGGCAATGCTGCGCGGCATGTACTGCATCAACTTCTGAAAGCTGCCGCTAAGACCGCAAATGGTGGTCAGCAGGGACGAAAACAGGAAAATGCCCACGGCCTGGGACATGGGCAGGCCCACCAGACCCGTGGCCAGCAGCGCTGCGCCAGGTGTGGACCAGGCAGTCAGAATTGGAATCTTGTAGCGCAGCGACAGACCTGCCGACAGCAGGCCCAGACCAATACCCAAAGACCACATCCAGGAGCCCAGCTCGGCGGTGTTGGCACCGGCCGCTTGAGCGGCCTGAAAAACAATGGCAGCAGAACTTGTGTAGCCCACCAGCACGGCAATCAGCCCCGCCGACATGTGAGAAATCTGGAACCAACTCAATAAGCGCTGCAGATATCCGGGGCGGGACAGGTGTGTGGAAGACATGGATGCGTGTGGTGAGGGTAGTAGGGACTTAAGAAGAATGGGTTTGGCTCAAGTAACGGCTGGGGGTTTCGCCCAAAATAGATTTGAAAACGGTAATAAAGGCACTGATAGAGGTGTAACCCAATTCCCTGGCCGTGCTCTTTACGGACATTCCCGAACCCAGTTTTTGCAGGGCCAGCATAATCATGAATTGTTGCCGCCAGCGCCCGAAGCTCATCCCTGTGTGTTTTAGCATATGTCGGGCCAGGGTGCGCTCACTCATGGCCAGTTCTTTTGCCCAGTCGGCCATCGTAGGGCGCGAGTCGGGCTGTTGCAGCATATGTTGCGCAATCGTCTGCAAAACTTTGTCCTCGGGCACCGGTACATGCAGCTGCCGGGTGGGCATTTGATTCAAGGTTTCCAGCAGCACCAGTGCCAGGCGATGCGTCTGGCTGCCCGGTTCGTAATGGGGATTCAGATCACTTAAATGAATGATCATTTCGCGCACCATGGGGCTCAGGTCCAGGGTGCTGCAGTGATCGGGCAGTTCATCCAGACCGGGCTGTATGTACAGGAAATGAATCAGGGCCTGATCGTCGGCGCGGGCACGGTGACGGATACCCACCGGCACCCAGACGGCGCACAGCGGCGGCACCATCCAATAGCCCTGGTCGGTTTGCAGGGTGACGGAGCCATATTGCGTCATGATCAGCTGTCCATTGGGATGGGTATGCAATGGATTTTCAGTATTGCTGCCCATCGCCATCTTGATGCTGAAAATAGGCCCGCCTTGCGGATTGGAGCTAAAACTCATGCTTTGTCTGGTTTGAGGTATAAGTTGTCATAATATCCTGTTTGCGTCGGCATCGAAACAGGATAGAGTAGGGTTTTCACCTACTGGCTACATTTCATGTCCCTCTCTCGACTCTCCTGGCTCTCCCACCCCTTACTGGTGTTGATTGGCGTCTTGCTGATTGCCGGCAATCTGCGAGCCCCGATCACGGGTATCGCCCCCTTGCTGGAGCTGATCCAGGCAGACCTCTCCCTGTCGTCCACGCAGGCCGGTCTGCTGACCGCCATGCCCTTGTTCATTTTTGCGGTGATCTCCCTGCTGGCCGCCTCCATGGCGCGGGTGGTGGGCTTGTCCCGTTCCTTGTTTATTGCTTCCGTACTGATTGCGGTAGGTGTGGTGGTACGTATCCTGGGCGGCACGATAGAGCTGTTTGCCGGTATCGGTTTGCTGGCTATCGGGATTGCCTTGGGTAATGTGCTGTTGCCTTCTCTGGTGAAACGCCATTTCCCCATGCGCATCAGTTTTGTGACGTCGCTGTACGTTTTGTTCATGGGTCTGGTCGCGGCGTTCAACTCCGCGATGGCGGTCCCTATGGCGGAGTGGACAGGCCAAAGCTGGCGCTGGTCGTCCCTGATGGTGGTGGGTGTGATGGCATTGGCTAGCGTAGTTGTCTGGGCTACCCAGTTGGACGCGGATCGACGTGCGGCACAAAATACGCCCGCTGGCGCGGCAACCAGTTCTTCGGTGTGGCGTTTGCCCCTGGCCTGGCATATCACCCTGTACATGGGTTTGAACTCGGTGGCTTACTACATGATTGCCAGCTGGTTGCCTGTGATGCTGGTGAACTATGGCTTTGAGCCGGATCATGCGGGCCAGATTCATGGTTTGATGCAGTTGGCTACCGCCGTACCGGCCTTGCTGCTGATGCCCGTGTTGAGCCGTGTGCACGACCAGCGTGCGGTGGCCTTGGCGGGTGCCTTGTTGCAGACCCTGACCTTTGTGGGCTTTCTGCTCTTGCCGTCCTGGTCCTTGCTGTGGGCGGTGCTGTTTGGCTTTGGTAGTGGCAGCGTATTCCTGATTGCCTTGGCCTTGATTGGGGTACGTTCTACGTCTACTTCGCAGGCGGCGTCCCTGTCGGGTATGGCGCAGTGCATGGGCTATTTGCTGGCCGCGTTTGGGCCTCCCGCCATGGGCGGTTTGCATGACCTGTTCAATAGCTGGGGCTGGGCCTTGGGCTTGTGCATTCTGGTCAGCTTTGGAATGGGCTACGCCGGTTGGTTGGCGGCTCGCCCCGCAGCTGCAAGCAAAGCCTGAGCTGAATTGCTGAAAGCCAGGTAGTCGGACCTCCGAGAGAGGGCTAAACAAAAGTGGCCTGTAATTGAAATACCCTTAGGGGCATCCAATTACAGGCCGTTTTGTTTTTTGGGTTACTGGCAGAGTTCAGTTTTGCAAAGGCTATTCCTGTGTTCAGCTTCTGTCGCCTACGACAAAATTGCCTGCTCCGAGTCACCCGCTCTGAGGTCTGACTATTCTTTAATGCGCAGCGAAATGGTGTGCAAGGCTAGGCCACCCAAGGCCAGCAAGGCACCTACCCAGGCGGTCGAAGTCCAGCCCCAGCCAGCGGCAATCGTCAAACCACCCAACCATGCACCTAGCGCATTGGCCATATTGAAAGCCGAGTGATTCAGCGCAGCCGCTAGTGTTTGGGCATCACCTGCCACGTCCATCAGGCGAATCTGCAAAGCGGGGCCCAAGGCCACCAGGGTGCCAATCAGCATGATGTTCAAGGGGCCAAGGATTGGATGGTGGGCCGTGATCATGAACAGCAAGAGCACGCCGGTAGCCCAGATCAGAACCAGGCGAATGCTGCGATCCAGGTAGCGGTCCGCATAGCGGGCGCCCAGTAAATTGCCCAGCACCATGCCAACGCCAAACAAGGCCAGCACGACAGGGATGGCGCTGACCGACAGGCCCGCCAGTTCCATCAAGGTGGATTTTACGTAGCTGAACACCGAGAACATGCCACCAAAACCAATTGCGCCTATGCCCAGCGTCAACCAGACTTGCTTGCGCTTCAGGGCCCCCAGTTCGCGCAAAGGGCTGGCCAGCGTGTTGGCGGGAATGAAAGGCACAAAGCGTAGTACCAGCCCCATCGTCAGCAAGGCGATCAGGCTGACGAAGGTAAAGGCCGCCTGCCAGCTCAGCCATTGTCCCAAGGTGGTGGCAATGGGCACACCCAATAAGGTAGCGACTGTCAGACCCAGCATGACGTAGGCCACGGCCTGTGCGCGGCGATGCGGCGGCACCAGGCGAGCGGCTACCAGGGCGGCAACACCAAAGTAGGTGCCATGCGGAAAGCCGGCCAGAAAGCGGGTGATCAACACGGTTTCATAGCTGGGGGCGATCACGGTCAGGAAATTGCCCACGGCATAAGCGCCCATCAAGGCTATTAACAGACGGCGCCAGGGCCAGCGTGCACCCAGTACGGCCAGTACCGGAGCGCCAATCACCACGCCTAAAGCGTAAGCGCTGATCAAGTGGCCCGCGGTGGGAATATCGATACCCAGATCCTGGGCCACATCGGGTAGCAAACCCATGATGACAAATTCGCCGGTGCCGATGGAAAAACCACCCACAGCCAAGGCCAGAATGGCCAGTAAAACCTGGCGGGGGGATAAGGAAGAGTGCGAAGAAGACAAGATAAACGCCTGAGAATCAAGAAGGGTAGTGTGTCCAACCCGTAAGAGGCCTTATTGTCGCGCAGTCATGGGGCAAGGCTCAAGATTTCTAAGGACGGAATAGGGTCATGTAACTGTAGGGAATTGAAGATCTTTTTAAGTTTTTAATCCTTATTACGTCCTAGCACAAATTAATTTATCAAGCTATAGCGTCAGCCCTAAACAACGTATGCAGATTTTTTTTAGTTTTTTATATAGAATCACGGTATTGGGTGTTTTGTATCCAATCATTTTCCTGTGGTAGCTTTCCCCTGATTTTGCAAGAAATCGGGGGTTTTTTTTATTCTGATTATTTTGGATTTCAATCATTAGTGCATTGAAAGTCCAATGCCAAAGCGGCTTGTCAGCTTGACAGGCGGGCATGTCGGACGAAGTGGCGTCGCAAGGATAATTCATGAATGGGCCAGTGCTGGTTTGCACTTGGCCCATTATTTTTAGCTCGATTTTATCCGGATTTGATTCATTTTTATTTAATCGCGTTTTATCGATTCTAATTATGTCCGGTCATATTTGGGTTGGAGATTTGCCCTCGAAAATTCTGGATGGGTGCAGAGATGCTTGCCAGAGTTAAGAACGTCTTTTTGTGCCGTCTATGAGATTTTGTCCGGCTTAATAAAAGAATCAATTTTGCCGATTTGCATAATGTTTATGGTATTGCAAATATAAGAGTTGTTTATATCTCATTATCATATATCTGCTGATTAAAGCCGAGCTTGAGAACTGAGCTCAATTGAGTTTCACGCTTATGAAGATAAATGGAATTGAACTGTACGGACGAAATAGAGCGTTCAAATTGATCGTGTTGATGTTTGGGTTTGTCACTATGCGCAGGACACTTTGTTTCAGGGCCTGATCGCTTAATTGACCTGCTAGCTGAGTAGAAATATTCTTTGATATGACCCGAATGTTTAGTGTGGTTAAACTCATTCAGGGTATTGACCTGATAAAAATTTATTTTTAATTGCAGTTTGTGTCCGAATTTTTACATGATGGGAAGTGGAGAAATATGACGCTGATCTGTTGGGGCTGAACGACGGGGATGGTTTGACATTTGACCATCTGGTGTTCAGTTTTTCTCCCTTGTTCGCTGGCTGGTCTGGGCGGGCGGCTGCGTTAGAATCACTTAGGCAGCACCGTAAAGGAGGTGGTCATGAAAGTTGCATTGGGCCAGATGGCCGTATCCAAAGATTCGCAGGAAAACCTGAGCGCTTGCCTGGGTTTGATCGAACAAGCCTTGCGCTCCGGCGCGCAGTTACTGGTTTTGCCTGAAGGTGTGCTGGCCAGAAATGTGGCCGACCCTGAAGTGGTCCTGAAATCCGCACAAGCCCTGGATGGGGAGTTTGTCAGCCGACTGAGCGCTGCCACCCGTGATACTGATTTAACCGTGGTGTTCTGCATTCATACCCCGGCCGGAGACGGCAAGGTTTGGAACACCTTGGTGGTGCTGCGCGATGGCCAGGTTCTGGCGCATTACAACAAGCTTCATTTGTACGATGCCTTCTCGGTACAAGAATCACGCTATGTACAGCCAGGTACAGAAATCCCCGCCTTGATTGATGTGGCCGGTTTCAAAGTAGGTTTGATGACTTGCTACGACCTGCGCTTTCCTGAGCTGGCCCGACGCTTGTGCGTGGACGGGGCGCAAGTCTTGCTGGCGCCGTCGGCCTGGCTGAAAGGTCCCTTGAAGGAACACCACTGGCGTGTGCTGACGACGGCTCGCGCTTTGGAAAATACGGCCTATATGGTGGCCGTCGGCGAGTGTGGTGAACGCAATATTGGCCAAAGTCTGGTGGTGGATCCCTTGGGTGTGATCGTGGCCCAGGCGGCAGAAACTCCCACATTGCTTTGGGTTGATCTGGATCGGGAGCGTTTGGCTTATGCCCGTCGCATTTTGCCCGTACTGGAAAACCGTCGCTTTGCTCCGCCCGAACTGGGCTGATCTAGCGGGGTTCAGCCTGCTTTTCTGAATGTCAGATTGACCCGGCCTGTGCCCCATACCGGATGGGCCGGGCCCTCCAGTCTGCGTACCCCATGGAAATTCAATCTGGACGGCCCCCACCAGACCAGCACATCACCATCGCGCAGTCGCAGGGTACGCACCGGGTCGCTGCGTTTTGCGCCGCCCCATAAAAACAAGGCCTCACGTCCCAGGGAGACCGAGACAATCGGGTGCTGCAAGTCGCGCTCGTTTCTATCCTGATGCAAGGACATATGCGCCTGCTCGTCGTAGTAATTGATCAGACAGGTATCGGGTTGAAAAGGGCCCTGGCCCGACTCCTGGGCAATGTGCGTTAATAGTTCCTTGAATATGGCCGGCATGGCGGGCCAGGCCAAACCGCTTTGCGGGTCCGTGGGGCTGTAACGGTAGCCGTGTTCGTCCGATATCCATCCCAGGTCGCCACAACTGCTTTGTGCGGCCGACATACGATGCCCTGAGGGAACCTGCATATGCCGCCAAGGAACGCTGTGCACCAGTTCTTGAACCGCCTGTGCCAAGCTGGCGGCATAGGGCAGGGCCAGCCCCGGAAGGGCGATCAGGCCGGTATCCAGAGTCAGGACGTTGCCGGGAACGGGATCAAAGAGGGAGAGCGTGGACATGCGCGATAGGGCGAATAAAGCAGTGACCAGAGTATAGTAATCGGGATTGTATTTTTGCGACTTCCCAGTAGAGGTGTCTATGGTCGAGCTGCTGATTCCACAACGTCAACACAGCATTGGTGCATTTGAAGTGGGGCGCGTTCTGCCCTTTCGCCAACGGCGTATGGTGGGGCCTTTTATCTTCTTTGATCGTATGGGGCCACAAGAGCTGACGGCACCTGTAGGGACAGAAAACGATGTGCTGCCACACCCGCATATTGGCCTGTCTACCGTCACCTATTTATTTGAAGGTGCCATGACACACCGTGACAGCCTGGGCGTGGAACAAGAGATTACGCCCGGCGCCTTGAACTGGATGACCGCTGGTTCAGGCATCAGCCATTCCGAGCGCTTTGAGCCCATGCGTACCCAAGGTGGCCGTATGGATGGCATTCAGGCCTGGGTGGCTTTGCCGGAACATAAAGAAGAGCAAAACCCGGATTTTGTGCATTACGAGGCCGAACAACTGCCTTTGATTCAGGACACGGGCCTGGAAGGTCGCCTGATAGCCGGATCGGCGCTGGGTCTGTGCAGCCCTGCCAGTGTGGCCTCACCCTTGTTCTATATGGAACTACGCGTACAAGCGGGCCAGTCTGTCCCCTTGCCAACCGGCCATGAAGAGCGCGCCATTTATATCTGTACGGGCGCGCTGGAGGTAGGCGCTCAACGCTATCACGCCGGTCAGATGCTGGTCTTTGCCAAAGGCGACAGCCCTCGCATCCTGGCCGAGCAAAACAGCCATTTGATGCTGCTGGGTGGCGAGCCCCTGGGACCACGCCATATCTGGTGGAACTTTGTGTCCTCGCGCAAGGACCGTATCGAGCAGGCCAAGGACGATTGGCTCAATGGTCGCATCAGCCTGCCGCCACTGGACGATGAGCAGTTCATCCCTTTACCTGCGGTGTAATGCTATTTACGTCGATGGTGGAGGTGTTTGACCTTGTACGTGGACCGTGACCTCATGGTGAATCGGAGTGTTGATGGAGCGGGCAATAAAGCAGTATTCACCTACGTGATCGTGAAGCGATTTGGACAAGGCAAGGTCACTGTCCGGTGTGATCGTGACAAAGGGGCGCAAGGTAACACTCTTGAATTGCCCAGCCCCGTTAGCCTCTTCAATCATGATGCCGGTAGGGTGGTCTTCATAGGCTGTGACCACAATGCCGGCTTCTGCCGCTATTCCCAGGTACCAAAGCATATGACACTGAGCAATCGATGCCAGGAAAAGCTGCTCTGGGTTCCAGCGGGCTGGGTCGCCTCGAAAGGCAGGGTCTGAGGAGGCAGTAATGGTCTCCAGGCCAACTGCCATCACGTCGTGGTTACGTGAGTAGGAGCGAAGGGTGCGGGTGCCGCTCCCGGTGTTGCCGGTCCAACTGATCAACAGTTCATAGTGGTGCGTTTTCATAGCTCTGCTCAGGCAAAGTGGCAAGGAGCAAAAAGAGTAGCAGCGGGGGGGGCAATCGTACATACAAAAAAAAGCCCTGGAAAGAATCCAGGGCTTTGAAGGCTTGCTCATCAGGCTGGTGGATTTGCCTGTATCCGCTCTATGAGCAGACTGGTTTTTTGATTGACGAGCAAGCCGGGCAAACGGAATAGTACCGCTTGCGCAGCTTGTTTAGGAGGCCAATTGTACGGACTGGCGTCAAGCGAAACAAAAAAGACCAGTTTGATAGCAGGGCTATTGCAAATTGGCTTATAAGCATTGATTGGCGCTGCTTATTCATCAATCACGGGCAGGAATGTTCAAGCCGCGTTGTACTGCCGGGCGGGCCTGAAACTGGGCCAGAACACGGGCCACATTCTTGAACTGCTCGTACTCCACCAGCTCGCCTGCGCCGTAAAAACCGATCAGGTTGGCAATCCAGGGGAACAGGGCAATATCAGCGATGGAGTAGCTGTTACCCACCATCCAGTCCTTGCCGTCCAGATGCTTGTCGATCACGCCCAGCAGGCGCTTGGATTCGTTGACATAGCGGTCGCGGGGGCGCTTGTCTTCAAAGTCCTTGCCAGCAAATTTGTGGAAGAAACCCAACTGACCAAACATGGGGCCTACGCCACCCATCTGGAACATCAGCCATTGCAGGGTTTCATAGCGTTGGGCCGGGTCTGCAGAGAGCAACTGGCCGGTTTTTTCTGCCAGGTAGATCAGGATGGCACCGGACTCGAACAAGGCCAGCGGTTTATTGCCGGGGCCATTGGGGTCCAGAATTGCCGGGATCTTGTTGTTGCTGCTGAGCGAAATAAATTCCGGGCTGAGCTGATCGTTGCGCTCAAAGCTGACCAGATGCGGCTCGTAAGGCAGGCCAATTTCTTCCAGCATGATGGATACCTTGACGCCGTTGGGAGTGGGCAAGGAATACAGTTGCAGGCGTTCGGGGTGCTGGGCCGGCCATTTGCCGGTGATGGGGAATGCGGAGAGATCGATTGTCATGACGTCCTTCACAATGGGGTGTAGAGGAAGTCTTGATAGTAGCAAGCTGTACGGTGACATACCGTCGCAGCCCGCTCCCCAGTAAGGTATTTGTTCCTCTTAGCGGCTGCGCGGGCGCAAGGGGTCCAGCAAGGATTTCAGGCCGTTGTGATCCAGTTCGTGCATCAGGGCCAGTAGCTGCCCTAGCCGCCCGGAAGGAAAGCCTTCGCGGGCAAACCAGTTCAGATAATGCCCCGGCAGGTCGGCCAGCAAGCGACCTTTGTATTTGCCGTAAGGCATGGTGGTATTTAACAGGGCAAGCAGGTCGTCGCTGGATTCAAGCATGGGGGCTTAACGTAGATGGTCGGCAAAGAAAGCTAGTGTACGTTCCTGAGCCAGTTTGTAGGACGCTTCGTGAAAATCGGGACGATGATCGCAGCCAAAACCATGCCCGGCTGGTTCGTACACGTAAATGGCCACATCCTTTTGCGCGTCTTTAATGGTCTGAATGGCGCTGGCAGGGATGGAGTGATCCTGGGCACCAAAATGCATTTGAACTGGAATCCTGGGCTGTTTCTGGGCGTTCTGGGCAATTTGCGAACCATACCAGCAACTGGCGGCTTTCAGGCCTTGCAAGCGGCAGGCGGCCAGCCAGCTCAAGGAGCCACCCCAGCAATAGCCGACAATACCAATCTTGCGCGAACCCAAGGCGTCCACGCAGGCCTGAATATCCAGCAGGGTCTTATCAAGCGCAATGCCGTTGCGCAGTGCCAGACCTGCTTGCACGTCCTCGGCGGTATAGCCCAGCTCTACATTTTTCTCTTGCCGGTCGAACAGGGCGGGAGACAGGACACGGTAGCCTTGCTCGGCAAAGCGTTCGCAGGTGTTGCGTATGTGTTGATTGACACCAAAAATTTCCTGCAACACGATCAAGCCGCGTTCGGCCTGTTCATCGCCTGCGACATAGGCTTCGAAACGGTGCTGGTCTGCGCTGGTCAAGCTAAGCGTACTCATGGCGTGTCCTTTAGCTGTAAAACAATAATTCTCTCTTATAACAGTCGCCCATACTGGGAGGCCAGCCTCAGGACGTTTACAATCCACCCAGAACGGCGGGGGTGTCTGGCTCTCGCCCAAGCCCCTCCTACTTCAATGGAATAATGATGCGTGACGTGCTAATGGACAGTCTGTTCTGGACGATTGTGATGCCCTGGTTCTTGTTTTTAGGGCTATTTCTTGTTCCCAAGAAACCTTCCTGGTTGCGAAACTACGCCTTTCCCGGCGTGTTTATTGCAGTAGGTTTGGGTCTGGTGGCTGGGGTGGCAGTCGGTGTGGGCATTTTCAGCATCGTGCTGGGTCTGATCGCCTTTGCCGTGTGCTACGAAAAGCCGAAAGCCAGCGCCTGAGTCAGGAGCAAACGGTTTGATGAAAAACCATCGCGGCGTGCTGCCTGCGATGGTTTTTTTTGTCGCCGGGCAGCCCCAAGGCTCGGCGCCCCCGGCGAAACCTCCCCCTCGAGGATGAGCGCAAGCCGAAGGCGTAGCGTGGAGGGGGGCTTCAGCCGTCGACTGGCTCGGCAGGCGTATCCAGCGTCAGCAAGTAGAAGGCGACATCCAGCCAGCGGCCAAATTTGAACCCCACTTCCTTGAAGGTGCCCGCATGGGTGAAGCCCAGGCTTTGATGCAGATGGATACTGCCCGCATTGCTGGCATCAATACAGCCTACCAGGGTATGCACATTGGCCAGACGGGCACGCGTGATCAGCTCTTGCATCAGAATCTTGCCCAGCCCTTTGCCGCGGTGCTCCGGGTGCACATAGACACTGTGTTCCATGGTGTATTTGTAGGCGGGAAAGGCGCGGAAGGTGCCCCAACTGGCAAAGCCCATCAACGTTCCTGCATCGTCAATGATGCCGACCACGGGAAAGCCGTTGGCGCGTTTGGTGGCAAACCAGCTCACCATGGCTTCGGGCGGGCGTGGCACATAGTCGTATAGCGCGGTGGAGTTCACGATGGCGTCGTTCAGGATCGCCAAAATAGCGGCTGTATGCTGCTCTTCATTGCAGTCTATAAAACGCAAGCCGCTTTCGCTGTCTTTCATTGATCCTTTCCTGTCAGGGGGAAGACCAGGGCTTCGTCGCCAATCGCGACGAGGTACTTGGCGGTCCGGGTGTATGGATGGCTACAGCTCAAGAGCGCTCGCTCTGGCCTATCGTGTGGCGTATTTTATTCCACTCTATTGGGTTTCTCATGGGAAATTCCCATTAAGAACATGTCGTGATTCCCCCTGGTTTGAGGCCCTGGATTCTGGCATCCAGACCTACGCCTCAGGAAAAGAAAAACGCGCAGCCTGGGCTGCGCGTTTTTTGCACTCTTGCTGCCTAGGTCAAGGCTGATCTGCTTGCCTACGCACCCATGTCCAGCAATCAATCGTAGCGAGCGGCGATATTGCGTTCACCAATGGCCAGACCCGTGGTCATCCCCAAGCCCGTGTGCATAACCGTCACTTGCGTACTGCCATCGGCCTGCAAGACAGAAAATGGAGCCGGGCCCTTTGCACCGTATACCCCTTGCCAGCGTTGCAGCACCTGCACCGGGCAGCCCAGCACGGTTTCTGCCAGAGCCAGCAAGTACTGGTCTGTTTCTTCCTGATTGAAAGGGCTGGCTTGCTGACCGTAGTCGTGCGAATCACCAATAATCAGATCCCCGTCCGGGGTGGGGCTAATCAGTAAATGAATGCCTTGATCCAGCAGGACGCCATGACGTTGCTGTACTTGCTCGCGCAGTGTGTCTGCCAAAGGCAGATCGCTAAAGGCACCATAGTGCAGGCAGGACAAACCTGTCAGCAAAGGTCGGTCCAATGCCCAGCCTGCGTCCTGTGCACGCACTTTCAGCATTTGCAGACGTGTCACCGACGGCTTGACGGTATCGAGCAGTTCGCGATGCAGGCTGCTGTAGTCGTGACCGGGGCACACAAAAATGCTGTTGGCGGTGAAGTTGCCCACGCTGCTGTGTACCTGCCCCTCTTGGGCATAGTGCACATGCGCTTGGGTATACACATCCACGCCCATGGCTTGCAGGCTGCTGGTAATGGCGGGCAGGGCGTCGCGCGAGTAGATCTGCAAATCATCCAGACCTTGCAGCGCGCCGTGGTGATGCCCCAGACGGCCTTCAAATAGTGTCGCCAGTTCCTTGCCGCTGAGCATCTGGCAGGCCACGCCTTCGTCCTTGGCACGGCCTTGGGCAAAGTCTTCCAGCAGTTCCAGTTCCAGGTGATTGCGTGCCAGGACCAGCGAGCCATTGCTGCGCACATGAAAGCCCGCTTGTGCCGCCAGATCCAGCCACAGACCTCGGCTTTGGCGTGCCAGTTCCATCATGATGCCCGGCGCCTGACCGGTCACCAGTACCTGACCAAAATTACGTATGGTGGCGCCTTGGGCCTGGTGGCTGCGCTCGAGCACAGCCACGCTAAGCTTGCGGCGGGCAGCCGCCCAGGCATGTGCCATGCCCAGGATGCCGCCCCCCACCACGATGACATCGTAGTGTTGTGTGCTCATTACTTCTTGGCTTCCGATTTACCGTCGTAACGTTTGGTCCACTCTTCGATGATGCGCTCGCGGTTTTCAGCGGCCCAGACGAAGTTGTTGTCAATCAGACGCTGGTTCAGGTCTGCTGGCAGGTGCGGGTTGGCCGTGGCGATAGAAGGGATGGCCAGCACGGCAAAGTTGGTCTTGTACAAGTGGTTGGCTTCTTCGCTGGCGGAGAAGTCAGCCAGTTTCTGCGCGGCTTCCAGGTTCTTGGTGCCTTTCATGATGGCAGCGGCTTCAATTTCCCAGCCCAGGCCTTCTTTGGGGAACACCAGTTCCAGCGGAGCGCCTTCTTCTTTCAGGCGAGCGCCACGGTAGTCAAAGGACACGCCAATCGTGTATTCGCCAGCGGCAGCCATATTGCAAGGCTTGGAGCCGGAGTGGGTGTAGGCACCGATGTTCTTGTGCAGACCGTCCATGAAGGTCCAGCCTTTTTCTTCACCAAACAGTTGCAGCCAGGCGCTTACGTCCAGAAAGCCGGTGCCCGAAGAAGCGGGATTCGGCATGACGATCTTGCCAGCGTACTCGGGCTTGGTCAGATCTTCCCAGGATGTGGGCATGGGCAGCTTGTTCTTTTCCAGCTCAACGGTGTTCACGCACAGGGCGGCGGCAAAACCGTCCATGCCAACCCAGCTGGGTGGGTTGTTTTGATCGCGCATTTTGGCGTCGATCTTGTCCAGACCCTGCGGGGCGTAAGGCTGCAGCATGTTCTGGCTGGCCATCAAGCCCAGCGAGGAGCCGGCCAGACCCCAGACAGCGTCAGCCTTGGGGTTGTTCTTTTCAGCCAGCAGTTTGGCGGTAATGATGCCCGTGGAGTCACGCACCCACTGGATTTTGATATCGGGGTTCTTTTTCTCGAAAGCAGCCTGGTAAGCCTTGAGCTGATCGGCTTCCAGCGCGGTGTAGACGGTCAGGGTCGTAGCGGCTTGAGCCAGGGAAGCGGCGCCCATCAAAGCGGCAGCCAAGGAGCTCAGAACAATGGTTTTCATGGAGAAGTGTCCTTGTGACAGCAAAAGGGGGGGTGGGGTTAGAGAGAGTCGCCAGGGCATTCGCCCTGGGCCATCCGCTCGGTGATTTGTTCAACCACGGCAGGCAGTTGGGCAACGGTGTCGATCAGGTAATGCGGTTGGGCGTCGGCGAAGGTGGCTGCGGCGCGATCACGCA
Source organism: Alcaligenes nematophilus (assembly GCF_026344155.1). Classification (NCBI taxonomy): domain Bacteria; kingdom Pseudomonadati; phylum Pseudomonadota; class Betaproteobacteria; order Burkholderiales; family Alcaligenaceae; genus Alcaligenes; species Alcaligenes nematophilus. The sequence continues at coordinate 484,499 of NZ_JAPKMZ010000001.1, read as the reverse complement.
GGGTTTGGCGGCTTTCTTCGTCCAGAGCCAGAAATTCCAGTTCGGTCAGTCCGGCGGCATTGCCTGACAGCAGCAAACCTACCGTCCACATACCGGCATTGCGGCCTTCTTCAATGCCGACCGGGGTGTCGTCAATCTTCACGCAGGCACCGACATTCTTGATTTCCAGACGAATGACGTTTTCCAGGGCCATGGCAGGCCAGGGGCGTGCTTGCGGGACTTCGTCAAAGGCGACGTGGTAGTCCACCAGTACTTGTTGGCGGTGAGCGTGTTGCAGCAGGTTGTCCAGAACCAGACGCGGGTAGCCGGAGCAGGAGCCGATTTTCAGGCCTTGGCGGCGTGCCCAGGACAAGGTTTCACGGGCACCGGGAATGGCGGCGGAGAACTCGCCCACGCGTTCGTTCTGCATGGGCAGGAAGGTGTTGTAGATACGGTCTACATCGCTGTCATCGGGTTCGCGCTCATGCAGGGCCACAAACTGGGCGTGCACTTCAGGCAACTCCAGCATGGCCTTGATGTGATCCCATTTACCGATGCCCATCGCGCTGCGGGCCTGGTCCAGGTTCAGATTCAGATCAAAGCACTTGAAGGCTTCAACCAGAATCTGGGTGGGAGCAAAGGATCCAAAATCCACCAGTGTGCCGGCCCAGTCAAAAATCAGGGCTTCAAGGCGTGGAGTCTGGTGATTTGGCATATCAAGCGATGTATTCGCGCAAGCTGGGGATGACATTGCGGTCCTATCAGGTTGGAGAAAGAGAAGTAGGGGAGCGCCAGGCCTGGCTGCGGCGCAAGGAAGCGCGGCTCAGAACATGAACCAGGACGCAGACAAAGCCGGAGCTGAGCATGATGACCGTGCACATGGCGGCGGCCGGGCCGATAAAGCCGGCGTCGTCCATATTCATGACCGCTACCGAGGCCAGCACGGTTTGCGGGCTGTACAGAAACACGACGGCAGACACGGTGGTCATGGCCGAGACGAACAGGTAGCGCGCCACCGACAGCAAGGCAGGCAGGCACAGCGGCACGGTGACACCCATCAAGGTGGACAGACGCGGAGCCTTCAGGGAGGCGGCAGCGGCTTCCAGTTCGCCAGGAATGGCTTTCAGGGCCGTCACAAAGTTCAGATGGGCACTGGTGTACAGGTGAATCACCGTACATAGGACCAGCAAGCTCATGGAGCCGTACAGACCGGACAAGGGATTGTTGGGGTGGTTGAAAAAGAAGATGTAGCCCAGGCCCAGCACCAGACCGGGAATGGCCATGGGGGCCAGCGCCAGCATTTGCAGCACGCCGTACAAGCCTTTTTCGGACTGACCACGGGCAGGCAGTTTCTCCAGCACCCAGGCGCCCAGAAAGATCAGGGCCGAACCCAGAATGGCGGTAAACAAGGCCATGGTCAGGCTGTTGCGCCAGGCCAGCCAGCCGCCACCGTCCATATTGTTGAAGTCGTAGGACTTCAGGGACAGGCTCAGGTTGTAAGGCCAGAACTTGATCAGGGACGCCCAGACCGCCATGCCCACAATGCTCAGAATGGCCAGGGATACCAGTACCAGAACGAGAGTGAAGTAACGGTCGCGCTGACGGTGTGGCAGAGGCGAGTAGGCACTGAGCGAGCCTTGAGCCTGACCGCTGGCACGAGCACGCAGATGACGGTCCAGAAAGAAGGTCAGCACAGCGGGAATCAGCAACAGCACGCCAATGGCCGCGCCTTTGGAAAACTGCAACTGACCGACCACGGCTTTATAGGCTTCCATGGCCAGCACGTTGTAGGAACCGCCCACCACTTTGGGCACACCAAAGTCGGTGACGGTCAGAGTAAAGACCAGGCATGCGGCGGAAAAAACGGCATAGCGGCTGGCGGGCAGGGTTACCGTCAGGAAGCGACGCCAGGAGTTGGCACCCATGGCGCGGGCAGCGTCATACAGACGAGCATCGGCCAGGGCCAGACCGGTACTGAGAATCATCAGGGCGTGGGGGAAGGTGTAGAAGGCTTCGCCCAGCACAATGCCCCAGAAACCATAAATCGTTTCACCGCCCAACCAGTGACGCAGCAAACCTTGGTTGCCAAACAGGTAGATCAGGGATAGGCCTGGCATCAGCGATGGGGCCAGCAAGGGCAAAAGGCCCAGCGCACGAAATAGTCCGGCACCGCGTATGCAGCAGCGTTGCAGGGCAAAGGCGAACGCGTAGGCAACGGGGATCACGATCAGCAAGGTGGTCACGCCCACCAGAATGCTGCGGCCCACCATGGGCATGAAGCCCGGGGCGCTGATCACCGACCAGAACTGACCCAAACCCACCAGTTGCCCGTCGCCGTCCTGAATGGCGCGCAGCAAGATGAACAGCATGGGCAGGGCCAGGAACAGGACCAGCAGGGCAAACAGGGCAATCAATAAGGCGCGTCGCGCTGCCGAGCCTATCCAGACTGGCAAAACGGGACGGGTCAGGGGATGGTTCTTCACGCTAGTTTCAGCAACGGGCAGGCCATACAGGCTGGTGGAGCGCAGGGACGCCGCGCCAGGCTGTGGTGTGGAATCAATGGTGGGCATGCAGCGCCTCGCTGGGAAGCTGAATGCGGCAGCGACGTGCGGCCAAGGGGTCAAGCAAGCGATCCCCTTGTTCGGGGTTGACGATGGCCTGGACAGTGAGCCCGTCCATGCCTTCGGGGCGCAGAATCAGCTTGTAGTGACGGCCCAAAAACACGCCGTCCACGATGTCGGCCAAAAAGGTATTGGTCGTGGTGGCCGGGCTGCTGTTATCCAGTACCCGAATGTTTTCAGGGCGGATGAAAAGACGCCCTGCTGCAGTAGGCGCTTCCTGACCCAAGTCCAGACGAACGCGCTCGACCAGCACCGAGCAATCGTGCAAGGGCGTAAAGGGCAGCCAGTTGGCTTCACCGATAAAGCCCGCCACAAAGGGATCAGAGGGGGCTCGGTACAAAGCCTGGGGGCGATCAAATTGCACCAGTCGGCCTTTTTCCATCACGGCGATACGGTCCGCCATGACCATGGCTTCTTCCTGATCGTGCGTCACCATCAAGGTGGTGATGGACAGTTGCTTTTGCAGCGCACGCAGCTCGATACGCAGCCGCTCGCGCACCTGGGCATCCAGCGCCGACATGGGTTCGTCCAGCAAGAGCAAGGAGGGTGAGGGGGCCAGTGCACGAGCCAGGGCCACACGCTGTTGCTGACCGCCCGACAGTTGTGCCGGGTACTTGTTTTCCGAACCGGACAGGCCGACCAGATCCAGCATCTCGGAGACGCGTTGACGCACTTGGGTGGCCAGGTTCTTGCGGGGCGACAGGCCGTAGGCAATATTCTGGGCCACGGTCAGGTTGGGGAACAGGGCGTAGGACTGAAACAGGATGCCGTAATCACGCTGTTGAGGGGGCAGGTGAGTAATGTCACGGCCCGCCATCACGATGATGCCTTGATCGGCTTGTTGCAGCCCGGCAATGCATCGCAGCAAGGTGGTTTTGCCACAGCCCGAGGGGCCCAGCAAACACACCAGTTCACCGGCTTGTATATCCAGGCTGACCTGGTCCAGGGCGGTAAAGGAGCCGAACTGCTTGTGCAGTCCTTGTATGGTTAAAAATGCGGGCTTGGCGCTCATCCTGGGTTCCGACTTGTCATGAATGTCATGAACGTCAGTATGGGAGTCGGATATGGCGGCACTATGACAGTACAACTAATTTCTGTAATACGAGCATCGGATAATTTGGGCTTTGATTCTTCCCCGAGGAGAGCGGCAGCATGCTGGCTCTGGAACTGAAGTCCTTTCACGCCACGGCTCATTGTGGCTCCATTACCAAGGCTGCCCAGCAATTGGGGATCAGCCAGCCCACCGTGACCTCGCATCTGCGACAGCTGGAAACCCGCTATGGCGTGGAGCTGTTCTATAGGCAAGGCAAGGGGGTGTACTTAAGCCAGCAAGGGGAACGCCTCTTGCCCCAAGTCGAGCAACTGATGCAGCAAGCTGCCCAGATCGATTTCAGTTTGCGTGATCTGCGCGATCTGAAAAGTGGCATGTTGCGAGTGGGCGCGACCGGGCCGTATTACATCATGGCTGTATTACGGAATTTCCATCAGGCTTATCCCGGCGTGAAGATGCGTTTGAGCATTGATAATTCGCAACGGGTCTTGAGTGCCTTGCATGACTATCAACTAGATGTGATTGCGTCCTCGGCGCTGGTTGATGATCCGCGTCTGGTGCGTCTGCTGCTGGCTTCTGATCCCTTGGTGGCCGTGCTGCGAGTGGATCATCCTTTGGCTAACCGGCAGCGTGTGCGTATTGTGGACCTGTGCCGCCATCCCATTCTGATGCGTGAGCCCGGGTCCATGACACGGGAACTATGCTATCAAGTGTTCCGGCAGGCGGGGCAGGAGCCGACGCAGCTGCTGGAGATAGGGAGCCGGGAGGCGATAGGGTGGGGAGTGGTATGCGGCATGGGGGCCAGTTTGCTGCCCTTGCGTGAAGTGCCTGCGCATCCGGACATTATCAGTGTGCCACTCAGTGATGTCTCGGCTCATTTGAGCGAGTTTGTGTATTGCTTGAAAGAACGCGCGCAGGGCCATGCCATACGCGCGTTTCTGGAGCAGGTGCAGGCCGAGCTGCCTACACCTGCATAAGGCCAGGATCAAGCCAGTTCGGCCAGACCTTTCTCAAAAGCCTGACGGGCCTTCTGTACAGCGTCGCGCTGTTCCTGAACGGCTTTGCGCTGGCTGGCAATCTGGTCTTCCTGCTGGGCCAGTTGCTCGCTGAAACGCTGACCCAAGGTGCTTTGTGCACTGACGGCAGCCAGGTTGGCGCGGATGCGTTCCTGTTCAGCGACGGTTTCGTTCAGGGCCTCAACGGCCTGATTCTGCGCTTGCTGGGCCTGACTTAGCTGACGACGCAGCTCGATCAGCTTGTCCATCCTGGCTTGTTGCGCGCTGTCCTGGCCGTTTCCACGCCACTGCAGCAGCATGTTCTCGTCGATTTCTTCCAGGCGCAATTCCATATGGTCTTGCAGGCTCAGCTGGGCCGTGACGGTGACCGTCTTGCCCTTGGCAACTTTCACTTTCAGGCGGTGCTCCTGGGCGGTATCGCTATCATGGGCGTCGGACTTGAAGGTCCAGCCATCCTGACGAGGCAACTGGATCAGCACCGTGCGATCTTCATCGGCCGGAGCCTTGATCTCGTAGCGGAAGTTCTGCAAGCGCGTCCATTCCGAACGGGCAACGCCATCAGTCACACGGGTTTTGCTCAGGCGGTATTCATCCGTTTGCTCTTCGCGGATTTGAACTTTGCTGTCTTGGGCAAAGTAGATCAAACGCTGCTCGCCAGCAGGCAGACCGGCCAGCTCTGCATCACCCACGTGACCGTCCTGTTCATTAAAGACGGTAATAATGCCGGGCGGCAGGCTATTGGCCTGTTCGTTCTTCACCCAAATGGCGGCTGTGGGATAGTCGCCAGCTTGGCCGCTGCGGTAAACCGAGAGGGACTCGGCCTGCAGCGATGTGTCGATAAAGGGCACCGAAACCGTCTGGCCGGTGGGTACGCTTAGCGTTTGTGGCAGGCTAAAGCGCACTTGAGTCTGACCTTCCTGTGCCTGGGTGCTGGCGCCAGCGCCGCCCGAAGCCCACTGTTTGGCCATGTTGCCATCGGCCGCATAGGCGGCGCTTTCCATCATGATGGGAGCGGGTGCGGCTGGAGCCATGCGAGCACGCATGGCCTCACCTGCTGCTTTACGGGCGTGATTTGCGCTGACAGTAGCCTGGGTGTCAGCTTGCGGCGCGATGGAGCTGCCTACCGCCACCGGCAGTTCAGGGCGCTCATTCCAGTAACGTTCCAGCAGACGCTGGCGCAGCATCACAGGCGAGCCCGAGCTTAGCGTGACCTTCACATCTTTCCAGTCCTCACCGCTGGTGTTCTCAAAAATGGCCCAGGCCTGCAGGCGGGCTTTGCCGTCCTGCATCATCAGGCGATAGGAGCTTTTCCATACCGGTGCAGGAATCAGGTAGGACAGGCGGGCTGTCTTGGCGTCGGTCTTGTTCAAGACCAGTTGAATATCACGCGACTGCTGATTGCTTTGACCGGCCAGCACTTCGGTGGCCTGCTGCAATTGCTGTTGCAAGGTCTTGTCCAGTACTTCCAGGCTGGTGTCCGGGCCCAATTCCAGGGTCTGGATCTGGCCCTGTTCTGTCAGCACGCTCAAGATGGCCTGGGCGGGATGTTCCTTGGTGGCAGCAGTGGCTTGCACCCCCAGGACGGCACCCCGTACCAGGCGGCCTTGCGAGCTGGCGCTGACTTGCTGGCCGCGCAGCGCTTGTGCCAGGGTGGCGGGCGAGCGCAGGTCTTTGGCCGAGAAGGGCAGGCTGTCAAAGCTTTCTTTCAGTGGGGCCAGACCCGACAAGGTCAGGGAGTCGATGCGGTTCTTGCCATCGACGGCCATCAGGGTTTTCAGAATGTCATCGACCTGGGTCAGGGGCACACGCAACTGAGCGGTACCGGTGTCAGAGACGGGGATTTGTCGCTCGATCTCGGCCATACCGGCACTGGATAAGGTAATGGACTCGATCTGCTGGGCCCAGGCGGTGCTGGCTGCCGAGCCCATCCAGACCAGGAGCAAGGCGCCGGTCAAAAAGCGCAGGCGAGGCGTACGCGCAGCGTGGGGCACAAAGTGGTTCATAGCGCTTCCTTATTCATCCGTAAGCGAAACAAAGGGTTGAAGCGCATTATGCCTAGCCTTGTGGGGCTCTGTCTGTCATTCGGGTAACAAAAAAATGCCACCGTCCGGCTTTCTCTACCTGGAGCAAAAAATACTTACGTCATCAAAAGCATGCAAGGCTCTGCTAGGATTTGGGCAGCGTAGCTTGTGCCAGCGCGCGTTTATCAATCTGGTGAAGGATCAATATGATGTGGACGTCGTGGGGCAATGCCTGGGCGGGGATGGGAGTTGCTCTGATCTTGGCGGTCTGTTTTTTCTGGCCAGCCCGACACCTGTCCTGGAGCCTGCCTGTAGAGCTGGAGCCTGAGTTGGACGGGCGTTCGCCGCGTGCTCATCGTCAATGGGGATGGGTATGCCAGAGTCTGGCCCTGGTCCTGATGTTATGGGCCGGTTGGCGCTGGCAGTTGACGCCTGCAGCAGTGGCGGCCTGTGTGTTTATCGCCGGTACTGCTCTCTTGGCCTGGATTGACGCGGAAACCGGCTATCTACCTGATCGTCTCACTTTGCCCTTGCTGTGGCTGGGCTTGCTGGTCAATCTGGATCACACCTTTAGCAGCTTGCCCTTGGCGGTGATTGGCGCGGCATTGGGCTACAGCCTGCTGTGGCTGTTAAACCATGTGTTCTTGTTGCTGACCGGGCGTGCAGGCATGGGCTATGGCGACTTCAAGTTGCTGGCTGCTTTGGGCGCCTGGCTGGGGGCCACCGCCTTGCCGGGAATTCTTCTGGCGGCATCGGTATTGGGCTTGCTGGCGGCTCTGGTCTTGCGCCTTGGTGGGCGTTTGCAAGCCGGGCAGGCCATTCACTTTGGTCCGTATCTGGTCCTGGGAGGCTGGGTCATGCTGTTTTCCTTGCCGCGCATTTTGTAAAACATGATTCGTTTTTTCCACAATTAAACAGGCTGTGCAGGCCTTGTCCGCGCTACCACAGCAAAAGTTTGGACCCGTATGGGAGTCGTGGTAAAACGTCCGGGGCCAGTCGGGCTGGCGGGAGTTCCGCCCGAGCTGTATGTGGAAGTACAACGCGGTTCCATGGACATTGTCCCGCTGACAAAGCAGACGGGAACCTGAGGATGAAGGCATGATTATTGTTGTTGGCGCCGGTGTGGCGGGCTTAGCGGCGGCGCGTCGCCTGAGTATGCAAGGTCAGGAAGTAACGCTGGTGGCTCCTCAGGAGCCCCAGCCCTCGTTTGGTGAGACCTTGTCCGAACGCGGGGCCGTGGTCTTGACCAGCCTGGGCTGGGCAGGCTGTCTGGATGAGACGGTAGCCTTGCGTTCACAAGGGCGTTTTTCGGTATGGGGTAGCGCAGGACTGCGCACCGTGCAGGATGAAGACGGGCAGGGCTACCTGCTGGACAAGGCCCGTCTGGAGCAGGCGTTGTTTGAGCGCGTGCAAAAAGAAGCGAAGGTCAGTATTCGCCAGACACGAGTTCTGGGCCTGGAGCACCAGCCTGAAGGTGTGGTTGCCAGGCTGGCAGACGGTACCAGCCTGGAAGCTGCTGCTTTAATCGACTGTACTGGTCGTGCAGCCTTGTCCGCCGGAGCGGCCGCCCAGCGTCATCGTCTGGATAGACTGGTCGCTGCCTGGCACGTCTTTGACCTGCCTGAAGGGGCAGAACCCTTGGCTGCTTCCCTGGTAGAAGCCGTCGAGTTGGGGTGGTGGTACTTGTCCCCCATGCCGGGTCATCGCTTGATGGTGGCCTTGTTTTCGGACTCGGATCTTTTGCCCGATGGTTTGAGTCGAGATGGTTCGGTCTGGGCCGGTTTGCTGGGCTGTGCCGATGCGGCACGAGTGCGTATGGAAAGCCTGGGCTTGGATAGTCAGATGGCTGATCACGCTCCTAAAGTCAGCGCTGCCGCTAGCTGCACCGTGTCTTACTTCGTGGAAGGCCGCATCTTGCGTGCCGGTGATGCAGGCGCGGCCATGGACCCCCTGGCCGCCAATGGCCTGGCAACGGCCTTGTGGAGCGGATCACAATCGGCACAGGCTGCTGTAGCTCTGACAAAAGGCAATCCCGAGCCGGCGCGTGCTTACGAAAAGGACTATTTGTTAGGTTTGGTGCGTCACCTGAATTCGCAGCATGCTTTGTATGGCATGGAGCAACGCTACGCGGCGCAGCCTTTCTGGCAGCGTCGTCATCGCGCCTTGGAGTGATGGTAAAGAGGGCGGGACAACGAAATAGCTTGCTGTAAGACCGCCAGAATCAAAAAAGCCGAAACAGTGCTCATGCTGTTTCGGCTTTTTTTATGGCTGATTGTTCTTCGGTAAGTCAGGGAGGTGTTTTGAATACGTCTACCTTCAGTCCAAAAGGAGTTTGATTTTTCGGAAGGTCGTCCTTCTGGAAGAGAGGCCCGGTCATATCAACACTGATTGGATCTACGTATCTGACTTCCTCGTCTTCAAACAGGGATTCAAGCTGCTTGCTTTCAGACAGAAAAAACAAAAAGCCGACCATCTTGCGATGATCGGCTTTTTGAGGAATTTGTGGTGCCCAGGAGAGGACTCGAACCTCCACACCCGAAGGCACATGGACCTGAACCATGCGCGTCTACCAATTCCGCCACCTGGGCTTTTGATCAAGGCTGCTGCCTGTCTCAAGCATTCAATTATAGAGTGAGTTTCCTTGGGAAAGCAAGCATTTTTCACTCAATAAATTTAATTTCAATTTCTAGTTGATTGGCATTCTCATTATCATTATAGTGTGTCATGTGATATAGCATAAGAGTATGGACATGAAATTCAACACAATGGATGTCGAGCGGATGCTGCTGGATATGGGCCAAGGCCGAAAATACTCTGCTCGGGCCATGCAGCTCATGCTGATGGCTCTGCTCAAAGAGGGCAGTACTCACGGGTATCAGTTGATACGCCGTTTTGCGCAGCTTAGCCAGAACAGCTATGTTCCCAGCGCTGGTGCGGTCTATCCCGCCCTGGCGTATTGCGCCACGCAAGGCTGGGTGCTGATTGAAGAAGAAGGCCGTCGCAAGATGTACAGCCTGACCAAGGAAGGGCACACGTATCTGGAAGAGCAAAAAGAAAAGTGCGATTACCTGATGCAGTCCCTGACCTATCGCGGGCGCAAGCTGGTGTGGATACGGCAGATGCTGGCCGAACACAATAGCGACGAGGATTTGAAGGCCGCGCAGGAACAAACAGGTTGGTTGCCGGAGTTTGTCCAGGTACGCCACAGCCTGAAGCAGGCCATGTTTGAACAATCGACAGCCAGTCTGGAACGACAGGCAGAGGTGGTGGCCATTTTGGAAAAAGCTATCGCTGACATACGGAACTTGCCCAAGGAGTCTTAAGAATGCAGTCTGAACAATTAACGCAGAAAGTTGCTCATACCTTGAAGTTGCGTTTGCTGACCGTAAAAAAGCGGCGCGAACTGGGGCCTGATATGGTGCGCATCACCCTGGAAGGCTCGGATCTGGAAGGTTTTTATACCCCTGGTTTTGATGACCACGTCAAACTGATTTTCCCGGACCCTGTCACTAAAGAATTGCGACTGCCTCAAATGGGCGAGCGTGGCATGGTCTTTGCCGCCGGTCAGGAAAAGCCACCTATCCGCGACTACACTCCTCGCGAGTTCCGCGAGCAGGAAAAGGAGATGGATATTGATTTTGTGGTCCACGGTGAAGGCCCTGCATGCCAATGGGCCATGCAAGCTAAAGAGGGCGACAAGCTGGGTGTGGCCGGCCCGCGTGGCTCCTTCCTGGTCAGCAAGGACCTGGATTGGCAAATCCTGATTGGCGACGAAACCGCTGTGCCTGCCATGGCGCGACGAGTGAAAGAACTGCCTTCCAATGTGAAGGTGCAGGTTTACGTATTGGCACGTAATCTGCTGACAGTCGGTGCGATGGAGGCACCGGACCATGTCACGGTGAACTGGATTCCTTCGCTGGCCGGTTTGAATGGCATTCTGGACGCATTGCGTGCCGCACCCGAGTTGAGCGGCACCGGCTATGTGTGGGTCGCCGCAGAATATTCCATCGCTCAAAGCCTGCGCGAGTACTGGGTGCAAGAACGCGGCCTGGATAAAGGCGCGATTCGGGCCAGCAGCTACTGGCGTCAAGGTGATCAGGGCGACGACGCCCCACGCTTGGACTAAGCGGCTTTTTGCTGAGAGTAGGGCTGGGCGCGCAAGCGTCCGCCCACGTTCAACACGGGCTGTAAATCTGTATCCAGCACCGTATTGGGATGAGCCAGACGGTGTTCGTCAATCAGACGGGCAATGGCATCCATGTTCAGCAACAAGGTGCTGTCAATATCGTGCTGGAAGCGGGCCCAATAGCCACCGCGGCAACTGGAACCCAGCCAGCGCGGCTCGTAATCTCCGACCTTGTCAGCATGTGCTTCGCACACTACAGCCAGCCGGGAACAACCGGGGTGCAGGACAATGCGGTAGTGGTGCTGCTCTAAAGTCAGATGGTAGCAAAACGGTGCAGACATGAAACACTCCTGTTTAGCTCTTGGAAGGGACTTCCGGGTGAGCAAGTTGGATTAAAGGACCCTTTGCCTGGAAACGACCAAGCATAAAAAAACCCGCTGGCAGCGGGTTCGTGTCTTGATGATCCCATTGATTGCCAGATGGCCATATCTTGAATCCACCTTGTGCGGGTACACAGGTTGGCATGGGTTGCCCCAACTCTTGATATAGCAATAAGCATAAAAGCGATTCTTATGAAGTGCAAGGGCTGCGCTTATTTCTGTCAGGCATGAAAAAAAGCAGAATTAGTTTGCACTCTTTCAAAATCATGTTATAGTTCTCTTCTGTCTTGCAGAGACGAGTTGAAAAACAAATCCAGCAGTCAGAGCCCAGGTGGCGGAATTGGTAGACGCGCATGGTTCAGGTCCATGTGCCTTCGGGTGTGGAGGTTCGAGTCCTCTCCTGGGCACCATAAATTCCTCAAAAAGCCGATCATCGCAAGATGATCGGCTTTTTGTTTTGGCTACTACGCCTGCTCAGGCTTGTTCGACCTGGCTTTCTTGCAGCTCCTGCACCAGCATCTGCATGAACTCCTGCACGCTGTCAGGCAACACGCGCTTTGCCATGCTCAGCACCTGTATATCTCGTTCCAGGCGGGGGTCGTGTACCGGCACAGCTTGCAGGCCATTGTCCCGACTGCTCCGATGACTGATGAGTGCGCCCAAGGCAATCGCTTCTGTCTGGCGCACATACTCATGCAGCGCCCCCGAGTAGTTGCAGGTAAAGACCTCATGAAAGCGCAGCTTTTCCATCTGACACACATGGTTGAAAAGCTGCTTTTGAGTCGATTCTTCGCTCGGCATCACAATGGGATAGGCCTGCAACTCCTTCAGTGACAGGCTTGCAGCCTTTGCCAATGGGTGTTCAGGCCGCATGATGGCAAAAAGAGGGGAGCGACAACTGTGGTTCACCTTCACATCCGGCACGGGCGCGGTGCTGAAAACTACCGCAATATCTACATCGCCATTTTTCACTTGATCCAGACAATCCGTGGGTGAGCCTACCCTCAATACAAACTGGGTCTGCGGCATACGAGCCGAAAGATCCGCCATTACACCAGGCAGAAAGTAGCGCGACAAACCTTCCGTAGCAGCTACCCGGATCATATGGGCTTGCGCATAGTCCTTGGTGCGCAGGCTTTGCAAAATGGCTTCTTCTTCCAGACGTACCCGCAAGGCATGGTCGGCCAGGGCTTGCCCGGCGGCGGTCAGCACCATGCCGCGTCGTCTGCGTTCAAACAGGCTGACTCCTACTGCTTCTTCCATCAAGGCAATTTGCCGACTGATGGCACTGGGGGCGATGTACAGCCGTGCGCTGGCAGCAGCCAGGGAGCCTGTCTCCATAACGGCCAGAAAGTATTTGTAGTCCATGTCCACCTTGGTGTTGCCGAGGCTGGTGAAAGCTTATTCTCAGGGTTCTAAAAATTAGCTTATTAGCTTCGAAAGATAGAAATATACAGAAGGAAAGCCAGATTTTATAGTCCCACTTTCTATATCAATGACAGAACGACAAACGAATGGGAAAAAGCGAAGCATTAGCCAATGTGCGTGCCTATCTGGCCGATGGGCGTTTTGAAGCGGAGCTGCGCCGACGTGTAGCCATTGAAAGCGACAGCCAGACAGCAGAAAAGGCCGATCAGCTGCTTCAGTATCTGGAGCAGGAATTAAGTCCCAGCCTGATCAAGCTGGGTTTCTCGGTTCGCATCATGGCCAACCCCAAAGGAGCGGGTCCGATTCTGGTGGCTCATCGTCACGAGTCGGACGACTTGCCCACGGTCCTGACTTACGGACATGGCGATGTTGTGCCGGGGCATGATTTGCAATGGCGTGATGGCCTGTCTCCCTGGTCTTTGCAGATCGAAGAGGATCGCTGGTACGGGCGCGGAACAGCGGACAACAAGGGGCAGCACAGTATCAATCTGGTGGCGCTGGAGCAGGTGATTCAGGCACGTGAAGGGCGCTTGGGTTTCAACCTGAAAGCTATTTTCGAGACGGGCGAGGAACGTGGCTCAGTGGGCCTGCGTGAGTTCTGCGAAGAGCAAGCGGATCTGCTGTCGGCAGATGTATTTCTGGCATCGGACGGCCCCCGCTTGAATGCCGCTCAACCCACCTTGTTTTTAGGCTCGCGTGGCACCGCCTTGTTTTCTTTGGAAGTGGTGTCCCGAGAAAGCGGCCTGCATTCGGGCAATTGGGGCGGAGTGATGGAGAACCCAGCCATTGTGCTGGCTAATGCCTTGGCCTGTCTGGTCGATGGCAAGGGCAAGCTGCTGTGTCGTGACCTGACGCCCGGGGACATCCCGCAGGATGTGCGCGCCGCCATCGCTGATCTGCAAATTGGTCAACACACTTTGGGGCAGGCTCTGAATGAAAACTGGGGCGAACCTGGTTTGAGTTATGGCGAGCGCTTGTTTGGCTGGAACACGCTGGAAGTGCTGGCACTGGATTCAGGTAACCCTCAAAAGCCGGTGAATGCCATCCCTCCACGAGCCAAGGCTTTCTGCAATCTGCGCTTTGTGCTGGGAACCCAATGGGAGAGGCTGGAAACTGCCTTGCGTCAGCATCTGGATGCGCATGGTTTTGAACAGGTACATATTCATGTGGACCGTATTACACCCGCCACGCGCCTGGATCTGGGGAATCACTGGATTGCTGTGGTCAAAGATGCGGTCAGCAAGGTGAGCTCCCAAAAGATTGCACTGATTCCGAATCTGGCCGGCACTGTCCCCAACGATATTTTTGCGGACGTGCTGGGCCTGCCCACCATTTGGGTGCCGCATTCCTATCCTGGTTGCTCTCAGCATGCTCCGAATGAACACATGCTGGCACCCGTCATTCAGGAAGGCCTGGACATCATGACCAGCATTTTCTGGGAACTGGGCGAGTTGGCCAGAAACACGTAAAAAAAGCGGCAGCGTGCTGCCCACAGAACAACAGGAAAAAGGAGGATACACACGATGGAACATACACAGGCAGCGACAGGCTCCACGCCGCGCTCTTTCTGGAAGCCGGTTGCGGCATCATTGGTAGGCAACACGCTGGAATGGTTCGACCTTTCCGTTTACGCCTACTTTGCGCTGACAATCAGCCATGTGTTCTTTCCCACCACGGACCCCACCGTCTCGCTGGTGCTGGCCTTTGCCACCTTTGGCATTTCATTCTTGATCCGACCTATCGGGGCGGCCGTCATCGGTTCTTATGCGGATACGCATGGCCGTAAAAAGGCCTTGTCGCTGTCCATCATCCTGATGCTGATCGGTACTTTGATGATTGCCTGCATGCCCAGTTATGCCACGGCTGGCGTCATAGCTCCTATCGGGATCTTGATTGCGCGTCTGATTCAAGGCTTCTCGGCCGGGGGCGAGTTCGGTAGCTCCACGGCCTTCATGATGGAGCATGCTCCTAAAAGCACCCGTACTTTTGTGGCCAGCTTGCAGTTTGCCAGCCAGGGTTTTGGTGTGGTGCTGGCCTCCTTGTTTGGCTACGTGCTGACCTCCAATCTTAATGAGCAGCAAATGCTGGATTGGGGCTGGCGTACCCCATTCATCTTTGGCTTGCTGCTGGGGCCAGTGGGTTACTACATCCGCAAGACAGTGGACGAGTCGCCGGACTTCAAGGAAAGCGAGCCGGGCAGTCAGCCTTTGCGTGAGGTGCTGACGTCGCAGAAAACCTTGTTGCTGATCGCCATGGGGACGCTGATTGTGTCTACGGCCTCGAACTTCATCATCAAGTACATGCCGTCTTATGCCGCGACCACCTTGCACATTCCGCAGTCCGCCGGTTTTCTGGCGACACTGACAGGTGGCTTGATCCTGACCTTTGCCACGCCGCTGGTGGGGTATGTGGCCGGCAAGATCAGCCGCATCAAGATCATGCTGTTTGCGGCGATCGTGTATGCCATTGTGATTTTCCCGTCCTTCATCTGGCTGAACACCGTAGCAACACAGACGGCCTTGATTCTGGTGGTGGGGCTGATGGCACTGCTCAAATCCATTTACTTCGCCCCCTTGGCGGGCCTGATGGCTGATGTCTTCCCAGTGCGTACCCGCGTAACCGGCATGTCCCTGAGCTACAACATTGGCGTGACGGTCTTCGGCGGCTTTGCTCCGGTTATCGCTACAGGGCTGATCTCCTGGACTGGCTCGCCCGTGGCGCCCAGCTATTACCTGATTATGGCGGCAGCCTTGAGCATCGTGGCCTTGTTGGCAGTCAGTCGCAAGCTGGGCATGAAATAAGAAAAAGCACAATCTCCCTTCGGCCTGGTTCGTCTGCGCATGAGCGGACAAGCCGGGTTTTTTCTATGGTGGTTTCCCGTCACTTGCCGTATCTATAAGATGTATTTAATATATATCTTTATGGGCGGTGGCGATTTCATCAACTGCCTCACCTCATGTTAAAGGGATAAAAAATGCAAGTTGGAATGCTGAAACTGGCGGGTTTGCGACACCCTGAATGCGCCGATAAAGTGGCTATTGCCTTGGCGGCTATTGAAGGCGTACAAGCGGCAGATGCCTCGTTCGAAAACGCAAAGGCGTCGGTTCGTTTTGATGAAACCCAGGTCTCGCTGGAAGATCTGCATGCTGCGGTCGAGCGGGCCGGCTATCAAATCGCCAAACCTGCGCATGGTGAAGATGGTGCATGTTGCGGTGGCTGCGGCGGTTAAACCTACTGCATCCTGAGACTGAAAACCGACTGTAGAAACACAGTCGGTTTTTTTATGGTTGTACAAAGCAGGGCAGGCGGTGTTTTGCTTTGAGTGTGTTGCCTTGGCTGCCCAGGTGCTTGCTTCAAGGGGTATTCACAGGCTTGTAAAGAAAGCAGCCGATCATGCGGTAGTGATTCTTTATGTGGAAATGGCTGTGTTTAAAAAAGAAGGGGGTCGTATTGCTGCTCGTTTTCTGCCACAGTCAGACGTAATCGGATTGATGCTGAAGGATAATAAATTTATGGAGCAACAAAATAAAAAAGGCCGACCATTGAGAAATGATCGGCCTTTCGGAATTTTGGTGCCCAGAAGAGGACTCGGTCACACGGGCGCGACCCCGGTTGGGCTTGCATGCCCGACCTTTCTCGCCCCCACGTCAGGTGCTCAAGCACCTGACTTTCTGGGCTGGAAAGCAAAAAGCCGACCATCTTGCGATGATCGGCTTTTTTGGAATTTGGTGCCCAGAAGAGGACTCGAACCTCCACACCCGAAGGCACATGGACCTGAACCATGCGCGTCTACCAATTCCGCCACCTGGGCATATCGTTGTATGCTTATGGCTGTGCCAAAAGCCTTTAACGACCTTGCTGCGTGAGCAGCAAAGAAAAAGGATTATAGGCATACTTTATTAATAATGGAAGTGTCCTTTTGAATAAAAAACATCAAGACAGTACTGAGGACCGTATTCAATCAACGGGCCGTTATGAGTTGCCGCCTGACTTCGACCCGGATACCCCGACGCGGGAAGTGATCCTGGCGGGGCTGCGCGAAGATGCAGACGGCCTGACCATGCAGGCTCTGGCGAAAAAGCTGGGCCTGGGCAAAGAAATTACGGTGGGTTTCGAGCGGCGTGTGCGCGCAATGGAGCGCGATGGTCAGCTGCTGATTTCCCCCGAAGGCAAAATTCGCAAAAACAACCAAACTGGTTTTATCGCCGGCAAAGTGTTGGGCCATCGCGACGGCTTTGGTTTCTTGCAGCGCGACGATGGGCAGCCCGATCTGTTCTTGTCGCCTCGAGAAATGGCCAAAGTGTTGCACGGCGACCACGTTATGGTGCGTATCGTCGGTGAATACCGCGGCAAGCCAGATGCCTCGATCGTCGAAGTTACTGCGCGCCACACCAGCAAGCTGGTGGGCCGTTTCCTGCGGGAACGTGGCACGTTCATCGTGGTGCCCGAAGATCAACGTATCAAGCACGACATCCTGATTCCCAACGGAGACCAGGGCGAGGCCGAGCCCGGTCAGGTTGTGACGGTAGAGATTACTCAGCAGCCCGAGCGCCATCGTCAGCCTTTGGGGCGTGTGATTGAAGTGCTGGGGGAAATTGACGATCCCGGCATGGAAATCGAGATTGCCGTGCGCAAGTTTGAAGTGCCGGTCGATTTTTCCGAGAAGGCGCTCAAGCAGGCTGCGCGCATTCCCGCCAAGGTCAAACCATCGGAATACAAAGGCCGCGTAGATTTGCGCGATGTGCCTTTCATCACGATTGACGGTGAAGACGCACGAGACTTTGATGACGCGGTGTACTGCGAACGCGTTGATATCGGCACGGGCAAGCGCTCGCGCTGGGCATGGCGTTTGCTGGTTGCGATTGCCGACGTCAGCCATTACGTGCGCTCTGGCGATGCCCTGGATGAAGACGCTCTGGAGCGTGGCACCAGTGTGTATTTCCCGCGCCGCGTGATCCCCATGCTGCCAGAAAGCCTGTCCAACGGGATTTGTTCTCTGAACCCGTCGGTAGACCGTCTGGTCATGGTGTGCGATATGGTCGTGTTGGCCGATGGTGCCAAATCCGGCACTGTGTCGGCCTACCAGTTTTATGAAGCGGTCATTCATTCACATGCACGCACGACATATTCCGATATCTGGAGCGCCTTGCAGCAGCCCACTGGCCCGGCGGCCACCCAGATTCAGCATGTGCTGGAGCCTGTGCAGAACCTGTACTCTCTGTACCGCTTGCTGGCCGAGCGCCGTACCGCCCGTGGTGCGATTGATTTCGATACGGTTGAAACCAAGATTGTGTGCAACCCCTTGGGTCGTATCGAACGTATTGAGCCCTTGGTCCGTAATGACGCGCACAAGCTGATTGAAGAGTGCATGTTGGCAGCCAATACCTGTGCTGCCGACTTTATTGCTCGCAGCCGTCGCAACGGTTTATACCGCGTGCACGAAGGCCCAACGCCGCCCAAGCTGGAAGCCTTGCGTGAGTATTTGCGCAGTTTAGGTTTGACGCTGGAAGGAGGCGACGAGCCTACTTCTGCTGATTACGCCAAAGTCGTGGCTGCGGCTCGTGGCCGTTCTGACTTTGCCGTCATTCAGACCATGTGTTTGCGGTCCATGCAGCAGGCTATTTATAGCCCGGAAAAAACGGGGCACTTCGGTCTGGCCTATTCGCAATACGCGCACTTCACCTCGCCGATTAGACGTTACCCGGATTTGCTGGTGCACCGTGTCATCAAGGGTATTTTGAAGGGCGAGCGCTACATTCCGGCTATCGACGAGGATCCGGGCGATGCCGCCTTGCCAGCCAGCAAGCGTGACTTTGCACGTTGGGAAAAATTGGGTGCCTTGTTGTCGGCGCGCGAGCGTCGTGCTGATGAGGCTTCCAAAGATGTGGAAGCCTGGCTCAAGTGCTGGTTTGTTAAAGAGCACGTGGGCGAGGAATACTCCGGCAAGATCAGCGGCGTGACCAGCTTCGGTCTGTTTGTGACGCTGGATACCTTGTATGTGGAGGGTCTGGTCCATGTCTCCGAGCTGGGTGCGGATTACTTCCAGTACAACGAAACTTCGAACGAGCTGCGTGGTGAGCGCACCGGTCTGCGTTATCGCCTGACCGACGCGGTGCAAGTCCAGGTTGCTCGTGTTGATCTGGAAGCGCGCCGTATTGAGTTCCGTCTGGTTAAAGGCGTGGGCTACAAGGCGGTGAAGGCGGCAGCTGAAGGGGGTGATCCATCCGAGCGTCCCATCAAGAAAGCGGCTCCAACCAAACCGCTGGCCTTGAAGGGCACCACGGCATCCCAACGACGTGCTTCGCAAAAACAGGCTGAGCGGGATGAAAAGCGCAGTGCGGAGAAGGCAGCCAAGTCTGCGAAATCCACGCGTAGCCCTAGAGGACGCCGTCGATAGGCGTACAATGCCAAGCCGGGCTTTTTGCCCGGCTTTCTTTATTTGCTCTTATTTCCCCCAAGGATTGTTATGCCTCAGCAGGTTTTGGCCGGTTTTCATGCCGTTATTGCCCGAGTTCGTTTTAGCGCTGCTTCGGTGCGCGAGGTCTATGTGGATCAGACCCGGCGCGATAAACGGATGCTGGCTTTTATCGAACAGGTAGAACAGGCTGGCTTGAAAGTCATGGCTGTGCCGGTCGAGCGTCTGGATGGTCTGGCCAAAGGCACGCGCCATCAGGGCGTGGTGGCATTGGCTCTGGAGCAAGAACTGGCTGTCGATGTCAATGAATTGCTGGACGATCTGGAAGAGGCCGGTCAGGTTCCTTTTCTGTTGATTCTGGATGGAGTGACAGACCCCCACAATCTGGGGGCCTGCTTGCGTAGCGCCAATGCGGCAGGTGCCCACGCCGTAATTGCGCCTCGTGACCGCGCTGTGGGTCTGAATGCCACCGTATCACGCGTGGCTTGCGGCGGTGCAGAGTCTACGCCTTACATTACGGTAACGAACCTGGCCCGTACCATGCGTATGCTGCGCGAGCGTGATGTCTGGTTGGTTGGCACCAGCGACCAGGCCACGCATACCTTCCACCAGGTCGATGCCCGCCGTCCCATGGCCTGGGTAATGGGTGCCGAGGGCGAGGGCATGCGCCGTCTGACTCGTGAAACCTGCGACGAGCTGGTTTCCATCCCCATGATGGGCGCAGTAGAAAGCCTGAACGTTAGCGTCGCCAGTGCGGTTTGCTTGTACGAAACCTTGCGTCAACGTAGCCAGTCTTAATTTCTTTTAAGTCTTGTTACTTGCTTAATTACTTATTTGTATAAAAAACGGCGGGTTTCATCCGCCGCTTCACCAGATAATAGGTAATTGGCCGTCAGCCGGGCAAAACCCAATCGGCGCTGACGGTGTGTACACGCATTATGGGCTTGGAAACGATCATGGAAGAAAACGGCTTTATTACCTCTACCTTGCACTCTGACCGTCGCTTGGGCACGCAACATGGCGCTATCCATCAGCCATTGCACCCATCGACCGAGTTCGGTTTTCAGGATGCGCGTGAGCTGGCTGCGGTCTTTCAGGGCAAGTCCGGCTTTACCTATTCCCGTCAAGGTACGCCCACCACGGCGGCGTTGGAAGCCAAGATTACACGCATGGAAAAAGGCATAGGCAGCGTCAGTTTTGCCACAGGTATGGCGGCGCTGACAGCAACCTTGTTTACCTTGCTGCGCCAGGGCGATCATCTGATTGCCAGCAAATTCCTGTTCGGTAATACCAATAGCTTGCTGGGGACTTTGCGCGACCTGGGTGTACAAACCACGCTGGTGGATGCAACCGATCTGGCCCAAGTGCAAGCCGCACGGCAGCCCAATACCCGCATGGTCTTTGTTGAGACCATTGCCAATCCCGGTACACAGGTAGCTGATCTGCAAGGGGTGGGGCAATGGTGTCAGGACGAGGGGCTGTTGTATGTGGTCGATGCCACCTTGTCCTCGCCTTACCTGTCGCCCGGCCGTGAGTTCAAGGCCTCTCTGGTGGTCAATTCCCTGTCCAAACACATTGGTGGTCACGGTAATGCCTTGGGTGGCATGGTGACGGATACCGGCCTGTTTGACTGGACGACCTACCCCAATATTGCCGAGGTCTACCGCACGGGCAATACGCAGAATTGGGGTTTGGTACAGATTCGGAAAAAGGGCTTGCGCGATATGGGCGGCACCTTGTCGTCTGACGTGGCTCACCGCCTGGCCGTCGGTTCGGAAACCTTGCCTTTGCGTATGGAGCGTATCTGTTCCAACGCCCTGGCCTTGGCGCGCCATTTGAAAGCGCATCCCAAGGTCAAGCACGTGCAGTATCCCGGCCTGGAAGATCACCCGCAGCACGAGCGTACGGCTCAATTGTTCGGCAATCGCTTCGGTGGCCTGATGAGCGTAGTGCTGGAAGAGGGCATTGAAATCTTCGACTTCCTGAATCGCCTGAAAGTCTTTGTACTGGCTACGCACTTGGGTGACAACCGCAGTCTGGTGCTGCCCGTGGCCCACACCATCTACTACGAGATGGGCCCTGAGCAGCGCGCTCTGATGGGCATTGCCGACAATCAGTTGCGCATCTCCGTAGGTATCGAAGAGATTATCGATCTGACCTCGGACTTTGATCAGGCGCTGGCCCAGTCCTAAGCTCTTCGCACATCTAGCCATGGTTCAGCCTGGGCTGTATCAGGGCTAGATGCTGCATTGCTTGCTGCAATTCCCTGCATTCCAGATTCGCATAGCCAAACAGCAGATGGCGTGGATTCGTGCTGTCTGTTTCCTGGCTGGCGGCCTGTGCCAAAGGGTAGAGCCGTATGCCATGGCGCAGTGCCGCAGCGGCAACGTGGTGGGCATTTGGGCTTTGTTGTGGCAGGCAAAAAGCCAGATGCATTCCAGCATTGTGTCCGCTGACTACGCCCGTATTTCCCCACACTTTTTTCAGTCCCTGCAGCAGCGTATTGCGTTGCTCCAGATAACGGCGGCGCAAGTATTGCAGGTGCCGTGGATAGTCATACTCATCAAAAAAACGTGCCAACACGGCTTGTGTTAGCCAAGGTGACCCGTTGTTGAGCAAGGCCTTGCGAGCAATAAAATCCTGGCTCAGGTGGGGAGGACAGACCATATAGCCCAAGCGCAAACCAGGGCCCAAGGTTTTGGAAAACGACCCCAGATAAATCACCTGCCCGGGGCTCATGGCCTTGAGTGGCGCGGGCAAGGCCGGGCCATAACAGAAGTCCCCGTCATAATCGTCCTCAATAATCAAAGCGCCACTGGTACTGGCCCAAGCCAGTAGCTCCTGTCTGCGACTTACCGTCAAGGTGTGCCCCAAAGGGTACTGATGGGAGGGCGTGACGAAAGCCAACTGAACAGCCTTGTCGGGCAGTTTGTCTGTGCGCAAACCGTGCTGGTCTACAGGCACGGGAATACTTTGTGCGCGGTGCCGCGCCAGCAAATGTCTGAAGCCGTTGTAGCCGGGCGACTCATGCACTGCACAGCTTTTTTCGTCCAGGAAATGAGCTGCGATCAGACTCAAGGACTCCTGTGTTCCTGCAGTGATGATGATGTGCTCCGGGTCAGCCAGTATGCCCTTGCTGGCCGCCAGATAATCCGCAATTTGCAGCCGCAAACCCCATAGACCTTCAGGCGGTGGATAGTCTGCCATGGCAGAGCCTGCGTAACGCAGCAACTGGTTGGACAAATAAATGAACTGTCGCAGCGGAAAAGCATGGACCGAGGGGCGTCCAATCTTGAAATCAAAACGAACGGGCACGCTGGCAGCAGGCACATGCACGCCGCTGGCCTGTGCCGTGCTGGTACGTGGGCTGCGTGAACAGTGGGCCGTCTCCAGCACAAAATCCGGTGCCAGGCGACTGCGACCATTGCGGGTAGGTGTAGCCACAAAGAATCCCCGGCTAGGTTCGCTATGAATCAGATTGGAGTCGATCAGCAAGTCATAGGCACCCATGATCGTATTTTTGGAAACCTGCAGCAGAGACGCCATTCGGTTGATTGAAGGCAGGCGATTGCCTTCTTGCAAACGTCCCGAACAGATCAGGGTTTCGATTTGACGTGCAATTTGTCGTTTATACGGTGGGCTATGAGTATGGGAAAGCGTAATCGGTAAAGAAAACATGGCGGGACCGGAAAAATAATCAAAACCATCAAGGGCGAGCCAGGCCGGGCCACTATAGGCAGCAGCCTCTAGTTTTAACTTGAGTTAGGTCAAAATGAATATTCGTTCGTGATAAATTTATCCGGCTTCTTGATCTGCCAACTGGCCCCTTGTCATGGATGTTTTTATCTAGGTAAGAGTATTTAATATCTCGTAATTACGATATAAAAAAACCATCCCCATTATTTAATCCGTATCCATACCTTCTCAGTAAAAAATAACAATCGTTATAGTTTGTTTGGTCTTGCCCTTTAGCAAGGCAATTGTTGGAGGTAATGGAATGTATAGAAAAATGATGACCCTGGCCTTCCTGTCTACCACCGTCAGCGCGGCTTTGGCGGCCCCGACGGAAGAGCAAGTTCGGGTAGACAACTTGTTTCAGCAAAACTGTGCGGTGTGTCACGCAGCCGACCGGGGAGGGTATATCGCTCCGGGCCTGCACAGTGATCGCCTGGTTCAAAGTGAGATTGCCTTGCGCGGCACCATCATGACCGGGATTCCGGATACCTTGATGCCACCTTTTGTCGGACGCTTGCCCGACGAGGACATTCGCGCGTTGGCCAAGATGATCAAGAACGAGCCCGTGGTGGAACGCACTTGGGATATGGATCAGATACGTGCCAGCGTGAAAGTGCTGGTAGACGAATCCACCTTGCCCGGCAAACCCAATTACGAGATCGATTCCGTCTACGACTTGATGGTCATCATGGCCCGCGGGCGTTATGGGCGGGGCGATGGTTCCAATCAGGCTCGTGCTGTTTTCATCAATGGCAAGAACAACCAGAAGGTGGGTGAAATTGCCACGGTTGGCGCGCCACACATCATGGAATTCAGCCCCAGCCACGAGCGCTGGGGATACCTGAAAAGTGATGATGGCCACGTCTACAAAATCGACTTGTACACCTTGCAGATTGTTCGTCAGGCCAAGGTGGGGCTGACTGGTACGGGTATTGCCTTATCCAAAGATGGCAAGTGGCTGGCACTGAGTTCCTTCGTACCCAACAGCATGGTTATCCTGAAGGCCGACACCCTGGAACCAGTGAAATATATCGCTCTGGAGGGCGAGGACCCGGACGGCAATTTCATCAAATCCGCCGGTGGTCCGATTATTGGTAGTCGTATCAATAACAAGTTTGCATTGACACTGCGCCAAGCCGGGCAGATCTGGATTATTGATCCAGACAAGCCGGATATGCCGGTCACCAAACTGGCCAAGGTCGGCCGCATGTTGCACGACACCTTCCTGACGCCGGATGGTCGCTATTCCATGGTGGCTTCTTACGACGACAACAAGTACGTGGCCATCGACCTGAAGGACGACAAGGTGGTACGTGACATTCCGGCTGGCTGTCAGCCCCACGCAGGCTCGGGTGCTGTCACGGAAGTGAACGGCCGCATGCTGGCCTTCGGCACCAATATGGGCACCTGCAAGTTAGGCTCCGTGGTTACTGCCTGGGATGTCAAAGACTTCTCTGTGGTGAAGCAGATTCCCGTTGCCGGAGCCACCGAATCCCCCGCCGCCCATCCTAATGCCCCGTATGTGGCGGTGGACATTATCGACAAGGACAAGCGCGCTTCCTGGATTCAGCTGATCGATAAAAACACCTTGTCCGTGGTGAAGACTTTGGACGTGGGTGGTCATGCCTTCTTCCCCAACTACAACCGCACGGGCGATTACCTCTACGTCAGTTCGGGTTACTGGGGAGATCGCTTGAAGATTTACGACAGCCGCAGTCTGGAGCTGGTAGCTGAACACAAGATGGAAAGCCCATCGGGCATTTTCTCGCGTGCCCGTACCCGTTGGCTCACCATTGGTCAGCCTGAAACCCAAAAATTCTAAGCAAAGGAACGTCATGAAAAAGCTTTTTATGGGTATGGCTCTTGTGGGCCTCTTGGGTTCCAGTGTCGCTTTGGCAGCGGACAAACCAGTGGGTTTACAAGGCTCGCATGGGCAGTCGCAACTATCGGCTCAGGCATCGTCCATGCTGCCTTTGTGCGCGTCCTGCCATGGGCTGGAAGGTGTCAGCACGGAGGGCATGTATCCCAACCTGGCAGGGCAGAAGGTGGAGTATCTGGTCAAGCAGCTACAGCAGTTCAAATCGCGAGAGCGCAACGATCCCATCATGAGCCCCATGGCCGAGCCTCTCAGCCCGGAAATGGTGAATGAACTGGCTGCCTACTTTTCCAGCCTGAAGTAAGTGTGAACCGGGCGCCAGTGTCTGCTGGCGCCTTAAGGATGTCGTGCAATGAATGTGTTTCCCTTGTTCTTCAATCTGACCGGTAAGGCGGTTGTCGTCGTAGGTGGCGGTACGGTTGCGGAGCGTAAAGTTCGGCTCTTGCTGCGTGCAGGCGCGCGAGTCACCGTCGTCGCACCGGAGCAAACCTCCTGGTTGAGGGCCAGTGCTCAGGCGGGTGCTTTAAGCAGCTTGTTTACTTCCTTTGTTGCCGAGCATATCCACGAGGCCTGGCTGGTTGTTGCAGCAACTGGACGGCGCGAGATAAATCGCATCGTGGCTCAGGCAGCCGACGCCTTGCGTCTGCCCTGTAATGTGGTCGACGATGGGCATCTGTCTACCGTACAAGTCCCTGCCATGGTCGACCGTTCGCCCTTGATGATTGCGGTCTCCTCTGCAGGTTCAGCTCCTGTACTGGCGCGGCGTGTTCGGGAGTGGATAGAAAGCGAGCTGCCTGAGTCAGTAGGGGACTTGGCCGGTTTGCTGGCTCGCCGCCGAGCCGATATCAAACAGGCTTTCCCCGAGGTACATACCCGTCGTCATTTCTTTGATTACGTACTAGATAGTCCTATCCCCGATCTCCTGGCGCAAGGCAAGGCTACGGAAGCGCTGGCAGCCTTTGATGCCGCCTTGAGGACAGCAACCCCTCAGCAGCATATTCAGGTCACCATTTTGCCTATCGCCGACTTGGAGGCAGTGGACTTGCTGACGCTGCGCGCCTTGCGCAAATTGAACCAGGCAGATTGGGTCTTGTACCTGCCACTGATTTTGCCTGCGATTTTGGAGAAGGCACGTCGTGATGCCCGTTTGATGGCCTTGGATCAGGCGGGGGTGGTCTTGCAAGACACCTTGTTGAATCGTGATTTCTGGGCACCCCTGTGCCAGTCCTGGGTGCCAGGCGAGCGCATCGTGATTGCCTGGAAGTCATCGTGGGATGTACAGCCTTTGGTTGAGCTGTTGCAGCAGCAAGGCTTGATCTGTGAGCTGGCCTAGGTGCGCTATCAGCTTGCTTAGGTGAACTGTGTGATGAAGAACTAAGTGAAGTGTTGTTGTTGTTGTTGTTGTTGTTGTTGTTGTTGTTGTTGTTGTTGTTGTTGTTGAGTGAGGCAAGATCGCTTGCCTCACTTTTTTTGGCCTTTCGATTCAGGTCTGTTTAGCCTGGTGCTCACCGCCTGTGGTGTCTTGATTCTGTACGTGTTTCCCCACAGCAGTTCACCTGATTCTATTGGGGCGCTGAGTGTTGTGTTGAGGCTTTAGACGGCAGGGGGGGGAGCCGTAGTTCCAGAACTGTGGCTGAGTAAAAAAGCTCTAGCTAATCGTTTGGAAAGTCTTCAGACAGTGATTTCCTGATCGTTGAGATAGCATCCCGGATCTTCTGCCCACACGTTGCCTGTGCTTTTTTCTGCCCGAGTGCGCGTATTGCCATTGCAGATATCCAGGTAGGCACAGCCAGCACAGCGCCCCTGTACAGGCCTGGGTCGTTGCCGCAGGCCTGTCAGCAAGGGATCTTGATCGTTGGACCAAATCTCCGAGAAAGGCCGTTGCAACACGTTTCCAAGGCTGTAATGCCACCACATGGTGTCGGGATGAACATTGCCACGGTTATCGATGTTCGCAATTCCTTGGCCGGAGGAATTGCCTCCCCATTGGCGCAACATAGTCAGAATTTTGGGAGCTTGCTCGGGGTAATGCCGTCGCACCCAGTGCAGAAAGAAAACACCGTCAGCATCGTTGTTGCCCGAGGTGAACTCCTTGGGTTTGCCGGCTTTTTGATAGGCCATGCAGGTTGTGAAAAGCTGCTCCATAGCCTGCCGGGTGACGGCGTGGTGACTGGCCAGGGCGCGGTTGCCCAAACCCCGACCTGCATAGTTCAAATGGGAGAGATAAAAGCGGTCGATTTGTTCCTGCTCCATCACAGCCAGCAGGCCATTTAGATCAACTGCATTTTCTTGAGTCAGGGTAAAGCGCAGGCCTACTTTCAACTGTTTTTCACGGCATAGTCTCAAGCCGTGCAAGGAGGCCGCGTAGGCTCCGTCCTCTCCACGAATTCGGTTATGGCGGGCCTGCAAACCGTCCAGGGAGATGCCTACGTAGTCAAAGCCGCAGTCGGCAATCTGATCAATATTTTGCTCAGTTATCAAGGTGCCGTTGGACGATAGTCCTACGTACATGCCCAATGCTTTCGCGCGTCGGCCCAAGTCGTAAATATCTGGGCGTAGCAAAGGTTCGCCGCCGGACAGGATCAGGGCGCGCACACCGAATTGATGCAGGTCATCCATGACAGTGCAGACTTGTTCGTAGCTCAGCTCGCCAGGGAAGTCCTTGTTGGTAGAGGCAGAGTAGCAGTGGCTGCAATGCAGATTGCAACGACGTATCAGATTCCAGATCACCACAGGGGCCTTGCTGACGCGTGTCGGCGCAACAGGAGAGTGCAGGGCAGCAACAAAACGGGATATCCGGAACATGCTCAAGGCCTCCGTAGACGCAGGCCGGTCTTTTTAAGAATGGCCGTGGAAAACAAAATATCGTGATCGTGCAGGACGCCAGGAAAGCGCTGCGATATTTGCAGGCTGATGCTCTGTGCCTGGGCACGTACCGTGTCATGGTCCTTGCCATGCAGCATGGCGAACAGGTTGTACGGCCACTGGGGTAGACGACGCGGACGACGATAGCAGTGGCTGACTCCGGCTTGCGAGCCTAGCCATGTACCGACTAGGTCCAGCTTGTCGTCCGTGATATTCCAGACGCACATGCCATTGGCTACGTAGCCCAGAGCATAGTGATTGGGGATGGCTGCAATGCGCCGTATCAAGCCTTGGTCCAGCATGGTTTGAAACTGCTTCATGACATAAGCTTCGGATACACACAACTCTTGCGCCAGTTTTAGGTAGGGCTGTGGCTCTATCGCCAAACCCCGCTGCGAGGCATGGATCAGTGCGGTATAGGCGGGATTCAAATGCTCCATATCAAAGTTCCAGTTTCAGGCTTAGGGCGTATTCCTGCTCTTTGGGAAAAGCAAAGACGGGCAGGCCGGTTTCAGCTTCGATTGTCTGCAGGCAGGATTCGATGTCTTGCGGTGTCGCCGTAGCCAGTACAAACCACATATTCAAGGCATGGGCGCGCCGGTAATTGTGAGCGACTTCAGGATGGCGGTTGACGGCTATGACGGTACTGTCCCAGCGTTTTTCCGGTACGGCCATAGCGACCAGGCAGTAAGCACCGCCTAAAGCCTCGATCTGGAAGAGGGGCCCAAAGCGGGTCAATATCCCGGATTGGCGCAAGTGCTGGACACGAGCAATCAAGGCAGACTCGCTCAAGGCAAAATCAGGTGCCAACTGTGCAAAGGGGCGGGAGCAGATGGGGAAACCATCTTGCAAGCGATTCAGAATGTGGCGATCGGTGTTGTCCAGTTCAACCGGCGCATGCAATGGTGGGGTGTGATGATCAGTCATGATGAGCCGGGCTAAGCAGTGCGCCTCGTTGTTTGAAGCAGCGAGTGGAGAACAACACTTCCTGCGGGAGCTGACCCAAGTCGAAACGATTATTCAACTCCGCATGGTGTGTCAGTACGTCCTGACGGTTTTTGCCATGAATCATGCAAAACAGATTGTGATTCCAATGTGGCGGGCAGGGCTGCCGCTGATAGCACAGCGTGATGCCGTCTTGCCTGGCCAGCTCCCCGCCTAGGGCATCAATGCGATGCTTGTCTACCGTCCAGACACACATGGCATTGGCTTGGTAGCCCAGTTTTCGATGGCGCAGGACCACGCCAAATCGCCGGAATATGCCTTGTTCCAGAAAGCCGCGTAGCTGTTGCAGCACTTGTTTCTCGCTGATCTGTACTTGCTCTGCCCAAGGCTTGAAGGGGTCGGCTTGAATCTTCAAACCTTGCAAAGAACACTCCAGCAGTTTGCGTTCAGTACTGCCTAATGCGGGCAGCCCCTTGCTGGGCGACAAGGAGCTGGTGCTCTTGGTATGTGGGACAAGGCTAAACCCCAGGTCAATGTGATAGGCCCGGATCATGGGCAAGGACAAGGGCAACAAGCCAGTATGTTCAGCGATGTGCTCCAAGGCCGCCTGCCGTTCTTGTTCATTCGCACAGGTCAGCACAAACCAGAGATTGATGGCGTGTTCGCGCTCGTAGTTGTGGTTCACGGCGGGCAGGGCACTGATCCAGTCCGCAACCGTGTTCAGATCCCTGGCTGGTACATGCATGCCCACCAAAGTGCTGCTCATACAGGCAGGGTTCAGTACTGGCCCGATACGGCTGATGATGCCTTGGTCTTGCCAGCGTTGCAGGTAGTCCATCACGGCTTGTTCGCTAAGCCCCAAAAGCAGTCCCAGCGTGCGGAACGGTCGGGGTTCCAAGGGGAAGCCATGTTGCCAGGCGTTCAATAGTTGAAAGGCAGAAGGGGAAAGATCAGAAACCAATGCGACCACTCCGATGCGTAAAAAACACTCCACTCGGGTGCTGAATATCCAGGCTGTCCAGACGCTTGAAATTGTGGGTGTCGTACACACTGACCTTGTTGTCGTCTCGCGCTGAAATCCAGACAGCCTCACCCCTAGGGGTGAATTCCATGTGGAGAACGGCTTTGCCTACGTCCAAGGTTTGAACCACTTCCAGGGTGGCGACATCAATTACCTGTACCTTGTCGTTGTCTGGAAAAGCGAAGTTCACCCAGACCTGACGGCCATCGGGCTGAGCCATGACAAAAACGGGCTGTCCATGAACCGGAATGCGAGTTTTCTCTTGCCAGTTCACGGTGCTGGCGACCAGAACCTCATGGCGTCCAATGGCCGGTAAAAACAAGTCCTGGCCAGCCAAGGACCAGCCCCGTAGATGCGGCATTTTGTAGACGGGCAGGGTGGTCTCTCCCCGGCCATAGCCTTGCAAGATTTTTTGGACTCCATTTTCAGGATTCCACAAATCCAGCATGGCCAGGGCATCCTCGCCAAACAGTCCGGCAATGTAGTATCTCCCATCCGGGGTGACCATGGCATCGTAGGGCTGACGACCCGCTGCAAAACGCCGTGTTGTGGGGCGTGAGGGGTCGGATAAATCGGTCAGCCAGATTTCGCCTGCCTCGAACAAGGAGTAGGCGAATTGCTGATTGGGTAAGTCAGCCAGACCAACCACTTTGGCGCGTTTGTTGGGGGCGTAGTAAGACGGAACTTCACTGATCAGGGCCAGGGTGTCCGCATCAAAAACCTTGATGCCACCCGGTTCGTAGTTTTGCACCACAATCAGCTTGCCATCCTGGGAGATGGCGCCACCTATGGCATTGCCGGACTGAATGATGCGATGGACTAGAACTTGTTGAAGCAGGTCCACTTTGCTCAGGCCACCGTCCCGCCCAAAGACATAGCCATAACGCCCGTCACGTGAGTAGGTGATATGGGCGTGGGACAGATCACCCAAACCTTCAATTCGCGCCAAGCGGCTACGATGACTGGTTTCAACGACAGCCACACTGCCTGTCGCACGCTCTACAACCAGCCCCAGGTCATTCGTGCCGCGTAGTGGGTTGGCACAGCCGCTTAAAGCGACAATCAGGCCTAGAGTCATCAGTGCTTTCATGGCGCTGCATCCGATTCATGGAGAAGAAAATGAGCCAGCCAGAGACTTTCTGCTGGCTGCAAGAAGCGGTTCCAGGCAGGCATGGCTGTTCCGGGACGCCCCTGCATGATCGTCAGGGCGATCTGCTGTGCGCTTTGGTCTCGCAAGGCGTTAGCTGTTAAAGCAGGCCCCAGGCCTCCTTTCAGGAGCAAGCCATGACATGAGCCGCATTCTTGATGAAGCAGCGTTCGTAAAGAGGCTTGCCGCTCCGGTGTCAAAGCGGTTTCATCAGCAGCGGCTTGTTGTGGCCAAAGAAGGGAGAGCAGCACAGCTAGCCACATGTTGGCCAGAAACTGCCTGCCACTGGGCTTCAAAGGGAAGTGCAAACCTTTCACATCACGGCCCAGGAGGGTTCGCAGGCGAGGGCATTTTGCGTGTTTGAGGCGGGTTGCGGGTAGTCCGGATGCAACTGCACCACCTGGCCGATAATCAACAAGGCTGGGGGACTGAAGGTTTGCGCAAGCTGTGGAAGTGTTTGCAAAGTACCCAAGCCCCAGCGCTGGCTTTTAAGCGTGGCATCTTGTGCCAAGGCGATAGGCGTATGCGGGCTGCGCCCATGTTGAATCAAGGCTTGGGCAATATGGCTGCAATTGGCCATGGCCATGTAGAACACCAGCGTACAGGTGGGATCAGACAAGGAGGCCCAGTTCAATTCCAGTCCTTGGTTGTCGCGCAGGTGCCCGGTGATAAAGCGCACACTGCTGGCCAGCCCGCGATGGGTCAAGGGAATGCCTAGAGAAGCTGCACAGCCTGTAGCCGCTGTAATCCCGGGTACAACTTCAACCTGGACTCCATGTTGTTGCAGGTACAGCTGCTCTTCGCCTCCACGGCCAAAAATAAAAGGATCACCGCCTTTCAAGCGGACAACGTGTTGATGGGTTCGGCTCAGCGACAAGAGCGTGTTGTTGATATCGTCCTGCATGCTGGGCTTGCAGGCGGCCACTTTACCGACGTCATGCAAGGTGGCCTCCGGGTTGATACAGCTCATGATGGCGCGGCTGACCAGGCGGTCATAGACCACCGCATCTGCATGTTGCAGCAGGTATAAAGCCCGTAGTGTGAGAAGTTCAGGGTCGCCAGGTCCCGCCCCAACCAAATAAACCTTGCCGTGCATCGCTGCGCTCCTTGACGGTAGCAAGTACCGAAAGACAGTCAAACAATGCAGAAAATTGTAGGAGGGCAGGCCGCTTCGATATGGGCATGGTTGGTGTTCAGGAGAGGGGTGCAGAAAGGAAGCTTCTGGCTCTCAGACAAGAAGGTAGGGTGGGGCTAAGTGCGAGGCATATAAGGAAATTTATGCGAGCGACGGCCCGCAGAGTCGCTGATGGACGTGCGTAAGTGCTTGAAGAAATGTTCAAAAACGCAGTATCAGCCAGCTAATTTTTTGGGGTTTCAAAGCCCAAATAACATATTTGAGGCAGCCTGTTAAGTTTCTCGATGCAAAATAGGGAAAGTCCTGCAACTTGTATCAACAGTGAGCAATGATGCGGGTTACAGGGGTTTTTTTGCTTGACACGGGTATTAAACGAAGGCTTAATACGCGGTAGCCAACCGGGGCACTTGTGCGCCCGGTAGCGATGACAGACGGTAGTGCTTGCTTGCCCTGTCGTTTGTCACTATTAAGTCTGACCGCCACAAACTGGTTCCCGCTGGGGGCCCGTAAAATAATTTTCAGGGGTATTTTCTCAATGAATAAAACCGAGCTTATCGAATTCATTTCCACCAAAGCCGATCTGTCCAAAGCTGACGCTGGTCGTGCACTGGATGCGTTTATCGATGCCGTGACCACCACGCTGAAAGAAAAAGATACGGTTACTCTGGTTGGTTTTGGCACCTTCGCTGTGTCGGAACGCGCTGCCCGTTCGGGTCGTAACCCACGTACCGGTGAAACCATCGAGATCGAAGGCGCAAACGTGCCCAAGTTCCGTCCCGGTAAGGCTCTGAAAGACGCTGTGAATTAATTTTTAAATTAATTTACGCAAAAGACTTGCAAAAAGAATTCTTTGGTCCTATAATTCTTTTTCTTCACAAGAAGAACGGCATCACAGAAATGGGTGCTTAGCTCAGCTGGTAGAGCGGCGCCCTTACAAGGCGTAGGTCGGGGGTTCGAACCCCTCAGCACCCACCATTTCTTTTGCTAGTCGAATCAAGCACTTAGGTAAAACTAAGTGCTTTTTTTGTGCCTGTTTAACCAACTTTTTGGGTAGTCTAAGGTAGCCTCAACCAACCAAGATTGGCTTGCTACCAACTCTACTACGCCCTACATTGAAGCCTGTTTATGCCTGAATGGCGTGCTGGAGAAATGTAATGGCTGGTAAGCGGATTCGCACAAACGGCACCTGGGAATACGTATTCAAAAAAGCCGGGTTGCTGGAAAAACCGATCTATATGACATTCGCCTCTGAGCAAGAGGGCGATGAGTATGCCCAACGGCTAGAGGCACTGTTGGATCGGGGCATCATTCCTTCAGAGCATCAGCCAGAAGGGCGCATCCTGACCATTGCTGCGCTGGACAGAGAGTACCAGCGTGAAGCCCACCCATCCTCAAAGGACGCCGCATCGCTGCGCGTGATTGTGCGCATGCATGGCGATTGGCCGTTGACCAGGATCACTGCCGGCTGGGTAGATAATTGGATTTCAGAAATGAAAAGGGTGGAGCAGCTTGCGCCAGCCACTATCCGTGCCCGTGTGGGGGCGTTGGCGCGTTGTACCGATTGGGGAATGAGAAAGGGCTACGTCCAGTTCCCTGATCATCCACTGCGCTCGTTACCGGATGGATACGCACAGTACACAAAGATGGATGCTGCGCTGTCTGGTGGTGGACGTGTTGATACAGAGCGGGACCGTCGGCTTGAGCGTGGCGAGTATGAAAAGATACTGGCAGTAATTCAAGAGGGCCGACTGCCGCGAGCAAGAACTGATCTACCGTATGCGCCAGCTTTGGAGTGCATTTTTATTCTGGCGGTGGAGACAGCGATGCGATTGAGGGAGATGTATACCTTGACGCTTGTGCAGGTGGATCTGGGTCAACGCACGGTGTTTCTTGAGAAAACAAAAAATGGCGATAAGCGTCAGGTGCCTTTGTCTTCGGTTGCTATGTCAGCATTGGAGCGATATTTAGCGTTCCGATCGGAGCAGGGATGGGATCATGATCGGTTGTTCCCTTGGTGGGGTGGGCGGCATGATGCGGCGAGTCTTTCAAAAATAAGTGACTTCCTCTCAAAGCTTTTCAAGAGAGTCTTTGCGGCGGCTGATATCGAGGACTTGAACTTCCACGACTTTCGCCATGAAGCTACCAGCCGCCTGTTTGAGAGAACCCGCTTGTCCGAGACGGCGATCATGCGGATCACTGGCCACAAGAGCCAGCGCATGCTCATGAGGTACGCGAACCTGCGCGGGTCCGACCTGGCTGATTCACTTTGGTGATCCCGCGCATGCGGTCAGCAGTCTGCTTGATCAAGAGCTGGTCCAAGTAGTTGAGAACGTCACGTGTCAGCATGACGTAGGCGCGTCCGACCTTCGCCGCTGGCACGGCACCAGACTGGATGATCTCAAGCATGGTCTTGGGGTGTACCTTCAAAATGTCGGCCGCACCCCGCAGATCAGTTGTGTGATTGTTGGTTTGCATGTTTCTTCCATAAAAAACCCGCCACGGGGGCGGGTAGATTCCAATCTTTGGCCGTTCTGGCCAGGACTTCCAAAATTCGATCTTGCATTAGCGGGCCTGCCGAAACTCCTGCAGGAACCGCTGGCGGAACTGCTCTGTATCCAGGTCCGTAGTGCGAACCTTCGTATTCTCAGGGTTATTCATCCAGTTCCACATGCGCGTGCTGAGCATTTGAGCGCCGGTGATCTGGCGCTGCAGCTCATCGATCTCGCAAGCTACGCATCCAGTGCGACTGCGATGCACCTGGGCTTCACTGTGTTTTTCGCAAGTAGCTTTCACTCTTCTTTCTCCGTATTCATAATGGCCTGCAGGTCGAGTAAGGCCTGGGCCGGAACAAGCACATAATCTGTGCCGCCTTGTTCAGTCCGTTCGTATTCGACGGTAGATCGCAGAAACTTCTGCAGTGGGGGCGCGATGGCTTTCACGGTTAAGCGGGGGCGGTCGGACAACATGCGGGGTGTGACCTTCGTCTTGCCTTCATCCTGTGCCCGCTCAGCCGCCTGTTCGATGATCTGGCCTGCTTGCTCGCCGTGCTGGCGCACCAGGCCGACCGCTGCTGATGCTGACACTTGGCCCGAGTTGATTGCCCGCTGTACGTCTGAATTTGAGTTGGCAAGCATCAGCATTTGCTCAACGTAGGTGCGAGATTTGTGCACGCCCTGGGCAATCTGGGTGGTGGTCCAGCCAAAGTGCGCCAGTCGTCGGTATCCCCGTGCTACTTCCAAGGCTCCCAGACGTCGGTTCTCCACGCTGGTCAGGATACGCAGCGTGCGCTCAGCATCACTTCCCTCAAACGGCACGATGCTGATCCATGCTTCTGGCGGCCCACCATCACGGGCTGGAGTTCTGGGCAGCTTTCCTGCGGCGTCGAGTAGGAGCAGGGCGCGTCGCCGCCGGTACCCGTCAACCACCCAAACTCCACCTTCTTCACGTGGGCGTACTTCCAGTGCTGGGTAAGTGCCTCCAGCCCCGATAAAGTCGGCCAGGGCTCGGATACTTTCGTCAAACGAGACTCCATCGGCATCGACCGCTGTTTCATCCCGCAAATTGAATCCCGGCTCCTCGTGGATGTCCTCCAGGCGGATCTTCATTGCATCTGCCCGCTTGATCGTTTTGTCACCGATCATGCGTTTGAATGTGGTCATGAGTTTGCTCCTTCACGTAGCATTTTGAGCAGGGCAGTCCGGTACTCACCCAGGCTCAGGTACGAGATAGCGGACGCATCGCAGGCGACGAAGGCCTCGATGTTGGCCAGGGTTCTTTGGTGTTGGTCGATCCGGTTAGCGGCTTCGAGCATGATCGCTGTAGGCAGGACCACGCCCTCTGCAGGCCCGCTAAAGTCCCGCCATCCAAATTCCGGCTCACCATTGGCCTGGATCGGTCCCATTGGATACTTGCAGCGCAAGCGGTGGGTGAGGTCATCCATGGGCAGCCTCCTTTCGTATTAACTTCACACGCACCTTGCGGCGCTTGGACTTAGACTTTCGTGAGAACCAGAGCGCCAGCAAGTAGGCAAGAGTGACGGCCATCATGAACCCAATGCCTGGCAGGAAGCCGTCAAGAAACTTGCTCAGCATCACCAGGTAATTGAACTCAATGCCGAAGAGGGTGACGGTCACTGGCCTGGCTCCTTACTGGCTGCGATGCGGTAGACTCCTTGGCGTTTAGGTATGCGGGCGATCAGACCGGCTTTGGCTAGCTTGAATAACTCCATACTCACAGCCTGCCGTTTCTTGACCTGACCAGTTGATCGGTAAATGTCGATCATGATTTGATCGATGCTTGCGATCTTTCGCTGCCGTATGCTGGTAAGGACCGGGTTCTCTGTCTGAGTAATTGCTTTCTTACTGAGCTGGGCCAGCAGCTCTGGCGGAAGTCCTTCAATATCTTTTTGTTTAAGCATTGCTATTCTCCTTACGGGCTGCTTCCATCAACCGGGTGGCGCGGTTGTAGCCAATCGACAGTCGTCGGGCCAGCTCAGCTATGTATTTCACGCCGCAGTCTTTCACCATCCAGTCTGCTGCGCCTTGAAGTGGGTCCTCATCCACCTTGTCGGCGTCCTGCTGACTTGACGATTTTGTCAACTTGGAAAGTTCATCATGCTGGGCGAGTGCGGCGCGGGCTTGCCATCCCTCTTGCCGTCCGTATGTTTGGGCAAAGACCTCTACGGCCCGAGCGAACCCCTTGAACCCAGGCGCATTGTGGCAGTCGTACTGCTTGGCAAGCATCTCGATTGCGGCATCTGTCAACCCATCAGCACCGCTTACAGGTTTCTGCTGACTTTGCAAATTTGGCGATTCGTCAACCGGCTTTCTTTGCATTTCGGGTGATCTGTCAACCAGCTGCGCCTGCAGCGTTTCGACTTGCTTACGCAGCGCTTCAATCTCCGCATCTCTCGCTGGGGTACCTGCCATCACATCCTCGAGCGTTTGCTGTGTGAGGCCTGGCTGGGTGGCAGCGGGGGCGGAACTATAGCGAGACAGCAGCGCACGGGCGAAAACGACAATGCCGTAGGGCATGCGATCGCAATCGATTCCCAGCGGCTCAACTGCAATGTCGATAATTTCGTCGTCGGTCGGCTCCGCACTCACAGGGGCGGCACCGGCGAAAAGAGGCACCCAAGCGCCGGATGCTTTGCGTACATCCTCGATCTGGCCATTGTGTAGTGGGCCTTCGTACCCACCGTCACTGCGCGGGCGATACCAGAAAAGTGGCTCTTGGTTCATCGTTTTTTCTCCCTCAGTTGGGGGTAATTAGGGTTGGGGGCAGCTTTGGAGGTCACCGGGATGAATGCGCGTGTGCCGTAGACCTGTGCTGCGCGTTGCAGGTTGAACGCTTCTTGCGGGGTAGACCGCGCCTGGTTGTGTGGGTGGGTGTTCATGCGGCCTCCTTGCGTCGGCGTGCCCCTGGATACTCGGGGTGGGGTTTGTACTTTGTAGGAGCGATCACATTCGCAAGCAGCGTTTTCCATACGTCCTTGGTGTTGGGCACTGCAAGCAGCTCCGATACCGGCATATCCAAGGTCACTCCATCGAAGTCCCTTGGGTTACCTGGGCGGGCTAGGGATTCAACAACTGCAACAGGCACGGCAATATTGCTGCCTGTGTTGTAGTAATCGAGGTGCGCCATGATCCGATCATTCGAGTACCGGCCAGCGCGGGACAAACGCCAGCGATAGCCCTTGTCGTCTTCCGCCCAAAGGGTGATGTACCGGTGCTCGCGCAATGTGTGCATTACGCTGATTACGATGTAGTCGGGCACTGTCTGGCCTCCCATCCGTTCTCACCCCAGACCACACAAGAGCGTTCCAGCTCATGGCACAGGGATGCATATCCGTTATTGAAATGACCGTGAGTACGTGTCTTGTGCAAGAGCACACGCACCTCCGGGTCATGGCGAAGGGTAAAAAATTGCCCCGGTTCGATGTGTCGAAGGCGGGGCAGGGGTCGGGCAAATTCGGCTTGTCTGGCCATGCGGCCTCCGTTTTCATCTACTGGGACGTCAGAGCTTCTGCTCTGGCAGTGGGGGTGGCAGATTCCTCTATCTGTCTGGCTACTCACCAGCGAGGGCCAGCGCACCATCCAGGATGGAGCGGATTGATTTCGCCACCTTCTCGGGCTGACCTAAGTCCACCACTAGTTCTGTGGCTTCGAGGTCGATTCCTGCAGCGTCAGCGAACGCCTGGGTGGTCTTGGCAAGCATATAAACGTAGGCGCGCAGCTTGCGTGCCTCCTCAGCGGTCGGCGCTGGAGATTCAGCGGTGGTCATGGGGTGATCCTAAAAAAGAAAAACCCCGGTTGAGTGAATCAAGCGGGGTTGTGGCGCGGCAGGTTTTAAAAGTGTTCTATTTTATAGTTTATGTACGTAAAAGTAGCTCGCTAAGCGTTACACTTTTGATTCTATAAGACGGAGGGTTTAGTAGTGGGTTTTGGAAAATTAAAAATATGGAATGAGCCTTGGTTTAAGGAAAACTGGGTTAAATCCTTAGTTGGCTTCTTAGTTGGCTTCTTAGTTGGCTTCTTGGTCGGCATTTTTGCTGGCTTTGTTTATTACAGTACAGATAAGCAAGGCTTGATTGGCGTTATTGGTACATGGGTGACCGGGGTAGCGGCAACATCTATTGCGTGGCTAGCCTATAGAGACCAATATAAGAAAAAAGAGAATACAAGAAAATATACATTTCATAAAATTAAGAATTTACAAGAAGACCTTGCTTTAGGGATGTTTGGTGTTTTTGATTTAATAGAAGTATGGGGGGGGAGGTTTGATAATTGGGGTGGTGAGAAAAAAACCATGTCGGAGATACTTGATGTACTTAAAAATGAAAAAAATTGGCCAGATTTAATTATTGAGTTGGATGTTAGGGATTGTTTTTCTTTTGAGGAATTAACGGAAATGGAAGGCCGTGATTTAAATATAAAAAAAATTAGAAGAGAGATGGTAGGCGTTTGTAGTAAAAGATATGGCTATGATAATGTTAATGAAGTTAAGGTATACGAGGGTATAGTTGATAATATGAGGTGTATTTCACGGGAATTGAATTATGTCTCTGGAGATACAAAACAAAAACTAGCAGAGCTATTGAAGAGGGCCGATCAAGTGTTGATTGATGTGAAGTTGCTGCCGGAACCTGATTATGGTTATGAGGATCTTGACGATTAATCAAATACGGGGCTCCGAACATATTTTGTCTTAAATGCAGTAAGCGTTGCGGTGAAGAAGGGGAGCGGATGGATTTCATCGTCCATATTGCAAGGTTCCCGGATGAGGGCGGCGGCGATTGTTGCTGTTGTTTCATTCGCATAAGCCATAGATAGACGAGCAGCTGGAGGCGTCTGCAAAGATTCGCGTAAGGTCGAACTGGCGGCCTCCACGGCTTGTCATCGCCCACTGGATAACCGACTGGATGCCGTGAGTGTCGTGATTGATGCTGATCATTTCGCGTGAATTGCCTGGGATAGTGTCGGCCTCGAACAGTGTGCTAGACCCTCTTTTACTGGCCTTGCTTACCATGCGCTCCCATTCTGAAACGCGCTCCACCTCTTCGGGGAAGCGCTTAGAAATTTCAAGTAGCTCATCTTTGCGGGCATGGATGCAGGGCATACAGCCGACGCGACCCATGCCTTGAAGATAAAGAGGGTTGGGCTCAATGCCCATGACGCGATGCGCATTAAAAACGTCTGAGACATTCCAGCGCAAAATTGGCCGGTAGTTGAAAAGACCGCCTCCTACCTCGTCGCACTCAGGCAGGCAGCGTCGGGCCAGGCTTTCGTCAGCTCGAACGCCTTGCCAAGAAAGTACCAACTGGTCCTTATCCATTAGCGGCATCATGACTTGTTCGATAAGCGGGTTGCGTTTCAGTTCTATTGAGCAGAATCTCGCTCTAGTTGATGGGAAGCGGCCCTTCCACAGGCAGAGGTCCAGAAATGGGATGCCAGTGGGATGCAGCACTGCCAGGGCCTGCTCAACAATCGAGTCCGGCACTCCCTGCTCACGCCACTTCGTATCCACATAAAGACGCTTTCTGGCGATCTGCTCAGAGAAGTCCGCTTTCACCCAGCGGATCGGCACACCAGTGGCCTGGGCTAGGTAATGCACATAGTCATAGGTCTGCTGATGTTCATGCCCAGTGTCAGCAAAGACGGCCTGCAGGTTGGGTGCTTCCTGAACGATGGCCAGCAGCAGTAGGGCTGTGCTGTCCTTCCCGCCCGAGACTGAGACGACGTTGTGGGTCATGGGTTGATCCTAGAAAAGAAAAACCCCGGTTGAGTAAATCAAGCGGGGTTATGGGGTGTTGCTGTAGTCGTGATGCTTCATAGGAGGGGCGTCCTATTTCAAGTCAGTTGGTAATCGGCTATCATTCTCCGAATAATAGGTAACAAAAAATTTTCTGGGATTTTATGAAGAATCAGGATAAAGAGGTCATTGCTTTGATAGGCATTGGCATCGTTTTAGGGCTAATAATTGGTGTTGCTATCGGCATGCTGACTTTGAGCAATTTTTATCCAACTTTCCAATCAGACAAATGGGCCGCTTGGCTACAGGCAGTAGGTTCAATTGTTGCTGTTATTGCGGCTTTCATTATTTCAGGAAATCAGACTAGAAAAGAGAGTTTAAAAAAATCAGAGGAAAATAGGTCAAAAATAGACGGAGTCTATGTGCTTGCAAGGCAGGCTAGAGCAACAGCTTATAAGAAAATAAAAAATATCAGAGAAGAAGGGGATATAGTTAAGAAGAAGGAAATAGCTATAATTGTAATAAAAAATTTTGAATCTTTTTATGATTTTATGAGTAGGGTTAATCGTCATGAGCATCCCTATTTATATATAGGAATTTATTTGAGTAACTCGAGGAATGCAGTCTCCAGGCTATTGGCTATTTTGTCTAAGTTTGAAGAATTGGATTGTTCATTGCCTCCTAATATTCCTTATATTAGGAGTTTGGAGTATCAGATGGAAATTCAGTTTCATTCATTGGATAGGGCTACGAAGAAAATCAAGTCTATTAAGAATAGATATAATGGAGAAACAGATCCAAATGTTGGTGTTAAGAAAAATTAAATATTTTATTTAATTGATATTGGCTCTTTTTTATTTCTTAGCTACCTAAGGCTTGTAATAGATCGTTGATCATCTTGTCCAGCTCGGAGGTCATCAAGGCCATGTCGGCATCAAAGATTTCGTCATCGTTGACGGCCGTCACGTCTTGCTTTTCAGTCAGGATGTCCAGTGGGGCCACGCGTTTGATGTCCAGTGCATCGGTCAGCACAAAGCTGATTCGATCCGCCCAGGTCATGGCCAGGCGGGTGCACTGCTTGCCGGCTTCAACGTGCTTGCGCACTTCGTCAATGTCGGCGCTTTGTTTCACGTAGCGCACAGCAGCACCGCTATTGCCGGTGGAGCGCAGTTCCGTGTCCTGGTCAACGGTGAAGTTGGCCAGTTCTTCTTCCTCGACCAGCCAGGCGGTCATGGCGGCACCGGGTGATTGCTCCGTATACAGGGGCTGAACTGGGAAGGGTTCCACGCTCTTTGCGAACAGGCCTAAAACCTCGTCGCTCTTAGCCACGACTGCAGCATCAATCACAAACCAGTGGTTTCGTGTGTCGATCCACACCATTGTGTCGCGCTGCACAGCGTGAGAGCGGGGCATCAGATCAATGATGATCTGCTCTTTGATTTCCTTCATCTGCTTGCGGCCTGGCTTGTAACCTTGTTGCTCTTCGATTTCGCGGGCCTTCTCGCGTGCAGCCTGGTTGACCACAGCGCTGGGCAGCAGCTTCTTTTCAGCACGCATGCAGATCAGGTACTGTCCGTTCACTTCATGGACCAGCTCACCGCCTTCGCGTGGCGGCACCCAGCCCAGGCTGAGAGGTTCTTGGCTGCCGCCAGGGGCGAATTGATGCTTGGCCAACAGATCGGCCAATTGTTGGGCGGACAGGGCAAATGCCGTATCCAAGCGATAGATACGCAGGTTTTTAAACCACATGGGTGTATTCCTTTCAGGATGGGCTATGCTTCTCGCGATCAATAAGTAGGGAGAAGCAGAATGAGCAGGAGAGAGGGGGTGAGAATACTGGCCTTAGGATTCTCTGCTGGCGCAGTTGGAGGCTTTTTGGGGATCGCGGTTACTTCTTGGCTCGCAGATGGCCACAAA
The DNA here is from genome assembly GCF_026344155.1 of Alcaligenes nematophilus. Lineage (NCBI taxonomy): Bacteria > Pseudomonadati > Pseudomonadota > Betaproteobacteria > Burkholderiales > Alcaligenaceae > Alcaligenes > Alcaligenes nematophilus. The sequence goes on along the minus strand of NZ_JAPKMZ010000001.1, from coordinate 442,571 downwards.
GTACTAGGCGCCTCTTGGTGGGAGTTTATGACTGCTTTTGGAACAGTTGGCGCTACTCTATTTGCGGGGTACTCTGTACGTCAGAGCAGAATGATCGCAACGGAAAGCGCCAGACGGGCCAAAGCCTCAGTGCTTGAGCCCAAAAGAGCTGGCTATTACGCACTTTTAACTGATTGCAAAGCCACGTATGCCGCCATGACTGGAGTGATGAACTCTACGAATTTTGATCAGTCGGCTCGAGATCAGTGCAGCTCATATCATTGGACCAGACTGTGTAACCCTGTCGCATTCCAAGTTCCGGTTGTTGAGGTCGGGGAATGGGCTGGTTTGGATGAGAAATCAGCAGACTTGATAGCCCAGGTTGGGGCTTTGATCAATGAGGCGAAGACTGGAGTTTCTCGGCTGCTACCCTTGGAAATCCATGCTAGTGCTGATTCTGCTATTGATGTAATGAATAAAATAGATAGCGCGGTTTACAAGGCCAGTCTTGCAATTAACAGTTTGTATCCCGACTCTATTCACGAGCTAGGAATCAAGCAGGCACGCAATGATTTTATAAGAAAGTTGGAGGATTTTAAGAAACGATATTCTTAACGCCAGCTAGTCTCTATCTATTGGTTGCTTGATGGTTATTTGGTTGAAGGGGAGTGGCATTAACACCTAGCATTTGCATTTGTTCAACGATGATTTCCGTGGTGAAACGCTCCTGACCGTCCTGGCCTGTCCATTTACGGGTGCGCAGACGACCTTCTACGTAAACAGGGCGGCCTTTACGCAGGTACTCACCTGCAATTTCAGCCAGACGGTTGTAGAACACCACACGGTGCCATTCGGTTTCCTCTCGGGGTTCGCCAGTCTGCTTATCCTTCCAGCTGGAAGTAGTAGCAATCGAGATATTGCACACGGGGGCGCCACTGGCCTGGTATCGGACTTCGGGATCTCGCCCCAGGTTGCCGACAAGAATTACTTTGTTGACTGAAGCCATATTTAGAAGCCCGCTGCGGGGGCGATGAATTTAAGAGCCACTGCGATAACAAAGAACGCAGCAGGCATCCCCAGGCACCAACTGGTCGGGGTCTCGCTTTCAGCAGGCAGAGGCTCCCACCCAAAGTGGGCAGCCAGGGGAGGGCGCACAGAGCGCACCCAGAACTTGTCAGCCAGCAGTGCGATGGAAAGCACGCCAGCCCACATAAACAGATTTGCGAGCGCGGTCATTGCGCCTCCTGAAGCGAGTGGGTAAAAAGAGACCCCGCGCTCAAGTAGTGAGGGCAGGGTCGGAAGGTTCGGTTGTGTCGACATCACAAGTACGTCCACGGAGCACTGCTATCGTAGGGTGCCTGTATTTTTGACCAGCTGCGAAACAGCAGCTGCTGTGGATGATATTTTTAGCCTTTCTTCGTCTTTGAGATAATCGATCGGCAGTCCGCGATCGTTTTTTGAAGGTTCTTAGGAATTTCAAGTAGAAGAGAAACCTCAGGATTAAACGACGGGAGAGGATTGCTTAAGGGGCCAAGGGTAGATTCAAGTTCCAGTGAAACCAGTGGAATGGCACGATAGGCGTTGTGAACCGACTGAAATAACCTTTGTCCTTCAGCTACAAGTTTATTTATCTGATGTTGAGGGTTTTCGAAGTTAAAAGGCTCAGACTTACTGTGCACAAGTTTATTTCTAGCTAAAACAAGTCCTTTCAGCGCAGAGTACGGAGCTAGCTCCTTCTGGAATTCGTATCCAGCGACAAGTCGCATAACAATTACCCACTTTGAGAGGACATCGAGCTTATCCAAGTGATCTTTGACGTAAGCATCTCCAAGATGGTCGGCTGCGTACTCGTATATGGCTGACTCAAAGCACATCCCGGAAAAAACGATAGTCTGCAGCCCTGCGATATCTCTCAAACGTTCGGTTTCAACATATTCAGGATCGTAGTCGGACTGCTTTAATAATTTTATTTTTCTGTTTAATTCGATGAATTGGTCGTAGCCTCGTTCGCAAGTATCAGCAAAGACACCTGTGAGAGTTCCAATACGAGCAAAGTTTTGGCGCTGAATCTGCATACGTTATTAAAAAAAATAGAAAATATGAGACAGGCATGTCTAGAACGCAGAGTACTCTAAGAGCATTCAAATTACTACAAAGCCTGCCAACCCGCTGGCTTCAAGCTCAGACATATTGATGTCGACACTGACATTCAGGCATGCTTAGGCCATTTGCTGCTCTCCGTGAAAGTCACTTTCACTTCTTTGTTCGCATGAAAAACCGCCCTGAGTAGGACGGTTTCAGATGCGGCCCCACCAAAGGGGCCATGAGTGCTGGGATTCCAACCAGCATGACCGTTTCCGTTTTTGGCCGTCTGCGCCTCACCCTCTTTCTCCGTAAACCGTGCTTTGACGGACTGGAGACGGCAGAGATACCGCGCAGAGCCACAACCATGCTTGTGGGTGCTATTGAGCCGGACGAACACTCCCACATAGGCGGGGTGAGCAACATCGGCGGGTGGGTTGTTAAAGATCGTTGAACAAATATTAGCCTTAAGCTAAATAAAAGGTCAATGTTTATTTAGCTTAAGGCTATTTCAGGCGTAAATGGCTAATGGGCCTGAGCGTTATGGCAGGCTAAGATCGCTGTTACGTTTTGATTCCGCTGGTGAGTTTGTGGGAGAGTGCGATGCAGTTAGGCGGTTTGATGGCCAAGCGTAGTCATGGAGGGAGGGCCAGTCGGGGGCGAATGATGCAGTCCTTGAGGTCGTTGGGACTGCTTTTATCTATATGTAGCGTTCATTCAATAGCTGCAGGGTTTAGCTTGTTCGGGCCAAATCTCGACCCAGTAAAGGATTTGCTTGCTGACCCATACTCAGCGAAGTTTGAGAAGGTACAGACGGTTCGCCCTGGTGTCGTATGTGGAACTGTTAACTCTAAGAATCAGTATGCTGCCTACACTGGCCCGAGGTTGTTTGCGATAGTTGATGGCAAGGGGTATTTAGCAGAGACATCGCCGGAGGAGGTTGGACTGCAGTGCGTCTACGCAAAAGACTGCAAAGATGCTGAATGTGTTCAGGAGGTTGCGTCAGCTCGGGCGCAAAAGGACCGAGATCTCCAAATGGAGCCCAAGGCACAGGAATTGCGGGGAAAGGTGCAGGCTACATGTACTGCAAAGGTTTCTGAGGATCCCAACGCCGCGATTAGTTGTAGCAATGCATTAGTAGCGTGTCGCGCTATCAAGAGGGCAGAAGTTGAAGTGGATTGCTTGGAAGAAATATTAAAATAAGTAGGTAGATAGCAAGAAAGCCCTGATAAGGGCTTCTAGTTTGTGTCATTAAAACGAGTTTCAAGAAAATGGTGCCGCTCTTCTATCTTGTCATGATGATACGAGGAGATTTCCCGCCTTCAACCTTGGCTCGCGTCAGCAGCAAACCTCCTTGATAGGCCTGTGCCTGCCAATATACGGCTGTATTGATGTAATATTCGCCATCTTTTACCTGTGAAAATTGAAACTCTCCATTTGCATCACACTTAGTGACTTTGGAATACTCTTTGTACTCTGGTGGATCTGGGACAAATGAAGGTTTTCTATTTAGCACATTGCGAATATTTTGAGTGACCGTGCGATTAAGCGATGGCAAACCACCGTACAAGTAAGAGACTCTATCGGATGCGTACTCAGTAACAGGAAATAGGTGAACATCTTGACCTGCACACGTTACAACGCCACCGCCTTTCTGCGTAAGAAAAGCTGTTCCATTTATTTCTCCTAAGCCGTCAGCGATTTGGTTTCGTGCAAACTCACTGTTGAAGTCGCTGGCAATCTTGTACTCCACCTCTTTAGGTTGCATGGTTACACAACCTGTTAGACCAGCTAATACAGCTACTCCTAAGAGTCTTTTCACATTACTCTCCACATATGCAACTATTAAGATAGTTGCCTTCTAAGAAATAAGGAGCCAAATGGCTCCTTGTGTATTTTTGCTTAAACCTTAATGATTAAAACCTCGAAAGGACAGGCCGAATAGGCGTATTTCATAATTACCCCTTTCTGAGACTCCACCAAGCCATGACCTTTCCACACACTGTAATTGCCTCAGCAATATGGCGCAGATCGTAGCGCTCTTCATCTGGGTACTCATCAATATTGTCGCTGCGGATAATCAGCGTCCCGCTGCTCAGGATCATCGCCTTCTTGAGTATCAACCGACCAGCCACATCCAGCACGTAGATACCGGCTGCCTCGATGCTGCGACACTCCACATCCACAAACACTAAATCCCCATCATTGATAGTGGGAGACATACTGTTGCCACTTCCCGTCAGAACCTTAATGCGGGATGGGTTCACACTTCCTACTTTCTCCCGCACCCATTGCTCTAGCACATCCAAGTGCTGAACAAGTTGCACGGGGGCCTCCACTTCCCGGCCACGGCCCATAGAAGGGGTGGGGGAGAGATGCTCCAGGCGTACATAGCCAGGGGGCGGTGAGATTAGTTGCGCTGGAGCGAGCTCCGTAGTCCCTACGCCCTGGTTACCACTATCGTGTGAGTGGTCCATCCACCCACTTGGCTTACCCGTCATCCGCTCGATGTGTCGGCAACTGTCTGAGCGCATGCCGCGCGGTTTCCCTGTCCCCGAATTAAGTGACGCGTTGACCCACTGGCTAACCTGAGATTCTGAGCGCTCAATAGCGGCTGCAAAGGCCGTCAATGTCCCGTAGCTGGATATTAGTTGCGCCAGGTTATGGCGTCGGATCTCGTCAATTGTCATCGTTGTATTTAATAGCGGAAAGCTAAAAAAATGAATTAGCCAAAGGCTTGACTTGATATTTAGCCTAAAGCTAATATCGTGGCATGAAGCTATCAGAACTCTACAAATCTCTTTCAAAAACTGAGCGTGCTCTTCTTGCGGAACGGGCCGATGTTGGTCACGGCTACCTATGGCAGATCGCTACAGGTTGGAGAGGGAAACGCCCATCTCTGCTTGTGCTGGACCGACTTTTGAAAGCGGATAGTCGCCTGAAAGCTAAAGACTTAATCGCTGAGTTTGCCGAGAAGCAGACTAAGGAACCCCACATGCCCAACACTTCAGGCCTGAAGGAAACGCTATGAATCACTCAACGTCATTTTCAGTCCCCATTGAAAAAAGACCAGTGCATCTTGCATCCGGGGCACTCCCAGTAGGAACTGCCTCTCACACGATATCTGCGCTGCAAGACAGACTTAGCCTTAGTCGGCCCATCGAAGCACTTTTGGCAGATGTAGTGATCCGGCTCCGAAGTTCCTGGGTCGCTGGCCCCGCCAAGTGCTGGCAGGGGATTCATCCGATAAGCGAATTGGCCAGCACTGAGCTCGACAAGCGAGTAGCGACCGCGCTCTGCGAGGGTTTCTCCCAATTCTCGCAATTTCTGTGTGGCTTCGAAGTTCTCATGCTGCAACGCGTTAACGGCAGCCGAGAGTTCGAAGAGACGTTGTTGGGCATCGAGCAACTTTTCGTTCATGGCCCGAACTATTTCCATCGCCTTGGCCTCGTCCCGGATGGACAAAGCTCCTTTGCCGAGGTCAATGGCGCCGTTGATGGCGGTGACGGCGCCTGTAATCAGCGAGAAATCCATAAAAGCTTCCCAGTCGAAGATGAAGGTTGTGTGAGAACTCCCGATTCTACGGCGTGTGGGAATTCTGAAGGTGCGCCTTCCAGTGATGGTTAGTGCACCAAGTAGGTTTCGCTGTGCCTACCTCAATGTGGGCAATTAGGAGTCAAGGTAACAGCCATGTCGATTTCCAAAAATATTACTAAACAAGACAAATTAATCAGCCGCATTTTCGAGGCGTCTGGACCTAACAAAGTATCCGCGCTGTTTGAGGCTTATCGCGTATCTGGGCCTCAAAAAGAAGAGTTTGTTGCTGCATTGATCCACCGTCTCTGTTTTGTAGAGATCAATAGCCAATCGTTCAAAGGAGGCATTATGCCCACCAATCCCGACCCCAAGCCTGACGACCGTATCCCCATCGGTCCCCCTGACTGCATTACGAAAGGGGGCATATGAAAGTCCATCTTGATGGTGACAGGCTGTCATTGACTGCCGAGACGCAAGAAGAGCGTGCGGCCCTGCATGAGTTCAAGTTTCGGGGAGGTATCAAGGCCATGCAGCTACATCGCTGCACGGAGCGGAATTCCGAGCTTGAATTGACTATGCACCAGAGCCCCTTCGCTACTCATGACCCCAGTCCGGCAGAAGTTGTAGGGAGTCGCGAAGCCTTGAAAGAGCTTCGGGAGGCACTTCAACGGTGTAGCGATTTAGCCCATCGTTTTCTTGATTGAGTGAGCCGATGCGGATGAAGACTTTTCCACCCAGTGTGAAAACTTCCAGTTGACGCTGGTCTCCAGGCTTAGTTTCTGGTCCCTCGGCTGGAAGCATTCTGTCAAAGAAGAAGTTAGCGCCCATGGTCAATTCCTTTCAGAAAAGTTTAGTTACTTGCATCTCTAAGCATAGCTGATCGGGATTGGCCACCTCAATGAAGGGTAACGGCCCCGAGTTCACCCAGACCATGCAGTTCATTCCAGACAAGCCGGTCATATATGCCGGTGATGTGGTCATCGGTAGGGCAGCTGAAGACCTGGTACGCCAACTCAGTAGCTCTATCAATGATTTCAAAGCGGGGAAGTTCTTTTTTATCCATCCCCGCATTCTCAGTTTCACGACCGATTTTTTCCATTTGTAGATCCCACTCCGCATTAATCACTACGTACTTTTCACACTTTTACTGTAGCGATTGTCAGGGGAGGGCGAAACGCTGAAATACACAGGAGTTCAGCCCAATGACAAGACGTTTTTCTTCCTTGAACTGGCGAGACGCGCTCTACAGTGCCGTCCGCCAGGCCCCAGGCGGCGTTGGCGCGGCTGCCGTATTTCTCTCTGACCGTCGCGCTGTAACCATCCACCCAGAGTCCCTGCGCCGAAAGCTGACGGGCGGCGAGCAACTGGATCTGGACATAGCTTTTCTGCTGACCGAATGGCTCGATGAGCTGGCTGACTGCCGTGAAAGCGCTCGGGACTGGCTCATCGCTGCCGCTCAGCAGGGAGGCCTGCATGTGGTTGATCTACCACCTGAGCCGGTAGGGGGATTCGAGAACGAGGCCGGTGCTCTGAACGAGAAGGCACTCAAAGCAGCCGCTGAGCTTGGCGAAATGTGTAGCGCCATCACCGGCACCACAGCAGACGGTCGTGTGACCCATGAAGAGCGGGAGCGTGTGGTGGCTAAAGCCTTGGACCTGATCCGCCTTTGCTTTCGCATCATCCGCAACGTGACCCGCTGGCACCGCAAGGAGGCATCGGTATGACGAAAGCACCCTACGGCACCTACTACACCGACCTGTACAAGCTGGGCTGGTTCAACAATCCCCAGGTATGCAAGGCCCTGAAAGTCGCTTTCGATCAACAGCCCCATGAGCGCCAGCAGCAGATCAAAGACCGGCTCTACGCAGAGTTCGGCACTGACAGCTTGGCCATGGTGAGCCCACAGCACTTCGTTCGCACGCTCGACGGCATGGGCCTGTTCTTCACGCTGCCGACCTCACTCAAGGACCAGTTGCGATGAAGAAAACAGAATGGCCGCAGCGCACACAGCTGCAGCGCCGGCAAGCACTCAAACGCAGTGCCTTCAAAGCTAAGCCAAAGGAAAAGAAGGGCCCCAGCCTTGGGCAGCGTATTGCCCAGATAGTCGGAACAGCCCTGCAGCATCGGCCCAAGCCCTTAGCTGTCTACCGCTCCGAGCAGCACCGTCGCAACGTCGCGGCACTGCCATGCGCCAACTGTGGCCGGTGGTATCGCCCTCAGGCCGCCCACATGAACGGCATTGAGTTCGGCAAAGGGCAGCGTCTGAAAGTATCTGACGCTCTCATGTTCCCTCTGTGTGTAGATGAGGTTGGAAGCCGTGGGTGCCACAGCATGCTGGACCAAGGGGGCGTCTACGACAAAGCCACAGCAGTGGGCTTGCAGATCACCTGGCTGCACCAGACCCGTGATGAATTGAAACGACTGGGCCAATGGCCTGAGCAAGCCGACCGCGACGTAGAGACGTTCGTGGGGGCGTATTTGAGGAGGCAGGTGACATGCTAAGTGCATCCGACCTGATGCGTACGATAGGGCGCCCAATCGCCTATCACCCCGCCTTGGCACGAATGGTAGGGGGCGTTAACGCAGCCATCTTCCTGTCTCAGCTCATCTATTGGGACGAGCGCATGGAGGATGCCGAGCTGGGTGTGTACAAGACCGCAGAACAGTGGGAGGCAGAAACAGGTTTGTCCGTTCGCGAGCAGACGACAGCACGTCGCCAGTTGCGCGACCGTGGGCTTATCACCGAGACCCACAAGCGCATAGAACACAAGCTGTACTTCAAGCTGGACCGTGATGCTTTTGACCGGTTGGTTGCGGGGGCGGCTGACACCGAAAACCCCGAACAACAAAACGTCGATTCCCTAAACGCGGAAACGCAATTCGGGAATAGCGAAAGCGCAAATACCGAAACCCCCAAAGCGCCATCCCCGAACCACCCAAAGCGCAGTTCGTTAATAAAGACAGAGATTACTACAGAGACTACAGAAGAAAAAAATACCAAAAAAGAAAACTCGCCTTCGTTCAGCTTTGAGCACTGGCCTGTGAATCCATCGCCAGAAGTCTGGGCCGACTACCTGCAGCACCGCAAAGCGATCAAAGCACCGTTGACCCAGACCGCTGCAAATCGCTTGGGGGTAGAAGCGCATAAAGCCCAGGTGGCTGGGTTCAGTGTTGACGACTTTCTGGCCGAGTGCATGTTGCGCGGCTGGCGGGGAGGAAAAGCCGACTGGCTAACGCGGGGAATGTCGCAGGACCAGCAAGGAGGCGGGCAAGTGGCTCGGGGTGGGAAGTTCGACCCGAATGCGTTTCTGGAGCAGCGCCGCAAAGATCGGATGAAGGGAAGCCAAGGAGGTGGCGATGTTGTCGACGTTTGAGCGTGAAAGCGCCTGGTTAAAACCAGTGCCCAAGCTGGCCGGCAAAACGCTGATGGAGCACCTGTACGCTCGAATGGACGGCCTGTACCCCGGCAAGTGGAAATCCAACTTTGTGGGCGAAGCAGCCATGTCGAACTGGGAACAAGCCTGGGCCGAAGCATTCGATGAAGAGGGCATTGTGCCGGTGGATGTTGCCCTGGGGATTCAGAATAGCCGACGCATGTACGACTGGCCACCAAGCCTGACTGAGTTCTTGCGGGCCTGCCGTCCCTACCTAGAGCCGGATGTGGCATTTTTCGAGGCGGTGAGGGGCATGCAAGCGCGAGAGCGCGGTGAACGTGGCGAGTGGTCACACCCTGCGATTTTTCATGCCGCTGCAGCCGTTGGCCGGTTTGACCTGCTGAACCAAGCCTACCAGCAGATGCAAGGGCGTTGGAAGAAGGCGCTCCATGCCCAGTTGGCCCTGGGGGCGTGGCCCGATATTCCAGACCCAGCACCCGCGCTGCCTGCACCGTCGAGCACGGCTCAGAGTGAACAGGGAGCAAAGGCCATGCGTGAAATGGCTCAGCGAGCTATCAGCAGCAAAGGGAAGGACCACAAGGCGTGGGCAAAGGGGATTATGGCTAATCCCAAGGGGCGGTCTCCCGCAATCGTTCGTATGGCCCAGGCGGCGGTAGGAGAGTCAGCATGACCGAGGCGACCGCGTTAACTCTGGTGCTGCCTTGGCCGGATATGCGGCTGATGCCCAATCGCAAGAACGGTCGGCACTGGGGCGGCGTCCAGTCAGCCAAGGAGCAGGCAAGGCGCGATGGGCGTGTAGTTGCTGCTGTTGAGCTGGGGAGGCGTCGCTTTATCGGTGGGGACCGCATTCCAGTGAAAGTAACTTTCATGGCTCCGGACCGCAGAGGCCGCGATCTGGACAACCTGCTGGCCTGCATCAAGCCGCAAATTGACGGCATCGCCAAAGCCCTTGGAGTGGATGACAAACGGTTTCGACCGCTGATTGTTGATGATGGACTGGACCCAGCCAAGCGCGGGTATCTAAAGATTGAAGTGGGGGATGTATGAAGACGAGGCTTGAGATCCTGCTGGGGGAATGGGGCTGCTGGAAACAGAAGGAGAATGTGCGGGCGCTTGGTTTGCCACCTGGTTCTGTGTATACGCGGGAGCGTGTGGATGGGGCGCAGATGGTGGAGCCGAACGTGTTGCTGGTGGATGACGATCTTATGCGGGTGGATCGAGCAGTAGATGCTTTGCACCCTGATATGAAAGTCGTTGTCATTGCTCATTACATCTGGCAGGGACTGGTCAAGGTCAAGGCAGACCGCCTGGGAATATCTCGCACGGTTTACTATCGCCACATTGAGTTCGCTCATAAGCAGCTAGCGTCCACTCTGGGCGGGGCTTATAGCCAGGGCTACGAGCAGAACTATTTTGTCCCCACACATTGTTTAAGTGTGGGGACGCAAGTAATATAAATCCCGTAGGCTGGATATTGTTCAGCCTGAAGATTGAAGAACCAAGCCCTGCCGGAAACGGTGGGGCTTTTTGGTTAGGGGCATAAATTGCTAGGGCTTAGGATGCTGCGTAAGTTTCCTGTCCCACGGGCACAAGCCGCCAAGGTAACTCAAAGCCGATGTATGACATGCAGAAAACAGTAAGAGCGGCAGTTAAACATGCTCATACCCGATTATCTCTACAGAGTCTGGGTCAATACCAGCTTTCTCAAGCTTAGACTTGGTGAGTTCTGTGCTTGCACCCTCCTCCATATTGAGATGTTTAAGATTAAGAAATTCTGCAAGTGCGATTCGAGCAGAAACGGTATGGAAAATTTGCTTATCGTGAATGAATGATTTTTCTTCACCGCTTGTAGTTTTGTATGAAATTTTTGTTCGCATTGCGCGAGTTCCTTGATTTAGTGAAAGAGCGGCAATCTGTCCGCTGCGTGTTTCCCCAGCTGCACTAACTTGATTGTCAATTCGCTTAGTAATCCGCTGTGGCAGGTTAATGTTGATTTTTTCGTTAGGCTCGTCCAGAACTGCAGGATCGACTACGACTTTAGCCCATACTGCCCCTGAAAATCTGGGTCTGATAGATGTGCGGCAATCTGTATCGCGGTAAATGCGGAGTGAGTCGTTAATTCCTGTGTTATCCATCTAGGCTGTCTAGTTGGCTTGGTTGTTCTCTATGGTTGTGAGGTATACGCACAATACACAAAATTGAGTGTTGAGACTTTTTTGACTTGGCTCACGTGTCACCATCGGTAGAAGACCGGGGGCCCCTGGGGGATTAGACCCAGTAAGGGGGATTCGAACCCCGAGCTCTCGCTGTTCACGAGTTTTTTCAATGGGGGGGTTATATTTTTTTCCCTCCAAAGCTAATGCACATGCGCCTTCCTTGAAAAAAATGGCCTCCCTTAAAAGAGGGGGGGTTATATTTTTCGAGGGGGGTTATATTTTTTGGGACGTCCTATGCTCGAATACACCAGCACCGCAAAAGAGGGCGCTCGGTGGCTCAGCCGTGGCGAACGCCAAGTGCCTTACGCGACGTCACTGGCACTTAATAGGACGGCATCAGCAATTCAAAAAGCACTTGTTGAGCAGATGGGACTAGTGTTTGATCGTCCAACGCCGTATACGTTGCGCTCGCTGCGGTTGCAGCGGGCTACAAAACAGAACCTGACAGCGTCTGTTGCTTATAAGGACTTTGCAGGCAAGGGGACGGCGGCAAGTAAATATCTGCGTCCCCAGGTCGATGGCGGCAAGCGTCGCCAGAAGCGATTCGAAAATGCCCTGGGCCGGATTGGCCCCAGCGGTTACTACGTTCCTGCTGGTGGTGCTGATCAAGATGCCTACGGGAATATGTCACGCGGTCAGATCGTTAAGCTGCTGTCCTACTTGCAGGCCTTTGGGGAGCAGGGATATCGGGCGAATGCGACAGATAAGAGCCGTGCACGTACCGCGAAGGTACGGCGTAGTGAAGCTGGCTACCGTCGCATCAATGGAGTCGTGTACTTCATTTCCAGGGGGAAGGGCACGGTATCGGGGAACCGGACGCAGCATTTACCGGCTGGTGTGTGGCGCAAGACAGGCACTCATGGGGCTGATGTAGCGCCGGTGCTGCTACACGTCGAGAACGTGAACTATACGAAGCGTCTACCCTTTTATGAGACCGCTGATGAGGTGTATGGAAAGCGGTTTGAGGATGAGTTCACCCAGGCTTTTGAGCAGGCCATGGCCACAGCGCGATGATTGATCCAGATAAAAAAATCACCCAGGCCAGGTTTGCTCAAGTTGTGGGCATTACTCAGCCTGCTGTCAGTGGCTTGCTTGCTCAAGGAGTCTTAACGGTGGGCGACAACGCCGGAAACTGGCTCTTGTCGTACTGCGGGCATTTGCGTGAGATAGCGGCTGGTCGCACCCGTCAGTCTGACGACTCAATTGATCTGGTCTCTGAGAAGGCGAGATTGGCTGCCGCCCAGGCAGACAAGATTGAGATGGAAAACAACGTCAAAAAGGGGGAGCTTGCTCCTGTTGCTGTGCTGGAGGAGGTGCTTGTGCGGGCAGGCGGCAAGATCGCAGCACAGCTCGACACGATACCGGCATCTTTAAAACGCCGCATACCGTCACTGACGGATTCTGACATCGGTTTTGTCAGGCGAGAAATTGCGAAGGCCCGCAACGCGGTTGCAAATCTGAACCTGGAGGATGTCGAGGTAGACGAAAATGAGGCGAAATAATGCTGGTCACGCAGAATCGAGCAGCGATTGCACGCGCTTTGCGCCGTGGCCTGGCTGGCTTTGCCGCACAAGAGCCTATTTCTTTGCGGGAATGGGCTGAAAGTCACTTTTATCTGTCTGCAGAGTCCTCATATGTGGAACAGCGCTGGGAGTCATGGCCATTTCAACGTGCTGTTTTGGCCTGTATTGGAAGCGATGATGTTCATGAGGTGGATGTCATCAAATCGGCTCGGGTTGGCTATACCAAGATCCTACTGGCGGCAGTTGGGTACTTTGCGGAGCATAGACGACGCAACCAGGTACTGTGGCAGCCTACCGATTCAGCGCGGGATGAGTTTGTAAAAACTGAGCTGGACACGATGATTCGTGACGTCTCTGTGCTTCATCCTATATTCCCAATGCGGGAGGCCAGGCACAAAGACAATACGCTGCTGGTAAAGAAGTTCATTGGCAGCATGCTTCACCTGCGCGGGGGGAAGTCAGCAGATAACTACCGTCGCTTGTCGGTCAGCGTTGGGTATTTGGACGAGTTCAGTTCGTTCGATAGCAATATTGATGGGGAAGGCGATCCCGGCAAGCTCGCATTGAAGCGTTTGGAGGGGGCGACATTCCCCAAGTTGGTCGTCGGTTCCACACCGAAGATCAAAGGCCTGTGCTTAATGGAAAAGCGGGCGGAGGGGGCAGACGCTCGCTATACCTACCATATCCCTTGTGCCCATTGTGACGAGCTCCATGACTTGGAGTGGGGCGGGAAGGGTGAGCCCCATGGCTTCAAGTGGGTTGATGGTGATCCTGAAACGGTGCGCCATCTTTGCCCGCATTGCGGTGCCTTAGCGACTCAAGGTGAGTATTTAGCTGCTGCAGAGCGCGGTATCTGGGTTGGGAATGATGGGACGACCATTGATCAAGATGGCGTGTTCCGCGACTCAGAAGGTAATTTAATCCAGCCGCATCTGCGTGTTGCTTTCCACGTTTGGACCGCATATAGCCCGTTGGTTTCATGGTCCAAGATCGTTAAGGAGTTTCTGGAGGCCCACGAAAAAGCATCCACTGGTGAGGATGAGGAGCTGCGTACCTTCTGGAACACCACACTCGGTCGCACCTGGGAGGGTGAAATTGAACGCATGGAGTCCGATGAGCTGCAGCGCCGAGCTGAAGTTGAAGGCTACCGCTCTCCTGGCCTTGATGATGGGTTGGTCCCCAAGCGATGCATGCTGTTGCTGGCGGGGGCTGACATACAGGGCAACCGTATTGAGGTTGGGGTATGGGGAGTAGGTAAGGGCGGGGAAATGTGGGTCGTAGACCACCAAATCCTCTTTGGGAACCCGTCTGAGGACGAAGTGTGGGCCAGGCTGGATGAGCTGCTGTTTGAACGCCGATATTTGCATGAGGGCGGGCAACAGATGCCAATCTACGCTACCGCCATCGATACGGGCGGCCACCACTCTCATGCTGTCTATGAATATGCTCGGAAGAATCGTGCACGCCGGGTACATGCGATCCGGGGGCGGCCGACAGGTGAGAAGCACATCAAGGATGGTGTCACACAAGTGGACATTGACTGGCGAGGGAAGCGTGTCAAGAAAGGTGTGCGGCTTTGGTACGTCGGCACCAATATGGCCAAGGATCTTTTGTTTGGGCGACTGCAGGTTGAAGAACCGGGTCGAGGCTATGTTCACTTAGCGGCAGATATGTCGGAAGAGTGGTTCAGACAGTTTGCCGCTGAAGTTCGAGCGGTGCGTCGTACCGCATTCGGCTCACGTTCAGTATGGACGCCAATTCGTAAGCGAAACGAAGTGCTCGACTGCTGTGTCTATGTGCTTTGGCTTGAGGCTCACCTTGAATTGGCCAGAAAGACAGACAGATGGTGGGCGAACTTCGCTGAGAAGCTCGGCGTTGACGAGCCTGGCGATGATCTAGGTCCCACCGAAACTCCACAGAAAACGCCCGCAACTGCGGGCGTTTCTGTTTCTAAACCACGAACACAACCGGCCACTGGTGACAGGCGGGCTGCGGTGAGAACGGGGTCATCAAGTTACTTACGGAGCAGACGCTGATGGCGTATACGCGTGAAGATTTGGAGGCAGTGAACAAAGCGATTGCCAGCGGTGTGCTGAAAGTTCGATATGGGGATAAGGAGGTTCAATATCCCTCGGTCAATGATCTGATTCGGGCAAAACAGCACATTGTCGCTGAGCTCAATGCTGAGAGCGGCAGACGTAAGCCTTGGGTGTTCCGCATTCGGAATAAAGGAAAGGGGGTCTGATGCGGCATCAAACATTGCAGCAGGCCGGTTTCGTGTTACCTACCCGTTTAAATGCTGCCTCATCCTCTGCCTATGAGGGAGGAAGTGCCACGGGGAGCCGCTCTAAAAGCTGGAACCCCTCGGCGGCTGGCCCCAATAGTGCTGCTACGGGCAATCTTGGAACTATTCGCAGACGAGCTCGGGATGCTGTACGTAATGATCCTTGGGCAAAAACAGCGGCGGCACGTTGGGTTTCTAATGTCATTGGGACGGGAATTCAACCATATCCTCGGCACCCTGATTCGGGAGTGCGTAAGGCGCTTAAAGAACTATGGTCAGATTGGGTGGGCGAGTCCGATGCCGATGGGCGACTTGGGTTTTATGGGCAACAAGCCTTAGCAGCCAGGTGCTTGTTTATTGATGGCGAGGCCTTGGCACGGATTCGTATGCGTAGACCGGAGGATGACCTCGTAGTACCCATGCAGATTCAACAATTTGAAGGTGACTTCCTGCCGGTCGAGGAAACAAGAAGTCTGGCAAATGGCCATGAAATTGTGAATGGTGTGGAGTTTGACCGCATCGGTCGGTGCGTCAACTATCACTTGTGGGACCGGCACCCCGCAGAGCCAGGAGGGTTCAAGAGCAGAACTTTACGTCCTGTACCTGCAGATATGGTTGTTCACGCCTTTCCGGTGCTTCGGCCAGGCCAGGTGCGAGGTGTATCTGAGCTCGCCACTGTTCTTCTGCGACTGAAAACCTTAGATAACTTTGATGATGCTGTCGCATTCCGGCAGGAGGTGTCGAATCTTTTTGCTGGTTACGTCGTGACAAAAGACGATGAGAGTGAGGGGCCAGATCCAAGTAGCTTTGGCGACCCTAGTATTGAAGCCGACTCTGACGGTGTGGCGCTGATTGGTATGGAGCCGGGGTCTGTCACCTCGTTGCCTCATGGGACAGATATCAAGTTTGCGTCGCCGCCTGGGGCGCCCGACAACTATGCGGAGTTCATGCGGCAGCAACTGATGGCCGCATTTGCATCCGTTGGCATGCCTTATGAGACGACTGGGGATCTGCGCAATGTAAGCGATCGGACTTTGCGCGTCGTAGTTAACGAGTTTCATCGCCAGGTTGAACAGTACCAGTGGGGGGTATTTATCCACCAATGGTGTCGACCGATCTGGAACGCCTGGATTAACGCTATCGCGTTGTCCGGGATTCTGCCGATGAAGTACTTGGATCGTCGGTTGTTTCGCCGAGTTCTTTGGGTTCCGCAAGGGTGGGCCTATTTCAATCCTGTACAGGACGTAAAGGCAAACACCGATGCGGTGCGTGCTGGCTTTACGGCGCGGTCCACAATCATCCTCTCGCAGGGTGAAGACCCTGAAGAGGTAGCGGCTCAGATTCGCACTGATAACGACCAGGCCGACTCGGACGGCTTGAGCCTAGACAGTGATTCCCGTCATGCACGAAACAAAGGCGCAGAGTTTGGTGACCCAAGTGAACGTGACGATGATCCCTCCGGGGTCTGACTTAACTTTTAGGAGCCTCTATGGCTAAGAAATGGCTTTCGATTCAAGCCAAGCAGATTGGCGAAGAAAAGGTCGCCGAAGTGCGGATCTACGATGAAATTGGTTTCTGGGGGATGACGGCGAAATCATTCATCGAAGAGCTCGATGCGGCGACGGTGGATGCCACCAAGATTGTTGTATCGATTAATAGCCCAGGCGGAAACGTATTCGACGCTTTCGCTATTTATAACGCTCTGATGCGTCATAAGCTGCCTGTTGAAACCCGAGCTGATGGTGTCGCGGCTTCGGCGGCGTCGCTAGTGTTCATGGCGGGCGACGAGCGCATCATGCCTGAGAACGCAATTTTGATGGTCCACAATGCTTGGATCATTACGGCGGGCACGGCGGACGAGTTACGCAATACCGCTGAGATGATGGACAAAGCGCGTGATGGCATCGTCGCAGCTTACCGGCGCAGTGGATTGGCTGACGAAAAGATCATTGAGCTGATGGATGCCACCACATGGATGGACGCATTGGAAGCGCAATCAATGGGGTTCTGCTCGCTCATTGAAGAGCCCGTGAAGCTGGCCGCGTCAGCCGATTGCGTGGACATACTGGAGAAACTGGATGGAGCCCCATCTGAGTTCGTAGCCGAGCTTCGTGCGCAGGTTCAGGGGGCTGATGATTCGAAAGCATCCGACCCGGTGCCCGGCCCCGATCCAGAGCCGGAACGTGATCCAGCGCCTGAACCCACGCCTGCAGCTCCGCAGGACGCTTCAACCATCGCCGCACAGATCTACGCCCAAAGTCGTGAGCGAGGCATTCCTCAATTAGCTGAAGCCGTTTTGTTGTCGGGTGGGCTGGGGGGCGCAGATGAGGCAACGGCTCGCCTAGATGCGGCAGAGCAGATTGCCGTCTTGTGCGCATCGGTCAAGCTGCAGGATAAGGCAGCAGAGTTCGTGGCGGCAGGTTTGTCGGTCGAGCAGGTGCGTGCTCGACTTTTTGAACATGTAGTGACTGCGGCTGACTCGATTGAGATTAGCAATTTGCAGCGCGACCACCCCTCCAATAGTTCATCGGCCCCGGAGCGGAGCGGGCCGAATCCTCAGGCGATCTACGCCAAGCGTAAAGCCCTCTCCGCATAATCAGGAGTAAACACATGCCTTTTATTGAACAGAAACCCCGTACGGCAGATTTCCTGCTGTCAGAAGCCAATGGTTCTCGCTCTCGTGAAACAGGAGAGATGGCACCTACCGCAACCGCTATCTATGCCGGCCAAGTCCTGGCATTGAATGCCGATGGCCGCTACGTGCCATTTGCGGGTAAGGGCGATGAGCCGGACTCCCCTGTCAAAGCGGTCGGGGTGCTGTATGCCAATGTCCCCGCATCCGATGAACCCCAGGCTGTGGTGGTTATTCGGCGCGATGCTGAGGTGGCTGGTGAGCTGCTTTTTGGCCTGGATGCTGACGCTTCCGCGAACTTGAAAGATGTCGGCGTGATCGTTCGCATTTAACTTCGACTTATCGCAAACAAACTCCAGGCCGCCTAGCGGTCTTTTTTTATTTTTAGGAGCCGTAATGGCAGATATCAATATTTTTCAGGATGAGGTGTTCTCCGTCCCTAACCTGACTGCTGCAATCAACGAAACCCCTCATGTCCCTGGGCGTATAGGTGCCCTTGGTTTGTTCGCGGAAGAAGGTATTTCGACGGTTGTCGCTCAAATCGAGTATGACGGTCAAACTGTTGGATTGGTTGCGGCCAAGCCACGCGGCAGTGACGGCTCGACCGTTACTTTGTCGGGTCGGCGGGTTATTCCGATTAACACCGTGCACTTGCCTGAGCGCTCGACCATGATGGCTGACGAGATT
The DNA here is from genome assembly GCF_026344155.1 of Alcaligenes nematophilus. Taxonomy (NCBI): domain Bacteria; kingdom Pseudomonadati; phylum Pseudomonadota; class Betaproteobacteria; order Burkholderiales; family Alcaligenaceae; genus Alcaligenes; species Alcaligenes nematophilus. The sequence continues at coordinate 424,236 of NZ_JAPKMZ010000001.1, read as the reverse complement.
CAAGGCATTCGTGCGTTTGGATCTCAGTCCGAACTGGAGACAGCAGAATCGCGCGTGCAGAAATACTTGGCGAAGCACCGTATTCAGTTGGATCTGACCCATGAGCACCATCGCTTGGGGGCCATCAAAGGGAAAATTCTTGATGCTGATGGCAAGACGGTCATTTTGGATATCTACGATACGTTTGGCATCACGCAGGCCGAGTACAACATGGATCTCGGTACTGCTGGAACTATTGTTCGTACGAAATGCTCTGAAGTGCTGGACAAGATTGAAGATTCGCTGGGTGCCGCGCCGATGCAAGGGGCTCGCGCGCTGTGCGGCAAGAATTTCTGGAACTCGCTGATTGAGCACAAAAGCGTGCGCGAGACGTTTCTGAATACCCAGCAGGCGGCTGAGCTACGCGGTAAAGCGCCTGACAGTTTCGAGCTTGGCGGCATCACATTCGAGCGCTATCGCGGTCGTGTGGCTGGCAAACCGTTTGTGGGGGATGATGAAGCCTACGCATTCCCCGAGGGCGTGCCCGATTTCTTCATCACACGTTTCGCGCCAGCCGATTACATGGAAACTGTGAATACGGATGGTCTGCCGTACTACAGTCGTGTGGAGCCATTGCGGATGGGTAAAGGCCTTGAGATTGAAAGCCAATCCAACCCATTGCATATCTCCACTCGCCCTAAGGCCATTATTAAGTTGCTGCGGGCCTAGTATGTGGGATAACTCGGTCTTTGATCGGGCTTTCGACCAGGCGGGTATGCGTCAAACCGTTGCTCGCCTGGTCGATGGGCAGCCTGCAAGTAAGCCGTTCCAAGCTCGCTTTGATCGTCCACAGCAAATTGTTCTGGATGGCGAGGTCCACACCACCGAGTACTCGATTGAGTTCACGACATCGGACTTACAACCTCCACTTGAGCATGGCAACGTGCTGCGGGTGGAAGTCTCCAAGGGGCAGTTTCAGGACTTCCGCGTGAAACAAGAGCCGTTGGTCCAAGGTGACGGCTACTGGACCAGAGCAGAGTTGGGGATCATCAAGTGAAAACATGGGTTCAGTTGTATGTCGAAGGCGTGCGAGCCGCACTGCGCGCAGCGCCTGGGTTCCCTGCTGAAGTGGAGGACTCGCCTGTACGTGCCCACACATTTATCCGGGATAGGGTCATTACAGTCCAGCTTGGCGCGGAAACGGTGACCGAGGGGGCGACGCCTCGCGTAAACCGGGTTCGTGAGATCCACCTTCTGGTGCATACAGCAGGTGATAACGGACTGGAGTTGTCGGAGTCGATCTTTGCGGCAGCTCATCCCATTGTGATGAATTTCTCTGGCCCAGGCCTTGTGCAGGTCCAAGAGCTGCGCACAGATGAGCCGCGCTACGCAAATGGCGATCTGGAGCGGCAGGTGATCACAAAGCGCTACCTGTTCTATTACCAAACCGCTGAGGACTCTCTTAGCGAGTAGGAGCAATCATGAAAGAAACAAGTCCCGTGGCTGAGCGGGAGGCTGAAGTGTTGCCGCTAGATTCGGTGCCTGTGGTCGCGCCTGTGGCAGCGGCCCAGAATCCTGGCCGTGGTGGTAGCTACGTTCGCAACAAACAAACGGGTGGTCTGAAACGGGTCCAGTACACGGAAACGTGTAAAGACTGCGTACTGACGCCAAATCAAAAGGGGTAGTTCATGGCTAAGTCTGCCAAGAAAACACTGTTGATGGCCAAGCTGCAGACTGCAGCAGGTACAGAGGCAGTACCGACCGGCGCAACGGATTCGATTTTGCTGCGCAATCTTACGGCCACACCGCTGAGTACGGAGACCGTAGAGCGTGCCTTGCTGCGTCCCTATATGGGCAATGCTGGTCAAATCGTGACTACGGTGTACACGCAGATCGAGGGAGAAGTGGAGCTGGCAGGTTCGGGTACGCAAGGCAAGGCCCCCGCATGGGGCGGCCTGTTGCGAGGCTGCGGATTTGCTGAAGTCGTTGAAGACGCAGAAGTGGTTTACACGCCAGTATCTGACGATTTCGAGATGCTGACGTTGCACTACTACCTTGATGGCTTGTTCCACAAGATTACGGATGCGCGGGGCACCGTGTCGTTTGATATCAGTGCCAAAGGCATTCCGTTCATGCGCTTCCGATTTATGGGCGTGTACCACCCGATTACCGACCAGGCCGCGCCCACTGATGTGGACTTCAGTGCGTTCCAGACTCCACTGGGTGTGAACAAAAAGAACACACCGCAATGGAGCCTGGGTGGCTATAGCGGTTGTCTGCAGTCCTTGAATATAGATCTGGCCAACTCGCTGGTTTGGCGCTCCCTGATTAGCTGCGAAGGCGCAGAAATTACCGACCGTCAGCCTACTGGCCAGATTTCGCTGGAATTGCCCAAGATTGCAGACCTGAACTGGCCTGAAATGGTACGAAACGCCGTCCTGCAGCCGCTTTCGATCACACATGGCACGCAGCCAGGCAACATCGTCACCCTCAGCGCACCTGGTGCGCAACTGAGCGAACCTTCGTACTCCGAAGCTGACAACGTGGCCATGCTGGGCATGAACATGAGCCTGCAGCCTGGCCAGGGCAATGACGATATCAAGATCGTCGTCTCGTAAACCTACTTTCATTCCGAGGTCATCATGAGTTTCAAAATCGCCCAGCGCCCTGTGGTGGGTTACCCCGTGTCCATCTCTGTCTATGACGAGAAAGGTAAAACGCAAAAGCTGGAATTTATCGCGCAGTACAAGCGCTCGAAACGGCCTGAGCTGCAAGGCCTTATTGCGGCTGCTCGTAACTTGGCACGAAAAAATGCCGGTCTGGAGCCAATCGCTGAAGAAGGTGGTAAGCCGAAAGAATGGCCCTATGTCGCCGACGAGGACTTTTTCAAGGCCCATGTGTGTGGCTGGGTTGGCGTTAAAGGCGAGGACGGCAAAGACCTGGCGTTCTCGCATGAAGAACTGGATGGTCTGCTCGCCGAGTATCCCGAGTTCCATCAGCCCTTGTTTGACGGTTTCTTTAGCGCTCACATTGGGGCCCGCGCAAAAAACTAATTGAGGCCGCTCGTCACTGGGCAAAAGGTTGGCGCTCGAAGTCAGAGGATTTTGAGCCTGATGCCCTGGTGCTTGAGGCGCTCAAAGCAGCCGGTGCGCCTGATGCAGTGATTCAACGCGTTCAGCAAGAAGAGCGCACCGACTTTGAAGTGTGGCCTGAAAACGAAGCGCTTGTTGAGGCTTTCCTTCACTTGTCTAGCTGTTGGACCGTAGTCATTCCCCCGATGGGGGGTCTTCTCTACTTCGGTTTGCCTTCCACAGAAATTGAATCGACTTTACGTCTTTTGGGGTTTCCCAGGCGCAAGCGTGCCCAAGTGTTTCGATATCTCAAAGATATGGAACGAGCGGCCCTATCTGTTTTTTATGAGTAGCGGGTATGACAGATCGAGTTATTGGCGTAACGCTCAAAGGTAACGCCTCCCAGCTCCAGCAGACCTTTGCCACCGGCTCCATGGCGGCCAGCAATTTCGGTGCGGCGGTCGAGAAGAGTATGGAGCGGGCCAAGGCGGCCAATCAGGGGTATGCCTCTTCAGCCAAAGGGGCGGTTAGCGCACTGGAAGAGGTGCGGGGTCTGATTAAGGGCGTAGCGGCTGGCTTCTCGGTCATGAAGCTGACTGATACAGCGGACGAATGGGGACAGTATGCGAGCCGAGTGGAGATGGCCACGCGCAGTGCGGACGAGTTTGGTCACGCTCAGGAGCGGTTGGCAAAGTCTGCTGCTGTCACGTACCGATCGCTTGCTGAGACCCGCGAAGGCTTTATCAATATGTCTCCTCCCTTGCGGGAGTTGGGGCTGTCGCTTGACCAGTCCATTGATGCAATCGATACCTTTTCTGGCCTGTTGGTGACGAACGCAGCCAGCGCTGAAAAAGGCAAGTCCGCCATTGGTGCGCTTTCCTCAGCAATGCAGAAGGGCAAGCTGGACGCTAATGGCTGGGGCACGATTCTGAGCACGATGCCTTCAATTGTGGACCTGCTGGCGCAGTCCATGGGGCGCAGTGCAGCTGAGATTCGTCGCCTTGGGGCAGAGGGGAAACTGACCGCCAAGGACCTGGCAAAGGCGCTGGTCGAAGGAAATGCCGAGGTCATCAAGCAAGTTGAGTTGATGCCCACGACGGTGCGTGACGCCTTTGGCCGTCTGACCGCCGTTGCAACGGAATTCCTTGGCAAAAATAACGAGGCAATCGGTGTTACGGCGACACTCGCCGCTGGTATTGATTTCCTGGCACAGAACTTTGATTTGTTGGCCACGGCTGTTGGTCTGGTGGCCGCGGTTCACGGTGCACGGTTTGTGGGGGCGCAGTACGAGGCGGCTAAGGCTCTGTGGGCAACTGCGGGGGCGGCTACGGCTCAGACCCGTGCGGCACTGGCTCTATCCGCGGCTATTTCGGGGTCCAGTCGCGCCGCTGTGATTGGTTATGGTGCCATGGCTACTGCGGCTCGCACAGCCAGCGCTGCGATGGCATTGGTGGGTGGCCCTGCTGGCTTGGTTACTTTGGCACTTAGTGCCGGCGCAATTGCATGGGTGAATTGGGGCAATGCAACCGAGAGTTCGATCAGGTCAATCAACGCTGCCAAGCGTCCTCTGAAAGAATTGGAGGAGGACTTCGCTAAGTTGAGCAAGACTCAGCAGCGAGGGATGGAGCTCTCCATTGCTACGGAACTGCGGGAGCAGGAGGCAATCGTTAAGGATGCGATGGCCTCTATTCGGTCCGAGCTTAACGGTTTGGTTTATCAGGGCGGGATGGTGGGCGCCAGTGAACCCATCGAACGGTTTGCCGCTGCTTTCAATGAGATTGTGAGCTCCGCCGATGGAGCAACCGAGAAGTCAGAGCGATTAGTAAAGGAGTTGGAGAAACTCCGTGGCGTGGTGCCTGATGCAGTGGTCCTTAAGCTGAGGGAAATGACCCAGGGGCTTTCTGAGGGGGCAGAATCTGTTGAGGATCTCAACCGGAAGCTGGAGCGTATCCAGGGGATTTTGGCTGACTCAGGTATAGGGAACCTTGGCGACACACTTCAAGGTCTGACTGATGCCGACTTCGGCAAACTCATCACGGGACTTACGGAAGCGTTTGATGTTATCGGGATGAGTGCCAAACAAGCTGAGGAGTACCGTGCAAAGCTACGCGGTGCCTCAGACGAGCAGGCTGCTCTAGCAGGCGTCGTGGCCGGGATGGCAGAGGCCGCCAAAAAGCTCGAAAAGGCGACTGCAGACCAAGACGCGAAAGCTGTTCAGGGGGCTCGTAGTCTACTTTTAGAACTGGCTGCTCAAGAAGTTCAGTTGCGCGTAAATATTGCGCGAGCAGCAGAGTACAAGGCGCTGATTGCACTTGGGGTCTCGGAGGCTGTCGCGAATCAGGGCGCCGATACAGCGGCTGAATTGGCAGGCTTGAAAGCACAAGAGGAAGTGCTGAAACGGATTAAAACCGTTCAGGACAATATTGCCGCAAACACGAAACCGACGAAAAAGGGTGCTGGCTCTAAGAAGCAGGACGAGGGCGAGCGCCTGCTGAAGCAAATGAGGGAACGCCTGGCTCTTCTTGGCAAAGAGACCGAATACGAAAAGCTGCTGGCAAATATCTCTACTGGGGCGGTCAAGTTCCGCAAGGGGACTTCGGAGGAAGAGGCCAAGAGGCTGGCCAAGCAGTTAGATGATGAGCAGCGCAAGATTGATCTTGGGAAAACGCTTCAGTCATTGCAGGAAGAGCAGGGCGTCACTCAACGCCGGTTCATGCGTGAGCTGGATGCGTTTGGAAAGGGAGACTGGGCAAACGGCGTCATTGAAGCGATTTCCTCTGTTGAGGAACGATACCAGCAGATTATTCGTGATCGGCAGAACTCCCCTCATGGCTTAAGTCCGGATGAGTTGAAGGCGATTCAAGAATCGCTACACGAAGAACTGATCATGGTGCGGGATCACTATGCTCAGTTGAAAAAGCTGCAGGGTGATTGGAGCCTAGGCGCAAGTAGCGCACTTCAAAACTATGCGGATCAGGCTGCGAATCTCTTTGACTCTGTTGGAAACATGGTTTCCAACGTGTTCCAGGGCATGGAGAGCTCATTGGTGCAGTTTGTACGCACCGGGAAATTGGACTTCGCTAGCTTAGCGGACAGCATTATTGCGGACATGGTCCGAATCGTAATTCAACAGTCAATTACTGGGCCGTTGGCCGGTGCTATTGGAGGTTTTTTCAGCCCCTTGAGTGGGGTCAGCGCGGCACCGAATTTCGCGATGGGCAGTCTGGGTGGTGGGGCAGGTGCGACATTTGGTCCAATGATGGCATTGTCTTCGGGGGGCTACACCGGAGACGGTGGCCGTTATGAGCCAGCTGGCATTGTTCATAAAGGTGAGGGGGTTCTCAATCAGGATGAGATTCGCGCCCTTGGCGGTGAATCTGGGTTCAATGAGCTGCGCCGTGCATTGCGTGGGCCAGGGCATTCGCTTGGCGGAATGGCAGGAAACCCAATGCTGATGAGTCCCTCCTCTGGAGGCCGCGAGACGCTAGCGCCAAACATCACGATTTATGCATCAGGTGATGCTGGAGGGGGGCGTACCAGTGCGCCCGATGGTTGGCAGCAATTTGCCAAAGAGATTGGTGAGTTTGTAGATGCGAAGATACGTGAGCGTGAGGTGCGGACTCAGCGGCAAGGCGGGCTGGCATGGCAGGCTAAACAAGGGGTATTCAACTGATGGCATACGAACAGTTCACATGGTGCCCGATGAAGGGGCCGGACGGCTCTAGTGCGTTTCGCACCTTTTCCGTCCAGCTTGGGGATGGGTATGTCCAAGAGGTGGGTGATGGTATCAATAATGAGATGCGGACATGGCCTTTGCAGTTTTCGGGCCTTGAGGGGGAAATAAAACCAATCCGCGAATTCTTGCGACGGCACGCTGGGTTTCGACCTTTCCGTTGGACGCCGCCGATGGAGTTGGAGCCAGGGCTATTCATTGTGCGGGAAGTGAAGCTGCAGCCAATGGGTGGGAATGTATACACGCTGTCAGCTACGTTTGAAGAAAGGTTTGCACCCTAACCGCTTTTGAGCGGTTTTTTATTGGAGGCTACATGTTTGGTGGAAACGAGAAAGGTAGCTGGGATGATATTTTTTATCCACATCGATCACGGCGCGCTGTATAGGGGCGTAGTGATACCGGCTCAGGCCGGTTTTTTTTGTGAGTGAGCAATGATTCTTGAAGACGTGCAGAAACTGGTTCCTGGCAATCTGGTCACATTGTACGAACTCGATTGTCGAGCCATTGGCGGTGATGTAGAGCGTTACCACAACCACAACGATGGTGTGATTACTTGGCAAGGCAAACAATATCAGCCATGGGCTATTGAGGCGCGGGATTTTGAGCGGACAGGCGATAGCCAGCAGCCGCTGCCCACACTTATGGTGGGCAACATTGGAGACGATTCGAGCGGGGAGCCTATTACAGGTGTTTTGTCTGCATTGTGTTTGGCGCTGGGGGATCTGAAGGGGGCTACATTGATTCGTCGGCGTACGTTCGCCCGGTATCTTGACGCAGTGAATTTTCCGCAAGGTAATCCCACAGCGAACCCTGGCGAGCATCTGCCCGATGAGCGCTGGATAATTTCCCAAAGAAGTGGTGAGTCACCCGAGTTTGTGGAATTTGTGCTCAGCTCGCCTTTGACACTTGATGGCGCACAGTTGCCCAGTCGTCAGGTGATTGCCAATGTCTGCGGCTGGTTGACCAAGGCGGCACCAGAGGGCGGCTATCGTGGGGCCTGGTGTGGGTACACTGGAGCAGCGATGTTCGATAAGGATGGCAACCCAGTTACAGATCCGGCGCAAGACCGGTGCGGTGGGTTGTTGAGTGACTGCAAGAGGCGTTTTGGTGAGTGGGCGCCACTGCCGTTTGGCGGGTCTCCGTCAGCAGATCGGGTGCGATGATGCGTGCCGCTATAAAACGCGCTATCGAGCGTCACGCACTGGCTGATTATCCGCGTGAGGCGTGTGGTCTTATTGTCGCTGTGGGCAATCGGCAGCAGTATGTGCCGTGCCGCAACATTGCAGAGGATGGGCGTGATTTTCATTTGCCAATTGATGACTACGACCGAGTCGAAGCTGTTGGCCAGATCCTTGCGGTGGCGCATTCGCATATCGACCGTGATGCACAGCCCACCGAGGCAGACTTGGTCTCTTGTGAGGAGACTGGTTTGCCGTGGCATATCGTAGCGGTTGGTCAGAATGCAGGTGAGCTAACGCCCGTTGTGCGTGATTGGCATTCATTTGAGCCATCTGGTTATCAAGCACCATTGGTCGGACGCTCGTTTCATCACGGCAGCCTGGATTGCTATGGCCTCATCCGCGACTTTTACGATTATGAGCTAGGGATTGAGCTGCTGGACTTTGAACGTCCTGACGATTGGTGGAGTAAGCCCGAGTTTGGCGAGCTGTATTTGGATAATTTTGAAAGGGCAGGCTTTCAGCCGGTCAGCGGTGAGCCCGTGTACGGGGATGTGATTTTGATGCAGTACCGCAGCGACCGCACAAATCACGGAGGCGTCTATTTAGGCAATGAGTCTTTGAAGACTCAGCCAGATCTGCACCCTATTCCAGGGGCATTGTTGCATCACGCGATGCCACGCTTATCAGAGCGTGTGCTGTATGCGGGCCATTGGCGTGACATAACGCGAATGATTGTGAGGTATCGGAAATGACAACAGCAGCACTACCGGCCACTGCCGGTTTTTTTTCGCCTGAAGGGTCGGACCGGCTGCGCACAATCCGTCTGTCTGGGGCTCTTGGCAAGCAATTTGGGCGTCTTCACCGCTTTGTTTGCAATGACATCGCGGGCGCGGTGCGCGCGTTGTGCCTGATGGTCCCTGGCTTTGAGCAGGCATTGCATGCCAGCACAGATAGGGGCGTGGCTTATACATGCTGGATCGGCAAGGAGAATGTAGGCGAGGACATGCTGAGTGCACCAGTCGGTACCGATGCGATTCGCATTGCACCGGTCGTGATTGGTTCTGGGCGAGGAGGTTTGTTTCAGGTGGTGCTGGGCGCAGCGTTGATCGGTGCAGCGTTCTTAACTGGCGGTGTGACAATTGCAGCAGGCACCCTCAAGGCTGGCAGCCTGCTCGGGGGGATGGCGTTTGGGATGGGGGTCTCAATGGTGTTGGGCGGGGTATCTCAACTATTAACAAAGCAGCCGCAAGGGCTGACTAGCGTTGACTCGCCAGACAACGGCGCTAGCTACAACTTTAATGGCCCGGTTAACACTACCGCACAAGGTAATCCTTTCGGTGTGCTCTACGGTGAAATGATTGTTGGCGCGGCCACGATCTCTGGTGATATGTACTCTGAGGATCAGCAGTAATGACAGTCGTGCTTGAGCCTAAACGTGGGGGCCAACGGATCTTAGGGTCTGGTGGCGGAGGGAAGGGGGGTGGTAGCGCTCGCACGCCTGTTGAGCAACCCGATAGCCTGCACAACATTTCTTTTGCCGCTGTTCTTGACGCGGTAGGTAATGGGGAAATGGCGGGGCCGGTGCATGCCGACCAGCCTTTGCGCGATATCTATCTTGATGGGACGCCCATCCAGAATGCGGATGGAAGCTTGAATTTTCGAAATGTTCAGGTTGACTATCGAGTCGGCACGCAGGACCAGGAGCATATTGCAGGTTTCCCCGCAGCAGCTAATGTTGTGTCCGTTGGTGCTGAGGTGAGCATTAAAACGCCTTGGTCGCAGTTGATTACGAACCCAGACCTGTCGGCGGTGAGAGTAAGCCTGCATTGGCCACAGCTACTGACGATGGTCGAGTCAGGTAAGAACGCAGGGGATCGCGTAGGTGCACGGGTTGAGTACGCGATTGATTTAGCGATTGGTAGTGGCTCCTTTGTGAATATCCTCACCTCGGCGGTCGATGGGAAGACGGTGAACGGCTACACGCGTACCCATCGGATTGATTTGCCGGTTGGTGCACAAGGCTGGACAGTGCGGGTACGACGTATAACGCCGGACTCCAACAACAGCGCTGTGCAGGATCGGATGCTGATTCAATCCTACGCTGAAGTGGTTGATGGCAAATTCCGCTACCCAATGACAGCATTGGTTGGCATCCGCGTGGACGCAGAGCAGTTTCAGGCCATTCCAACCCGCGCCTATCATTGGCGTGGCCAGGTTATTCGGGTGCCATCGAACTATGACCCCTTGTCGCGCACCTATAGTGGCGTGTGGGATGGAACTTTCAAGCGTGCCTGGTCGAACAATCCGGCTTGGGTGTTCTATGACATGCTGACAAATCGCCTGTATGGTCTGGGTGATCGAATTGATGCCTCAATGATTGATCGCTATGCCTTGTACCAGATCGGGGCATATTGTGACCAGTCTGTGCCGGACGGACAGGGTGGCACAGAGCCGCGATTTGTTTGTAATGTCTACTTCCAATCGAGTGCCGATGCGCTGCGGGTGATTAATGATCTGACCAGTGTCTTTCGAGGGATGACGTATTGGGCCAACGGTCAGGCTGTAGCTGTTGCGGATATGCCCAGCGATCCGGTGTATACGTACTCGAATGCGCGTGTGGTGGATGGGCGGTTTAACTACATCGGTGCGGATCTGACCACACTTAAAACCGTGGCCCTGGTGTCTTGGAATGACCCCACGGATTTTTATCGTGCAAAGGTCGAGGTGGTGACTGATTATGATGGCGTGCGCAAGCATGGCATTCGTAAGACTGAGGTGGTCGCGTTCGGGTGTACATCTCGTGGTCAGGCGCAACGAGTTGGTCTGTATCAGCTGTATACGTCTCGCATGGAGCAGGGCGGTGTGTCGTTTTCGGTCGGGCTTGATGGGGTGATCCCTCAGCCAGGCAGTCTGATTAAGATTGCTGACCGAAATCGGGCAGGACGCCGTTTGGGTGGTCTGGTTCAGTCTGCGACGAGCATCAAGATCACACTGGATGCCGAGCACCCAGTAAAAATTGGTGATCGGCTAACGGTTAACTTGCCTTCAGGACTTTCGCAAACACGTCCAGTGTCCGCAGTGAATGGCCGGGTCGTTACAGTGAGCCCAGGCTTTAGCCAGGCCCCCGTTGCGCAGGCCGGTTGGGCTGTGGAAGCGGATGATTTGGCGCTGCAAACTGCACGCGTTATCTCCATCAAAGAGCGTGATGGCATTACGTTCGATGTGTCTGCTGTGGAACATCATCCTGGCAAGTTTGATGCCATAGATCATGGCGTACGCTTGGAGCCATTACCCATCAGTGTCGTGCCACCTCGCACTCAAATGTCCCCGAGTAACGTCCAGATCCGGGAGCATTATGTGCTCAGGCAGGGCCTGAGTCGCCACATTGCCGAAATCACATGGGATGCGGTTGAGAATGCCCTGCTGTATGACGTTCAGTGGCGGCGTGACAATAGCGGCTGGGTGCAGGTTCCACGCACCGGCGAGCGTCTTGTGGAAATCCCAGATTTCTATACGGGTGAATACAGCGTGCGCGTTCGTGCAATAAATGGCCTGGATGTGCCTTCTTTGTGGGCTTACTCGGATGTAACCACGTTGACAGGGCAGGTATCGGCTCCGCTGCCGGTCACGCATTTGGTCACGGCCTCGATTCCTTGGGGGATTCGACTAAGTTGGGGCTTCCCTACCGGGCCCAACATCATCGAGCGTACAGAAATCCGTTACAGCCCTACGCAAGAGTTTGCTGATTCGCTGCCGACAGGCGGTTTTGCCTATCCCTCAGATTCTTTTGAGCAGACGGGCCTGGCGATCACCACTCAACACTTCTTCTGGGCGCGGCTGATCGACAAGAACGGCACCTTGGGCCCATGGTATCCGTCAGAGTCCGCGCCAGGCGTGCGCGGCACACCCAGCCAAGTGGCGAGTGAGTACAACGATCTGGTTACCCAAGAGATAGTCGAGGGTGGGCTGGGTGATCTCATTATGGGTAACATCCGCGAGATCCCCAGCATAAAGGATGCGGTTGGCGATTTAACGCTTGAACTGGGTGAGTTGAACCTGCGGGTGGATGAGGTCAATGGGCAGGTTCAAGAGCTGCTCAATGCCAATGAGTGGGACGCTACCGCTATCTATGCGAAAGGTGCAGTCGTCTTCTTTGACGGCAAGATGTACCGTGCAAAGAAGGCAGTCCCAGCCGGCAAGCCAGTATCGGACAAGGCGCATTGGGAGCTGATTGGCGATTACGCCTCAATCACGGATGGTCTGGCCGCCTTGGCGGTTCAGTCGCAAGAGACGATCAGCCGAGTCGAACAGGCTGAGGACCAGATCCAGGCAAACGCCGAACGGATCAGCACAGTGGCGGGCAAAATTGATGATCCAGAGTCTGGGCTGGGTGCGCTGGGGTCTGCTGTTCAGTCAATGCGCACGCAGGTTGGCCAACTGGCGTCTGGCCTACAGTCGCTGTCTGAGGCGACAACCGCACTGTCCAGTAAGGTCGAAGGACTGGAAGAGGCTCAGAGTGGTCTGGCGACGGCAGTAAGCCAGCTCAGCACTCGGGTGGGCACCACTGAGGGCAAGCTGGAAGCCCAGGCATCGAGCATTACCCAGTTAAAAACTGACCTGGGCGCGTTGGCATCGCCATCAGGCAATCTGCTTCTGGATTCAAACTTGGAGTTGGTGCGATCTACCCCTACCTATCTTTGGGGCAGGTACAACTTGGTAGAGAACCTGGAGCCAGGGCAGGAGTACACCCTTGTGGTCTGCTACACCCACAAGCCTGAAAGTGGTGATACGACGTCCGCAATTGGTATTTGGGCAGGAGGCAGCTCACAGAAGGTTGGAGAACTGGACAAGGGCCTCATTCGCAGCGTGCAAGTGATCAAGTTCAAAAAGAGCACTGCCAACACCTTGCCTAAAGAACTGCGCTTTTATTACGTCCCATCGCCCGGTACCCAGGCTGGTGAAGCTTCCATTCATTGGGCCACGCTTTATAAAGGCTCGGTCATTCCGGCCATGGAGTGGCAGCCGAGCCTGGTGAATTTGCAGACGCAAACTCAGGCGAACGCCAGTGCGGTTGATGGACTGTCAACGAAGGTGACTCAGCAGGGCGATACGATCACCTCCCAAGGCGAGAGCCTGACTGTACTGCAGAACGAAGTTCGTGACCCTGCTACGGGTTTGGCTGCTACTGCCGGTGCATTGAACGATACAAAGTCACGCGTGACGGACGTAGAAGGCCGACAGGAGGCGATGGCCAGCAATCAGCTGGTGCTGAATGCTGAGATCAAGCGCCAGCAATCGGGTGAAGATGCTTACCTTGAAAGCGTGTTGAATCAGTACCAGACAAACGTGGGGCTGACACAGGCGCGTGCCGCATTGTCCGAGTTCAGGAACGTGCAAGCTGAAGAGAACCGGGCCTTGGCTGAATCGATCGAGACGCTCACCGCAGGATTGGGTGAAGGGTCGGCTGCGGTCGAGGAAGTGAAGCGTGCGCTAGTGGAGATTGAGGGGGAATTTACCAAGATCTCTTCTTCCTGGGGGGTAAAGCTTCAGGCCAATGAAAATGGCGTGCGCTACGTCTCAGGTGTCGGGCTGGATCTGACCAACGAGTCCGGGGTGATGCAGTCCACCTTTGCTGTGCTGGCGGATCGATTTGCCGTGATGCATGCGATAAATGGTGCCCCAGTTACCGTGTTCTCGGTGCAGGGTGGTACGAGTATTCTCAATACAGCACTGATTGGCTTTGCATCTATCACTGAAGCTAAGATCGCGAACGCTGCGATTACGCGGGCGAAGATTCAGGATGCAGCAATCAATGCGGCCAAGATTGAGGATGCAGCAATCACCAGCGCAAAAATCCAGAATGCCGCGATTAAAACGGCACATATTGGGCATGCAGAAGTTGATACTTTAAGGCTGGCGGGCAATGCAGTGACTATGCATGCAGCGCGTAATGGTGCCGGGGATATCCATATTTATGCTCCATTCGGTGGCGTAGCCACTGTACTGACTTACTACGGTGGCTACATTGAGACTGCTGCAGGGACGTCTTCGGTTTGGGTAGAGATCAAACTTAACGGCACACTTGTTAAACAAGGCTTTTCGTCTAGCGGGGTCTTAGACCCCGAAAGATTAAACGTCAGGTTTCAATATCCGATCCAATGCCAAGTGAATATTGATCTTCAGCCAGGTAATAACGTCATTAATGCGGCGGCCAAATTGAACTGGTTCGGTTCAGTGCAGGATGTGTGGGCTGATACGGTTGTATTGTTTGCAATGAGGTAAGAGATGGAGGCTATGGAGAACGCTTACATTAGTTCATTTGACGATCAAGGGAGGTATGTTGCGTCGATTTGGGGGCATCCGTTGTATGTATTAGCGCCATCTGCACAGGCTTGGCCACATCACACAGCGGACGGTCGGTTCGATGAGTCTTGGTGGTTTAACGGGATGGAAGTTGTAAAGCGACAAGCATGTCCAGCGACAGTTGAGGGGGCGGTATTGTTGGATGTGCCGCCTGATAGCAAGATCCTAATTGAAGGCGTCAGCTATGAGTGTATTGATGGGGGGGAGGTTGAGCTTTCTTTCGATCAGCCGGGCTCTTACGAGGTGAAGGTTATCTGCTGGCCTTATTTGGAAGGGGTTTACATTGTTGAAAATCCGCCATCAGTCAAATAATTATGGTGAACGCCGCCGCCGGGAATATCCAGAGATTGGAGATCAGCTCGATGCCGTGTACAAGTTGGCTCGCCATATGCAGGAGCAAGGCCAGCAGCTACCACCCGATGTAGAGCAGTGGGTGGCTCAATGCCGAGCCGTCAAAGAAAAGTATCCAGCCGCCTAGAGCGGTTTTTTTATGGGTAATCAATGAACATTCATCGTTCTATTGCGCAGGTTTTCGAGAACAACATGGGTAATCGCATCACGCCTGAGTTAGCCAGTGGCATGATTCGTAGCCTGGTCGAGATTCTGGCGGCCAGCGTACAACAGGCAGGTGATTCGCAGCAGACGGAGGCGGCTGCTGAAGCCCGTCCTCATGGACAGGAGGGCGGAAATGGCCTGGTATGACACAGGGGTGGTAAAGGTCACCATTAACAGTGCGACGGTGACAGGCACCGGGACAAAGTGGTTGGCAGGGGCGCGTCAGGGGGAGGCTTTTGTTGCACCAGACGGGCGTTTGTATGAGGTTCTGAATATCGCCTCCGACACTTCTTTGACGCTGACTAAGCCCTATATCGGCGCTACGGCTACTGCTCAGAAGTACGCCTTGGCACCAATGCAAGGCTACGTGAAAGAGCTGGCGGATCGCGTCGCTGAGTTGCTACCTGTTTTGTCTGAGATCGGAACTGCAGCAAAGGGGACCGTCACTACAGAAACGACCGATGCCACAGTGGGCAGAGTGGCTCGTATTGGTGACTGGGGGCTGGGGGCCAATGCCGGTGTTGCGGCAGATGCGGTGGTTCTCAATAATTCCGCTAACGGTTTCTACCGATCGGGTACTGGCGCAACAGCAGGAAAACCAGTTAACAATTCGGGTGACGGGTATATCAAGTTTGGGTGGTCAGGTGCTTATAGTACGTATCTTTATGGCTCACCGACCGCGGATAAGTTGTGGTATCAGCATCTTAATAACGGTGAGGCCAAGGGGTGGAAAGAGCTGATGACGGTAGGGCAGTATGGCGTAGGCCGTTCGGGTGCAGACGCCAACTTGGACGTATTCCCAGCAGCAAAGCTTGATAATTTGAGCGTGGGATCTGGGGCTTACTACTACAACGAGGCAATTGGCTCTGTATCAGGGCTACCATTTGACAACGTAGCTGGGTATAACGCCGGGGTCGTTTTCCACAGGCAAGCCGGCTCAGCCGGGGGGCAAGTGGTAGTCAGTTCCAGTAACAGATTGGGTTGGCGTGGTCGGCGTGCTGGCGCTTATCACACT
The DNA here is from genome assembly GCF_026344155.1 of Alcaligenes nematophilus. Lineage (NCBI taxonomy): Bacteria > Pseudomonadati > Pseudomonadota > Betaproteobacteria > Burkholderiales > Alcaligenaceae > Alcaligenes > Alcaligenes nematophilus. Next base: position 408,339 of record NZ_JAPKMZ010000001.1, on the reverse strand, counting down.
TGGCGCGAGGCTATGTATGTTGGGGAGTATGGTTTCGGTGGTGCCCAAGCATCTCCGACCTCGTGGGATGCACAAAAGACTGGGTGGTATTACCGATCTGGAGCTAAACCGGCTTGGGGAGGCGGGGGGTTTTTCCTAGACCTGGCCTATAACACAACTGCCTTTAACTCTGGCCTGCGTATTTCGACGGATCCCTATACCGATAACTTCTATATGAATGGGGCTGTGTCCGGACAAAAGACATTCCGGGATGCCTGCAAACTCGTCCATGACAAAAACATTGTTGGAGCCATTGCCGATGGCTCGGTTATTGAGACCGGCTTTAACGCCAATGGGAAGTGGGCCAAGTACGCGGACGGGACTCTTATCTGTTGGTCGCCGAAGCTGATTGCCAACTGGGTGAATGGCACATCGGGCAGTCTATGGGTGAGTGCTAGCAATACTTGGACACTGCCCATGGCATTCATTAATGCGGATAACTATGTGCTTCATGTTGAGGCTCAAACCAGCGTACACCCTATCTTCGGCATGGCTGGAGAGGTAAAAACTGCATCCGCATGTCAATGGAAATTGGCTGCCAGCATTAAGTGGGACGTTGGATTAATCGCATACGCCATGGCGATAGGGAGGTGGAAAGCATGATCAAGATTTTATTGAACCCGCAAGTGCCCAGCGGCGCTGTTGAGCGCCTGGTGATTGAGCGCTCAGGTGACGCTCTTATTTTGAATGGCGAGCGACTGGACTTGTCCTTCATGTCGTTGGGTGATTGCCTTCCTGCTGGTGCGATCGATCACCCATTGCTGACGAGTGCAGAGATCAAATGCACATCCGAGGGGCTGGAAATTAATGGTCTGCTCTTTCATATCGACGCGCGCCAGACGGACCCAGCTGCGTGTTTTCCAGCTCCAGTGGTCATCACTCATGATGGTGTCATAGCTTTGCCTGCACAGACTCCAGCACCTCCGCCGCCTGTTCCAGAGCCCGAGCCGGAGCCAGTTGAAACCCTTACTGCGGAGCCTGAAGATGAACATCAGGATTGATACCAGCAAGCTGCGTACTGCCGTGACACAGCTACAAGAATATAAGGAGGCCAAGATTGCTTCGTTGTCTGCAGCATGTCGGCAGGCAATTACGGCAGGGTTTGAATCAAGCGCCCTGGGTGCGCCACATTTATACCCAAGCAAGGAGACGGACCAATTGAACCTGGCTGGCAGTGTGGCCGACTCCTTGTTGCCGAGCGAAGACGCTAGTTGGTCTACGCCATTTTGGTGCGCTGATATTCATGGGGCATGGGCTATGCGGCCGCACACCGCCGGGCAGATCCAGCAGGTAGGTCGCAAAGCAAAGGCCAGGATTCTCGCGCTGATGCAACACAACGCTGCCCTTGCTGAGCAGGTCCAGTTAGCCCCTGACAAACCGAGTGTCGATCAAATAGTTTGGGAATACCCGGCCGCCTAAGCGGCTTTTTTACGTCTGCTGCTTTTGCAGCGCTTCACGGGAGACAGCCATGCCGACCGTATTACACAAGGGGAAGGACTTGGAACCGACAAGCACGGGGACATCGGCGGCTGGTCTGGCCGTCTGGAAGGCAATGGGAGGAATAGCAGGGATGGGGGCCATTGGCGCGGGGCTGGCCACGCTGGTGGTGATGTGCATTCTGCGGCCGCGTACGCAATCTGAATGGATAGTAGGCGTAATCAGCACGGTGGTTGCCTCTATCTCGGGTGGCGCTGCGGTAATCCAGCATTACGAGCTCCATCACTGGGCAAACAATCCGGTAGGGCTGGTGGCCATGTTGGGCCTGGCATTCGCATGTGGGTTGCCTGGGTGGGCCGTTGTGCGCTGGGCTTTTAACTTTTTCGACAAGCGGCGCAAGGCTGACCTGCTCGAAGTAATGACTGAACTGCGCGAAGGCGCCATTGGAGGAAAAACAGAATGAAGTTGTTGTTGAGTCTTATCTCGGGCCTACTGGCCCTTTTTTTTCGTCCGCAGAAAGTGGAGCAGGCTACACCAGAGCCAGAGAAGGCTGCGCCTACTGGCATGTCTCCTGACGGCCTGGCTATTTTGCAGTATTTCGAGAGCTGCCGGCTGGAGGCTTACTGGGATGCTGACGGCAAAGTGTGGACCATCGGCTGGGGTGATACCGGCCCCGACGTCGTAAAAGGTTTGCGTATCACTCAGGCTGAGGCCGACGAACGGTTGCAGCGCCGGCTGGCCCGTGAGTTCGTGCCTGGTGTTCTGAAAGCCCTGACTCGTCCTGCGACCCAGGCTCAGATCGATGCCATGGTGGATCTGGCCTACAACATTGGCGTATCCGCATTTCAAGGTTCTATGCTGGTGCGCCTGTTCAATGCGGGGGATGCGGCCGGCGCTGCAGAACAGTTCTCGCGCTGGAATAAGTCGAACGGCAAGGTGCTGCTGGGCCTACGCCGTCGGCGTGCTGCGGACCGAATGCGCTTCCAAGGCTCGTCTGGCAATGAGGCCATAAGGGTAGGAGCCGCCATTGTTTAAAGCACTATGGGGGAAGGTAGCAGGCTGGCTGGGCCTGCTGGGCGGCCTGGTCCTTGCCGCGCTGGCGCTGCTTCAGGTCGGGCGGCGTCAGGGCAGGGCTCAGGTAGAGCAGAGATTAACAAAGGCGGACATGGTCGCCGTGGAGGTAGGACGTGATGCAGCTGAAACGATTGAGCGCCTGGATGATGATGCTGTACGTGATTGTGCTCGTAAGCGGATGCGCAACGCCGAGGGGCGGTAGCTACTGCTCCGCCGTACAGCGCCCGTTCCAGTGGCGCTCTGACGCGGAGATAGACGCAACGCCGATCAGGGTAATGCGTTATGTGGAAACAGAAGCGGAGATTTGGGGGCGGCTGTGTCAGAGATAAGGCCAATGCTGATAGGTGTCCAATGCGTCATTATTCAAGTGGATGCTCCCGACCCAAAGCGGAAGTTGGGTTCATATCAAAGTGCTGTAAAATAGAATTAATAGACTACCTTCATTGCAGAAAATTGCTGCAATTAATTTTTATAGATTCTTAAATATTTATGCCATTTATAGAAAGCAGGCTTAATGTTTTGGCAATGGATATTGCTGCATCCACCCAGGATAGAATAAACGGAACATATCTCGAAAAAAGTGGAAATAGTTTTGACATAATCCCATTGGAAGAGGCTTTGCCCCTTGATGATGATTTTTTAAGTAAAGCGTCTTCTCCAGCGCGACACACTCTTCTTCATAAATTTATTGAGAGCTACCTGGAGGCAGAGTATTACTATGCCAGTAGAAAATATGAAGAGGATTTTTCAAGTATGGCTCGTGATCTTCTTGAGGCGTATGGCTGTGAATACCGAGCAGTTCCTTACAGCGGACGTGAGAGCAACTTAAAACTATACGAACAACTAGTTCCTTTGTTTCGATTGCTAGCTCACGACGCGTTTGGCATCCTATATAAAAATAGAGAGCTTATGCGTGATTTTGGTCGAATAGTGGCGAAAGTGAGCGGCAGGAATTTTCCCAGAGCAACCTATTGGCCGGCTTGGGTAAAGGATGCACTATTTCATCGAGATAATGGTCGATGTGGAAAGTGTAATTGTGATTTGACTGGAGTTTTATCCATTGAACGTAGGTTTCATATTGATCACATGATTCCAATAAGCTTGGGTGGGACCAATGATCCAACAAATCTGCAAGTTCTATGCGATCGATGCAATTTGCAGAAGGGAAATCGAAACGACAGCACGTCGTTAATTCGCCACGTCCCTTGGCTACTATAAATTCAAGGCAGTCTTATCACGCCAGCTTTGTTATTGATTGATCTTGGGGAAGTAAAGCTGCTATGAATACGGATTTGATTTTATAAAGAAGGCATGTTGAACCATCAAAGTGTCTTGGCTAATTTCAAAGTTCGTCTACGCTGGATGCTTTGGCTGTGAGTCAAAAATTGACAACTGTAGTGAAACTACGAGCCGAGAATCTCGAATTTTTAGAACATCAATAGGTCGCTTTGCGAACTTCCGCTCTTGGCCGATTGTAGGCATAAGGACGGCGAGATGTCTTGCTCGATTGCGGGTAGCCTACACGGCGATCCGAATGTTTGCCGAGCTGCTTGGCGAGCTTGATGAGGCTGCGGAAATCTACGCAGCAGAGGCTGACCGACGCCTAATAGCGGGTTTAGCGTGTGAGGCAGCCTATTTAGCAGGACATACGCAAAAATAAAGTTGCGCTGACCAAAGTGATTTGCTCATTGCAACGGGAGCCGTGGATTAATCTGCGTCTGTATGTGTGTTTGGGCGCTTGTTTGTCTTTGTAATAGATTATTCCATATCCCAGAACTCATCATTTGAGGCACTGCTTAACCCAAGAGTATCAACTCTTATGCCTGTTTCGCAACGCGACATATGAACTCCTGAAAAGGCATTCCAAGACCGACCTCTGTCTAAAGATATGTCCAAACGATTTTCGTCACCTCGAAGGGCTATGTCATGTGAGAACATATTTAGGCGTTCTATAACGATCTCGTCCGGCGGCTCCATTCTGAGGGAGAGCAAAACTTCACCTACACCGCTTCGGAAAATAATACGTTTCCCAACCGCTTCAACATCCCACGTCTCAGTACTGGCAGAAAATTTATTGTTTTGGATATCAACAAGCTTTTGTCCAAATTTATCTGTAAAAAAACCGCTTAAAAGTATTGGTTGGTTTTTTTCTAATGGCGGGTCAATTTTTAGTACCGGATAGCCATTTAAAACAATTAGGTTTTTGCAGTCATGGAATGTAACTCCGGCGAACTTTACGGTGATAGGTTTGGAGTGAAAATCAAACATTTCATGAGAAAACCCTTGATCTAGGCATCTCGGTGAGAGATTTGCTAAAGCGACAGTTTCTCTAGACAGCCGGCCTCTGGCTCTCTTTTGATTGCATTGTGAGCAAAGCAGCGTGATTCCAGCCGGATTGTGCTCCAATGCTTCTGCAAAATCAGGTTCAAAATGTTCGTAGTCATAGAAAGCTAGTCCACATATTACGCAGCCAAACCCACATCGTTGTCTAACCTCTCTCCGGACACCAGCTGGGATAGATCTACTGAGTCCGTGCTTATTCGTATTGCTCATGTTGCGTAATAGTATTATGCGATGTTGAAATTAATGACTATTTGAGTGTCTGCGTGACTGCTGAGAGGACCGCGTGGTTAGGTTCGCATAGTAACGGAGATCTACCCGAAGATAATTAAGAGTTAGCCCTCATAGCGAGGTTGGGTGATCGGTATTGGGCGCTTGATATTTCACATTGCTCATCTGACGCGTCACCGGGTGCCATTTGAATGCAGTCTCTGGCCGCGCTGTGCTTAGCAGTTCCAGCGCCGCCTCGACGCTAGTGCTTGGCCAAGTCCATTCTCTTGCCGCCTCGTCTGTCAGGACTACGGGTCTACGGTCGTGAATATCGACCATGCCGCCTGCACTGGCATCAGTGACGATAGCAAACCCGTGCTCAACATCATCGTCCTTGCCTGGCTGCCAAGCCGTGATTGCCGCCATAAAGAGTGGGGCATCATCTTTACTATGGATGAACCAGGGCTGTTTGTCGCCGGCTTCTCCAGTCCACTCGAACCATCCATCTGCTGGTACAAGTACGCGTCTGCTGAGTAGACCGCGCCACATAGGTGACTTCTTCAAGATTGTATCCAGTCTGGCATTAATTACCGGCGAGCGTTTGTACCACTCCGGCTTATAGCCCCAGAAAAGACGATCGATCTGGTCGCTGCCGTCTCCAAGTCGGTGCAGGACGAGAGGGCGGGTGCCAGGCGGAACGTTGTATTTCAGGCCGTCTGTCAGTTTGCCGAGGTCGTGTGGGTTCCAGTTCATTGACTCTATATAGTCAACCGGTTCGCGGGCCTGCCTGATTCGTCCACACATGCATTTCTCCATCAAGGTTTGGTTGCTGGATCTTGCTTGTAGCGCTTTAGGTAGTATGCCATGTCCCCGTCTCGGCCCTGGGTGCGATGAGGGAAGTTGAGCCGGTCTCGATGCTCTGATGCCCGCATATACCCCTGAACGGCATTCTCCATCTTTAAGGCTTCGAGTAGTGGGCTCAGGCGTAGCCGGTTCTCACCCAGACCGTTCAAAGGCATGGTGCCCAGTATGGAGTAGGTCAGCACGGCCAGTTCGCGTAGGCGTTTCACCTCGCGCAACAGGTTCATCACGTCCTGATTGCGCCGGTTGCCTTCTTGGATGGCTTTCAGTTCGCGGTAGGTAAGCATGGTAAATTGCTGTATATAAAAACAGTAATTTAGCACTTAACCGCTTGACAGGTGTTACAGACCGTGGAGCGATAGACAGCCTGTCTGCCTACGGCGTAATGGTGGGAAGTTAAAAAAACCGCCCGAAGGCGGTAGCGTACTTATTGGGAGTGCTGCGCTAACTGTAAGGCAGAGATGGGCAGTGTGACGAACTGGTATTCGCCGTCCGCAAACCATGAAACACCAGCTTTATTGTCTGAATTGACAAGTTCAACCGTCAGTTTTGGGCTACCACTCTTCAGGATGACAATGCTTCCGGGGGTAATTTGATCTGTCATAGCGTTCTACCAATGAAAGTAAGTGTCATAACGTTATAAGCCGAAGGAATAAAATATTCATTGTCATAGGTCAAATAAATCCTAATACGACCATAAAGTCTGTTTGCTTGCAGTGCTTTGTTCTCTGGCGAATGTCAAACAGGAAACGCAGAAAATCGCTTGGAGGACGCTCTGTCTAAGGGTTTACCAACTCAACCACCATCAGGGCGACCGTAGGTATTGCCTGTGTCCTGGACTCATTGTCAGCTACAAACCACATGCACTCCACTTTGCTGCCATCCAGCCCCTTGTCAATAACTGTCATTTCAGGGCCGCCGCTTTTCAGTTGAACTACATCGCCCACCTGGAACGTACTCATGAATCCTCCGTGTGTAATAAGAGGGCACAGTATGCCAACCGGCAGTTAAATTATCCAGAAAATTATTTCGAACGAAATATAATGTGGAGCGTCGAAGGGAGACTGACTCAGCTATAGGCAGGCTTTTTCTAAGCCCGTGCATTACGAAGATAATAATGGAGGCAGATATGCATTTTGAGATTAACGCTGGCCATTTAACGCCCACCTATGTATCCCTTGTGGCTAGCACCAACGAGGCCTGCATCCCCAGTGCAAAGTCACCGGGGGTGATGATTTACCAAAACATTGCGCCACATCACGCAGAGAGCCTACTGAAGCTGCTTGAAGAGAAGGGGATTCCATACAAGATATCGACGGATGGCAATTGGCAGCGCTACAACGGAGCAAGCTGGGAGAGCTAATAGAGTTAACATAGGACTGCTGCGGACAGCGGCAATCAGTCCGATAACCTATTTAATTATTGGGCGTCGTTCCCTGGCCACAATCTGCTGGTCAGCAAGATGTGGTTGGTGAGAAAGCTGATTGTTTGTGTAAGTAATTGATTTTTAATTGCTATCTAATCCCTTACAAGGCGTAGGTCGGGGGTTCGAACCCCTCAGCACCCACCATTTCTTTTGCTAGTCGAATCAAGCACTTAGGTAAAACTAAGTGCTTTTTTTGTGTCTGTTTGGTTTGTGTTTCAGGTCAATCCATACTAACGCTGCTCTATCAGGTTCGGGCCCTTGTGCTGCGATATAAGCATACTGAAACCATGTAAGCATTGGTAAGTCGCTTGTCGGAACGGCGTAGCCACGTAATCCCTGCTCGTAAGGCGCTGCAAGCGTTCATCAGATAAGGCAGGCGAACCAGCGTGGAACTTGGCGTGTTGACCTTAAGGTGCAGAGGCGGTTGCTGCATGAATGTCAGTGAGCAGCAGCTTAGTTTGTAACGGTGCTATCTATATATGCGGATAGCGTCCATAGTGTGTCCAGGGACATTTTTCCCCTGATTAATTAGGACATACATTGAAAACAGAAATTGGTATTGTGAAGTGGTTCAATAACGAAAAAGGCTTCGGCTTCATCATGCCGGAGAGTGGCGGTAAAGACCTCTTCGCGCACCACAGTGAAATTCAGGGTTCTGGGTTTAAATCTCTGGAGGAGAACCAACGCGTTTCCTTCGTTGCTGGCGTTGGTCAAAAAGGCCCTTGCGCTACCCAGATCCAAATCGTTTGACCCCCTGCTTGCCTGTCTAGGCAAGTGTAGCGTCGGTCGATAAAGCCGAACCCTTTGAAATATTGGGTTCGGCTTTTTCATTTATGTATCCCCTCCAGGTGGACATATTGTGCTTCTGTCCACTGCTCGCATGTGTTGTACGAAGGAGCCCTAGGGAAATACCTAGCTGCATAGGAAATTGCATGTAATAACATATGAATGCCTAAGTAGTTTAGGCTTCAATAATAAGGAGAGGGGAAATGAGAATGCTGATAAAGACGCTGTGCGTCGGTCTTTTGCTGGGGGCCGCGTCGGTAAGTCAGGCTGGCAGTATGAAGGTGACTCTATTGGGAACGGGTACACCTGCGCCCTATGCAGATCGAGCAGGTCCGGCAACGTTGGTGCAGGCGGGCGAAGAAACCCTATTGTTTGATACGGGTCGCGGGGTGGCGACGCGGCTGTTTCAGAAAGGCGTTGCGCCCAATTCCATTACTGCACATTTCTTCACGCACTTGCACTCGGATCACACCGTAGGTTTGCCGGACTTATGGCTGACGGGCTGGTTTGGCCGGCCGTGGCCAGGCCGGACATTGCCTTTGCAGATCTATGGCCCCAAGGGAAGCAAGACCATGACGGATTACCTGCCCAAAGCCTATGACGAGGATATTCGTATCCGTGTGGAGGATCAGGGTCTGCCGGTGGAGGGCGTGACCTTTGTGACCCAGGAGTTTGAAAAAGGCGGGGTGGTCTACAGCAAGAATGGGGTGACAGTGACGGCGGTGGAGGTTGATCACGGTGGTGAGGTGATTCCTGCTTTCGGCTTTATTGTGGAGTACGACGACAAGAAGGTAGCGATCTCCGGGGATGCGATGTATGACAAGCGCTTGATTGCTGCTGCCGCCAATGCAGATGCGTTTGTACATTCCGTGGCCTTGATTGATCCAGCCTTTTTGAAAGTCCGTCCCATCTTGAATGAAACGCTCAAGCATTTTGCGACGCCGGAGCAGGTTGGGCAGGTCTTTTCAGAGAGCAAGCCAAGGCTGGGAGTCTATACGCACATCGTGTTTTATTCGCCTGAGGGTGGTGCCACTATCCCCGAGCAAGTCTTGCTGGAGCGTACACGCACTACCTATCAAGGTCCGGTTGTGGCTGGTCGTGACTTGATGGAGTTTACGGTTGAAGATAAGGCGGTCCTTGTCTATGACGAGGCGGGCAAGGAACTGATGCAGGTGCCACGCCGATGATCTTGATTCGAGCGTTCCGCGTGAGAAGCTGAAATACGGGGAGTGGCGACAAAGACTTATTCCTGCAATTTGTCATGCCTCTCCCGTTTGAATTGCTGCCAGGCAAAGGCAAAGGCAAAGGCAAAGCACAGGCAAGGCAGCGATAATAGCAACAGCGGCCCGATCTTGAGCGTAGCGGCTATTCAGGTAACACTACATCTTGTCGATATGCGGTCCTCGGGTCTTCATGAGCAAACTACTCTCTTGCCTGTCTCCTCTTGCCACCTTGATTCTGGCATGGCTGGCCTTTATGTTTCTTTTGTTTTTCCCGCCGCTATGGATCTTGTGGCCTGTGCTGGTCGTGTGCCTGGGCTGGATCAATTACAGAGGGATACGTTACGCATTGGGCAATAGTGACAAGTCCAAGCCCTGGCACCTTTGGTTCAATGTAGGCGAGTGCCTGTTGGCGGCGATTGTCCTGACTTTACTGGTCCGTGACCTTGACGTCCCAGCGACCTGATTTTTCCCCTTGTTGTACGAGAAACGTGTTTATGTATTCGGACCCTTGGCTTGATCGCTGGTTACCCTTGATCGCTCAACGTGAAATTTCTTCGCCGGTACTGGAGATAGGCTGTGGTTTTGGTGACGATACGTTGACCTTGACCCAGGCAGGATTGAAGGTGATGGCTTTTGACCTCTCACCCGAATGTGTGGCAATCGCGCAGCAGCGCGCTCCCGAGGCTTGGATTGAGTGCAGGGATACGCGAGGTCCCTGGCCGGAGGCGGCGAATAATCTTGAGCTGGTCCTGGCCAGCTTGTCCCTGCATTATTTTCCATGGGATGAAACCCAGGCCATTGTGCGCAGAGTCTGGAATAGCTTGCGGCCTGGTGCTTTGTTTTTATGTCGTCTGAACTCCACCAAGGATGTGAATTTCGGTGCCGGGCAGGGCGAGCTGATTGAAGCCAACTTCTATCGCGACCAAGGCAATTGCAAGCGTTTCTTTGATCAGGCCAGCGTAGAGCAGTTATTTGGGGCCGAATGGCGCCGGATTTCTGTCCAGCACATGACGTCGCACAAATATATAAAGCAAAAAGCGATGTGGGAGCTGGTGTTGGAAAAAGGGCAGTTGCCAGGCTGATTCCCGTACTCTGAGCATTCTGGATCTGGCAGCCGTTTCGGTCCCCTCCATCTCCCCGCTATATCTAACCAAAGAATCGGTATTTAGCCGGGTGTAACACCCTTGCTAGACTCGTTCTCATTGCTTGGAAATGGTTTCTAGGGGATGGGAAATGAAGCGGATTCAACAGAAGTGGAAGGGCGTTCGGGCAGGGGCTTTGCTGACGTTGGTGCTGGCGGCGGCAACGGCTGTTGCAGCCGAGGTCAGCATTCTGAATGTTTCGTATGACCCAACGCGTGAACTGTACGCTGAATTCAACAAGGCTTTCCAGGCGCATTACAAAGAGCAAACGGGTGACAGTGTAGTCATCCGTAGTTCCCACGGTGGTTCCAGCAAGCAGGCCCGTACCGTGATTGATGGCGTGCCCGCTGATGTGGTGACGCTGGGTATTTCATCCGATATTGATCAGATCGCTCAGTCCGGTTTGCTGGACAAGGGCTGGCAGGCTCGCCTGCCGGACAACAGTACGCCTTACACCTCCACGATTGTCTTGCTGGTGCGCAAGGGTAATCCCAAGGGGATTCACGACTGGAACGACTTGATTCGCTCTGATGTAAAGGTGGTTACGCCCAATCCTAAAACTTCGGCGGGGGCACGTTGGAACTATCTGGCGGCCTGGTTGTACGCCTTGAAGCAAGGCAATGGGGATGAAGCGCAGGCCCGTGACTTTGTGGCCAAGCTGTATCGCAACGTCAGCGTGCTGGATTCCGGTGCGCGTGGATCGACCACAACCTTTGTGGAGCGGGGCATTGGCGATGTATTGATTGCTTGGGAGAACGAGGCGCTCTTGTCCGTCAAGGATCTGGGGCCCGATCGCTTCGATATTGTGGTGCCTTCCAGCAGCATTCTGGCCGAGCCGCCCGTGGCGCTGGTAGATGCCAATGCCGCCAAGCATGGCACGGAAAAAGTGGCTCAGGCCTATCTGGAATATCTGTATAGCCCGGAAGGTCAGGAAATTGCCGCCCGTCATTTTTACCGTCCTCGCCTGGAGTCGGTGGCCGCCAAGTACCGCGATCAGTTCCCGGCGTTGAAACTGTACAAGGTTGACGATGAGCTGGGCGGTTGGACTCAGGTTCAGGCCAAGCACTTTGCGGATGGTGGCGTGTTCGACAGCATCTACTTGAGCAAGTAACCCCACTATCACCGAGGACCGTTCGATGTCACAGGCTCGTCTTTGGGGATTTCTGCCCGCTGCTCGCAAGCAGCGGGCTTTGCCAGGCTTTGGCTTGACCATGGGTTTGTCCATCAGCTATTTGAGCCTGATTGTTCTGATCCCCTTGTCTGCTGTTTTGCTCAAGACCACCTCCATGGGTTGGTCGGCCTTTTGGGAAACCATCAGTGCTGCGCGCGTCTTGGCTTCCTTGAAACTGACCTTTGGGATGGCCGCTTTGGCGGCGTTGATCAATGGTGTATATGGCTTGATTCTGGCCTGGGTCCTGGTGCGTTACCGCTTTCCGGGTCGTCGAATTGTGGATGCCTTGATTGATCTGCCCTTTGCCTTGCCAACGTCGGTAGCCGGCATTTCCTTGGCGGCGATTTATGCGCCCACGGGCTGGATCGGTTCCTGGGCTGAACCTTATGTTGGGCAGATTGCATTTACCCCTTGGGGTGTGCTGATCGCCCTGGTTTTTATTGGGCTGCCCTTTGTTGTGCGTACCGTGCAGCCGGTTCTGGAAGAGCTGGAACAGGAGCAGGAGGAGGTCAGTGCTTGCCTGGGGGCCGATCGCTTCCAGACGGTCACCAAGGTGATTCTGCCCGCTATATTGCCCGCCTGCTTGACGGGCGTAGCGCTGGCTTTTGCCCGTGCGGTGGGTGAGTACGGTTCCGTGATTTTCATTGCCGGTAATGTCCCTATGGTTTCGGAAATTACACCCTTGCTGATCGTGATCAAGCTGGAGCAGTTTGACTATGCCGGAGCCTCGGCGCTGGCCGTTTTGATGATGGTGCTGTCCTTCATTATCTTGCTGGCGATCAATCGCTTGCAGTGGTACTTGCAGTCGCGTCATTCGGGTCAGGCTAGTGGCAAGGCAGCCAAGGTGGCAGCGCCTTTGACTTTGGAGGGCGCACGATGAGCAGCCTGACGATGGATTCCTCTGTGCAGGCGGTGCCGGTACATACGGCGCGCTTGCGGGCGGCGCAGGATGAAGGTCCGGCCGTCAAAGCCTTATTGATTGGCATTGCCTTGCTGTTCTTTGTGCTGTTCTTGCTCCTGCCTTTGATCCTGGTCTTCATGACGGCTTTTAGCCGGGGCATCATGCCGTATCTGTCCGCCTTGAGCGAGAGCGATACCTTGCATGCCGCCAGCCTGACAGTTCTGGTTGCCGTGATTGCCGTGCCTTTGAATATCGCGTTTGGTCTGGCCGCCTCCTGGGCGATTGCGCGTTTTGAGTTTCGTGGAAAAAGCATTCTGACGACGCTGATCGACCTGCCGTTCTCGGTATCACCTGTCATTGCCGGTTTGATGTTTTTACTTATTTTTGGTCGCCAAGGCCCATTTTGGGATTGGCTGGACGCTAATAACATTCGTATCGTATTTGCCTTGCCCGGTTTGGTTTTGGCGACTTTGTTTGTCACTTTCCCTTTCGTGGCGCGTGAGTTGATTCCGCTGATGCAAATGCAGGGCAGCGAGGAAGAGCAGGCTGCGCGAGTGCTGGGGGCCAATGGCAGGCAGATGTTCTGGCGGGTGACTCTGCCCAAGATCAAGTGGGGCCTGCTGTATGGCGTGATTCTGTGCAATGCCCGTGCCATGGGCGAGTTTGGGGCGGTGTCGGTGCTCTCGGGCCATATACGGGGCCAGACCAACACGCTGCCCTTGCATGTAGAGATTGAGTACAACGACTATCACACGGTGGGCGCTTTTGCGGCGGCTTCGGTGCTGGCGGTCTTGGCTTTACTGACGTTGGCGCTTAAATTGTGGGCCGAGCGCAAAATGGTTCAAGACGGTCATCGTGGATGATCGCATTCGGAGTTCATTATGAGTATCGAAGTTCGTCATCTATCTAAACAGTTTGGTGCGTTTACGGCACTGGGTGATGTGACATTGGATTTCCCAGCGGGCGAGCTGGTGGCTTTGCTGGGGCCGTCGGGCTGCGGCAAGACGACCTTGCTGCGTATCGTGGCTGGCCTGGAACATGCGGATGCGGGTCAGGTGCTGATCAACGGCAAGGATGTGGCTGCTGTGGGCACGCGTGATCGCCAGGTGGGTTTTGTGTTCCAGCACTATGCCTTGTTCCGCCACATGACGGTGTTTGAAAACGTCGCCTTTGGTCTGCGCATCAAGCCACGCAAGCAGCGCTTGCCCGAAGCCCAGATTCGTCAGCGTGTGCACGAGCTGTTGGAGCTGGTGCAGCTGGATTGGCTGGCCGATCGCTACCCGGCGGCCTTGTCGGGTGGTCAGCGGCAGCGTATTGCTCTGGCACGTGCCTTGGCGGTGGAACCGGGTGTCTTGCTGTTGGACGAGCCTTTTGGTGCCTTGGATGCCAAGGTGCGCAAGGAACTGCGTTCCTGGCTGCGTCGTCTGCATGATGACCTCCATATCAGTACCTTGTTTGTGACGCACGACCAGGAAGAGGCCATTGAAGTGGCTGATCGTATTGTGGTGCTCAATAAAGGCCGGGTTGAGCAGGAAGGCGCCCCGCAGGATGTCTATAACCACCCTGCCAGTCCTTTTGTGTATGAGTTCCTGGGGGCGGCGAATCGCTTGCCGGGTCAGTTCCAGCACGGACGCTTTGTGGCTGATCCTCAGTTGGGACAATTCGAGTCCAATCAGGCCTTGAATGCTCAGGATGCGGGTCAGGGGGAAGCAGTAGGCTATGTGCGCCCGCATGACCTGGATTTACAGCGTCAATTGGATGGCCAGGGCATCGTCGTGGCCGTGCAGCGCATTATTCCCTTGGGGGCGACAGTACGGGTTGAACTGGCCTTGAACGAGGGCGAGCGTGCTTGGGAAGCCGAGTTCGATCATCAGCGTTGGTCGCAGCTGGGCTTGCGGCCGGGTGAGCGGGCTTTGGCCTTGCCACGCAAGTTCAGCGCTTTCCCTATCGAGTCTCAAACCGAAGCGCGATTGTCCTGATTTTTTGCAAATTATTCGCAACAGGCTGACCCTAGGTCAGCCTGTCTGCGTTAGTATCTGGAGGTTTTTTGCAGGGCGGATTGGAGCAGGAAATATTACAGGAATTTAGTATTGAGAATCATTCCTGTTTCTGTTAAGATTCGATACTTCACTGGGCATCCTGTCCGGTCCCGTCATGGTCCATGCGGGTTGCAGAATGTGTAGAACGGATTATGACCGGAATTGCTTCTCAAAAGAATAATCGCTCGATGCTGGCCTTGAAGGCAACTGGTTTGGCATTGGCACTGGGATTGCACGTGGGTGTCGTGGCTACCATCTTGTGGACGGAAACCCCCAAGATTGTGGGTGAACCCGCCCCCATGGATGTTGTTGGGGTGACGTTGGTGGAAGTGTCGGAGTCCCCGGTTCAGCAAGAGCAGGTCAGTGCCCCTCCTGAAGAGGTGGTGGCCGAGCCGGAACCTGAGCCCGAACCCGAGGTGGAACCGGACCCCGAGCCCGAGCCAGAACCGGTTGTTGAGCCGGAACCCGAGCCAGAGCCTATCGTGGAAAAACCTCCGATTCCCGAGCCGCCCAAGCCCAAACCAAAACCCAAGCCGAAACCCAAGCCCAAGCCACAGCCCAAGCCCGAGGTTCCACCGGCAGAAACACCGCAGCCTGCTCAACCAGCCGCTCCTGCCGCTCAAGCAGGTCCAGCTACGGACAATACGTCCTCCCAAACTGCCGCCCGTTCTACGGATGGTGATCGGCCCAAGCTGATTGGTCGTGTGGATTATTTGGGACGTCGTCCTGTGCCGGTGTACCCCCGGGCTTCCGAGCGCCGTCGTGAGCAGGGCCGCGTGGTGGTTCGTGTAGTGATTTCAACCCAAGGAACCGTGCTGGAAGCCAAAGTGCAAAGCTCCTCAGGCTATGAACGTCTGGATGAGTCGGCACTGAAAGCAGTACGCACAGCGCGTTTCAAACCGTATACGGAAAATGGTGTGGCCTATCGTGCCATGGCCGATATTCCTTTCGACTTTGTTTACTAGGATATATCAATGATGCAGGAACTATTTCAAAGCGTATGGGTAAGCCTGGCACAAGTTGCAGGGCCTGTTGCAGATCAGGCTGCCGCCAGTGTTGCTGCCGCTGAGGAAGCGACCGGGGTGCTGCACTTTATCCAGCAAAGTGATGTGGTCGGCAAGACCTTGTTCGTCATTCTGGCCTTGATGTCGGTTGCCAGTTGGTACCTGATCATCGTCAAGGGCGTGCTGTCCTTCCGCCTGAAGCGTCGCTCGCAAGGTTTCATGCGTGAATTCTGGTCCGCCAGTTCTCTGGAGCAAGTTGAAAACGAAATCGCCACCCACGGTGCCCGCGATCCGTTCAGTCACTTGGCCAGCCACGCTATCCACGCTCAAAAACACCATGTGAAATACGGCGCCATGCGTCTGGAAGAGAAAGGCTCTACCGATGCCTTTGTCTCGCGCATCATGCGTAAAGTCATGGACGAAGAAACGGCCAAGCTGGAAAACGGCCTGACGCTGCTGGCTTCGGTGGGTTCTACCGCTCCGTTTGTGGGGCTGTTCGGTACGGTTTGGGGTGTGTACCACGCACTGATCAATATCGGTCTGTCCGATGGCGTAACCCTGAACAAGATCGCCGGCCCTGTGGGTGAAGCCCTGGTGATGACCGGGCTGGGTCTGGCCGTGGCTATTCCTGCCGTGTTGGCTTACAACGCGTTTGTGCGCACCAACCGCGTTTACCTGTCCCAGCTGGACGCGTTTGCTCACGACCTGTTTACTTTCCTGACCACAGGCCAGCCTGTGCAAGATAACCAACCTGTTCTGCGTCGTGTCCCTAGCTCGGGCGGTGGTGCAGCATCGAGCTCGGCAGCGGCTGCCAAGCGGGAGCACTAATCATGGCTTTTGGCAGCTTTGATAATCGCAATTCGGGCTCCGCGCTGTCCGAAATCAATATGGTGCCGCTGATCGACGTCATGCTGGTGTTGCTGGTGATCTTTCTGATCACTGCTCCGCTGCTGTCGCACTCCATCAAGATTCAGCTGCCCCAGGCGACGTCTGAACCAGTCCAGCAAGATCCCAAGACGATTGATCTGGCGATTGACGCAGAAGGGCAGATCTTCGTGAACGAGCAGCCGGTGGCGCTGGAAGATCTGACCGCCACGCTGGCCCCTTATTCCAAGGATCAGCCTCAGCCTGAATTGCGTATCCGTGCCGATACCGATACTCGCTACGAAACCCTGGCCCAGGTCATGAGCCGTTCCAAGGCTTCCGGCCTGACCCGCCTGGGTTTTATTACGCGTCCAGGTCCAACGACCAAGGCAGCGGGTGACGACGGTGAAGCCAAGGAAGGTGCAGTCGCTGGCGAGAAGGCGGCGGAGCCTAAACCTGCTCTGTAATTCCAGGCTCTTCTTCGTGTTGTTTTTTCTGGCCCCTCGCTTTGCATCTGCAACGCGAGGGGCCAGTTTCGTAATAAAATCCCCCGAATGCGTGTACTAGTTATCGAAGACGACGCCATACTGGGCGCCGCACTGCAGGAATTTCTCAACGATCAGGGCTACGCTGTTGACTGGCTCCAGGAAGGCGAAAGTGCCTTGAAGGAGTTGGCCGCCCAGGTCTACGATCTTCTGCTCCTGGACTTGAACTTGCCCGGCATCAGTGGCCTGGATGTGCTGCGCCAATTGCGCCAGCAGGGCAACGCCATTCCCGTTCTGATTCTGACTGCGCGTGATGGTGTGGATGATCGCGTCGGCGGCCTGGATGCCGGTGCTGACGACTACCTGATCAAACCTTTTGACCTGTCCGAGCTGGCCGCCCGCGTGCGTGTTTTTGGCCGTCGCCGCAGTGGTCAGGTACAGCCCATTATTGATGTGGGCCCCTTGAGCTTTGATACCATTGGCCGCGAGCTGCGCTGTGCCGGTCAACGTGTGACCTTGTCGGTGCGCGAGCTGTCCGTACTGGAAATGTTGATGATGCGTGCGGGCCGCGTGGTCACCAAGCAGCAAATTATCAATTCCTTGTCTGCCTGGGATGCCGATTTCAGCGACAATGCGGTCGAAGTTTACGTGTATCGTTTGCGCAAGCGCCTGGAAGGCACCGGGGCTGTCATACAGACTGTGCGCGGCTTTGGCTATTTGCTCGATGTGGAGAGCGTGGCCGGAGCATAACGGCAGCCCGTGCCCGCTGCCTGAAACCTTAGGTCAACCATGCCCGATCAGCATCTTTCTCCAGCGGTAAAAACCTCCTTGTTGCGAGGCTGGCTGGAGCGCTTTCTTGCTCCCGGTTCTTTGGCCCGCAAACTGATGGGCCGTCTGTTTCCCCCGATTTCCATTCTGGTGGTGCTCGACTTGAGCGTTACCTGGATACTGACGCGCCGCATGAGCCTGGAAGACTGGCTGCTGCGCGATATTTTCTGGACTATGGCGCTCAGTCAGGTCTTGCTGGTCAGTCTGATTGCCTGGGTGCTGCTGTCGGGGATTCGCTCGCAGCTGGCGTCCATTGATGATTTGTCACAACAAATCCGCAACCGCTCCGATGACGACTTCGAGCGCCTGGATGCCAGCGCCTTGCCTGCTGAAATAGTGCCGCTGGTGGAGCACTTTAACGAATTGCTGGAACGTCAGCGTGATACGCTGCAGGCGCAAAAGCGTTTTATTGGTCACGCTGCGCATCAGTTGCGCACACCCTTGACGGGCTTGCAGTTGGAGTCCGAGCTGATGCTGGCAAGGCCTTTGCCAGAAGATATCCGCCAACGGGCCGAGCGCATCAAAAGTGTCTCGGACCGCATGATTCGTCTGGGCCAGCAGTTGTTGGTGCTGGCACGTACTGATGCGGACACCAATATTAAAGACAGCTTTGTGCGTCTGGACTTGTGTGAATGGGCGCGCGAGGAGGGCGGTGACTGGTTCTTGCAGGCGCGTCAGCATGGTGTGGAAATCCATTTGCTGGCACCTGAAAAGCCGGTCTGGATTGATGCTGCCCCCGTGCTCCTACGGGAGTTATTGTCCAATCTGATGGATAACGCCTTGCGCTACGGGCAAGGAACAGATCGCATCGTCTTGCGGGTGGCCAGTAATCCACCCTCCTTGTCGGTGGAAGATCACGGGCCGGGCATTGAATCCAGCGAGCAGCAGCGGGTATTTGAAGCGTTTTATCGCTCCCCCGGCACACAAGCAGGAGGCTCCGGCTTGGGTTTGGCCATTGTGCAGGAAATTGCCCGTGCGCATGGCGCCTGGTGGAGCTTGATGAGCCGTCCTGATTTTCCAGGCACTCGCATCACCATTGTTTTTCCCGGTCCGCGTATTGGTGCGCGTCTGACCCGGCACGACACTTTGATTGGAAACTAAGCCTTGAACACAGCAACAGAAAACCCCAAAAAAGCGGCTCAGGCCGCCTTGCTAATGGGCGCTTTAGGCGTGGTGTATGGCGATATTGGAACCAGCCCGCTCTACACCATGAAAGTGGCCTTGAGCGCCTACGGACAGCCCGGTGCTGAACAGGTCTATGGTGTGCTGTCCTTGCTGTTCTGGCTGCTGACTCTGGTGGTCTCCATCAAGTACGTCACAGTGGTGTTGCGTCTGGACAATAAAGGCGAGGGTGGCACGCTGGCCCTGATGGAATTGGCGGCACGCGGCATTCAGGGACCACGTCGGCAGATTATTGTGGTGCTGGGTCTGATTGGTGCTGCCTTGTTTTATGGGGACAGCATCATTACCCCGGCCATCTCCGTGATGTCGGCGCTAGAAGGCATAGGGATGGTGTCTCACGTGCTGGACCCTTGGGTCGTACCTTTGGCCCTGGGCGTCTTGCTGGCCTTGTTTCTGATCCAGTCCCATGGCACGGGCACCATGGGTAAGTTGTTCGGCCCCATTATGTTGACCTGGTTTCTGGTGCTGGGTGGCTTGGGTCTATGGCGTGTTATTGAGCATCCCCAAGTTTTGATGGCCCTGGACCCACGGTGGGCCGTGGCTTTTATTGCTGAGGCTCCCTGGCAAACCTTTTTGCTTTTGGGGGCCTTGGTCCTGGCCTTGACGGGGGCCGAGGCCTTGTACGCCGATATGGGTCATTTTGGCCGTCCTTTAATTCGCAAAGCCTGGTTCATGATTGTCATGCCCTGCCTGGTCCTGTGTTATTTCGGCCAAGGCGCATTGTTGATCTCCGACCCAGCCGCCATTCGTAATCCGTTCTTCTTCCTGGCTCCCAACTGGGCCTTGGTGCCCATGGTGATGCTGGCAACGGTTGCAACGGTGATTGCCTCCCAGTCCGTGATATCCGGGGCGTTTTCTGTAACTCGCCAGGCGGTGCAGCTTGGCTTCTGGCCGCGTATGGTGATCCAACATACTTCGGCTAAAGAAGAAGGACAGATCTACTTGCCGCGTGTGAACTTGCTGCTATGCGTGGCGGTGATGATTCTGGTCCTGAGCTTTGGCTCCTCGGATCGGCTGGCCCATGCTTATGGCTTTGCAGTCACGGGTACCATGCTGATGACCAGTTTGCTGGCTCTGGTACTGCTGCCGCGCCGCGCTAGCGGAATCAAGCGCTGGGCCTGGCTGGGGCTCCTGGGCGTTTTCCTGATTCTGGACATATTGCTGTTCTCGGCCAATGCGCTCAAGATTCTGGAAGGCGGTTGGCTGCCTTTGCTGGTGGGGGCTGTGCTGCTGGGCTTGATGCTGACCTGGCGTCAGGGACGAGCCGCTTTGCACGAACGTCTGCTGGAAAACAAGCAGCCGCTAAAAGAGTTTTTGCTGAGCCTGGAAGAGTACGCTCCCACCCGTGTACCAGGGACGGCGGTGTTCATGAGCACCATTCCCGACTCGGTCCCTCCGGCCTTATTACATAACCTGAAACACAATAAAGTCCTGCATGAACAGGTCCTGTTCTTGACCGTAACCAGTGCCGGTGTGCCTTACGTTCCTTTTGGGGAGCGCTATAGCCTGCAACGTCTAAGCCGAGGCAGCTGGCAGGCGGTGGCTTCCTGGGGCTTCAAGCAAGAGCCCAATGTGCCGCAATTGCTGGAGCAGATCGCGCTGGAGCACCCGGAGCTGAATCTGGAGCCTATGCAGACCTCCTACTTCCTGTCGCGTCAGACGGTGATGATTCAATCCCGTCAGCCCTGGTACTTGGGCTGGCGTCGTCGCTTGTTTGCATTCATGGCGCGTAATGCCAGCCGTAGCACGCGCTTTTTCAAGATCCCGCCTAATCGCGTGGTGGAGATGGGGATACAGGTGGAGCTGTAGCTGCAGCGCCTGTTGTTCAGTAAAGGGCAACAGGCTGTGAGGTTTGGTCTTAGGCGTGGAGAGGTTTTATTAGGCTGGGTAAACGTGCTTGATTGGCGGCTCGGGCGGCACTGTATTCCATGATGTAGGCCGTACGCTCAGCCAGTTCTGGTCCCAAGAAACGCTCCAGCAAGTAGAGCGTCAGGTCTACGCATAGGCTGACCCCACCGCCAGTGATGATGTCTCCTTCGTCAACCAGCAGGGCCTCGCGTACAGAGCAGTCCACGGTCATTTCGGACAATGTGCTCAGAGGAGAGGTCTCTGGCGCTGCATAGGCAGCTTTGCTGGTCGCAGTACGGCCATCCAGTAGTCGAGCGCTGGCCAGCAGCAGTGCCCCTGTGCAGACGCTAACCATGACATCCCCACGAGCATGACGTTGACGTAGAAAGTTTAATAGTACGGGGTTATTGGCTTGTGTTCGCCATCCTGGACCGCCGGTGATGATGGTGATATCGGCGGCCGGTGCTTGTGCAAAGCTGTATTCCGTCTCCAGATGCAAACCGTTGCGTAATCGTATCGTTCCGCCGGTTTCGGAGAGGGTGTGGTACTGCAGCTCTGGAGCCAGACGTTTTGCCATCGACAAGGTGCCTAAGATACCAACCTCAATAGGCTCTACGTCTTCGTACAAGATGATGCCAATGTGCATAAGGAAACCTCCGTAAAAGTTTCCTAATAATATTTAAAAGTTTCCTTTTTGGCAACTTGAGCGTCTGGTCTGGTTTTTTATTCGTCGCTCGGTGGTTCGATAATCACGACCAATGCTTGGGCATCGCCATCCAGCGCTCGGCCTCGGTGGGGCGTGTTGGACTCAAAGTACATGCTATCGCCCGCTTCAAGCCTGACTTTGGCTAATTGCCCATGTATTTTGAATTCGAATTCGACCATACCAGTCAACAGGTAGACGAATTCTTCGCCGGCATGTTCAAAAAACACTTGCGGATCAGTGTGTTGGGGAAAGGTGAACATGAACGGATCCATGTTGCGGTTAGCTTTCTTATGTGCAAGGCTGACATAGTCGTAGCCGTACTCGCTCCCCCCTCGGCTGACTGGTTTACGCTCCCAACTGTGTACAACAGACACAGGCGAGTCCTGGCTTAGCGGCATGGTTTGATTGTCTTGGTCCGGATCGACAAAGAAGGCGCTTAAGTCCACTCCCATGGCTCGTGCAATGCGAGCTAAGGTTCCGATGGGCGGGGCTTTGTTGCCATTTTCGATTTTGGATAAATACCCCTTGGTAAAGCCGGAGCGTTCGGCCAAGGTATCCAGGGTCAGGCGATGTTCACGCCGCAGTTCACGCAGCCGTTTACAGACGGCTGCCTCTTCTTGTTCGGGCTTGTCGCTATTAGGGCTAAGAGAGCTAAGTTCCTCGGTCACGCCTGATTCCACGTCTGAACGGTATGAAGGAAGATACGGCCCCACTGGGTGAGGCCGTATCTGCGGGCAATGAAAACAGTTTGGTAGCCAGCGGGTGTAACGCGAGCAACCTAGCTTGAATCATACCGTATGAGTGCGAAGGTGCGCAGTGGCTTTCTCAGCGTTGCAGCAAGGCGAGCTTGTTGGTTTGCGTTGACCAAAAGTGCGCGTCTGGATGGGCGGGTGGTCCACTGAAAGCGATTGGCCAGCTTTGTGCCAGTTCGGCATTAAGTGGGATGTAGTGCCGAGACTCGGGGCTTAACTCATAGTCTGAGCGAATAGCCTCCACCGGACAGGCCAGAATGCACAGCGTGCAATTGATGCAGCTTTGCGGATTGATGACCATGAAGTTCGGGCCGCGATGGAAGGCATCGGCAGGACATACTTCCAGGCACTCGCCATATTGGCAGTTGATGCAGGGGTCGGTGACGACGCAGGTCATGGTTGCTCCTTGCAGTGCGAGGCGTCTTGCGCCTCGCGTAGCGACAGGCCGCTTAGGCGGCTTGGAAACCCGCTGTGCCAAAGAACACATTCGGTTTGCGATAGACCGCCAGCAAAATGCACCCCTCGTCAGAGCGTGTTTCGTGTAAAGAGCCGGGATGACGCCAGACATATTGACCAGCTCGACAAATACCGTCGTGGTCGTAGAACGAGCCTTGCAAGACGTAGCTTTGTTCAATTTCCGGGTGGCGGTGAAAAGGCAAGACAGCACCAGGCTCCCACTTGAGAAGCACTGTCATCTCACCTTCGGCATCGTTACGATAAAGAACTTTCATCGAGATTTTTTCGAATTGTGAAGGTTGCCATTCCATGGATTCGGGATCTACATAGACGGAGCCGCCTTGGGTAGGTTCCAGCTTCCCTTTGAGACGTTGGGCATAGTGATTGCTTTCAGCTTGTTCCGTGACGTTGGTTTCTGTATTCATGATGTCTCCTTGGTTGGGCCGCCCATGTGGGTCGGTAGTCGTAATCTAGTAAAAAGTTTCTTATTAGTCAACTTTTAGTATAAAAATAAGAATAAGTTTACTTATAAACCCTAATTTAAGCTTAAAAAGTTTCCTGTCAGTATTTGCCCACCGTATGTGGTATTTGCGGGCACATCCATAGGAGGCCCGGATCGATAGTCGGGCCTGATAATCAGGAGACAAGAATGAGCATTTCAGTTAAGGCGGAAAGTCTGGGGGACTCTGCCACTCAGGAGCGGCAAGCGCTGGAGGAGGAAAGATCCATGCGGCGTGTCGTGATGGCCAGCGTGATTGGCACGACGGTAGAGTGGTACGACTTTTTGTTGTATGGCACGGCGGCTGCATTGGTATTTAACAAGATCTTTTTTCCTGGCTTGGACCCGCTGATGGGGACCTTGGCCGCGCTGGGTTCGTTCGCAGTCGGTTTTATTGCCCGCCCTTTGGGTGGCGTGGTGTTTGGGCATTTCGGTGATCGAGTTGGTCGTAAATCCATGCTGATGTTGACCATGTTCTTAATGGGGGGAGGCACATTTGCGATTGGCTTGTTACCTACCTATGAACAGATTGGGATCTGGGCTCCTATTGCCTTGATTTTGCTGCGTATTATTCAGGGCTTCGGTATTGGTGGGGAGTGGGGAGGGGCAGCGCTAATGGTCATTGAGCACGCTCCCCGAGATCGACGGGGGTTTTACGGTAGTCTGGTACAGGTGGGTTTCCCGCTGGGTATGCTGGCATCGACTGGCATTCTGGCCTGGCTAAGTCGTTTGCCGGAAGCCGAGTTTCTGAGTTGGGGATGGCGAGTGCCGTTCCTGCTGAGTGTGGTGCTGGTTGCCTTGGGTTTTTATATCCGTTTGCAGGTGGTTGAGTCCCCTGTCTTTCAGGTCAGTCAGGAGGAGGGCGAAAAAGCCGGTTCGGAGGTAAAAACAGACAAGGCGCCTCTCTGGCAAATTCTGACCAAGCATCGCCTGAATCTTTGCCTCAGCATTGGACTGAAAGTATGTGAAGTTGCCTGGGTGTATATCCTGACGGTCTTTGTGATTGTCTACGGGACTAACGCCTTGAATCTACCCAAGGGCTTGATTCTGGATGGGGTGCTTCTTGGGGCCGTGCTGGAAATCGGCTTTATTCCCCTTTTTGGCTACCTGTCTGACAAGGTGGGGCGTAAGGCTTTGTACTATTTCGGGTCTTGCTTCGTGTTACTTGCGGTCTATCCTTTGTTTCTCTGTCTGGAAACGCGTGACCCAACACTGATCATCGGAGCGATTGCGGCATGCATGGTTTTTGGCCATGGTCCGATGTACGGCCCTCAGGCTGCTTATTTGCCGGAGTTGTTTGGTACCAAAGTACGTTATAGCGGTGCATCTTTAGGCTGCCAGGTAGCTGCCGGGGTGGGCGGTGGTCTGGCACCTATGTTGGCGACATGGCTATTAGCTAGCCAAGGGCACTATTGGGGCGTGGCCGTGATGGTGCTGGTGTTGGCTGTGATCACTTTGTGGGCAACATGGCGTAGCCCTGAAACATACAGGGATGATTTGACCCAGACGCAGTAGTAGGGAGCAAGGTCAAAAAAACAGCGCCTTTATCAGGCGCTGTTTTTTTGTAAGGATAGCGATTTGCCTTACTGAGCAGGCACCACAGTCGTGGTTTCGCGAAGGATACCGCCGCCTTCCACGCTACCGCGTACCGTTGTGTCCTGGCCGGTCATGGATTTCAGGCAGTCTTGCTGGCGATCAGCGGGTAAGCGATGGCAGCGCGCTTGCCGGTTGGCATCCAGATTGTGATCGCGTTTGTCCAGCTTGTGATGGCGCTCGGCTTGCAGCGCGGCACCGGCTTCGCGACGGCAAGTGGTGCGCTGGTCTCCTTTGAATTGCTCACAGCGCTGGATGTCGTGTCGGTAGTCTTGGGACGGGGTTTGAGCCCAGGCAGCAGAGGACAGCAAACCCAGGCTGAGCAGGCCGGCACTCAGAATTCGGGATGGGCGTGTAAGTAGACTCATCGATCTCACTCCTTTACTTGCTAAGGGAATCACCGGCTTGGCGAGCACTGTTACGAGCAGGTATGAGTAGCAGGCCGCAAAGCCCCAAAAGCGACTGCGTATGGGGCAATTCCCGATACGCAGTAAACACTTACTAGTATAAGTGGAGCAGTTGCAAGTGAGGGTAATAAAACTTGTCTAAACCCTCACTGCTTGACTTAGGTCTTGTCGCTGGTTGGTGGTTGAGCCAAATCTTTGGGCAGAGGCGCTTTATGTGGCATGTCCAGATAGCCTGGCTCGTCCGGGCCATATTCGGCCAGACGTTGGCGATGCTCGCGTTTGATGGCAGCGCGCATCAGAAAGATGGCGGTGACCGGCGAGGTAATGATCAAGAGCACACTCAGGATGAGCGGATGCAGAATGGGACGGCTCATCAAGTGGCTGGCGCTGATGGCGACGGCCAGCACCATGAAAAACGTACCCAGCGTGTTCCCCATGGTGGGGGCATGGATGCGTGAATAAAAGTGTTTGAAGCGCAGCAAGCCAGCCGAACCCACCAGGGCCACGATGCCGCTAAGAACCAGCAAAAGGGCAACCGGGACAGCCAGCCACCAAGGTAGTAAAGGCGTATTCATGGCTCGATCACCTCGGCACGCAGCAGGAATTTCGCCATGGCTGCCGAGCCTACAAAACCAAACAGGGCAATCAGCAAGGCGATATCAAAGTACAAGGTAGAGTCAAAACGGATGCCCAGGGCCAGCAAGGCCAGCATACCGTTGATGTACATGGTGTCCAGCGCCAGTACGCGGTCGGCGGCAGAAGGGCCTTTAAGCAGGCGGATGACGGCGCAGCCCATGCCCAGGACAAAGCAGCCCAGGGCAAACTGACAGGCCCAGTAAACAATGTCTATCATTGGAAAATCTCCAGTAGCGGTCCTTGGTAGCGCTTCTGAATAGTGTCTAACCAGACCTGTTCGTCTTGCAGATCCAGAATGTGCAAAGTCAGGACACGGGTCTCGTAATCGAAGCCGGACCAGACAGTACCTGGGGTGTAGGTAATGATGCACGCCAAGGCTGCCAGACCATGTGGGTCAGTCAGTTGCAACGGAATGGCCAGAAAGCCCGGACGAGGTGCTTTGCTGCCTTTCAGAACCAGATGGCCAACGGCAATATTGGACAGCACAATGTCCCAGGCCACTTGGCAAATCAGTTTCAAGGCCAGAAAGGGGTGGCGGATGCTGGCCTTAACCGGACGAAATGGAATGGCTGCCAAGCTCAGGGCGATAGCCAGGAACAGGCCCAGCACCACGTAACCGGCCGAGAGCGAGTCGTTCAGCAGCAGCCACAGGCCAAGCAGCAGCAAGGGCAGGAAAAGATGTTTGGTATAGCGTCGCATCAGAATCACTCCGCTTGAACAGAACGTAGCGGGTTCTGCCGCAGGACGGACCCTATATAAATACGGGGTTCGTCCAGTTGCTGGGCTGTTTGTTCCAGGTAGGTGGTGATCGGGCCGGCATACCAGCTCAAGATCCCGCAAGCCACAATAATGCTGGCAATGGGAGCAGCTTCGATCAGCTTCAGGCGGGGAATCGTCAGGGAACTATTGCTCCAGAACAGACGAATGCCCACACGTACCATGGCGATCAAACCGGCTACGCCGGAAATCAGCACGGCAGCGGTCAGAATCCAGGCGTTTAGAGGTTCTGGCGATTGGCCCGAGGCTTTCAGCGCGGCTGTCAGCAAGGACAGCTTGGCCACAAAACCGGACAGCGGTGGCAGGCCCACAATCAGCAAGGCGCAGGCAATAAAGGACATGCCCAGAAACACCATCACGCCAGGGATAGCCACACCTACCACGTCATCGCTATTGTCTTCGGACTCCGGGTCGTCCAGGTCAAAGACCTCCTGACTGACGGCCAGCAGGTCGGCACCAAAAGGTTTGGTACGGCTAACCAGTTCCAGCAGCAGGAAGAAAGCGCCCAAGGCCAGAACGCTGCTGAGCATGTAGTACAGGGCAGGGCCGGTCAGGATGACGCCGGGCATGCCTAAGGCAGCCAGCAAGGTGCCGGAGGACACGATGATGCAATAACTGGCCAGTCGTTCGGGTTGCTGTGCGGCCATGACACCAATAGCGCCGAAGGCCAGCGTGGCGATCCCGGCGGGGAACATCCAGGCCACGCCAAAGGCGGCAGGTGCCCCCGTAGGCAGTAGCAAGGAGCCGATACGTAGCAGTGCGTAAATACCCACTTTGGTCATGATCGCAAACATGGCAGCGACCGGTGCACTGGCATTGCCATAGGCATTGGGTAGCCACAAGTTCAAGGGCCAGGCGGCGGCCTTGATCAGAAAGGCAATCCCCAGAATGGCCATGGCCGATTCAAATACCAGACGATCCGAATCCGGCATGGAGCCAGCACGCAGAGCCAGATCAGCCATGTTCAGGGTGCCGGTGACACCGTAGACCAAGGCGATGGCAATCAGCAGCAAGAAGGAGGAGATCAGGTTGACGGCAATGTAATGCAGGCCGGCACTGACACGGGCCGCGCCCGAACCGTGCAGCATCAGACCATAGGACGCGGCCAGCAGAACCTCGAAGAACACAAACAGGTTGAACAGGTCGCCGGTCAGGAACGCGCCGTTCAGGCCCATCAAGAGCAGTTGGAACAAGGAGTGGAAATGCACCCCCACGCGATCCCAGCGTGCTAGCGAATAGAACCAGCAGCAAAAGGCCAGCACATTGGTCAGCACCAGCAAGAAGGCGGCCAGCCGGTCCACGACCAGCACAATCCCGAAGGGAGCGGGCCAGTCACCGAGCAGGTACACACCGACGGACTGCGGCCAGATCGGATCCAGTGTGCCATCGGCCAGCAACAGCAGGTAGACCGCGCAGAACAGTTGAGCCAATAAGGAGCTGAAAGCGATCAGCAGCTTGTAGTGACGGCGCTTGTCGCGCAGCATCACCATCAGGGCCGCGGCCATCATGGGGATGGCAACAGGCAATACGGGCAAGTGTTGGTTGAGTAGACTCACAGATCGTCTTCCTCGCGGCCATCAACGTGGTCGGTACCGCTCAGGCCACGATTGGCCAGAATGACGACCAGAAACAAGGCGGTAGTGGCAAAACCAATCACAATTGCAGTCAGTACCAGTGCTTGTGGCAAAGGATCGGCGTAGCTGGCGCCCAGCTCGCTGCTATTGATCACAGGTGCAGCACTGATTTTGAGTCGCCCCATACTAAAGATGAACAGGTTCACGGCATAGGAGACCAGGGCCAGCCCCATGATGACCTGAAAGGTACGCGGGCGCAGCAGGAGCCAGACGCCCGAGCCCGCCAGCACACCAATCGCAATTGAAAGCACGATTTCCATTATTTATTCTCCATCCCGGATGCAGCGTTCGAGGCGGATTGCAGCGACGGCAGTTTGCGATAAAAACGTAGGGACTGGTGGGCCAGCGCGACCAGAATCAGGATGGTGGAACCAATCACCAGCATGAATACACCAATGTCAAAGATCAGTGCGCTGGAAGTATGCACGTCGCCCACCAGGGGCAGGTGCAGATCCCAGCTTTGGGCAGACAGGAAGGGCTTGTTGAAGGCCCAGACCAGCATGGCAGCCACTCCGGCTGTCAGCAGACCCAAGCCAATCCAGGTTTGAGGCTGAATCAGAGGGCGGGACTCCATCCACACCACGCCGCTAACCATGTATTGCAGGATAATGCCGGTTGCCATGATCAGGCCGCCCACAAAACCGCCACCGGGCAGGTTGTGCCCACGCAGCAAGAAGTACAGGGCGATCAGCGTGGAGATAGGCAGCAACAGCCGCAGCAAGACAGCTGGAATTTGCATGATGCCTTCTGGCAACGGTGTCTTGGGGTCCGGTTCCACAAAGACGGCTTCACGGCTGTCTTTGACGTTCTGGCGACGGGCCAGAGGCTGGGCGATGGCTTCGATCGGTGGACGGAAGCGTCGCAGCAGCGCAAAGACCGTCAGGGCCACAATGCCCAGCACCACGATTTCGCCAAAGGTATCGAAGCCGCGGAAGTCCACCAGAATCACGTTCACCACGTTCGCGCCACCGCCCAGGGGCAGGGCCTTCTCGACAAAGAAGGGCGAGATGCCGCTGGGGTGAGGGCGTGTCATCATGGCGTAGGCCAGAGCGGCAATACCGCAACCGGCCAGAATGGCAATAATCAAGTCGCGGCTACGGCGGAAAAGGGCGCGACCACTATTGTCCTGGCCGCCAGGCATATCACTGACGCGTTGCGGCAGCCAGCGCAGGCCCAGCAAAATCAGCACAACCGTGACTACTTCCACCGCCAGCTGGGTCAGCGCCAGGTCAGGGGCGGAAAGCCAGGCAAAGGTCAGGCTGGTAACCAGTCCAGCGCCACCAGATAGCAGCAAGGAGGCCGGGCGGTGGAACTTGGCTTGACGAGCCGCACCAATCGCGCAGGCAATTCCGACGGCCCACATCAGGGCAAAGAAGGGGTCGATGGGGGTGGAAATAGTGGACTTGAACCAGTTGCCGCGAACCAGAGGCAGGGCAGCAACACAGATTGTGGCCACAATAATCAGCAAGGTCTGACGCTGCAAGCGTGGCGAGTAAAGCTTGCCCACGGCCCAGTTGGCTGCCACTTCCAGATACTCCATGGCCAGCTCAAAGAAGCGTCGGCCATCAGCACGGGTCAGCAAAGGCGTACGGCCTTGGCGGTTCCTGTAGAAGCGGTTGATGATCAGAACGAAGATCACACCCATGCCTGTTGCGACCAGACTCATGATCAGGGGCAGGTTGAAACCATGCCAGACGGCCAAGTCGTACTGGGGCATTTCTGCACCCAAGATGGCGCTAGCTGCAGTATGCAAGAAGGGGCCAAAAGTCAGGCTGGGAATAATGCCGACCAATAGACAGGTCAGTACCAGAATCGCGCTGGGGATCAACATGCGGCGAGGCGGCTCGTGCGGCTCGCGGGGCAAGTCCTTGGCGACAGGGCCAAAAAACACCTGTGCGATAAAGCGCAAGGAGTAGGCCACGCTGAAGGAGCCCGCAATTACGGCCACCACGGGCAGAGCATATTCCCAGGTGTTGCCATTGCTGGCCAGAATGGTCTCGGCAAAGAACATTTCTTTAGAGATGAAGCCATTCAATAGGGGCACACCGGCCATGGCAGCCGCCGCAACGGTAGCCAAGGTGGCAGTCAAGGGCATGGCGTGGCGCAAACCGGAAAGCCGGTTCAGGTTACGGGTACCGGTCTCGTGGTCCACGATACCGGCAGCCATGAACAGGGAGGCCTTGAACGTCGCGTGATTCATCATGTGAAACAGCGCCGCGACCAGAGCCAGTGGGCTGTTCAGGCCCAACAGCAAGGTAATCAGACCCAGGTGGCTGATGGTGGAATAGGCCAGTACGCCCTTCATGTCGCGCTGGAACATGGCCACATAAGCCCCCAGCGTCAGGGAACACAGGCCAGCGCCGCCAATAATGACAGCCCATTCCGTGGTGCCCGACAGGGCAGGCCACAGGCGCGCCAGCAGGAATACCCCGGCCTTGACCATGGTGGCCGAGTGCAAATAGGCGGACACAGGTGTGGGGGCAGCCATGGCGTGAGGCAGCCAGATATGGAAGGGAAACTGCGCGCTTTTAGTGAGTGCACCCAAGGCAATCAGGATCAGCATCCCGGTATACCAGGGGTGATTGCGAATCTGCTCGCCCGACTCCAGTACCACACTCAGGTCGTAACTGCCGGCAGCCTGGCCCAGCATGAGCACGCCCGCCAGCAAGCAGAAACCGCCGGTTCCCGTAATGATCAGCGACATACGCGCACCCCGTCGCGCATCCATGCGGTGATACCAGTAGGCAATCAGCATGAAGGAGGACAGACTGGTCAGCTCCCAGAACACGACCAGCTGGATCAGATTGCCCGACAGCACCACCCCCAGCATCGAGCCCATAAAGGCTTGCAGAAAGGAGAAAAAACGTCGGACCGGATCCTGAGCGGACAGGTAATAGTGCGCATAAAGGGCGATCAAGGCCCCCATGGCGGTAATGATGATACTGAAAAGCCAGGCATAGCCGTCCATGCGCAGCTTGAAGGTCAAGCCATGGGCGGGTATCCAGGAGCGTGACGACTCCAGCACCTCTCCGCGAGCAATGTCCGGATAGGCGTAGAGAGTGAGTAAGGCGCACGTAACGGCGACAGCGCCTGCAAGAGATGCCTGGAGTTTGCGAGAGTTCGCGGGCATCAGGGAAGATAGCAAGCTACCGATAAACGGTAGAGCTAGGATCACGAGCAAATACATCTGACTCCAACAGGCGGTAATTTAGGCGGCTAGCGCTTAATAATACGATATATGAAGCTAAATTCAGCCCAACAGCGATAAAAAAAGCGTTTTTTTAGTTATTGCGGCCTTGATGCAGGTCAAGCGCATGCTTGAGGTTTTCTCTCACAATGAATGCTTGACTAGAAGAAACAGGTCTCGTGCAGGAGGACCCTTTATGCCGCAAACACTGGAAGCATCGGATGCCAGCGCCCCCACCGCGCCGGATATCGAAATCTCTGAAGCCCTGATCCGGCGTTTTGATCGTTCCGGGCCTCGCTATACCTCCTATCCCACTGCAGATCGTTTTTTTCAGGACTTTCCTGCTCAGCCTTATATTCACGAATTATCGCGGCGCGCCTTGAGCAGCAGTAATCCGCCTCTGTCGGTTTACCTGCATATTCCGTTTTGTCAGTCGCTTTGCTACTTCTGTGCCTGCAACAAGATCATCACTCAGGATCGTAGCAAGAGCGAGCAGTACCTGGATTACCTGCTGCGCGAAATTGATATGGTCACCCAATATATGGGTGAAGATCGGCGCACCGAACAACTGCATTTGGGCGGCGGCTCGCCCACTTTCCTGGACAATGAACAGTTGGCCCGCTTGATGGCCAAGCTCAAGGAGCAGTTCGCGTTCACGGACGATGCTGAACTGGGCATCGAGATCGACCCGCGTACCTTGGCGGAAGGCACGCTCCAGAACTTGGCGGCTCTGGGTTTTAACCGTACCAGCTTCGGGGTGCAGGATTTTGACCCCAATGTGCAAAAAGCGATCAACCGTATTCAGCCCTTCGAAATGGTCAAACGCGCCATTGAAGAAAGCCGGGCTGCCGGTTTCCAGTCCATCAACACGGACCTGATCTACGGTCTGCCTTTGCAGACCCTGGAAAGCTTTGCCATCACCATTGACTCTTTGGTGCAACTGCGACCAGATCGCATCGCTCTGTATAACTACGCGCACTTGCCAACACGCTTCAAGGCTCAGCGTTTAATCAATGAAGAAGAGCTGCCCGATGCCGATCAGCGTCTGCAACTGTTCTTGATGTCTTCGCAGCGTCTGCTGGATGCAGGCTATGTCTATATCGGTCTGGACCACTTTGCCTTGCCGACCGACGAGCTGAATCTGGCCCGTCTGGACGGCAGTCTGCACCGCAACTTCCAGGGCTACACCACCCGCGCAGCCTGTGATCTGGTCTCTTTTGGCGTGTCGTCTATTGGTCAGGTGGGCACCATGCATGTGCAAAATGCCCGCAGCCTGCGCAATTACTACGCCGATATAGACCGGGGGCGTTTGCCTATCGAGCGGGGTATTGTGATGCAGCAGGATGATCGCCTGCGGGCGGAAGTCATCATGCATTTGATGTGCAGCATGCCAGTGCCTATCTTGCGTCTGGAAGCGCGTTACGGCATTGATTTTGCCAGCTACTTCTCTGCCGAGCTGCAAGAGCTCAACAGCTATGCGGACGCTGGCTTGCTGACAGTCGATGCCCAATCCATCCAGGTTCTGCCCAAAGGCCGTTTATTTGTGCGCGCCTACAGCATGGTGTTCGACAAGTACTTGAGCCAGGAAAGCGGTGCCCGCTATTCCCGCCTGATTTAACACAGTGGCCGTCCTTGCAGACGGCCACGATTCTATTGCCCTGTTTCTGGTCCCGACGTGGCCGGCAGGTTCTTGCATCAACCTAAGGTATCAACATCGTGCTAAAGACGGATTTACGTCTCATGTCCCTGAAGGGAAAACTGCTTTTGCCTATTGTTCAAGGCGGCATGGGAGTCGGTATTTCGGCGTCCCGGCTGGCCGGTACTGTGGCCGCATTGGGCGGGCTGGGGACGATCTCCAGCGTGGATTTACGGCGTCATCACGAAGACCTGATGGACAGCACCCAGGGTGATGTCGAAAAAGGCGTGGTCGATGCAGCCAATTTGCAGGCCCTGGACCGCGAGATCAATCGTGCCCGAGAGCGCTCGGGTGGCAACGGTGGCATCGCCGTCAATATCATGAAGGCTGTCTCGCAGTATCCCGAGTATGTGCGTCAATCTTGCGAAAGCGGGGCAGATGCCGTGGTGGTGGGCGCTGGCCTGCCGCTGGACTTGCCTGAGCTGGTTCAGGATCATCCCAAAGTTGCCTTGATTCCAATCTTGTCGGATGTGCGCGGCGTCACTTTACTGGTGAAGAAATGGCTGCGCCGCAAGCGTTTGCCGGATGCAGTCGTTCTGGAAAATCCCCGTTTTGCCGCAGGCCACCTGGGGGCCGCCGACGACCAATCCTTGAACAAACCTGAATATGCTTTCCAGCGCGTTCTGGAAGGCTGCCGCGCCTTGTTTCGCGAGTTGGGCCTGGAGGCCGAGCGTATTCCCTTGATCGCTGCAGGCGGGATTCACCGTCCTGAACAACTGCGTCAATTAATGGATTGGGGTGCAGATGGTGTGCAAATGGGCACTGCCTTTGCCGTCACTGAAGAAGGTGATGCGCATGAGAACTTCAAGCGCGTGTTGCTGGATGCCGAGCCCAAGGACATCGTGACCTTTATGAGCGTGGCCGGACTGCCTGCCCGTGCCGTGCGTACGCCCTGGCTGGATGCTTACCTGCATAAAGAGCAAAAGCTGCAATCGGTGGCACGCGAGCGTGCTTGCACGGAAGGTTTTGACTGCCTGGCGCATTGCGGCTTGCGCGATGGCGTGCAACGCCATGGTCAGTTTTGCATTGACCGTCAGCTGGCCTATGCCCTGAAAGGTGATGTACAGCGCGGTCTGTTCTTCCGTAGTTCCGAAGCCTTGCCTTTTGGCAAAGCCATGAAATCGGTGCGCGAGCTGATGGACTATATGTTGAATGGCCGCAGCAAAACGCCGGGTGTGGTTCCTGCGGCCTAAACGGGATCAAGGGCTTAGCCCTTGATTTCGCGTATCAAGCCTTCCTCACCGCCATCAATGGTGTGGACGGCTTCCTTCCTTTGTGTCTCCAGTGCCAGGCGACGGGCAATTTCATAGCATTCTTCAATATGCTGGTTGCCGACTTTGCGCAGCACTACAAAGCTGATGGAAGCGGAAATGGCGCTGCCTATCAAAGGCACATATTTGGCGCCGTATTTCCCGGCCAGTTTCTTCGCTCCCAGACGCACCAGAATATTGACCACGCGATCTGTAGTCAGCACGCGTCCCACCATGCCCAGGCCCATACTGGTTCCCCCCACGACCACCAGCTTTTTCAGCTCCGGGCTCAGGGCGTCCACATCGTTGGCCGTCAAGCCGAAGCGCGCATTGATGATGGGGATGACTTTCATCAGAATCGCCACATCCGTACCCACATCCACACCAGGGATGGGCACCACGGCTGCCGCTGCTGACAGCAGAGCGCGCCGACTGATTAGTTTGCGACATTCCTCGCGGGTTTTATCCAGTTCCTGCAGTGTCATCGTGCTCATGTGTCTGTCCTGAAATCTAAGCGGATTGATCGTGCAAGCCTTAACGCATATGGGGCGAGTACCGTGCTTTTCCAGTGACTGCCTGGGCAATTATGTTTCTTATCGTAGTGGATGCCGCCAGTTTGGGGAAAAAAGCAGGGTATTGGTCGCATTTGAAATTTTTTCTTTCAAATGCCATGAATGCTTCTACAAACGGGTGTCGTGAACAATTAAAGCCCGGTGTCTTTTTCTGTTGCACTTGGTGGCATTCTTTATGCGCTTTCGGGGCTATTCAGACACGCTCAGAGGGTCTGATTTCTATTAAACTGGCGCCGAAAATAGCACATTCCATAGGGGAAGAACGATGCATCGCCAGTCTTTGCTGGGT
Organism: Alcaligenes nematophilus; assembly: GCF_026344155.1. Classification (NCBI taxonomy): domain Bacteria; kingdom Pseudomonadati; phylum Pseudomonadota; class Betaproteobacteria; order Burkholderiales; family Alcaligenaceae; genus Alcaligenes; species Alcaligenes nematophilus. The sequence goes on along the minus strand of NZ_JAPKMZ010000001.1, from coordinate 373,025 downwards.
TTGATGTTCTTGCTGGGTGTCAGTAGCGCCCAAGCCATTACGATAAGCAGTTTCTCGCCCCAAGGGGCGACATCGGATTTGCGGGATGTCAAAGTCACCTTTGCCACACCCGCAGTTCATTTTGGGGATTCGCAATTGCCTGCACCCGTTCAGGTGCAGTGTGATGATCCTTCGGTAGTCGGTCAGGGCCGTTGGCTTGATTCGCGCCGCTGGATTTATGAATTCGACGAGCGTCCAGGACCAGGCTTGAGTTGTACGGCCGTCGTGTCCAAAAGTTTTCGCAGCATCAATAATGAAGCGATTAGCGGACCGGCTCAATATCGTTTTAATTCAGGCGGCGCCATTCTGGAAAGCAACCGCCCGTATTACAACATTATTGATGAAGACCAGGTCTTTCTATTCAGCTTCAATGCGCCGGTTAATAGCGCCTCTTTAGTCAAGAACGGCTATTGCCGGGTAGAGGGTATTGGCGAGCGTATTGGCTTGAAAGCCATTGAGGGTGCCGAGCGCGACGCCATGGTTCGCGCCGAGTTCTATGTGGACGAGGTAGACGACCGATACCAGGCCGTCCAGTGTGCGCGTCCCCTGCCAGCGGATGCCAGCGTGTCGGTGGTGCTGGAGCCGGGCGTCATGACGCAGATTGAAAATCGCAAGGGCGTCCCTAATACGGACCGCTATACCTACGATTACAACGTGCGCCCCGAGTTTACCGCCTCGCTCACTTGCATGCGTGAGCGCGCAGAAGCGCCTTGCACGCCGGTTGGCAGCTTCGGTGTTCAGTTCTCTGCGCCCGTCGCTTACGAGTACTTGAGCCAGATTCGTTTGGAAGCCGGCAAGCAGGTTTGGGAACCCAAGTCTGATAGCGACGAGGCATGGCAGGATCGTGGGCCTGGCCAGTACGTGCGTTTCGAGGGTCCTTTCCCTGAAAACGCCAAGCTGACGGTCAAGATTCCGGACAGCCTGACGGACGACGCAGGTCGCCGCCTGAAGAACCCGCAAGTGCTGAGCAACGGCATGAGCACCACGACCTATCCGCCGCTGGTGAAGTTTGCGGTGGAGCCTTTCGGGATTGTGGAGCGTTTCGGCCATGCGGATCGTGACGGATCGGACGATTCCGATCCGCCAGCCATTGGCTTGAGCCTGCGTAATGTCGAAGCCAATCTGACAACTCAGCAAATGCTGGTGTCCGCCGGTCAGGTGGGGGCTCTTGCCGTGAAGGACGACAAGGAAGTTCTGACCTGGTTCTCCCGTCTGCGCCAGCTGAACTATTCCTGGTCGGTCACCCCCGACTATCTGAAGACCATGATGGGCAGTGACTTCCATGTCACCGCTCCTTTGAATGAGAACGGCTACCTGGATCTGCGTGCCCAGCCCCTGTTGCAAGGCAAGGATCTGAAGAAGCTGGACTTGCCCGGCATGGATCAAAAAGGCGAGCGTCCTTTTGAATTGATTGGCGTGCCGCTGAAAGAGCCTGGTTTCCATGTTCTGGAAGTCGCTTCCCCACGTCTGGGAGCTTCCTTGCTGGAGGCGGCCGGTACCATGTACGTGCGTAGCTCTGTGCTGGTGACCAACCTGGGTGTGCATATCAAGAAAGGTGGTGACGATTTGCTGGTCTGGGTCACGACACTGGATGATGCCAAAGTCGTGCCCGGCGCGAAAATTCGCGTGATGAACTGCCGTGGTGAAGAGCTGCTGCAAGGTGAAACAGACGAGAATGGGATGTTCCATCACCCGCAGGCGGTGTCCAGCCCGGATTACTGCCAGGAAACCAGCTTGTCCGGTTTGTTCGTGACGGCGCGAATCGACAAGAACAACCCCATGGCTCGTGGTAAAGATGATTTCAGCTTTGCCTTGAGCGAGTGGAATTCGGGTATCGAGCCTTGGCGCTTCAATGTGCCTTACAACTGGGGCGGTCGCGATGAGGCCATTGCTCACACTGTGATGGATCGCAATCTGTTCCGTGCGGGTGAAGTGGCCCATATGAAACACTATGTACGCGAACGCGTACGTGACGGTTTCAAGGCTCCAGCTCGCTATCCCGACACCATGATTGTCGAGCACGATGGCAGCGGCAAGCGAATTGAGCTGCCCTTGAAGTGGCAAAAGACAGCGGCAGGCAGCGTATTTGCTCTGACCGACTGGAAAATCCCCAAGGACGCCGAGCTGGGTGTGTATCGCTTGCGAACCGAAGGCGAGGATCAGTACTTCAACTTCGGCGAGTTCCGCGTAGAGCAGTTCAAGTTGCCTGTGTTGGGCGGCAGTATCAAGCTGGGTGACGGTCAGGATCGTCCTTATCTGGTCAAACCCAAAGAACTGCAGGCCGACCTGCAGTTGCAGTATCTGTCTGGTGGCCCGGCTGATTACTTGCCGGTTCAGTTGTCGGCGGTTGTCCGCTCGGCAGGAACGTCCTTCAGCGCCTATGACGATTTCAGCTTTGTCCCTCCCGAGAAGGTTGAACAGTCTGATGTCTCGGACTCCCGTGTTTTCCTGAACAAGAAGCGCTTTCAGCTGGATGCACAGGGTGGTTTGCGTGCCACGCTGGATGAGTTGCCTGCGGTGGATCGTCCTTCCGAATTTCTGGTAGAAGCCACTTTTGCCGATCCGAACGGTGAAATTCAAACCTTGACCCAAACCGTGTCCGTATGGCCGGCCGATGTAGTGGTGGGTCTGCGTGCAGGTAGCTGGTTGGCAGCCGGTTCGTCCACCAAGCTCTCGGCTATCGCGGTGAGCCCGGACGGCAAGCCACTGAAAAACGTGCCTGTGCGTATTGAGGCGGCCAATGTGCAGCGTTTCTCGATCCGCAAGCGTATGGTGGGTGGCTTCTACAGCTACGATAATCAGGAGCAGCGCGAAGACCTGGGCACGATCTGCGAAGGTCGCAGCGACGATCAGGGTCTGGTGCAGTGTGATGTGAAATTGGAGAAGGGCGGTCAGGTCGAGCTGCGTGCCATTGCACGCGATGGCGAAGGCCGTGAGTCCGTTGCTGCCAGCACCGTCTGGGTCAGTGGCTCCGGTTACCTATGGTTCGGTGGTCAGAACGATGACCGTATCGATGTGATTCCTGCGAAGAAAGTTTGGGCTCCTGGCGAGACAGCCGAGTTCCAGGTGCGCATGCCTTTCCGCGAGGCCACGGCCCTGGTGTCGGTGGAGCGTGAAGGCGTCTTGCAGGCTCAAGTGGTTCAGCTGGAAGGCGACAGCCCTAACGTCAGCGTGGAGATCAAGCCCGAATGGGGGCCGAACGTTTACGTGTCCGTGCTGGTTCTGCGTGGCCGTCTGCGTGAAGTGCCTTGGTACTCTTTCTTTAGCTGGGGCTGGAGTCAGCCTCTGACTTGGTACAAAGCCTACTCGGAAGGCGGTGGTGAGTTTGTTGCCCCGACAACTACCGTGGACTTGTCCAAGCCTAGCTATCGTTTTGGTCTGGCCAGCATTGAAGTCAGCAGCCAGCAAGATGCGCTGGATGTGAAGGTAACGACGGATCGCAGCCAGTACGCGATTCGTGAGCAGGCCAAGGTTGATATTCAGGTCCTCAAGTCCGATGGCACACCGGCAGCCGGTGCGTCCGTGGCCTTGGCGGCTGTGGATCAGGCCTTGCTGGAACTGAGCCCGAACAATAGCTGGAACCTGCTCAACGCCATGCGTGCCTTGCGCGGCTACAACGTGCAGACCGCCACGGCGCAATCTGAAATCGTGGGTCGTCGTCACTATGGTCGCAAGGCTGTCGCAGCGGGTGGTGGCGGTGGCAAGAGCCCCACTCGTGAATTGCTGGATACTTTGCTGCTGTGGAAAGGCAATGTGGAGCTGGACGCACAAGGTCGCGCAACGGTGACCGTGCCGCTGAAAGACTCCCTGACCCAATACCGGATTGTGGCCGTCGCCGATCTGGCGGGCGACCGCTTTGGTAGTGGTTCGGCTCAGATCGTCACAACGCAAGACCTGCAAATCATTTCCGGTTTGCCAGCCATTGCTCGTGAGGGTGATGATTACCAGGCCCAAGTGACGCTGCGTAACAGCAGCCCACGTGCCATGACCGTGAAGGTGCAGGCGCAGTACCGTGGTAAAGGCTTGCCCTCGGCGGCCTTGCCAGAGCAAACCGTTGAGCTGGCTTCGGGCTCGGCTAAAGTGGTTTCCTGGCCCATGTCGGTTCCACTGTCCAGTGGTTCGGCCGATTCGCACCAGATGGAGTGGACGGTGGATGCACAGGAAGTTCAGCAGTCCGGCGCCACGGGCAAGGCTGCCAAAGACAGCCTTGCAATCAAGCAGGAAGTCTTTACCGCGACCCCGGTTACGGTTCAGCAGGGAACACTGGTTGCCGTGGGTATGGATGAGCCATTGAACATGTCGGTGCAGGCACCGGCTGGTGCCTTGAAGAACGAACAAGGCGTGGTTCAAGGTGGTCTGCAAATGTTGTTCCGTTCCTCCTTGGGTGGCGGTATGGAAGGGGTGCGTGCCTGGTTTGAACGCTATCCTTACAGCTGCTTTGAACAGCAAGCCTCACGTTACATGGGCCTGCGTTCCGAAGAGGCGTGGGCTGGCCTGATGCAGCGCATGCCGTCTTATATGGACGAGAATGGTTTGTTGCGTTACTTCCCCAGTAGCTATGGTTGGGGTAGCCGCGTGTTGACCAGCTACATCCTGGATATCAGCTACATTGCGGAATCCATGGGCTTGAACTATCCCATCCCGGACGGCTTCCGCAACGAGATGCTGCAAGCGCTGGAAAACGTGGTGAATGGTCGTATCCCGAGCATGCAAACGGTCTCTCGCCAAGAGCGGGATCTTGAAGTGATTCGTGCGACGGCCGTGTTGGCCAAGTATGGCCGTGCTCGCGTCAATATGCTGGATTCGGTGGAACTGAACCTGCAAAGCTGGCCCACTGAAATCCTGCTGGCCTGGGTGGATCTGACTCAGCGTTTGCCGGGCATCAAGAAAGCCGAGCAGACACGTAAAGAAGCCATGAATCTGATTCAGGCACGTCTGGTCAGCCGTGGTACCCGTCTGGTCTTTGGTGAGGACGCGCTTAACGGCAGCCCATGGGCCATGACCAGCCGCGTGACCAACCAGGCTCGCCTGATGCTGCTGGCCAATGAAATGTCGGACTGGACCGAGGACATGCCTCGTCTGGCCCAAGGTCTGTTGGCGGAGCAGCAACGTGGTGCATGGCGCATGACCACTGAAAACCTCTTGGGTAGTTTGGCTATTGAACAGTTCAGCCGTCATCACGAACAGAACCCTAGCGGTCAGTCCATGGTGATTCTGGGCTCGGAAAGTGCCCAGGTGGTGGATTGGGACATGCTCAAACCTGACGGTCAGGGTGTGCGCTCTTCCAGGATTGATGTGCCTTGGCGCGGCGATCAGGCCGATAACCTGAGCGTTGAGCAAATGGGTGAGGGCAAGGCCTGGATCGAAGTTCGCTCCCTGGCAGCGGTGCCCGTGACCAAGCCTATCGCTGCTGGTTTGAGCATGGAGCGTCATATCGAAGCTGTGGAGCAGGCCAAACCCGGTGTATGGAGTCGTGGCGACATCATGCGCGTGAAGATCAAGGTCAAGGCTCAAGGTCAGGCAAGCTGGGTGGTGGTGTCGGACCCGATTCCTGCCGGTGCCACTATCCTGGGCAGCGGCCTGGGTCGCGACTCTGCCATGGCAACGGCCGGTGAAGAGCAGTCCGGTCATTGGCCCAGCTTTGTCGAACGCCGCTTTGATGGCTACCGTGCTTACTACGAGCGCTTTGAAGAAGGCACGACCGAAGTCAGCTACACGGTGCGTCTGAATACAGTGGGTCAGTTCGTGCTGCCAGCCAGCCGTGCTGAAGCCCTGTACGAGCCCGACGTGTTTGCTGTCTGGCCTAACGAGCAAGTTCTGGAAGTTGTGGATGCACCAGCCAATTAAAGCAGGACTGCTGGTGTTGGGACTGGCCCTGTGGGCCAGTCCCGGGCAGGCCATGCCCAGCTACAAGGAAGTTCGGCAAGCTTACCGATCGTCCGATGTGCAGGTCCTGGATCGTCAGGGCCAGCTTGTCCAGCGAGTCCGTCTGGACTTTCGTCAACGGCGCGGCGATTGGGTCGCGCTGGAGCAAATTTCTCCGGCCTTGCAAATGGCGGTCCTGGTGTCTGAAGACCGCCGTTTTGAATCTCACGGTGGGGTGGACTGGTTATCAGTGGGCTCCGCCGCGTGGGATGGTCTGTTTGCCGGACGCAGTCGCGGTGCTTCTACGATTACCATGCAGCTGGCCGGCCTGATGGATCAGGATCTGATCGGTGGTCGAGGTGGGCGCTCGGTCTGGCAAAAGCTGGATCAGGTGGTGGCCGCCCAGTCGCTGGAAGACACCTGGACCAAGCCGGAAATTCTGGAAGCGTATCTGAATCAGGTGGCTTTTCGGGGTGAGCTGGTTGGGGTGGACGCGATGGCGCGTACCTTGTTTCAAAAGCAGGCCGCTGCGCTGGATGCACGCGAATCTGCCATTGCCGCAGTTTTGCTGCGCGGCCCCAATGCCTCGGCCTTGATGGTCGAGCGCCGGGCGTGTACGACCCTGCAAGAGATGGGACGTGCCGAACTATGTCGAGAATTAAGTAATCTGGTGCCGGTGGCTTTGCGCCGGGCCGGACAAGCCCCCTTGGGGCAAGCCCAACTGGCCCCTCATTTTGCCCGTTGGGTTCTGGATCAGAATCCTGAAATCAAGGCCGGTGACAGTATTCGTACGACCTTGGATACGCGCCTGCAAACTCAAGTGCAAGCCAGTATGCGGCGCCACTTGCTGGATCTGCGCACCGCACGTGTTCAGGATTCTGCGGTGGTGGTGCTGGATAACCATAGCGGACAGGTCCTGGCCTATGTGGGGTCCAGTGGCGATCTGTCCGAGGCGGCCGAGGTAGACCATGCCCGTTCCTTGCGGCAAGCCGGTTCCACGCTCAAGCCTTTTTTGTATGAGATGGCGATTGAAAAGCGCCTATTGACCGCCGCATCCTTGCTGGAGGATTCGCCGCTGAATCTGTCCACCGGCAATGGTCTGTATATCCCGCAAAACTACGACAAGCAGTTTGTGGGCTGGGTCAGTGCGCGCAATGCTCTGGCTTCTTCCCTGAACATTCCTGCTGTGCGTGTGCTGACCATGCTGGGGCCTGCCAACTTGGTGGATCGCCTGCGTGCACTGGGCCTGAATCTGCGCCAGGACGGCGATTTCTATGGTTATAGCCTGGCTTTGGGCAGCGCCGATGTCACCTTGCTGGAACTGACCAATGCTTACCGTGCACTGGCCAATTTGGGCCAGACGCAAGCCGTGCAAACACGTATGGATCAGCAATCCGCTCCCTTTCATTCTGTGATGGATGAGGGGGCCAGCTGGATTGTGGGTGATATGTTGTCGGACCGTCAGGCTCGGGTGCTGACTTTTGGATTGGACAGTGCCTTGAGTACACCATTTTGGAGTGCGGTTAAAACCGGGACCAGTAAAGACATGCGTGACAACTGGGCCCTGGGTTGGACAGAGCACTATACCGTTGGCGTTTGGGTGGGAAATAGTGCTGGCCAAAGTATGCAAGATGTATCAGGTGTCAGCGGGGCAGCCCCGATCTGGCACGAGGTGATTTCGCTCTTGAACCAGCGTCGCCCCGGTCGTCAAACGGCCATGCCTGCACAGGTGCAGGTGCGCCAGATTGAGTTTGTACCCGCCATGGAGCCTGGCCGGGAAGAGTTTTTTGTTGAAGGCACACAGACCGATCGTGTGGAATTAAGTGATGTGAATCTGGCCTATGCCGGCCCGGCCCGTATCCGCGAGCCGGTCAATGGCACCATTTTTGCGTTGGACCCGGATATTCCACCGCAAAACCAGCAATTGCGTTTGTTGGCCCAAGGGCAGATTACCGAGCCCTTGGTATGGTGGGTGCAGGGAGTAGAAGCAGGAAAGGGGGCGCAGCTGCGAATTCCATTGGTACCCGGAACGCTGCGCATTGAATTGAAAACTGAACAAGGTCGCTTAATGGATCAAGTCAGCGTACAAATTAGGGGTGCGCAAATGACAAGCTTTAACAAAGATTAACCGCTTGCGCTTTTACATGACTGATACACTGCTATCCTTATTGATTCTTCGTAAAGAGAGGGGGGAACTTCACTATGATGACTTTACGCACACTCGCTCGAATTTTGGCTCCTGTTGGCCTGGTCGCATTGGCCGCTTGTCAAACCGTTCAAGAAAAGCCGAGCGACAAAGCTGGCACCTCCAGCGCCGCAACGCAAACCACTCCCTCCACGCCTGCGACGGGTGCTCAGCAGCCTCAGGCTCAAGCTGGTGCCGAGCAGCAAGCTGCGCCTGTACAGATCTTCCTGGCTGATACTCAGGAACAAGCGGGTTGGGCACGTGTCGACGTGCAGCCTAATGGTGTCTTGTTTGTGAACCCCCGTGCCGTGGTGGTGCGTGAGGATCTGGTTGGCGTGCAAGCCGGCACCAACGACAGCAAAGAAGGTTTGCTGGCTTTGGATCTGACTCCAGAGGCTGCTCAGCGTCTGCTGCAAGTTACCACTCAGTTCCCCAAAAAGCGTCTGGCTTTGGTCGTGGGTGACACCATGCTGGCTGCCCCCGCTTACGGTTCGCCCGTTAAAGATGGCCGTCTGATTTTCATGGTTGGTACGGAAGCTAACGCTTTGGCTGCTGCCCGCGCGATTGCCGGTCCACAGGCTACCCAGACCAACGGTAAGAAGTAAGCGCTGCTTGTTCGTCTGAATGCTGTCCTGGTCCTGGGTTTACCCATGCCCGGCTTTTTGAAAAACGCGGTGGGTGCAAACCCGCCGCTCTTGTTACTAACAGGAAAGTCGGTATGGTGACCCCGCCAGGCAGTCTCGCTTTTTATATTCTTTCTTTTCGGGTTCTGGTCGGCCTGCATGGGGCCGCGCTGCTGTTCGTCATGTTGATGGGCACCGGAGCAATTGGATCCGTTTTCGTCCCCGCTTTTTTGCGTCTGCCCTTGTTCGTTTTTCTGATGGGGCTGGTTTCGGCGTTTCTGGCCTTGTGCTGGAGTCACTGGACCTTGGCGTGGCACAGCTCTAAAGTAGGGCGACGCTGGGCCTGGATACCCGGTTTCTGTTCGGCCTTTTTTCTGGCCTTGAGTCTGGCTCTTTTTGTAATTGGCGTATGGGGTACCTTGGGCCTGGCCGATTTTGCCTACCAGCATAGCGAGTGGCTTACCTCCGGCCAGCAAGACTATGACGGTTTTGTCGTTCCCAATAATGACGAAGCCCAGCCCTACACGACGCCTTATCGGCAACATCCTTAGCTTGCCTTCTACTTGAACGCTACGTTCAGACAGCAGCGATTCCAGCCTGCTGCGTAGAGTGTCGTTGTATTTTCTGCAATAGTCTCAATTCTTGCTCGCTTTTTTATCAGCCGCAGTCTTAAAATGTGCGCATTGCGTATATTTCATAAGCGAGAGCTGATATGGCCGTCTCCCAACAAGTTTTTTTGCGTGATGCAATGCGTCGCCTGAACCTGACTCGTGACGTTTTTGCGGCACGTATTGGGGTGAAGCGTCGTGCACTGGATACCTGGCTGCTGCCTGAAGGCTCTTTGGAGTCGCGGGCCATGCCCGAAGTGGTGCAGCGTTTTGTCACGGAAATCGTGGAAAATGAAGCCTTGCTGAGCAAGTATGCGCAAAGCGCACAGTCCGGTCCTTTGCGTGACCGTATCGCTACCGGTGGTAAGCATCAGCTCTTGTCCGTAGACCAGTTCACCCGCGAAACCGTGGAAGAACTGTGCAGTCTGGCCGACATCATGCAGCCCATCGCTCGCCGTCAAAAAGTGTCGCGCGTGCTGGAAGGGGCAGTGCTGGGTAACCTGTTTTTCGAAGCCTCCACCCGTACTCGCGTCAGCTTCGGCTCGGCCTTCTGCCGCCTGGGTGGTTCGGTGTGCGATACCACTGGCTTTACCTTTTCCTCCATGGCCAAAGGCGAATCCATTTACGACACCAGCCGCGTCATGAGCGGCTATGTGGATGCCATGGTGATTCGTCACCCTGAGCAAGGTTCGGTCGCGGAATTTGCGCGTGCCACCAACATTCCTGTGGTGAACGGTGGTGACGGTGCGGGTGAACACCCCAGCCAGGCGCTGCTGGATTTGTACACTATCAGCACTGAATTTTCCCGTCTGGGCAAATTGCTGGATGGCGCGCATATCGCCCTGGTGGGTGACTTGAAGTATGGCCGTACCGTGCATTCGTTGATCAAGTTGCTGGGCATGTACCGTGGCCTGAAGTTCACCCTGATCTCGCCCCCCGGCCTGGAAATGCCCGAGCACATTGTGGAGCAGGTGGCCAAGCAAGGTAAGCACGTCATCGAGCAGACGACGTCCCTGGAAAAGGGCTTGCCTGGTGTGGATGTAATTTACGCTACGCGTGTGCAGAAAGAGCGCTTCGAAGAAGGGCAGGACGGCAGCTTCACGGCGGACTTCCAGGTCAATAAAGCCATTATCGACCGCTGCTGCGGCCCCGATGTAATTGTGATGCATCCACTGCCACGCGATAGCCGTGAAGGTGCCCACGATTTGAGCGTGGATCTGAACCACGACCCTCGACTGGCCATCTTCCGTCAGGCTGACAATGGTATTCCCGTGCGTATGGCGATTTTTGCTGTGCTGCTGGGTGTGGAAACGCTGGTGCAGCATTCCATGCGCGATGTGACCTGGAATCCTCCTTCGCACATCGGCCCGGATGATGCGGTTTTCCACGGCATGTACTAAGTTGAGCAGGTGTCAGCGCTAAGTACACGCAAGCATTAAAAAAACCGGGGCTCTGAATTAGAGCCCCGGTTTTTTTGTTCTTGAAACGTGTTTTATAAGCCTGCTGGGTGAGCAGACTTATAACGATATGCCAAGCTGAGCCGTTTTTTGAAAGTGACGATTCAGCCCGGCAAATCTACTTTTACTTGGACGTAGGCATGGCAAATTCCGCACCCTTGGAGATGCTTTCAGGCCAGCGCTGCATGATGGATTTCTGGCGGGTGTAAAAGCGAACGCCTTCTTCACCGTAAGCGTGCATATCGCCAAACAGGCTCTTCTTCCAGCCACCAAAACCGTGCCAGGCCATTGGCACTGGAATTGGCACGTTGATGCCAACCATACCCACGTGGATGCGGCGGCCAAATTCACGGGCCACGTTACCGTCGCTGGTAAAGCACGCTACGCCGTTGCCGAACTGGTGCTTGTTGATCAGTTCAATGGCACTGGCCAGATCCGGTACGCGTACGCAGCACAGCACAGGGCCAAAAATTTCTTCCTGATACACACTCATGTCAGGGGTGACGTGATCGAACAGGGTGCCACCCATCCAGAAGCCGTTCTCACAACCTTCACCGGCTTTGGCGCCGTCAAATTCGCGACCGTCGACCAACAGTTTGGCGCCTTCCTGTACACCTTTGTCGATGCAGCTGCTGATGCGCTCGCGCGCTTGCTGTGTCACGATGGGGCCCATTTCGGCGGCGGCATTGGTGCCATTCAGAATTTTCAGGCTGCGAGTGCGTTCTTCCAGCTTGGGCAGGATGCGCTCGGCAGAGTCACCCACCAGCACGGCTACCGAAATGGCCATGCAACGCTCGCCAGCCGAGCCGTAGGCGGCACCGATCAGGGCGTCCACGGTCAGGTCGATGTCGGCATCCGGCATGACGACCAGATGGTTCTTGGCACCGCCCAGGGCTTGCACGCGTTTGCCGCCGATGGCGCCCATTTCATAAATGCGGTTGGCAATCGGGGTGGAGCCCACGAAGGAGACGGCTTGCACGTCCTGGTGATTGACCAGCGCCTCAACCGCGTCTTTATCACCTTGCACCACGTTGAACACGCCATCGGGCAGCCCGGCTTTTTTCAGCAGTTCGGCAATGAACAGGCTGGGGCTGGGGTCGATAGGGCTGGGCTTGAGCACAAAGGTGTTACCCGCCGCGATGGCGACAGGGAACATCCACATGGGCACCATGACAGGAAAGTTGAACGGGGTGATACCGGCCACCACACCCAAGGGCTGGCGCATGGTCCAGTTGTCGATATTGGTGCTGACCTGTTCGGTGAAATCGCCTTTGAGCAGTTGAGGAATGCCGCAAGCAAATTCCACAATTTCAATACCGCGGGTGACTTCGCCCATTGCATCGGACAGAACCTTGCCATGCTCGGCCGTAATCATGGCTGCCAGCTTTTCCTTGTTCTCGTTGAGCAAGGACAAAAAGTTGAACAGCACACGGGCGCGGCGTAGCGGTGGGGTGTCGGCCCAGGCGGGGAAAGCGGCCTGGGCGCTGGCCACAGCGGCGTCAATATCTTGCTGGCTACCCAGTTTGACTTTGGCGCTGACCTGGCCGGTGGCCGGGTTGTACACCGGTTGAGTACGTGTACCGGCGCCAGCCTGCTGGCCACCTCCGATGTAGTGAGCAATTTCGGGGGTGTTTAACTCTGTCATGGTGATGCTCCTGCTGGGATGAATTAAAACAAGGGGCGGTAACCCGATCGGGCTGGGCTACCGCCAGAGTACCAAGTATCTAGTGAGAGACAGCGGCAATACCGACTGCAGTTTCAGCGCGGACCTGTTGGGCGTCAAAGCCATCCCGGTCTTCGCTGGCGCGGCGGCTGCTGTCCAGTTTCGATACAAAGTAAATCATGAAGAATGCCAAAGGCATGGAAATCAGGGTGGGGAAGTCGTAAGGGAATACGGCTTCGGAAAAGCCCAGAATGCGGACCCAGACGGCTGGCGACAGAATCACCAGGCCCAGGGCCACAAGCAGGCCGCTCAAACCGCCATAAATGGCACCACGAGTGGTCATGCCGCGCCAGTACATGGACATCAGCAAGACCGGGAAGTTGGCCGAGGCGGCAATACTGAAGGCCAGGGCAACCAGGAACGCCACGTTCTGGTCACGGAACAGCAGGCCCAGGAAAATGGCGACAATGCCAATGCCGATCGAAGCCAGACGGTTGACGCGCATGGCTTGCGAGGGTGTGACATCATCGCGGCGGATGACTTTGGCGTACAGATCATGTGCAACTGCCGAGGCACCGGCCAGGGTCAAACCACTGACCACGGCCAGAATCGTGGCAAAGGATACGGCGGCCAGCAAACCAAACAGTAGGTTGCCACCCAAAGCCGTTGCCAGGTGCATGATGGGCATGTTCGAGCCGCCCAGCACCATGCCGCCTACCTTGCCGTCCACATAGAACTCGGGGTAGTTGGGCAGGATGGCCATGGCAGCCAGACCCAGGAAGCAGATCACCACAAAGAAGACGCCCATCAAACCCGTTGCCACGAAGACCGACTTACGGGCAGCGCGTGCATCAGGCACGGTGAAGAAACGCATCATGATGTGGGGCAGACCGGCAATACCAAACACCAGTGATACCGCCAGAGACAGGCCCGAGAACGGATCAGCCATCAGCTTCCAGGGACCCTTCATGGCCGCGCCAGCCTGGTGATGTTCGGCCGCCGCACTGACCAGGGCGGAAAAGTCGAAGTTGAAGTAGTACAGGGCCAGGCCAGCCATCAAGAAGCCATTACCCATCATCAAGATAGCCTTGATGATTTGTACCCAGGTGGTTGCTACCATGCCACCCACCACGACGTACACCATCATGAGCAAGCCCACGGCCACCACGGCATAGGTGTAGTCGATGCCAAACAGCAGTTGCACCAGTTGTCCTGCGCCGACCATTTGCACGATCAGGTAGAACAGCACCACGGTCAGCGAGCTGATCGCGGTAAAGATGCGAGTGCTGCGTTCATCCAGGCGGTATGAGACGATGTCGCTCAGGGTGTAGCGACCCAGATTGCGCAAGCGCTCGGCAATCAGAAACATGATGACCGGCCAGCCCATGAAGGCGCAGACCGCATACAACAGCGAGTCAAAGCCGTTGGTAAAGGCCAGGGACGAAATACCCAGCAAGGTGGCGGCGGACATGTAGTCACCCACAATGGCCAGCCCATTTTGCGTGCCGGTAATGCCACCCCCGGCGGTGTAAAAGTCCGAGCTGGAACGAGTGCGTGACGAGGCCCAGTAAGTAATGCCCAGGGTCACGACCACAAAGGCGGCAAAAATCAGAATCGCTTGTGTATTCATGGGCGCACCTTTGCCAGTACACGTTCGCAAAGCGGATCAAAGCGCGTGTTGGCGACGTGGATATACACGCCTGTTAATAACCAGGACACAAAAATCAGTCCTACCCCGTACACCATGCCACTGTTGACAGCTCCTCCACTGCCCAGGTCATGGGTTAGAACGCCGGGCCAAAAAATGGCCGTCACGATAAACAGGCCGGTCAGCCCCAGGCAGATGCCGGCGCAGGCAAATGCCAGACGCCGACGCTGCGACTTGAGTTGCTCATATTCCTGTAGCCCGGCTAGTTGCCGGCTTAACTCTTGATGCGACAGCATGGTTTTGTCTCCGTATTGTTGTGATTACTGCCCATGTCCGCCTGGCCGATATTATTTGGTCGGCTTCACTTTATGAGCTTTCTTATTAACAAACTCCCCCAAGCGTTCCTGCACGTCCCGCCCGGTTTGAACTACGGCTGCCATCAAGCCCTCGGCAAAGAGGCCATCGGTGGCAGACATATCGGCAATGCGGCTGATCGAGCTGACAATGGCGTAGTTCGACAAGATGGCATTGCCTGCAATGCGCTGGGCCAGTTCCAGGCTCAGCTCATAGGCTGTTTTGGGGTTGGCTTCGTTGTTGCACACGTAGTGCGCCAGCCCCAGTCGCTCTCCTTCCACGGCATCGAGCACGCGGCCTGTCAGCATCAGTTCGATCATGCGGTTGGGAGAAATGATTTTTGCGGTGCGAACGGTTGCGCCACCGCCGGTGAAGATGCCGCGTGTGCCTTCAGGCAGGGCAAAAAAGGTGCTGCTGTCGGCCACGCGAATGTGCGCTGCGCTGGCCAGTTCCAGGCCCCCACCCACGACCGCGCCTTGCAGGCAGGCAATGACGGGGATGCCGCCGTGTTCGATCTTGTCAAAAGCACGGTGCCAGCTTTGGCAGACGCGCAGAAAATCCACGGCGCCGCGTTCCTTGTCATGGTGTTCTTTCAGATCCAGGCCCGCGCAGAAATGGTCGCCTTCTGCCTTCATCAGAATGACCCGGATGTGCTCGGGAATATTGGAGAAGTACGCATCAATTTCAGCAATGGCATCTTCATCCAGGGCGTTGCGCTTGTGCGCCTTGTTCAGCGTGACAATTCCGATGTTGTCCAACTCGGTGGTGAGCAGGAAAGGGGCGGCCATAAAAAACTCCTTGTGTTACGTAAATGCGAGGGCAGTGGTGCAAATCAGCTGGGGTCGGCTTGATCCGCCAGCATTTTGCGCAGTGCCATTTTTTGAATCTTTCCAGTTGCCGTCATCGGCATCTGGTCGATGAAAATTACTTTGTCGGGTACGGACCAGCGGGTGACGCGATCCTGATAGCGCTCCAGCATGTGGGCCTCATCCAGCTCAGCGCCTTCGCGTGGCACTACGAACAGCACGGGGCGTTCGCCCCATTTGTCGTCGGCCTGGGCGATGCAGGCAGCCAGCTCAACCAAAGGCTCTTCCATGGCGATGTTCTCGATCTCGATCGAGGAGATCCATTCGCCACCGGACTTGATCACATCCTTGCTGCGGTCAGTAATGTAGACGTAGCCATCGGCGTCGATGGAGCCTACGTCGCCTGTGCGGAACCAGCCGTTTTCACTGGCCAGATCGGGTTTGCCGTAATAGCGGTCCATGATCCAGTTGCCCTGGATCAGTAGGTGGCCGCTGCTCTTGCCGTCGCGTGGCAAGGTATTGCCTTCGTCGTCAACAGTTTTCAGGCGTGCGCCGAATAGGGCACGGCCTTGCGAGGCCAGCACGTGCTGCTTCTGGGCTTCGGGCAGATCGCTGTGTTTGGGCAGCAATTGGCACACCGTGCCCAGCGGCGAGGTTTCAGTCATGCCCCAGGCGTGGCGCACGGTAATGCCGTAGCCCGCCCAGGCGGCAATCATATTGGGTGGGCAAGCGGAACCGCCGATCAGGATGCGGCTCAGGGTGGTGAACTGCTTGCCATTGGCTTTGGCATAGTCCAGCACGGTTTTCCAGATGGTGGGTACACCGGCGGACAAGGTGACGCCAGCGCGTTCGCATAGGGAGTAAATGCGCTCTCCCTGCAAATTTGCACCGGGCAGAACAATTTTGGCTCCGGACATCAGGCCGGAGTAAGGCAGGCCCCAGGCATTAACGTGAAACATGGGGACCAAAGGCATGACGGCGTCAGCGCTGGCAATGTACAGTGCGTTCGGGTGGGCCGAGGCGTAGGCATGCAAGAGGGTGGAGCGATGGGTGTACAGGGCACCTTTGGGATCGCCCGTGGTGCCGGAGGTGTAGCACAGGCCGCTGGCGGTATTTTCATCAAACACAGGCCACTCAAAGCCCGTGCTGTCATTGCCCAGCCAGCTTTCGTATTCATCGGCCAAGGGGCCCTGAGCCTGGCTGCCCATGCGTACCCACTGCTTGACGGTGGGGCATTGGCCGCGCAGATAGCTGACCATTTCTTCAAAATGTTCGTCGTAGAACATCACCGTGTCTTGAGCATCATTGATGATGAAGGCAATTTGCTCGCGTGTCAGACGCGGGTTCACGGTGTGACAGATCAGACCGATGCCCGAGGTGGCGTAGTAAATTTCCAGATGGCGGTAGGTGTTCCATGCCAAAGTTGCCACGCGTTCGCCGGGCTGCAGGCCTTCTCGGCGCAGTCCCAGAGCTAGATCCTGAACCCGGTGGGCAAATTCAAGATAGCTGTAGCGATGAAGCTCGCCATTATCCAAAGCGGTAACAATCTCCTGCTCAGGGTTATTCTCTACGGCGTGGGTGAGAATTGAACTGATGAGCAAGGGCATATGCATCATATTTCCAGTGCCTAACATGGTGATGTCTCCTTGTATTATGTGTGTCAGCATAGGATGGTTTAGCACCTTACCCAATAGCGAATACTGACGTCGAATATGCAAAAAGTGACAATCTTTGAGAGGTCATAGGAAATGAATGCTTTGCCCGGCACGCTCCCGGTGCCCGTTGATGCAGCCCATACCGCCACCGTGGCGCTGGATCTGGTTCAGGACTGGTTTCACAGCCTGCGCACCAGCTACTCCGAAGAGGTGCTGGATCACTGCCTGAAGCAGTCGGGCATCGTGAAAGACTTTATTGATCGGCCCGGCGCTCGTTTGACGCGAGATCAACTGGTGCGCCTGTATCAGGAAAGCGCCAGGAAAACGGGCGATGAGATGATGGGTTTCTGGACTCGGCCCATTCGGGCCGGGGCCTTGAAATACATTGTGCGCACCGTGCGGGATGCGCCATCCATCAATGTGGCCTTGTACCGTTTCACCCAGTTCTGGAATCTGCTGCTGGATGATTTCAGCCTGAATCTGATACGCACGGATAAAGAGTTGGGCATTGAGCTGGTGCCGCGTTATCCCACCGCCTATGTGCATCGTTTCGGCCATGCACTGATGCTGAAGCTGACGCACGGAATTGTGTCCTGGCTGATGGGGCGCGAGGTGCCGGTGCAGCAAGTGGCCTTTGCATTTCCCAGACCGGCTTTTGCGGCGGACTATTCGGTGCTGTTTCCCGCTTCAGTCAGTTTTGATGCGCCGTGCTCGCATATCTTGTTCGGCGTGGAGTTGGGGCAGGTACGGCCACAACGCACTCAGGTTGAGGCCAGAGCCTTTCTGGAGCGTGCGCCGCGTGACTGGATTTTTACCTCCTATCACGAGCATGCCTTGCGCCTGAAAGTACGGGAAATCTTGCATACCGATCTGGGCTACACCTTGCAGGATGTGTCCGGCAAATTGCATATGTCGGCGCGCACGCTGATACGCAGGCTGCAAGAAGAAGGCCTGTCGTTTCAGGGGATCAAGGATGAGCTGCGCCGAGATTTGGCGATTTTCAAATTGCTGCGCAAAGATATGTCGCTGGCTGAAATTGCTTACGCATTGAAGTTCAGTTCGCCAGCGACATTTCACCGGGCTTTCCGCCATTGGACGGGCATGACGCCCGGTGTGTATCGCGCCGCCCAGCAGGAACTGGCCTGAAGGGCGGTTCAGCCAAGCAGGCTGTGTGCTCCGGGCTTACTTGCGTTCGCCGCCCAGGACTTCGACCAGATCGCTGATCATCTTGGCCAGCTCGGAGGTCATCAAGGTCATGTCAGCGTCAAAGATTTCGTCATCGTTGACGGCCGTCACATCTTGTTTTTCAGTCAGGATGTCCAGCGGGGCCACGCGTTTGACGTCCAGCGCATCGGTCAGCACAAAGCTGATGCGATCTGCCCAGGTCATGGCCAAACGGGTGCATTGCTTGCCGGCTTCAACGTGCTTGCGCACTTCGTCAATGTCGGCGCTTTGCTTCACGTAGCGTACGGCAGCACCGCTATCGCCGGTGGAGCGCAGTTCGGTGTCCTGGTCCACAGTAAAGTTGGCCAGTTGCTCTTCGTCCACCAGCCAGGAGGTCATGGCGGCACCGGGTGATTGCTCGGTATACAGAGGCTGCACGGGGAAAGGTTCCACGCTCTTGGCCAGCAGGCCCAGAACTTCGTCGCTCTTGGCGGTAGCCGCGGCATCAATAGCCAGCCAGTGGTTGCGGGTATCCAGCCAGACGCGGGTGTCGCGCGAGACGGCGAAGGCACGAGGCATCAAGTCCACAATGACTTGCTCCTTGATTTCCTTCATTTGCTTGCGGCCAGGTTTGTAGCCTTGCTGTTCTTCGATATCACGAGCCTTTTCACGAGCGACTTGGTTGATCACTGTGGTGGGCAGCAGCTTCTTTTCGGCGCGCAGAGCGATCAGGTACTGACCGTTAACTTCGTGCACCAGAGCACTGTTCTCGCGTGGGCTGACCCAGCCCAGGCTTAGCGGTTCCTGGCTGGAACCAGGGGTGAAGCTGTGTTTGGAAAGAGCTTCTTCCAGCTCTTCGGCGGAACATACCCAGTCGGGGGAGAGGCGATAGATGCGTAGATTCTTAAACCACATGGATACGAAGATAAATAAACAGAAGAAAAAGGGCGGGCGTAAAGCCCGAGGCAATGTTCGATTGTACGCGCAGATCTTCCTGTGTCGCCCCGCCATTTACGGACCCTTGCATTTGCTTGACAGAGCGCGGGAAATGGCCGGTGCAACGCGTTTTTTGCCTGGACTGGCTAACGATTGATGTCGTTATGGCGGGTTTCCCGCACAAAGGGCGCACCAATCGCAACCGTCACCAGACAGATCAGAATCGGGTACCACAAACCATCGTAAATATTGCCAGTGACGGCAATCATGGCAAAGGACAGGGTGGGCAAAAAGCCCCCGAACCAGCCATTGCCAATGTGATAGGGCAGGCTCATGGAGGTGTAGCGGATGCGGATCGGGAACATCTCCACCAGCATGGCCGCAATGGGGCCGTAGACCGCGGTTACCAGCCCCACCAGATAGGTCAGCAGGACCACCAGCATCACTTTATTGATCTGCTCCGGGTCTGCGCCGTCCGGGTAGCCGTACTGGCGCATGGTCTGAGTCAGCTCATTGCGCAGCTCTTGCGAGTGACGGGCAAAATCGGCGCGGCTCAGATGTCCGCCTTCAAAACCATCGATCACATGATCGCCAATGCGTACCTGGGCCACCTGTCCGGGCGAACCCTTGACGTTGTTGTAGCTGACCGCGTGGCTGGCCATGTAGGACTTCACGATATCGCAAGAGCTGGTGAAGGTGTGGCTGCCCACCGGATTGAACTGGAAGGAACAACTGGCCGGGTCAGTAATGACGGTGACGGGCGCATTGCGTTGTGCCTGTACCAGGGCTGGATTGGCAAAGTAAGCCAGACCCTGAAAGACCGGGTAGTAGGTCAGGGCGGCCAGCAGACAACCCGTCAGAATGATGGGCTTGCGTCCGATTTGATCCGACAGCCAGCCAAAAAAGATAAATAGCGGGGTGGCCAGTAGCAGGGAAATTACCATCAAGGTTTGCGCCAAGGTGGCATGCAAACCCAGCATTTGGGTGATGAAGAACAAGGCGTAGAACTGCCCCGTGTACCACACCACGCCTTGGCCGGCCGTCAGGCCGAACAGCGCCAGCAAGGCGATGCGCAGATTCGCCCAGCGCCCGAAGGATTCGGTAATGGGCGAGGTCGACAGCGTGCCTTCTTCCTTGATGTGCTGGAAGGCAGGTGACTCTTTCAGGTTCATCCGTATCCAGACGGAAATCGCCAGCAGCAGCACGGAAATCAGAAAGGGAATGCGCCAGCCCCAAACCACAAATGCTTCTTCCCCGACCAGACTGCGTATGCCCATGATGACCAGCAGGGACAGCAGCAAACCCACAGATGCCGTGGTCTGAATCCAGCTGGTGTAAAAACCGCGACGGTGCTGGGGTGCGTACTCAGCCACATAGGTGGCGGCACCGCCGTATTCGCCACCCATGGCCAGGCCTTGCAGTAGACGCAGGACGATCAGCATGATGGGGGCGGCAATCCCGATGGCTTCATAACTGGGTAGTACGCCGACCAAAAAGGTGGACAGTCCCATCAGCAGGATGGTGATCAGAAAGGTGTACTTGCGGCCCACGCGGTCGCCAATACGACCAAAGAGCAAGGCTCCAAAGGGGCGTACGGCAAAACCGGCGGCAAAGGCCAACAAGGCAAAGATAAAGCCGGCTGTCGGGTTAACAGCGGAAAAGAAGTGTTGCGCCAGAATGGCGGCCATGGAGCCGTACAGGTAGAAGTCGTACCACTCAAACATGGTGCCCAGGGCGGAGGCAAAAATAACTTTGCGGCCTTGGGTGTCCAGCTTGTTCTTGGCTTTCGGGAAGGTTGCACTGGTGATTGTCTGGGGCATGTGCTCAGGCTCTCCAAGGCAAAGACAGTGGGAAACTGACGCGCAAGCGCAGGCCGCTTTCCTGGCCCCCAGTCAGTGGCATGAAGTCGATGGAGGCGCCGTGAATGTCGGCAATCTCCCGCACAATGGCCAGCCCCAGGCCACTACCGTCTGCCTGGTTGCCCATGATGCGATAAAAACGATCAAAAATTCGTGCTTTATGTTCCGTGGGAATGCCGGGGCCGTTGTCCTCGATTTCCAACCAGCCCTTGCCTTGCGTCTGGCCGGTACGCATGGTGATCCAGCCGCCAGCAGGGGTGTAAATCAGGGCGTTATCCAGCAAATTGTTGATCAGCTCATCGAGCAGGACCGGATCCGCTTGCAAGAGGATGGCTTTGGCCGTGTTTTCCAGCCCCAGATCCAGCCCCAGCTTCAAGGCATCGGGCACACGCTGGCCTACATGCAATTCAGTCAGGGTATTCAGGTCCAGGGTTTGCTTGGTAGGGGCGTACAGGGCATCGCTGCTTTCGGCACGGGCCAAGGCCAACATTTGGGTGACCAGGCGCGTGGCCCGGTCGGTGCCGCGTACCAGTTGTTGCAAGCTGGCTTCGGTCTGCCTGGGGTCGCGCTCGCGCAGGGCCAGTTCGGCTTGGGTGCGTATCCCCGCCAGCGGCGTTTTCAACTGGTGGGCCGCATTGGCCACAAACTGCCTTTGAGTGGCTGAAAATTGTGCCTGCTGGGCCAGGAGTCCATTCATGGCATCAATCAGCGGCACAATTTCGGCAGGTGCTTGCTCTTGATCTACCGGCGATAAATCACCGGGAGCACGAGCACGCAAGCGCGCTTGCAGCAGGTTCAGCGGCTCCAGGCCATGTGTCAGCCCCAGGCCCGCCAGCATGGCCGCCAACGGTACCAGAATGAATTGCGGTGTCAGCATCCCGATCAGAATTTCTCTGTGTAGCACCGCTCTATGTTCATTGGTTTCGGCAGCAACCGCCAGAAAGGGCGTGTCGTTTTTGTCCTTGCCCCCCCAGACATAGGCCAGCCGCAGGCTTTGATCATCCAGAATAACGTCCCGGTAGCGCAGTAGGTCGGTGTCATATCCCCAACTGTCGGGAACCGGCAAATTCGCGTTGCCAGCCAGTGGCTCGCCATTGGCATCGCGGATTTGCCATAGCGTAGGGGTCGGGCTTTCCTGACGCAAAATTGTCTGTGCCCCGTGCGATAAATGGATGGGCTGGCTCAGATCCTGATGGCTGATTTCCACCCGCAACAAGTCCAGGTGATCGCGCAAGGTGCGGTCGTAGGGGGAGTTCGCAATGTGCTGGGCGATGAAGTAGGTAATGACAATGCCTACCGTCCACAGCAGAAACAAAGGCCCAAAAATCCAGATCATGATCTTGTGGATGAGCGGGCGCGGTGCGACACGCTTGCTTTTGGCAGGCGCAGCCGTGTTGTGGGATGGGGGCGTAGCGTGCTGCATGGACGATCCTTTAGGCTGGAGCGTCTTCTCGCAGTTTTTCCGGTTCCAGACAGTATCCCAGACCACGCACGGTCAGGATGCGTACGCCGCTAGGCTCCAGTTTTTTGCGCAGGCGGTGGATATAGACCTCGATGGCGTTAGGGGTGACTTCCTCACCCCACTCACAGAGCAGATCCACAAACTGGTTCTTGCTGATCATGCGACCGCTGCGCGACAGGAAAATCTCCAGCAAGCTGGTTTCACGCGCCGACAGCTCCAGGGGCTGATTGTCTATATAAGCCATGCGACCTTTCAGGTCGAAGCTCAAGCGCTTGTGATGCAGCAAGGCGCTGCTGGTGCCGGTACTGCGACGCGTCAGGGCGCGTACACGGGCTTCCAGCTCGGTCAGGGCAAAGGGTTTGGACATATAGTCGTCCGCGCCCAGGTCCAGACCGCGCACGCGCTGTTCTACGGTGTCGCTGGCTGTCAGAATCAGTACGGGGAGCGTGTCCTGACGCTGTCGGATAGACTGCAGCACCGACAGGCCGGGCTTTTTGGGCAGGTCCAGATCCAGGATCAGAAGGTCAAAGCTTTGCAGCTGCAAGGCCGAGTCGGCGCTATCGCCATCGTGCACGACATCAACCGCATAGCCTTCGTAGCGTAAGGAGCGAGAAAGTCCATCCGCGAGAATACTGTCGTCTTCAGCTATGAGTATGCGCATGACCCTACACAAACAGATGATTGAATGGCTGTTCGGCATTGTTGCACAAGGCTGTAAGGCTGGTCAGTAGGGGATAACGATGGCGGCTAGTTAATTTATTTGAATATCTGTGTATATATACAGTATAATTTGATGCAATAATTAGGTTTGATTTTTAATTGCCGTGCCCGTCCGTTGGGGCGCCATTCCACAGTCAAGGATTTTTCATGGACGATAAAAACAGCAAAGCAGTGGCCTCGGAACGTTCCAAAGCGCTGGCCGCCGCTCTGTCGCAAATCGAAAAGCAGTTCGGCAAGGGCTCGATCATGCGTTATGGCGACGACAACGTCGAGCATGACATCCAGGTGGTCTCCACGGGTTCGCTGGGTCTGGACATTGCTTTGGGCGTCGGTGGTCTGCCACGTGGTCGCGTTATTGAAATTTACGGCCCGGAATCTTCGGGTAAAACCACGCTGACCCTGCAAGTGATTGCAGAGATGCAAAAGCTCAAAGGCACATGTGCCTTTATTGACGCCGAACACGCGCTGGACGTGCAATATGCTCAAAAACTGGGCGTGAACCTGAGCGATCTGTTGATCTCCCAGCCTGATACCGGCGAGCAGGCTCTGGAAATTACCGAAGCCCTGGTGCGTTCGGGTTCGGTAGACCTGATCGTTATCGACTCGGTGGCCGCCTTGACTCCCAAGGCTGAAATCGAAGGCGATATGGGCGATTCCTTGCCTGGTCTGCAGGCCCGTCTGATGAGCCAGGCCCTGCGTAAATTGACGGCCACCATCAAACGCGCTAACTGCATGGTCATCTTCATTAACCAGATCCGTATGAAGATTGGCGTCATGTTCGGCAACCCTGAAACCACCACGGGTGGTAACGCGCTGAAGTTTTACTCCTCCGTGCGTCTGGATATTCGCCGTATCGGTTCCATCAAGCGTGGCGACGAAATGGTGGGTAACGAGACCCGCGTTAAAGTGGTCAAGAACAAGGTTGCGCCTCCTTTCAAGCAAACCGAATTCGACATCATGTATGGCAGCGGTATTTCCCGCGAAGGCGAGATTATCGATCTGGGCGTACAAACCGGCGTGGTCGACAAGGCAGGTGCCTGGTATAGCTACGACGGCAACCGCATTGGTCAGGGTAAGGACAATGTGCGCGAATTCCTGAAAGAGCGCCCCGAGTTGGCCCGCGAAATCGAAAACAAAGTGCGTGAAAAGCTGGGCGTTGCCCTGATGAGCGCTGCTGTCAGCCGTCCAGCCGCTGCTCCTGTGGTTGATCCGGCCGAGGGAGAAGTCTGATTTTTCCCCCAGAGTTCGATGACGAACCCTTTGAGACAGACCCGGAGGAAATCCGGGAACGTAAACAAGCTCAAAGGGAGCGCGTTGCTGCGCTTTCTGCCCGGCCCACTCGGGCGGGCAGAAACGTAGAAGATAGCTTGGGCGACAATGCTCCTGCTGCGGAAAAGAAAGCCCCGTCCAAACGGCCGGGGCTGTCTCTTAAAGCCAGAGCATTGAATTTTTTATCCCGACGCGAATACTCGCGCCTGGAGTTGGGCCGCCGTCTGGCGCCCCATGCAGAAAGTGCTGAAGAAGTGGAAGCCTTGCTCGACGCCCTGGTCGAACAGAAATGGCTGTCCAACGAGCGCTTCGCACATAGTGTCGTCAATCGCCGTGCCTCGCGTGTGGGCACCCGAGTCATTCTGCAAGAACTGCGCCAGCATGGCGTGGATGTGGAACAGACCGAAATCATCAAAGAAGAATTGATGGCGACCGAACTGGAACGGGCCAAGCACGTGTGGAGCAAGAAATTCAGTGCGCCGCCCGATGATCCCCGCAGTTACGCCAAACAATATCGCTTCATGGCCAGCCGAGGCTTCTCGGGCCGTATCTTGCAGCAGATTCTGGGTGATTGGGAAGACGATCCGGCTTGAATAAGCCATCTACAATGTTTCGTTTTGCTGTGCCTATTGCTTGTTTGCTGCCGCCATTAAAAAACTTGGTCTCGCTCAAGTTGGCATGCACCCGCCCGCCAGCACTTTTTCTCTATCTATATAGAGGTTTCAGCAGCGTTTTGCCATGCCATTGCTAAATGGCTCAAGACTGCGCCGCCACAATCCCTTGCAGGCTTTTGAAGCAGGTTTCGCGTGCCTGTGCCAAAAAAGCCTGTACATAATCCGCCTGTAAATCCTCACTGCGTACCGTGGCGTAAAGCGTGCGCCAGACACCATGTTCTCCCAAGCGGCACGTGCGTATCGAAGCCGGGTTCAGGAACTCCGTCAACGCCCAGTTCGGCAAAGCTGTCACACCGCGCTGGCTGGCAACCAGTTGCACGATCATGGGCGTTAGCTCGGCCTGCCGAATCGCAGCGGGCTCCACATCGGCTGGCGTCAGGAACTGCGTAAAAATATCCAGACGATTGCGTTCTACCGGGTAGGTAATCAGAACCTGATCGGTCAATTGGAAAGGTTCTACATAGCGGTACTGCGACAAGGGGTGCTGGTTGGAGACAGCCAGCACCAGCTCGTAGCGGAACAGGGGTTCGTAATGGACAGCCGGATTGTCCTGCGGGTCCGAGGTGATCACCACATCCAGATCCCCGCGCATCAAGGCGGGCAAGGGCGCAAAGGAAAAAGCCGCGCTCAAGTCCAGCGTGACGTCAGGCCATTGCTGCCTGAATGCGTCCAGTGCTGGCATCAGCCATTGAAAGCAGGAGTGGCAATCAATGGCCACATGCAGGCGTCCCGTGCGTCCGGCGGCCAGTCTTTGCAAATCGCGCTCGGTGGCGCGTACACGCGGCAGGATGTCATCGGCCAGCGTCAGGATACGCAGAGCGGCGGTGGTCAGGCGGGCAGGGCGGGTGCGGCGGTTCAGCAATTGCACTTGAAGTCGCACTTCCAGGTCGCGGAGCTGGTGCGAGAGGGCGGACTGCGTAACATGCAGGCGCTCGGCAGCTTCTTGCAAGCTGCCGCTGTCGCGGATGGCGCTCAGGGTTTCGAGATGGCGGATTTCAAGCATATTGAGGAAAACTCATGATTAGCATGGTGTATTTGATTTTTTTTCAAATAAGTATACAGGCACAATAGATTTCAAGCGCCTGATACGGGCCTTTTATTTCTAATTTATGGGCTTACTATGACTATTATTCATAATCTGGGTTTTCCTCGCATGGGCGCGCAGCGCGAATTGAAGCGCTCTTTGGAAGCCTATTGGGCCGGTCAGGTAAGCCAGCAAGAGCTTTTGGAAACAGGCAAAGCCTTGCGCGCCCAGCATTGGGGTTTGCAAGGCAAGGCTGGGCTGGATACGGTGCCTGTGGGCGATTTTGCCTGGTATGACCAGATTCTGGAGTGGAGCACCTTGCTGGGAGCGGTTCCCGCCCGTTTCGGCCAGGCTGAAAATGCACCCGTGTCATTGGATACCTTGTTTCGCATGGCGCGTGGCCGTGCGCCCAGCGGCACCCCTGCCGCTGCTTGTGAAATGACCAAGTGGTTCGATACAAACTACCACTACATCGTGCCCGAATTCACACCAGGTCAAAGCTTCCGGATTGCCCGTGAATTCTTGTTTGAGCAGATTGAAGAGGCCAAGGCTCTGGGGCACAAGGTCAAGCCCGTGATTCCCGGACCCTTGACCTGGTTGTGGCTGGGCAAGGGCGATGCCTATGAGGGCTTGGCAGATGCGGGCAAGCTGGCCTTGCTGGATACTTTGCTGCCTGTGTATGAACAAGTGCTGGCCCGTTTCAAAGTTCAGGGTGTGGAATGGGTACAGATTGACGAACCTGTTCTGGTTCTGGATTTGCCTCAAGCGTGGCAAGACGCTTTCCGTCGCGTCTATCAAGGTCTGAATCAATCCGGCTTGAAGCTGCTGCTGGCGACTTATTTTGATGATCTGCATGAGAACGTCGCGGTATTGAAGGATTTGCCCGTGGCGGGTGTGCATGTGGATGCGGTGCGTGCTCCGGCTGCTTTGCAGGCCGTACAAGCGGTATTGGGGCAAGACCAGGTGCTGTCTGCCGGTGTGATTTCGGGTCGGGATATTTGGCGCATCGATCTGCAAAAAACGGTTCAAGCCTTGAAGCCCTTGAAAGCGGCTTTGGGCGAGCGCCTGTGGATTGCGCCATCCTGCTCGCTGCTGCATGTCCCTGTGGATGTGCAAAGTGAAACCGGCCTGGACGCTGAATTAAAGAGCTGGCTGTCCTTTGCGGTGCAAAAACTGGATGAGCTGAAACTGTTGCAAGGATTGCTGGATGGCACTTTGGACGAAGCGGGTCAGCAAGCGGTTCAAGCTCAGCAAGCTGCTTTGCAAACGCGCCGTGAGTCCAAGCGCACGCATAATCCTGCTGTACAAGCCCAGATGGCCAAGATTGACCAGCTCAAGCGTCAACGTACGCCCTTCGCGCAGCGTATCCAGGCCCAGCGCAACAAGCTGAAGTTACCCGCCTATCCCACCACCACGATCGGTTCGTTTCCTCAGACCACGGAAATTCGTACTGCTCGCCGCGACTGGCGTGGGGGAGCCCTGAGTGATGCGGCTTATGAAAAAGCCATGCAGGCAGAAATCGAGCAAGTTATTCGTTTTCAGGAGCGGATCGGTCTGGACGTGCTGGTGCATGGCGAGGCCGAGCGCAACGATATGGTGGAGTACTTTGGTGAACTGCTGGGTGGTTTTGCCTTTACACAAAACGGTTGGGTACAAAGCTACGGGTCGCGTTGCGTAAAGCCGCCTATTATCTTTGGGGATGTGCTGCGCATCACGCCCATGAGTGTGGCCTGGTCCTCCTACGCCCAATCACTGACTGATCGGCCCGTCAAAGGCATGTTGACGGGGCCAGTGACGATGTTGCAGTGGTCTTTTGTTCGTGACGACCAGCCCCGTGCCGATACTTGCCGCCAGCTGGCTTTGGCCTTGCGGGATGAAGTTTCTGATCTGGAACAGGCCGGCATTCGTGTCATCCAGCTGGATGAACCCGCTTTTCGTGAAGGCTTGCCGCTCCGTCAGGGTGATTGGCAGGCCTACCTGGATTGGGCGGTGGATTGCTTTCGCCTGTCCACCAGCGCGGTGTCCGATGAAACCCAGATTCACACGCATATGTGCTATTCGGAGTTCAACGACATCATGCAGTCCATTGCCGATATGGACGCGGATGTGATCACGATTGAAACCTCGCGTTCCAATATGCTCTTGCTGGATGCCTTCGAGAATTTTGAGTATCCCAACCATATTGGCCCTGGCGTTTATGACATTCACTCGCCCAATGTGCCTGATAAGGATTGGATGGTGCGCTTGATGGGGGAGGCGGCCAAGCGCTTGCCCGCCGACCGTTTGTGGGTGAATCCCGACTGCGGTTTGAAGACGCGGGCTTGGTCTGAAACTGAGGCTGCCTTGCTGGCCATGGTGGAGGCGGCCAAAGCATTGCGGGCGGCAGCCTGATTTGGTGCAGGCTTAAAATAAGCCGCTTGAATAGATTGACAGGGCAGGGCGCTGTTCGTCCTGCCACCCGATTTCCCAGGCTGGATGAAAACGACCGCCCGTCAGGTGGTCGTTTTTTTCATGCAAATTTGGTATACCGTAGGATCGACACCGCGTAGATCCTGTGTTTGGCCCGCTTGGGATGCGCTTACAGATTATGTAAGTGGCTGATACGGAACATACGAGGTGCGTTATACTTGATCAGTTTCAATCTTGCCGCCCCGTTCATATCAATGCCTTTGCCCCCGCCGTCCGTCGCCCGTGAACCATTGCATACGCGTACCATCACGGTAGAGTCGTTTGCACGGGAAGATGGCCTCTGGGACTTGGAGGCCTCGCTGCTGGATGTGAAGTCCTACGACTTTCCCATACGCAACGGCCAAACCCATAAGGCAGGTGATCCTGTCCACCTGATGCATCTGCGTATCACTATCGATAGCAGCTTTGCCATTGTGGATGCCGTGGCGGTCTACGATGCAGCCCCTTACCAGGACAACTGTTCGTCCATTGCGGACGCCTACCAGAAGTTGGTGGGCCTGAATTTGCTCAAGCAGTTTCGTCAGGGTGTCAAAGAGCGCTTTGGGCGTTCGGCTGGCTGTACGCACATGAGCGAGCTGGCACAAGTGTTGCCAACCGCCGCCGTACAGACCATGGCCGGACGACGTCGCAGCAGCGGGGAATCAGAGATTTATCGCACCGACAAGCAGCCTTTCCATCTGGATGGCTGCCATGCCTTGCGTTTGAGCGGTCCCGTGGTTGAGGAGTTTTATCCCGTCTGGTATCGACCTAAAGTCACAGACGGGGTGGATTAGTTTTTTGTTTTAGTCAGGTCTCGGGCTCAGGCCTGGAGTTCCTGCCTTCTTTTTTTATTGTGTTTTTAGACTGACAGGTATCACATGAAAATTCACGAATATCAGGGCAAAGCACTGCTTAAGCAGTTTGGCGTTGCCGTGCCACGCGGAATTCCTGCCTTCTCCGTCGATGAAGCGGTTGCAGCTGCGCAGGAGCTGGGTGGCTCTGTGTGGGTTGTCAAAGCCCAGATTCACGCCGGTGGCCGTGGCAAGGGCGGTGGCGTCAAGCTGGCTCGCTCGATGGACGAAGTGCGTCAACTGGCCTCGGAAATCCTGGGCATGCAGCTGATCACTCACCAAACTGGCCCTGAAGGCCAGAAAGTGGGTCGCCTGCTGATCGAGGAAGGCGCGGACATCAAGAAGGAATACTACGTCGGTATCGTTACCGACCGTGCTACCCAGCGCGTGGCCGTGATGGCTTCCAGCGAAGGCGGCATGGAAATTGAAGAAGTGGCCGAGCGCGACCCCGACGCCATTCTGAAAGAATTCGTGGACCCTGCTGTTGGCCTGACCAACGAGCAAGCCACCAAGCTGGCTCGCGGTATCGGCGTTCCTGACGCTTCTATCGAAAAAGCCGTTGCTGAATTCCAGAAGCTGTACAAGTGCTACACCGAAACCGACGCTGAACTGGCCGAGATCAACCCTCTGATCCTGACCGGCTCGGGCGACATCATCGCTCTGGACGCCAAGTTCAACTTCGACGGCAACGCTTTGTTCCGTCACCCCGATATCGTGGCTTTCCGTGACCTGGCTGAAGAAGATCCTGCTGAAGTTGAAGCCAGCAAGTACGACCTGGCCTACATCCAGCTGGACGGCAACATTGGCTGCCTGGTGAACGGTGCCGGTCTGGCCATGGCGACCATGGACACCATCAAGCTGTTTGGCGGCGAGCCTGCCAACTTCCTGGACGTGGGCGGTGGCGCTACGGCCGAAAAAGTTACTGAAGCCTTCAAGATCATGTTGGCCAACAAGGGCGTCAAAGCCATTCTGGTTAACATCTTCGGCGGCATCATGCGCTGCGACGTGATCGCTGAAGGCGTGATCGCTGCGTGCAAGGCCGTCAACCTGAACGTGCCTCTGGTGGTACGCATGAAGGGTACCAACGAAGAGCTGGGCAAGAAAATGCTGGCCGATTCCGGTCTGCCCATCATCAGTGCTGACACCATGGCCGAAGCGGCGACTGCTGTTGTCGCTGCCGCCAAGTAAGAAAAGGTTGAGGATTAGCAAATGTCGATTCTGATCAATAAAGACACCAAAGTCATCACGCAAGGGATCACCGGCAAGACCGGCCAGTTCCACACCCGCATGTGCCGTGAATACGGTAACGGCATGGAAGCCTTTGTGGCTGGCGTGAACCCCAAGCGTGCTGGTGAGGATTTCGAAGGTGTACCCATTTACGCCTCCGTGTCCGACGCCAAGGCTGAAACTGGCGCAACTGTGTCGGTTATCTACGTTCCACCCGCAGGCGCTGCGGCTGCCATCTGGGAAGCTGTTGAAGCTGACCTGGATCTGGTTATCTGCATTACCGAAGGCATCCCTGTTCGCGACATGCTGGAAGTTCGCAACCGCATGCGCGCTGAAAACCGCAAAACCTTGCTGTTGGGCCCGAACTGCCCCGGTCTGATCACTCCTGACGAGCTGAAGATCGGTATCATGCCCGGCCACATTCACCGCAAGGGCCGCATCGGTGTGGTCAGCCGCTCCGGCACGCTGACATACGAAGCCGTTGCTCAAGTAACTGAACTGGGCCTGGGTCAATCCTCGGCTGTGGGTATCGGTGGCGACCCAATCAACGGTCTGAAGCACATCGACGTGCTCAAGATGTTCAACGACGATCCTGATACCGATGCCGTTATCATGATTGGCGAGATCGGCGGTCCAGACGAAGTCAACGCGGCTTTGTGGGCTAAAGACAATATGACCAAGCCCGTTGTTGGCTTTATCGCTGGTGTGACAGCGCCTCCCGGAAAACGCATGGGTCACGCCGGTGCCCTGATCTCCGGTGGTGCCGACACGGCCGACGCCAAGCTGGAAGTGATGGAAGCTTGCGGTATTCGTACCACTCGCAACCCATCCGAAATGGGCAAGCTGCTCAAAGAAGTGCTGTAAATAGTAGTACCAGGGCCCGCTTTGGCGGGCTCTTTGTCTGGCTGCCCTGTGCAGCCGGGCAAAATTGGCCAGCCGGTTTCGTCAAGAAAAACACCACAACCCGGCGCATTCCTTCCCGAATCTGGCCAGCCTGATCATGCTCAAACGAATCAAGTAAGAAAAAGAAGCCCCGATGTTGCACAGGCTAGGATTAGTTTGCTGCTTTAAGGGGCGTTGTTGTCTTGGGACAGCCTGGCGACAGAAAAAGAACGTTTGTCCCGCGGCTGGGAAGAGAACTCACGTTTAGCTATACGGGAACGAAATGATTGAATTCCTCCAAACCCTGCATTGGGGTTCACTGTTTCAAATTGTACTGATTGATATTTTGCTCGGTGGCGACAATGCCGTCGTGATCGCACTTGCCTGTCGCAACTTGCCCAAGCAGCAGCGCATGCAAGGCATTTTGTGGGGGACCGCAGGCGCAATTATCCTGCGTGTGGTCCTGATTTTCTTTGCTCTGACCTTATTGGATCTGCCATTTTTGAAAGTGGTGGGTGGTCTTTTGCTCATGTGGATCGGTATCAAGCTGCTGATGCCGGACGACGACGCACACGGCAATATTCAAGGGGGCGGAACCATCTGGGCTGCCGTCAAAACCATCATCATCGCGGATTTCGTGATGAGCCTGGATAACGTGATTGCCATTGCCGGTGCAGCACAAAACGCGCACCTGGATCATCAACTGGGCTACGTGATCTTTGGTTTATTGCTAAGTGTCCCCATTATTGTCTGGGGCAGCACCCTGGTTTTGAAACTGATCGACCGTTTCCCTATTGTCGTCACCCTGGGCGGTGCCTTGCTGGGCTGGATTGCAGGCGGCATGCTGGTCACGGACAAGATTGTGGAAAATCAATTTGGCGTGCAGCCCCAGCCTGTTAAACTCGGGGTCGAGATTGTTTGTGCCTTATTAGTGGTGGCGCTGGGCAAATGGCTGGCGCACCGTAAAGGTTCTACCAAGGAAGCTTAGTTCTATGGCAATTTTTAAATCCTCCGACGCCAAAGGTCAGGAAAGCGGTTTGTCCCTGCTGCAAGGCTTAGGGATCCTGGCCATTATCGGTATTGTTGCTGCCGCCATCGTGCGCTATTTTGCTGCATGACCGCTGTGGCTTCTACTCCTCAGGAATTGGTTATTGCCACTCGTGCCAGTCAACTGGCCTTGTGGCAAGCCAAGCATGTTCGCGACCTTTTGCAGCAGCTATACCCGCAGTGCAAGGTATCCTTGCTGGAAATGACCACCCGTGGTGACCAGATTCTGGATCGTACGCTGTCCAAAGTGGGTGGCAAGGGCCTGTTTGTCAAAGAGCTGGAAACCGCCTTGCTGGATGGCCGCGCCCATCTGGCGGTGCACTCCCTGAAAGACGTGCCGGTGGTGTTGCCCGAGTCCTTTGACCTGCCCATCGTCATGGAGCGGGATGACCCACGCGATGCTTTTGTTTCCAATACTTATCCCAATCTTGCGGCTTTACCTGCTGGTGCCATCGTAGGCACTTCCAGTTTGCGCCGCGAGTCTCAGATTCGAGAGCGCTACCCGCACCTGGACATCCGTCCCCTGCGTGGCAATGTCCAGACCCGTTTGTCCAAGCTGGATCGTGGCGATTACGACGCCATTATTCTGGCTTCGGCTGGTTTGCGTCGTCTGGAATTGGCCGAGCGTATTCGCGATTACATCTCGACCGAAGACAGCTTGCCTGCCGCCGGGCAGGGGGCCTTGGGTATCGAGATCCTGAAAACTCGTACCGATGTGGCTCAATGGTTGGCGCCTTTGGCGCATTCCACCAGCCACGTATGTGCCTTGGCCGAGCGTGCCGTATCGCGTGCCTTGGGTGGTTCCTGTCAGGTGCCATTGGCGGCTTATGCCACCCTGAATGGCGAGGAGCTGAGCCTGAGCGGCCTGGTTGCCGAACCTGATGGCTCCACGGTGTACCGCGCTCAGATCACGGGTGCGGCCAAAGATGCGGAAGCCTTGGGTCTGTCGCTGGCGGAAGATCTGAAGCAGCAAGGTGCTCAAGCCATTCTGGATCGCTTGCTTACGGAACAGCCCGCAGAAGGCGAGTAAAGCGGCATGAATCTGCCCTGTGTATTACTGACCCGCCCCGCGGGACGGAACGAAACCCTGTCGGCTGCCTTGGCCGCGCAGGGTTTTTCTTCCTTGCTTATGCCCGCCTTGAGCCTGGAAGCGCAAAATCTGTCCGAAGAACAATGGCAAGATCCCAAGGATTTTGACCTGGTGCTCTTTGTAAGCAGCAGTGCGGTCAATTTTTACTTTGCGGCTTTGCAAGCGCGCGGCCAACGCTGGCCTGACAAGGTATTGCTGGCTGCTGTTGGTTTTGCTACCGCCGCCTGTTTGCGCGCCCAGCCGGGCGTTTCCCCAGATGCTGTACTTCACCCTGAAAATACGGATTCCTTGCAGGACTCAGAGGCTCTGTGGGCGGTGCTGGAGCCCCGACTGGCACAATTTGAGCGGGTTCTGATTGTGCGTGGTCATAGCGGTCGTGAATGGTTGGGACAGCAACTGGAAAATCACGGTATTCAGGTCCAGCGCCTGGCGATTTACCAGCGTAGCCCCGCCCAGTGGAGTACAGAGCAGGGCCGTCAAATTCGTGACAGTTTGCAGGCGGGCCGTCTGGCCGTGTTGCTCAGCAGTTCTCAAAGCGCCGATGCGGTTTTCGCCAATGTACAAAGCCTGGGTTTACTGGATGTTTGGGCGCAATGTGCCTATGTGGTCATACATCCGCGTATTGAAGAACATTTACAGTCCTTATTGTTGCAGGCTGGAATCGCAGCGCCACCAATGGTAAAAAGGTGTACGCCAGACGATGATGACATTGTCGCTGCCTTGATGGCGGTGCTCTCGCGCGATTAGCCTCACACGGATTACAATCTTGCCATGAACGATAAAACAGAGAACGCATCCGCAAGCGAACCGGAGACTCCCATTTCCAGCCCAGCCAATACAGCGGCTCCTCGTCCGTATTCCGAACCCAAAGACAGCACCACTGCGCCGCAAAAGCGTAAAAGTGGCGCGGGTCCGGCTTATGCTTTGACGGCTGTTGTGGTGGTGCTGGCCGCTGCCGGTCTTTGGTACCAGAATTCATTGCTGGAAAAGCATAAGGCCGAGCTGCAAGCCCAGCTGGCGACCAATATCAACACGACAGAGCAGGCGCGCCAAACCGCGCAGCAGGCCCTGGCCTTGGCGCAGCGTCAATCCGACAAGCTTGCCCAGTTGGAAAAATCCTTTAACGATTCCACCGAACAGTTTCATGATCTGAGCCAAGCCTTCCAGACCATGACAGACAGCGGGTCGGAACTGGTTTTGCTGAATGATATTGATCACCTGGCCACGATTGCGCAGCAACAGCTGATGCTGGGTGGCAATGTGGCCAATGCCATCGTTTCTCTGGAAGCTGCTCAGGCGCAATTGGCTCGTGCCAATCGCGTCGGTCTGGCTTCCTTGCAACAAACACTGAATGGCGATCTGGAACGCCTGCGCGCCGCTGCCACGGTGGACGTGGCCTCCTTGTCGCGTCAGCTGGACACCTTGTCGCGCTACGTCTCGGAAGCGCCTTTGCTGGTGCCGGATGACGTTGCCGGTGGTGCGAATACTGAAGCGCTGGACTTGCAGTCCGACGTTCAGGAACCCACGGAACTGGCCGCTGATGCCCCTTGGTGGGAGCGCAGCTGGAATACGGTGGAACAGTGGGGTAGCAGCGCCTGGCGCTCGGTCAGCCACGATCTGGGGCAGTTTGTCTCCATCCGTCGTGTCGACGATGCCGCCGCCTTGCTGATGTCGCCGGATCAGGCTGCCCGTCTGCGAGAGAACCTGCGTCTGCGCATTATGGCCGCCCAACTGGCCATGATGATGAACCAGTCCGCCGTCTGGCAGACCGAGCTGAACGCAGTCGCGACGGCGCTGGAAAAACGCTTTGATACGCAATCCGGTCAGGTTCAGCAGGCCTTGCGTCTGACCCGCCAATTGCAGGACACCCGCATCGGTGCTCGTTTGCCTACCGTGAATAACACCTTGGCGGCCATTGAGAGCCTGCGTCAGGCTCAGGCCGGCCGCAGTCAGGACAATGCCGACGACACCACGACCGAGCAGGGCGATACGGACCCTATTTTGTCCGACCCTCCTCAATCCACAGAACCTGCCAGCCAGGAGGAGCCCGCTGCTCCTGCTGCCGAACAGACTGAGTCTGCGACTCCCGCTCAATCCGAGACGGAACAGCCGGCTCAGGCGCAGGGGTAAGGTATGCGTACTTGGTTTTGGACTCTCATCTTATTTATCGCTGCGGTCGCGCTGGCTCTGGTCTTGCGTGAACACGCCGGTAATGTCTATTTGGTCACGCCGCATTATCTGGCACGTGCCTCGCTGACTTACGTGGTCCTGTGCACGCTGGGGCTGTTCATCGTGCTGTACGTACTGCTGCGCCTGTTGGCCTGGTTCAGCGATGGTCCGGAGCGTTTCCGCCTGTGGCGTGGTCGTCGCGCTCAACGCCGTGACCAGGCTTTGCTGGAAACTGGCTGGATCAGCATTCTGGAAGGTCGTTACGAGCAAGCTGAAAAAGACTTGATGAAGCTGATGAGCAAAACCCGCTCGCAGTCCAGCAAAGTCGTGGCAGGCTTGGCAGCAGCGCGTGCTGCGCATTACCAAGGTCAGATTGCTCAACGTGACGAAGCCTTGGCCGCCGCTCGTGCTGCCGCTGGCGATGATGCCCGTTTGAAAGAGGCCAGTGCCGTGGCTTCGGCCGAGCTGTACCTGGATCAGAATCGTACCGAAGAAGCCATCGAGCTGCTGCAGGATTTGCAGGATGCCAGTTCGCGCCACTTGCACGCCACTCGTTTGTTGTTGCGCGCCTATCGCCAGCAAGGTAATGCCGAGCGTGTTTACGAGTTGACTCGTTTGCTGGTGCGCCGCAGTGGCATCGAACGTCAAGAGGCACTGAACCACATCGAATTTGCCGCTGCTGCTCGTTTGCGTGTGGGTGGTGCTGAACAGTTCAAGGCCTTATGGT
Source organism: Alcaligenes nematophilus (assembly GCF_026344155.1). NCBI lineage: Bacteria > Pseudomonadati > Pseudomonadota > Betaproteobacteria > Burkholderiales > Alcaligenaceae > Alcaligenes > Alcaligenes nematophilus. The sequence goes on along the minus strand of NZ_JAPKMZ010000001.1, from coordinate 336,573 downwards.
CGGATCTGAAGTCCGAAGAAAAGATCCTGCCCGGCGTCGCGCTGGAAGCTGCCCTGATTCAAGAACATGAAGGCAATTATGAAGAAGCCGGTCGTATCCTGGAGCCTGCGATTGCAGCCAGTTTCGACAGCCGCTTGCTGGAAGCCTACGCCCAGTGCCCACCTGAATATGTGGGCCGCCGCTTGGCCAAGGCCGAAGAGTGGCTGCGCAGTCAGCCCAACAATCCGGTCTTGCTGTCCACCTTGGGCCATCTGTGCCTGACCAGCCAATTGTGGGGGCAGGGTGAGCATTACCTGTTGCGTAGCCTGAAAATCCAGGGCGATCTGCGCAATCATGCTTTGTTGGGTAATCTGTACGACAGCCTAGGTCGCCACGACGAAGCCGTCTCTTACTGGCGCAAGGCCGCCTCCATGGCCGGCACCTTACCGATTCTGGCGGTCAGCACGGCTTTGCCAGCAGCCGATACTCGTCATGACCCTAGCCATACAGATGCAGACAGCCTGCCATCGCAGGATGACGACGATCTGCCGCATTACACCTATGCCGCCAGCGTCGTGGCCGAGGACCTGCCGGATCAGGGCCGTCCATTGCCTGTGGTGGCCGAGCCAGTGCCTCCTGCTGCCACGCCTTCGCAAGACAGCTTGAGCTCCTCTTCGGATCTGGATGATTACTTTGATACGGCTCCCATCCCTGGGGTCGATCTCTCTCAAACTTCGGATCGTCCTCGACGCTCCAACGATTAATTTCTTTTATTTTTAAAGGTTTGCACGAATGAGCCTCGCCCAAGTACCTGCTGGCAAAAAACTGCCCGACGAGATCAACGTAGTCATCGAAATCCCCATGAACTCGGACCCCGTCAAATACGAAGTTGACGAGAACGGCGTGGTTTTTGTGGACCGTTTCATGCTGACCGCCATGCACTACCCCTGCAACTACGGCTACGTTCCGCAAACCATTTCGGACGATGGCGACCCGGTTGACGTGCTGGTGATTGCTCCTTTCCCAATCCAGATCGGTGCCGTGATTCCTTGCCGTCCTATCGGCGTGCTGCATATGGACGACGAAGGCGGTGGCGATGCCAAACTGCTGGCCGTGCCTACCGACAAGCTGTACCCCCTGTACCGCAACGTGAAGTCGCCTGAAGATCTGCAACCTGAAGAGCTGGAGCGCATCAAGCACTTTTTCGAGCACTACAAAGACATCGAAAAAGGTAAATGGGTCAAGGTCAAGGGCTGGGACGGTATTGAAGCTGCCAAGAAAGAGCTGGTAGACGGTGCCAAGCGCTTTGCTGACGGCCAGGCAAAATGAGTACCGTCATTCCCGCACCCGCCGTTGCGGCCCTGAACGTACAGGGCAGTGAGCAGGTTTTTCCTGTACGCCGCATTTACTGCGTCGGCCGCAATTACGTCGAGCATGCACAGGAAATGGGCTTTACCGGTCGCGAAGATCCTTTTTTCTTCTGCAAACCGGCGGACTCCATCTTGAACGTGCTGCCCGGCCAGGTCTGCGACATGCCTTATCCCTCCCGCACCCAGGATCTGCATCACGAGATCGAACTCGTCGTGGCTTTGTCCAAGGGCGGGCGTGATCTGACTGTGGAGCAGGCTGCTGAATGTGTGTGGGGATACGCGGTGGGTCTGGACATGACCCGCCGGGATTTGCAGACGCAAGCTAAAAAAGCTGGTCGTCCCTGGGAAGTGGGCAAAGCCTTTGACCACTCCGCGCCGACCGGCCCTCTGGTCCCACGTAGCCGTATTGGCGAGCTGTCCCAAGGTGCTATCACCCTGGACGTCAACGGCGAGCGTCGCCAGACTGGCGATTTGAATCAGCTGATCTGGAATGTGGCTGAATCCATCGCTTACCTGTCGGGCCTGTTCGAGTTGTTCCCAGGTGACATCATTTTCACGGGAACCCCAGCCGGTGTCGGCTCGGTGGAACGTGGCGATGTGATGCACGGGGCGATCGACGGTCTGGGTAGCATAGAGGTGCGTCTGGTCTGATCCAGGTCTGAATAGCTGGTCATGAACCCGTCTGGAGAGCAGTCTCCAGACGGGTTTATTCATTGGGTCTTCTGATGCAAGGCGGGGGTGCGTCGTCATTTGCATGTCTGCCGTCTGACGGTCAGGCGTGTGTAGATGACGGTATATCTTGCCTGTCAGAAGTAATTTATTGATAATTGAGACTTATTCTTATTTGTCTCCCTGCCTGACTCCAGGCTTTCAATGAATACACCCATGTCTGACAAGCTATCCGTGATGACGGTTGAAACGCTCTATTGCCTTCATCATGGCTGGCTGCAGGGCTGGCTGCGCCGTAAGCTGGGCAATAGCAATGATGCCGCTGATATTGCGCAGGACACCTTTGTGCGCATTCTGACAGCACGCACATTTTCCCCAGGTCTTGGCAGTGAACCGCGTGCCTTGCTGACGCATGTCGCGAAAGGCTTGCTGGTCGATCACTGGCGCAGAAAGTCGGTGGAAGAGGCTTATCTGGAAGCCATTGCCCATCTTCCCGCTGTGCATATGCCATCCCCGGAAACCCGACTGATCATCATCGAGGCCTTGATGCGGATAGACGCCATGCTGGCCAGCTTGACGCCGCGCACTCGGGAGGTGTTTTTGCTGGCGCAACTGCATGGCATGACGCTGGCTCAGATTGCCGAGCATATGAAGATGCCCTTGATTACGGTGCGTCGCTACATCCAGAAAGCGCTGGTTGCCTGCGCGGCGGTTGCATAGGGCTAGCATGTCTTCATCCACGGGCACCATCCAGCACGATCTGCTGAAAGAGGCGGCCAACTGGGCCATGACCTTTCAGTACGACACGCCTTCAGACAGCGAGCGTCAGGCTTTCGAACAATGGCGCAGAAAAAGCCCGGCTCATGAAGAGGCCTGGACGCGAACACAGGCTGTATTTCATGTTTTCGATCAGTTGCCAGCGGAGATAGGCAAAGAGGTGGTGGAGAAGCTGGATCGTCGCCACAAACGTCGTCACACCTTGCGCATGCTGGGGACGTTGCTGTTTGCTGCGCCCTTGGGGATGCTGGCCGTCAGTCAGGCTCCCTGGCGTCGCTGGACCGCTGATGTGGCCACAGGAACGGGGGAGCGTAAACCTCTGGTTCTGCCTGATGGTTCCCAGCTGGTGCTCAATACGCGCAGCGCCGTGAATATTGCACAAAGCCAGACCGAGCGCCGACTCCATTTGCTGGCTGGCGAGATTCTGATTACGACCCAGCCGGACTCTTTTGCCGTTCCCAGACCTTTTCTGGTCGATACCTCCGCCGGACTGGTGCGTGCCTTGGGGACACGTTTCAGTGTGCGCCAACTGGATGGTGATACGTTCCGCGTGGCGGTGCTGGAGCATGCCGTCGAGGTTCGGCCTTTGGCGGGGCCGTCTCGTCGCGTACAAGCGGGTGAGCAGGCAGACTTTGATATCAGGGGCGTCAGCACGCCTCGTCCACTGCAAGACGCGGATGTGTTTTGGGAGCAGGGCATCCTGTTGGCCAAAGACATGCGGCTGGAGGATGTTCTGGCCGAGCTGGGGCGGTATCGCTCGGGTGTGCTGCGTTGTGATCCGACCTTATCGCAGTTGCGCGTATCGGGGGCCTTGTCCTTGAAGGATACTGATGCCGCCTTGGCCAGCCTGGCGGAGTCTTTGCCATTGCGCATCGTGACTTACTCATCATATTGGGTGGAGCTGGTTCCGCAGCTTTAAAGAGGCGCAACTCCGTGCGTTTGCTCAAGGTTTGAAAAAATTCTCCCATAAAGTGAGCACTTTTTTCGTCTCGTTCGGTGTACCTCTCATGACGCATGACGTCGCAGGTTTTCACCTCCATTGACGAAAGGTTCCTAGCATGGTTTCTCACGCATGTCTGTCCAGACTGGCCCGCAAAACGGCTGACGCGCAGACTTCACACCCCCATCGCACTGTGTTCCGGCTTAGAGCAGATGTTCTCGCTCTGTTTCTCAGTTCCACGCTTTGCGCGTTGACGGCAACCTCCTTGATGGCCAGCTCTCCTGCCCTGGCTGCTGACGTAATGGATACCAGCGCCAAACGAACTTACGCTCTGCCGGCGGGCAAGCTCAGTGACGCTCTGGCCGAGTTTGCCGCGCTTTCTGGTGTACAGCTGGTGTTTGAGCCGCAGCAATTGGCGGGCTTGCAAAGCCGCCCCCTGCAAGGGCAGTACAGTGTTCAGGACGGCTTCGCTCGTTTGCTTGCCGACACGACTTATGAAGCGGTCGCTACAAGCGGCGGCCGCTATGTGCTGCGTCCCTTGCCTGAAACGACCATGTCGTCCTCTGTCGATATCCAGGCGGGTGGCGTCACGCAGCTCAGTCCTGTGATTGTCACCGGTTTGTATCGTGGGGATTTGACGCCGGTGTATGCAGGCGGCAAGGTGGCCACGGGCAGTCGGGTGGGGTTGTTGGGCTACAAGGATTTCATGGAGACGCCGTTCAGCACCATCAGCTATACGGAAGAAGCGGTACGGCAGGCGCAGGATTTGGCGCGGGTAATCGGCTCTACTGACGCTGCGGTGTACGACCTGGGCATGCGTGGCACTGTGCGCGAAGCTTTTGTGATTCGCGGTTTTGACGTGGGTTCGGGCGATATTGCCTTTGGTGGCTTGTACGGTTTACTGCCTTATAACCGTGTCCCTTTGGAGTTAGTGGAACGGGTTGAGGTACTGAAAGGCCCGTCTGCCATGCTCAATGGCATGCCGCCCGGCGGTTCAGTGGGCGGGAGTGTGAACCTGGTCCCCAAACGTGCGACTGAAACGCCGTTGGCGCGTTTGACCGGCATGTTCGTCTCCGATGGCCAATATGGTAGCCATGTCGATGTAGGGCGCCGCTTTGGTGACAAGCAGCAGTTTGGTATTCGTTTCAACGGCTTGTATCAGGACGGAAGTACGGCTACCGATAAGCAGTCGAAACGGGCAACCCTGGCTGCATTGGGGCTGGATTGGCGTACGGATACCGTACGGCTGGCGGCTGACTTTTACGTTAGTAAAGACAATGTGAAAGGTGTCACGCGTGGCATTACGGTGGGTCGCGGATTGGATACGCCCGATGTACCCAAGCCAGGGCAGGCTTTGGCACCAGACTGGACATATTCCCGTGCCGAGGACACCGCGTTTGTGCTGCGTGGCGAAGCTGATCTGAGCAAGGACGTGACGGTTTACGGTAACTACGGCCAAGGCAGCACGGATTATGACGGCTTGCTCGGGGTGGTGTTTGCGGTCACCGATCCGCAGGGCCGCTATCGAAACAATTTTGGACAGCAGCGCCAAGTGCTGGACCGCAAGGCAGGTGATGTAGGCATCATGGCCCGCCTGAGCACGGGCAGCGTGCGGCATGAACTGGCCCTGAGCGCTTCATACTATGAGCAAGAAGTGCGTTCCAAAACGGTTGTCGGACTATTGCCCACGGACTGGTACACGAACATCTATGCTCCTACTTGGGGGCCAGCTCCCGCAACAGTCATCGGCAAATCGGACGTGCCCAAAACCGCCTTGTCTCGCCTGAGCAGCGTAGGCATCGCTGACACCCTGTCCTTTGCGGACGATAGCATCATGTTGACACTGGGAATCCGGCATCAGAACGTCCTGAGCGAGTCTTTCCACCCTGTCAGTGGTGTCAGTACGGCGCGCTACAAGGAGTCGGCCACCTCTCCATCGGCGGCCTTGCTGGTCAAGCTCAGCGATGAGGTTTCCGTCTACGGAAACTACATCGAAGGCTTGCGCGAGGGGGCGATTGCTCCAGTGGGCACCAATAACGCCGGTGAAATTTTCGCACCGCATAAAACCAGACAACATGAAGTGGGTGTGAAGGTGGATCTGGGTGATTTTGCCGCGACATTGAGTGCCTATCAAATCCGCCTGCCCAACAGCTATATCGACCCCACAAGCAATATCTTCTCCTTCGATGGTGAGCAGCGTAATCGTGGCCTGGAACTGAACTTCTTTGGAGAGCCCGTAGAGGGCTTGCGTCTGATGGGGGGCATTGCCTATCTGGATGCCGAGTTGAGCAAGACAGCCGGTGGTGTCAATCAAGGGCGGTTCGTCATGGCCAGACCCAAGTGGCAAGGCAAGTTGGGCGTGGAGTGGGATGTGCCTGGTGTGACAGGTCTGACGGCGACAGGAAATATGCAGGCGATCCAGGGACAGTATTACAGCAGCGATAACTCGATGCGTGCGGCGGGTAGAACTATCTTTGATGCTGGCTTGCGTTATCAAACTTCCATCAGCGGTCATGCACTGACCTTGCGTGCCGATGTACTGAATATCGCCAACAAAGCCTATTGGTCGGCTGGCGGTAGCGGCAAGCTCTGGCAGGGCGCTCCTCGAACATTCATGTTGTCCGCCAGCATGGATTTCTAATCCAGACGAATTTCACTTATTACCAAGCACGAGGTGGACTATGAATAAATGGCAGCGATATGGATTGCTGGCCTGCGTCAGCGTGACGGCTGCTTGCGCACAATTGGGTGCGGACAAGCGGGCAGCGGTAAGTCCCGCGACCCAGGAGCAAAAAGCGCAGGAAACGATACAGGTGACACGCAAAATGATTGCGCCGCGCTTGTATGAACTCGCTTATTCGGCGCGTCAGCAGGCGGTTTTTGTGGCATCAGCCGGGGGCGCGGATCCTGTCAGTGAACCTTCCAGAATCTTGCGTCTGAATCCAGCTGATTTGTCGGTGACCGTAGAAATTCCGCTGGAGCGGGGTGGGTTCGGAGTTGCACTGGATGATGCCGCCAACCGTCTGTATGTGGGGAATGCGCTGACGGCCTCGGTGACGGTTGTTGATACAACACAAAATCGCGTTCTTGGCGTCGTGCAATTAGCCAAGCCCATTCGTTATGACGGTGATAAAGCGATCTATCCGCATCTGCTGCGCGAGCTGGTCGTGGATCAGAAGCGGCAACGCCTCTATGCTCCGGGTCTGAGTGCCCAAGGCAGTGTGCTGTATGTCGTCGATACGGCCAATTTGAAACTGGATCGGGTTGTCTCTGGCCTGGGAGCAGGCGCAGCGGGCATTGCTCTGGATAAGGAGGGCAATAGGCTCTATGTGTCCAACTTGCAGGGACAGGTATTTGGCATTGATACAAAGACCTTGACCATCAAAACCCAATGGGAGGTCAAGGCGGATCAATTGCTGAACCTGGCTTATGACCACAAACGCCATCGTCTGCTGGCAAGTGATCTGGGCTCGGAGCGTATGGATACCTTGCGCAAGGAGAAAGCCGGGCTGACGGAGTATGAAAAGCGCGGAACCGGACATAGGATGGTGGCGATTGATGCCAGAAACGGTGCCCTGTTGGCCAGCGTACCGACGGGCAAGGCTCCCATTGCACCGATGCTGGATGAAGGCCGGGACCGTGTTTATGTTTCCAACCGGGATAGCGGCACGGTCAGCGTGCTGGATGCAGAGGACTACACGCTTTTGGCGACGGTGCCTTTGGCGCCGCACCCTAATAGTCTGACCCTGGATGCAGCTTCGGGAAATATCTACGTGTCCATCAAGGAAGAGAGCAGAACAGCAAGGGAAGGCGTGGCCCGGTTAGCGCCTCGTTAAGCTTGTTTCAAGAACGCCCGCCATTTGAACTGCACCCCAAATATTGGACAACCATCCAAGCTTTGGGGGCAGATCAGTTGGCGGTTTTTTTTTGTTCGTTTGCCTGATAAAGGAGACAAAGATCTCAGGAGATGATCCTTTTGTTTCAGGCTTTTTCCTGTTCGGATCAAAACACAATAACAATAATGAGAATCGTTGTTATTATTATGTCCCCTTGATCTATTTACCCCATGCCGTTCTATGTCGCGTTTTTCGTCCTCACGTAAAACTTGGCTCGTGCATTACCACGAGCTGGTTAAGACGTGGACGCGACGTTCATCAAACAGCTGTGATGGGGAAGATGTGGCCCACGATGCTATTGCCGGAATGCTGGAGCAAGACGTAGCCCGAATCAGCAATCCCAGAGCCTATTTGCATCGCAGTGCGGCCAACAGTCTGATACAGCGACAAAAGCGGGAGCAGCCTGCTTTAACGATTCCCTTGCAGGATCTGAGCGAACAGGATCATCCCGTGGTGTCGGGCGCCGAGGAGGCAGCCTATTGCGGGCAGTTGTCGGAAGCCTTGCTGGCGGCCCTGGATGAGCTGCCACCCGTCTGTCAGCAGGTTTTTTCCTGCCACAGGCTGGAAGGCTGGACCGTGCCTGAAATCGCCAGTCATCTGGGTTTGTCTGTCAGTTCGGTAGAAAAGTACCTGACCCGCAGCATGCGTCATTTGCAGCTTAAGTTGCAGCAGTTTTCCTCTTAATATAACGATGCACGCCATGAGCACTTTTCTGTCTTCACCCGTATTGGTACAGGGATTAACCGGCGAGCTATCGTAGCGACTATGAGCTTATCCCATTCACTTCCCATTCCTGATGATCCACACGACGCTGCCGCGTTCTGGTTTGCGCGCGAGCGAGGTGGCCTGATGCAGGAGGGGGATCAGACGCTGCTCAAGCAATGGCGTGAACAGGACCCGCGTCATGCGCAGGCTTATCAGGACATGGAAGCCATGTGGTCGATTGCGCAGGCAACACCGGATGCCGCTTTCAAGGCACGCTTGGCACAAAACACTCGCCCTCGGGCACCGCAATGGGGACGTAGAGCGTTTATCGCAGGGTTGGGAAGTGCCTGTGCGGCGATAGCGGGTGTCGCTATTCTGGGGCCGCAGCGTTGGCTGGAAAGTGAGCAATATACTCAGTGCTATGTCAGCCGCAAGGGCGAACGGCTTGAGCAGACCTTGCCGGACGGATCGCTGATCAGTCTGAATACCGATAGCGTGGTGCACGTGTCCTTTTATCAGTCCGAGCGCCGCGTCGTGTTGGAAAAAGGGGAGGCTTTTTTCCAGGTGCGCTCCGAGCCAGATCGGCCTTTTAATGTCGATGCCGGCCAGGCCGTGATACGGGTGACGGGCACTCGTTTTAATGTGCGACGCGAGACGGACACGGTTGATGTGGCGGTTGATTCCGGTTCGGTTCGTGTAGAGAGCGGACCCTGGTGGAACAGCACCAATTACAACCTCGTAGGGGAGCAGGGTGTGCGTCTGGGCAGCGGTCAACAGGCCTCCGTGCAGTCACGAAATATGGTGCAGGCTTTGGCCTGGCGTCAGGGTCGAGCCATTTTCGATGCTGAGCCACTGGAGCACATCGTAGCCGAGCTCAATCGCTACAAGGAGCCAGGCATTGTGCTGCATAGCCCATCCTTGCGCGGGCTGCGAGTGACCGGTGTTTTCGATGTGAATGATCCCCAGGCTTTTCTGGGCGTCCTGCCCTTATTGGCACCCGTGGTGATTGTCCAAGGACCCGATGGCCGGTTGGGTATTGCGGCTCGTTAGACCACATATTCCTTGAAGGATACAATTGCTTTCAATTTAGGAACGAGAATCGTTACGGAGTTTGCTCCTGATTGACTCTTATGAGGGAAGGGACAGTTTTGCGTCCCTGATTGCCTTTGGCCAAAGGGCTTGTCGCTTTGTGCGTCGCTTTCCTTATAACGAGTACTACGGTGTATCCACAGAACACAAATAAACGATGGCCTCTTTTTGCCTTACGCCCGGTGCAGGGTGTAGGGCTCAGCGTATTGGCACTGGCCTTGTCGTTCAGTCCCTTGGGGCAGGCGATTGCGCAGGACGCGCCTGCGCTGTCAATCTCTATTCCGGCTCAATCCCTGAACCGGGCTTTACTTGAGTTGGGGCAGCAGGCAGACATTCAAATCTATTATTTGCCCGATACCGTCAGTGGCTTTCAGGCAGCGCCAGTCAGGGGGCGCATGACGCCGCAGCAGGCTATGCAAAGCTTGTTGAGGGGGACGGGCGTGCAAGCCAGCTGGAAAGGGCGAACGGTTTCTTTAACCCTAGCAAGCCGTGATGACACTACGCAATTGGCTCCGATCACGGTTATGGCCAATACGAGCCTGGCGACGGAAGGGAGTGGATCCTATGTCACCCCCAGAGTCAGTATCAGCAAGGGTGAGCAGTCCTTGCGGGAGATTCCCCAGGCCGTCTCGGTCATCACCCGTCAGCAGCTGGATGATCAGGGTGTGACCGATATTCGGGATGCCTTGAACAAGGCGCCGGGTGTCACTATGGTGGCCAATGATCCCGGTGGTCAGTTCTATTCGCGTGGCTTCTTTATCCAGAGCTATCAGTTTGACGGTGTGCCTTTGGAGCGCCAGTTGTATGCGCGTGGCTCTGCCTTTAATTCAGATACTTCGATTTATGATCGCGTTGAAATCATGCGTGGTCCGCAAGGTCTATTTGAAGGCGCGGGGGATCCTTCAGGGTCGGTGAATATGGTGCGTAAACGTCCCACCAACGAGCGACAGTTTGTATTTACTGGCACAACTGGATCGTGGGACCGCTACGGTGCTCAGGCGGATTTGTCCGGCGCACTGAACGACTCGGCCACTGTCCGCGGACGGGTGGTGTTGAATTATGACAAGCAAGACTCCTTCCGCGATTATGTGGGTTCGGTGGATCGCACGTTTTACGGGGCTCTCGACTTTGATCTGGGGCCGGCCACCACAGTAGGTTTGGGTTATAGCCGCGAGAAACCCTATGGTGTCATCGATTGGTCGGCTTTGCCCAATTATGGTGATGGCTCTATGCCAGACTACCCGCGGCATACGAACTTGAGCGCACCCTGGAACCATACGTCCAAGACTCAGGACACCTGGTTTGCAGATTTTGCGCATCGCTTTAACGAGGACTGGAAATTCAAGGCCAGCTTAGTGCGTGTGCGTGAGTCCAACGATGTGAAGTATCTGCTCCGGACAGGGCGTTTGGGCCCTCCTAATACCTTTCGGGGAGACGCCTACGCCTTTGATATGGTGTCGCGCCAATGGGGTGGCGATGCCTATTTGAACGGACGTACTCGTTTGTTTGACCGGCAGCTGGATGTCACCCTGGGCGCTAATTTTTCTCGTTTGCGCAGCCATGACTTGTGGGGCTGGATGCGAAATGTAGAGAACCTGAATGCGTCGTACCAGCAGCGTGTCACCGCTCCCGAATTGGCCAGTGAAGATATTATTGCTGCCAATCGTATGGATGACGGCTATCGTTCGGACAAGAAAGGCGTGTATGCCACGGCACGCTATCAGCTCGCCGAGCCCTTTTCCGTGTTAGTAGGTGGCCGTCTCTCCTGGTATGAGCAGACCTACCTGTCTGACGGTGTTTGGGGGAAATCCGAAACCAATGCCAAGGAAAACAGCAAGTTCACCCCCTTTATGGGGTTGGTGGTGGATCTGGATAATCAATGGTCCGTCTATGCCAGTTACGCCGATATTTTTCGGCCACAAAGCCAGCGCGACCGCTCCGGTGCTTTTCTGAGTCCTGTCACAGGTCGTAATTACGAGTTGGGCTTGAAAGGCGAGTTGATGGATGGACGCGTCAATACCTTGTTGGCGGTTTTCCGCACTGATCAAAAGGGCGTGGCTTTCGAGGATGGTACGGTGCCTGAGAGCGTGGCCAACTTGAATTGCGGCGGTACGTGCTACCGGCCCTCTGCGCAGGTTCGTAGTCAGGGTTTTGAGGCGGAAATCAACGGTGAAATCTTGCGTGGCTTGCAGGTGGCTGCCTCGTATACCTACACCCAGACGCGTAACCGGGGCAATGATGTCCCGTCTGTGGGTTACGATATTTCCGCCAATACGGGTGTGCCACGTCATATGGCACGAGTCTGGGCCAATTACCGTTTGCCAGGGCAATGGCATAAATGGAGCATGGGCGCGGGATTGAATCTGCAAAGTGCTTCTTCCAGCTTCGGCTACTACGGACGCAAGCAAGGTGGCTATGCCGTTGCGGATGCCCGCGTCGCCTATCAGTTTAGCGATCAGCTCAGTGCTGCCGTCAATATCAATAACTTGTTTGACCGCCATTATTTCCAGTCGATCAGTTATGACCATAATTACTATGGCACCCCACGCACTGTTTATCTGACCGTGCAATATCGAATGTAAGGCAACAGAGCCGGCAGCCGGACAAGCCCATCCAGCTCGGCTTTTGCGAATATTCTGGCCCGCTGCCAAGGGGCAGACTGTGAACTGACTTTTGGGAGATTCCAATGAGACAGTTCATCAGGCGGCAGCGCGGCCAGGGCATGGTCGAGTATTTAATTATTGTGGCTTTGGTCGCGGTGGCGGCCATTGCGGTGTACCAGTCCTTTGGTCAGGTGATTCGCAATCAGACCGCGGCCATGGCCAAGGAACTGGCGGGGGAGGATGGCTCCGAGCAGACTCAGCAAGCGCAATCTGCCGCTTCTGCTGCTGCGGCTCAAGGCAGTGCCAAGAGCCTGAAATCCTTTACAGGCAATGCGCAATGAGGCCGCCCAACCAACCACAAGAGGGGGCGGCATTAGCCTGGGGCCTGATCGCGCTGGCACTTCTGTCTGTCGCGTGGGGCGGCTACTTTCATGTGAACCAGATTGCCGAGCAGCAAGGGCGTTTGTCCCTGGTGCTGGATGCGGCTGCCTATGGTGCGGCCACCGAGCAGGCACGTACCTTGAACCTGCTGGCTTATATCAATCGGGCGCAGTTGGGGCATCAACTGGCTTTGGGTCATTTATTGACCTTGGCAACATGGGACAGGGCAGCGCAAACGCAGTCCGGGCAAGCGCGTAGGGCGAATCCGCCTGCGCACTTGGTCGCCATGATGTTTGGTCCCGCACATGGGCTGGCGTATACCCAGGCGCGCTCTGCTGGAGACAACCAGCAGGCCTTAGAACAGGCTTTCCAGGCCCATCAGCGTTTGATTCATGACGTGCTGGCGCAGGCCCAAGAGCAATTGGTAGAGGGGTTACCGCAACGGCGACAAACCATTATTCAGGCGACCTTGGATGGCAGTTTGCCGGATTGGCCGGCTCAAGCCATTCGCTGGCAGTTTGAGCAGGACGACTGGCCGCAGTTTCTGTTGCTACAGTCCGGACAAGCCCAATGGCAGTCGGGCTTGGCGCATCTGGTGTCTTTATACGGGTTTCTGGCCCCACGGGATTACGAGGCTCGCTCTTATCCCGGTGTCGATCGGCGTTGCCCTTTGTGGCAGCATCGTTTGCGTCGTGCTGGTCGTACCGAGTTTGACCGTTCGGGCCGCTGGCATTCCAACGATACGCAGTCCATGCATATGGTTCGCTCCAACCGTTGGATAGGCTGTTATTTCCGTGAGTATGCCATGGCGTGGGCCTTGCAAACGCCAACTCATGCGTCCGGAATTGATGCGCCAGACGACTTTTCAGGGCAGAGCTTCTGGAAGTGGGCGCTGAAGCAGGGCAATAGCTCTTTGCTATCGGCTCAAGGCAATACAGTGGCGCAATCCTGGGCGCGGCGAGATGCCAGACCCTGGAGTCAAAGGTCATGGGTAGACGGGTATGCCTTGGCTGATTCTGAAAAGAGCGCAGGCCCCGATCTGGTGCTGACATTACAGGCCCAAGGCCATTTGGGACAAACCGTTCATACACGGGCGGCGGCGCAATCATTTTTCTCCCTGCCACCGGATAGGGCAGATTCTGGTGTGGATGCCAAGCCCAGCCTGTTTTTGCCCTTTTGGCAGGCACGGCTGATGGATGCAGGAGGCCGCCAATTATGAACACGCGACAAAAAGGGATCGCACTTGTCGAGGCCTGTTTGCTGGGTGTGGTGTTGGGCCTGATGGTGATGGCGGGACGTTGGCTGATGCAGCAGCAGTATCGCTTGCAGCAAATGCAGCAGAGTACACACTTGAGCCTGTTCACGCACGATGCCCATGGCAAGCCAGTTCCAGCAGCGAGCAGCCCCGTTCAAGAAGCAGTACCGACCCGTTTTTCGGAGTCGCCGATAGCGACAACCCAGCCCTTGCAATGGGAGCTTTTGAGCTTGCGCAGTGGATTCTGGACGGCACAGTCGCGTGTTTCCATTCCGTGGCCGCGTTGGCTGGCAACTCTGTCCATCAAAACACAGTTGCAGCGCCAATCCCGGCTGTGGGCGGCTGCGGGGCAGGCTAACAGTACACAACAAACTCGTCAGCGTTTGGAAAACAGTACGACTGCTTGGGGTGAGGCCATGGCTTCAAGCCGGCCCGCTGCCAGAGAAACGATACGGCAGGCAGGGCCTATGGACGCGGCCTGGGGGCGGACACGAGCCGATTTGGATTGGCTGAGCCGGTGGCAGGATTACGTGCCGGATCATGGATCCAAGGAGCGGCCATGAGACAGCTGCTTGCCTTGCTCTTGCTGTTTTTCTTGATGTTCAGCCCTGTGCCGGCCAAAACGCAGCCTTTGCTCCTACCTTTGCAGGATTCCCAAGTTCAGTGGGATCAAGGGCAAATGGCACAGACCGATGTTGGACCTGTGTATAGCTGGGGACTGAGCACAGACCTGGATGCGCAGACCTTGGCTTCTCGTTTGGAGCCATTCTGTGGAGCTCATTACGGCGCAATCAGATTGGAAGGGCAATGGGTATTTCTGCGTGCCAAAGATGGCAGGAATTGCGTTTTGTGGTTGGAGGATATACAGGTCTCGACCTTGTCGGGTTTGTTAAGTGTTTCCGAACACAGTCAGCCTGTTTCCCCCTCATCGGTCTGGTCAGCGCCACCCGTTGCTGGTGCCGTCCTGTGGCAACACGAACATCCAGGGCAAGTGCAAAGTTGGCTGTTGAAGGCCGAGCCTGGGTGGCAAGCCGATTTGCGTCGCAAGGACTGGGGAGGCGAGGCGGGCGAGCGTTATTGGCGCAAAGGCCCGGCCGAGCTGGATGTCATGGAGTTGGAGCATGAGCAGCAGCGCTACTTGCTCTTGATCTGCCGTGCCTGTGGAAAGGAGGCCTCATGATTCGGGCGAAATTCTTGTGGCTATGCCGTCATCCCAGCGCAGGGTTTGGCCTGCTGGCCTTGGTGGCTGGTTTGATGGCAGCCGGGACCAGCAGCCGTTACTTGGACCGGCAGGAAGAGGCTCTGCGGCAAGCGGCGCATCGTGTGCAATTGGATAGGGTGGTAGCCGCCTCCAGTCTGACAGCGGGGACGGTGTTGCAGGCGGAGCATTTGGCCGCCCGCGCCTTTCCTGCCGAACTGGTGCCTAGTGACAGTTGGGATGTGGCGCAGTTTGAGAGTCTGCTGGGGCAAGTGCTCAGCCAGCCTTTGCGGGCAGGGGATTTGATCAGCAAGGCGCATGTGCAGGAGGTCAGCAGTCCATTTTCACAGCAATTGCTCTCTGGCAGGCGTGCCCTGACTGTGCCGGTGGATGCGATCAGTTCGGTGTCGGGGTTGATCCGGCCAGGAGATCTGATCGATATCTATGTCAGTTTTGATGATCGGCAGCGGCGGGTAACGGCCCCCTTGCTGCAGTCTGTTCTGGTTCTGGCGACCGGACAAAGATCGGGTGAAGGCTCGACCACGGCCAGATTGGATCAGGACGTCTACAACACCTTGACCCTGGATGTAGGCCCGGACGATGCCTTGAAGTTGCTGGCAGCCAGGCAACATGGTCGCATCAGTGCTTTGCTGCGCAATCCGGATGACCATACACCCCATCAGGCTGCCGTGCGGGGTGAGCTGGCTGACATTCTGGGTCTGGGGCCGGGTGCAAGGCCCAAACAGCCTGTACAAGTTTTGTACGGCAACAGACCGGCAGGGCAACTTGGCCAGACAGAAGTGGAGCGTCTGGGTTGGCTGGATATGCCGGACGGCCTTTCTGTGGGGCAGCAGCCATGAGCAAAAATCGCTATTGGTGTAGGCGGGCCGCTGTGAGTTTGCTGTCTGTTGCCCTGTGTAGTGCAAGTTTGCAAAGCCAGGCCCAGGGCTTGGGGCTACAAGTCGGTGAGTTGATGGTTCTGCCTGACACGCAGGTGGAGCGGGTGGCGGTCGGCGACGGTGATATTGTTCACGCTGTCACCACGGAATCGGGCGAGTTGATTCTGTTTGCACGCAAGACGGGCAGCACGGTGGTACAAGTCTGGTCCCATTCCGGGCAAAGCCAGTCCTACCAAATTGAGGTGTCGCCAGAAAATCATAGGCAAACCTTGGCGGAGCTACGAAGTTTGCTGGAACGCATTCCCGAGTTACGCATCAGCGAACTGGGTGGCAAGCTGGTGTTGGAAGGAGAAGGTTTAAGTGATCAGGACAAGCAACGCATTCAGGCATTAAGTCAGGAGCATCCTCAATTGCTGGATTTCACGCAGCAGGACGGTTGGGAACCGATGGTCTTGCTGGATGTGCAGGTAGTGGAGGTGCCGCGCAACAGTCTGCGAGAGCTGGGAGTGCGTTGGGATGGGAGCTCTCAGGGTGGTTTGAGTATGGGCGGTGCCTGGGATGCGTCTACTCATCAGTTTTTGGACAGGCCAGGTGAAGCTGTTTTGCCTTTGGCGTTTCCTGCCAAGCAGGGGGCAGCGTTCTTTGGTGTTGGCGCCTTGATGTCTGCTCGCGTTCAGGCCATGGCACAGGAAGGACATGCGGTTGTACTGGCGCAACCGCAGCTATTGGCACGCAGTGGTTCTCAAGCCGAGTTTCTGGCCGGGGGCGAGCTGCCTTACACCACCACGGACGACAAGGGAAACAGCAAGACCAGCTTCAAGCCTTACGGTGTGTCGCTGCGCATTGTGCCGCGAGTCGAGCGTGGCGGGCTGGTGCGTTCGCAGATCGAGGTGGAGGTTAGCTCCGTTGATGCCAGCCTGTCCCAACCCGCCGGGCCGTCTTTGAAAACCCGACGAGCTTCGACCGAGTTCAATGTCCGTTCAGGACAAACGCTGGTGCTGGCAGGGTTTATCTCGCGTGAAGAATCTCGGCATGTGGATCGTCTACCGGGATTGGCCAGTTTGCCAGTGCTGGGCGCCTTGTTTCGTTCCGAACGCTTTGCCCGACAGGAAACGGAGTTGGCGGTATTTGTGACCCCGACTTTGGTGGCTGCGGAACATCCTGATTTGCTGGCTCGGCAGGCCAATGCTACCCAGTGGTTGGATCAAAGCTTTCCTGATGCTCCACGCTTGAATACACCTGTGCGTGCCATCCCCAAGGGAGCAGGGCGAGGTACCTGGTCGCAATGGGTAGAACCTGATAGTGAGGTATTTCGTGTTGAACCTTGAGCTTGAGTCGGAGCTGGGGACGACGCGCCCCTGCACGGTCAGTTTGCCGGCCTTGATAGGGCGTGACCCGGCCTGTGATGTGGTTCTGCCGTCCTGGCGTATCGCGCGCCAGCATGCCAGTTTTCTGAAGCGGGCGGGGGCGGTGTACATCCAGGATCACGGCTCTTTGACGGGCGTACAGCTTAACGGCAAACGGGTTTATGACGATGGGCCTTTGCGCTTGGGTGATGTGCTGGTGCTGGGAGGGTTCAAGTTGCGGATTGCCGGTTTTGGGCAGAAGGTTCAGCCCAGAGTTGATATGGCCGTTTCGGACTTGGGAAACCCACCGGAAACCTCAATACCGCAGTCCTTTACGATGGAAGAACCGCGTCAGACACCACAAGGTGAGCAAGGTTTTTTCCCTCCTGGGCAAGCTGATCTTCCGGTATCCGATAGTGATCTGTTCAGACAGGAACAGCAACGCCTGCATCAAGCCTTGTTGAGTGCGTTGGAATTGGAGCGTCGAGACCTCTCCCGCGTCACAGACAAACAGTTGGAGCAGGAAGCCTTTGATTGCTTGGGTCGTTTGATCCAGGCCCAATGTGCTGTCCCTAAGCATGAGCAAGCCAGACTGCAAGCTAGTGTTTGTGCCGAAGCGGTGGGTTTGGGGCCTCTGGAGCCTTTACTGGCTGATGCCTCGGTCTCGGAAATTATGGTCAATCATTATGATCGGGTATTTGTTGAGCAGGCGGGGCGGCTTCAGGCCCATCCCCTGGTGTTCAGCAGCGAGTCGGCCTTGCGGGCGATTATTGACCGCATCCTGGCTCCCTTGGGTAGACGGCTGGATATCAGCTCGCCCGCAGTGGATGGGCGCTTGGCCGATGGCTCGCGTTTTCATGCCGTACTGTCGCCCATTGCGGTCAAGGGAACCTGCGTGACCATACGCAAGTTTCCCAAACGACGCCTGGGGCTGGAGGATCTGTTGCAGACGGGCAGTTTGTCGCCGGAGATGGCCGCATTCCTGCAACAGGCGGTGCAGCGACGCTGCAATATTCTGGTTTCGGGTGGAACCGGGACAGGCAAAACGACTTTGCTGAACGTGCTCAGCACCTGTATTGATTCAGGTGAACGAATCGTGACCCTGGAAGACGCGGCTGAGCTGCAGTTGCAGCACAGTAATTGGGTGGCTTTGGAGTCCCGACCCGCGAATGCAGAAGGTCAGGGGCAAGTGGATATACGGAGCCTGTTACGACAAGCCTTGCGAATGAGGCCAGACCGGATTGTGGTGGGGGAGTGCCGGGGCGCAGAAGCTTTCGATATGTTGTCGGCCATGAACACCGGCCACGAAGGCTCGATGGGGACCTTGCATGCGAATACGCCTCGCGATGCTTTGTCCCGCCTGGAAGGGATGGTGTTGATGGCAGGCCTGGATTTGCCTTTGCTGGTTGTGCGAGAGCATATCGCGCGGGCCTTGCACATTATTGTGCAACTGAGCCGCTTACCTGATGGCAAGCGTTTGGTGCACGAGATTGTGGAGGTGACCGGCATCGAGGCGCAGCGTATTCAACTGCAAACCTTATACAGCTATCGCCCGGAGTTCGGTTTTGCCGCCAGTGGCTTGCGTTCCGAGCATGTTTCGTCTGCAGAGAGGCAATCATGAGATTTCTCAGTATTTTGCTGATTGTCTTGGGTACCACGGCGTTGGCCTATGTATTGCTACGTTCAGGACAGCGTCTTGCCAAGCGTTATAGGCAGCAACTGCTCAGGCAGTCCGAGCAGAGTTTGCAATCGCATTTTGTATTTGTGCGCAGTCAGTATTTGGCTTTTGGGGCCTGGGCTTTATTGCCCCTGATCTTTTTGACGGCTTGGTGGCTGATGCAGTCGTTCTGGCTGGCAGCGATGGTAGCTCTGCTGGCTGCAGTCACGCCTTTACTGGTTCTGCGCTGGATGGGACAGCGGCGCTTGGCAAGCTTACGACGACAGTTGCCTGACTTTGTTCTGTCTTTGGCCTTGAGCCTGCAAGCAGGTTTGGCCTTGCAAGCGGCTTTGCAGCAGCTGTCTCAATCTTTGCCTGCGCCCTTGGGGCAAGAGCTGCGTTTGCTATTGCGTCAGCAGCGCTTGGGGGTGAGTGCCAAGGACTCGTATCAAGACCTTCTGGATCGAGTGCCGGTGTCAGAACTGGCCATGTTGTTCAGTGCCTTGCAGATGGGCCAGAGCACGGGGGCGGGGCTAGGGGAACGCTTGAAGATACTGGCGCAAACCATTCGGGCGCGACTGACCATCGAGGACAAGATTGTTGCCTTGACCGCGCAGGCGCGTTTGCAGGCGCGCATCATGTTCTGCTTGCCGGGTTTTGTGGCGGGAGCTTTGTACCTTCTGGATGCCACGGCATTTGAGCAGGCCTGGTTCAACACATTGGGTGTTTGGGTGGCGGGGGCGCTAGTGGCCATGCTGCTGATGGGGCTGTGGTGGATGCAAGTGATCCTGCGAGGGGAGGGGTGATCATGATCACACTGATCTGGATGCTCTCTGCCTTGAGTGCAGCCTTGTTCCTGATGGCATTCCTGTGGGCTTGGCGCGGTCGTTATCTGCTTTTGCTGCAAGGAGGCAGCAGTTTGGGGCAGGCGGCCTGGCAGGCTTGGGAAGCACCGTTCTCCAGAGTTTTGCATCTATGCCTGTCCCTGCCTTTCATCCATGAGTGGCCGGAGCGATTGTGGGGTTCTTATACCAACGAAGTACGGGGCTTTCTAAGTAAACGCGTGGCTTTGACCGGATTGCTTACAAGTCTTGTCAGCGCCTTTTTGTTGACGCAGGGAGCTTCCTTGATGGAGCTTCTAGGCTTGGCGGTGACAGGTCTCCTCTTGAGCATATTGCAGGCTATCTCACGGGGAAGAAAACTGCAGCGCCAACATCATTCCCGCTGTCGCCAGGATTTACCGTTCTTTTTGGATCTGCTGGTGCTGGCTGTCGAATCCGGGCTGGGCTTGCAGCAAGCCTGGGCGCGTGCAACGCAGGCCCTACCGCAAGGCAGTCTGCTGATCAGCTTGAACAAGGTACAGGGCGAGGTTCGGGCGGGACGACGTTTGCCGCAAGCCATGCGCAATGTCGCTTTGAGTTTCAGGCAGGCAGAGCTGGAAGAATTGGCTTTGTCTTTGGAACTGGCACAGGACACGGGTTTGTCTTTGGCTTTGTTGCTACGCGCTCAAGCAGAAAAATTGCGTAGTCATTTGCACTTGGAAGCCGAGCAAAGAGCCCTCAAGCTACCTGTTTATTTGCTGGCCCCTTTGGTCGTGTGCATTTTCCCCTGCACGTTTTTGGTGATTGCGATGAGCCTGCTAGGTCCCTGGCTAGCAGGGGGAGCTTGAGAGATGCCTGGATTTGTATTGATTAAACAGCCGTTGCAACAGGCGCAACAACAGCCTTTGTATTTATTCGATGCCCATACCTTTTGGGCCCGCTGGCGCGGCTGGAAGGCACTGCCACAGAACAAGGCTTTCGCAACTGCTGTGTGGCTGCGGCCTTGCCGAGCCGTTCATCTATGGAGAATGCGGCAGGCTCTGGATATCTGCTTTCTGGATGAGGATGATCAGCCCTTGAGGTTTTGTCCGGCTGTACCTGCGGGAGCGATACGTTGGCACAGAAAAGCCAGATCGGTACTGGAGGCGCCGGTCACTTCTCTGTCGGGGCCGGAGCAGTTTTCGCCCTGGGCCGCCGCCCTGCAGGAAATACGTCAAACAGGGGGCGGGGTATGGCTGGACTGGGCTTAGCCTTGTGCGGCGTCGCGCATCGGATCACCAAACACGCTGCGGTAAGCCGGGTAGAAGCTGGCGTACAGGATGGCAGCCATCGCCAGATTGATAGGTGTCAGCACCATGGTGGCCGTGCCTGGACTTAAACCCGCTCCCAGCAGCAATTCGCCCAGAGTCTGGATGGCGAAGAAGGCAGCCGCCCAGCATAGGCCGTACAGCAGGAAGGCGGCCTTGTTGCGCCAGCAAGCCACCATGGAAAAGAACAGGGCTTGCTTGACCGGGATGGCATGCCAGCCTACCAGGGCGGGAGCGTGCCAGAACAGGGCGGACAGGCCCAGATACAGCACAAAGAACAAAATGATGGGCTTGCGAAAGGCCACCATGACTTCCTGTGGAGTGGCATTGCTGTTGTCCATCAACTGGGACAGCTCATTCACAAAAGGGAAAGTCGCCACAAAGCCGACGACCAGGCAGGCCAACAAGTAAATGATGCCCAGTTTGATCAGGCGGTTGCGTACCGGGGCGGGCTTCAAGGGCTCGGTCCACATGCCCAGGCGAATGACCTCGCCCTCATGAATGCGGCGACAGGCATTCTGAATGATAAAGGTCATGGTCGGGACCAGTACGATCAGTACCATCTGGCCGACGATAGGGAAAATATTGCTCAGATTGATCAGGATGGAGGTGATCAAGCTCCAGAAGAACAGAGCAGCTGGTTGCAGCTTGAACAAGCGCAATCCTTCCTGAATCCAGTACCACCCGTAAAGAAAGGGGAGCTTGGCAGCTTGCATATCAGTATCCGTGTTTATCGAGGGAGCGCCGGTACAGCATGGTCGCGACGCTGGCGCAGCACACGCTCAAAGTGCCGCGGGTCATGCGGCTTGAGGGTTTGAGCGGGGCGGGGCAGATAAAAGTCGTACAGGCGCGAGATCCAGAAGCGCAGCGCGGCGGCCTGAATCAGTATAGGCCAGGCGCTGTGCTCTGCTTCGGTAAAGGGGCGCACCTGGGCGTAGGACTCCAGCCAGGCCTGGGCTTTTTCCAGGTTCAGGGCACCGCTCAGGCGGTCGATACACCAGTCGTTTACGGCAACGGCCACATCAAACAGCCAGGTGTCGCAACCGGCAAAGTAAAAGTCGATGATGCCGCCCATCTGGGGTGCTTCCGAGGTGCCGGCAAATAGCACGTTGTCGCGGAACAGGTCGCAGTGAGCCGGGCCTTGTGGCAAGGCGCGATAGGTGTCGCTGTCGGCAAAACGGCTTTGTTCTTGCAAGACGGTCTGGATCAGCTCGGACTGGCTCTCGTCCAGAAAGGGCAGAACCTGGGGAACGGTGGCTTGCCACCAGCTCAGGCCGCGCAGATTGGGTTGTTCCAGAGGGAAGTCCTGCGCAGCCAGGTGGGCCTGAGCTTGTGTACGGGCGATCTGGCGGCAATGTTCAACCGTGGGCTCGGGCTCGTAACCACCACGCAGGCGCGTCACAATCGAGCAAGGCTTGCCGTGCATGACACAGATGCGTTTGCCATCGCGGCGAGTCATGGGCTCGGGCACTGGGACACCTTTGGCGGCCAGGTGGTGCATCAGCTCGATATAGAAAGGCAGTTGTTCCAGCGTCAGGACTTCAAACAAGGTCAGAACGTACTCGCCCTGGGTGGTGCTCAGAAAGTAATTGGTGTTTTCAATGCCGGCGGTAATGCCACGTAAGGAAACAAATTCGCCAATTGTGTATTGTTCCAGCAGTTCGCGGGCGTCAAGTTCGCTGACAGAAGTAAAAACAGCCATGCTTTCAGTGAGGGTCCGGTTGTTGGCGCACTATCAGGCGCGCAAGTATGTCAAACGGCCGATTTTAGACCAGTGCGCCCGCTTTTTGGAGCCTTGCGGCGATTTACCGCGCTTTATCTTCATCCTGTGGTCGGCTGAAACCATTAAAATGGGTGTTTTCCCTTTTTCACCAAGCCTGCGATCAGGCTATTTGCTCCCTGTTTATGACTAATTTTGTGATGCCGGACAGCCAGATGTGGCGTTTGAGTGTGGCGCCCATGATTGACGTGACTGACCGCCACAGCCGCTTTTTTCATCGTCTGCTGGCGCCGCGCGCTTTGCTGTTTACGGAAATGATCACCACGGGTGCACTGACGCACGGCGATCAGGCACGTCATCTGGATTTTGATCAGGCAGAGCATCCGGTGGCCTTGCAACTGGGTGGCAGCGACCGGGACGCCTTGGTGACCAGCGCTCTGGCAGGTGAAAAGTGGGGCTACGACGAAATTAATCTGAACTGTGGCTGCCCCTCGGAGCGGGTTCAAAAAGGCGCTTTCGGTGCCTGTTTGATGAACGAGCCGCACTTGGTGGCAGACTGCGTCAAAGCCATGCAGGACGCGGTCTCTGTGCCCGTGACGGTCAAGCACAGGCTGGGGCTGGATTACAACGAGTCCTACGACTTTGTGCGGGACTTTGTGGGGATTTTGTTCGAGTCCGGGTGTCGAGTCTTTACGGTTCATGCCCGCAATGCGGTCTTGAAAGGCTTGTCGCCCAAGGACAATCGGGAGATTCCGCCTTTGCGCTATGACATGGCCATGCAGTTGAAAAAGGACTTTTCTGAAGCACTGTTCATCTTGAATGGCGGCATTCAGGAGCCGGATCAGGCGCTAGCCCTGGAAGAACAGTTCGATGGCGTGATGTTGGGCCGGGCAGCCTGGCATACGCCAGCGGTATTAAGCGAGATTCATCGTCGCCTCTGGCCCGAGCATCCCTTGATGGACGAGGATGCCGTGGTGGAGCAGATGATTGCTTATGCCCGGCACCATGTTCAGGCGGGTGTGCCGTTACGCATTGTGATCAAGAGCATGTTGGGCTGGCCGCACGGCAAGAAGGGCGCACGTCAGTGGCGTCGTACCTTGTCAGATCACCATTGGTTGGCCAAAAACGATCCAGGCCTGCTTGCGCAGGCCTGGGAAGAATTGCAACGCCGTCAGTAAAGGCGGCCAGATCCAGGGGATCAGGATGCGCTGGCTTGCTCGGAATCGGTAGGCCAGTCGCGGATGTAGGCTTTGAGCATATTGTTCTCGAACTGCTGGGCGTGAACAATGGCGCGGGCCATATCAAAGAAGGAAATAACTCCCATCAGCACCGGACCGTCCATCACGGGCATGTAACGTGCGTGGTTGTTCAGCATCAGGCGCTGCACCTCGTCGGCGCTGGTGTTGGGGGTGACGCTGACAGGGGCGTCATCCATGATGCTGCGCACCGTAAAGCCCTGGGCCTTGTCGCCCTGAGCGTGCCAGTGGCGAATGATCTCGCGAAAGGTCAACATACCCACCAACTGACCATGCTCCATGATCACCAGCGAACCAATATCCAGCTCGCTCATGCTCTGTACCGCTTTTTCAACGGTCATTTCGGGGGTGCCTGTATAAAGCGTGTCTCCCTTGACACGCAGGATTTCACTGACTTTTAGCATACTGGGTCTCCTGACCGGGATCGGCGTTTAGTATGGCTGGTTGTCCTGTCAGAATGCCTTGCGGCGACTCAAACAGTTCTTCCAGATTGGATAGTCGCTGATCGAAAAACTGAGAAAGATAATTGAATACATATTCTAGCGGACCCTCGTGGGTATGGGCGCGGTCCAGCAGAAATGCCTTGGTAAGTTGTTTCAGGCTGACCTGACGCAGATCGCAACTCAGTACCCACTGTTCGTCATTGTCTTGCTGGGTATCAGCAATCAGTCCCATGGACTTGAGCTTGCATAAAATGCCGTAGAGCTCGTCCGGGTCGCGTTCCAGCTTGTGGCTGAGTTCACGTACGCTAAGTCCCTGCTGGCTCTGACGGTTCAGCCACAGCTGGTAGAGCAGGTTCACGGCATCGGTAAAGGCGATGCCGGGCACATTGGTCTTGACCCAGTTGCGGCCACGCCAATCGGGCAAAATGGCCACCATGGAAGCGCCCAGCAGGACGATCAGCCAGGAAATGTAGATCCACAGCAGGAAGATCGGCAGGATGGCAAAGGCGCCGTAGATAATCGTGTAGGTGGGAAAGCGGGTCAGGTAAAAGGCGAAACCGGCTTTCATCAGCTCCAGCAAGGCGGCGGTGACTACCCCGCCAATCAGGGCGTCGCGCCACCATACGCGGCGGTTGGGCACGTACATGAACAGCGCTGTCAGCCCCAGGGCCGTAAACAGGAAGGGGACGTAAGACAGGGCAAAGGTCACTATGCCGGACAAGTCGCCGATATAACCCAAGGACTCCCTGGCCAGAATGGTCGTAGCCCACAGGCTGGCACCGGTCAGAATCGGGCCCAGCGAAATAATGGCCCAGTACACCAGCAGGCGTTGTCCCAGTGGGCGTTGCACGTGTACCTGGAAAATATTGTTGAAGGTCTCGTCAATGGTCATGATCAGCATGATGGACGTGACAATCAGGAACAAGCTGCCTACCGCCGTCAGGCCTGACGCTTTGGAGGCAAACTGGTTCAGATACAACATGATGTTTTCTGACACCACTTCGGGCATCAGGTTACGGGTCAAAAACCCTTCCAGGGCACTTTCAAATTCCTGAAACAGTGGAAAGGCCGTGAACAGCGCCAGCACCACCGTCAGCATGGGGACAATGGCCAGGATCGTGGTGTAGGTCAGGCTGGAGGCTACCTTCATCAGATCTTTTTCGGCCACCCGCTTGATGGCAAAGCGCGCCACACTTAAAAAGTGATGTTTGGCAGTGGGGGCGGGCGAGGGCTCCTGCCGGGATACAGGATCGGTGTTATCTGGGTTCAAGTCTGTTTGTTCAGCTTGCTCAGAGGGCATAGGGAAGTTCTCGTCGTTTTTCATAGCGGTTTGATGCGGCGGACGCTGCTTTTCGACAGGGTTCAGGTGATAATAACAGCATGCATGAACCTTTAAACCCCATACTTCATCGAGTGGCGGCCCTGGCTTTGGTCGCCTTGATTGCTTTGTGCCTGGCCTGGGAGCTTCATTTTGCGCCCCTGAAACCCGGCGGCTCCTGGCTGGTGCTGAAAGTGATTCCTTTGGTGCTGCCGCTGCGCAGCGTGCTCAAGGGCAATTTATATACCCTGCAATGGACGTCCATGATGATTCTGCTGTACTTCGCGGAAGGGGTCATGCGTGCCTGGTCGGACCCGGTGGCTGAAGTCATGCCCTGGGCGATTGCAGAGATTGTTCTGTCCCTGATTTATTATTTCTGCGCCATTTTTTATCTCTGGCCTGCCAAGAAAGCAGCCAAGCAGCGCAGCAAGGCCGAAAAAGCCGAGGCTGCCAAAGCCGCCAAATCGGCCTAAGGGGGTCTGTATGTCCAGCTTGTTCGATGGCCTGGCCATCAGTCACCATTTTGCGGATTTGCCCTCGGCTTTCCATACGGCGGTTCCTCCGCAACCCCTGGCCAATTCCCGCCTGCTGCACGTCAATAAGGAATTGGCGGCGCAATTGGGCCTGGATGTCTCCCGTCTGGGGGAACAGGAATTTCTGGATGTAGTCAGCGGCCAAGCCCCCTTGCCGGGTGGCCTGACGGTCTCGGCTGTATACAGTGGTCACCAGTTCGGTGTCTGGGCAGGACAGTTGGGCGATGGCCGTGCGCATTTGCTGGGGCAAATCGATACCCCCACGGGCTCGCAGGAATTGCAGTTGAAGGGCGCCGGTAAAACCCCGTATTCCCGTATGGGCGATGGCCGTGCTGTGCTGCGTTCCAGTGTGCGCGAATATCTGGCCAGTGAGGCCATGGCCGGTTTGGGCATTGCGACCAGCCGGGCCTTGGCCCTGGTCACTTCGGATACGCCTGTGTATCGGGAAACCGTGGAAACGGGCGCGATTGTGACACGTGTTGCCCCCAGTTTTGTGCGTTTTGGCTC
Source organism: Alcaligenes nematophilus (assembly GCF_026344155.1). Taxonomy (NCBI): domain Bacteria; kingdom Pseudomonadati; phylum Pseudomonadota; class Betaproteobacteria; order Burkholderiales; family Alcaligenaceae; genus Alcaligenes; species Alcaligenes nematophilus. Next base: position 309,904 of record NZ_JAPKMZ010000001.1, on the reverse strand, counting down.
GTTTGAACATTGGGCCAACGACGCAAGCCGTGTGCGTGAATTGTTGGATTATGTGCTGCGCGAGTTCTATCCGGAACTGCTGGTCGAAGGCGATTCGGAGCAGGAGCGCGTCTGCCGCTTCTTGCAGGAAGTGACGCATCGCAGCGCAGAAATGGTGGCCGACTGGCAGACTGTCGGCTTTTGCCACGGCGTCATGAATACTGACAATATGTCCATCCTGGGCCTGACCATTGACTACGGTCCGTACGGCTTCATGGACCGATTCCGCGTGAATCACGTCTGCAATCACAGCGACAATCAAGGTCGTTACGCCTGGAATGCACAGCCTGCGATTGTGCATTGGAACCTGTACCGTCTGGCCAGCGCCTTGATGGTGCTGGATCCGGATGTGGATGCGGTAAAAGAGCGTTTGCAAACCTTTGAAACCAGTTTTCTGAAGCGCTATCACGCCAATTTGCAGGCCAAGTTCGGCCTTCGTACCTGGCAAGCGGATGATGCGCAACTGGTCGATGACTGGTGGCGCTTGCTGCACAACAGCGGGGCGGATTTCACCTTGTCCTTCCGTGCTCTGGCACAGGCCAGCAAGGCACCCGAGGCTTTCCTGAGCCTGTTTGAGGGTTCCGAAGATCAGGCCCAGGCCTGGTGGCAAGCCTATAGCCAGCGTCTGAAGCTGGACGGTTCCGACACGCCAGAGCAGCGCGAGTCCATGAATCGCGTCAATCCTTTGTATGTGCTGCGTAACCATTTGGCTGAGCAGGCCATCCAGGCTGCTGCCAAGGATGACGCCAGCGAAATCGACACCTTGCTGAAGCTGCTGCGCGACCCATACACCGAGCGGGCCGGTTTTGAGGCCTATGCCATGCCGCCGCCAGAAGGCAGTGCGGAGCTGGCCGTCAGTTGCTCTTCCTGAAAGACCGGGCGCGGTGCATGTCCGGATTCGGGAACAATGCCATAATCGTGCCTGTCTTTTATTTTTCCTCATTTCTTTGCGTTCACTTTCTCTATGTCCGGCAATACTCTAGGTAAAAGCTTCCGCGTCACGAATTACGGCGAATCTCATGGTCCAGCGATTGGCGCAGTGATCGACGGCTGCCCTCCGGGCCTGGAGCTGTCTGAACAGGATATTCAGTTTGAACTGGATCGCCGCCGTCCTGGCACCTCGCGCCACGTGACTCAGCGCCGTGAGCCGGATCAGGTGGAAATTCTGTCCGGTATTTACGAAGGTCGTACAACTGGCACCCCCATTAGCCTGCTGATTCGCAACTCCGATGCGCGCAGCAAGGATTACGGCAATCTGCTGGATACCTTCCGTCCCGGTCATGCGGATTACACCTACTGGAAGAAGTTCGAGAACCGCGACCCGCGTGGTGGTGGTCGCTCTTCAGCTCGCCTGACTGCGCCTACCGTGGCGGCCGGTGCAATTGCCAAGAAATGGCTGGCCGAGCACTTCGGCGTGAAGATTCGCGGCTATATGAGCCAACTGGGTCCTATCTCTATTCCTTTCAAAAGCTGGGATGTGGTCGAGCAGAATCCCTTTTACGCGCCAGACCTGGACGTGGTGCCGCAGCTGGAAGCCTATATGGACGAGCTGCGTAAAGAAGGCGAATCCATTGGTGCCCGCATTGAAGTCGTGGCCGAAGGCGTGCCTGCAGGTTGGGGTGAACCTATATATGACCGTCTGGATGCTGATATCGCCCATGCCATGATGGGATTGAACGCGGTAAAAGGCGTGTCCATTGGCGCTGGCTTTGATTGCATTACGCAAAAAGGCTCGGAGCACGGTGATGCGCTGTACCCCGATGGTTTCAAGACCAACCAGGCCGGTGGCGTATTGGGTGGTATTTCCTCCGGGCAGGCCGTGACGGTTTCCCTGGCGATCAAGCCTACTGCCAGCATCCGTACCATGCGTCCTTCCGTGAATCGAGCCGGTGAAGCGGTTGAGGTGCAGACACTGGGCCGTCACGATCCTTGTGTGGGTATTCGTGCCACGCCGATTGCCGAGGCCTTGCTGGCCATTGTGTTGATGGATCATTGTCTGCGTCATCGCTCGCAGTGCGGCGTCTGAAACTGAGGGTTTGCGCAGGACTCTAGCACTTCATTTTCTTGTCAGGTTTGTTTTTTGGAGCTGAGCATGAAAGGTATTGCGAAAGGAAAACGCCTTTTGGCGGCGGGTTTGATACTGGCCGTGACGGGCTGTGCCACGGTGCAGACGACGGAAAGCGGGACGGTAGGTGTCGAGCGCAAACAATTCATCTCCAATCTGGTGTCGGAGGCCGAGCTCAATCAGGCGGCGGCCCAGAATTATGCTCAGGTCTTGTCCCAGGCTCGGCAGCAAAAGGCGCTGGATACCGATGCGGCCCAGACTCGTCGGGTCAAGTCCATTGCTCAACGCCTGATCGATCAAGTCGGTGTTTTCCGTGCGGACGCCCGCTCCTGGAATTGGGAAGTCCACGTCATCAATGAGGACGAAGTTAATGCCTGGTGCATGCCGGGCGGCAAGATGGCGGTTTACAGCGGCTTGATCAAACGGATTCAGCCAACGGACGCGGAACTGGCTGCTGTCATTGGGCATGAAATTGCTCACGCCTTGCGCGAGCATTCGCGTGAGCAGGTTTCCCAGAAAATGGCGACTTCTTTCGGTTTGACGGTGCTCTCCGCCCTGACTGGTGTGCAGGCTGTGAACGATTTGGGCGGTACGCTCAGCGAAGTCATGTTTGAACTGCCTAACAGCCGCACTCACGAATCCGAGGCCGATCTGATCGGGGTAGAGCTGGCTGCGCGTGCAGGCTACGACCCGCGTGCTGCGGTCACCTTGTGGCAGAAGATGGGGGCCCTGGAGCAGGGTAGAAGTCAGCCGGAGTTCCTGTCTACTCACCCGGCTTCCTCAACCCGTATTGCGGATTTGCAGGCGATCTCGGAACGGGTCATGCCTTTGTATCAGCAGGCGGCCAAGCCTTGAAAGGCCGGCGTTAGAGGTACTAAATTTGAAACGAAGAACGCCCTCAATGTGGAGGGCGTTCTTCGTTTCATCACGGTGGCAATACCGAACTACGCTGGCCGAAACTGGGACGACCTGGTTTAGGCGCTTGTGAATCACCAGAGTACCGGCAACCGGCCCTTTCAGTTACTTGGGCTCTCCGGAAGGGAACAGGTGCGCCGCCATGAAGTCGACGAATACCCGTACCCTGGGCAGTAGTTGCCGATTGGACGGCCACAATATCCAGAAAGTACTGGAGGAGCCCGTCCATTCGTCCAGTACTGTGAGCAGTTCGCCGCGTTCAAGGGCTTGCTTGACGGCGAAGTCAGGCAGATACGCGATCCCGTGGCCCTGAATGGCCATATGCCGCAGGGTTTCGAGGTGATTGCTCGTCATGCCTGCTGCAGGGTGCCTGTCAGCGTTCTCCTCGCCCCGGCGCAAGCGCCATTTCTCCAGCAAGCCGGTGTTGGGGATGCGGTGCAACAGGCAAGCATGCTGGCCGAGATCCTCGGGCCGTTCAGGCATGTTGTGCCGCTCGAAATAGCCGGGTGCACCCACGCACACGAAGCGGCTTGTGCCCAGGCGCTTGCTCATCAGCCGGGAGTCGCTCAACTCCCCGGTGCGCACGACCGCATCGAAACCTTCATGCACAACATCCACCAGGCGGTCGCTGAAATCCAGGTCGAGCTCGATGTGGGGGTAGTGGCTGGCAAAGGCCGATAACACGGGCCACATCAATCCACTGACCAGCGGCAGGCTTACCCGAAGTCGGCCTTGGGGGGCGGCAGTCGTGCTGGCTAGCTCATTTTCGGCTGCGGCGATTTCGGAGAGGATGCGCCGGCAGCGGTCGAGAAACAGCGTGCCTTCTACGGTGAGGCTGACACTACGGGTACTGCGCTGGAATAGACGCACCCCCAGTTTTTGCTCCAGCCGCGCGATCCCCTTACTGACGGCCGATGCGGAAATGCCTAATTGCCGCCCCGCTGCGGCGAAACTGCGCAGATCGGCCACTTGCACAAATATTGTCATGCCCCCGTGACTATCCATTTTCCCCTTCCCATTGATGACCTTTCTGTCATGTCTATCGTGAATTGTGAGCTATTTTTCCACAAATAATTCCTACGTATCATCAATTATTCAAAAAAGGCCGTCACGGCATGGCTATGAAGCACAGTCGCGAAAGTGTCACGTATGGCCTCGCGATTTTTAAGGGATACCCGATGAACACCACCACCACCGCGTCCATGTCCGACGCGCCCATTCGTAAATCCCCCTTGATCGTGACCGGGTGTCTGACGGCCGCCGTCATTCCCTTGAGCATCGCTGGTCCGGCTGTTGTCGTGCCTTCTATCAACCAAACTCTTGGTGGCAGCGCGGTCGAGCTGACCTGGATTATCAACGCCTACATCCTCAGTTATGGCAGTGCCACACTGGCGGCGGGCAGCCTGGCCGACACCTACGGGCGCAAGCGGATCTGGCTGTCGGGCATGTTGTTGTTTGCCTTGATTACGGCTCTCATCCCCTCCATGCCCTCCGTGTTCTGGATTGATCTTCTGCGGCTCATTCAGGGGCTGGGCGCGGCAGGTGCCTTTGCGGGGGCGATGGCGGCGCTAACGCAAGAGTTTGACGGGCATGCACGTACCCGTGTGTTCAGTCTGATCGGCACGACTTTTGGTGCCGGGGCGGCATTCGGTCCATTCCTTGCCGGACTACTGATCGACACACTGGGGTGGCAGTGGGTGTTTTATCTACCCGCGCTACTTGCTTTGCTGGCTTCAGCGCTCATTACCCCCTTTGCCCGCGAGACACGCGACCCCGATGCCGTGGGGCTGGATTGGCTCGGGGCCATCAGCTTTACTGCAGGATTGGCGGTGCTTACTTACGGCATTACCCTTGCCCCCGAGCGAGGCTGGGGCCATGCCTCGGTACTTACTAGCCTGGCAAGTGCCGTGGTGCTGCTGGTCATCTTCGTCATCATCGAAAGACGTCATGCCAAACCCATGCTGGACCTGTCTTTGTTCGCTAATGCACGGTTTCTGGGTGTGCAAGTGTTGGCGCTGGCGCCAGCCTATGCCTATATCGTGCTGTTGGTCATGCTTCCAGCCCGATTCATTGGAGTGGAAGGATATAGCGCGCTGGCAGCGGGGCAGATGATGATTGCGCTATCTGCACCGCTATTAGTTGTGCCCTTTATTGCCGGTATTCTTGCGCGCTGGGTCAATGTCGGCGTGCTGTCTGGCATTGGTCTGGCCATTGCGGCTGTCGGACTGGCCTGGCTCGGATTGGTGCTGTCCGACGATGCGCCCAGCGAGCGTTTGCTTGCGATGCTGGTGATTGGCATCGGAATCGGCCTTCCTTGGGGATTGATGGATGGCTTGGCCGTGAGCGTTGTTCCCAAGGAGCGAGCGGGAATGGCGACGGGCATCTTCAATGCGGTACGTCTGGCTGGCGACGGGATAGCCATTGCCGTTGTGGGGGCCATCTTGTCTGCTCGCATTCTTTCGGGCTTAGCGACATTAGTAGCGGATGGCACGTTGGGCCAGATAAGGGGCGCAGACTTGCTGGGAGCCGCGAATCGATTAGCTATGAGCGATTTACAGAACGCTAGGGTGCTTTTGCCGACAGTGGGGCCCTCACCGCTATTGCAAGTGTACGAAAGTGCTTTCCGCTTCCAGCTGTTTGTTCTGGCTGGTGCTGCGGCAGTGACGGCGATTCTGGTGCTGGTGCTCTTGGGCAGGGTAAGGCGGCATGACTGATCTGGATCGTCTTCATTTCCTTAGCGCTCTTTCGGCTTGCATCGCCCCACGTCAACCTTCTTTACACCAAGCTGGCAATCAGCGGTGTCGAGATTTCGGCCACCGCTTTGCCAAGAATCAAATGCTGTTCAGGATCAAGGTGAACGCCATCGACCTTGCTGGCGCTAATGACACTGCCGGCATCAAAGAAATGGCAGTTCACTTCCTCGCACACCTGACGATAGGCGAGCGCCAACCCGACACATTTGTGTTCGCCGCCCTGGAACTTCGGTGCGATAGGTCCTTTCGGGGTTTGAATGGCAGGTGGCGCCACGACCAGTATCGGGGGTATGGGCATGCCCGGCTCAATCGCTGCGCAGCGGATGGCGGATACCAGCGCCAGGATGCCTTGTGATGAATGCCATGCATTGTGTTCGTGCATGGACTGAAAGTCATTCGTCCCCAGCATCAGGATGACCAGATCAAGAGGGGAGTGGATTTCAATCCGCTGTGCCAAGCCTGTTAATCCATTGCGTCCAGGCTTGAAAGGGTCGTCCCATACGGTTCGTCGCCCATTCAAGCAGTCTTCAATAACCCGGACTTTCTGGCCTGCGGCGCACAGCGCAATCTCCATGACACCTGGCCAGCGTTGCTCGAAAAGCAGGCGCTTTCTGCTTGCAGGAATAATTCCCCATGACAAGGAATCAGAGTAGACAAGAATGTGTTTCATGACTGCTCCATAGCGTTTTTCCAGATACTTTATACCGTAGCAGGATCGAGTTTATTGATGACCAGGCCGCTTGATTGCTTTGCCAGGTGTCAGACCAGTGCATATCGCTTCAATGCCTCTGTTGCCTGTCGCATGGGCAAGAGGCCTTCATCACCAAGCGCCTTGAGCGCGGCGGCCACTATCCATGGCGCGCTGGGAAATCTACTTGCTTCTGGGAGAGAGTCGGCCCCCAGGGCGACAAAGCGGGCAGAAACAAAGCCGCCGATCTGCTCGGCAATGTATTGCCCATATCCGGTGACGGCTAACACGGGCGATGGCGTCGATCCAAGGCAGTTCTGAAGATGCGCTGTTTTTTTCTTGGAGAGCGGATGGAGCATGTTCCAGCGTTCCACTTCCTGAGCTTCTCGTGTCAGACGGGTATAGCTGGGGCAACTCCAGACCTCGCTGCTGATATTCCAGTCCTCGCGCAGGAGTCTGGCCGCTTCGACCACGTTTCCCAATGCCTGACCAGCTCCCAGTAAACGGATCGCCGAGTCGGGCGCAGCAAGAAGTTGGTACATGCCTTTGTACGCTTCCTGTACATCGGCTTGCCGTGAGGCTGGCACCTTTCCAGTGTCATCGTGCAGTGTCATATAGAGAAAACCGGGCTCGTCGTCTACGTACATGGCTTGCAGGGCGGAACGCATAATAGCGAGCGCTTCCTGCCCAGAAGCAGGGTCGTAGGGGATGCCGTTCAAGCTGTTGGCCAGCCAAAGCGGAACGGCGGGCTGTACGCTTTTGGGCCACCGCGAGGTGGTGATCTCAGCGTCGTTGCACACAATGCCGCGCTCGGCGGCTTCGTATATCGCAGCGCGCAGTCCGGCGACGGATTCGGAACGCAGCAGATAGAGCAATGGGATCTCGAAGTGTTCAGGCCCATCTCGAAACCAGAGCGGCCATGCGCTGATATTGCCTGTGTCCATGTCAGTCTTATCCGAGGCTGGCACGGATGCCTGACCTGGAGAAGCCCGCACGATCCACATTTTGCTATGGGTTTTATCGTCTTGTGCCAAGTCCTGGGCGATGACTTGAAGCGCACGGTAAGGAGAGGCAGCACGACAGGCTCGCTCCATGTCTTGCGTTGCCAGTTTTTCAAGGCACGTCGCCGCCGCCATCCGGGTTTGCGGCGTAGCGGTGGGCGGACGAAGACGCTCCAAATTCATGGTTTACCTCTGCTGATGGGTTTCTTGCATGACTGGATGTCATGATTTACGATTGCATTTGCAACTATTGTAATTGCAACTATATTCACCAGCAAGGATAGTCATGACGCAAGCCAGCGATCTCGTGTTCTATACGGCGGACACACCCAATGGGCAGAAGGTCAGCATTTTTCTCAAGGAGGCTGGACTGGTTTATGAGCAGTTTGACCTTGATCTTGATAGGGGAGATCAGCATCAAACGGATTTCCTCAAGATCAATCCAAACGGCAAGATTCCCGCCATCGTTGATCGGAAAAGCGGCCTGACTGTTTTCGAGTCTGGCGCGATTCTTTCTTATTTGTCATCCAGGACGGGATGCCTATTGCCCGCGACGGAAGCTGAAAACGTCGCTGTGCAGCAATGGTTGCATTTCCAGATTGGCAGCATTGGTCCGATGCTGGGGCAACTGTGGTGGTTTTTGCATGGCTCGAAAACAGGAAATGCCGAAGCGATACAGCGATATCAAACACAGTCGCTTCGGCTTTACCAGGTTGTGGACAGCAGACTGAGTGAATCCGCTTTTATCGCTTCGGAAAATTACAGCATTGCCGATATTGCTGCATTTACCTGGCTAAGAACCTGGGGCGAGCTGAGCCTGGATATCACCGCGTATACGCATGTGCAACGGTGGCTGGAGGTGATCGCTGCACGGCCTGCGGTGCAGGCGGGGTTGCTGGCCAATAAACCGACCGCTCCGTCTTGCCGCTGAACGGTCTGATTCCGCCTGACGCCTGGCTTGTTGCGTGGGACTTCTACTGCTTGTGCTGCAGGATCATCTCTTGTGGTTACTTGCGCATGCTGATAGCCAAGCGATTGAATGCGCTCATCAAGGCAATCGCAAAACTCAGATCCGAAATTTCCGTATCGTTGAAATGGGCTTTCAAGGGCTCGAAGTGCTCGTCGGGTGCATGAGTGTGAGCAACATCCACCACGGATTCTGCCCATTCCAGAGCCGCACGTTCGCGTTCGTCAAAGTGCGCGCTGACACGCCAGCCTGCCAGACTGTCTATCTTGGCATTGAGCACGCCCGAGCTGCGCAAGGAGGCAGCGTGCATCTCCAGGCAAAAGGAGCAGCCGTTGATTTGCGAAATGCGCAAATTAACCAGCTCAATCAATTCTTTGCCCAGGCTGCTTTTGTCCAAAGCCAGCTTCGTTTGCAGCAGGCCTTGATAGGCTTTGGGAGACAGGGTGTCGTAGGGAAGGCGAAGTGCACTCATGGCGTATCCAATCGAAAGTAAGACAGGGGGCGGAGCAGGCCGTAGCTGTATGGGGTGGGATTCACTGTTTGCGTCAGTCTGAGTATCAAGCTGGGCTATCCGCTTTACTTGTTGATTATCCATGAGTAATGTCCTGGTCATCAGTGACAAGAAAACAATAATTGACTAGGACATGGGTATGGATCTACGCCACTGGAAACCCAGCCGGGAACCAGGCATTCCTGTTTATCAGCAGTTGTACGAGCGCTTTCGGGATGCGATTGCTGCAGGCCAATTGCGCCCCGGCGACCGGGTGCCATCCATACGTAGTCTGGCCAGTGAGCTGAATGTGGCCAAGGGTACGGTGGAGCAGGCCTATCAAATCTTGCTGGGTGAAGGCTACTTTCTGGCACGAGGGCCGGCAGGAACGGTGGTGTCACCGCAGTTGGCCAGTTTGGCTGCGAAAAGATATGCCAGTGTCCCTGCCTCATCCCTGCGTGCCTCGCCATATGTGCCAGCAGAAGACTCACCCCCTTTGCCATTTCAGCTGGGCCTGCCGGCTTTGGATGCCTTTCCGCGCAAGACCTGGGCACGACTGGCCAACCAGAATCAGCGCTCTTTGGGGGGCGTGGCAATGCGTTACCCCGATCCGGTGGGCTATGCGCCGTTGCGGCGGGCTATTGCGGCTTATTTGGGCGTATCGCGCGGCATAGCTTGTCTGCCGGAGCAGATCTTTGTGACGGCCGGGTATTGGGGGGCGCTGGAGCTCGTGTGTCGTAGCGTTCTGAATCCGGGTGACGCGGGCTGGTACGAAAATCCTGGCTATATTTTTGCCCGCCAGTTCTTGAAGCTGGCCGGCATGCACGTGCATGCGGTGCCGCTGGATGAAGACGGCCTGAACCTTATAGCCGGACAGCAGCATTGCCCACAGGCACGCTTTGCCATCGTGACCCCCACTCATCAAAGCCCTATGGGCATGGCCATGTCCCTACCCAGGCGTTTGCAATTGCTGGAGTGGGCCAGACAGCAGCAGGCCTGGATTGTGGAGGACGATTACGACAGCGAGTTTCGCTATCACGGACGTCCTTTGCCTGCCCTGAAAAGTCTGGATAGGGACGACAGGGTGATCTATACCGGCACCTTCAGCAAGGTTCTGAATCCCGGTTTGCGGCTGGCGTACTTGGTCGCACCCTTGTCCCAGGTGGAGCGTTTCCAGCAGGCGGCTCACTATTCAGGCGGGCCGGGTTCCATCCTGACGCAGGCTACCGTGGCGGACTTCATGGAGCAGGGCTACTTTGCGCGGCACTTGCGCAAGATGCGGGCTTTGTATGTACAACGTCGGGCTTATTTGGTGCAGGCTCTGCAACAGATACTGGGGGAGCGCTTGCAGGTGCAAAGCCAGGCAGGGGGGATTCATGTGCTTGCCAATTTGAGGAGGGCAGAAGATGACCGGCCTTTGGCCAAGGCTGCCCAGGAACATGGCCTAGCCGTTCAGGCCTTGAGCGATTGGCAAATATCGCCTGCTGTGCATAAGGGGCTGTTGATGGGCTTTGCCAATATCAGCGATCAGGGCATGGCCGATGAATGGGTAGAACGTTTGAGCTTGGCCATTGCTGAACCTTCTTGAACAAGAGTCCGGCCTGCAGCAATCGCCAAGGCTGACGACGTTGGTCTCCCGGAGCCTTCTTTGACAAGGCTCCGGGAGACCTTTTTCAGGGGCATGTTTCTATTTAGGGTGGTAGTCCCAATACTAGTATGGAAACTGGTCTTGTCCCAGTTACTGCGCCTGTCATAATAAGAAAAAATTAATGTGCAGCCCGCTTTGTGCGGACTGTAATTTCAACTGAATCGCGAGAGCGCAATGGCAAAAACCTTATACGATAAGTTGTTCGACGAACACGTCGTGCATCAGGACACGGATGGCACCTGTTTGATCTACATTGATCGCCACTTGCTGCATGAAGTGACCAGCCCCCAGGCCTTTGAAGGCTTGACTCTGGCCGGCCGCAAGCCTTGGCGCATCAGTGCCAACCTGGCTGTGGCGGACCACAACGTCCCCACCACCTCCCGTCAGAACGGTATTGAAGACCCGATCTCGCGCCTGCAGGTCGATACCCTGGACGCCAACTGCGAAGAATTCGGCATTACCGAATTCCGCATGAACGACGTGCGTCAGGGCATTGTGCACATTGTCGGCCCTGAGCAGGGCGCGACCTTGCCTGGCATGACCGTGGTTTGTGGTGACTCCCACACCAGCACGCACGGTGCCGTGGGCGCTTTGGCCTTTGGTATTGGTACCTCGGAGGTCGAGCACACGCTGGCCACTCAGACCTTGCTGATGAAGAAAAGCAAAAGCATGCTGATCCAGGTGGACGGCAAGCTGCCTTTCGGCTGTACTGCCAAGGACCTGATCCTGTACGTGATCGGTCAGATCGGTACTGCTGGTGGTACCGGCTACGCCATTGAGTTCGGCGGCTCGGCAATTCGCGCCTTGTCTATGGAAGGCCGCATGACCGTGTGCAATATGGCGATTGAAGCCGGTGCACGTTCAGGCATGGTGGCTGTGGACGAGCAAACCATTCAGTATCTGCGTGGCCGTCCTTACTCGCCCAAAGGTGTGTTGTGGGATCAGGCTGTGGCTTACTGGAACACCTTGCACACTGACGAAGGTGCCGAGTTTGATCGCGTGATTCGCATCGATGCCAGTCAGATCACCCCTCAGTTGACTTGGGGCACCTCGCCTGAAATGGTGTTGCCTATCGACAGCCGCGTACCCGATCCAGAGAAAGAAAAAGACGAAGTCACCCGCAATGGCATGGAGCGTGCATTGGAATACATGGGCCTGACGCCCAATATGCCCTTGACCGACATCCGTATCGACCGCGTGTTCATCGGCTCCTGTACCAATGCCCGTATCGAGGACTTGCGTGCGGCTGCCAGCGTGGCCAAGGGTCGCAAAGTCGCTTCCAACGTCAAGCAGGCCATGATTGTTCCCGGCTCCGGTCTGGTGAAACGTCAGGCCGAGCAAGAAGGTCTGGACAAGATTTTCCTGAACGCCGGTTTTGAATGGCGTGAGCCTGGTTGCTCCATGTGTCTGGCCATGAACGCTGACCGTCTGGAACCGGGCGAGCGTTGCGCTTCGACCTCCAACCGTAACTTTGAAGGACGTCAGGGGCAGGGTGGTCGTACCCACCTGGTCAGCCCAGCCATGGCAGCGGCTGCCGCCATTGCCGGCCATTTTGTCGACGTGCGTTCGTTCAACTGAGGAAATCCACACCATGCAAGCATTTACTACTCATGAAGGTCTGGTCGCTCCCTTGGATCGGGAGAACGTGGATACGGACTTGATCATCCCCAAGCAGTTCCTCAAATCCATCAAGCGCACCGGCTTTGGCCCCAACTTGTTTGATGAGTTGCGTTATCTGGATCACGGCGAGCCCGGCATGGACAATTCCCGCCGCCCGCTGAACCCGGACTTTGTGCTGAACCAGGACCGCTACCAGGGCGCTTCCGTGCTGCTGGCGCGCAAGAACTTTGGTTGTGGCTCCAGCCGTGAGCACGCTCCCTGGGCCTTGATGCAATATGGTTTTCGCGCCATTATCGCGCCGTCCTTTGCCGACATCTTCTTTAACAACAGCTTCAAGAACGGCTTGTTGCCTATCGTCCTGAACGAGCTGGATATTGCGCGTCTGTTTGACGAAGTCAAAGCCTTCCCGGGTTACAAACTGCGCATTGATCTGGCCGAGCAGCGCGTGATTACGCCTGAAGGTCGTGAACTGCCGTTCACCATTGATGCCTCGCGCAAGCACAGCCTCTTGAATGGTCTGGATGAAATTGGCCTGACCTTGCAGAAAGCGGACATGATCCGTCAGTACGAAGCCGAGCGCCTGGCTCGTCATCCCTGGCTGGTGGGCCAGCCTTGAGCCTGCTTGAGGTCCGATAGAAGCTTTGCGGTGGCTGCCTTGGTCTGGCAGCCAAGATGCTCCGGCCATCAGGCCGGAGTTCTTCACACTTATTCCCTAATTTTTACGTCCTACTCATCATGACTCATAAAATTGCAGTATTGCCCGGTGATGGCATCGGTCCCGAGATTACCGAACAGGCGCAGCGCGTACTGGGTGCTCTGGGCATGGATCTGGAAATGACCGTGGCTCCCGTGGGCGGCGCCGCTTACGATTTGCACGGCCACCCCCTGCCACCTGAAACGCTGAGCCTGGCTCAAAACTCCGACGCTGTGCTGTTTGGCGCCGTGGGTGACTGGAAATACGACTCGCTGGAGCGTCACCTGCGTCCCGAGCAAGCCATTTTGGGTTTGCGTCGTGCCATGGGCCTGTTCGCCAACCTGCGTCCCGCCATCCTGTACCCGCAACTGGCTAACGCTTCTACCTTGAAACCAGAAGTTGTGTCCGGTCTGGATATCCTGATCGTGCGCGAATTGACAGGTGATATTTACTTCGGCCAGCCTCGTGGCGTGCGTACGGTGGAAGAGGGCAACTTCGCGGGCGAGCGTCAGGGCTTTGACACCATGCACTATGCTGAAAGCGAAGTGCGCCGTATCGCTCACGTGGGTTTCCAGGCCGCACAAAAACGTCAGAAGCGCTTGTGCAGCGTGGATAAATCCAATGTGCTGGAAACATCCCAGTTCTGGCGTGACATCATGATTGATGTGGCCCGTGAGTATCCGGACGTGGAATTGAGCCACATGTATGTGGACAATGCCGCCATGCAGTTGGTGCGCGCACCAAAAGAATTTGACGTGATTGTCACAGGCAACCTGTTTGGCGATATCCTATCGGATGAAGCGGCCATGTTGACAGGCTCCATTGGCATGTTGCCTTCGGCATCTCTGAACGCATCCCAGCAAGGTTTGTACGAACCCAGCCACGGCTCGGCACCCGATATCGCCGGTCAGGACAAGGCCAATCCTTTGGCCACCATTTTGTCCGCTGCCATGTTGCTGCGCTACTCGCTCAATGCAGAAGACCAGGCCAAGCGTATTGAAGCGGCGGTTGCCAGCGTGCTCGAACAAGGTCTGCGCACCGGTGACATCTACGAAGACGGTTGCCAATTGCTGAGCACCAGTGCTATGGGGGATGCAGTGCTCAAGGCTTTGCGATAGTATCTTTTATCGTTTTATTTTTTTATATATCCAGGTGGTATTACCATGACTCAAGCGGTAGGTTTGGTCGGCTGGCGTGGGATGGTGGGCTCCGTGCTCATGCAGCGCATGCGCGACGAAGGCGATTTTTCCCTTTTTCAGCCGGTGTTTTTCTCGACTAGCAATGCTGGCGGCGCAGCTCCTTCGTGGGCTGACGGTGCTGGCCCATTGCAGGACGCCCACGATATTGACGCCTTGAAAAAGTTGCCAATTATTGTGACCGCCCAGGGTGGAGATTACACAAGCCAGATCTACCCCAAGCTGCGTGCCGCTGGCTGGAATGGTTTGTGGATTGACGCGGCCAGCACGCTGCGCATGGACGAAAACTCCGTGATCGTGCTGGACCCGATCAACCGTCCTGTTATCGATGCTGCACTGGCCAAAGGTGGCAAGCAGTTCATCGGTGGCAACTGTACGGTTAGCTGCATGCTGATGGGTCTGGGCGGTCTGTTCAACCAGAATCTGGTTGAGTGGATGACCAGCATGACTTACCAGGCTGCTTCCGGTGGTGGCGCACAGCATATGCGCGAACTGCTGACTCAGTTCGGTCTGATCAACCAGTCCGTCTCCAGCCTGCTGGACGATCCCGCATCGGCCATTCTGGATATTGACCGCGGTGTCTTGCAGACACAACGCGACCCCAATCTGCCTCAGAAAAACTTTGGCGTACCCCTGGGCGGTAGCTTGATCCCCTGGATCGACTCCGATCTGGGCAATGGCATGACGCGTGAAGAGTGGAAAGGCGGTGTGGAAACCAACAAAATCCTGGGCCGTGGTGCACAGGACAAGCACATTCCTATCGACGGTCTGTGCGTGCGTATCGGTGCCATGCGCTGCCACAGCCAGGCACTGACTATCAAGCTGACCCGCGATGTTCCGCTGGACGAGATCACCGACATCCTGGCTGAAGGTTCCAAGTGGGCCAAGGTTGTGCCTAACGAGCGTCAAGCCACGGTCGAAGCGCTGACTCCGGTTGCCGTCACCGGCACGCTGGACATCCCTGTGGGCCGTCTGCGCAAGCTGAACATGGGCCCCGAGTACCTGAGCGCCTTCACGGTTGGCGACCAGTTGCTATGGGGTGCGGCTGAACCGCTGCGCCGCATGTTGCGCATCGCTTTGGGCGAGCTCTAATCATGGCTGGCCGTCTGCATCCTGTACGTACGCTGGGTTCGGCCCTGCTATTGGCCGGGATGCTGGCGGCTGCGCCGGTTTCCGCCCTGGAAATCGGTCATAGTCGTTTTGTGTCGGCTCCTAATCAGGTTTTCAAGCTGGATGTGGGCATTCGACAGATCAGCCCTGAAGAAAGCCTGTCCTTGAAGGTGACACCCGCCCCCTTGTCCGCCTGGCAACAGGCGGGCTTGACCCCTCCGGTTGACTTGGACTCCTTGAAGGCCGTGATCGAGCGGGATGGGCAGGGGCAAGTACGACGCATTCGGTTGTCCTCCGAGCAGATGTTCTCGGGCTCGGTGGCCGATGTGCTCTTGCAGATTCAAAGTGATAGCGGGCAGTTCCTGCATCAGGTCAGCGTCCTGGCTCCGGCCCCGGTGGCCGTG
The DNA here is from genome assembly GCF_026344155.1 of Alcaligenes nematophilus. NCBI lineage: Bacteria > Pseudomonadati > Pseudomonadota > Betaproteobacteria > Burkholderiales > Alcaligenaceae > Alcaligenes > Alcaligenes nematophilus. The sequence continues at coordinate 294,314 of NZ_JAPKMZ010000001.1, read as the reverse complement.
AAGGCAGTGGCTCAGCCACAGGCAGCGTATCGGGCACCGGTATCCGTGCAGGCTTCTGCTTCGAGCTCTGCATCCAGTGTGCAGACCCAAAGCGCGGTACGCGTGAAATCGGGTGATACCTTGCATGCCCTGGCGCGCCGCCATGCGGTGGATGGTGTCAGCTCTTATCAGTGGATGATGGCGGTTCAAAAGCAGAACCCGAATGCCTTCATCGACCAGAATATGCATCGCCTGAAGGCGGGCCAAACGCTACAGATTCCTGATGCGGCGGCCATGTTGTCCATTGACGATGCCCAAGCCCGCCGCTTCTATGTTGATCAGGCTCAGGCCTTGCGCTCCGCTGCGCAAGCAGGACAGGATCAGGTGGATGCATCTCAAGGTGTAGCACAAACAGGCTCCGGCGAGCCAGGTGCTCAGGCGCAAGGCCAGGATCGTTTGCTATTGTCGGCAGGGGCAGAGGCCCGTGACGCCAAACAGCAATTGCAGCAGGAGCTGCGCGAGACCGGCGATCGTGTCTCGCAGCTGGAAGAGAATGTCTCCACCCTGGGCCGTGCCTTGCAGTCCCAAGGCGAGGCCGCTAAAGATCTGATCCTGGATTCAGCGCAGGAGCTGGGTCTGGGTGACTCTGGCAGCGATGCTGCTACTGGTAATACTTCTTCTGGCGCCTCAGGCGCCGCTTCTTCTGCCGCCGTGGCAGGAGCGATTTCCGTGCCGTCCGAGCCCGAACAGGGCAAGATGGCCGGTGCAGTTAACAAGGCAAAAAAGACCGTGTCCTGGATTCAAGAACATATGTTGGCCGTGATGGCCGTAGTACTGGCCCTCATCGTTATTTTGGTGACCTGGGTGTTGCGACGCGCGAATAGCGAGAACCGCAACGGTGACGATTCGCCCGCCCCTGTCAGCGAAGCGATGGTTCGGGAAAAGCTGGAAAAAATCAATCTGGATCTGGACCAGCCGCCTTCGGACGAGCCTCCCGTTCGTCAGTAAAAGGCCCAGCCACCATGAGACGTATCGCATTGGGTGTCTGCTATGAAGGGACGCCCTGGCTGGGTTGGCAAAGTCAGGCCGGTGGCAACACCGTTCAAGATGTTCTGGAGCAGGCACTGGGCCGTTTTACGGCCCAGCCTGTTTCTACGATCTGCGCCGGTCGCACCGACACTGGCGTTCACGCCCTCAATCAAGTCGTTCATCTGGACACGGCTGCCGAGCGCAGCCTGGAGTCGTGGGTACGCGGTTTGAATGCCTTGCTGCCGGACTCTGTATCCGTGCAATGGGCACGCGAAGTGCCGGATGATTTTCATGCCCGCTTCTCGGCCCAAGGCCGTCATTACGTTTATCTGCTGCGCCAGCACCGGGTGCGTTCCCCCTTGTTGCATGGTCGAGTGGCCTGGGTGTTTCGTCCTTTGGACCTGGCTCTGATGCAAGAGGCCGCCCAGCACCTGGTGGGCGAACATGATTTCAGCGCATTTCGTTCCTCGCAATGCCAGGCGGCCAGTCCGGTGCGCACCATGTCGCAGATCCGGATTGAACAGCAGGGCGACTTTTTCCTGTTCCGTTTCAGCGCCAATGCCTTTTTACATCACATGATCCGCAATCTGATGGGCATGCTGATTTATATCGGCCAAGGCCGTCAGCCGCCTGATTGGGTGCTGCATTTATTGGCACAGCGCGATCGCCGCTTGTCAGCCCCGACTTTCGATGCCAGTGGCCTGTATCTGGCCGGGGTGGATTACCCCAAGCAGTTCGATATTCCCGCCAGCAATCCCTACGATTTGCTCTATGAGTTAAGTGGATTGCGTTTTGGTGAAACGGCCTGAAAAAAATCATGATTTAGTCCGTTTCTAAAGGGTTTATCCCCGGTATTCGAACCGGCTTCACATGCTTCAATCGTATAAAATGTGAAGCCATTTTCTTCTCTTACATTCTTATCTGTATAAGGCCGACCACCTTCGAGCATTAGCCACAAGCGAATCCTGAAGGCGACCATATCCTGAGCAAGGCCATGAAATTCTTCTTACGATTGTCTAGTTTGATCGACCGTCTGAATACGGTCGTTGGTAAGTCCGTGACTTGGCTGACCCTGATCGTGGTGTTGGTCAGTGCGATTAACGCCATCGTGCGTAAAGTGTTTGGCGTCAGCTCGAACTACTGGCTTGAATTGCAGTGGTATTTATTCGGTGCAATTTTCTTGCTGGCAGCCGGTTACACCTTCTTTGTCAACGAGCATGTACGGGTGGATGCTCTGGCGGAACGATTCCCGCCCCGGGTTCAGGTCTGGATCGATGTTATCGGCGTGATCTTTTTCCTTTTGCCCGCCACACTGCTTATTTTCTGGCTCTCGATTCCCTTTTTCCAGCAATCCTATGTGCTGAACGAACTCTCCTCCAATACCGGGGGGATGATACGTTGGCCGGTCAAGCTATTGATTCCCGTTGGCTTCTTTTTGTTAGCCCTGGCCGGTGTATCGCATCTGATCAAATGCATAGGCTTTTTGCGTGGTGCTTGTCCTAACCCCTTGTTAAGAAATGGGGGGCTGAGTGCCGAAGAAGAACTTGCCCAGGAAATCCGCGAGATTGCCCAGGCAAATGAAGCAACAATCTCTGTTTCCAAGGGCCAGTAACAATGGAATTCTTGACTGATAATCTGGCCCCGATCATGTTCATCAACTTGATCGTGTTTTTGCTGTTGGGCTTCCCGGTTACCTTCACGCTGTCTGCGATTGGTGTCCTGTACGGTCTGGTCGCCATCGAGTTGGGCATGATGCAGCCGGCGCTGTTCCAGGCCTTGCCGCAACGGGTCTTTGGCATTGTTGAAAACGATACCTTGCTGGCCGTTCCGTTCTTTACCCTGATGGGGCTTATTCTTGAGCGATCAGGGATGGCGGAGGACTTGCTGGAGACCATTGGTCAGTTGTTCGGTCCCCTGCGGGGTGGCCTGGCAATTGCCGTGGTGCTGGTGGGGGCCATGCTGGCCGCCACAACGGGTGTGGTGTCGGCTTCCGTGATTTCCATGGGCCTGATCTCCTTGCCCATCATGCTGCGTTACGGATATGACCGCAGGCTGGCGACGGGGGTGATTGCCGCCTCCGGGACCTTATCGCAGATCATTCCGCCCTCCATCGTACTGATCATTCTGGCTGACCAACTGGGCCGATCCATTGGTGATATGTACCGTGGCGCCATGCTCCCCGGTTTGCTGCTGACGGCGGTCTACATCGTCTACATCGTCGTGATGTCCTACATCAAGCCCAAATCGGCCCCGGCCTTGCCGCCCGAAGCGCGTATCTATGTTGAAGATAATGGTAGCCGCGGCCTGACATCCCTGATTGTGCTGACGCTGGTTGCAACCGCGGTGGCGTACTTCGGTTCGCAGCACTACTTTGCCACGCACCCTAATATCCCGATGGACGAGCACGTGGTTGTGGTGCTGCTGTTGTGGGGTATTACGGCCTGGGTGATCGCGCTGATCAACAAGCTGCTCAAGCTGAAAATGCTGTCCAAGATCGCCGAGCGCGTGGTCTTTGTGATGGTGCCCCCGCTGTTCCTGATCTTTCTGGTGCTGGGTACGATCTTTATTGGGGTGGCAACGCCCACAGAGGGTGGGGCGATGGGGGCGGTCGGCGCCATCATCATGGCGGTATCTCGTGGCCGCCTGTCCTGGAAGCTGCTGCGTCAGGCCATGGAATCGACGACCCGCCTGTCCTGCTTCGTGGTCTTCATTCTGGTGGGTTCGACCGTCTTTAGCCTGAGCTTCCGTGGCATCAATGGCGATTTGTGGGTGGAACACCTCTTGATCGACATGCCTGGCGGTGAGTGGGGCTTCCTGATTATCGTCAGTATCCTGACCTTCCTGCTGGCTTTCTTCCTGGACTTTTTTGAGCTGGCCTTTATTATTGTGCCGCTGCTCGGGCCGATTGCCGACAAGATGGGCATTGACCTGATCTGGTTCGGTGTCTTGCTGGCGGTCAATATGCAGACCTCCTTCATGCACCCGCCCTTTGGTTTTGCGCTGTTCTTCCTGCGTTCCGTCGCCCCCAAAGAGGACTACACCGACAAGGTCACGGGCGAGCGCATCAAGCGTGTGGCCACAACGGATATTTACTGGGGCTCGGTACCGTTTATTATCATTCAGTTGTTGATGGTGGCAACGGTACTGGTCTTCCCCGGACTGGTTACGCACTATAAGCACGGCGAAGTTCTGCTGGAGGATTCGCAAATCCAGTTTGGTACGGAATCGACTTACGGTTCTGACAGCTACGGATTTGGAACGGATGACGCGGCCAGCAGTTTCCAATAAGCTTATTTCATGATTCACACGGGGGCATCTGGCCCCCGTTTTTTATTCAAGGATGTGTGATGTTCAGCCGTACCCGAGTCAAGATTTGTGGCTTTACCCGAGCGCAGGATATTGATGCTGCCGTGCAGTTGGGCGCGGATGCGGTGGGGTTTGTCTTTTACCCGAAAAGTGCCCGTATGCTGAGTACGGAGCAGGCTGTTGCCCTGCGCGCCCGTGTGCCGGCGTTTGTGCAGGCAGTCAGCCTGTTTGTGAATGCGTCCGAGAGCTTTGTTCGGGAAATTCTGGAACAGGTGCAACCGGACTTGCTGCAATTTCACGGTGAAGAAAGCCCGGAAGAATGCCGTCGCTACGCGCATCCGTATATCAAGGCTTTCCGAGTCGGTGCGCCTGGTCTGGATACGGTGGATGGCCTGCTGGAACAGTGCTTGAAGTATCAGGATGCCCGAGCCTGGCTGATGGATGGTTATCACGATGCCTATGGCGGCACCGGTACGGCTTTTGATCCGGAGCTGATTCAGGGGCTGCAGGCGCGTCTGGACGGCCAGGACGGACTGCCGCCGCTGGTTCTTGCCGGAGGCATGCGTATCGACAATGTGGCCGAACGAGTCGCCTTGCATCGTCCCTATGCGATTGATGTCAGCAGTGGAGTCGAGCTGGAACCCGGCATCAAATGCAAAACGAAAATGGGCCAATTCATGCAGATTTTGAGTAGCGCCTCCTGATTGAGGGAATCTTTTAGCAGCGACGCTGTCTGTACTTATTGCCCCGACCCGCTTATGGCGGGTCGATTTTTATTTGGTCTTGTCAGGATTTATGTTTATGCAAAGCATACAGCTCGGTCCCTTTACCTTTGCCACGTCTCTATTTGCTTTTATGGTCGCGGCATTGCTGGGGCTGTTTCTGGCCGCCTGGCTGGATAGACGCAAGCAGACCCGAGCCGAATCGGTGCTGTGGCGCGCGATGATTCTGGGTGTGCTGGTCGGTCGTTTGGGTTTTCTGATCCAGCAATGGCCGTTTTATCAAAGCGAACCCTTGAGCTGGCTGGATTTGCGCGACGGCGGTCTGATGATCCCGGCAGCCGTGACGGCAGGCTGGTTCTATGTGCTGTGGCGCGTGCTGCGTGACAAGGCCGTTTTGCCTGCTGTATCGGGAGGGTTGGCCGTTGGTGTGGCGGCATTTTCGCTAATCATGGTCGCGACAGGACGAGGGGGAGTGGAAACCGCCATGCCATTGCCCGAGATAGACTTGATCCCTATGCAGCTTGATGTCAGTGCTCCGGAAAATCTGGATTTGTATAAAGGCAAGGTCACGGTCGTTAACTTGTGGGCCAGCTGGTGTCCTCCGTGCCGCCGCGAAATGCCTGCCTTCAAGCAAGTGCAATCCACCCGGTCCGACGTGAATATCGTGTTTGCGAACCAGGGCGAGGAACTGGCCGAGATCCAGAAGTACCTGTTGGACGAGAATCTGGAGCTGGATAATATGTGGCGCGACCCGCAAATGCAGCTGGGCCAGGCCGTGCGCAGTCGTGGCTTGCCTACAACCTTGTTTTTGGACGAGCAGGGACGTTTGGTTGATGTCCGAGCCGGGGAGTTGTCTGCTGCAACTTTGAACGACAAGATCAATAAGCTGAAATAGAAATATTTTGCTGAGATTGATTCCGGTTTTATTTTTGTTTTTTAACTGGTTTATTTATTTTAATAAACAAGTTTTTATTCAAATAATATAAAGATACTAATTAGGCTGTCGCCTTATTTTCGATTAGTTAATTCAATCGCTAATCAAGCCTGGTTTCAGGTTTTTAACAGAATTCGACTGCTACTATAGGCCCTTGTTTTTTATCTGTTTACAAGGGTTTAGCCATGAATTTGACAGAGAAAGGAACGAAGACGGCGAAGCTTTCGGCGTCCGATAGAATTATCTATGCAGATAATCACCTGATCCATGGGCCAGATGATATTACGGCTTATATGAAAGGGGTGTGTTATGACGCCGCTGCCTATATGCGTTATTTATATAATGCGAAAATCAGTTTTGATCAGCTGACTTCCATTTCGGCGCAGAACTGGCTGCCAGTATTCAAGTTTGCTGAAGGCAGAATGTGGGATGGTCGGAATTCCTTGCCTGGCGGCAAGGCCATTGGCTTTTGTCGAGTCAAGGGCATGGAGTTCTTCCATGCTGCCGTCGCGGTTGGAGGGACCGAAATTCGGGCGATCAATGGCGGTTTGCTGGGAGCAGGCTGGCTACATCCGGTCGATTTGCGCAAGGTGCTCACTCAAAAGAATCCCGATGGTTCCTTCAAGTACGACGGCACCGATATCTTTGTCTACATTTCGAATCTATAAATAAAGAAACCGGCATCAAGCCGGTTTCTTTTTGTGCCGCTGTCTCCAAAGCAAGCTCCACGTGTCGGGGGGCTGCTGACGATGGAGTGCTATCAGGCCTTTTGCAAGCTGATCGCTTCCTCAGGAGTCTCAGGCCGTTGCGCATACTTATTCGCAATGAATGCACAAGCCATCAACTGGATCTGGTGGAAGATCATGATGGGCAGCAGGGCCGGGCCAATGGCGGCGCCAGTAAACAGCACTTGGGCCATAGGTACGCCAGTGGCCAGACTTTTCTTGGAGCCACCGAAGACAATCGTGATTTCGTCTTCTTTATTGAAGCCCAGCTTGCGGGCCAGCCAGGTGGTCAGGAACAGGATGATGGCCAGCAAGACCAGGCAGACTACGGCCAGGATAGCCAGGGACTTGGGCGGTACGGCTTGCCACAGGCCACCAATCACCGAGGCGCTGAAAGCGGTGTAGACCACCAGCAAGATGGAGGACTGGTCCACGCTGCGCAGCCATTTACGGTTGCGATCCATCCATTTGCCAATCAGGGGGCGCATCAAGTGGCCGACCACAAAAGGCAACAACAATTGCAGACTGATCTTCTTGATGGCGTCCAGGGTCGACGTGGCCGAACCACCGTCTGCATCAAGCAGCAGTTTCAACAAGACGGGGGTGAGCACAATACCGATCAGGCTGGAGGCCGAGGCGCTGCAAATCGCGGCAGGCACGTTACCACGAGCAATCGAGGTAAAGGCAATGGCCGATTGCACGGTGCCGGGCAGGGCACACATGTACAGAATGCCCACAAACAAGGGCATGCCCAGCAATGGCAGCAAGATGGGCTTGGACAGCAGGCCCAGCAGGGGGAACATGACAAAGGTGCAGCCAAAGACCAGCAGGTGCAAACGCCAGTGGGTGGCCCCAGCAATGATGGCTTCGCGGGATAGCTTGGCCCCGTGCATGAAAAACAGCAGGGCAATCGCCAGACCAGTGATCACGTCAAAGAACACCGCACCTTGGCCGTAGGCGGGAAAGAAACTTGCCAGTGCCACTACGCCGATCAGGATCAGGGTGAAGTTGTCAAAAAGCAGTCGCAGTTGAGAGAACATGGGTTTGTTAGAGGCTTGAAAGGCTTGCGTTATGAAAGGCCTCACTTTACCGTAGACCTTTTTGGGGGTTTATCGCTAAACGGATATGGATTATCGACAAACGGACATTCTGATGCCTGCGGAGCGAATTCCGGAGAGTTTGCAGCAGTTGCGCTATCTACCCAGGCCTTTATATGGTCAGGAGCGTACCTTGCCCAATCAGGCCATTGCCCGCCCACATCGGCATCCCTGGGTGCAGTTTTCCTATGCGCTGACGGGGGTGATCGAAGTGCGTACTGCCAGCGGGCGCTTCATGGCGCCGCCTCAGCAGGCGGTATGGGTGCCTGCGGGTGTGGAACATGGGGTGCGTAGCTCGCCTGATGCGCAGATTCGTAGTCTTTATATTGATGTCAGCGCCTTGCCAGAGGCCCCTACGGTGTGTCGAGTGGTTGTGGTAGACCGCTTGCTGCGTGAACTGATACGCGAGTTCAGCCTTTTGCCTGTGCTGTACGAGCGCGAGGGGGCGCAGGGGCGTCTGGTGCAAGTCCTGCTGGATCGTTTGCTGGCGGCGCCTGAAAGTGGCCTGATTCTGCCTTGGCCTTCGGACCCGCGTCTTTTGCAGGTCTGCGAGCAATTGCAGGCCCAACCTTCGGGCGATTGGAGTTTGCAGGATTTGGCAGAGCAACAGGGTTTGTCAGAAAAAACCTTGAGCCGTCTGTTTCGTCAGCAGACCGGGCTGACGTTTCGGGTCTGGCGTCAGCGACTGCGTGTCATGAGTGCCTTGCCTTTGCTGGAGCGGCAAGAGCGTGTTACTGATGTCGCGTTAGCTTGTGGCTATGAAAGCATGTCGGCCTTTGTGGCAGCTTTTCGGGATTTGATGGGTCAAACGCCCGGCGAGTTTTTCCGTCGGCCATTAGGGCCGCTGGACGAGTAAGCCTGTACAAAATTGCACAGCAGACGATGGGCGTCGGGCGTGTCCTGAATAGGGTCTGCCAGTGTTTGGGGATCTATGCCTTGGGCTCGCCAGGATTCGGCCTTGCGCAGCACGCAGTAACGTAGCAGGCCGGCAAAAAATTCAGGGTGAAACTGAATCGACCACTGCGCGGGGCCATAACGCAGTATTTGATGCGGATCATGCGCAGAGCTGCCCAGTATTTCCACATGCTCGGGCAAGCTCAATACGCTTTGTTGGTGCGTCAGCAGGGCAGGAAATTGCATGGGCAGATTGGCCAGCAGTTCATGCTCGTGGGCCTGCTCGGACAAGTGAATGGGCAGGTAGCCGACCTCGGCCCCTTTGGGGTGGTAATCCACGCACCCGCCCAAGGCGTGGGCCATTAACTGATGGCCATAGCAAATACCCAGCAAAGGCATGTGTGTCTGATAGCGTTCCCGAATCCAGGCGGCCAGGTTTTCGCTCCAGTCCAGCTTGTCGGTGACCATGCTCCAGGAACCGCTGATCACCACCGGGTCGGGGCAGTCCGGCGCAGGCAGGGCATCATCCTGATGGACTCGCCAGGTGTGGACATTGACATCCAGGGGCTGCAAAGCGCGTTTGAACCAGGCATTCTGGTTGCCAAAACGTTGCTCGACATCAGGAGGAGGGGAGCCGGCCTGAAGAAAATGGACGTCTATCATGCTTGCCCCCGAAACAGGCTCCACGTGGCCATGCCCAGACCCAGCATGAGCAGGGAACCGGCAACGTGGATGGCAATGCCGCCCATGGCCCACAGATAACGCTGCTGCATCATCAAGGTCATGATCTCGGCGGAAAAGGTGGAAAAAGTGGTCAGGCCACCCAGAAAGCCCGTCATGACGAACATGCGCCAGCCTTCGTGACCCAGGCCTAAGCCGCTGAAATAGGCCATTGCGATACCCATCAAATAGCCGCCAATCAAGTTAGCCAGCAAAGTACCGGGGGGCAGGGTGGGGAACAGGGCATTCAAAGCCTGACTCAAGAACCAACGCGCCAATGCGCCCAGGGCACCACCGGCGGCAATATACAGCATGGCTACGGGCATGAAGGGCCTTCAGGTAGGGGGCAAACTGTCAGCGAGCAGTCAGCCGGTCGCGATATATACCTAGGATAGCGTGTCATTATGCGCCTCTATGACTGAAAAGGCGACCTTGCCCAAAGGCGCGTAGCCAGCTAATGTAAGAGCGCAATTATCAGACGGACCGCCGTGAATTTCGGTTAGCCCGCCCTTTTTTGGAGACTTTGTGGTGAGTATTTACGATCAGGATTTGCCCCAGACAGACGCCAATTATCGTGTTTTGTCGCCGCTGGATTTCATCGAGCGCAGTGCTTTTGTCTACCCTGACTATCCGGCTCTGGTTTACGGGCCCGCCCAAAACGGCATCAAGATGAGCTGGTCTCAGCTGTATGCCCGTACTCGTCAGCTGGGCAGTGCGCTGTCCAAGGCTGGGGTTGGCAAAGGCGATACCGTGGCCGTGATGTTGCCCAATACTCCGCCCATGGTTCAGGCACACTTTGGTGTGCCCATGTGTGGTGCCGTACTGAATACCTTGAATACCCGTCTGGATGCCAGCACTATCGCTTATATGCTGGATCACGGCGAAGCGCGTGCGGTGCTGGTGGACAGCGAATTTGCCGCCGTCATGAAAGAAGCCTTGAGCCTGCGCGAAAGCAAAGAGCCCATTCTGGTCATCGACGTCGTGGACAATTATTTTGACACTGGCGCAGAGCGTATCGGCTCGCAAACTTACGAAGAGTTCGTGGACGGAGGCGACCCGGATTACGACTGGCAATTGCCCGCTAACGAGTGGGATGCGATTGCCCTGAACTACACCAGCGGTACCACCGGCAAGCCCAAAGGCGTGGTCTACCACCACCGTGGCGCGTATCTGGGGGCCTTGTCCAATGTCTTGGAATGGGACATGCCCAAGCACGCGGTCTATCTGTGGACCCTGCCCATGTTCCATTGCAATGGTTGGACTTTCCCCTGGGTGATTGCAGCCCGTGCTGGTGTGAACGTCTGTTTGCGCAAGGTGGAAGCCCAGGCTATGGTCGACAATATGGTCGATTACGGCGTCACCCACTATTGTGGTGCGCCGATTGTGCACTCCCTGCTGGTCAACTCCGACGAAGCGCTGAAGTCCCGCCTGCCCAAGGGCGTGTCGGCCATGGTGGCAGGCGCTGCACCTCCGGCCACCATGATTGAAGGGATGGAGCGCATGGGCTTTGCGCTGACCCACGTTTACGGCCTGACCGAAACTTATGGCCCCGCCTCGGTCTGTGCGCAGCATGCACCCTGGAGTGAACTGGATATCCAGGAGCGTGCGCAGCGCAATGCCCGTCAAGGTGTGCGTTATCACCTGCAAGGGGGCGTACAGGTTTTGAATCCGCAAACCATGGAGCCCGTTCCTGCCGATGGCGAGACTATGGGCGAGATCATGTTCCGCGGCAATATCACCATGAAGGGGTATTTGAAGAACGCGCAGGCCACCCAGGAATCCCTGGGCGGTGGCTGGTTCCATACCGGCGACCTGGCCGTGTGCGAGCCGGACGGCTACGTACGTATCAAGGACCGCAGCAAGGACATCATCATTTCCGGGGGCGAGAACATTTCTTCCATTGAGATTGAAGACGTCATGTATCGCCATCCAGCCGTGCAGGCGGCGGCCGTTGTAGCCCAGCCGGACGAGCGTTGGGGTGAAGCGCCTCACGTTTATGTGGAGCTGCGCCCCGGTGCGGAAGTGACGGTGGAAGAACTGCGCGCGCATTGCCGTCAGTACTTGGCTGGCTTTAAAATACCGCGACATTTCAGTTTTATGGAGTTGCCCAAAACGGCAACAGGTAAAATACAGAAATTCGCGCTGCGTCAGCAGGCCAAGCAAGCCGCTTCGGACTAAGACCAGCGTTTTCTAAAAAGCACACAGGTCGCTTCATGCGGCCTGTCTGCACTTAAGGAACAGGACGGTTAGGAATGCCATCTTTTGACGTTGTATCCGAGGTCAACACCCACGAACTGCGTAATGCAGTGGAACAAGCCAGCCGCGAACTGGCTACCCGTTTTGACTTCAAAGGTACGGATGCCAAATTTGAACTCGAAGACGAGAACACCATTTTGCAATCGGCTCCCAGCGTGTTTCAGCTCGAGCAAATGATGCAGATTCTGCGTGGCCGTATTGCTGCCCGCGGTATTGATGTGCGCTGCCTGGACACCGAGAAGGTTCTGGAAAACGTGGCCGGCGCGCGTCAGAAAGTGAAAGTGCGTCAAGGTCTGGACCAGCCTACGTCCAAGAAACTGATCGCTGCCATCAAGAACGCCAAGCTGAAAGTGGAGACGCAGATTCAAGGTGAAAAACTGCGTGTAACCGGCAAGAAACGGGACGACTTGCAAGCTGCCATCGCTCTGTTGAAACAGACCGATGTGGAATTGCCTTTGCAGTACGATAATTTCCGCGACTAAACCGAGTGAAACGGCACGGTGGTGACGTGACGCCGCCGTGTATCAGCTATGAATGTACGAATTGAATTAATGCGTGTGCACGATCTGAGCCAGGTGCTGGAAGTCCAGGCGGATGTGTACGACGCGGATATTCTGGAAGACCGCAGCTTCTATCAGAACCGTCTGGATCTGGCTCCGGATAGCTGCTGGGTGGCACGTGATACCGACAATCAACTGCAGGGTTATTTGGTGTCCTACCCTTGGGCGGGCCTTTTGCCGCCGTCCCTGGGCGACGCGTTGAATAGCCTGCCTTCGCCCGCAGACCAATGGTTTATTCACGACTGCGCCGTGATGCGTCGCGCGCAAGGCCGTGGGGTGGCCGGAGCTTTGTTGCAAGCCGGTCGCCGCTATGCCTGGCAGCGTGGCTTGCGTCGTTGCAGTCTGGTGTCTTTGGGACCGGCCGTGGGCTATTGGCAGCGTCTGGGCTACAAGCCGATTGAAGGGGTGCCTGCACCCGTGCTGGAAGCAAAGCTGCGTCAGTATGGAGAGCAAGCCAGTTTTATGGATTGCGCTGTGCATCCCGATTGAACTGTTCTGAGGAGACGTTCAGTATCTAGCGACTGCGTATCCTGTTCGAGTTGCCAAAAAAAGGCCGGGAAATATTCCCGGCCTTTTTTATTTACGGGCGCAATCGATAACCCGTTTTGAAAATCCAGCCCGCCACGGCAAGAAACACACTTAAAAACAGCAGTGTCATGCCCAGGCTCAGCCACACATTCACATCGGCCAGATCAAAGAAACTCCAGCGAAAGCCGCTGATCAGGTACAGCACCGGGTTCAGCAAGGTCAGTTTCTGCCAGAACTCGGGCAGCATGTCGATGGAATAGAAGGTGCCGCCCAAAAAGGTCAGTGGCGTCAGAATCAGCATGGGCACGAATTGCAGCTTTTCAAAGTTGTCGGCCCAGATACCGATAATGAAACCCAATAGACTGAAGGTCAGGGCGGTTAAGGCCAGAAAGCACAGCATCCAGATAGGGTGGGCAATCTCGTAAGGCACAAATAAGCGCGCCGTGATCAGGATGATGGCCGCCAGAAACAGTGACTTGGTGGCTGCTGCGCCAACAAAGGCCAAGGTCACCTCGAAGTGTGAAATGGGGGCAGAAAGAATCTCGTAGATATTGCGCGTAAAGCGCGGAAAGTAAATTCCGAAGGCGGCGTTGGAGACGCTATGGGTCAACACCGACAACATGGTCAGCCCAGGCACGATAAACGCGCCATAGGGCACGCCGCCGATTTCATTGATGCGATGGCCAATGGCAGCGCCAAACACCACAAAATACAAGGCGGTGGAAATCACGGGGGCTACGATGCTTTGCAGCAGGGTGCGTCGGGTGCGTGACATTTCGTAGCGATAAATGGCCAGGATGGCGTACCAGTTCATGACTGTGCCCCTACAAACTCAACGTAAATATCTTCCAGACTGCGCTCGCGGGTATGGATGTCGGTAATGGTCAGCCCCGCTTGCCCAACTGCCGCCAGCAAATTGCTCAGGTCATGACCTTGTTCGCGGTTGGTCAAGGGGTAAAGCAGGCTCATGCCGTCGGCAGTGCTTTGCAGTCCCAGCGTTTCCAGCGCAGCGGGCAGGGCGCTGATCGGCTCGGCCAGATTCAGGCTCAGGGTTTTACCGCCCAGGCGGCGCATCAGATTGTCTTTGGTTTCCACCAGCTGCAGTGAACCTTTATTGATGAAGCCGATGCGGTCGGCCATCTCCTGGGCTTCTTCGATGTAGTGGGTGGTCAGAATAATGGTGACCCCCTGGCTGCGCAGCCGTTTCACCAAGGCCCACATGCCTTGGCGCAAGGCCACGTCCACACCGGCGGTAGGTTCATCCAGAAACAGGATTTCCGGTTCATGGGAAAGCGCCTTGGCGATCAGGACGCGGCGTTTCATGCCGCCCGAGAGCGTGATCAAGGGGCTGTCTTTCTTGTCCCATAGCGACAAGTCCTTCAGAATCTGCTCGATCAGGGCCGGATTGGGTGCTTTGCCAAACAGGCCACGGCTGAAGCTGACGGTATTCCAGACTGTCTCGAAGGAATCGGCGCTTAGCTCTTGCGGCACCAGGCCAATTTTCTGGCGGGCGCGCTTGTAGTCGGCGACATTGTCTGCGCCATCTACTAGAACGGTGCCGCTGCTGCGATTGACCAGCCCGCAGATAATACTGATCAAGGTGGTTTTGCCTGCGCCGTTGGAGCCGAGCAGGGCAAAAATCTCGCCCCGCCAAATATCCAGGTCCAAAGCGTGCAGGGCTTGATGCCCGTTTGCGTATTGTTTGCTCAGGCCTCGAACACGCAAAATAGCGTGAGAATCAGGAGTGTTCTGCATAGACAGTAAAATGACCCTTTTGCTGTGCCGACAGGGTTTGAATAACGCAATGGATTTGACGATGCCAACTAGCTTACCACCGCCAACAGAGAGTGACGTTTTGAGTGATGCTCAGGCTATGGCTTTAGCCTTGGAGCAGGCTCAACTGGCGGCCAGCATCGGCGAGGTGCCCGTAGGTGCCGTACTATTGGATGCGGACGGCAGGCTGCTGTCTGTGGGCTCCAATCGCACGGTTTGTGATCACGATCCCACCCAGCATGCCGAGATCGTGGCCTTGCGCGCCGCGACGCGTAAAGTTGGCAATTACCGTTTGCCCGGAGCCAGTCTGTTTGTGACTCTTGAGCCTTGCATGATGTGCTTGGGGGCCTTGTTGCATGCGCGTCTGTCGCGGGTGGTGTGGGCCGCAGCCGATCCGAAGACCGGAGTGTGTGGCAGTGTGGAGTCCTTGCATTTGCATCCGACTCTGAATCACCACACCCGTGTCTCGGGTGGTTTGATGTCCGAAGAGGCGGCCCAGGCCTTGCGGGATTTTTTCCGCGAACGACGCGAACAAAAGAAGTTGCAAAAGCAGGCTCAAACAGTCCAATCGCCGCTGGATGGCGCCCAGTAGTCTCGCTAAAATGTCAGCACTTTATTTTCAAGGTTAATCATGAGCAGCCCCGAGCACGACCATCATCACCATCACCACGAACATGGCCAGTGCCATTGTGGGCAGCAGGACAGTTCGGGCATTTACCTGTTTTCGCCCTCTGGCCAGATCCTTGAACCCAAGCGCCTGGAGCTGGCAAGCCAGCGCCTGAACCAACTGGGCTTTGCCGTGGACATAGACGTGGATGCCCTGGCGGTGGATGAACGCTTTGCCGGCACGGACGCTCAGCGTCTGGCTGCGGTACAGCGTTCCTTGCAACAGCCTCAGCCCATTGTGATGGCGACACGCGGTGGCTACGGTTTAAGCCGCATTCTGGGCCAGATCGACTGGCGCGCGGTAGCCGACAGTGGCAAGCGTTTTGTCGGCATGTCGGATTTCACGGCCTTCAATCTGGCCTTGCTGGCGCAAACTGGTGCCATCAGCTACACCGGCCCCACCG
Organism: Alcaligenes nematophilus; assembly: GCF_026344155.1. Lineage (NCBI taxonomy): Bacteria > Pseudomonadati > Pseudomonadota > Betaproteobacteria > Burkholderiales > Alcaligenaceae > Alcaligenes > Alcaligenes nematophilus. Next base: position 278,721 of record NZ_JAPKMZ010000001.1, on the reverse strand, counting down.
CCATTGCGGACTTTGGTGGCGATGAAACCGATGAATTGACGACCGAACTGTTTGGCGAATTGATGCGTGGCGAGCTGGAGCTGTTCAGCTTTGAGTCCGAGGGTTCGGATGCCGTCGATGGTCACGGTGTTCTGTGGGGCGGCAATCTGGCCCTGGTTTGCTCCTTGCTGGGCACGCCGTACTTCCCCAATATCAACGGCGGTATCTTGTTCCTGGAAGACGTGGGTGAAGCACCGTACCGAGTCGAGCGCATGTTGACGCAGCTCTGGCATGCCGGCGTGCTCAATCGTCAGATGGCGGTGGTATTGGGCCGTTTTACGGCTTACAAGACAGGCGCTTCGGATAATGGCTTTGATATGGATTCGGTGGTGCGCTGGTTGCGTGAAACCGTCAAAGTCCCGGTCGTAACGGGCCTGCCTTATGGCCATGTGGACGTCAAGGTCAGCCTGCCTATTGGCAAGGAAGTGGGCCTGGCTACCGAGGACGGCATGGCTTATCTGGTTCTGGATGAGCACGAACACTAACGGATTTCGCGCCTGCTTGATACACTACTGGGTTGAACTCAACCTTTTTCAAAGTACGTTTACGTGATCTCCACCGCTAATTTAACGATCCAGTTTGGTGCCAAGCCTTTATTTGAAAACGTCAGTGTCAAACTGGGCGGAGGCAACCGTTATGGCCTGATTGGTGCCAACGGGTCGGGCAAGTCTACCTTCATGAAAATCATTGGCGGCGACCTGGAGCCAAGCGGGGGTAATGTATCGCTGGATCCGGGCGTGCGCCTGGGCAAGCTGCGTCAGGACCAGTTTGCCTACGAAGACAAACGTGTGCTGGACGTGGTGCTGATGGGCCACACAGAAATGTGGAGCACCATGCAAGAGCGTGATGCCATCTACGACAATCCAGAGGCCACCGAAGAAGACTATATGAAGGCCGCCGAACTGGAGGCCCGTTTTGCCGAGTACGACGGTTATACCGCCGAGAGCCGTGCCGGTGAATTGCTGATGGGTCTGGAAATTCCGGTCGAACAGCATCAGTTGCCCATGAGCGAAATTGCTCCGGGCTGGAAACTGCGTGTGCTGCTGGCACAGGCCCTGTTCTCCAACCCGGATGTTCTGCTGCTGGACGAGCCGACCAACAACCTGGATATCAACACGATTCGCTGGCTGGAAGATGTGCTCAACAGCTACCAGAGCACCATGATCATCATCAGTCACGATCGTCACTTCCTGAATCAGGTCTGCACTCACATGGCTGACCTGGATTACGGCGAGCTGCGTGTCTACCCCGGCAACTACGACGATTACATGCTGGCGTCGGTGCAGTCGCGCGAACGTGTGCTGGCGGCCAACTCCAAGGCCAAAGAGCGTATTGGCGAGCTGCAGGACTTTGTGCGCCGTTTTGCCGCCAACAAGTCCAAGTCCCGCCAGGCTACCTCGCGACTGAAACAGATTGGTCGCTTGAAGGCAGAGACCATCGAAGTGAAGCCTTCTTCGCGTCAGAACCCGTTTATTCGTTTTGAGCAGAAAAAAGTTCTGCATCGCCTGGCCGTGACGGTCGAGGGCTTGAGCAAGTCCTACGATCATCCCATCATCAAGAACTTCTCGGCCATGATTGAAGCGGGCGAGAAAATTGCGATTGTGGGTGCGAACGGTGTGGGTAAGACGACTTTGCTGCGTTTGCTGGCCGGTGATCTGACTCCCGACAGCGGCTCGGTGGTCTGGTCCGAGAACGCTGATATCGGCTATATGGCTCAGGACGTCTCGGACGAGTTCGATACCGAAGACAATGTGTTTGACTGGATCAGCCAGTTCCGTCAGGCCGGCGACGACGATCAGTCTTTGCGCTCGGTGCTGGGCCGCATGTTGTTCTCGGCCGATGACATCATCAAGCCCGTGAAAGTGCTGTCGGGTGGCGAGAAAAACCGCATGACTTTCTCGCGTCTGATGCTGGGTCGTCACAACGTCATGCTCCTGGACGAACCGACCAACCACCTGGATATGGAATCGATCGAGTCCTTGCAGATGGCCATGGAAAAGTTTGAAGGCACTCTGATCTTCGTGTCCCATGACCGCGAGTTCGTCTCCGGCGTGGCAACCCGCATTATCGAAGTGATGCCAGAAGGCCGTCTGGTGGATTACCGCGGTGGCTACGAAGACTATCTGGCCAGCCGCGAGCAGGACTGAGGCTAGGGGTGGCGGTCTTTACCCTGCGTGAGCCCACCAGCTTCGAGCAGGACATCAAAAAAAGCCGCTTTCTGGCACTGGCTGCGCCTGTAGACAGTGCCAGCCAGGCTTTGGCTTTTTTCCAGGCCAAGGGTGTGCCCGATGCCACGCATAATTGCTGGGCCTACAAAATCGGGTCGGAATACCGCTTTAACGATGATGGCGAACCCGGCGGCACGGCCGGGCGTCCCATTTTGCAAGCCATAGAAGGCCAGGATTGCGACCGTGTTGCGGTACTGGTGATACGTTGGTTTGGGGGCGTCAAGCTGGGTACGGGTGGCCTGGTGCGCGCCTATGGCGGCGTGGCCGCTCAATGTTTGCGTCTTGCTGACAAACAGGAACTGATTCCCATGGCGGCTTTGCGCTGCCGTTGCTCCTTTGCCGATCTGGCTTTGGTTCAATCCCGTTTCGACAGCTTTGGCGTTCAGGTTCAGGACGAGCAATTCGATGCTGAAGGCGTGCGGTGGCTGTTGAATCTGCCGCTCGAGCATAAAGCAGATTTTCAACAGTCCTTTATCAATATGACGCGTGGCCAGGGGGAATGTGAACTCCTGGAGCAAGCCTAAGTCACCGTCGGTTCTGCCCAAGGTCTGCAATGGACCTCTGGTCGCCATCTTCCTTGATGGAGTTTTCTGGACGAAAAGGTATCTTTTCCAGACGATTATCCCTCTGCACCGTCCAGGCAGTGGCCATACTAAATACTTCTGATTCCTTCTAAGTCTGTATCCAGCCTGCGGGTATGATCGGGTTTAGTCAGCATTGTGGGTGTAAGCCATGTCCTACGAGATCCATGCCAGCCAGTGGCTCAATACGACCGCTCCATTAAGCTTGGCGTCCTTGCGTGGCCGCGTGGTGGTGGTCACGGCCTTTCAGATGCTTTGCCCTGGTTGTGTCATCAACAGCCTGCCGCAAGCCAAGAAACTGGATACGCTGTTCTCGCGCGATGATCTGCGCATCATAGGCCTGCATAGCGTGTTCGAGCATCACGACGTGATGGGCCCTGCGGCTTTGCAGGCGTTTGCCCACGAGTACCGCTTGAATTTCCCCATTGCCATTGATCAGGCCTCAGACAGCGGCCCCTTGCCGCGCACCATGAAGGATTGGGGCCTGGGCGGGACACCATCTACCATTATTTTTGACCGTGATGGCAATCTGGCCTTGAAGGAATTGGGCCATCTGGACGATCTGCGTCTGGGTGCGTTTGTCGGCCAGCTGATTGCTCGCCGCCCGGCGCAAGCAGACAAGAAAGAGGGAGTGGCGGACAAGCAGGATTCTTCCTCTTGCGGGCCGACCTGTACCTACTAGGTTTTTTGCTGAAAAGGGTTTGTCATGAAGATTGCGGTGTTTGATACCTACGTTGTGCGTCCTGACGGGCGTCGTATGCACTTTGATATCTTGGTCAGTGACGATGCCAAGGATATGGACAAGGTCTTGAGTTATGGTCAGCGTTATCTGGCGGCCAAAGGGGTGAATGTTGAAAACTTCACCTCGCGCGAGTGCCGCTTCTGCCATACGGAAATGGCTTCTGCGCCGGTCGAAAATGAAATCAAACGCAGTGGCTTCGCGATTATCGAGCTGGAAAACTGCGACTAAATCGCATTCATGCAAAAAAAACGCCAGACAAATCGTCTGGCGTTTTTTCTGGGGCCGGGCAAATCAGGCCTGGTCAGGCTGCTGGTTTTGCTGGGCAGCAATTTCAGCATGGACTTTTTCCATGTCCACAGCCTGGACCTGTTCGATCAGATCGTCCAGCTGGGCAGCGGAGAGGGCACCGGCTTGCGAGAACAGCAAGACGTTCTCACGGAAGACCATCAGGGTAGGAATGGAGCGAATACGCAGGCCAGCGGCCAGTTCCTGCTCTTCTTCCGTGTTCACCTTGCCAAAGGTCACGCCGGGGTGCTTGGCCGCTGCTGCGTCAAAGACAGGGGCGAATTGGCGACATGGACCGCACCAAGGAGCCCAGAAGTCGATGATCAGGGGTTTGCCGTCTTCTACTGCAGCCTGGAATGTTTCTTCGTTCAGTTCGACGATGCTCATGGGGGAGCCTCCGCAATAAAAAAGCGGCTGATGGTGTTCAGCCGCTTCGTTAAACATGCAATCAGTGTACTCGTTTTCCAGGCAGCCCTAAAGCGCCAAACGAGTTTGCTAAAGGGTTTTTCATTCCGTAGCGATTGCGTACTTGATCACAAACAAGATGGCGACAATCAGTGTGGCCAGGTGGATACTGCGCCAGCGGCCGGTTGTCAGCTTCAGGATCACGTAGCTGATAAAACCAAAGGCCAGACCGTTGGCAATCGAGTAGGTGAAGGGCATGGTGAAGGCAGCCAGGGCAGCAGGCACGGCCTCGGTCATGTCGTCCCATTTCACTTCAGTGATTTCGCGCATCATCAAGCACGCCACATACAGCAAGGCGGGGGCGGTGGCGTAACCGGGAACGGTCGCGGCCAGTGGCGAGAAAAACAGGGCTAGCAGGAACAGGACACCAATGGTCAGCGCTGTCAGACCGGTACGGCCACCGGCTTGCACACCCGAGGCGCTTTCCACGTAGGCGGTGGTGCTGCTGGTACCCAGCATGGAACCGGCCACAATGGCGGTGCTGTCAGCCAGCAGGGCGCGGCCCAGGCGATTGGGCTTGCCTTCTTCAATCAGGCGGGCACGCTTGGCAACCCCGATCATGGTGCCGGTGGCATCAAACACTTCAACCAGCACCAGCACCAGAATCACGTGCACAAAGCCGGTGTGCAGGGCACCCATGATGTCCAGCTGCATGAAGGTGGGCATCAGCGAGGGTGGGGTGGAGACGACACCACCAAATTCGCTGTGACCGGTCAGCATGGACAGAATGGTCACGGCCAGAATGCCGATCAGGATTGCACCGCGCACCTTCAGCGCGTCCAGGGCGGCAATAATAAAGAAGCCCAGAATTGCGTACAGGGCTGCGGGCTGGGTCAGGTCACCCAGACCAATCTTGGTGGCAGGGTGGGCCACCACAATACCCGAGTTCATCAGGGCGATCAGGCCCAGGAACATGCCGATACCGGCGGCAATGGCGCTTTGCAGGGATTTGGGAATGCCCCGAATCAGCCAGGACCGGATGCCAGTCACCGTTAGAATCAGGAAGATCACGCCGGAAATAAAGACCGCGCCCAGTGCCTGTTGCCAGGTATAGCCCAGGGTGGCGACCACGGTGAAGGCAAAAAAGGCGTTCAGGCCCATGCCCGGTGCCATGCCGATAGGCCAGTTGGCCACAAAGGCCATGATGAACGTGCCCAGAGCAGCAGCCAGGCAGGTGGCTACAAAAATGGCATTGCGATCCATCCCTGTGGACGACAGGATGTCTGGATTCACAAAAATAATGTAGGACATGGTCAGGAAGGTAGTGATACCTGCCAGGACCTCGGTACGGACGTTGGTGCCATGCTCAGTGAGTTTGAAGAGACGTTCAAACATGGGCAGCCTCCTTGTGATTATTAGGCGATCGGAGCGTGAAATTATCGATGCGGGATTTTAACCACGAGTGTGCCACTGCGTCGCCCCCCTTTGTCGCGATGTATCGGCACAACCCAGACACTATCCGCTGATTGTCTTGAGGGGATAAATTCCTATTTTCCCCAATACAGCAGGCTAAAATAAGCGCCATGAATATTCTTGGATTTGAAAGTTCCTGCGATGAAACTGGCGTGGCGCTGGTCAGCACGGAACAGGGCCTGCTGGCCCATGCCTTGCACAGCCAGATCGCCATGCACCGTGAATATGGTGGGGTGGTGCCTGAACTGGCCTCTCGCGATCATATCCGTCGCGTCCTGCCTTTGACACGGCAGGTGTTGGCTTCTTGCCATATGCAGCTCGATCAGGTCGATGCCATTGCCTATACCGCCGGCCCCGGTCTGGCCGGTGCCTTGCTGGTGGGAGCCAGTGTGGCGCAGTCGATTGCCTGGTCGCTGAAAAAACCGACGATTGCTATCCATCACCTGGAAGGTCATTTGCTCTCGCCCTTATTGGCCGAGCCGCGTCCCGACTTTCCCTTTGTGGCCTTGCTGGTCTCGGGTGGCCACACTCAGCTGATGCGTGTAGATGGTGTGGGTCAGTATGAATTGCTGGGTGAAACGCTGGACGATGCAGCAGGCGAAGCCTTTGATAAAAGCGCCAAGCTGATGGGCCTGGGTTATCCCGGCGGCCCGGCCTTGTCGCGTCTGGCCGAACAGGGCGACCCCAGCGTGTACGAATTGCCGCGTCCCATGATGCACAGCAAGGATCTGGATTTCAGCTTCAGCGGTCTGAAAACCGCCGTGCTGACGCGTTTGCGCAAGCTGGAAGTGCAAGAGGGCGGCATTACGGAACAGCAACGCGCTGATCTGGCCGCCGCGACCGAGGCTGCCATTGTGGATGTGCTGGCTGCCAAAGCCGTCAAAGCCTTGAAGCAAACCGGCTTGAAACGTCTGGTAGTGGCCGGTGGTGTGGGTGCCAACCGTCACTTACGGGCTTATTTACAAAAAGCCGTCGCGCGTTTGAAGGGCGAGGTGTTTTTTCCGCCGCTGGAATTCTGTACCGATAATGGTGCCATGATTGCATTTGCGGCGGCCATGCGCGTCAAGCACGGTCTGGTGACTTTGGATGACAGCCAGCACGGCTTTGCCATTCGGCCCCGCTGGGATCTGGCCTGTGTGAATCAGGCTGTCTCCCAGCAAGAGCGCTAGCACTCATTTTTTCTTGGAACCGATCTTGCTTTCTTTGCCCGTCATCAGACGACGAATGTTTTCCTGGTGACGCCAGAGCAAGAAGGCACTGATCAGGACCAGGGCCGTGGCAATAGAGGCATTCATGGGCCAGACCACCTTGGCACCGAGCAGGTAAAACAAGGGGGCAAACACGGCACTGATGATGGCTGCCAGCGAGGAGTAACGGCTGACATAAGCGATAATCAGCCAGGTGGCCGCGGTAGCCAGAGCCAGCCAGGGCAGCAGGGCCAGGATGACACCCAGCGCGGTTGCCACGCCTTTACCGCCTTTAAAGCCCAGAAAGACCGGGTACAAGTGACCCAAAAAGGCAAAAAAGGCGCTGACACCCAGTAAAGTCGGTGCCCAGCCCCAGTTGCTGATGGCCTGTTGGGTCAGAAAGACAGCCAGCCAGCCTTTGAAGGCATCGCCCAACAAGGTCAGGACAGCTGCTTTTTTATTGCCGCTACGTAGTACATTAGTGGCTCCCGGATTTTTCGAACCAAAGGTGCGAGGGTCTTGCAAGCCCATGATCTTGCTGACGATTACGGCAAACGGCAAGGATCCCAGTAAATAGGACAAGAGGGCGACAAGCGGGGCGGCCACAGCAAAAGAAACGGCGTTCATGAGGATTGAGCTCCACAATTATTGTTGCGCGGATTCTACCGGCCTTGCAGCAAAATACCAAAGGCAGCGGGTACAATTTGCTGCCCCTGTTAGATTTTTAACGGAAAAGTAAAGCATGCGTATTCTGGTCTCCAACGATGATGGCTATACAGCAGCCGGTATCGAGGCTTTGTATGAAGCCTTGCAAGGACTGGGTGAGCTGACTGTCATTGCACCCGAGACCAATTGCAGCGGTGCCAGCAATTCCCTGACCTTGAATCGTCCCCTGTCGCTGCGCCAGGCCAGCAATGGTTTTTATTTTGTTAATGGTACACCGTCCGATTGTGTGCACGTGGCCCTGACAGGCTTGCTGGATTTCCGTCCCGATCTGATTGTGTCCGGCATTAATAACGGCGCCAATATGGGCGACGACACCTTGTATTCGGGCACGGTGGCGGCCGCGATGGAAGGTCATTTGTTTGGTATTCCCGCAATTGCGTTTTCCCTGATTGAACGCGGCTGGAAGAACCTGGACAGCGCAGCGCGCGTGGCACGAGATCTGGTACAGCGCTGTCAGAAGAAGCCGTTGGCGGCCAATACCTTGCTGAACGTGAATATTCCGTGTTTGCCTTACGAAGCCTTGAAGGGCACGCAAGTCACCCGCCTGGGCAAGCGTCATCCTTCGGAGCCGGTCGTAAAAAGCCAGACGCCTTATGGCGAACCCGTGTACTGGATTGGCCGTGTCGGTGGTGTGTCCGATAGCGAGAAGGGCACAGATTTCGGTGCCGTGGAACAAGGTGCAGTATCCATTACGCCCTTGCGCGCGGACCTGACTCACCACGAGCAACTGGCCGGATTGCGGGACTGGATGCAATGACAAGTAAACCAGGCAAGCGCTATCCTTTTGCAGACGGCACTCGGAACCGGTTCGGCAAGTCCAGCCTGGGCAGTGGCCTGTCTGCCAGCAATAGCAATACCCGTATTGTGCAACGGGGCCAGTTACAACCGACACCCTCGGCCATTTTGTCACCGCAAGTGTCAACAAGTGTCAACCTGGGTTTGAACTCGGAACGCTCGCGTGGCATGATGATCGAGCGCTTGCGCCGACAGGGAATTACCGACGAACGAGTGCTGGCGGCCATGCAGGCAGTACCGCGCCATCAGTTTGTTGATCAGGGTTTGGCCAGTCGGGCCTATGAAGATGATGCCTTGCCTATCGGCTTTGCGCAGACCATCTCCCAGCCTTGGGTTGTAGCCCATATGATCAGCCTGGTGTGTGACCAGAAAATACCGACCAAGGTGCTGGAAGTGGGGGCCGGATGTGGTTATCAGGCCGCTGTTTTGGCACAATTGGTCAAAGAAGTGTATGCGGTAGAACGTATCAAAGGCTTGTGCGATATGGCTCGCGATCACATGCGCCAATTAGGGCTGTCGCAACGGGCTCGAATAATGTTTGGTGACGGAATGCAAGGTTACCCTGCCGCGGCACCATATGATGCTATTGTTGTGGCGGCAGCCGGTCCGGTCATTCCCAGAAGCTTATTGGAACAATTAACATTGGGGGGGAGACTGATCGCCCCTGAAGGTACGACACAACAGCGCCTGGTTTTGGTGGAACGCACCGGACAGGCTACTTGGCGTCGTGAAGAACTTGATGCGGTTCGCTTCGTGCCGATGCGAGCCGGAACCCAGATTTAGTCAGATATTCTCAGGAGATTTATATGCAGCATGCAGTCAGGTTACCGTTAACCGCTGCTTCCACCGGTACACAGTGGTTCTTGACGCCCCGTCAGTGCCTGGTGGCGGCTGTGGTCACCAGTACCCTGCTGGCTGGTTGTGCAAGCCGTAATGAGCGCGCTCCAGTCACTGACCTGAGTTCCTCTTCGGCGGCAGGCAGCGTCAGCAGTGCCTCGGGTACCTATGTGGTACGCCCCGGCGATACGCTCTACAAGATTGCACAAGCGCACGGCATGGACGTGAATTCGCTGATCCAGTTGAACCAGATTACGGATCCTTCCATGTTGCGCGTGGGTCAAACCTTGCGTCTGGACGGCAATACCTCGATGGCGGCAGTGACGACTCGCCCAGCCGGTAGCGGTAGCACACAGACCTCGCCAGTCAGCCCGGCCACCCCGGTCAAGACTGAAACGCCCGTGTCTGCGCCTCGCGCCAGCGACGCGGCTCTGATCGCCTGGGGCTGGCCTGCCAGTGGCAAGATCATCCAGGGTTTCAATGCCTCGACCAAGGGTATTGATATCGAAGGTAAGGTGGGCGACCCCGTGGTTGCCGCAGCGGATGGCAAGATCATGTACGCCGGTAACGGTGTGCGCGGTTTAGGCTCCATGGTGCTGGTCGGTCACAGCAATGGCTTTATCACTGCTTACGCACATAACAGTGTCTTGCACGTTAAAACGGGTCAGCAGGTGAAGAAGGGGCAGCGTATTGCCGATCTGGGCCAGTCTGACACCACCTCGCCACGACTGCACTTTGAGATTCGTCGCTCCGGTACGCCGGTCAACCCGATCTCATACCTGCCTACGCGATAAGCTCGGTATCTGGACTGAAAAAAGCGGCTTCTGGCCGCTTTTTTTGTGCGCTCTGTTCGAGGGTGCTTAACGGAATGACTTTTTGAGTGCAGATTGCTCTTCCAACTTGAGGGCTATGCCTGTCGGACGGGCGGGGCATTCAGAATTTAGTAGCGTTGCGGAACCGCTAGTGCCGCGTTCTGCTTGTTTTTACCCGTTGTGCCGAATGCTCATTGTAAAATCAGCGATTCGCCATCGTTTGCAGCAATGCAACTGCGCCATTCTGCTTGGCAGGACGCTTATTTAGGTTTTTATCGAATGTCTGACGTATTGTTAATTGAATCGCTGGATCTGGAAGGACGCGGCGTCGCCCACAAAGAGGGCAAAGTGGTGTTTGTGGAAGGCGCCTTGCCCGGCGAGGAAGTACTGGCCGAGACGGTGCGCTCCAAGGACTCCTACGATAAAGCCCGCATGACGGCCTTGTTGAAAGCCTCGTCGCAGCGTGCCGAGCCTCCCTGTCCCAACTTCGGTGTCTGTGGCGGCTGTGCCATGCAGCACCTGGAGCCTTCGGCCCAGGTTGCCGTCAAGCAACGTGTGCTGGAAGATTCCCTGGGTCATATTGGCAAGGTAAAGCCAGGTCGCGTGCTGGCACCCTTGCACGGCCCTTATTGGGGGTACCGTTACCGCGCCCGTTTCTCCATGCGCTACGTGCCTAAAAAGGGTGGGGTGCTGGTCGGCTTTCGTGAAAAGAATGGTCGCTACGTGGTGGACATGACGGAATGTCGTGTCCTGCCCGCCAAAGTTTCTGCCTTGCTGGAGCCCTTGCGTTCCTGTTTGGCTGGTTTGTCCCGCCCGGATCGTTTGCCTCAGATCGAGCTGGCCATGGGCGACAAGATTACCACCTTGACCCTGCGTCACATGGAGCCGCTGACCAGCGAGGATATCCAGCGTTTGCAGAGCTTCGGTCAGGAGCACGACATCAGCTGGTGGCTGCAGCCCAAGGGTCCGGAAACGGCCCATCCTTTGCTGCGCGAAGATGCGGACAAGCTGGCCTACGCACTGCCCGAATTTGATTTGCGTATGCCGTATCGCCCGACGGACTTTACGCAGGTGAACCACGACATTAACCGCAGCCTGATCTCGCGTGCTTTGACCCTGCTGGACGTCAAGCCCGAGCATCGGGTGGCCGACTTGTTCTGTGGTCTGGGTAACTTCAGCCTGCCGCTGGCACGCCGTGCCGCCGAGGTGGTTGGCATTGAAGGCAGCAGCACCTTGACCGAACGTGCCGGTGAAGCAGCCTTGGCCCACAACTTGCAGGACAAGGCAACATTCACAACGCTGAATCTGTTTGAGGTGGACGTGCAATGGCTGCGTGACCTGGGTCATTTTGATCGCATGTTGATTGACCCGCCGCGTGATGGTGCTTTTGCGGTCGCCACTGCTTTGGCGCAGCTGGAAAAGCACGAACGCCCCGAGCGTCTGGTTTATGTGTCCTGTAGCCCAGGTACTCTGGCTCGTGACGCCGGTGTATTGGTTCACCAGGGTGGTTACACGCTGGAATCGGCCGGTGTGGTGAATATGTTCCCGCATACGGCACATGTGGAGTCGATTGCAGTCTTTACGCGCTAAGTACACCTAAGCAGGCTTGAACTAAAACGCCCTGCAAATTGGACAGAGTTCCAGTTTGCGGGGCATTTGTTTTTTCTTGGGGGCTTTGTCAGCTCGTTCGCCCAAGGTGCTGTTGCCGTCAATCCCGACCAGTTGGGTGGTATCGCGTTTTGAAGGCTGGCGGAAAGATCAGTCGCGTTCAGGTGCTTTTCTCGAGATGTGGGCATGAGCCAGCCCGTGTCCTTGCCAAGGTGGCCGGCAGCTATATATTTTTTATCACCACGTTTGAAGGCTAGGCTGGCTGATCGGTTTTGTGTGTTTGATTCGGTCCGTTGCTGGTTTTACTGCTTGGTGGCAGGTGTCGCCGCTTTACCAGCATGGGCAATCAAGCCATCGTGTATCAGCTCCATCATCATCTTGAATACCTGCTCGGATTGCAGATGCACAAAGCGCGGCAGAATCTGGCGCAGCATAGGCACATCCTCGGCGGGCCATTGTTCCAGTTCGTTTAGCTCTTCCTCAGTGACCGGGCGGATAAGTCCACCCAACTCGCCCTGAATCAATCCATATAAAGCGGCATACCAGCCCACACAGGCGGCGGGGATTTCGGCATCGCTCAAACCGCCATCGCGCAAGGCCCTGTATACCTGCTCAAGAACCAGATAGTCGGCCTTGCCGGTATTCAGAAAACGCTGCATTTGCTGAAAAGTCTGTGGGTGGCCCAAGGCCAGCTCACGGTACTGTCGGGCCAATTCATACAAACGCTCTGTCCACGACAGACCCGCATCCACAGCCTGAATGCGGCCTGTCAAATAATCTGCCATCGCACGCAGCAAGCCGTCCTTGGACTTGAAGTGATAGAGCACGGCCATTGGATCGCAACCGACTCGTTCCCCCAGTTTGCGTAAAGAAAAGCCGCTGTCGCCGGCTTCCTCCATCAAGGTGACGGCGGCGATGACCAGCTCGTCCTTATTCAGTTTGCGTGTGCGCGTGGCGGGTGCTTGGGCCAATAGAGTTCCTTTGATAGGGAAAGGGCAGATTTGCCAAGTTTAACTCTACAGAGTAGAATAAATTAATTCTACAGCGTAGAAGAAGATCGTTCCACCCTGTTTTTACAACGAGGTGTTGATAACGAGACAGAACGGAACGCCGCGTTGACGGGGCGTCACCGGAGCATTCCGCTCTGTGATCCAGGCGGCCAAAAGGCCGTAACAGACACAGGACATTTATGCTTATTTCCAAACCGACTCTTTTAAATGATGTTTCCAATGCAGAGAGCCTGCTGGTCAGTAATCCCCGATTGTGGAACTGGCGACAAGGCCATCTGAACGAAGCTGTCGCGCCCGCGACGTATTACGAAGCATCGCTAGCCCCCTGGACCCGCTTTGATCCTCTGCAAGCCGACACGCAATGTGATGTGCTGGTAGTGGGTGGTGGCTTGCTGGGGGCCTCTACCGCCTTGCACCTGGCCCGCTCCGGCCTGGACGTGGTGCTGGTAGAAAAAGACAGTATTGGCTCTGCCGCTTCAGGTCGAAACGGTGGTCAGCTGACTCCCGGTCTGGCCCGTTGGGAAGCCGCAGACATGATTGCCCATCTGCCTTTGGATGAGGCCCGTCGCTTGTGGCGCTTTGCCTCGCATGAAGCCATGGATCTGCTCGATCAGATTGCTCAGGATTACGAGCTGGATTTTGATCGTCGTCGTGGTCATTTAACGGCTGCCATTCACGCAGGCCATATGGGCGCATTGGTAGAGGGGGCGGATGCCCGACGCTATCTGGGCGATACCAGCGTGGAAGTTGTGGGTAGCTACGAACTGGAGCAGGAAATCCGCTCGCCCTTGTATCATGGTGCCGTGGTGGATACCTTGGGTGGTCAACTGCATCCCCTGGCGCTACTGCGCGGACTGGTTTACGGCCTGGTTCAACATGGCGGTCGAGTTTATGAAGGCAGTCCGGTCGAGGAAATCGAGCAGACGGAAAAGGGCGCTTTGGCTATCACCCCCGGTGGCACGATTCTGGCCCGTCAGGCCTTGGTGCTGGCCGTGCATGATACGACTTCGCAGTTCTTGCCGACGCAATCCAATACCACTGTCCCGTTCTATACCTATGTGGGTGTGACTGAACCTTTGGAGTGTCCAGTCAGCGAGTTGCTGCCAACAGACCGTGCGGTGTATGACACACAATTCCAGATCGACTATTACCGCGCCGTGCGTCAAAACCGCCTGTTGTTTGGCGGGCAGGGCACCGGCACCAGTTGGTCCCCCGAACGTATCAATGACTACCTGCTGGATCGTATTCAGACCGTTTTCCCGCAGCTGGAACAGGTACAGCTGGACTTTTCCTGGAGCGGGATCAGTGACTTTACTCTGAACGGGGCAACTGACTCGCGCAAGACCGAGGATGCGGTACCTGTGTACATGGTGCATGGCTGGAGTGGTCACGGCGTGGCGCAAACCGTGCGTATTGGTAAAGCCATTAGTGACGACGTCATGGGTCGCAACGAGGACTTTGCCATGCTGACGGATATTACCCATCGCAGCATTCCCCTGGGCCATCAGTTGTCCGGCCTGGCGATCCCAGTGGTCAAGGCCGCCATTGGCATGATGAGTGCGGTGAATCCCGGTCGTCTGGTGTCTTTCTAAATACGTTTTCAAGCCCTTGCTTAGCAGCGCTGACTAGGGCAAGCCCTTACTTGTTTTCGATCCTGATTGTTTTACATTGTGATTTCCTATTTGTATTGGCTTCAATATTTTAGGTTCATAAGAATTTTCAGTATCATAAAAACAAGGGACAGATATGCAGAAAGGGCTTGTTCGTACAGGGGTTGCGGCCGCTGGTTTGATCTTGGGTTTGGCGGGGGCACCGGCCCATGCGCAGGTGCAGTCGGTAGAGGTGATGCGTGACAGCTATGGTGTGCCGCACGTCTTTGCCGACAGCCACTATGGCTTGTATTACGGCTATGGTTATGCGGTCGCCCAAGACCGTCTGTTCCAGATGGATATGGCGCGCCGCTCCTTTGTAGGCACAACAGCCGCCGTTCTGGGCCCTGGCGAGCAGGATGTCTACGTCAAGTACGACATGCAGGTGCGACAGAACTTCACCCCTGCCTCTATTCAGCGGCAGATTGCAGCCTTGTCCAAAGATGAGCGCGATATTTTCCGTGGCTATGCCGATGGCTATAACGCTTATCTGGCGCAGGTGCGCCGTCGTCCAGAACTGCTGCCTAAAGAATATATAGACTTTGATTTCCAGCCCGAGCCACTGACGGACTTTGATGTGGTCATGATCTGGGTGGGCTCCATGGCCAATCGCTTTTCCGACACGAATCTGGAAGTGACGGCACTGGCCATGCGTCAGTCTCTGGAAAAACAGCACGGCCCGGAACGTGGCCGTGCCTTGTTTGATGAACTGCTGTGGATCAATGACACAACAGCCCCCACCACCGTTCCGGCACCCGCTGCCGAGCGCAAGCCACAGGCGCAAGCAGGGACGCAGAATCTGGCTCATGTTTCTTCACAAGTGCTGGCTGCCGAGCTGGAGCGTCAGGACCAGCGCTGGGGTGGCCGTGGTCCCGACTTCGCGCCCAAGGCCAGCAATCTGTGGAGCACTCGTCCCGAGCGCGTTCAGGATGGGTCTACGGTCTTGATCAATGGCCCGCAGTTTGGCTGGTACAACCCGGCCTACACCTACGGTATCGGCCTACATGGTGCAGGTTTTGATGTGGTGGGCAATACTCCCTTTGCGTATCCCATTGTGCTGTTCGGCACCAATAGCGAGATTGCCTGGGGGGCGACTGCTGGTCCCCAGGACGTGGTGGATATGTATCAGGAGAAACTCAACCCGGCGCGTGCCGATCAGTACTGGTTCAACAATGCCTGGCGCACGATGGAGCAGCGCAAGGAGCGTATCCAGGTACGCGGTCAGGCTGATCGTGAAATGACGATATGGCGCACCGTACACGGCCCCGTGATGCAGTTTGATTACGAACAGGGCACGGCTTACAGCAAGAAACGCAGCTGGGATGGTTATGAGGTGCAGTCCTTGCTGGCTTGGCTGAATGTAGCCAAGGCGCGCAACTGGACGGAGTTTCTGGATCAGGCCAGCAAGATGGCGATTTCCATTAACTGGTACTACGCCGACAAGCACGGCAATATCGGCTATGTCTCTCCTGCTTTCTTGCCCCAGCGTCCTGCCAATCAGGACATCCGCGTGCCAGCCAAAGGGGATGGCAGCATGGAGTGGCAGGGCATCAAGAGTTTTGACGCGATTCCCAAAGCCTACAATCCGCCCCAGGGCTATCTGGTCAACTGGAACAACAAGCCTGCGCCGAATAAGACCAATACGGATACTTACTACTGGACCTATGGCGACCGAATGAACGAGTTGACCAGCCAGTATCAGCAGAAAGATGTGTTCAGCGTGCAGGAGATCTGGGCGTTCAACAAGAAGGCGTCCTACAGCGATGTGAACTGGCGCTACTTCCGTCCGCATCTGGAAAAGCTGGCGCAAAGTCTGCCTGCCAATGATACTGGTCAGGCGGCGTTGACGACCTTGCTGGCCTGGGACGGCATGGAACACGATCAAGCTGGGCAAAATGCCGGACCGGCACGGGTGCTGTTCAAAACCTGGCTGGAAGAGATGTACCAGCAAGTCCTGATGCCGGTGGTGCCTGAATCGCATCGCGCCATGTATAGCCAGACGGGTTTTGCCACGCAGCAAGGTCCCAACCCTGGTTCGATCAACTTGAGCATGGGCACCAAGGTACTGTTGCGTGCTTTAGCGCTGGAAGCCCATCCTGATCCCAAGCGTGTGAATGTCTTTGGTGAGCGCTCTTCTCAGGAAACCATGCACACAGCTTTGCAAAATGCGCAGGCCCGCTTGAGCCAGGAGCAGGGTGCTCAGATGGAGCGCTGGACCATGCCGACCTCGGTGCATCGCTTCAGTGACAAGAACTTCACGGGAACGCCGCAAACGATGTTGGGCAACACCTTTGCTTTTACCGGCTATCAGAACCGTGGCACGGAAAACAACCGTGTGGTGTTTGATGCCCAGGGCGTGGAGTTTTGCGATGCCATGCCACCCGGGCAAAGCGGTTTCACCGACCGTAATGGTGTGCGCAGCCCGCATTACGAGGATCAGCTGAAGTTGTACGAGAACTTTGAGTGCAAGACCATGGATGTGACGCATACGGACATTCGTCGTAATGCGCAAACCAGCACGATGCTGTTGATTCAGCCGCAGCCTTAACGTCGAGTGCGGCACCTGCTCTTTGGGGCGGTGCCGTTTCTTTGATTGTTGCTGGGGGGGTTAGCAGGCCTGGAGATGCACCCCTCAGAGGGAATTCGCAAAGGTAGCTTGCCAGTATCAGCAGCGAAGCTGAGTACGAAGTCTAAGTTGCCAGTCCGGGCAGGCAGGATTGGAAGTAGGTCGAAGCGGTATAAATCTATTGACTCTGGTTGATCTAACAGAAGCTGGCAGATCTATCGGGCAGAAAACGACCCAAACCGGAAGTTCGTCTTGCACCAAAGCGGTCATTCAGCCCGTACCCGGCGCCCACAAAAAAGCACCAAGGACATGACTCCCTAGTGCTCTAAAAAGCCAGCGGCCATCAATTACCGCCAGCTATAGGCGCAGCTTTCGCTGCATTGCAATCGTCACGCCATCACTAGCGGCGCATGTACAGGCCGAGCGCTGCAAAGCCCAGCACCATCACCGACAACAGCAGCCGCTCCCACAGTTCGCCAAACAGCGGCACCGGTGTGGGAGTTGCAGGAACCTCCACAGCCGCTGTCACGTTAATGCTTTAAGTCTGTACCACTGTGGGCACTCATGGTGAACTAAGCCGCCTCCGGCATTCAGCGCATCTCGAAGATGCAGGACGGGGTTCATCACGGGTTTGAACCCGAATTTTGCATACGCCGGCGCACACCACGGAACATCTTTAAAAGTCGTCAGCGTCAGCGCAGCCAAGCCGGTCTCCACCGCATATTGGTAAGCGCTGCGAAGCAGTCCCGTGCCAACACCTTGTCGTTGCCAATCGCCATGAACAGAAAGCTCCCAAATGTGAAGCTCATGATTCAAAACTTCGGCATTCAAAAATCCGACCAGGTTGTCCTGCGATGTCTCAGCGACCCAAACGCTTCTCTTGAGAATGAGCCGCTCATGTTCAGCCCGCGCGATGACCTGGCCAGCTGCCAGCCAATCCAAATGGGGGATAGCTCGATAGAGCTCGCTGGCGGACTTTTCGATTCGCGGCAAATATGCCGCGTCCTCAAGGGTGGCAACACGAATGAACATGTGGGCGGAAATGACCGGTCAATTGGAAGGCTGCACCCGCGCCAGTGAACCAGGCACTTTAGTGAGGTGCAGTCCTCCACAACGATTGTGGGGTAGCATCTGCACGCAAACTGTACAGATGCTCTTGGTCAGTCTATAGCTTGACCGCACTCAGATAACGGAAGCCGCCGCCTGCAATCTGCAAGCCATCTCTGCGGCCCGCGAAATAGCGGGCGTTGAGTTCTGCCGGCCCCAAGTCTTCATCGACTTCAAAGCCCGCAAATGACAGCAGTTCACGCATGCGCTCCGGCGTGCAAGATGATTGCCACGGCTCGCCTCCCGCAGCCATCATGCTGGCCGTGAACTGCATCATGACTCGCTCCACAGGATGCAGTTGGGCCTCATCCAGGCGGTAGTCCAGCGTAACGGTGGAGCCTGGAGCAAGTTGCTGTAACGCAGCAATCTCGCGCTCAACCACATCGTTGCAAAGGTAGACGAGCACCCCCAGCACAGACAGGCTGACAGGCTTGGCAAGGTCTGCTCCACCTGCGAGAAGACCATCAACACTGGTCATCTCCCGCAAATCGGTGGCTACATAGCGCAGGCTTGCGGGCTGAGCCCATCCGTTGTCTGTATAAAGGTCTGTCTTCCATTTCTGCATTGAAGGCTGGTCCAGTTCAAACGTGGTGACGGCAGGAAGCGTGGACGCACTGCGCAGTGCCCATGTATCCAGACCTGCCCCGACTACGCCGTATTGCACAGTCCCGTTGGCAATGGCTTTCAGCAAATGGTCTTCCGCGAATCGTGAGCGGGCTACGATGCCCGCCCGCATGGAGCGTGACGGGACATCGTTTTGCACCATTGGTTCGCGCATCAGTGATGCAGCATTGGCGCTTCCCAAAGACGCTATGGCGAAGGGGTCCTTGAATACCAGGTCGCCTTCGAGAATCTGGTGCGCTGCTCGTGAAGTGGCGACACGCATGGCCGAGGGGCTTGGACAGCCAGTGAATTTCATTGGAATACTCCTGTTGTTAGTTCAACGAAAGGAGTACTTTCAGGCCTGACGTAACGTCAGGGTCAAGAGGCAGCAGCTTCGAGGTATGCCCTCAGCTGTGGACCAACAAAGTGACCGAGCGCCAATATGGGCTCCGAGGTATAGGCCTGCTTCAGCTTGACCGCAAGCGACATATCCTGCGCTACGGTTCTAAGCGAGAGTTCGCGATATCGCGCCACCAACTCGCGCGCAGCCTTTGTCTTTGGAGAGACTCCATTGGCGAGCAGCCTCTCTCCTTGAGCCGCAAATGTCTCCCACTCAGGCCCTGTAGAGCCATCCAGTCTGTTAAGTTCGTCTGGCGAGAGATGACGGCGCAATGCTTCCAGGCGCAACTCGATGGCTTGTTCAAGGTATTGCATGAGCTCTGGCTCAAGTCCAGCGTGCCGCGCCGTCTCAGGCGCTTCCCGATGCATTCGCGCCCAATCAAGGATGGCGCCCAGCCGTCCTCCGAAAACAGACATTGCGATGTTCATCCACCGTTGTGCGAGCAACTGCGTTTGCGCTGCATCGACCGGAACATCGCCGCTTCGGCATGCAAGCAATTTTCCGGCAACTGGCTGCCATCGGGCCTTGGCGCGACGCCAGCGCGCAAGCAGCCGCCGTACGTCCTCTGAGGGAAGGTACAACTGATGAGTCTCAAGGAGGCGAATGCCGTCGAGCAAATCACCGGCCGATGCGTTTTGGCGAGAGACAGCGTGCTCCAGAAACAGCAGCTTTTCTTTGAGCTCCTGGATTTCCACCAGCTTGCGCGTAGCATCTTCTACCTGGCGACGCAGTAACACTTGAGGTGTGACTTCACCTCCAGTCAATGTTGCCGCAATCGCTTCGAGGCTGAGTCCTAGTTGTTTGAGGGACTGAACGGCATGCAATCGCTCGATGTCGTTGGCACTGTAGAGGCGATACCCCGACTCGCTTCGAGCACTGGGGCATACCAATCCGATATGGTCGTAATGATGCAGAGTACGTACAGTGATACCCGCACGCTTGGCGACTGCTCCTATGGTGAGATGAATGGCGTCCACGGTTTACACGGTTTGTCAGATTTACCACGATTGTCTGGTAAAGGTCGAGCCTGTAGGGGGTAACCGCCCTAAAGCGGGCTTAGCGTTCTTTCAATTGCCGGCATGGCGGGTTAACCTAAGTCTGCGACACACGCTCAAGGCCATCCGAAGCTTCCGGCCCGTAGGTGCCAAACGACAACTTGATGCCGCGCTGCGCTGGTGTAAGCATGCTCTCGGGTGAAAGCTCCATGCCCTTGCTATTATTGTCCATGAACCATCCGCAGAACAGGTCAACACGAAACCGAGTCACGATGTCACCCTAAACCGCTAGGTCCGACGTGACTTGACCAAGCAACTCCGAGACCTGACCATCCAAGTCTTCTGGCTCGGTCTCCTTCGCCCTTAGACGCCACATGCCAGAGTTCTTCGTGCCAATGCGGCCCGATGGGCTCTAAGGAATCTGCGGCCCTTTCACATGAGCTGACGTCGGCATTGCACTGAGTAGCCTCGAAATTTCCTCAGGCACTAGTTCGTCACCCATGATGCGCAACGTTGCCACAGACCGTTCGAGATGAACCATTAGTGAAGCCTATTCAGATTGACGAAGGACCGCTGTTGGCTCCATTGTGCCCGTGGAGCGAATGTCGGGTCATGGCCGAAAGCAGCAGTTCCAGTCCTAACCCTAACGCAACTGACAAAACACGTCAGATCAAATCTGAGTCAATGCCTAAAAAAAAGCCGCTCCTAGAACAGGAGCGGCTTTTTCTGCTTTCAGCAGTCGCTGCTTATCAGCCTGGAATACGATCCAGAATACGCTGTGCTTCGATACGGACACGTTCGGGGGCGGTGCCACCGATGTGTTTGCGCGAAGCGACCGAGCCTTCCAGCGTCAGCACGCCAAAAATATCCGACTCGATACGGCTGTCGAATTTCTGCAGCTGTTCCAGGTTCAGATCAGCCAGATCGCAACCCAACTGTTCACACTCACGCACGGCCAAGGCCACGGTTTCGTGGGCATCACGGAAAGGCAGGCCTTTCTTGACCAGGTAGTCGGCCAGATCAGTAGCAGTCGCAAAACCTTGCAGCGCAGCAGCTCGCATGGCTTCTGGCTTGACCTTGATGCCGGAGATCAGGTCTACAAAAATGGTCAGGGTGTCGCGAATGGTATCAGCCGAATCGAACAGACCTTCCTTGTCTTCCTGGTTGTCCTTGTTGTAGGCCAGCGGTTGGCCTTTCATCAAAGTCAGCAGGGCAATCAGGTGGCCATTGACGCGACCGGTCTTGCCACGGGCCAGCTCGGGAACGTCAGGGTTTTTCTTTTGCGGCATGATGGAGCTGCCGGTGCAAAAGCGGTCAGCCAGATCAATAAAGCCAACGCGTGGGCTCATCCACAGCACCAGCTCCTCGGAGAAGCGGGAGATGTGCGTCATGATCAGGGCCGCAGCGGCGCAGAATTCGATGGCGAAGTCGCGGTCCGACACGGCGTCCAGCGAGTTGCGGCATACATCGTCAAAATCCAGCAGCTTGGCAACCATTTCACGGTCGATCGGGTAGCTGGTGCCGGCCAGTGCGGCCGCGCCCAATGGCAGGCGGTTCACGCGCTTGCGGCAGTCTTGCAGACGCTCGGCATCGCGCTGGAACATTTCAGCATAGGCCAGCAAATGGTGGCCAAAAGTAACGGGCTGTGCCACTTGCAGGTGGGTGAAACCGGGCAAAATAGTGTCTGCCTGAGCCAGTGCCAATTCAGCCAGCTTGCGCTGCATCTGGGCCAGCAGGTCCAGGGCAATGTCGATTTCATTGCGCAGCCACAGGCGGATATCGGTGGCGACCTGGTCATTGCGCGAGCGGCCAGTGTGCAGGCGCTTGCCCGCATCGCCAATCAGCTCGACCAGACGTTTTTCAATGTTCAGGTGCACGTCTTCCAGATCCAGCAACCACTGGAACTGGCCTTGGGCGATTTCGTCCAGAATCTGGCTCATGCCGCGTTCGATGTCGGCCTTGTCCTGCTCGGTGATCACACCGACGGCGGCCAGCATGCTGGCGTGGGCCAGGGAACCCTGAATATCAAAGCGAGCCATGCGCTTGTCAAAGTCCACCGACGCTGTGTAGCGTTTGACGAGGTCAGAGACGGGCTCGGAAAAACGAGCCGACCAGGCCATGGCCTTATTGGCGAACTGGTCTTGGGAAGAGGAGGGGGTGTTTGATGACATAGAGGGCAATTATAGTGGATCGGACGGGCTGACGCAGGTCATCCAGTCCCGCAGGAAACAGACGCTGTGCAGTATATTAGATAGTTTTCAGACTCTAGGAAACCATGCGGGCCCTTTTTGGGGCTGGCTGGACAAGGAAGAATACATGGAGCAAGAACGCACCTTTGCCGATTTGTTGGGATGGCAATGGATCGAAGCGTATTTACCGCAGGATCGCTGGGTACAGATTTTGGCCGGTTTGGCCATGCTGACGGTGCTGGTCTGGATTGTCAGTTGGTTGACCAGTTCCGTACTGTCGCGCCTGGTGCGGCGCTTGCTGAAAGTGGCGGGCAAGGACGATTGGGCGCGTGCCCTGGTCAAGAAGCGCTTTGTGCGCAATGTGGGCTATGCCGTGCCCTTGCTGGTGGTCAGTTCCAATCTGACCTTGCTGCCCCTGGCCAAGACCTTGCTGGAAATCATAGAGCGGGTGGCCTTGCTGGGCTTTCTGGTCTTTCTCATCATGGCGATTGTCAGCCTCCTGGGGGCCTGGCAAGAGGTCTACGCCAATTCCAGCAAAGGGCGCACCAAGTCCATCAAGGGCTATGTGGAAGTGGCCAAGATAGCGGTGTGGGCGATTGGCATTATTGTCATGATCTCCATCATTCTGGATCAATCGCCCGTTCTGTTGCTCTCCGGTTTGGGTGCACTGTCGGCGGTGCTCTTGCTGGTCTTTAAAGACACTTTGCTGTCGCTGGTGGCCAGCACGCAGATGAGCACCAATGACATGTTGCGCATCGGCGACTGGATCGAAATGAAGCAGGCCGGGGCGGATGGTTTTGTTATTGATATGGCGCTGCACACGGTCAAGGTCCAGAACTGGGACAAGACGGTCACCACCATTCCCACTTACAAGCTGTTCTCCGAGAGCTATCGCAACTGGCGTCAGATGTTTGAATCGGGCGGCCGCCGTATCAAGCGCACCCTGAGTATTGATGCCTCCAGCGTTCGTTTTTTGACTCCAACTGAAGTCGATAGCCTGTCGCGCTTTGCCTTGTTGCGCGATTACCTGAACGAGAAAAAAGAAGATCTGGAGCGCTCCAACCAGGAGCTGAGCCGTGCCGGTCTGGATGCGGTCAATTACCGTCGCCTGACCAACCTGGGCACCTTCCGCGCTTACTGCATGGCTTATATCAAGCGTCACCCTGAAATTCATCAGGACATGATTCAGATGGTGCGCATGATGGAGCCCACGGCGGACGGTATTCCTATCGAGGTGTATTGCTTTACCAATAAAACCGCCTGGGTGGACCACGAGCGCATCCAGGGCGATATTTTTGACCACATTCTGGCTGTGCTGCCTGAGCTTGGCTTGCGTCTGTTCCAGTCGCCTACCGGTCGCGACTTGAGCCTGGGCTTGAGTTTGGCAGCAGAAAGTCATCGTCCGTCCTTGCCGGGCGCTGCCAAAGATCCTCTTTAAATTTGACGTGCGAGTAACCATGAAACAAATTACGGCCATCATCAAACCCTTCAAGCTGGATGAAGTTCGCGAAGCCCTGGCAGAGCTGGATGTTAACGGCTTGACCGTGACTGAAGTGAAAGGCTTTGGTCGTCAAAAGGGCCACACCGAGCTGTATCGCGGTGCCGAGTATGTGGTGGATTTTCTGCCCAAGATTCGTGTTGACATCGTGGTGGCGGCTGATCGCTGTGACGCGATCATCGAAGCCATTATCAAAGCCGCCCACACGGGCAAGATTGGCGACGGCAAGATTTTTGTGACGCCGGTCGAGCAGGCTATCCGTATCCGTACTTCGGAGAGCGGTCGCGACGCCTTGTAAGGGGGTCGCAGTTGGGCTGGTTTGGACAGTAGTTATGGAAGGACAAGCTGATGCGATATGAAAAACTAGGGTCGGCACCGCGTGTTTCGCGGGTGGGCCAAGGCAGTTGGTATGTCGAGCAGGCTGATTGGTCGCAGAGCGTGGCTGCTTTTCAGGCCGGGCTGGACGCGGGCATGAACCATATCGACACCGCCGAGATGTATGGCGACGGGAAAGCAGAAACCTTGATCGGGCAGGCTTTGCAAGGTCGTCGCCACGAGGCGTTTCTGGTGTCCAAGGTCTTGCCCTTCAATGCCAGCCGTCAGGGTGTAATCCGCGCTTGCGAGGCCAGCCTGAAGCGTCTGGGTACGGACTACCTGGATCTGTATTTATTGCACTGGCCCGGTCAGGTTCCTTTGGAAGAAACCTGCGCAGCCTTTGACAGGCTAGTTCAGCAAGGCAAGATCAAGCAATGGGGCGTCAGCAATTTTGATGTGCCGGATCTGGAAGAGCTGTACGACATCGTGGGGCCGGGTGAAATTGCCTGCAATCAGGTCTTGTATCACCTGAACGAGCGCGCGATTGAACACGCGGTCATGCCCTGGTGTCAGGAGCATCAAGTCAGCGTGGTGGCTTACAGTCCCTTCGGTCACGATGATTTTCCCGAGCCGGACTCTCAAGGCGGGGCCTTGTTGGCCGAGATTGCCAGCCATTATCAGGCTACTGCGCGGCAAGTGGCTTTGGCTTTTTTGCTGCGTGACCCCAATGTGTTTGTGATTCCCAAGGCCTCGCGCGCGGTTCATGCCCAGCAAAATGCCGCTGCCGGGGATCTGGTGCTGCAGCCCGAGCATATTCAGGCATTGGACGCTCAGTTTCCACGCGGCCCCAAGCCTGCTTATTTACCGATGATTTGAACGCAAGAGGAACGGCCCCCAAGCCTGGATGAAATCCAAGGCTTGGGGGCCGTTTTTCATGAGCCGTTGCTTTGCGGCTGTCGCTTTGCTTAACTGGCGAAGTAGGGCTGACGCTTATTCTTGAAGTACAACCAGGCCAAAGCCAGCATGACTACGGCCGAGATCGGCAGCGTCCAGGTATTGACCCCATACCAGCCATACACGGCCAGCACGCGGCCCGAGGTGAAGGAGGACAAGGCCACACAGGTAAAGATGATGAAGTCATTCAAAGCCTGCACACGGCCCCGCTCTTCCGGGCGGTAGCAGTCCACCACCATATTGGTGGCACCAATAAACCCGAAGTTCCAGCCCAGACCCAGCAAAATCAGGCTGACCCAGAAATGCGGCACCGTCATGCCCAGCAGCGCCACAATGCTGGCCAGTCCCAGCAAGAGCACGCCCGCAAAGGTGACGGGGATCTTGCCAAAGCGCTTGATCAGATTGCCGGTAAAGAAGCTGGGGCCGAACATGGCCAGAATATGCCACTGAATCCCCAAGGTGGACTCTTTCAGGCTATGGCCGTGCATGACCATAGCCAAGGGCGAAGCCGTCATCAGAAAGTTCATCAGCACATAGGAAGCGACTCCAGCCAGGAGCGCAATGATGAAGTAGCTATTGGAGGCAATCTCGCGTAACGGGCGTCCGGTGTAGGGGATTTTCTCTTGCTGATTCCGTGTGCCCGGTGCCAGGCGCAGGCCAAAGGCGAAGGGCAGGACCAGGGCTGCCAAGGCTGCTTGTGCCAGGAAGGCGGCGGCAAAAGGGTGCTCCGGCCAAATGTCCTGGGTATGGATAATGGTCTGGGTGGCGATAATCGCGCCTAGCAGTCCCCCGGCCATGACCCAGGAAATGGCCTTGGGACGGAAGGTATCACTGGCGTCATCGGCCGCGGCAAAACGATAGCTTTGCACGTAAGAGGCATACAGCCCGGCCAGCAGAGTGCCCACACAGAACATGACAAAGGACAGGCTGTAGATCCCGGCGGCGGCCAGCAGGCCCGCCCCTATGCCCAGCAAGGCACCGATGATGTAGCCACCCTGGCGACCCAAGCGGCGCATCAGATAGGCGGCTGGCAGAATGCCCACAGCCAGACCCAGGTTGAAAATGCCTACCGGCAAGGTTGCCAGATCCGGGCTGCTGGCCATTTTTTGGCCCACCAGACTGCTGAGTGCGACCACCAAGGCCGGGTTTGCCCCGCCTAATGCTTGCATCCCGGAAAGAATAAAGGCGTTGCGTCGGCTTGGATCGGCTTGCGTGGACATGGTCAGGTTCTGTATATAACTTTGTTTTATTAGTTAATGCTGAATTTGAGCTAAACCAGTGTAGCACCGCGTGCCCAGAAGGCTGGCATAAAGGATTCGGCCACCAGGAGGGGTTGACCGTGCCGCCAGAAGACGGAGCAGCGCGACAGAATCTGCTGAGCCTGCGGAACCGGCTCGCCACAGGGATTCAGGGCGCGCTCAATGGTGCGGAAAAAACTCATGCCGCGATTCAAACGGCAGCTTAAAAAGGCGGAACGTTGTATCTGGGCATCGTTATAAAGCATGTCGGCCAGCGGACGGCTGCGCAGCCGCCGTATGCCTTGCCAGACGCTGTGTGAGGCGGGCAGGGGGGTGAAACTGCGGGCAATCACGCAGCGGATTCCGTCCACTGCCATGGATACCTCGCGTATCCAGGCCAGCGTGCCTGGCGGCTTTTGAATCAAAGCGGCTTCTTGCGGGTTCAAGCGGCAAGCGTATTCGCTGACCACTTCCAGATCGACCTTGCCCAAGCGGCGCAGACCGCCAGTCAGGGCGCCGGGACGGTGTAGCCAGTACTTTTGAGCGGGGGTGGCAGAGGGGTGAACGTGCTCATGCCAGGGTTTTTTTGTGCTGGAGGGAAATTTCATGTCCTGTATTATCGCCAAAGCCATAAAATAGCGCTCATGGAAAAAGAACGTATCTCAAAATTAATGGCCCAGCGCGGCATGTGTTCACGCCGTGAGGCGGATGCTTTCATCGAGCGCGGCTGGGTTCGTGTGGACGGTCAAATCGTCTCTGAACTGGGGAGCAAAGCCTACCCCAATCAGAAAATCACACTGGAAAAACAAGCGCGTCAGCGTCAGACCCAACGTGCCACTATCTTGCTGCACAAGCCCGTGGGCTATGTGTCGGGGCAAGCCGAAGCTGGTTATCGCAATGCGGTTTCCCTGATCGGCGCTTCCACGCAGTACAAGGGTGGTCGCGGCAGCCAGCGCTTTGATCCGGCGCATTTGCGTGGTCTGGCGCCGGCTGGTCGTCTGGATATCGACTCCACCGGATTGCTGATTCTGACTCAGGATGGTCGTATTGCGCGGCAGATTATTGGTGAAGACTCGGTCATCGACAAGGAATATCTGGTGCGTGTAACCGGCAAGCTGAGCGAGCGTGGCCTGGAACTGCTGAACTTTGGTTTGAGCCTGGATGGCAAGCCCTTGCTGCCCGCCCAGGTGTCCTGGCAGAACGATGACCAGCTGCGTTTCATTTTGCGCGAAGGCAAGAAACGCCAGATTCGCCGCATGTGTGAACTGGTCGGTCTGAAGGTTGTGGGTCTGAAGCGCGTGCGTATTGGCGATCTGGTGCTGGGCGACCTGCCTATGGGCCAGTGGCGCTACATGAAAGAATCCGAGAGCCTGGCCTAAAGGCAAAGGGGCGGCTTACAGCCCCGAGTGACGAAGTTGAAAGCTGGCCTTGTCATCCTGGGCCAGCGTTTTTGTTAACCACGGCATGCTTTGTTCCAGAGCTTTGAGCAGCGTCCAGGGAGGATTGCTGATGAACAGGCCACTGCCATGCAAACCCAAACCATTTTTGGCCGGAGCACGAACCGACAGGCTGACATGCAGCCAGGGCGTATCCAGTTGCTCCAGCTTGCGTTGCAAGGCCTGTACTTCGGGCCGCTGCACAATGGGATACCACACGACAATACAGGCTTGAGCAAAACGCTTGAGCGCGTTTTTGACACTGTTCAAGACCTGCTGGTAGTCGGATTTGGCCTCGTACGAGGGGTCCATTACCACGATGGCACGTCGCGAGGGCGGCGGTAGCAGGCGTCCCAACTGTTCAAACCCATTTTCCTGATACAGGCGCACCCGACGGTTTCCCTGGGGGAATAGTTGCGCCACGTTGTCGCTCAAGACTTCGAATTCAGATGGGTGCAGTTCAAAGCCGTGAAAGCTGTCCTGTATGCGCAAGCGCTCCAGCGCCAGCCAGGGCGAACCGGGATAGTAGCGCGCGGTTCCGTCCGGGTTCAGGTCGGCAATGGCATCAATATAGTGTTCCACCAGCTCCGGGTAGTCGTCCTGCTGCAAGACCCGGTCCAGGCCGTCGTAGAACTCGCCCTTGGTTTGCGCCCAGTCGTGCTCCAGATCATAGATACCGGCACCACAGTGGGTATCGATGATGCTGAAGGCGCTGTCTTTTTGAGCGTAGTAATTAAAGATATGCAGCAAGGTGGCGTGCTTGAGCACGTCTGCATGATTGCCAGCATGAAAGGCGTGACGGTAACTGAACAAGAGAAATCCTGGTGTTGCGGTTTAATTAAAGAGTGTCGGGGCGAATGGTGGTGACTTTATCAGTGAAAATGCCATTGCACCCCCAATCGAGCAGTTCGCGTACCCGCTCGGCATCGTTCACGGTCCAGACAGCCACGGTGTAGCCTTTTTGTCGAATTGCCTGAACCAAAGCCTGAGTGACAAAGCGGTCATTCAAATTCAGACCCATGCAGCCCAGACGCTCCAGGCGTTCGGGCCAGTCGGCCGGCACCTCCTCTTCAATCAGCAGGGCACGGGGCAGGGTGGGGGCGGCTTGTTGAGCTGCTTCCAGAGCCTCTTCAGAAAAGGACGACAGCAGCGGCGGCAAGCTGGCCTGCGCCCACAAGGCTTGGGCGGCCAGGGCGACCAGTCGGCCCGTTTCGGCTTCGTCCCCGGTAGTCGGCTTGATTTCAATATTGCTGTGAACCTGATTGGCCAGGGTGAAGGCGGCTATCGAACTTAATGTGGGCATGGGCTCCCCGGCGTAGGCCGAGGAATGCCAGGCACCGAAGTCCAGGGCGGACAGCTCGGCCAAGGTCAGCCTGGAGGCAATACCCTGACCATTGGAAGTACGGTCCAGCTCGTCATCGTGTAGCAGCACGGGAACCGCATCACGGCTTAGTTTGACGTCGTACTCCATCATGCGAAAACCGTTCTGGGCACCGATCCGAATGGCGGCCAGGGTGTTCTCCGGGGCAATCTTGCCGGCGCCACGGTGGGCGATCAAAGCGGGGTAGGGCCAGTGATGATTCATTGAAGACATGGCGGACTCGCAAGAGGCGTGATAAAAAGCCAATGTACTATTTTAACCGGGGCTGTACACTGTACGGTTTTCATATACGGTATATTTTCAGGCCGAGCCGGCTCACCGGCCTGATGCGCCACCCGCAGCGCCCTGCTGCAAGCGAAAGTAGGTGATGATTAATGTTCGAGATTATCCGTAAGAACCAACGCGTTATGCAGCTGGTCCTGTTAGTGCTGATTCTGCCGTCTTTTGTACTGATCGGCGTCAGCGGCTACTCCAGCTACGTTTCGGGCGATAGCGATATTGTCAAAGTTGGCGATAGCGCCATTACGTCCCAGGAATTTGATCGTGCGCGCCGCATGCAGCTGGACGATATGCAGCGCAATAATCCTTCCGGTTTTGATCTGGCCCAGGCTGACAGCCTGGAAAGCCGTCGTGCATTGCTGGAATCCTTGATTGATCAGCGTGTACAAATTGAAGTGGCTACTGCCGCTCGCTTCAACGTCTCCGACATTGCCCTGCGCGACTACATCGCCACTATGCCGGAATTTCAGGAAAACGGTTCTTTCTCGCCCGCCCTTTACAGCCAGGTTCTGGCTTCGGCAGGCATCAATACCCGTGATTTCGAGCAAAGCCAGCGCGGCCAGATGGCCCTGCAACGCGTGCTCGGTCCCGTGGCTGCCAGCTCCTCCATGCTGCCCAGCGTGATGAACAAGCTGGAAATCGCCCTGACCGAAGAGCGTGGTGTACGCACACGCAGCTTCCTGACCCGTGATTTCGAATCCAAGGTTCAGATCAGCGATGCTGATCTGCAAGCCTGGTATGACGCCAACAAGCAATCGCTGGAACTGCCCCAGCAAGTCAAAGTGGAATACCTGCTGCTGAATGAAGCAGCGGCCTCCAAAGATCTGGCGACGCCTACCGACGATCAGCTCAAGCAATACTATGAGCAAAACAAGGCTCGTTACGTGCAAGCTGGCCGTGTGAACATCAGTCACATTCTGGTGACATTGCCTGCCGGTGCCTCCGATACCGAACGTGAAGCGGCCCAGACCAAGGCTCGCGAACTGGCTGAAAAAGCCCAGGCCAATAAAGAAGGCTTTGCCGACCTGGCCCGTGCCAACTCCCAGGACGAGGGTAGCGCCCGTGAAGGTGGCGAACTGGGCTGGATCAGCAAAGGCTCCTGGCCGTCCGTGCTGGAAAACGCTGTATTTGCCTTGAAAAAAGGTGATGTGTCGGGCGTGATTGAAGGCCCCAACGGTTTCCACATTTTCAAGAGTAACGAAGTTCAGCCCGAACAAGGCGAGTCCTTCGAGCAAGCTCGCAGCAAGGTGCAGGACGAAGTGCGCAAGCAACTGGCTTCCGAGCGCTTTGCCGATATGGCCAGCAAGCTGACTAATCTGGTTTACGACAACGAAGACAATCTGGAAGCCGCCGCCAATGCCTTGGGCCTGACTCTGAAGCAGGCTGAAGGCATCAGCCGCCAAGGTTTGATTCCTGCTTCGCAAGTTGAAGGTGAGCTGGCTGCCGCCAAGAGTCCCGATGCAGCCGTGCTGGATGACAGCCGTGTTCGCCAAGCCTTGTTCAATGCCGAAACTCTGGCTTCGCGCAAGAATGCAGGCGTTGTAGAAGTGTCGCCTGACACCTTGATTGCCTTGCGCGTAACCGACGTTACCGAGGCTCATGTGCCTGCACTGGATAAAGTACGCACTATTGCTGAGGAAAACCTGCGCCGTGAAAAAGCGGCTGCCTTGGCGGTTCAGGCCGGTGAGGACTACCTGAAGCAGTTGCAAGCGGGTACCGAACCTGAGAACTTCTCGGCCCAGTTTGCCGTGAGCCGTGCGGAATTCCCCGAGATGGACGAAGCCTTGCTGAACAAGGTTCTGGCCAACCCCGTGGACAAGCTGCCTGCCTATGTGGGTGATCGCCAGCCCCAGGGCTACACCGTGGTGCAGATTCTGAGCCATGAGCCCGGCAAGTCCGGCAACCCTGGGCTGGACATGCTGACAGCACAGTTGACCCAAGCCATGGCCCGCACGGAGACTCAAGCCGTTCTGCAAGCCATGCGTGTGGAAGAGAAGGTTCAGATTCTGCCAGAAGCAGAAAAAGAGTTGACCTCCACAGGTGAAAATGAATAAAACGGCTTGAATCAGAGCCTGTAACCCTGGAGCCTGCTGGCTCCAGGGGTGTTTTTCAAAGAGCATTCTGATGAATCACACTGATATTTCCCTGGTACGGCGGCGCCTTTTAGGCGCCGCAACTGTTTGGGGCCTGACGGCACCGTACTTGGCCTATGCTGCGCCTGGGCAGGGCACCTTTATCGAGCGCACCTTGCATCGCCCTGTGCCAGGCGGGGTGGCAGTGCTGGACCTGGGAGCGGGTGGCTCAGCGCCGGTGGTGCACTTCAATGGCAACCGTGTGCTGGTGATTCAGGATGCTGATCAGCGTTGGAAAGCGATAGTCGGACTGGACTTGAAAACCCAACCAGGCCAGCACAGCATATCCATGCAAGGACAGTCGGGCGTGGCGTTTCAGGTTGGCAGCAAGCGTTACCGCGAGCAGCGCATCACCCTGAAAAACAAGTCGCATGTGAATCCGGACCCGCAACAGCAAGCCCGTTTTGAGCGCGAATACGAGGAGCAGATGCAGGCATATGCCAGCTTCCGCACAGAAGGCCCCAGCAATGTGGTCTTTGAAAAGCCGGTACCGGGTCGCCTGACCAGTCCGTTTGGTCTACGCCGTTTTTTCAATGGTGAAGAGCGTAACCCGCATTCGGGTCTGGATTTCGCCGCACCTACCGGCACGGCGGTCAAAGTGCCTGCTGACGGGATTGTCACCATCGTGGCGGATTACTTCTTTAACGGTAAAACCGTATTTGTGGATCATGGTCAGGGCCTGATCACCATGTTCTGTCACTTGTCGGCTTTTGATGTGCGCGTGGGTGATCGTGTCAGCAGGGGCGATGTGGTGGCGCGTTCCGGCGCAACGGGCCGTGCGACTGGCCCTCATTTGCACTGGAATGTCAGTCTGAATAACGCACGGGTGGACCCCGCCATCTTTATTGGTGCATTCCAGGCCTAGGCAAGGCCTGCAAGGTTTTTCATGATCATCGGTTCGGCATATCGACGGGGCTTGCGAGACAGCGCCTCTATCGCCCTGGGCTATGTCCCCGTCGCGATTTCTTTTGGTTTGACCGCTGTGCACGCGGGCTTGTCACCCTGGCTGGCAGTGATGGTGTCCCTGATCGTGTACGCGGGGGCCAGTCAGTTCATTTTGATCAGTCTGCTGGTGGCAGGTGCCGCCTATCCCAGCATTTTGGGTATTGTGCTGCTCATGAACCTGCGCCATGTGTTCTATGGCCCAACCTTGATGGGCTTTTTTACCGGCCCAAGAACTGTCTCCAGTCTGTTCATGGCTCCTGGCCTGACCGATGAGGTCTTTGCCGCTTCTGCAGCCGGAGTAGCCCGCCAACCGGCCCAGGAGCAGGAGTCCTGGTACTGCGGCTTGCAACTGGGCTCTTACCTGTCCTGGGTGCTGGGCACCGCCGTGGGGGCCTTCTTCGCCAGCGATTTGCTGGGTCAATCTCCCGTGCTGGAAAAGACGCTGGGTTTTGTCTTGCCCGCCTTGTTCTTTGCCCTGTTGCTGGAAATCCGCCGATCTGCACCTTTGCCGGTGTTGGTGGCTGCCGCTGTAGGGGCTGTTCTGGCCATGGCTTTCTTGCCATCATATCTGGCGATTATTGTCGGCATGCTGGCCGGTGGTTTGATGGCCCTGCGCCGCGCTTAAGGAGTGGAGATGGATTGGAGTTTTCTGCTCATGATTGTGCTGGCGGGCCTGGGCACATTTTTGATTCGTTACTTGCCCTTGCGTCTGGGTGGACGACAAGGCAAGGCGGACCCCAGCCGCGTTTCGATCTGGCCACGCCTGTTTGGAGCCATTGGCCCGGCAGGTGTGGTGTCCTTGCTGGTTGTGTCCCTGATCTCCTTGCTGCGCCCTGAACATATGTCCCTGGACTTGCCGCCTTTGCTGGCAGGTCTGGCAGGGGTACTGCTGGGCCGTCGCTGGCCAGGTGGCATTGCGGGTTCAACACTGACTGGCGTGCTGGCCTACGGCCTGTGCGTGGCTTACGTTGGCGTTTAGCTAGGCCTTATTTTGCCCTTGAAGCAGGTTGCAGGCTGAAGGCAGGTCGGAAGTGGATTGCTGAGCTTGCCGCTGCCTGCCTGGGCCTTTTCAAGGGCGGTTTGATTCCTGTTTAAAACTTGCTGAAGTTTGGCAGGCTTTGGATGACTGTCTGCCAATGCTCGAACTCTTTCTTGCCTTTGGCGTCCAGCTCCTCGGGGGTGCTGCTGGCACTTTGCATGCCCGCCAAACGCAACTTTTCTTTTACCGCGGCATTGTTCAAGGTCGTGGCAATGGACGCTTGTGCTGCTTGTACAAGCTCAGGCTGGGTGCCTGCAGGCGCATAGAAGGCCAGCCAGCCATTGATCTCCAATTGCGGATAACCCAGCTCGGCAATGGAAGGGGTGTCCGGCAACAAGGGGTCCCGCTTGCTGTCAAATAGCGCCAGTACCTTGATCTTGCCTGCTTCGGATTGCTGGATCAGCTCTCCAATATTCAGTACCGCTGCCGGGACTTGTGCGCCAACCAGAGCCACGATGGCTTCGCTGGCTCCTTTGTAGCCTACATGTTCCAGTGCTACGCCCAGAGTCTGTCCCAAGTACAGTCCGGCCAGATGCTGACCGCTGCCGGTAGAGGAACTGGCAAAAAAGGTTTGATTCGGGTCGGCTTTGATGCTTTGCACATAGTCCGCAAAGTTCTTGATGCCCGAACTGCTGGGCACAGCCAGCCCCAGGTTCCAGTTCACCGCATTGCTGACAGGAGCCAGATCCTTGAAGGGCTCGTAGCGTAGCTCGGTGAAGGTATGCGGATAGAGGGTGAGCGCTACTCCGGGAGTCAAAATAAAGGTTGAGCCATCAGGTGCCGAGGTGGTGGCCAAATTGATTGCCAGTCGCCCGGAGGCTCCCGGTCGGTTGTCCACGATCACCGGTCGTCCCAATGCTTTGGATAGATCAGGGGCAATCAGTCTTGCGACCAGATCCACATTTCCCCCGGCTGGAAAGCCAACCAGAATTCTGGCGCTTGCCGCCGAGTCAGCCTGAGCCGTCCCCACGCCCCCAGCGCAAAGAAAGGAAGTAATGATTGCTGCGCCCACATTTATTTTGATTTTTTTCATAATGTCTCCCGATGTCGCGCTCTGCCTTGAAATCAGAGTGCGGCGGTTATTTCAACTTCGACTTGGTATTGTGGAAAGGCGAGCTTGGATTCAACGCAGGAGCGGGCTGGTTTTTTGTCAGCGGGAATCCAGGCATTCCAGATCTCGTTCAATAAGGGCCATTTCTTGTAGTCGTCGATCCAGATCATGGCACGCAGAATGTGACTGCGGTCTATGCCGATTTCCTGAAATTGCTCGTCAATCTGACTCAGAATCTGGTGCAGCTGTTCTTCAAACGAGCCGGATGGGTCCATGGCGACTTGCCCCGACATATACACAATTTTGTCGTGAATGACGTACTTGCTCATGTTCTTGTTTTGGTGAAAGCGTTCAATGCTCATGTTGATCTCCTGATGATTAAAAGAAAGGATTAGGCAATCGTGGTGTTCAGGGTGCCCAGACCGCTGATGTGAGCGTGCAGTCGGTCGCCGGGGGCCAGGAACTCGCCTCGTGCTGCACCGACACCCGCTGGGGTTCCTGTCAGGACGATGTCGCCAGGTTCCAGCGTCATGATTTCTGTCAGGCGCACCAGTTGCTCGCGCAGGTCAAAAATCATGCCGGAGGTGTTGGCTTCCTGTTTGATCTGGCCGTTCAGTTCCAGCTTCAGATCCAGATCTTGCGGGTCGCTGACAAAGCAGGCGGGTATCAGGGCAGGGCCGATGGGGCAACTGGCGTCATTGGCTTTGGCGGCTACCCAGTCAAATTTGTAGAACTGCTCGGGGGCGCGGGCAAAGTCCCGGGCCGAGAGGTCAATGGCAATGGTGTAGCCCGCCACGTGCTCCATCGCATTTTCCAGTGTCAGGTCCTTGGCGGTTTTGCCGATCACCATGGCCAGTTCAATTTCCCAATCGTATTTTTGGCAGTTCTTGGGGATGGCGGCGCACTGGCCGTCGCCAATGGCAGCCTGGCGTGCGGGCTTGAAAAAGAAGAACAGGCGCTGGTCTTTTTTCTCTGCGGGCACACCCATTTCTTGCAGATGGTCGTAGTAGTTGGCACCGGCACATAGAATCTTGCCGGGATACAGCACGGGCGGCAGGGTGGCGTTTGCTTCGCTCAGAATCAGATCCGTATGAGCTGTCGCTTGCTCAGCCAAGCTCTTTAGTTTGGGCAGATTCGTCTCCCACTGTGCCAGCAGATCAAGCACGCTGTCAGGCAAGGCCGGGGAGTTCACACGCTGGCACAAGGCGGTAATGGAGTAGTCCTTTCCGTCTATCGATAAACAGGCCACAGGGGCTTGGTCGATCAGCAGGGTTTTAAGGGAAAACATAGATAAATCCGGGTAACTGTTGAACATGAAGTTCATGGTATGCTCGGCCATCCATTCCCAGTTAATGAAAAATTCACGTCTTGTTATAACTATGGTGAATACCAGAAACGAATTTTTCTTTGTGTTTTTCTGTGCCTGATGAAGCGGCTTGAACCGCGTCAGCTCTTGGTTTTGGCCGCCTTAGGGCGGAATTCCAGTATCCATAGTGCTGCGCGCGATTTGTCCTTGACCCAATCTGCAGTCAGTAAGGCCTTGGCCGAGATCGAGGCGCAGATGGCTGCGACTTTGTTTACACGCAGCCGGCAAGGCATCGAGCCAACAGCACTAGGCAAATTGGTTTTACGACGTCTGGGGCATTTGCTGGATGTACTTGATCGGGGTGCTGGGCATCACGAGAAACAAGCCCCTGTTCTCAAGATTGGCTATATATCGGATTTACACGGCATGGCGCTTGGCAATGCCTTTGTGCGCTGGCGTCAGTCCCAATCCTTGAAGCTGCGTTTGCTGGATCTGGAGTTTGAACAGGTGTTGCCGCTTTTGCTTCAGGCGGACCTCGATGCTGTTTTGCTGGACGAGCCTATGAATGATGAATGGACTGGACAGTTACGGATCAGCAGTCGCGTGGTGCCTGTTTTAAGAACGCATCATCCCTTGTTGAAGGCGGGTAAGTCTTTGAGTCCCAAGGATGTACAGGCTTTGGATTGGATTTTGCCAACGTTAGCGGTTTCTTGGCACCGGGCGTTCCAGGACTGGACGGCCAAGGTCGGCATGGAAGCGCCTGCGCGCATTTGGAAGATCCCCGCCGGGCACGGTCTGAGTACAGTAGTGGCCCAATCAGATGCCGTGGCCTGCTTGCCAGCGGCTCAGGCGTCTTTTATGCAGCAGGCTGGAGTGGTGAGGCCGATTGAACTAGCAGGTGACTCAGGCATTGATGTCCCTGCATTCTTGCTCCCGGGCCCCCATGTTCGGGGTGACCCGGCGCTGCACCAAACCTTGGTTCAATTTGCTCAGTTTCTGGGGAGCAGAGAAGCTGATTACGGAGAGTAAAGATATGGTGGATACAGGTATTTCCCCCCAACTTCCTCCCTTGTCGCGTCGTATTCGTTTGCGACATCTGGAGTTGCTGGCAGCATTGGGTGAGCATGGCAGCCTGAAGCATGCGGCAGAAATGATGGGCATGAGCCAGCCGGCGGCCAGCAAACTTTTGCTGGAGGCCGAGTCCTTGGTCGGTGCCACTTTGTATGAACGCAGTAATCGTGGGGTACTACCCACTGCAGCCGGTGCGGCCTTGGTGCTGCGTGCTCAGCGCTTTCTGGGGCTAGTTGATGGTTTGGGCGAAGAGGTTCAGGTCGCCCAGCAAGGTGCAAAGGGACGGGTTCGTGTGGGGGTGTCGCCAGCCTGCGGGGCGGTGATTCCGGGAGCTTTGGCCGCCATGCGGGCGGCTGCTCAGGATGTGGTTTTGCGTATCGAGGAGGGTAGCAGCGCCAGTTTATTGGAGCGTTTGCGGGATGGGCGCCTGGATTGTGTCTTGGGTCGGGTGCTGGATAGCCAGGACCTGGAAGACTTTGACACCCTGCATTTGTATAACGAATCTATTGTGATGGTGGCCGAGCCGCAGCACCCTATTTTTTCCAAATCAACGGTGGATTGGGAAGATGCCCTGAGCTATGAATGGGTCCTGCCCCCTCAAGGTGCTCCTTTGCGTCGTACTTTGGCTTTCTGGTTGGCCCGTCAGGGCTTTCAGGAGCCTCGCTGTCTGCTGGAGTCGACCTTGACCTTGGCGAACCTGGCGGTGCTACGCGAGAACCAGGCATTGGTTTTGCTGGGTTCTATTTCAGCCCGACAATTCAGCGAACAGGGCGTCGTGCGAGTAGTCCCCTTGCCTTTCGACGGAATTGCATTGCCGTCCGTTTCCTTATTCTTGCCGCAGGACGACTATGCGCATGAGCCAGTGGATATTTTTATTCGGGCCTTGGAACAACATGTGCGCGAGACCTTGGCCTAGTAGTCGACTTTGATCGTATTTGAACCATAAAAAACGCCTGCTATTGAGCAGGCGTTTTTTGTACGGCTGAAAGCTGGTTTGCAAGCGGGTTTAGCCCTTCACACGCACAATCTTCTGAACCTGCGGTACGTGACGGATGGCGCGAATCACGCGTGCCAAGTGAGTACGGCTATCAACCTGAACGGTCAGGTGCAGTACCGAGGTCGCAGCCGATTCGTCCGGCATGGAAATATGCAGGATGTTGGAGTCAGCATCGGTAATTTCAGCAGCCAGACGGCCAAGAACACCACGCTCGTTGATCGCAGTGACATCCAGACGGGTGGACAGGTGGCGGGCGGTATTGCTGTCCCACATGACAGGAACCCAACGCTCAGGCTCTTTGGCCTGGGCGCGTTGTGCCACCGCACACTCAGCCATATGAACAACCAAACCGTGACCCAGACGGATGCCGCCAATAATGGCGTCACCGGGCAGGGGGCCACAGCACGGTGCCAGCTGTACAGCCTGACCTTCGTTACCGTGAATCAGAATCGGTGCAGAAGTGTTGGCGTTAATTTCGTCAAACTCGGCCGCAGTGGTTTCCAGCAAGGGGTTTTCCGGAGCAAAGCGGCGCGCCACGACGGCGGCCAAACGTTTGCCCAAGCCAATATCGGCCAGAATTTCTTCACGGGATGCAGCGCCCGAACCCTTGGCCAGTTTGTCCCAGTTGGGATCGTCGTCGGTGGCATGTGGCAGGCTTAGCTGGTCAAAGGCTTGATCCAGCAGACGGCGGCCAAAAGCCACGGATTCTTCGTATTTAACCGTGCGCAGGTAATGGCGGATTTCCGAACGGGCGCGGCCCGAACGGACGTAGTTCAGCCACTGAGCGCTTGGGCGAGCGGCGGGGGAGGTAATGATCTCTACCGAGTCACCGCTTTTCAGCTCGGTGCGCAGCGGGGCAAACTCGCCATTGATTTTGGAAGCAACAGCGTGATTGCCGATATCGGTGTGGATGCTGTAGGCAAAGTCCACCGGAGTCGCACCACGAGGCAGGGAAATAATCTTGCCTTTGGGCGTATGGACGTAA
Organism: Alcaligenes nematophilus; assembly: GCF_026344155.1. Lineage (NCBI taxonomy): Bacteria > Pseudomonadati > Pseudomonadota > Betaproteobacteria > Burkholderiales > Alcaligenaceae > Alcaligenes > Alcaligenes nematophilus. The sequence goes on along the minus strand of NZ_JAPKMZ010000001.1, from coordinate 239,857 downwards.
ACGGCATCGGGGAACAGGTCAACTTTGACGTGTTCCAGGAATTCTGTGGAGTCGCCTGTCTGGCTTTGGATATCCAGCAAGGATTGCAGCCAGCGGTGTGTGCGCTTTTGCAGATCGTTCAGGGTGACGTCGTCTTCTTTGTACAGCCAATGAGAGGCCACGCCTTCTTCTGCCACGTGGTCCATTTCGCGGGTGCGGAACTGGAACTCGACAGGGGTGCCGTAGGGGCCAATCAAGGTAGTGTGCAGGGACTGGTAGCCATTCACTTTGGGGATGGCAATGTAGTCCTTGAATTTGCCCGGTACGGGGCGATACAGCTGGTGCAGCGTACCCAAGGACAAATAGCACTCGGGTAGGGTATGCACAATGACGCGAAAGCCGTAAATATCCAGCACGTCCGAAAAGGACTTTTTCTGCTCGACCATCTTGCAGAAAATACTGTAGAGCGACTTCTCACGGCCGGAAATTTCGGCATCAATTCCGGCAGCAGGCAGGGCGATCTTGACGGCTTCGGTGATCTTGCCCAGCACTTCACGGCGATTGCCACGCGCTGCCAGCAAGGCCTTGTGCAGCACCTTGTAGCGATTGGGGTAGATCGCCTTGAAGCAGCGATCCTGCAGCTCGCGGAACAGGGCGTTCAGGCCCAGGCGATGCGCGATCGGAGCGTAAATATCCAGCGTTTCCTGGGCGACGCGGCGGCGTTTTTCCGGCTTGACCGCATCCAGGGTGCGCATATTGTGCAAGCGGTCGGCCAGCTTGATCAGAATCACGCGCACGTCACGCGACATGGCCAGCAGCATCTTGCGGAAGCTGTCGGCCTGTTGCTGTGTCTTGGTAGCAAATTCCAGGCGTTCCAGCTTGGACAGGCCGTCCACAATCTCGGCCACATCGGTCCCGAACTTCTCAGCCAGTTCCTGCTTGGTGACGTCCTGATCTTCGATCACGTCATGCAGCAGGGCCGACATCAAGGCATCGGTATCCAGCTTCCAGCCCGCACAGATTTCCGTGACGGCAATGGGGTGCGAGATATAGGGCTCGCCACTGGCGCGAAACTGTCCCAGATGGGCCTGATCGGAGAAACGATAGGCCTCCCGTACCCGTTCTACATCTTTCGGGTCCAGGTACTGCGAGATGATCTTGTGTAGCGGAGCCAGTGAGGCAATAGGAGGACTGGCACTTTCCTGGGCAGCTTGTGCCAGTGCCGGGGTGTTCTTGTCTTTAGGCTTGCGACGACCTAGCCGTGAACCTTTTTTAAGGACGGCCAACAGCCCAGACGATGCGCCCCGTAAACCAGAAAATGCCATACCGTGCTCCGCCTGTGCCTATCAGGTAGGAACTTTGCGCAGCATTTCCAGACCGGTCGCGCCGGAGGCGATTTCTCGCAGGGCGGTAACCGTAGGCTTGTTCTTGCTTTCCAGGCGTGGTTCGTGGCCTTGAGCCAGTTCGCGCGCACGGTAGGCGGCTGCCAAGGTGAGCTTAAAGCGATTGGGGACTTGCTCCAGGCAGTCCTCGATAGTGATGCGAGCCATAGTAGACCTGTTATCAAAAAGTAATAAGAAGGAGATCAGCCCTGATTCAGCAGGGCATCTGCGCCTAATTGTTGAAAGAGTTGGCGATGCCGTACTGACTGAGTGGCAGTGCGCAAACGACTGGCCTGCACAATACTCAATAGCTGCTGTAATGCCGTATCAAAATCCTCATTGATAATAGCATATTGACAGTCATGAACATGGGCGATTTCGTGCTCGGCCGCCTCGAGGCGGCGGGCGATGATCTCTTCGCTATCTTGTCCACGTTTGCGCAAACGGGCCTGCAAGGTGGGCAAGGAGGGCGGCAGAATGAAAATGCCGACGGCTTCGGGGAAATGTTCACGCGCCAGGCGGGCGCCTTGCCAGTCAATCTCCAGCAACACATCGCGGCCTGCATTCAGGGCTTTCTGAATGGGTTCGCGGGGCGTGCCGTAGTAGTTGTCATGCACCTTGGCCCATTCCAGCATGGCGTTTTCTGCGACCATGTTTTCAAAACGCGCTTTGTCCACAAAGAAGTAGTGCTGGCCGTCGCTCTCGCCGGGGCGGGGGGCGCGTGTGGTGGCCGAGATGGACAGCATGATGTTGGAATCGTTGGCCAGAAGGGCGTTGACCAGACTGGATTTACCCGCCCCGCTGGGGGCGACAACCATAAAGACGGTGCCAGGATAGCTCGTGGACATGGAGAGCAGACTCTAGAAGTAGATTTTTATAAAAGAATTAATTGCTGCTTGGGTCGGTTTGCCCAAACTCATTCAAAACGGCCAGGATGCTGGCCTGGTCCGCGCACAGAAAGACCACCGTGTCATTGGGGTTCATGGAGAACAAAACGTCTTCCACTTCCTGCGGGGCATCTTCGGGCTGGGCAATGGCCATCACGTGCACATCGCCACCGGCTTCGAATTGCTCGGGCGGGACAATATGGGCGACCGCATCCAGATCAGGCTCGCTGATGGCCAGATAGGCCCAGACCTTGTGCTCCTCTTCCAAGGTGATCTCAAGCACATAGGCCGAGTCAGTCTGCTCGATGATTTGGCTTTGAATTTGCATAATGAAATGAGTGTGTCAGCTAAAAGACAAGGTAGCGGTAACGGGTGCGTGATCCGAGGGCTGTTCATTGGCGCGCGGTTCGCGGTCAATATCGCAGGCTGCGCAACGGGCCTTGAGCGCGTCGGACAGCAGGGCGTGGTCAATACGCAGCCCGGCATCGCGGCGGAAGGCAAAACGACGATAGTCCCACCAGGTAAAGGGACTACCGCTTTGCTCAAACAGACGGTAGGCATCGTGCAGGCCCAGTGCCAGCAAACGCTCGAACGCGGCGCGCTCGGGCGGGGATACCAGAACATCGACTCCCCATTTGACCGGGTCGTAAACGTCCTGGTCGGCTGGGGCAATATTATAGTCGCCCAGAATGGCTAGACGGGGATACTGCTGCAATTCTTTTTCCAGCCAGTCGTGCAAGGCGGCAAACCATTCCAGCTTGTAGGTGTACTTTTCGCTTTCCAGCGATTGCCCGTTGGGGCAGTAGGCACAGATCACACGCACCGGGCCGTCAGGCGAGGGGTACGTGGCGGCCAGCAAACGCTGTTGTGGGTCTTCGTAGTTGGGTAGATTGCGTTGCACATCCGTGCCAGGCTCACGCGAAATCAGGGCCACGCCGTTGTAGGTTTTCTGACCCGCCCAGTGAGCGTGATAACCCATTTCCTGAAAAGCCTCCAAGGGAAAACGCTCGTCGGGCAGTTTGAGCTCTTGCAGACACAGCACGTCTACGGGGTTGGCCTTGAGCCAGTCCAGAACTTGGGGAAGACGGACGTTCAGGGAGTTCACGTTCCAGGTGGTGAGTTTCATGGTGTCAGACAATCTCGGTAAATCAGAGAAAGCCGCTTGTACAGGGCTTTGTCGATAAAGGTAGTGCAGAGGCGGCCATCAGCGTGTTGGAAACGGGCAGGATGGCGCTTAGCGTGCGCGAATGCCGCCATCATATCAGCGCTAGCCAGGGACTGGTTTTAAAGCCAGCGCCACCGACAGGATGGAAATGGCCGATGAGCCTGGGCTTTGTTCTAGGTCGTAGTGAAAAACAGACATTTTCAGACAATAAATTTGTCCTCAAACTATCTGCATGTAACAGCCATAAAGTCAGGCGGCAAGACCCAAAGCGCGCTTGGGGCAGATTGATGTTTTTAGGGCACGAAAAAGAGGGTTTTTTGCGCAGATCACGCGCCTGCTTGTGTTAAATTGCAGGCCAAGTTGGAACGGTGGGCCAAAACCGATGGAAGGGCTTGGCCGCAGCGCGTAGTACAAGGATTTGCTGTACAGGAAAAGGGAATAAAAAAATCGCCGTAATGGCGACTTTTTCTGTGTGATCAAAACCGGAAAGAAGGCCAGTTTTGTCTGTCTTGAATGCAAGCAAGATGGAGGCGTGTGCTGGAATCGAACCAACCTGAACGGATTTGCAGTCCGTCACATAGCCAATCTGTCACCACGCCTTTTGTTTTGTCCTGGGACATGTAGAATTATGCCCAAGGACGTAGGGAAAAGCAAGTGTCACATGACGGGACGTGAAACACGGTACGATCTGCTGCGCAAAAGCGACTGACGTCCCTCCCTTTTTTTGCCGCCCCTGCGGCACTCCCTTGTATTAAGGACATGGCATGCAATATCAATTCCCCATTGTGATCATCGATGAGGATTTTCGTTCTGAAAATGCGTCTGGTCTGAGCATTCGTGTATTAGCAGATGCGATCGAGGCCGAAGGCTTCGAGGTGTTGGGAACCACCAGTTATGGCGATCTGAGTCAATTTGCCCAGCAGCAAAGTCGTGCCAGCGCGTTTATTTTGTCCATCGATGATGAGGAGTTCACGCAAGATGGAGACAGCGCCCCGGCGCTGGTGAATCTGCGTGCCTTTATTCGGGCTGTGCGTCGTCGCAATACCGATGTGCCTATTTATGTGTATGGCGAGACCAAAACGGCTCGTCATATGCCAAACGATATCTTGCGCGAGCTGCAAGGCGTCATTCACATGTTCGAGGATACGCCCGAGTTCGTGGCGCGTCATATCGTGCGTGAAGCGCGCAGTTATGTGGAAGGCGTCAAGCCTCCATTTCTGAAAGCCTTGCTCGATTACGCCGAGGATGGCTCGTATTCATGGCATTGCCCCGGTCATTCCGGCGGCGTAGCCTTTCTGAAAAGCCCGGTCGGGCAGATTTTTCACCAGTTTTTTGGCGAGAACATGCTGCGTGCCGACGTCTGCAATGCCGTTGAAGAACTGGGCCAACTGCTGGATCACAACGGGGCCATTGGTGCCAGCGAACGCAATGCCGCGCGTATTTTCAACGCTGATCACTGCTTTTTCGTGACCAACGGCACCAGCACCAGCAACAAGATTGTCTGGCACCATGCCGTGGCTCCGGGCGATGTGGTGGTCGTGGACCGTAACTGCCACAAATCCATCCTGCACAGCATTGTGATGACGGGAGCTATCCCCGTGTTTCTGCGTCCTACGCGTAACCACTTCGGGATTATTGGCCCGATTGCGCGCAGCGAATTTGATATCGAGACCATTCGCGAGAAGATCCGCAAGCACCCCTTGCTCTCGCATCTGGATGCCGATACGGTCAAACCCCGTGTGCTGACGCTGACCCAGTCCACCTACGACGGCATTATTTACGACACCCAGGTGATCAAGAATGCCGTGGATGGTTACGTGGAAGTGCTGCATTTTGATGAAGCCTGGATTCCGCACGCGGCTTTCCATCCCTTCTATGGTCAGTTTCACTCCATGGGCAAGAACCGTCCGCGTCCGCAAGAAACCATGGTGTTCTCCACCCAGTCCACGCACAAGCTGCTAGCCGGTTTGAGCCAGGCCAGCCACGTGCTGGCACAGGACTCGGTCACTCGTAGCCTGGATCGTCATTTGTTCAATGAAGCCTATCTGATGCACACCAGCACCAGCCCGCAGTACGCGATTATTGCGTCTTGCGACGTGGCCGCTGCCATGATGGAGCCACCCGGTGGTCGTGTGCTGGTTGAGGAAAGCATTATTGAAGCGCTGGATTTCCGCCGTGCCATGCGCAAGGTCGAATCGCAGTTTGACGAAGACGATTGGTGGTTCAAGGTCTGGGGCCCGCCAACACTGGCAGAAGACGGTGTGGGCAAGCCTGAGGACTGGATCATTACGGACGATGCGGAGCATAGCGAGTGGCACGGTTTCGGCCCGCTGGCTGATGGCTTCAATATGCTGGATCCGATCAAGGCCACGATTGTTACCCCCGGTCTGGATCTGACAGGCACATTTGGTGAAACCGGCATTCCGGCTTCTATCGTGACCAAGTTTCTGGCGCAACGTGGCGTGATTGTGGAGAAGATTGGCCTGTACAGCTTCTTCATCATGTTCACCATCGGCATTACCAAAGGCCGCTGGAACTCTCTGGTCACAGCGCTACAGCAGTTCAAGGACGATTACGACCGCAACTTGCCTGTCTGGCGTGTTCTGCCGCAGTTTGCGCGCCAGTATCCTTGTTACGAGGAAATGGGCTTGCGCGATTTGTGCCAGCATGTGCACCAGTTGTACGCCAAGCACGACATTGCCCGTTTGATGACCGATATGTACCTGTCGGATGTGGTGCCTGTCATGCGTCCGGCTGATGCTTTTGCCTGCATTGCGCAGCGTCGTACGGAACGGGTCGAGATTGATCAGTTGGAAGGTCGCGTGACTACCAACCTGATCACACCTTATCCCCCCGGTATCCCGCTCCTGATTCCTGGTGAAGCCTTTAACAAGACGATTGTGGATTTCCTGAAGTTCTCGCGTGAACTGCATCGCCAGTGTCCGGGCTTTGGTACGGATATCCACGGTTTTGTGGAAGAGGTGGATGCCTCCGGCCAGAAGCGTTACTACGTGGACTGCGTGGCACAGTAAAGCAGTTTGCTATCCAGGGCCGGGGCAGGGCATCGGCCTTTGGGTAGAGCAGTGAAGCAAGCGGGCCTGATGAGGGATGTTCAGGGTTCTGGAAGACTTCCAGACTTGAAGTGTCTGTCATCAGGCCCGTTTTTTTTATGGGCTGTCTATCTGCCACGAATCCTTGCGACAGGTTCGTGTTGCAGAGGCTTGTTACAGACTTTGCGCTGTGCGCAAGGCACATTCCAGCAGCCGTGAAGTCAGTGCTTGGGGATCACGGTCTGCCCGCAAGATCGCCACAACCCGGCGTTGCAGGGCAGGTTGCTCAATCGGGTATTTATGCAGATTGTGCTCGTGCAGCAGATTGTCAGGAATGCGGCTCGGCAAGATACAGTCCCCCAATCCTGACGCTACCAGTCGCAACATGGCATCTATGGTTTCGACCTCCGCCACAAATTCGGGGTGCAGGCCGCTGCTGTGAATCATGCGGCGCAGGGCGTAATGGGGCGGAAAACCGATCAGGCGCAAGGCCTGGTGGCTTAAATCTGCACTCGGAAAAGGCTCCAGCTTGGCAGAGATGCGGCACATTTGGTCGTCAAACAGGGTGTGCGAGATCAAGCCGCCACAGTCCACCGCCGAGTCGTATACAAAACCCACATCGGCTTTGCCGCTTTCCACCAAAGTCACTACCTCGGGCGAGCTGCGTCCCAATAAGGACAAATTCACGCCAGGGTGGGCACTCATGAACGCGGCAGCGACATCGGACATGAAGTAGTAGCTCAGGGTATGGACGGTGGCCAGCCGCACAGTACCTGAATTGACGCCGTGCTCCTGACGCACGGCATGGATAGCGCTGTCAATACGGCTATAGGCCGGTTCGATTGCTTGGCGCAGCAGCTCGCCCGCATCATTCAGGCTGACTCCGCGCCCGGTACGGGTAAACAGGGTTTGGCCCAGGCTTTGTTCCAGCGAGCTTAATTGTTTGCTCAGGCTGGATTGGCTTTGTCCCAAATCATCAGCCGCTTTGCTGACCGAGCCTAATTGTGCAATGCGTAAAAAACAGCGCAAGGAGCGATCCAGATGATCGGTGGGGCGGGAATCGTGCATGCCATTGTCTCTTTATTGTTGTACTCAAATGGGTGAAAAATGAGTTTTCAAGGGTGCCTGGGGTCTAGGCGAGCCGTAAGATATTCAGGGCAGTTATTTTGGCTTGAATTGTCTATGAAAAAGTCTTGTTTTGAATTGCCTTTATTTTGTTCTAACATCGCCTAATTTGCATCCATAATGCGCCCATATTATGGCCAAAATTGATTTGTGGTCTAATCATTGATATAATAAAGAAATCGGGGCGCTAAGGGCAGCGCCCCCTGTCGATATTGAGCAGGAGTTATTCGTGAGCAAATCGAAACCAGTACGTCGTAAACAGGCCTTTGAGGTTGAGCCCCTGAATTGGGTGGCTCCCAAGAAAGCAGTCGTAGAAACCGATCAGGAAGCCAAAGTGGACGCGTCCAGCGACCAGGCTCAGGACAGCTAAGTTCTGACTGAAGGGTTAAAAAGCGCAAGCCTTGCAGCTTGCGCTTTTTTTATGCCTGCCTGTCTTGTATCAGGACCAGCGGCGATGGGCTTGGGTGGCCGGCAGATGCCCTTGCTCCAGCAGTTGCAGGCTGGCCTCTTCAAAGCGGTTCCAGGTGGCCAGAGCCAGTTGTGACCCTGTGCTGACACGGCGTACACCGATGGCGGCCAAATCGGGCACGTTCAGTCCCGGATGAATCAGCAGCACATTGAGGGGCGTAGGTGCCAGTGCCTGGACCACTTGGGCAATATCGTCCAGCTCGCGTAATCCAGGGGCGTAGACCACATCGGCGCCTGCCTGGGCAAAGGCTTTTAGCCGGGTTATGGTTTGTCCCAGATCCAGCGCGTCAATCAGCAGGCCTTCGCTGCGTCCTATTAACAGAACGTCCTCGCCACTGTTGAGAATCGCTTGCTTGGCAGCCCGTATGCGGGCCACAGCCAACTCAAGGTCATACAGTTCGTCGCCATGGCGATCTTCAATGGATAAGCCTGCAATGCCGGTTTCAATGGCCAGGCGGACGTTTTCGGCGACCTGTTCGGGCTCATCGGCAAAGCCATTTTCAAAGTCGGCGTTCAGTGGCAGATTCGTGCTGGCCGCCAGTTCTCGCAAATGCGCCAGCAGGGCATCCCGGCCCACCTCAAAGTCTTCCAATCCCTTTGACCAGGCAAACGCAGCGCTGCTGCTGGCAATCGCCTTTGCGCCCAGTCGTTCCAGACGCTTGGCTCCGCCTATGTCCCAGGGGTTGGGCAAAATCAGTAAGCCACTTTCATGCAAGGCTCGAAAACGGCGTCGTTTTTCCTGTGTGCTGACGTTCATGCGGGACTCCTGAGAATAAAAAACGCAAACCGGAGTTTGCGTTTTGATGCCTGGCCGCGTTTTATTTTTTCTTGGCTTTCTTGCGGATCACCAGAACGGGGATTTCCGAGTAGGTCAGAACGTGCTGGGTTTCGCTGCCCAAGAGCAGGCGCTTGTAGCCCTTGCGGCCATGCGAGGACATGACGATCAGGTCAGCTTTCTGCTTTTCAGCAGTAGAAATAATGGCATCGGCCACCAGTTCGGACTTCACCACCAGGCCCTTGACCGAGACACCAATGTCTTTACCGGCCTGCTTGACGGCGGCCAGCTCGGATTGGGCGTGCTCTACCCAGGAGGCTTCGATACGGCTATCGAGCTTCTGGTCGATAATGGGGCCGCCCTCCAGGTAGCTTTGGCGATAGCGCGGAATGACGCGCAGGGCCAGCAATTTGGCGCCGCTGGTCTTGGCCAGATTCAGGGCATGGGTGACAGCGTGGGCGGACAGTTCTGAGCCGTCGGTACATACCAGGATACGCTCGTACATGAGGGGGAATCCTATAAAAAGGGTTATCAAGAACGTGTCTTGTGGGTAAGGTATCAAACCATACTGCGAATTACGGTCTTTGTGTCTGCTTTATGGTTTTCCATGGCAGCCGTGTATATTCGAGTGGACGTTTTTGTCAGCTTGGCTTTTTTATGCTGGTCATCATATCCCAATGGGATTGAGGGAGATTCATATGAAAGAAGTGGTTGTAGTCCAGGCATGCCGTACCGCGATTGGTGATTTTGGTGGGGGACTGAAGAATGTGTCGCCAATCGAAATGGGAGCCACGGTATTGCGCGCGGTACTGGACAGAAGTGGCGTATCGGCGGCAGACGTTCAGCATGTAGTGATGGGGCAGGTTATTCAAACCGAGCCACGCGATATGTACTTGTCGCGTGTGGCTTCGGTGCAGGCGGGCGTGGGCCACGGAGCACCGGCCATGAACGTCAACCGTTTGTGCGGTTCTGGTCTGCAAGCCATTGTGTCGGCCGCGCAGGGCATTCTGGTCGGTGATGCCAAGGTGGCTTTGGCAGGCGGAGCAGAAAGCATGAGCCGTGCGCCCTATATGTCCAGTGCTCATCGCTGGGGCGCTCGCATGGGGGACTCGGTCATGATGGATATGATGACTGGTGCACTGACGGATCCTTTTGATCGCGTTCATATGGGCATTACGGCCGAAAATGTGGCCCGCCAATACGGCGTGACCCGAGCCGATCAGGACGAGCTGGCATTGGAATCGCACCAGCGTGCCCGTCGCGCGATCGAGCAGGGCTATTTTAAAGAGCAGATCGTGCCCATTATCCAGAAAAGCCGTAAGGGCGAGATCGTGTTTGATCAGGACGAGCACGTACGTCTGGACGCCACGATGGAAAACTTTACCGGCCTGAAACCTGTGTTCATGCCTGAAGGCGGCAGTGTTACGGCAGGTAATGCCTCGGGCCTGAATGACGGTGCAGCCGCTGTCTTGCTGATGTGCGCGGAAGAAGCTCGCCAGCGTGGGCTGAAGCCCTTGGCCAAGCTGGTGTCCTGGGGGCATGCCGGGGTGGATCCCAGCATTATGGGTATTGGGCCAGTGCCAGCCAGCCGTCTGGCACTGGAGCGCGCCGGTTTGAGCGTGTCGGATCTGGATGTGATCGAGTCCAACGAAGCTTTTGCCGCCCAAGCGTGCGCAGTTGTGCGTGAGCTGGGTCTGGATCCGGCACGTGTGAATCCCAATGGTAGTGGTATCAGCCTGGGCCACCCTATTGGCGCGACCGGCGCCGCTATTACAGTCAAGGCCTTGCATGAACTGCAGCGTGTCCAAGGTCGTTACGCGCTGGTCACCATGTGTATTGGTGGTGGGCAGGGGATTGCGGCGATTTTCGAGCGTCCTTGAACCTTGCTGATTATTTCTCTTTAAGCTTCGTTTAAAGCGCAGGAAAGCCGGAAGTGCTACGAGTCACTTTCCGGCTTTTTTTCGGCATATACAAGTAAATCTTATAAAAACGCCGACTTGATTATTTGTTTTTGTAGTGGACCCTCGTATCCAGCCAATTGCATTGAATTGTTTTAAAAGTAATGCATGGCTTGGGTGACTGAGCATGAAGCCCTTGTTTTTTCTCATCGGAATAAAACGGAATAAAAGGAGATTCATATGCAAGAAGTCGTTCTGGTTCAGGCTTGTCGAACCGCCTTTGGTAATTTTGGTGGCTCGTTACGGAATGTGCCCCCCATTGAGATGGGGGCGGCGGTCATGCAGGAAGTGTTGGGCAGAAGTGGAGTATCTGCCTCGGAGGTGGAGCAGGTAGTGATGGGGCAGGTGGTGCTGACCGAGCCCCAGGATGTCTATGTGGCGCGCGCAGCCTCCATGAAAGCAGGAGTGGCTCATGAGGCGGTTGCCATGAATGTGAACCGCTTATGTGCATCCGGTTTGCAGGCCATTATTTCGGCAGCGCAAGCGATTGTATTGGGTGAGGCTCGGGTGGCCTTGGCCGGCGGTGTTGAAAGTACCAGTCGAATGCCTTATCTGGCGCCAAGCCAGCGCTGGGGGAGTCGCATGGGCAGTGTGGTCTTGGTAGATGTCTTGTCGGAGATTTTCATCAGTCCTTTGACTCGGGAGCATGTGGGGGTGACGGGGGAGAATGTCGCCAGAAAATACGGTGTGTCCCGCTGTGAGCAAGATCAGTTGGCCCTGGAGTCGCACCGTAGAGCGGCTCGTGCCATTGAAAATGGGTACTTTAAGGAGCAGATCGTCCCGCTGGCGGCCCACGATGGGAGCATCTTCGAGCAGGATGAGCATGTTCGGCATGATGGCAGTCTGGAGCAGCTTGCCGCCTTGAAGCCTGTTTTCCAGAGCGACGGGGGGACGGTGACGGCCGGTAATATCTTGGGTCTGGCGGATGCGGCGGCGGTGGTGCTGATGATGGAAGAGGGGCAGGCACGCCGTCAAGGCTTGAAGCCCCTGGGCAAGCTGCGCTCATGGGCGCATGCGGGCGTGGACCCTCAATTTGCGGGAATGGGGCCGGTGCCATCGACTCGCTTGGCGCTCAAGCGGGCGGGACTGACGGTAGCCGATATTGATGTGATCGAGTCCAATGAGGCCTTTGCAGCACAGGTGTGCGCCGTTGCCAAAGAATTGGATTTTGATCCGGAGCGAGTCAATCCAAATGGCGGCAGCATTAGCATGGGGCATCCTTTGGGGGCGACAGGAGCGGCACTGGTAGTCAAGGCCTTGCATGAGTTGCAGCGCATCCAGGGGCGGTATGCTCTGGTCACCATGTGTCATGGTGGTAGCGAGGGAGTAGCCATGATTATCGAACGTCAGTGAGCCGTTCCCCATCAAGTGATCGCTGTTATGATGGCGCCTTGCTAAAAAACGCCGGAAGTGGCGCAATGCCGCCTTCCGGCGCTGTTTTCTCTGTCGTCAGGCCATATCCAGGTTCAGGATTATGTGGGGTGCCACGTTGCTCCCGTGTGAGCCGGGCCGCCTGACTGCTTTGCAAGGAAGAGTTTCATGGCTGGTGAGCAGGGGGACGATAGTCCTACGTTGTCGGAAAGCGAAGGGATCCGTTATCTGCACTTTGGAACGGAGTGGATTCAAGGTGCAATGCGTATTCGCAAGCCCGCTGAATTGGTCTTGGCCTACACACAACAAATGATGGCCTGGCTGCTATTTATGGAAGACCCCAAACCCGAGCACAAACTGGCTATTCTGGGGCTGGGGGCGGGTTCCCTGCTGCGTTTCTGCCTGAAGCAGACCAGCAGTCAGGTACAGACGGTGGAGTGGAATCCGTCGGTGATTGGCATGTGCAATGCTTTCTTCCGGCTGCCGCGCAGCCCACGGTCTCTGATTGATCAGGCTGACGCCGGTGTCTGGGTACAGGATAGCGATCAGCACAGTCAGTATCGCGCCTTGATGGTGGACTTGTACGACGCGCATGCCGAAGGCCCGGTACGTGACAGTCTGGAGTTCTATCAGGATTGCCGCGCGGTTCTGGATGATGAAGGCATCATGACGGTGAATCTTTTTGGTGCCCATCCCAGCTTCAAACATAATATTGACAACATTCGTGAAGCCTTTAATGGCAAAGTATTGCTCTTGCCTGAAATGGACGAGGGCAATCAGGTGGTTCTGGCCTTCAAAGGCAGCACACTGGAGATGACAGCCGGAGAGCTGCTGAGTCGGGCCGAACAAGTGCAGGCCGATTATGGTTTGCCGGCTACACGTTGGGCCAGGGAACTGCTCTCGTTCCGTCGCCAGATGCAGGACCAGTAGGGGAGCGGGGCAGGGATTACCTGAAGGGTCAAAGTCCTGTCGTTCGCGTTAGACTAAACACCTAAAATTTTCGTTTTTTTGCATCTAAGGAGTATTGGATGAAACTGATCAGATCGGTGCATCAGGTGGCGGCCGCTTTGGCTTGTGTAGGATTGATGTCGGGCGCTGCAGTTCATGCGCAATCTGTATCGGTATCGTCGATTGTGGAACATCCGGCTCTGGACGCCATTAAGGATGGAGTACACAAAGCGCTGACCGATGCTGGCTATAACGAAGCCTCCGGCTTCAAATGGCAGTTTCAGACCGCCCAGGGCAACCCTGCGATTGCGGCTCAGATCGCTCGTAAGTTCGTCGGTGACAAGGCTGACGTGATTGTGGCCATTTCCACTCCTTCGGCGCAGGCCGTGGTGTCGGCAACCAAGACTATCCCTGTGGTGTACTCGGCCGTGACCGATCCTGTGGTGGCACACCTGGTGCCCAGCATGGCACCGTCGGGCACCAACGTGACAGGCGTGTCCGATGCGCTGGCACTGGAAGCCCAGGTGGATCTGATCAAGAAAGTCGTGCCTGATGCCAAGCGCGTGGGTATGGTTTACAACCCTGGCGAAGCCAACTCCGCCGTGGTCGTTAAAGAAATGAAAGAATTGCTGCCCAAGCACGGCATGACGCTGGTGGAAGCCACCGCGCCTCGTACCGTGGACGTGGGGGCGGCTGCTCGTAGCCTGGTGGGCAAGGTCGATGTGATATACACCAATACCGACAATAACGTGGTGTCGGCCTACGAGTCCCTGGTAAAGGTGGGCGTGGACGCCAAAGTGCCTTTGATCGCTTCGGACACCGACAGTGTGGCCCGTGGTGCTATCGCAGCTCTGGGCGTGAACTACTACAACCTGGGTCTGCAGACCGGTCAACAGGTGATCCGTATTCTGAAGGGTGAAAAACCCGGTGATATGGCTTCTGAAACCAGCAGCAATCTGGAACTGTATGTCAATCCGGGCGCTGCCAAGCGCCAAGGCGTTTCGCTTAACGAGGACTTCGTGAAGTCCGCAACAAAAATCGTCGAATAAGCCTGATTTGACTGCTTCTTGCAGGTGGGTTGCCACAAGCTGCCCGCCTGTTTCTTTTGTATCCTAGACGTCCAACAATATGTCTATTTATTCAATGTGGGGGGCCCTGGAGATTGGTCTGATTTTCGGACTGGTTGCTCTGGGTGTTCTGATTTCTTTTCGCATCCTGCGATTTCCTGACCTGACGGTCGATGGTAGTTTTCCTTTGGGTGGGGCGGTTGCCGCCATCCTGATCAGCCAGGGCAATGATCCTTTCCTGGCGACTGTAGTGGCCACTTTTGCTGGTGCCATTGCCGGCACGATTACTGGCTGGTTGAACGTACGCCTGAAAATCATGGATCTGCTGGCCAGTATTCTGATGATGATCGCCTTGTATTCCATCAACCTGCGCATCATGGGCCGTCCCAATGTGCCCCTGATCATGGAGCCGACGGTCTTCACGATTCTGCAGCCCGAATCCATCGCTGACTATATTGCTCGTCCCTTGATGCTGATTGGGTTGGTAATCATTGCCAAACTGGCGCTGGATTGGTTCTTCGGTACGCAAACTGGCCTGGCCATGCGCGCTACCGGCGCCAATGCGCGTATGGCCCGTGCTCAAGGTGTGGCAACTGGCAATATGCTTTTGCTGGGCATGGCTATTTCCAATGCCTTGGTGGCCTTGGCCGGTGCCTTGTTTGCGCAATCGCAGGGTGGGGCGGATATCTCCATGGGCATCGGGACCATCGTGATTGGTCTGGCTGCCGTGATTGTGGGTGAAAGCATCTTGCCCGCACGCAAACTGTTCTACGCCACCTTGGCCGTGGTGCTGGGTGCGATTCTGTACCGCTTCTTTATTGCTTTGGCTCTGAATGCCGATGTGATCGGCCTGAAAGCGCAGGACTTGAACCTGGTCACCGCTTTGCTGGTTACCGTGGCACTGGTGATTCCATTGCTCAAGAAAAAGCGTGCTCGTAAACAGAAGGGGGCCCAGTAATGTTAGAAGCAAAAGATCTGTCCCTGACATTTAATCCGGGTACGCCCATTGAAACCCGTGCCTTGCGCGGTTTGTCCCTGACCATTCCCGAAGGGCAGTTCGTGACCGTGATCGGTTCCAACGGTGCGGGCAAGTCTACTTTTCTGAATGCGATCTCGGGCGACCAGTCTGTTGATGATGGCCAAATCATGATCGACAAGGTAGACGTGACTCGCCGCCCGGTCTGGGAGCGAGCCAATTGGGTAGCACGTGTGTTTCAGGATCCGATGGCCGGTACCTGTGAAGATCTGACCATTGAAGAAAATATGGCGCTGGCCACCTGCCGTGGCAGCCGCCGTGGGCTGAGCCGTGCCGTGCGTCACTCCATGCGCGCTGAATTTGCAGAGCGTCTGGAAACCTTGGGTCTGGGTCTGGAAAAC
Organism: Alcaligenes nematophilus; assembly: GCF_026344155.1. Classification (NCBI taxonomy): domain Bacteria; kingdom Pseudomonadati; phylum Pseudomonadota; class Betaproteobacteria; order Burkholderiales; family Alcaligenaceae; genus Alcaligenes; species Alcaligenes nematophilus. Next base: position 224,305 of record NZ_JAPKMZ010000001.1, on the reverse strand, counting down.
CGTCTGACAGACCGCATCGGTTTGTTGTCCGGTGGCCAACGTCAGGCCGTCAGCCTGTTGATGGCGGCCTTGCGGCCTTCCAAGATCTTGCTGCTGGACGAGCATACGGCGGCGCTGGACCCGCGTACGGCTGACTTTGTTTTGCAACTGACCAATCGTATTGTGCGTGAAGGTGGCCTGACCACCATGATGGTCACGCACAGTATGCGTCAGGCTCTGGATGTGGGTGATCGTACGGTCATGTTGCACCAGGGCAAGGTGGTTCTGGATGTCAGTGGTGAACAGCGTCAAGGCCTGGATGTGCGAGATCTGCTGGAGATGTTCGAGCGGGTTCGGGGTGAGACTTTAGCCGACGATAGTTTATTGCTAGGTTAGAAAGCACTATCCCGGATTTGGAAAACCGCGTGAACTCTAGGGGTTAAACGCGGTTTTTTTATATTCAAAAAACCCTAGGTATATGATAATACGTGTTCTTTTGGCATAGGCAGACAGCGGAGCGGGTGCAAGGGGGTAGCTGGCTAATCGTAGTCGCCAAATAATGGCAGGATCGAAATGAGTCTCATCGCAAATTTTCCTGTTTGATTTGCGCTTTTTCGACATATACTTGCTGCTTGTCCAAACCATACAATCCAGTCAGTTTAAGCGTTAAACTCCCATGCAACGCTTAGCTCAGGAGTTCTTCATGTCATTTCAAAGCTTGTTGGGTCGGCAGACTTTTCGTATTGCTGCCTTCTCTTCCTTGGTTCTGCTCGCCGCTTGCGGCAACAAAGAGCCTCAAGCTCCGGCCGGCGGGATGAAGGTCCCGGTCAGTGTGATTACCGTCCAACCGACTTCTACCGAGTTGTTCTCCGAGCTGCCTGGACGAGTCGAAGCAATTAAAGATGCACAAATCCGCGCCCGTGTTTCCGGGATTGTGGAAGAGATCAACTTTGAGCAGGGCGCTGATGTCAAACAAGACCAGCTCTTGTTTACCATTGACCCGGCTCCGTACCGTGCAGTTCGTAATCAAGCTGCAGCCCAGCTGAAAAACGCCCAGGCTGACGCACAAAGTGCCAAGCAATTGGCGCAGCGTTACGAGCGTCTGATCAAGGAAAATGCGGTTTCCCGCCAGGATTACGACAACGCCAAGGCCCGCGCCATGCAGGCCGATGCCGCCATTGCCGCTGCACAGGCGACCCTGGACAGCGCCAATATTGATCTGGGCTACACCAAGATTGTGTCGCCCGTGTCGGGCCGTATCGGCAAGTCCCTGGTTACCGAAGGTGCTCTGGTTTCTGCCGCCAACGCCACCCATATGGCCACCGTGCAGCAACTGGACCGTGTCTATATAGATGTGACGCGTTCCACCGCTGAGCTGACGCAACTGCGTCGTGCCATGGCTGCTGGTACGTTGAAGTCGGCTGGTGAAGGCCAGGCCAAAGCCAAGGCCGTGCTGGAAGATGGCTCCCTGTACGATCAAGATGGCGTTTTGCTGTTTAGCGGTGTCAGCGTGGATCCTTCCACTTCGCAAGTAACCTTGCGTGCCGTGTTCCCGAACCCTGACGAAATCCTCTTGCCCGGTATGTACGTACGCGTTCGTCTGGAACAAGGTGTGATTCCGGATGCCTTGCTGGTGCCCGCGCAGGCTGTTCAGTACACCGCGGATGGTGCCTCTAATCTTTACATAGTTCGTGAAGACAAGGCTCAGTCTGTACCGGTTGTACTGGGGGCTGAGAACGATGGTCAGTACGTGGTGAACAAAGGCTTGCAAGCCGGCGATCAGATCATTGTCGAAGGCTTCCAGAAAATCCGCCCCGGTGCCCCCGTCCAGGCGATTCCTTGGAAGGGCAACAAACCCGATGCAGCACCTGCTCCTGACGCGGCCCCCGCACAGGAACCGGCCGCCGCTGCTGAGCCAAACGAAGCCAAGTCTAGCGAGTAAGCGACATGCCTCAGTTTTTTATTGAAAGGCCCATTTTTGCATGGGTCGTTGCCTTGGCGATCACGCTATTTGGCTTATTGGCTTTGCCCAATTTGCCAGTAGCGCAGTATCCCGATGTGGCACCCCCTTCGGTCACCATTCGGGCGACCTATCCAGGCGCAACGGCGGAAGACGTCGCCAGCACGGTAGCCAGTGTGATCGAAGATCAGTTGAACGGTGCCAAAGGCCTGCTGTATTACGAGTCCGTCAGTGACTCCTACGGCTCGACCGAAATCACCGCTACTTTCCGTCCTGGCACCAATCCTGACATGGCTCAGGTGGACGTCCAGAACCGGGTCAGCAACATTACCGCGTCCTTGCCGACGGCAGTTATGGAGCAAGGTCTGCATGTCGAACAGTCCAGTACCGGTTTTCTGCTGGTGGCTACCCTGTCGTCGACAGACGGCAGCATGGACCAGACTGCTTTAGCTGATTACATCGAGCGCAATATCAAGAACACGATTTCTCGTGTTCCTGGCGTGGCTCGATTCCAGCTATTTGCTTCGGGTCGGGCAATGCGCGTTTGGTTGGATCCTGCCAAGTTAGTGGGCTTCCAGATGAGCCCCTCAGACGTTACTACGGCGATTCGTCAGCAGAACATGCTGGTGTCGGCTGGTATTTTGGGCGGCCCTCCTAATCCGGACAGTCAACGAGTAGCTGCGCCTATTACGGTGAATGGTCAACTGCAAACGGTCGAAGAGTTTGAAAATATCATTCTGCGCTCGCAGTCTGATGGTTCGACCGTGCGCATTAAAGATGTCGCGCGTGTGGAAGTGGGGGCAGATAACTATCAGTTTGGCGCTCGTCTGAATAGTAAGCCTACGGCCGCTTTTGCTATTTCCTTATTGCCTGAGGCTAACGCCTTGGATACCGCAGCGGCTATTAAGGTCGAAATGGAAAAACTGTCGGAGTTTTTCCCCCAAAACGTACGTTACGATATTCCTTACGACACTTCGCCCTACGTGGATAAGTCCATTACACAGGTGGTGTACACCTTGCTGGAAGCCATGGTGCTGGTATTTATCGTGATGTACGTGTTTCTGCAGAACGTACGCTATACGGTAATTCCCGCATTGGTAGTGCCAGTGGCGATTTTGGGTGCGTTCGCGGTAATGCAGGTGTTAGGCATGTCTGTGAACGTGCTCACCATGTTTGCGATGGTGTTAGCCATTGGTATTTTGGTGGACGACGCGATCGTGGTGGTGGAGAACGTCGAACGTATCATGGTCGAGGAGGGGATCTCTCCTAAGGAAGCCACCAAGAAAGCTATGCCGCAGATTAGTGGCGCTATTGTCGGTATTACCTTGGTGTTGTCGGCGGTTTTCCTGCCCTTGGCATTTATGTCTGGCTCGGTGGGTGTGATCTACCGGCAGTTCTCGGTTGCCATGGCGGTGTCAATTGGCTTTTCCGGGCTTTTGGCATTGACATTTACTCCTGCCTTGTGCGCAACCTTGCTTAAACCGATTCCAAAGGGTCATCACGAAACCAAGCGCGGTTTCTTTGGCTGGTTTAATCGTGTTTTTACCAGCACCACCAACGGCTACGAGAGCTTTATCGGTAAGACTCTGCGTCGTGGTGGCCGGATGATGTTCATCTACCTGATCATGGTGCTGGTGTTGGGCTTCCTGTACATGCGCATGCCGACCGCGTTTTTGCCCGAAGAAGATCAGGGCTACGTGATTGCTAACATCGAGCTGCCAGCCGGTTCGACGGCCAACCGTACAATTGAAACCATCTCCGCGGTAGAGAACTACTTCAAGGAGCAGCCTCAGGTTGAAAATATCATTGCCGTTCAGGGCTTCAGCTTTAACGGTAGTGGTTTGAACTCGGCTATTGCCTTTGTGCCCTTGAAAGACTTCAACGAACGTAAAGGCAAGGAAAACTCGGCTCAAGCCATTTCAGGCAAGGCCATGGGCCAATTGCTGTTCGGTCTGCCTGATTCCATGGTGATTGCGATCGTGCCGCCCGCTATCTCTGCTCTGGGTAACTCCTCGGGTATTGATATGCGGTTGGAGGACCGTTCTGGCATGGGGCACGACGCTTTGATGGCAGCCGCCGACCAACTATTGAGTTTGGCCAAGCAAAGTCCTGTGTTTGACCCGCAAAGCGTGCGTATCACTGGCTTAGGACCTGGCAAGCAGATCCGTCTGGAAATTGATCGTGAAAAAGCGGCTGCTTTGGGTGTCAACTTCAATGAGGCATCTGCCTTGATTGCTGGCTCTTTAGGTTCGTCCTTTGTGGGCAAATTCACTAACCAAGGTCGTGTACAGAGTGTTTGGGTGCAAGCCGATGCGCCATATCGCATGACTATTGATGATGTGCTCAAGCTCAATGCTCGCAACAGCGAAGGCAAGATGGTCCCGCTTTCGGCTTTTGTCACTCAGACGACAGAGCAGGGGCCGGTACAGATTGTGCGCTATAACAGTTACGAATCCGTCCGCATCAGTGGTGGTCCTGCTCCTGGCTATACCTCGGGTCAAGCCATGGAGGAAATGGAAAATCTGATGAAGCAATTGCCCAATGGATTAGGGGTGGACTGGACTGGCTTGTCTTATCAAGAGCGTCAGGCTGCTGGTCAGTCAGGTATCTTGCTGAGCTTGGCTGTACTGGTTGTGTTCATGATCCTGGCCGCCTTGTATGAAAGCTGGGCTATCCCGCTATCAGTGATGCTGGCTGTGCCGTTGGGCATGTTGGGCTCAGTGCTGCTGGTCTCTGGTTTGGGAATGCCTAATGACGTGTATTTCCAGGTCAGTATCGTGACGGTGATCGGTCTATCAGCAAAGAACGCAATTCTGATCGTTGAGTTTGCCAAAGATGCTTACGCACGTGGTGCAACCTTGGTTGACGCAACGTTGGAGGCCGCCCGCTTACGTTTCCGGCCGATTTTGATGACTTCGTTCGCCTTTGTGTTGGGTGTGGCTCCTCTAGCTGTGTCTACAGGTGCTGGGGCGGCAGGTCAAAATGCCGTGGGTTTGGGTGTGCTAGGGGGCATGATCGCGGCCACACCTCTCTCGGTTCTTTTGGTGCCGACCTTCTTTGTCGTGATCCTTAAGCTCTTTAAAACCAAACCTCGTCTGTTTGGCGAAGCCGCCCGATTGCACGAGGAAGAACAGGCCAAACAAGCTGCACAGCCGGCCGGTTCGCAAGGAGGACAGCACTGATGTCTAGCATGTTTTTACGTAGCCCCTTGGTGCTGGCCGTGGCGTTTGCCTTGTCGGCTTGCTCCTTGGCACCGAAGTACGAGCGTCCTGATTCTCCCGTGCCCGCACAATTCCCTCTGGCCCAGCAGGGCCAGGCGGATGCGGCACAGGCTGCTGATCTGGGCTGGCGTGAATTCTTTACGGATCCGCGTCTGCATGCCCTGATCGAGCAGGCTCTGGAGAATAACCGCGATCTGCGTATTGCCACCCAGCGCATCGAGGAAGCTCGCGCGCAATACGGCGTGGCACGCAGTGACCAGTTGCCCAGCATTGGTGTGCAGGCGGCCGAGCAGGCCACCCACACACCGGCTGGACTGCGTCCAGGTGGCCCAACTTCGGCCCCCGTAACCCGTACGTTCCAGGCCGGTGTCGGTATCACTGCTTTCGAGCTGGACTTCTTTGGTCGAGTGCGTGATCTGGCTCGTGCTGCTCAAGAACAGTACTTTGCCACCGAGCAGGCCCAACGTACCGCCCATATCGCCCTGGTGGCGGGCACCGCCGAAGCCTACTTCAAGGTGCGTACGGCCGAAGAACTGCATGCTTTGATGAGCAATACCTTGCGCAGCCGTCAAGAGACATTGCGCCTGGTGCAGTCTTCTTACGATGCCGGTACGGTGTCGGCGCTGGACCTGAACCAGGCCAAGGTGCAATACAACACCGTGCGTTCCGATATGCAGGCTGTCGAGCGTGATCGTCAGCGTGCACTCAATGCCTTGCAGGTCTTGTTGGGCGGTGAAATACCGGCTGACTTGCCAGCAGGCTTGCCCTTTACCCGTGCTCAGCTGATGCCTAGCTTGCCTGTAGGGTTGTCGGCAGAATTGCTGGAGCGTCGTCCTGACATTCTGGCCGCCGAGCACGTCTTGCGTGGTTCCAACTACAGCATCGGGGCAGCACGCGCTGCTTTCTTCCCGCGTCTGAGCCTGACCGGTCTGCTGGGCTTCATGAGCCCCGAGCTGGGTGGTCTGTTCAGTTCGGGTAACCGTTACTGGCAATTCCAGCCGCAAATTACCATGCCGCTGCTCTCGGGCAGTACCTGGGCCAATCTGGATCTGGCCGAGGCTCGTCGTGACATTGCGATCAGCCAGTATGAAAAAACCATTCAGGAAGCCTTCCGCGAAGTGGCTGATGCTCTGGCGGGCGAAGCCACCTACGGTCAGCAGATCGACGCCTTGCAAGAGGTTGATCAGGCTGCCAGCGAAAGCTTGCGTCTGGCCAAGCTGCGTTACGAAGTGGGTATAGACAGCTTCCTGCAGGTGCAAACGGCGGAAGTCAGCCTGTACGGTACGCGTCAAGCCTATATTCAGACTGGCTTGGCATCCCTGATGAACCGGGTCGAGTTGTACAAGGCTTTGGGTGGCGGCTGGACAGCTGAAACCGTCAAGCCTGAAACAAAGACCCAGGCCACTGGGACAGCACCGGAGTAAACAGGCGATAATACGTCTGGTCATTCATCCCTGAAACTACGGAGGTCCTTGGGGAATGTTAGAACTGGGCGTCAATATCGATCATGTGGCGACGCTGCGCCAGCAGCGTCTGACCACATACCCTGATCCAATTCAGGCCGCTTTGCGAGCAGAAGAAGCCGGAGCGGACCTGATCACCTTACATCTGCGTGAAGACCGGCGTCATATTCAGGATGCCGACGTCGAGGCCCTGCGCCCCGTACTGCGTACCCGGATGAATCTGGAATGCGCCATCACCACCGAAATGCTGGACATTGCCTGCCGTATCAAACCGGACGATGTCTGCCTGGTTCCTGAACACCGTGCTGAACTGACGACCGAAGGTGGTCTGGATGTGGTCGGTCATCTGGACCAGGTCAAGGCTGCTGTGCAGCAATTGCAGGCTGCTGGCATTCGTGTCTCGCTGTTCATTGATGCCGACCCGGCGCAAATCCGAGCCGCCAGTGACGTGGGTGCCACTGTGATCGAACTGCACACTGGCACCTATGCGGATGCTCAAACGCCCGAGCAGGCCGCCAGCGAACTGGAGCGTATCCGTGCCGGTATTGCTCAAGGTGTGTCGCAAGGTCTGCGTGTGAATGCGGGTCATGGCCTGCACTACGGCAACGTACAAGCGATTGCCGCCTTGCCGGGGCTGACGGAGCTTAATATTGGTCACGCCATTGTTGCCCAGGCTGTCTTTGACGGTTGGGAAAAAGCCGTGCGCGACATGAAAGCCCTGCTGGTGCAAGCGGGCGCTCCTGCTCAAGCCTGACTGAGCCCTGCCATCTGGGCAGGGCACTCTTAACTGATTCTGGAAGCACTATGAGTACCATTGATTCCCTATTGTCCCGCCGCTCCGTCAAGCTGGTGCAAGGCCCCGGGCCGAACGAGCAAGAGCTGGACCTGATTTTGCGCGCTGCCATGGTCGCTCCTGACCATGGCCGTTTGCAGCCATGGCGCTTTTGCCTGATCCGCGGTGAAAACGTGCAGGCTCTGGGCGAACTGGCCATTGCCGCCAATGAGCGCGCCGGTAATCCCTTGACCGAGCAGAAAGCTGCCAGCGTCCGCGCCTGGCTGGCCAAAGTGCCCATGCTGATTGCTGTAGCCAGCCACATCGATCATGGTGAAGAAAAAATCCCTGAACTGGAGCGTGTTCTGGCAACGGGCGCAGCCGTCAGCAATATGCTGCATGCGGCTCACCAGTTGGGCTTTGGCGCTTTCTGGAGCACTGGCCTGGGCACCTATGGTGAAGAAGTTCCGGAAGCCCTGGGCTTCGATTCCCTGGATTACCAATTCCTGGGTTTTGTGTCGGTGGGTACGCCTATTCACAATCTGGGTCCTGCCCAGCGTCCCGAACCACAAAAGTTTGTGACGGAGTGGCAGTCTGCTTAAATTTGCGGGTAGCCTGCGCGAGCCAAGTTCGCGATTGTGAAGAAAAAGCCTGAGTTCGTCATTGAACTCAGGCTTTTTTGTCTTCTCCTGCTCAGTAAGTGATGCAGGCTGGAGGAGCAGTGGGAGGCGTTGGCTTCCTGTCCTGTTCCCCGCTCCCTTGTCTTGGTTCCTGCCTGTCTAAACCCGCTCTCAGGTCCTAAAGCTTGGCTGTATTGCTTTTCTGATGGGCAGGTTTATGCGATTGAGCCTTGGTCGAGCCATCTGTATGACAGCATGCTCCCTCCAAACCATCCAGAATCGGACAATCTGGATGTTGGTCCCCCTGGCATTGTTCAGCCAGCACACGCAGCTTGGCGGCCATGTCCAGCAGCAGGGCCGCGCGGCTTTCCAGATCCTTGATATGAGCCTGGGCCAGTTGCTTGACCTCGCTGCTGGGACGTTGCTGGTCGCGCCACAGGCTGGTCAGTTGCTGAATGTCCGCCAGATTGAAACCCAGGTCCTTGGCGCGAACAATAAAGTGCAAGGTATCCAGGTCCTGATCCTGGTAGACGCGGTAGCCATTGGGGGCACGGTCACTATTCAAGAGTCCCAGATCTTCATAGTGCCGGATCATTTTGGGTGTCAGGCCGGTTACGCGGGCCGCTTCACTAATCAGCATGGGCTTTCCTCGGGCAGTGCAAGGGGACTGCGTTATGATTGAAAGAGTCAATTCTGCACATTGTAGAACGGGTGGTCGGGCAGGTCATCAGGCCCCTGATTGCCTTAGTATGGACTCAAGGAGCGGTTATGAAAGAAATTCAGTGTGATGTTGCCGTGATTGGAGCGGGGACAGCAGGCATGACAGCGTATCGTACGGCCAAACGCGCCGGTAAACGAACGCTGATGATTGAATCAGGCCCCTATGGCACCATGTGCGCACGTGTTGGCTGCATGCCATCCAAATTGCTGATCGCAGCAGCGGACGCTGCCCATCATGCCCGCCATACCGCTCCTTTCGGTGTTCACGTAGACGGCAATATCCGCATTGAAGGCAAAGAGGTCATGGATCGCGTGCGTCGCGAGCGGGATCGCTTTGTGCAATTTGTGGTGGACGATGTGGAAGGCTTTGATGCCGAAGACAAAGTGCGTGGTCATGCCCGCTTTGTGTCCGAGCATGTGCTGGAAGTGGATGACCATACCCGTATCACCGCAGGGCACGTGATTATCGCCACTGGCTCTACACCCGTGCGCCCCAAGGAGCTGGAGCCGCTGGAGGCTTTGCTGATCAATAACGAGGATGTTTTTGACTGGACGGATTTGCCGGAAAGCGTGCTGGTTGTCGGTACGGGCGTGATTGGCCTGGAGTTGGGTCAGGCGCTGGCGCGTGTGGGCGTGAAGGTGTCCATTATCAACCGCAGCCAGAGCCTGGCTGGGCTTTCGGATCCCGAAGTGCGTGAAGCCGGACGAGCGATTTTCAATCAGGAACTGAACATTCGCGCTGACGTAACCGTGTTGGGCAGCGAAGTCGTCAATGGCAAGGCGCGCGTGCGCTTGCAGGTGGATGGCAAGGAACTGGTCGAGGATTACGACTACGTTCTCGGTGCCGCAGGCCGCAGACCACAGTTGGATAATTTGGGGCTGGACAATACCCCTGCACAGTGGGATAGCAAAGGACGAGTAGTGTATGACCCTGCCAGCCTGCAGCTGAAAGGCACTTCTATTTATCTGGCCGGTGATGTGAACCAGCGTGCGCCTATCTTGCACGAGGCAGCGGATGATGGTCGTCTGGCCGCTTTGCAGGCCGTCAGCAATGGCCAGGACAAGCCCATGGCGCGTCGTGCGCGCATGGCAGTGATGTTCACGGATCCACAGGTGGCCGTGGTTGGCACGCCCTTTAAATCCCTGCCAGAAGGCGCGGTGACAGGGAGTGTGAACTTCGGCAATCAGGGCCGTGCTCGCGTGATGCTGGTCAACCGTGGCTTGCTGCATGTGTATGCGGATAAGGAAGGCAAGTTCCTGGGAGCCGAGATGGTCGGGCCTCAAGCCGAACATATCGCCCATTTGTTGGCCTGGTCCTTGCAGATGGGGCTGACCCTGGATCAGATGCTGGCCATGCCGTTCTACCACCCCGTATTGGAAGAGGGCTTGCGTACGGCGCTGCGCGGTGCTCAATCAGCTTTGCGCGGCAAGTAAGCCCGTTTGAACGGGTCTGATTCCGTGCTTGGGTTCTTGTCCCGAGAATCCTGATCCTGTCTGTGAACTGCCCGCCAAAAGTTGGACATTGATCCGACCTTTGGCGGGCAGTTTGATTTTCAGGGTGCTTTTAGTATTTAGCGGCGTTTTGTAGATGCTGCGCGGTGGTCGCCTCGGTTACCGGGTCATTTTCCAGAGCGCCCAGCAAGGAATGCAGCAGGCCGGGAAAGCGGTCCTCCAGATCGTCCTTGCGCAGCGACAGCAGGTTCTCTCGTCCAGAAGGTCGCTGCCAGATTACGCCGCTATCACGCAGGACGCGCCAGTGATGCGTCATGGTGGATTTGGTTTGGCCTTGCAGTAGCGAGCCACAGGCGCGTTCGCCTTCAGAGGCCAAAGCACGCACAACGGCCAGACGCAAGGGATTGCCCAGGGCAGTCAGTACATTTTCCAAGCGAATCTGTGCGCGCTCGGGATGATTGGGAAGCATATCGAGTCCTGTCATTATTCGTCGCGGTGATTGTACCTGTGTCCACGTACCGTTTTCGCGCTGTGGTGTGGATGCACGACGCGTGGAAAAAATCTTGTTAATGGTACGATTGTAGGCGTACTATCTGATTGTTATCAACCACTGAAACAACAGGAGCCCAGGTGCCTTGCATTGCAAGGCAGGACGACTCCAAGGACAATCATCATGGCTCGCCATACACCCATCACTCGCTATCGGAACATTGGTATCTCGGCGCATATTGACGCTGGCAAAACCACCACGACCGAGCGCATTCTTTTCTACACCGGCGTCAGTCACAAGCTGGGGGAAGTGCATGACGGGGCGGCCACTATGGACTGGATGAGCCAGGAGCAGGAGCGTGGTATCACCATTACCTCGGCGGCCACCACCTGCTTTTGGCGAGGCATGGATGGCTCGCTGCCCGAGCACCGCATCAATATCATCGACACCCCCGGCCACGTGGATTTCACCATCGAGGTTGAACGCTCCATGCGCGTGCTGGACGGCGCGGTCATGGTGTATGACGCGGTCGGTGGGGTACAGCCGCAATCTGAAACGGTTTGGCGTCAGGCCAACAAGTACAAGGTTCCGCGCCTGGCCTTCGTCAACAAGATGGACCGCGTCGGGGCGGATTTCTTTCGCGTACGTCAGATGATGATGGACCGCCTCAAGGCCAATCCCGTGCCTGTGGTGATTCCTATGGGGGCTGAAGATGGCTTCAAGGGCGTGATCGACCTGCGTTTGATGAAAGCGATTGTGTGGGACGAGGCCTCTCAGGGCATGAAGTTCAGTTTTGAGGACATCCCTGCGGATTTGCTCGCTGCGGCCAGGCAATGGCGCGAGCGTATGCTGGAAGCGGCGGCCGAAGCCAATGAAGAGCTGATGAATCAGTACCTGGAAACGGGTGATCTGAGCGTGGCCCAGATTACGTTGGGCCTGCGCTTGCGCACTATTGCTGGGGAGATTCAGCCCATGCTGTGTGGCTCGGCCTTCAAGAACAAGGGTGTGCAACGCATGCTGGATGCGGTGGTGGAACTGCTGCCTTCTCCCGTAGATGTGCCTGCAGTGCAAGGCGTGGACGAGGCTGGCGAAATCGTCACTCGCCAATCTGACGACAATGAGAAGTTCTCGGCATTGGCCTTCAAGCTGATGACGGACCCGTATGTCGGCCAGTTAACCTTTGTGCGTGTGTATTCCGGTGTGCTGGCCAAGGGCGATAGCGTCTATATTCCCGGCCGTGGCAAGAAAGAGCGTATTGGCCGGATTGTGCAGATGCATGCCAATGACAGGCATGAAGTCGATGAACTGCACGCCGGTGATATTGCCGCCTGCGTTGGCCTGAAAGAGGTCAGCACAGGGGAAACCTTGTGTGATCCTTCGGCCATTATCACCCTGGAGCGCATGGAGTTTCCCGAGCCGGTGATTCGTCAGGCTGTGGAGCCCAAGACCAAATCCGATCAGGAAAAGATGGGGATTGCGCTCTCGCGCCTGGCTTCTGAAGATCCGTCCTTCCGTGTCAGCACGGACGAGGAGTCGGGCCAGACGATTATTGGCGGTATGGGCGAGCTGCATCTGGAGATCATTGTGGATCGCATGAAGCGCGAGTTCGGCGTGGAAGCGAATGTGGGCAAACCACAAGTGGCCTACCGCGAAACCATCAGCAAGACCGTGCGCGATGTCGAAGGCAAGTTTGTGCGTCAATCTGGCGGTAAAGGACAGTACGGCCATGTGGTCTTCACTCTGGAGCCGCAAGAGGCGGGCAAGGGCTTTGAGTTTGTCGACGCCATCAAGGGCGGGGTGGTTCCGCGTGAATACATTCCGGCGGTGGAAAAAGGCGTGCTGGAGGCCCTGAACAGTGGTGTGCTGGCGGGCTATCCCGTGGTGGATGTGAAAGTGACACTGACCTTCGGTTCTTACCACGACGTGGACTCGTCCGAGCAAGCCTTCAAGATGGCGGCGATCTTTGGTTTCAAGGAAGCGGCCAAACAGGCGTCACCCGTGATCCTGGAGCCCATGATGGCGGTGGAAGTGGAAACGCCTGAGGACTATGCTGGCAATGTGATGGGGGATCTGTCCAGCCGTCGTGGCATGGTGCAGGGTATGGATGACATGGTGGGAGCGGGCAAGCTGATCAAGGCGGAAGTGCCTTTGTCCGAGATGTTTGGCTATGCCACTACGCTGCGTTCCATGTCCCAGGGCCGTGCAACGTACAGCATGGAGTTCAAACGCTACGCGGAAGTGCCCAAGTCCATGGTGCAGGATCTGGTGGCTGAACGTCAGAGCACACGACACGGAGGCTGATACCAAAGGGGGCGGGTGTTCCTGTGTCTAACCAGGCACGGGAACACCCGCCCCGATGCTTTGCCTGTTGTTGTGTTGAGGGCGCTGTTGGCCAGTCTGATCTGAGGTTTGATTCAGGGCCAAGCTCGTTTAGTTCAGCAGACTGCGTACTCCATCCGCCAGAACCTGCACCGACTCGGTGTCCGGTGCCAGATATCGCGCTCTGCCTTGCTGATCGAAGATATATACGCCACGGCTGTGCGAGACCTCGTAGTTTTCGGGTGCTTTGGGATCGGGTTTTTCAATCTGGAAGGCCACTCGGTAACGACGGGCCAGATCGGCAATCTGCTTTTCAGAGCCTGTCAGGCCGGTGGTGTGCTTGCCATCAAAGGCGGCCACATAACGGGCCAGGGAGTCGGGCGTATCGCGGTGGGGGTCAACACTGACAAAGAGGATGCGCACCTGCTCGGCATCGTTCCCCAGCTCTTCCATGACCAGGCCCAGCTGGGCCAAGGTGGTAGGGCAAATATCCGGACAACTGGCATAGCCAAAAAACATCATGACGACTTTATCCTTGAAGTCATCCTGGGTGACGGTTTTGGGGCCAGCGGCTTGCAGGGAAAAACGCAGATCGGGCAGAAAGCCACGTACGGGATGCAGATTGGCAGCGGCAGCGCTGCCTAGCAGGAACAAGCCCAGCGCCAGTGTCAGGCCAAACTGTTTAAACAAGACAAGAATGGACTTTACTGGGCTGGGTGTCATGGACGTCCTCTGGGTTTAAGCAGGCTCTGGAGTGAGCCCGCTGTGACGGAGCAGGGCGGTAATGGAAGGATCGCGGCCACGGAATGCACGGAAGGAGTCGGCAGCCGGGCGTTCGCCCCCTACGGACAGAATCTCGCGCCAGAAGCGATGGCCCGTATTGCTGTCGAGGGTATCACGTGCCCCATCCGAGTGGGTATAGGCTTTTTCCTCAAAGGCCGAGTAGGCGTCGGCGGACAGGACTTCAGCCCATTTGTAGCTGTAGTAACCCGCGCCGTAGCCACCCGCAAACAAGTGCGAGAACTGATGCGGGAAACGGTGCCACTCAGGCGGGAACAGCACGGCGACTTCCTGGCGAACCTGATCCAGAATCTCCATGACGGCTTCAATGCTCAGGCCGCTGTCACGCGAGTGGATCAGCATGTCAAATAGGGAGAACTCCAGCTGGCGCACCATTTGCATGCCGCTTTGGAAGTTGCGGGCCAGATTGAGCTTGTTGTAGAGCGCACGGGGCAGGTGCTCGCCGGTTTCCACGTGGGCCGTCAGCATTTGCACCACAGGCCATTCCCAGCAGAAATTTTCCATGAACTGCGAAGGCAATTCGATGGCGTCCCATTCCACGGCGGAGAAGGCCGAGGCGGCTGGATCATCCACACGCGAGAGCAGAGTGTGCAGGGCGTGGCCGGACTCGTGGAACAGGGTGATCACATCGTCATGCGTGAGCAGGGCGGGGCGACCGGGCTGGGGTTCGGCAAAGTTGCATACCAGGTAGGCAATAGGCAGGCACAGCTGTTCACCCAGACGGCGACGGCTGCGTTCGCTATCGACCCAGGCACCGCCTTGCTTGCCTTGGCGGGCGTGCAGGTCCATGTACAGATAACCCAGAACTTTGCCGTCGGAAGCCATGACTTCAAAGGGGCGTACGGCAGGATGCCAGGCAGGCACGTCAGCGGCGCGCAGTGTCACGTCAAACAGGCGCTGAATGACTTTGAACAGGCCGTTCAGAACGGCGGGTTCCGTGAAGTACTGTTTGATCTCGTCTTCCGAGTAGGCGTAGCGCTGTTCACGCAGGCGTTCAGCGCTGAACGGCACATCCCAGGCTTGCAGGGTCTCCAGGCCCAGCTCCTTTTTGGCGAAGGCTTGCAGCTCGTCCAGGTCCTGGCGGGCGTAAGGGCGAGCCTTGGCAGCCAGATCGCGCAAGAAGCTCATCACCTGTTCCGGGGTGTCGGCCATGCGGGTTTCCAGACGCATATGGGCGTAGCTGGCAAAACCGAGCAGGCTGGCTTCCTGGGCGCGCAGGTCCAGCAGCGTTTCAATGGCCTGGGAGTTATCAAATTGGGCATCGCCTTGATCGGAGGCAATGGTGGTATAGGCCCGGTACATCAACTCGCGCAAGGTCTGGTTGCGTGCGTATTGCATGACAGGCAGGTAGCAAGGCATTTTCAGCGTCAGACGCCAGCCTTGCTGATCGTTTTCCTGAGCAGCGCGTTGAGCAGCGGCCAGCACATCGTCCGGGATGCCGTCCAGCTCGGCCTGGTCAGTGACCAGGTAATGCCACTGATCAATGGCATCCAGCACGTGCTCGGAGAATTGCTGCGAAGTCTGTGCCAGCTCTTCGGAAATACGGGCGTAGTCTTCACGCGCCTGACCCTCCAGTTGCACGCCGCTCAGGCGGAAATCGCGCAGGGCAAGGGTAATGATGCGTTGGCGCTGGGGCGTCAGGGTGGCAAAGGCCGGGCTGTCGGCCAGCGCCTGATAACGCAGGAACAAAGGACGGTTCAAGCCCACCCAGGTCGAGAACTCGCTCATGCGCGGCAGGCATTGGTTGTACACCGTGCGCAGTTCGGGCGTATTGATGACCGAGTTCAGGTGACCGGCCACCGACCAGGCGCGATACAAGGTTTCGGTGGCGTCGGTGATGGGCTCGACGATGTTGTCCCAACTGGGTTCGCTAGCGTCGTTGGAGACTGTGTCTACGGCTTGGCGGGCCAAGGCCAGCAGTTGGTCCACCGCCTGCTCGATGTGCTCGGGCTGGATGGCGGGATAGTCAATAAGGCTGTCGATAGGAACCAGTAAGGGATTTGTCGTCATAAACCGTTGATTAAATTAAAGACTGATGTTGGCCGAACGTTCGGCCGCTTCCAAGGTGTTGACCAGCAGCATGGCAATGGTCATGGGGCCGACGCCGCCGGGTACGGGCGTAATGGCCGAGGCCACTTCGCTGGCACTGGCAAAGTCCACGTCGCCGCACAGCTTGCCGTCTGCACCGCGGTTGATACCCACGTCGATCACGACGGCACCGGGCTTGACCATATCGCCGGTAATGATGCCTGGGCGGCCTACGGCAGCGACCAGCACATCGGCACGGCGTGTCTGGGCGGCCAGATCGCGCGTTTTGGAGTTACAGAGGGTGACGGTAGCGCCCGCAGCCAGCAAGAGCATGGCCATGGGTTTGCCCACGATATTGCTGGCGCCCACGACGACGGCTTCTGCACCGCGCAGTGCCACGTTTTCGGATTCCAGCATTTTCATGACGCCGTAGGGCGTGCAGGGGGCAAATAGCGGCTTGCCCGTCATGAGCATGCCGGCATTGCTGACGTGGAAACCATCCACGTCCTTGTGCGGTGCAATGGTTTCAATCACCTTGTGCTCGTCCAGATGGGCGGGCAGGGGCAACTGAACCAGAATGCCGTGCACCGAGCTGTCCTGATTCAAGCGAGTGATCAGGGCCAGCAGCTTGGTTTCGGTGGTGTCGGCAGGCAGACGGATGATTTCGGATTTCAGGCCGGCGGCTTCGCATGCCAGGCCCTTGTTGCGTACATAAACCTGGGAGGCCGGATCTTCACCGACCAGTACCACGGTCAAACCGGCTTGAATGCCGTGGGTTTGTTTCAGCTTGGCAACGCGTTCTGCAACGTCCGCCTTGATGGCGGTGGACAGCTTTTTTCCATCAATAATGCGAGCACTCATTTACGCATCCTCGGACTTGGTGAGGGCGATTTTCATGAGGTCGGCAACCGTAGTGACTTCCAGTTTTTCCATGATATTGGCGCGATGCGCTTCGACAGTTTTAATGCTGATGTTCAAGTCCCCAGCAATCTGCTTGTTCAGGCGACCGGCAACAATGCGTTCCAGCACTTGCTGTTCGCGCGCTGTCAGGCGGCCCAGGACTTCTTGTTGATCTTTTTGCGCCTGCGCTTGCGAGGCACGAGCCGTAGCCTGTTCGATCATGCGGCTGACAATAGTGCGCAGATCGGCTTCGTTAAAGGGTTTTTCCAGAAAGTCGATAGCGCCTTTCTTCATGGTGCTCACAGCCATGGGCACGTCACCGTGGCCGGTAATGAACACAATCGGGATGTTCGACTTGCGAGCGATCAGGGCTTCCTGCAGCTCCAGGCCGCTCATGCCGGGCATGCGCACGTCCACAATCAGGACGGCCACCTGGGCCGGGTCGTAGGCGCCCAGAAACTCTTCGCCCGATGCAAAGCAGCGGACCCGATAGCCGTTAGCTTCCAGGAGCCAGCGCAAGGAGTCCCGTACGGCTTCGTCGTCATCGACTACGTAAATGGTGCATGGCATTTGCGGGCTGGTCATTCGGGTATCTCCAGTTTGTTATCAAGGGTGTCCGTTACATCCGGTGCCGCACAAGGTAGACTGAAACGGAAAATCGTTCCACCCTCTGGATTGCCGACAGCCCACAGGCGGCCGTGATGCGATTCAATAATTGTGCGACAGATATTCAGGCCCATCCCAAGGCCTTCGGACTTGGTACTGTAAAACGGTTCAAAGAGGCGCTCCGGATCTTTCAAGCCATGACCGCGATCGATGACGGCCATCTCCAAAAGCGATTCTTGTTGGGTAATCACCAATTGAAGCACATGATGCTCGCTGTGTTCCATGGCTTCGATCCCATTTTTGAGCAGATTCAATAATACCTGTTCTATGAGAATGGGGTCGGCAATGACGTCAGGAACGGGGTCCGGAATGCTCAATTCAATCTCGATCTGGCGCTTGCGGGCGTCGATTTCGGCAAAGCCGACGGCATTTTCCACAATACGCATGACCTTGACGCGGACGCGGCGCGGTTCGCTACGTTTCACGAATTCACGAATACGGCTGATGATCTTGCCCGCGCGCTCGGCTTGCTGGGCCGCTTTTTCCAGCGCGGCCAGCAGGGTTTCAGGCTGGTAGCGACCAGATTTCAGCATGGCAACTGCGCCCATGCTGTAGTTATTGATGGCCGTCAGCGGCTGGTTCAATTCGTGCGCCAGCGAGGAAGCCATTTCGCCCATGGTGGTCAGGCGGCTGGTCAACTGCACCTTTTCTTGCTGAATGCGCGAGGCTTCTTCGTGCTTGCGGCGGTCGGTAATATCGCGCGCCACTTGCAGACGTACACGGCGGCCGTCTGTCCAGGCCAGCATGCGGTGATGAACTTCGAACCAGCGGGCCGCCGATTCGGAGTAGATCTCTACGGTTTCATCCGTAAAGCGACCCAGGCGGCCACCCAGCAATTCAGCGTGACCATTGGATTGGGCGCCAAAGAAGCGACGATAGGTGCGGTTGGCAAACAGCAGTTCCAGACCGTCCGATGTATCGGCCACCACGGAAATGGCATCATCCAGACCTTCCAGTACCGTCATGAAGCGTTCATGCGCGGCGGTCAGGGCTTCGCGAATACGCTTGGGTTCGGTAATGTCCGTCATGGAAGTCATCCAGCCGATCTGCTCTCCATTAGGGGCACGCAAGGGCGAGACATACATACGGGCCGTAAAGCGCGAGCCATCGCGGCGCTGAGCCTCCACTTCCAGACCACTGCTGGGCGTGCGGCCGGACAGCAAAAGATCCAGGGTTTCCTGGTGCTGTTGATGACGACCGGGTAACCAGTAAGGGAAAGGGGCGGTACGACCGACCAGATCGGCCTCGTTCCAGCCAATCATTCTGCAAAAAGCCGGATTCACATAAGCGATGCGGCCCTGCATGTCAAACACGCGCATCCCCGTGGACATGGAGTTTTCCATGGCACGCCGGAAACCCGTCTCGGCGGTTTGTGCTGCCTCGGCATGGGTGCGGAAGCGGGTATAGCGCCACAGGGCCAGCAAGCTGACCACAATCACCAGGGACAGGGCCAAAATCACCATCATCAGGCGTTGCTGGCGCGTTTCCTGATCGATGGTCACAAACATGACGCTATCGTTTTGCAAACGCTGCAGCCACAGGAATACCCCCATGACACAGAGGTAGAGAAACAGCACGACAACCGGTGTCAGCCAATAGAATCCACGCCGATTCTGCTTGGCCTGATCATAGAAGGTTGAAGGGATCAGAGACTTTTTGGGATGAGTAGCCATAACAGCAAGAAAAGAAGTATGGCTGGATTGTAATGTAGGGCTATTTTTTTTAGTGATATTTCGTATTATGAAAACACATACCATAAAATGAAATTTTGCTTGAGCGTTTCTGTGTTCTTTCCTAGAATGGTTTGGTGCAGGCGTACCCCGCCTTGAACGCTCACAGTCCGCAAAACCCGCTTCGGTCAGGATCGCTTTACTTCTTATTAGATGGGCGGCTCAGCGTCGAGCAAGACCGGACTACTACCACATATATGGAGACACTATATGTCCTCAACCCAAGACAATAGTTCGGCTCAGGTCAGTCAAGACCAAGCCCTAGAAACAAAAGAGTGGCTTGACGCCCTGGAAGCGGTGGTGGACCGTGAAGGCCCGGCCCGTGCTCATGATCTGATCGAAAAGCTGATCGATCTGGCCCGTCGCTCCGGTGCTCACATCCCGTTCTCGCCCAACACGGCTTACGAGAACACGATTCCTCCGGGTCTGGAACCTGCCCACCCTGGCAACCTGGTGCTCGAAGAGCGCATCCGTTCCTACATTCGCTGGAACGCCATGGCCATGGTGGTGCGCGCCAACCGCGAAACCCCTCCTGATGGTGGTGGTCTGGGCGGTCACATTGCCTCCTTTGCGTCGCTGGCCACCATGATTGGTTGCGGTCAGAACCACTTCTGGCACGCTGAAACCGAAGATCGCGGCGGCGACATGGTGTTCTTCCAGGGCCATTCCTCGCCCGGTATTTACGCCCGCGCCTTTATGGAAGGCCGTATCTCCGAAGATCAGCTGAACAACTTCCGTCAGGAAGTCGATGGCAAAGGCTTGCCATCCTACCCGCATCCCAAGTTGATGCCCGAATTCTGGCAGTTCCCCACCGTGTCCATGGGTCTGGGCCCATTGATGGCGATCTACCAGGCTCGTTTCCTGAAGTACCTGCATGCCCGTGGCATTGCTGATACCAGCGGCCGTAAAGTCTGGGTATTCCTGGGCGACGGCGAGATGGACGAACCCGAATCCCTGGGCGCCATCGGTCTGGCTGCACGTGAAAAACTGGACAACCTGATTTTCATCGTGAACTGTAACTTGCAGCGTCTGGACGGTCCTGTGCGCGGTAACGGCAAAATCATCCAGGAACTGGAAGGTACCTTCCGTGGTGCAGGCTGGAACGTGCTGAAACTGATCTGGGGCGGTTACTGGGATCCATTGCTGGCCCGTGACAAGGAAGGCATCCTGCGCAAGGTCATGGAAGAAACCGTGGACGGCGAATACCAGGCCTACAAGGCCAACGACGGTGCCTACGTTCGCGAGCACTTCTTTGGCAAGCACCCCAAGCTGCTGGAAATGGTCAGCCGCATGAGCGACGAGGACATCTGGCGTCTGAACCGTGGCGGTCACGATCCTCACAAGGTGTACGCTGCGTTTGACGCTGCCACCAAGCACGAAGGTCAGCCTACCGTTATTCTGGCCAAGACCATCAAGGGCTACGGCATGGGCCACGTGGGCCAGGCCAAGAACCCATCGCACCAACAAAAGAGCCTGGATCTGGACGCCGTGCGCGAATTCCGCGACCGTTTCAACATCCCGGTTCCTGATGACAAACTGGAAGAGCTGCCTTACTTCAAGCCAGCTGATGACTCTCCAGAAATGCAATACCTGCACGCCCGCCGTCAGGCATTGGGCGGCTACTTGCCCAAGCGTCGCACCAAGGCCGATGAACAGCTGACCGTGCCGACTCTGGACGCATTCAAGCCCATGCTGGAAGCCACTGCCGAAGGCCGTGAGATTTCCACGACGCAAGCGTTTGTGCGCTTTTTCAACACCTTGCTGCGTGATAAACAAGTCGGTCCTCGTGCCGTACCTATCCTGGCTGACGAATCCCGTACCTTTGGTATGGAAGGTCTGTTCCGTCAGATCGGTATTTACGCACCGGAAGGCCAGAAGTACACCCCGGTCGATAAAGACCAGGTCATGTACTACCGCGAAACGGCCAATGGTCAGTTGTTGCAGGAAGGTATTAACGAACAGGGTGCTTTCAGCTCCTGGATTGCGGCGGCCACGTCGTACTCCAACAGCAACCGCATCATGATTCCGTTCTTCATTTATTACTCCATGTTCGGCTTCCAGCGCTTTGGCGATCTGGCCTGGGCAGCGGGTGACATGAAGGCACGCGGTTTCGTGCTGGGCGGCACTGCCGGTCGGACCACCTTGAACGGTGAGGGTTTGCAGCACGAAGATGGCCACAGCCATATTCAGTCCTCGCTGATTCCTAACTGCGTATCCTACGACCCCACCTTCGCTCACGAAGTGGCTGTCATCATGCAGCATGGTTTGAAGCGCATGGTTCAGGACCAGGAAGACGTGTACTACTACGTCACCCTGATGAACGAGAACTACGCTCAGCCCGGTCTGGTCGAAGGCGACGAAGACGGTATCCTGCGCGGTATGTACAAGTTCAAGTCCGTTGCCAAGGACAGCAAGCTGCGCGTTCAGTTGATGGGTTCGGGCACGATTTTGCGCGAAGTGATCGCAGCACAAGAATTGCTGGAAAAAGACTGGGGCATTGGCTCCGACGTTTGGAGCGTGACCAGCTTTACCGAACTGCGTCGTGATGGTCTGGATTGTGAGCGCGCTGCGCTGCTGAATCCTGAAGGCAAGGATCTGCCCGTGCCTTACGTGACGACTCAACTGGCTAAAACGGATGGTCCTATCGTGGTCTCCACCGACTACGTCAAGGCCTTTGGCGACCAGATTCGTCCGTTCGTGCCTAAGGATCGCACCTTCAAAGTGTTGGGCACCGATGGTTTTGGCCGCTCCGACTACCGCTTCAAGCTGCGCGAGCACTTTGAGGTTGATCGTCACTTCGTGGTGCTGGCTGCTCTGCGCGCGCTGGCTGAAGACGGCAAGATTCCGTTCAGCAAAGCGTCCGAGGCGATTGCCAAATACGGCATCAATCCTTCCAAGGCCAACCCGCAGCACGCATAAGGGACTGAACCATGAGCAATATCATTCAAGTCAAAATCCCGGATATCGGTGCTGACGACGCTGTCGAAGTGATCGAAATCCTGGTCAAGGAAGGCGAGACCATTGAGGTCGAGCAAAGTCTGATTACTGTGGAGTCCGACAAGGCCTCCATGGAAATCCCCTCGTCCGATGCTGGCGTGGTCAAGTCGATCAAGGTCAAGCTGGGCGACAAGGTTAAGGAAGGCAGTCTGGTTCTGGAACTGGAAGCCGCCGAAGGCGCGCAGGCCGCGCCTGCCGCTGAGCCTGCCAAGGCCGAAGCTGCTCCCGCTCCTAAAGCTGAAGCTGCGCCCGCAGCGGCTCCTGCCGCCGCCGCGGCAGCCCCGGCCGGTGGTGAACAGCAAGTTACCGTCCAAGTGCCTGACATTGGCGACGCCCGCGATGTGGACGTTATCGAAATCATGGTGCAAGTGGGTGACACCATCGAAGTGGACCAAAGCCTGATCACCGTGGAATCGGACAAGGCTTCCATGGAAGTGCCGTCTTCCCACGCCGGTGTGGTGACGGCCATCAAAGTGAAACTGGGTGACAAGGTCAGCCAGGGTAGTGACATTCTGGAACTGACAGTGCAAGGAGCTGCTGCAGCCCCTGCACCCGCCAAGGCCGAGGCCGCTCCCGCTCCTAAAGCTGAACCTGCTCCCGCAGCAGCGGCCGCTCCTGCTGCCAGCTCCTCGGTGGTGGTCGGTGCTGGTGCGCCGGCTCCAGAGCGTGTTTCGCCCACTGCCGCTTTTGCGGAAACCGAAGGCTCCTTGCGCAATCTGCCGCATGCCTCGCCTAGCGTACGCAAGTTCGCTCGCGAGCTGGGTGTGGATCTGACCAAGGTTCATGGCTCGGGCGATAAAGGCCGTATTACGGCTGACGATGTGCGTGGCTTTGTGAAGCAAGTCATGGCGGGCGGCGCTGCTCCGGTTATTGCTGCCGGTACCGCTGCTCAAGTCGGTGGTCTGGATGTGTTGGCCTGGCCCAAGGTCGATTTTGCCAAGTTTGGCCCAGTCGAAACGCAGGCCCTGTCGCGCATCAAGAAGATTTCCGGTGCCAACCTGCATCGCAACTGGGTCATGATTCCTCATGTCACCAATAACGATGTGGCTGACATCACCTCTTTGGAAGCCCTGCGTAAAGAGCTGAACGAGGAATACAAGAAGTCCGGCGCTCGCGTCACCATGCTGGCTTTCGTCATCAAGGCTGCCGTGGCTGCCCTGAAGAAATTCCCCGAGTTCAACGCTTCGCTGGACGGCGACAATCTGGTGCTCAAGCAGTACTACCACATTGGTTTTGCAGCTGACACGCCTAACGGTCTGGTTGTGCCGGTTATCCGTGATGCCGACAAGAAAGGCATTCTGGACATCGCTCGCGAAACGGGCGAACTGGCTGCCGCTGCCCGTGATGGCAAGCTGAGTGCCGCTCAGATGCAAGGCGGTTGCTTCACCATTTCCTCGCTGGGCGGTATTGGCGGTACGGACTTCACACCCATTATCAATGCGCCAGAAGTGGCCATTCTGGGTCTGTCGCGTTCCTCCATGCAGCCAGTCTGGAATGGCAAGGAATTCGAGCCACGTCTGATGCTGCCTCTGTCCCTGTCCTACGACCACCGCGTTATCGATGGTGCCGCCGCCGCCCGTTTCAATGCCTTCCTGGCAACGATGCTGGCCGACTTCCGTCGCATCGCACTGTAAGGAGTTGTCATGAGTCTGATTGATCTGACGGTCCCGGATATCGGCGACTCCGGTGAAGTAGATGTCATCGAAGTGCTGGTGCAAGTCGGCGATACGGTCGAGGTCGAGCAAAGCCTGATCACCGTGGAGTCCGACAAGGCCTCCATGGAAATCCCTGCCGCTCAGGCAGGGGTGATCAAGGAGTTGCTGGTCAAAGTGGGTGACAAAGTCTCCCAGGGTTCGGCCATTGCCAAGATTGAAGCGTCGGAGAGCCAAGCCGCTCCCGCTGCAGCACCCGCTAAACAAGAAGAAGCGCCTAAAGCAGCGGCGGCTCCGGCCGCTGCCGCTCCGGCTGCGGCACCTGCTCCGCAGGCGGCCAGCCATCAGGGCGGCGCGGATGATTCCGTGGATGTGGTCGTTCTGGGCGCGGGCCCAGGCGGTTACAACGCGGCCTTCCGTGCGGCTGACCTGGGCCTGAAAGTGGCTCTGGTCGAGCGCTACAGCACTTTGGGTGGCGTGTGTTTGAACGTGGGTTGTATTCCTTCCAAGGCCTTGCTGCATACCGTAGCGGTCTACGAGGAAGCCAAGTCCCTGGCAACACACGGCATCAAGTTCGGTGAAGCGCAAATCGATATCGACGCGCTGCGCGATTACAAGAACAAGGTGATCGGCAAGTTGACCGGTGGCCTGGCTGGTATGGCCAAGGGCCGCAAGGTGCAGGTTGTGGTCGGTAACGGCCAATTCCTGGACCCCAACCACATCGAAGTGACCGCCAACGACGGCACCAAGAAAGTGATCAAGTTCGGCTCGGCCATTATTGCGGCCGGTAGCCAGTCGGTAAAACTGCCATTCCTGCCTGACGATCCACGCGTGGTGGACTCCACCGGCGCGCTGGAACTGAAGTCTGTGCCCAAGCGCATGCTGATCGTGGGTGGTGGCATCATCGGTCTGGAAATGGGTACGGTGTACTCGGCTCTGGGTGCCCGCCTGGACGTGGTGGAAATGCAGACCGGCCTGATGCCGGGCGCAGATCGCGACGTGGTCAAGGTGTGGGAGAAGATGAACAAGCACCGCTTTGATCACATGATGCTGGAAACCAGCACTGTGGCCGCCGAAGCGCGCGAAGATGGCATCTGGGTGACTTTCGAAGGCAAGAATGCTCCGGCCGAGCCGCAGCGTTACGACCTGGTTCTGCAAGCCGTGGGCCGTTCGCCCAATGGCAAGAAGATCGGTGCCGAGAAGGCCGGTGTGCAGGTGACAGATCGTGGCTTCATCCCGGTTGACAAGCAACAGCGCACCAACGTGCCGCACATCTATGCGATTGGCGACATCGTGGGTCAGCCCATGCTGGCACATAAGGCCGAGCACGAAGCGCACGTGGCTGCTGAAGTCATCGCTGGCGAGAAGTCTTTCTTTGATGCCCGCGTGATTCCTTCGGTGGCTTACACCGATCCGGAAATCGCCTGGGTGGGTCTGACAGAAGATCAGGCCAAGAAAGACGGCATCAAGGTCGAGAAGGGCGTGTTCCCCTGGGCTGCATCTGGTCGCGCGATTGCGAACAACCGTGATGAAGGCTTTACCAAGGTTCTGTTCGATGCTGAAACCCACCGTATCGTGGGTGGCGGTATCGTCGGTACCAATGCGGGCGAGCTGATTGGTGAGCTGGTTCTGGCTATCGAAATGGGTGTGGACCCGGTCGATCTGGCTAAATCCATCCATCCGCACCCCACCTTGTGCGAGTCGGTCAGCAAGGCTGCTGCCGTCGCAGAAGGGACGTGCACGGACTTGCCTCCAACGCGTCGCAAGTAATACCAGTATTCGCCTGATAGTTAAGGCGTATTGGATCACGGCAGGTGCTATCATCAGCGCCTGCCGTTTTTATTTTGTAATTGGTGTTGTCCATGACTCATCCTGTTCTGAAAGCCGACTCCTCGCTGAGTGACTGGCTGTCCTATCTGGAAACTTTGCATCCTTCGGCCATTGATCTGGGCCTGGGCCGGATTCGCGAGGTTGCCCAACGTCTGAACATCAAACTGGATTCTGTCGTCATTACGGTGGGGGGCACCAACGGCAAAGGCTCGACCTGCGCCATGCTGGAAGCGATTTTGCTGGCCGCCGCGTACAAGGTAGGCGTGTACGCCTCTCCGCATCTGGTGCGCTATAACGAACGCATTCGCTTGAATGGCGAGATGGCCGAAGATGCGCAGATCACGGCGCAATTTGCCCGTATCAACGAAGCTCGTGGCGATCTGACGCTGACTTATTTTGAATTTTCCACGCTGGCTGCCTTGTTGCTGTTCCAGGAGCAGCGTGTTGATGTCGCGGTGCTGGAAGTGGGCCTGGGTGGTCGCCTCGATGCCGTCAACATCATTGATGCGGACTGTTCCATCATTACCAGCATTGATATCGACCATGCTGAGTACCTGGGCAATACCCGTGAACAGGTGGCCTGGGAGAAAGCCCATATTTTCCGTGCCGATCGTCCTGCGATCTGTGCCGATCCCGTGCCGCCACAGACCATGCTGGATTACGCCCAGGAAATTGGTGCCCAATTGTGGCTGTTTGGCAAAGATTTCAACTATTCCGGCGACCGTCAGCAATGGGCTTACGGTGGCCGCAATCAGCGCCGCGCTGCCCTGGCTTACCCGGCCTTGCGTGGAGCGAATCAGCTGCTGAATGCTTCTGCGGCATTAGCTGCGCTGGAGTCGCTGCACCCACGTTTGGCTGTGCCTGCGCAAGCTGTACGTGCCGGCTTGCTGCGTGCTCACATGCCGGGCCGCTTCCAGATTCAACCTGGCCAGCCTTGTGTGATTTTTGACGTGGCTCACAACCCCCATGCGGCGGCTGCCTTGGCGCAGAACCTGGACAATATGCCGCCTTACCCCAAGACGATTGCCGTCGTGGGTATGTACAAGGACAAGGATGTGGACGGCGTGATCGCCCGCATGGCTACCCGTATCGACCACTGGATGTGTGCCAGTCTGGAAGGTCCACGCAGCATGTCGGGTGAAGAATTGGCCAATCATGTACGCGCGGTTCTGGCCAGTGGTCAGACGCCTGATGATGTGTTGGCACCCGAGGCCGAATCCGGCTCGCATCGCCCAGGTGTTCGGCCGGTTGCCCGCGCTTCGGTCAGTAAAGCGTCAGCGGTCGTATCCAGTTACAACAGTCCTCAGCTCGCTTACGAGGCGGCGTTAAAAGAGGCCAGTGACAATGATAGAATTGTCGTGTTTGGCTCGTTTGCGACAGTAGGACCAATACTTGAAGCCGCAAACGACCGTTCATCTTCCTGAATATCAGTAAGACTGCTTATTTCATAGGTCTAGGGCTCATGGGTTTATTTTCACGTAACGATACTTCCTCATCGTCGGGTCGCCGCGGCAGTGCTTCCAGCGATTCACAATTATCGGAACTGCGTGGACGGGCTCGCCGCCGTCTGATCGGTGCGCTGGCTCTGGTTCTGGCCGTCGTCGTGCTGGTGCCCATGCTGACCGCCGACAAGACCCCACCTGAGCCCGAGCAGTCTTTGGCCCTGGGTCCCATCGGTCAGACAACGGGGCAGGGCACAGTGCAGACTCGTCCCGGCGAGCTGGTGGTGCAAGAAGGCACGCCTGCTCCTGTCATCGAACAACCTGACGAGCCGCTGGTCACTGATCCTTCCACCAGTACCGACGGTGGTCTGGCCGTGGTCAATCCCGGTCTGGAAACCGATCCTGCTCCTGTCACGACACCTAGCACTCCCGCTGCGCCGCCGCCTGTGACCACACGTCCAGAGACGCCCAAGCCGGTTGAGAAGCCCAAGCCAGTCGAAAAACCCAAGCCAAGCCCAGCGCCTGCACAAAATGGCCGTACCGATGACGGCTCCTACGCGCTGGCCCTGCTGGAAGGCCGTGTCCCGAGTAAACCAGCCCCTGCTGCTGCCGCTAAACCGGCTACGCAACAAGGCAACTTCATTTTGCAGATTGTCGCCTATTCCAACCAGAACGATGCCCAGTCGCGTCGTGATCAGCTGGTATCGGCCGGTGTGACCAATGCCTATGTAGAGACGGCACAAAGCGGTGGCAAGCCAACCTATCGTTTGCGTGTGGGCCCATTCCCCACTCGTGAAGCGGCTCAGGCAGCCCAGGCCCGCTTGCGCTCGCTCGGTTACGAGAACAGTTTTATCTCGGCTAAGTGAGCAGCTTCGACTATATCGTCCTTGGAATTGTGGGTGTGTCAGGCCTTCTGGGCCTGATACGGGGATTGATCAAGGAAGTTCTTTCGCTCAGCGCCTATTTGCTGGCCTTCATGGCCGCAATCTGGTGGGGGCCACGCACATCAGGCTGGATACAAGTCTGGGTAGAAAACGGCTTATTACGTACGGCTTTGGCCTACGGAGCCGTTTTTTTTATGGTCTTGCTACTGGTGGGCCTGTTGAACATGCTGTTAGCCAGCTTGATCGAGCAAACGGGTTTGACGCCCGCCGATCATGGCTTGGGCGGCCTGTTCGGGCTGGCTCGCGGGGTGCTGCTGGTGCTGATTCTGGTCATCCTGGCCGGGCATACCGATTTACCTAAGGAACCGTGGTGGGAGCAGGCCAAGCTGGCCGAGCCTGCGATCCGCGCGGTGCAGTCGATTAAGGCCATGCTGCCGCCGTCTCTGGCAGAATGGCTGCCTTATTGAGAACACACTAACGGGAACCAATCATGTGTGGAGTTGTAGGGGTTGTTGCGCGCAGCCCTGTAAATCAGTTGATCTATGACAGTTTGCTCTTGCTGCAGCACCGCGGGCAGGATGCAGCGGGGCTGGCGACCTGGCACGACCAGTTCTTCAGCATGCACAAGGCATTTGGCCTGGTGCGGGACGTATTCCGTACCCGCAACATGCGCTCCTTGCCGGGCAATAGCGGTATTGGCCACGTGCGTTACCCCACGGCGGGCTCCAGCCAGAGCGTGGAGGAGGCGCAGCCGTTTTACGTCAACGCCCCCTTTGGTCTGAGCTTTGTGCACAACGGCAATCTGACCAATTGGCGTGAGCTGCGTGAAGAACTGTTCACCATTGATCGTCGCCACATCAACACCAACTCGGATTCCGAGGTTCTGCTGAATGTGTATGCCCACGAGTTGCAACGCGCTGCCACGGGTCCTGAGCTGACTCAGGACGAAGTGTTTGAGGCCGTCGCTGCTGTGCACCGCCGTGCGCGTGGGGCTTATGCGGTAGTCTCGCAAATCGCCAATTTCGGTCTGGTAGCTTTCCGTGATCCGAACGGGATTCGTCCTTTGTGCTTGGGTCGTAATGTGACGCCCAAGGGTGAAGAATGGATGATTGCTTCCGAGTCCGTTGCCTTGACCGGTTGCGGCTTCGAGCTGGTCCGCGACGTTGAGCCCGGCGAGGCCATCATTGTGGATCTGGACGGTAATCTCAGCAGCCGCCAGTGCGCCGAGAACCCGCGCCTGAATCCCTGTGTCTTTGAGTACGTGTACTTCGCCCGCCCCGATTCCACTGTTGATGGTGTGTCGGTTTACGACGCCCGTTTGCTAATGGGTGAGTACTTGGCCGAGAACGTCGCCAAGAACCTGCGTCTGGCCGATATCGATGTGGTCATGCCTATCCCTGACTCGGCCCGTCCTTCGGCCATGCAGTTGGCAGCACATTTGAACCTGAACTACCGCGAAGGCTTCATCAAGAACCGCTACGTGGGCCGCACCTTTATCATGCCCGGTCAGGAAGTGCGCAAGAAGTCGGTGCGTCAGAAACTGAGTGCTATTCCCATGGAATTCCGTGGCAAGAACGTGCTGCTGGTGGATGACTCTATCGTGCGTGGCACAACGAGCCGTCAGATTGTGGATATGGCCCGTGCCGCGGGTGCGAACAAGGTGTTCTTTGCTTCGGCAGCACCACCGGTCCGCTTTCCGAACGTGTACGGCATCGACATGCCTACGGTTTCCGAGCTGATCGCCACAGGTCGTGATGTGGATCAGGTTGCCAAGGAAATTGGTGTGGATGGTCTGGTTTATCAAGACCTGCACGATCTGGAACAATCCCTGCGTGACTTGAACCCACGCTTTGCCGGCTTTGAGTCCTCCTGCTTTAGCGGCGAGTACGTGACAGGGGATGTGGACGAGGCTTATCTGAATCTGTTGGCAGAAGGCCGCAAAAATGGTCGTGAAGTGCCTGACGTAACGGACTGATAACTTGATCTTGTGCTCGATTGGAAAAACCCGCTTTTATAGCGGGTTTTTTTTGAATTTATGATTGCTGGGTGGTTTTGGATATTTTATTTTCAGGCTTTAATTATTAGTCTCTTATATAAATTAAACCTATTATTTTTTAATTTTTGATGATTTTATAATCTACGGATTAATTTCATATTATTTAATAATCAGCTTATATTTTTCTTTGTTTCTTTCGATAAATCATGCGCCTTGGTGCGCATTCTATCTGGAATCAAAGATGAAAAACCCAAGCAAAGATATGGAATCTGATCAGGTATTAACTGATCCTGATCCCACAGAGCAGATTCCTGTCAGTATTCAATCTGGTATCGACTTTCCTGCCTTGCATCATTTGCTGGAGCAGGCCCTGGAGCAAAACCGGGTGATGGGTGCCGTGGTGCTGGTCGCTTACCAAGGTGAACTGATATTTCGTTTTAGTGGTGGCTGGGCGAATAAGGAGCTGGCTCAAGCCATGCATGAAGATACGGTCTTCAGTTTGGGCTCCTTGAGCAAGACAATCAGTTCCTGGCTGGCCTTGCGTTTGATTGAGCGGGGACTGCTTTCTTTGAAAGATAGAATCACGCGCTATCTTCCCCATTTCGGTCCCAGTTTCAATTCTATTTGCCCGCCTATTTCCATTCATCAATTGCTCACTCACACATCGGGGCTTAGTTATCGTTTTATTGATGGTGAGGAGAGTGCCTACGCTCAGGCTCAGGTCAGTGATGGGCTGGATGATCCAGAACTGAGCTGGCAAGAGAATTTTCGACGTATTTGCTCCGTACCACTACGTTTTGCACCGGGTACAGGCTGGCGTTACTCCTTGGGAGTGGATGTAGTGGGGCAGGCTTTGCAAATTGCTTCGGGACGGGGCTTGTCGGAGTTACTGGAGGACAGCATTAGTCGTCCCTTGGGCTTGAGACATTGTTCCTTTTACAAGCGCGATGATTTTCAGATGGCCGTGCCGTATCGAAATCATGAGGCTTGCTTGACGCGGGTGGATGGTGCGTTGGATCTGGGTATCGGCGTGCTGCGGTTTGATGAGCAGAGCCTGTCACAGCGCTCCAGGCCGATCTATGCGGGGGCATCCATGCTTGGGTCCGGGGCAGATTTGATGCGCATACTTCTGGCTTTGCGAAATGGGAGTTTGCTTTCCAAGCCGTATTGCGAAGCGCTGTTTACCGATCATGTGCCATATTCTGCCAAATGCATGTGGCCAAATTGGGGCTATACCTACGGGGCCGCCATTTCACGACAGCTGCCTGAGCGGACCATGCCGATGTCTGCTGGGAGCTTGCAGTGGGTCGGTGCATTCGGGCAGAAGTGGATGTTTGATCGACAGCAGGACCTCATCATTGTCAGCATGACCAATACCGCTCCAGAGGGCCTGTTTGGTGCATTTCCGGATCAGGTTCGTGACGCTGTTTATACCGATTTGGGTTTGATGCCTGATTGAGCAGGGTGGAACAAAAAAGCCCTGCTGGAAGGCAGGGCTTTATGGCTGTAGTGGCTGCCCAGGCGCTTAGGCCCCTCGTCGCTTGAACAGCGTCAGCAACAAACCCAGGCCCAGGATCACAAATAGCGCCAAGCTCCAGTAAGCGTATTCAATCCCCAGCAAAGGTTGGCGTGCATCCATGCAGGAGGCATAAATACCAAATAGCCAAGGCAAGCCGCTTTCCAGGCCGGACTGGGTAATGAAGCGATCGGCAAAGGTCTGGTCGCAGCTGAATAGGTGCTGCGCGACCGATACCTGATACCAGGCAGCCAGAATGCCACCTACTGAGGTAGCCAGACCCAGCAAGCTGGCAATGGTTGAACTGCGCTGATGCCCCAGTTGGCGCAACACACCAGCAACCAGGCTGAACACGCCCAACACAATGAAAATCAGGCGTTGCAGGACGCACCAGGCGCAAGGCGGGATGCTGAATACATGCTGGGAAAGCAGTGCAATGCCTACGCCGGAAAAGGCGAGCAGGGCGATCAGATAGTAGGGTGCAGCGGACTGGCGGGAGGATGCGGCCATGGTATCAAGAGGAACTTAAAGAATGAAAGGTAGATGCTTCGTGCAGCAAACCCAGGAAAAGTTCATGGAAACCGGCCCAGGTAATCTGCACGCCCAGGCATAAGAGAATAAAGGCGGACAGGCGCATCACGACAGCCGTGCCATTTTTACCCAGTTTGTACAGGAATTGCGATGCAAAACGTAAGGCCAGAAACACGATAAAACTGGCCGCAGCAATAGCAGGCAGCGCGCCAGCCAGCTTGCTCATGGTGCCGGTGACCGAGTTGTCATGCAAGGTCGCCCCTACCGTCAGTGCCGCAGACAAGGAGCCGGGGCCGCAGAGCATGGGGAAGGTCAGGGGGTAGAAGGCTTTGGAGCGGATCTGTTCCCAGGAGTAGGACTCGGCCATGTTCTGCGCATGGGCTGCGTCAAAGTCCGAGGCGTTGATCAGGCGCCAGGCTGTGGCAATCACCAGCAGGCCCCCGCCAATTCGGATGATGGGCAGGGAAATGCCAAAGAAATTCAGCACGATATTGCCCGCGACCATGGCAATGGCCAGCATGATGAAAATATTGATGGCAACTTTCTTGGCCAGGCGAGCGCGATCAGGCACGCTGGCGCCTTCGGTCAGGGTCAGAAAGATGGGGGCGGCCGCAGGCGGGTTCAGCATGGGCAAGAGTGTTGCCAACGCAAACAGGAAGCTGCGGCTGACATCAGCAAATACGGAGGAGAGTTCCATTAAGACGGGGTGGCTTGTTGAGAGAGGGCTAAACGTACATCGCGCTCCAGGCGCAATTGATTACGGTTCTGTTCCAGTGCGGCACCGCTCAGGATGAAGACGTCTTCCACGCGATCGCCCAGGGTCATGACTTTGGCCGAGCGCAGTCGCACGTCGTGGTGCTCGAATACTTGGGCGAGACTGTACAACAAACCGCGCCGGTCTGTGGCACTTAGCGTCAAAATCCAGTCCTGCCCTTGCTCTTCCTGACGCAGATCCACGGTGGGCTGAATGGGAAAGACTCGAGCCCGGCGGGAGCGGATGTCGCGGTAGTGGTCGTGCGGGGGCTCGCTAGGGAGCAGGTCTTGCTGGAGTGCCTGGCATAACTCGGTTTCGATCAGCAAAGGGTCGCGCCGCAGGGCGTGGTCGTAGGCGGGCAGCATGACGATGAAACTGTCCAGCGCCCAGCCGTGGCGAGTCGTGTAAATGCGAGCGTCCTGAATGCTGACGGCCTGGCTGTCAAAGTAGCGGCAGATACGTAAGAACAGGCCGCTGGCGTCTTGGGTGTAGACCAGCACCTGCAGGGCGTCGGATTGGCCGGCAGGGCGTATGCGTACGATGGGTGTCAGGCTGTGGGACTGGTGGTAGAGCTGGATGGTATGCCAGGCGATTTCACTGGCGTCGTGGCGCAGGAAATAGGGCTTGTCCAGCCATTGCCAGAAGTCCTCGCGGGCTTCATCCAGTAGGCCAGCCAGACGAATTTCGCCAGCGGCGTCACGCTTGCGTTGATCCAGTACGGACACGCCATCCTTGGCCTGCCGTCCTAAAGCTGCCAGTGACAGCTTGTACAGGTCTTCCAGCAGCTTGCCTTTCCAGGAGTTCCATACCGTTGGGCTGGTGGCCCGAATGTCGGCGACAGTCAGCAGGTACAGGGCAGTCAGGCGGCGTTCCGTACCTACGGTTTGCAGGAACTGGAAAATGACATTCGGGTCGCTCAAATCGCGTTTCTGAGCCACTTGCGACATGGTCAGGTGCTCGCGCACCAAAAACACCACCAGCTCTGCGTCCACCGGCATCAAGCCGTGATCCTGACAGAATGCCAAGGCGTCCTGCGCACCCAGCTCGGAGTGATTGCCGCCACGTCCTTTGGCAATGTCGTGAAAGAGGGCGGCGATATACAGCAGCCAGTGGCGATCAAAACCGCTCATCAGCTGATTGGCCATGGACAGCTCTTCGCTGTGCTCGGCCATGGTGAAGCGGCGTAGGTTGCGTATAACCTTTAGCGTGTGCTCGTCCACAGTGTAAGCGTGGAACAGGTCGTGCTGCATTTGTCCGACGACGCGTCGAAAGACTGGCAAATAGCGCGGCAGCAGGTTCAGCAGATTCATCAGCCGCAAGGTATGCACGATGCCTTTGTTCTGCTGCAGAATTTCCAGAAACAGACGTCGATTCCGGGGCTCGGCTCGGAACTTGGCATCGATCAGGCGGCGGGCATGCCAGAGGGCTCGCAAGGTATCGGCTTTCAGGCCACGCAGATTGGGCTGTTGCTGCAAATGCAGCATGGCCACAAAAATCAAAGAGGGGTCTTGCTCGAAGCCATCAGGCTGACGCAGTTCCAGCTGTCCATGATGAATCTGGAAGTGGCTGTCCAGAATCAGCGGTTCCTGATCGGTTTGCGGGAACAGGTGTTCCTCGATGCTGCGCATCAGGATCAGATTGAGCTGGCTGACAATCTTGGCGGCCCAGTAGTAACGCTGCATCAGCAGTTCGCTGGCGCGTCGGGTGGCCGTGGGTTGAAAACCGTAAATGTCAGCCAGACGTGGTTGCAGGTCAAACAGCAGTCTGTCTTCGGCGCGGCCGGTCAGTAGATGAAGCTCAATGCGCAGACGCTTGAAGGCTTCTTCCACGCGTTGCAGAGCTTTCAGCTCGGATTGCGTCAGTAGTTCGGATTGCGCGACATCCACCCAACTGCGACCCAAACCGGCTGCCCGTGCCATCCAGAGCAGCACCTGCAGGTCGCGCAAGGCGCCAGGAGACTCTTTGCAATTGGGTTCCAGGGAGTAGGGGGTGTCTTGCAGATGCGCATGACGCTGCTGCTGTTCGGCCTGTTTGGCCAGGAAGAAAGCCTGCGGGTCCATCTGGCTTTGCAGTTGCTGTTGGGCGTGGCGTAGCAGCAATCGGGAACCCGCCAGCCAGCGGCTTTCCAGCAAGGCGGTTTCGGTGGTGATGTCCTGGCTGGCTTGTTCCAGGCATTGGGTGGGCGTGGCCACATTATGGCTGGGAGCCAGACCTATATCCCACAAGGCGGCGACCAGTGCCTGAATCCGGTCTATATCCTCTGCATTGGGCTCGCGCTGCAACAGGATCAGCAAGTCCACATCCGAATGCGGATACAGCTCCCCGCGACCATACCCCCCCAAGGCCGCCAGGCTGGCTTGGCGGGGCAGGGGATAACGGACCAGAAGTTCACGCAGACCTTGGTCGCAAAGCTGGCACAGGCTTGTGAGCAGGCGATCGCAATGCAGGTCTTGCCTGAAGCGCTCGTAGGCCCTAGCCCGGCGGCAAGCAATTCTGTCGCGAAGCTGGGCCAGGAAAGACATGGTTCAGGCCTTGTTGATAATGGCTGGAGGGGCAGGCATGCCGGGCGAGACGGTCAGCACTTCGTAGCCGGTATCGGTTACCAGCACCGCGTGCTCCCATTGGGCCGACAGGCTGTGGTCGCGGGTCACCACGGTCCATTGGTCAGCCAGCGTGCGCAGTTCGCGACGACCGGCGTTGATCATGGGCTCGATGGTGAAAATCATGCCGGGTTCCAGTTTTACGCCGGTGCCGGGTTTGCCGTAGTGCAGCACTTGCGGATCCTGGTGAAACTTCTGGCCCACACCATGGCCGCAGTATTCGCGCACAACGGAAAAACCTTGTTTTTCAGCGTGTTGCTGAATGGCGTGGCCGACATCACCCAGGGTGGCGCCGGGTTTGACTTGATCAATACCCAGCCACATGCATTCGTAGGTGGTTTCAGTCAGGCGGCGGGCCAGGATGCTGGGCTCGCCCACGTAGTACATACGGCTGGTGTCGCCAAACCAGCCGTCTTGAATAATGGTGACGTCCATATTCAGAATGTCGCCATTTTTCAACACTTTGTCGCCGGGGATGCCGTGACAGATAACGTGGTTGACGGAGGTACAAATAGAGCCTGGAAAGGGTGGGTAGCCAGGAGGCGCGTAGCCTACGGTGGCAGATTTGACCCCCAGTTCATTGATGCGCTCCATGCACAGGCGATCCAGTTCGCCGGTCGTGACACCTGCTTTGACAAAGGGAGTCAGGTAATCAAGGATGGATGCCGCGGTCTGGCAAGCAGCGCGCATTTTTTCGAGATCAGTGGGGTCTGTGACGAGAATACTCATAGCAACTTGAACAGGTCTATTGAAAAATAGTAGAATTATAGGCTTTTGTGAATTTTGCAGTTACGCGCCGTCCCGTTTGGGGTGATCTGGCGGCTTCCAAGCAAGGCGGTGTCAGGCAGCGCAAGACGCTGTTTACCGCATTAAATCTAGGTTCTCCTGGGTTGGCCGGCTTTTCTCAGGCTTTCTGAATCTTCAGAACTGATGAGTCAAGCAAGGGGTCAGGACAGTCTGCTCCAAGATTGAAAAAAACGCCTCAGGGCGCTGCGAGCCAGCAAAAACACGCAAAATTCACAACGAATACAGGGTCAGCACGATCACAAGCGTTGCAAAAGCAACATGGGCAGCAGCCCGGTTCTTGTTCAAGTGATGCTGACCAAGCAATCCTCTAGGATACACCTGCGAACAGTGCCCTGTATGCAGGCGGTAGCCAGAAAAGTTTCAGGCTCGGGCCCGGATGGCAGATATCTTGTCTGCCTGCAGGCGTGAGTCCGTTGCAGTGCAGGCGTTCGCTCATGTTGGGCAACGTTTTTATGTTTTAAGTTGTAAATCGCGTGACTGTCCGTCTCGGGGTGTCTGGAATGCAGCACAGGCTGCGGCCCTTACCGGATACCGGGCAGTTACAAGACCAAACCCTTGGAGAACTTTATGTCTTTAATGCGTGAAATGCTGGAAGCTGGTGTGCACTTTGGCCACCAAACCCGTTACTGGAACCCCAAGATGGCTCCGTTCATCTTCGGTCAGCGTAACAACATCCACATCATCAACCTGGAAAAAACGGTTGTTCAGTACGAAGAAGCAACCAAATTCGTGCGTCAACTGGCTGCCCGTGGTGGCAACGTGCTGTTCGTAGGCACCAAGCGCGCTGCTCGCGAACTGGTGGCTGCTGAGGCCGAACGTTGCGGCATGCCTTACGTCGACAGCCGCTGGTTGGGTGGCATGATGACTAACTTCAAAACGGTCAAGACTTCCATCAAGCGTCTGAAGGAAATGGAAGCTCAGATGGCTGAAGGCCGTCTGGAAACCATGAGCAAGAAAGAAGCCTTGATGTTCGAACGCGAACTGGAAAAGCTGCACAAGGCCATCGGCGGTATCAAGGACATGAACAACCTGCCTGACGCCCTGTTCGTGATCGACGTTGGCTACCACAAGATTGCCGTGGCTGAAGCCCGCACTCTGGGTATCCCCGTGGTGGCCGTGGTTGATACCAACCACTCGCCAGAAGGTCTGGATTACGTGATCCCTGGTAACGATGACTCGGCCAAGGCTATCGCTCTGTACGCCCGTGGCATGGCTGACGCCGTGCTGGCTGGCCGCGAACAGAACCTGAATGGTCTGGTTGAAGAAATCGCCGCTGACGAAGAGTTCGTCGAAGTTCAGGCTGACACCCAGGAGTAACAGGCTCACCGCTGTCTGCCAGACACCATCAGTTGTCATGGCAGACAGCTACAGTGACCCTTCGTATCGCCCCGGCTTGCCGGGGCATGTTCTACAGAATTGGAGAAAACCGTGGCTCAAATCACCGCATCGATGGTTAAAGAATTGCGCGAGAAAACCGACGCGCCCATGATGGAATGCAAAAAAGCACTGACCGAAGCCGACGGCGATATGGCACGTGCTGAAGAAATCTTGCGCGTGAAGCTGGGCAGCAAGGCTAGCAAAGCAGCTACCCGCGTTACCGCTGAAGGCCTGGTTTCTGTTTACATCGCTGACGATGCCAAGACCGGCTCCGTAGTTGAAGTTAACTGCGAAACCGACTTTGTTGCCAAGAACGATGACTTCATCGGCTTTATCAACGACGTCGCCCAACTGGTCGCCAAGAACAACCCGGCAGATCTGGCCGCTTTGGCTGAACTGCCACTGGCCGACAGCAATGTCGAGACCGTGCGCGCTGCTCTGGTTGGCAAAATTGGTGAAAACATCTCGATCCGTCGCTTCCAGCGCTACGAAACAGCCGGCCAACTGGCCAGCTACGTTCACGGTGGCAAGATCGGCGTATTGGTTGATTTCGCCGGTGGCGACGAAGAAGTGGGTAAAGACCTGGCCATGCACATCGCCGCGACTCGTCCTAAAGCAATGGACGCTTCGGGTGTTGACGCTGCCGAGATCGAAGCCGAGCGCTCCGTGGCTGCTCAGAAAGCCGCTGAATCCGGCAAACCTGCTGACATCGTCACCAAAATGGTTGACGGCGCTGTTGCCAAGTTCCTGAAAGAAGTGACTCTGCTGAGCCAGCCTTTCGTCAAGAACGACAAGCAAAGCGTGCAGCAAATGCTGGACGAGAAAAAAGCATCGATCGCTGGCTTTACCCTGTACGTTGTGGGTGAAGGCATTGAGAAGCGTGTTGAAGATTTCGCCGCTGAGGTAGCTGCTGCTGCCGGCCAAGCCTAATCTAGCTTGTTTTTTCAGGGCAGGCACCGTAGTGGCGGTGCCTGCCCTGCTGCTTTACACTCTCTTCTGTCTTCGTCACTTGGAATCCCACCCATGACTACCCCTCATTACAAACGTGTTCTGTTGAAGCTCTCCGGCGAAGCGCTGATGGGCGAGGACTCGTTCGGTATTAATCGCAGCACAATCATTCGCATGACGGAGGAGATCGCCCAGGTTGCCCAGTTGGGGGTACAGCTGGCTATCGTGATTGGCGGGGGCAATATCTTTCGCGGCATCGCTCCAGGTGCCCAGGGCATGGATCGTGCGACAGCCGACTACATGGGCATGATGGCTACCGTCATGAATGCGCTGGCCTTGCAAGATGCCTTGAAGCACCGTGGCCTGGATGCCCGTGTGCAATCTGCCCTGAATATTGAGCAGGTCGTAGAGCCTTACATTCGTCCCAAGGCACTGCGTTACCTGGAAGAAAACAAAGTTGTTATTTTTGCAGCCGGTACGGGCAACCCGTTCTTTACTACCGATACGGCAGCAGCCTTGCGCGGCGCCGAAGTGGGTGCGGAAATCGTACTGAAAGCGACCAAAGTCGACGGCATCTACAGTGCCGATCCCAATAAAGATCCAGGTGCGACGCGTTACTCGCGTATCAGCTTTGATGAGGCTATCGTACGCCGTCTGGAAGTGATGGACGCGACCGCCTTTGCCTTGTGTCGCGATCAGAAACTGCCGATTAAAGTGTTCTCCATCAACAAGCCCGGCGCCTTGACGCGCGCGGTCTCTGGTGAAGATGAAGGCACCCTGGTTCACGTTTAAAGTTATAGGAATTTAGTCCATGAGTCTTTCCGAGATTAAAGCATCGACCGACAGCCGGATGGGTAAGTCCCTCGAGTCTCTCAAGACAGGCCTGGCCAAAATTCGCACTGGCCGTGCTACTGCAGGCTTGCTCGATCACATTCAGGTTGAGTACTACGGCTCCATGGTGCCGGTCAGCCAGGTGGGCAACATCACGGTGGTGGATGCTCGCACGCTGAACGTGCAAGTGTGGGAAAAGCATATGGCTGGCCCGATTGAAAAAGCCATTCGTGATAACGAGCTGGGTCTGAACCCCATCTCGATGGGCGAGAGCATTCGTGTGCCCATGCCTGCGCTGACCGAAGAGCGCCGTCGCGATCTGGCCAAAGTGGTGCGTGGCGAAGGCGAAGATGCCAAGGTCGCCATTCGCAACCTGCGTCGTGACGCCAATGACACGCTCAAAAAGCAAGTCAAGGACAAGGAAATCTCCGAGGACGACGAGCGTCGCGCCCAGGACGAAATCCAGAAGCTGACCGACAAGTATGTGGCTGAAGTCGACAAGCTGATCGCCCAGAAAGAAGCCGAGATCATGACGGTCTAACGGCTTTTGCACAGGTGGCTAGGTGATTTCTTTCAGTTCTACCCAAACTATTCCGGAACACGGTCAGGTTCCTGGCCACCTGGCGATTGTCATGGACGGCAATGGACGATGGGCAACCCGTCGTCTTTTGCCACGCACGGCAGGGCACTTGCGTGGTGTGCAAACCGTCCGGCGTATTGTCGAGGCCTGTGGCGAGCTCGGCGTGCGTTATTTGACCCTGTTTGCGTTCAGCTCCGAGAACTGGCGACGCCCTCCTGAAGAGGTGTCCCTGTTGATGGGGCTGTTCGTCAAGATGCTGCAAAAAGAAGTGGCAACACTGAAAAAAAACGGCGTCCGACTTCATATTATTGGTGAGCTATCCGCATTTAGCGAAGAATTGCGCGGGCTGATTGCCGACGCAGAAGAACAAACGCGTGATAACGACACCTTGCATTTGACGATTGCCGCCAATTACGGTGGTCGTTGGGATATTTTGCAGGCGACCCGAAAGGCCTTGGTTGCCAATCCCCATTTGGTCGATCATCCCGAACAACTGGATGAGGCCATGTTCAGTCCCTATTTGGCGATGTCTTACGCCCCCGAACCGGATTTGTTCATCCGCACGGGCGGAGAGCGCCGCATTTCCAATTTTTTGATCTGGCAGATGGCCTATACCGAACTGTACTTTACAGACGCGTACTGGCCGGATTTTGACCGGACGCAGCTGGAGCAGGCCTTCGAGTGGTATCGTGGGCGCGAGCGGCGCTTTGGGCGCACCAGTGCCCAGGTGCAGGGTAGCCCCGCGCCTTGACGGAGCCTTATCTATGTTGAAACAACGAGTCATCACCGCCCTGATCCTGCTGGTCATTCTGGGCGCGGCCATGCTTGCCCCCGTGCGCTGGCCATTGCTGGCTATTTTTGTCCTGATGAGTACGCTGGCTTGCTGGGAATGGGAGCGCCTGAGCCTGTCCCAGGAGCAGCAGCGTTGGGCCTGGCCCCTGGCCTTGCTCAACGGTGCCTTGATGCTGTGGCTAAGCGTGCACTGGTATCACACCGGCCCGCAAGGGCAGGCGGCTGATTTGGTCTACCGTGGTCTGGTGCCCCTGATGGCGGCCTTGTGGGTCGTAGGCGCTACCGGGCTGGTACTGCAAGGTCAGGCCACACAGCGTGCACAAGGCGTCTTGCTCAGCGTGATGGGTGTGCTCGCTCCTTTGGTCGCCTGGGCCAGCCTATATCTGTTTCTGCATACACAGGGCATTGTTTACGTGCTCTCCTTGCTGGTCCTGATCTGGGTGGCAGACATCGCTGCTTACTTCGCTGGACGTGCCTTCGGTAAAGCCAAACTGGCCCCGCGTGTCAGTCCGGGCAAGACCTGGGCTGGAGCGCTCGGTGGTATGGTTGCCGCTGCTGCATGGATGTTGATCAGCGCAAATTGGGCCGGCAGTTTCGGCGCCGACGTGCTGCAGCGCTGGGGCTGGGTGGCCACGGCTGCTTTGGGTGTTGCTCTGGCGGCCCTCTCTATCGTGGGTGATTTGTTTGAGTCCCTGCTCAAGCGCCGTGCCGCTGTTAAAGATTCCAGTCAATTATTGCCCGGCCATGGTGGGGTGTACGACCGTATCGACGCCTTGCTGCCGGTTGCTCCCGTGGCCTTGTTGCTAAGTGGGGCGTGGCTCTTTTAGTCCTGCGTGGATTCAAAGTGTTTGCGTCAAGGAAGAACTCATGAGTTTCCAGCATGTTTGTGTGTTAGGAGCCACTGGCTCTATTGGTATCAGCACACTGGATGTGATTGCTCGTCATCCCGATCGGATGGCGGTTTATGCCGTGAGCGGCCACACTCGTATGGAGCTGTTGGCCGAGCAAGCTCGTGACAGCGCAGCCCGTGTTGTCCTCGTGCCGGATGAAGCCGCGCGTAGCCGCTTTCTGGCCGCGTGGCAGGGCGGTGCCTTGCCAGAGATTCGGGTAGGTGCTCAGGCGCTGGCCGACACGGCTGCCGATCCGCAAGTCACTACCGTCATGGCCGCGATTATCGGCGCCGCAGGTTTGCCCTCGGCCCTGGCCGCTGCACGTGCCGGCAAGCGTGTGCTGCTGGCTAATAAAGAAGCGCTGGTTGCTGCGGGTCGTATCTTCATGCAAGCCGTGCAAGAGGGTGGGGCGCAGTTGATGCCCATTGACTCTGAGCACAGCGCCATCTATCAGTGCCTGGCGGGTGAGCTGCCGCCGGAACCTGGTCAGCCAGTTGCGGCTCTGCGCCGTCTTTTGGTAACCGCTTCCGGCGGACCTTTCCGCTCGCGCAATCTGTCCGAGCTGGAGGGAGTGACACCCGAGCAGGCCTGCGCGCATCCTAACTGGAGCATGGGCCGCAAAATTTCGGTGGACTCGGCCACCATGCTGAATAAAGGTCTGGAAGTCATCGAGGCGCATTGGCTGTTTTCAGTGCCTGTTGACCAGATTGATGTGGTGGTGCATCCGCAAAGCGTGATTCACTCCATGGTCGAGTACATAGACGGTTCCGTCATGGCGCAATTGGGTCAGCCTGACATGCGTACGGCGATTGCCTACGGTCTGGGCTTTCCGGAGCGTTTGTATAGCGGCGTAGGCTTGCTGGATCTGGCCACAATGGGACGTCTGGATTTTGAGCAGCCTGATTTTCTGCGTTTCCCCTGTCTGCGACTGGCCTATGATGCCTTGCGCAGCAGTCAGGCCGCCTGCGTGACCTTGAATGCCGCCAATGAAATCGCCGTAGACCGCTTCCTGGAACGGCAGATTGGCTATACTCAGATTCCGGCTGTGATCGAGCATTGCCTGGACAAGCTCAATGGTCGTGCCAGCCAGGCCTTGGATGCTCTGGACGGGGTCTTGGAGCTCGATAGCGAAACCCGTTCGCTGGCGCTGGATTACTGCCGAAGCTCTGCGCGTATTTAACAGGACTTAACATGCTCTTTACCGTGCTGGCTTTCTTGGTAGCGTTGGGCGTGCTGGTGACCTTTCACGAGCTGGGTCACTACTGGGTGGCCCGTCGTTGCGGGGTGCGGGTAGAGCGGTTTTCGATTGGTTTTGGCAAGGTGCTGTACCGCCGTTTTGACAAGAATGGTACCGAATGGGCCGTCTCGGCCTTGCCCTTGGGCGGCTACGTCGCCATGCAAAATGACCCGCCTGCTCATGCCACGCAGGCGCAGATCGACGAATCTTTCAACCATAAACCCCTGCGACAACGCGCCGCGATTGTGCTGGCCGGCCCGATGGCCAACCTGATTCTGGCCGTGGTGATCTATGCCTTTGTGGGTTTGTTGGGTACTCAAGAACCTATTGCGCAAATTGGCCCCGTTCCAGAAGGGACACCCGCCGCACAAGCTGGTTTCGAGGCTGGAGATCGCCTGATCTCTGTCGATGGCAAGCCGGTGGACTCCTGGTTGCAGGCGCGTTGGGCCTTTATGGACGCCTTGTCCTCGGGCGGTGAGCTGGAAGTGGGCGTCAAGGACACGCTTGGACAGGAACAAAATCGTTACTTGAGATTACCGGCGGGCGAGATTTTGCCAGACGGGCAGGACTTGATGGCCCAGGCAGGATTGGTACTGCGTCCGGCGCGATCCATCGTCCAAGAGGTGTTTAAAGATACGGCAGCCGAACAGGCAGGCCTGCGGGAGGATGACCTTATTGTCCGGCTGGATGATTTGATCGAGCCCGATATCACGGCTTTCGTTCAAAAGGTGCAACAATCCGCAGGCAAGACACTGGAGCTTGACGTGCTGCGGGACGGCGAAATTCAACGCCTGCTCCTCACTCCTGAAGGTGATGCCAATGCGCAGGGGCGTATCGGTGCAAAAGTGGCTATGGATATGCCCATGACACTGGTGCGTTATGGGCCGATCGAGAGCGTGGAACGCGGATTTACCCGTACCGGGCAGACCTTCTGGTTCTCTTTGAAGATGATCGGGCGCATGATTACGGGGGAAGTCTCTGTACGTAATGTCAGCGGGCCGGTTACTATTGCGGATTATGCGGGCCAGACAGCACGTATTGGCTTGATCGCCTACCTGAATTTCCTGGCCCTGATCAGTATTAGCATCGGTTTACTGAATTTGTTACCCGTACCTATGTTGGACGGGGGGCATCTACTGTACTATGCCATCGAAGCTGTGCGCGGCAAGCCCGCTTCGGAGCGTATGATGCTTATCGGTCAGCGCCTGGGCCTGGCCTTGTTGGCCCTGCTGATGAGTATTGCTTTTTTTAATGACATCACCCGCCTTTTCAGTTGAGGGCGGGTGGCATACAATTTCCAACCATTTGACCGACCAAGGATTGTCCAGGATGTCGTTTAGCCGGAAACCTACTTTTGCGTTGCGTGTTCTGCCCGTATTGGTGGCAAGTCTGCTTGCTCCCGCCTTGGCGAATGCATTTGCACCGTTTGTCGTGCGCGATATTCAAGTCAACGGCATCCAGCGGGTCGACCCCGGCGCCGTGTTCTCGTCCCTGCCTGTCAAGGTCGGTGAGTCCTTCTCGGAAGAGCAGGCCGCAGACGCGATTCAGCGTTTGTACGCCACGGGCTTTTTCAGCGACGTGCAAATTGACACCAGCACCAACGTGCTGATCGTCAACGTCAAAGAGCGTCCAACCATCGCGTCGGTGTCCTTTAATGGCATGCGCGAGTTCGATGCGAAGAATATTACCAACTCCCTGGCTCAGGTAGGCTTTGGAGAAGGCCGGGTTTTTGACCGTTCCATGCTGGAACGGGCCGAATTCGAGCTGAAACAACAATACTTGTCCAAGGGCAAGTACGGTGTGGAAATCACACCTATCATCACGCCTTTGCCACGTAACCGCGTCGGTGTCAGCTTTGACATTTTTGAAGGCGGTCTGGCCAAGATCAAGGAAATCCGCATCGTCGGTACGGAA
Organism: Alcaligenes nematophilus; assembly: GCF_026344155.1. NCBI lineage: Bacteria > Pseudomonadati > Pseudomonadota > Betaproteobacteria > Burkholderiales > Alcaligenaceae > Alcaligenes > Alcaligenes nematophilus. The sequence continues at coordinate 179,606 of NZ_JAPKMZ010000001.1, read as the reverse complement.
GCCGTCTCGCAAGGTGACTTGCTCGATCAGATGGAGTTGACGACTTCGGGCATGATGACCTGGTACACCGGTACCGATAAATACTCCCGCGAGAAGCTGGAAGGCGATATGGAGCGCATCCGCTCCTACTACCTGAACCGCGGCTTTCTGGAGTACTCCGCCGAGGCACCTCAGGTTTCGATTTCCCCGGACCGCAAAGATATTTTCATCACCTTGACCATCCACGAAGGCCAGCCTTACAAGCTGAGCAGTGTCAAGCTGGCGGGTGATCTGCTGGGTCTGGAGGACAAGATCCAGCCTCTGGTCCAGCAGAAAGAAGGCGAGGTCTTCTCCTCGGACAAAACCAGCGCCACTGTGAAATCGATTACCGAGTACTTGGGCGGCCTGGGTTATGCGTTTGCCAATGCCAACCCGAATCCGGTTCTGGATCGCGAAAATCACACAGCTGACTTGACCTTCTACGTCGATCCCGGTCGTCGCGTGTATGTGCGTCGTATCGAGGTAGGCGGAAACGTCCGTACTCGTGATGAAGTGGTACGCCGTGAAATGCGTCAGCAAGAAGCGGCCTGGTATGACTCGGACGCCATCAAGTTCTCGCGTGACCGTATTGACCGTCTGGGCTACTTCAATGAAGTGGACGTGAACACCAAACCTGTGCCCGGTTCGCCTGACCAGGTCGACGTAAACGTGGACGTGAAAGAAAAGCCCACCGGCTTGGTTAACCTGGGTATTGGTTACGGCTCCACTGACAAGTTGATGTTGTCGGCAGGTATCAGCCAGGACAACATCTTCGGTAGTGGTAATAGTCTGTCCTTGCAGGTCAATACCAGTAAGGTGAACCGTGCGGCGGTGATCAGCCACACCAATCCTTTCTGGACTGGCGACGGCATCAGCAAAACCACCTCGATTTACTACCGTCGTACCACGCCTTACCAGTCCAATGATGGTTGGGGTGATTACCAGAACACGGCAATTGGTGCCGGCTTGAACTTCGGTGTGCCAATCTCCGAGTACGACCGTGTGTTCATGGGCGTGAACTTCGAGCACAACAAGCTCTCTCGCCTCAGCCCCCAGTACACGCCACGTGCCTACCAGGATTACGTGAATGAGTACGGTGAAGGCACAAATACCTTTATTTTCAACCTGGGTTGGTCTAAGGACACCCGTGACAGCGCAATTGCTCCCAACAAGGGCAGCTTGACCAGCCTGTCGGCGGATATGGGGACGATGGACCTGCGCTACTACATGCTGCGCGCCAGCCACCAGCATTACATTCCCTTGGGCCGTGCCTACACGCTGGCTCTGAATGGTGCCATTGATTATGGTCGCAGCATCGGTGGCAAGAGCTTCCCGGTTATCAAGAACGTCTATGCCGGTGGTATCGGTTCGGTACGTGGCTATGAAGGCGCGTCCTTGGGTGGTCGCGATACCTTGACGGGTGACTACCTGGGTGGTTCGCGTCGAATGATCGCCAACGCCCAGCTGTACCTGCCATTCCCCGGTGCCTCACGTGACCGCACGTTGCGTTGGTTCGTCTTTGCCGATGCCGGCAAAGTGGACAACACCAGCGGTGGTTGCCCAATGGGTCGCCCTGATCGTCTGTCGGAAGACCCATGCGGTTGGAAGTACGCTGCTGGTCTGGGCTTGTCGTGGGAATCCCCACTCGGTCCTCTGCAGTTGTCCTACGGTCGCGCCTTGCGCGCCAAGGAAGGTGACGACAAACAAGCCTTCCAGTTCCAGATTGGTACCGCTTTCTGATGTTCGTGTTTAGTGGCACAATTGCACTATTCTGCAGCCTAATTAGCAAGGTAGATTTTTCATGAAGTCAAACATCGCATTAAAACTTACAAACATCGCCCGCAGCTTGTCGCGTGGCAATAAAGCGCTCGTTCTGGCTGCCGCGCTGGGTGTCGGCGCCATGACCGCTGCACCTGTTGTTCAGGCACAGACCAAAATCGGTTTTGTCAGCACAGAGCGTATCTTGCGTGATTCCAAGCCCGCCAAAGCTGCCCAGACCAAAATCGAAGCAGAATTCAAGCGTCGCGACGAAGAACTGGAGCGCATGGCCAACAACCTGCGTTCGCAAGCTCAGAAGTTCGACAAGGACGCTCCTGTGCTGTCCGAGTCCGACCGTGTGAAGCGTCAGCGTCAGCTGGCTGATCTGGATTCCGATTTGCAGCGCAAGCGTCGCGAATTCCAGGAAGACTTCAACCGTCGCCGCAACGAAGAGTTCTCGGCCATTGTTGAGCAGGCTGATGCCGCCATCAAGCGTATTGCTGACTCCCAAGGCTACGACCTGATCATTCAGGACGCCGTTACGGTTAGCCCACGTGTGGACATCACCGAGGAAGTTCTGAAAGCACTGGGCGGTTGATGCACTATGCCGGTATTGCTGAACGTTGATCAGGCTGTACAGCTGTCTGAACTCATAGACGCCATCAACAAGACCGGACTGGATTGCAAGCTGCCAGAAGGCATTAAAGAGCCTATGCCCCGGATTCGGGGCCTAGGCTCTTTGCTTTCTGCGGGCCCGGAGGAAATCAGCTTTCTGTCCAATCCCAAGATGCAGGATCTGCTGGAGCAGACCTCTGCTGCGGTGGTGATTCTGACGCCACAAGCCTATGAAAGTCTGGGCTTTGCACCGTCCTTTATCCCGGTTTTGTGCTCGCAACCTTATCTGATGTACGCGCTGCTGGCGCAACGTTTTGATCAGGTACGCATGGCGGATTTGCCCCAGGGCATTCATCCCAGTGCGGTGATTGATGCCAGCGCTGAGTTGGGCGAAGGTGTGTCGGTCGGGCCATTCTGTGTGATCGAGGCCGGTGTCAAGATCGGACGGGGCACCCGTTTGGGCGCGCATTGCGTAATTGGCGCAGGCTCCACCTTGGGTCAGGACTGCTTGCTGCACGCACGCGTCACTCTTTACCATCAGGTGCATATTGGCGCACGCGCCATTCTGCATTCGGGTGTGGTGCTGGGCGCGGACGGTTTTGGTTTCGCACCGGATCCCGTGAAAGGAAAGGGAGCGTGGGCCAAGATCGCGCAGATCGGTCATGTACGTATTGGTGACGACGTTGAAATCGGTGCCAATACCACGGTGGACCGTGGCGCACTGGACGACACGGTGCTGGCCAACGGCGTCAAGCTGGATAACCAGATCATGATCGGTCATAACGTGCAGGTCGGTGAACATACCGCCATGGCGGCGTGTGTGGGGGTGGCCGGCTCTACCCAAATTGGGGCACGTTGTACGATTGCCGGGGCAGCCATGCTCTCGGGACACCTGGTTCTGGGGGATGACGTGCACGTCTCTGGCGGTACGGCTGTTACCTCCAACATCAGCCAGCCCGGACGTTATACCGGGGTTTATCCCTTTGCAGGACACCAGGACTGGCAGAAAAATGCTGCCGTATTGGGACAATTGAGCGGTTTGCGCCGTCGCCTGCGTTCTTTGGAACGTCAGCAGGCGGATGGGGCAAATGAATCATCTGAACATATCAATAAACAAAAATAAGCAGGACAGGACATGGAACTCGACATTCGACAAATTATGGATCGCCTTCCTCATCGTTACCCGATGCTGCTGGTCGATCGCGTCTTGGAACTGGTGCCCGGCAAGAGCATCGTCGCCATTAAAAACGTGTCGATGAATGAACCCTTTTTTACAGGTCACTTTCCGCACATGCCGGTGATGCCTGGGGTCTTGATCATTGAAGCCATGGCTCAGGCAGCCGCACTGTTCTCTTTTACCGATCCCGAGGATCCGTACGCCAAAGTGGACAACAAGCTGGCCTATTACCTGGTCGGTGTGGATGGCGCGCGTTTCCGCAAGCCCGTGATGCCAGGCGATCAGTTGCGTCTGGAAGTGACGGCTGACCGCATCAGCCGCGCTTTGTGCAAGTACACAGGCCGCGCCCTGGTCGATGGCCAAGTGGTTGCCGAAGCCAAAATTATGTGTGCTATCCGTCAATTGGAAGAATAGTTTATGCGTATTCATGAAACGGCCATCATCGAAGCAGGCGCTCAGCTTGCAGATGATGTCGAGGTCGGGCCTTACAGCATTATCGGGCCCAATGTCACGATAGGGGCGGGCACCAAAGTGGGCCCTCACTGCGTGATAGATGGCGTGACCACGATTGGTCGCAACAACCATTTCTACCGTTTCTGCTCCATCGGGGGCATGCCGCAGGACAAGAAGTACGCTGGAGAACCGACTCGTCTGGAAATCGGCGATGGCAATATGGTTCGTGAATACGTCACCATCAACACCGGCACGGTGCAGGATGTGGGCGTGACCCGTGTTGGCAATGACAACTGGATCATGGCTTACACCCACATTGCTCACGATTGCCAGATTGGCAATCACACGATTATTGCCAATAGCGTCCAGTTGGGCGGCCACGTACATATTGGCGATTGGGCCATTCTGGGCGGTTTGACTGCCGTGCACCAGTTCGGTCGTATCGGTGCGCACAGCATGATTGGTGGTACCAGTTCGGTGCGTCAGGATATTCCTCCTTACGTCATCGGTGCAGGCGATCCTTTCCGTCCTGTCGGTGTCAATAGTGAAGGCTTGGGCCGTCGCAACTTTTCGGCTGAAGCGATTTCGGCGGTGAAGGAAAGTTACAAGCTGCTGTATCGTCGCAAGCTGACGGTGGAGCAGGCGGTAGAGCAAATGCAAGCCTTGCAGGAAACGCAGCCTGACTGCCGTGCCGCGGTTCAGGTCATGATCGACTTCTTGAATGACTCCAGCCGGGGTATTTGCCGACCATGAGCAGCGCCTCCAGCCCATTAGCGGCACGTTCAGACGGGTCGGGGCAAACAGGGGCCAAGCGGGATCTGCGTATAGGAATGGTGTCCGGGGAGCCGTCTGGCGATTTGCTGGCGGCTCGCATCATTCAAGGGCTGCGCCAGGGCAATCCTGGCGTTCAGGTAGAAGGCATAGGTGGCCCCGAGATGGCCGCCCAGCAATTCCACCAATACTATCCCATGGACGCCTTGACGGTATTTGGTTACGTCGAGGCGCTCAAACGTATTCCGGGTCTGGTCTCCACCTATTTGGGTATGCGCAATCAATGGTTGCGGCAACGTCCCGATGTGTTTGTGGGCATTGACGCCCCGGACTTCAATCTGCGCCTGGAGCATCGTTTGCGTCAGGCTGGTGTGTCTACGGTGCACTTTGTGGGGCCCTCGATCTGGGCCTGGCGCTACGAGCGTATCCACAAAATCCGCGAAGCGGTTTCCCATATGCTGGTGCTGTTTCCTTTCGAGACGGAGATCTATGAAAAGGAAGGCATTCCGGTGACCTATGTGGGCCATCCTTTGGCAGCGAATATCCCTTTGCAGCCGGACAAGGCCGACGCTCGTCGTCGCCTGGGTTTGCCCGAGACGGGTCGTATTCTGGGCGTGTTGCCTGGCAGCCGCTCCTCCGAGGTCAAGATGCTGTCGCCGCGCTTCTTGCAGGCCGTACAGATTTTGCAGGACCAGGACCCGGATCTGATGATTCTGGTGCCCATGGTCAATCCCAAGCGCCGTCAGGAATTTGAAGAGGCTCTGGTTCAGCATCCTATCCGTAACTTGCACATTATTGATGCCAACACAGCGGGTATTCGTCAGCCGGATTCGGAAGGAGTGGTCCGTCCACCCGCCTGGACGGTGATGGAGGCCAGTGACGCGGTGCTGGTGGCCAGCGGTACCGCCAGCCTGGAAACGGCCTTGTACAAGCGTCCTATGGTTATTTCGTATGTGCTCAGCCCCATGATGGAGCGCATCATACGTTGGAAGTCCGGCCAGGACAGGCCGTATGTGCCTTGGGTGGGCTTGCCTAATGTGCTGGCTCGCGATTTTGTCGTGCCCGAGCTGCTGCAAGAAGATGCCGAACCTCAGAAGCTGGCGCAGGAGTGCTGGAAAGCCTTGAGCGATCAGGAGTATGTGGCTCATATCGAGCAGGTCTTTACCGAGATGCATTTAACCTTGCGTCGGGATACCCCCGCCTTGGCGGCCGAGGTCATTTTGAATATGGCGCGTGCATGAAGCAGCTGGATTTATTAGTCAGTGATGTCTCGGCAGGTTTGGTGGCGGGGCTGGATGAAGCAGGGCGTGGTCCCTTGGCCGGTCCCGTTTTTGCCGCTGCCGTTATTCTGGACCCGAACAATCCCATTGAAGGCCTGAACGACTCCAAGAAGCTGACCGCCAAGCGACGTGAAGCCCTGGCTGTGTTGATCAAGGAAAGAGCCTTAGCCTGGGAAATTGCCAGCGCTAGTGTGGCAGAAATTGATGACATCAATATCTTGCACGCGGCCATGTTGGCGATGCAACGAGCCTGTAATGGCCTGAGCGTCAAACCCGAACAAGCCTTGGTGGATGGCAATCGCATTCCAGGCGGCCTGTGTTGCCCCGCAGAAGCCATCATCAAGGGTGACGCCAGCCATGCCGCCATTGCGGCCGCATCGATTTTGGCCAAAACAGCGCGGGATGCGGTCTGCCTGGAATTGCACCGAGACTATCCCGAATACGGTTTCGATCAGCATAAAGGCTACGGGACGGCCTTGCATTTGGATCGTTTGTCCCAGCACGGGCCTTGTCCCGAGCATCGTCGAAGTTTCGCGCCGGTACGCGCATCTTTAGTTAGGTAAGTTCAAGACAATGAGGCTGATTGAATCCAAAGATAATGCGCTGTTCAAACGAGTACAGCGCTTGGCTCACGATAAACGTGAGCTGGACGGGGGCGATCAACTGATTTGGTTGGAAGGCATTCATCTGTGCCAAATGTGGCTGGAACGCCGCGGCTTGCCGGAACTGGCTGTTTTCGAGATGGACCGCCACTCCGACGAGTTGCTGGAGCTGGCGCGTTTCTTGCCAGGCCATAGCAGCGTCACCTTCAATGCGACTTTGATGAATGCAGTCTCCCAGGTCGGCCAGGGGCAGGGCATAGGCTTTATTGTCCGCGTGCCTCGTGGACAGACTTGGACGGCTCCCACGAAACGCGCCATCTTGCTGGATCAGGTGCAAGATCCGGGCAATGTAGGCACGGTACTGCGCACTGCCGTGGCGGTGGGCCTGGAAGCGGTGTATCTGACACCGGGCTGTGCCAGCGTCTGGTCGCAGAAAGTGCTGCGTAGTGCGCAGGGCGCTCATTTCTCCATTCAAATCCATGAGCAGGTCGATGGCGTAGCATTGCTTGAACAAGCGGCCTTGCCGGTGCTGGTGACCTCTCTGGGCCCGGATACCCAGGATCTGTACGAATCCAGCCTGCCAGACCAAGGGATTTGGGTTTTTGGTAATGAGGGCCAAGGTGTCTGCCCGGCCTTGCTGGCCAAGGCGAATCAACGCTTGTTCATTCCCCAGGCGCCCGGTGTTGAGTCCTTGAACGTGGCCATTGCCACCGCACTGTGCCTGTACGAGCAACGTCGTCAGCATAGCCGCTAGTTCCAGCGGCTTTATTGCACAGCATCACGCAGAGTTAGCCTGTATGCGCTAATTTTGTCTTGATCTAGCACTTGTCTCTATTTGTAAAATCAAGTAAATCATCTAGTAAGGCGCCTTCTTATCGGTACGCTAACACTGAGTGCCTGGCGCAGTAGGCGCTTGTCTGCTAGCGGCTCGTGCAGAGTCGTCTTTCCCTCCCTTTATCGCTGCATCGTTGTATCCGGCTGGATTCCTAATCTTTTTCAGATGAGGTCAACAATGAAACTTAGCGAATACGCGACCTATGATGCCCTGGCTCTGGCTGAGCTGGTCGCCAAGAAACAAATCAGTGTTCAAGAATTAAGCCAAGTTGGCAAAAAAGCCGTCGACACCTTGAACAGTAAAATCAATGCGGTTGTAGAGAGCTGGGACGGGGAAGTTGATCCCCATGCCGACCGGGACTCCGTACTCTACGGTGTCCCGTTTTTGATTAAAGATTTGGCGATCACCATGAAGGGCAAGCGCTACGAGTTGGGCAGCAAGCTGGCGCAAGATATGGTGATGGATGCAGACAGCACCTTGATGAGCCTCTACAAGGAGGCGGGACTGGTCACCCTGGGGCGAACGACCACCTCGGAGTTCGCCATCAGTACTACGACGGAAGCGCGCTGCGTAGGCCCTACGCTGAACCCCTGGAACCCGGCTTTTAATGCTGGCGGCTCTACAGGAGGTTCGGCCGCTGCAGTGGCGGCAGGTATGGTGCCAGTGGCGCATGCAACTGACGGCGGTGGCTCTATTCGTGTCCCTGCAGCAGTGAACGGCCTGTTTGGTTTGAAGCCCACTCGGGGGCGCGTCTCCAGCGGCCCTCAGCAAGATGAAGTGTGGAGTGGTCTGCTGGCCCACCTGGGTGTCAGCCGCAGTGTGCGAGACAGTGCGGCCTTGCTGGATGCGATTAGTCGTCCCGGTATCGGCGAGCCCTATTACACCGCAGCGCCCCCGCAGAGCTTTTTATCGGCCGTCAAGAAGAATCCGGGTTCCTTGCGTATCGGCTTGATGATGGACCCACCCAGCGGCGATAAAACCCAATCTGCCATAGCAGCCAAGGCGATTGATATGGCCTCGGTGTTGGAGTCCTTGGGCCATCAGGTGGAGCCCCTGGTGTTTGACTCCGGCGTCAGTTGGGAGGCTTTTGTGCACGCCAATGCTCAGTTCTGGAACGTGAATACGGCTGCATGGATAGACAGCATTGCCGCGGCGACAGGACGCCCGGTGAACGAGGAGTATCTGGAACAGGCCACGCTGGCGGCCTACGCCTACGGCAAGAAGATTAGCGGGATTGATATTCTGGGGGCAATTGCCGTGCGCAATACAGTCTCACGGAATTTAGGGGCGTATTTCCAGAAGTACGATGTGCTGATGACACCCACCGTACCTACGCTGCCCATGAAGGTGGGCGAGTACAACAAGGTACAGGATCAGGTGGATGGCCTGGGCTGGATTGCCCATGTCTTCCGGCAAGCGCCTTTTGCTGCTTTGGCCAATATCAGCGGTTCGCCCTCCATGTCCGTGCCTGCTGGGCAGGATGTGGCCACCTCTTTACCCATAGGGATGATGTTTACAGCCGGCTATGGCCAGGAATGCCTTTTGTTCGGGCTGGCTGGGCAATTGGAGCAAGCCTTGCCTTGGGCCGATCAGCACCCGCAGGTTTGGGTGGGCAAGCTGGACTAAGAGGGGGCAACAATAGTGGATGCAAACCGGTATAGGCAAACCGACACCCGTAGAGGCGCAAGCGGATGCGCAGCAGACCTGATACCGTACCCGCGGCAAACAAAAAGGCCTGAGCCAGGTATCACACCGGGTTCAGGCCTTGATGTTGAGGCTGTCCGAATACGCCCGAAGGGGTAGGGGTTCAATCCTTAGTAGGAGCGGCGGTCCAAACCGACATCATCCAGAATCTTGGTGGAGATTTCCTCAATGGATTTGGTGGTGGTGGACAGCCAAGGGATGCCTTCCATACGCATCAGGCGCTCGGCCTCGGCCACTTCCATGCGGCACTGTTCGATGGTGGCGTATTTGCTACCCGGACGGCGTTCATTACGCACTTCGGACAGACGGTCTGGATGAATGGACAGGCCAAAAATCTTTTTCCGGTAAGGAGCCAGCGTGGCGGGCAGGGTACCGCGCTGGAAGTCTTCGGGAATAATGGGGTAGTTGGCGGCCTTGACGGCATACTGCATTGCCAAGTACAAGCTGGTAGGCGTTTTTCCGCAGCGGGACACACCCACCAGAATCACGTCGGCTTGTTCCAGACCATTCACGTACTGACCATCGTCGTGCGCCAGACTGAAGTTGATGGCCTCGATGCGGCTGTTGTAGCGCTTGGACATGCCACCGGAGTGCGAACGGCCCACGGAACGGCTGGATTTCACCCCCAGGGCGCGTTCAATGTGTCGTACAAAGGCACCAAACAAGTCCAGGAAGGTGCAATTGGCTGCGCCAATGATGTGCGCCATCTTGGGGTCAACCAGGGTGCTGAAGACCAGAGGCTGCTGGCCCTGTTCCTGCGCGCATTGGTTAATGCGATCAGCGACAGACTGGGCTTTCTCGATGGTATCGATGAAGGGGATCCGGATGGCCTGAAATTCGAATTGAGCGAATTGCGACAGGACGGAGTTGCTGAAAGTTTCGGCGGTAATGCCCGTGCTGTCGGAAACGACAAAGACGGTACGCTCAATAGGAGAAGAAGACATGGAATAAGTCGTGCACAATGCTCGGGAAACGGTACAATTTGCAAGATTACCATTTACCGCTCGAATCGGGGGATGGAAAGGCAGGTTTGCTTAGGACAGATCACACAGACAGCGCTGCTGGGATCACTGCCTTAAGCAAACACGCTTTTTTTTCTATTCAAGGTGACTTATGTCTTACGTAATTGGTTTCGACAAGCTCCGCATGACGGACGTCGACACAGTGGGCGGTAAAAACGCTTCGCTGGGTGAAATGATCAGCCAGCTGGCTGATGCCGGTGTGCGCGTGCCAGGTGGTTTTGCCACAACAGCCGAAGCATTCCGCGTTTTCCTGAAAAACAAGGATCTGGACAAGCGCATTCAGCAGCGTCTGGACGCGCTGGACGCCGACGACGTGCGTGAACTGGCTGCTGCCGGTGCCGAAATCCGTCAGTGGATCATCGACACTCCGTTCCCAGCCGAGTTTGAACAAGCCGTACGTGACGCGTTTGCTGAGCTGGACGCCGATGGCAAAGGTTCCTTTGCCGTGCGTTCTTCCGCAACCGCCGAAGACTTGCCTGACGCTTCCTTTGCCGGTCAGCAAGAAACCTACCTGAACGTGGTGGGCATTGACGAGGTGCTGAGCAAGATTCACCACGTGTTTGCTTCCCTGTACAACGACCGCGCTATTTCCTACCGCGTGCACAAGGGCTACGCCCACGCTGAAGTGGCTCTGTCCGCTGGTATCCAGCGTATGGTGCGCTCCGACAAGGGCAGCGCCGGCGTGATGTTCACCCTGGACACCGAGTCGGGCTTCAAGGACGTGGTGTTCCTGACCTCCTCCTACGGCCTGGGCGAAACCGTGGTGCAAGGTTCGGTCAATCCGGACGAGTTCTACGTTTACAAGCCAACGCTGGCTTCCGGTCACTACCCCATCATCAGCCGCCGTATCGGCTCCAAGCTGATCAAGATGGAATTTGACGAAGGTCGTACCACCGATCACGCTGTACGTACCGTGGACGTGCCTGTGTCCGAGCGCAATCGTTACTCCCTGAGCGACGAAGAAGTGATCGAACTGGCTCGCTACGCCACCATTATTGAAAAACACTACCAGCGTCCCATGGACATTGAGTGGGGTCGTGATGGTATCGACGGCAAGATCTACATTCTGCAAGCCCGTCCTGAGACGGTTAAGTCCCAGCAAGGCAGCAACGATGTGCAAGAGCGTTACCGCCTGAAAGCCACCGGCGACGTGTTGGTTACAGGCCGCGCGATTGGCCAGAAGATCGGTTCGGGCAAAGTCCGTATTGTGGCGGATGCCTCCGAGATGGATCTGGTCAAACCCGGCGACGTGCTGGTGACCGACATGACGGACCCTAACTGGGAACCCATCATGAAGCTGGCTTCGGCTATTGTCACCAACCGTGGCGGCCGTACCTGCCACGCGGCGATTATTGCTCGCGAACTGGGCATCCCTGCTGTGGTCGGTTGCAACAACGCCACAGACGTGCTGAAAGAAGGCCAGGAAGTGACGGTATCGTGTGCTGAGGGCGACGAAGGCCGTATTTACGACGGTCTGCTGGAAACCGAGATCGAAGAAGTCAGCTGGGGCCAAATGCCCGAGATCGGCCTGAAAGTCATGATGAACGTGGGTAACCCACAGCTGGCTTTCGACTTCTCGCAAATCCCGAACGATGGTGTTGGTCTGGCTCGTCTGGAATTCATCATCAACAACAACATCGCGATTCACCCCAAAGCCGTTCTGGACTACCCCAATGTGGATAGCGACCTGAAAAAGGCGGTGGAATCGGCGGCTCGTGGCTACGCCAGCCCACGTGCTTTCTTCGTGGAAAAACTGGCTGAAGGTATTGCGACTCTGGCCGCTTCCTTCTATCCCAAGCCCGTCATTGTGCGTTTGTCGGACTTCAAGTCCAACGAATACCGCAAACTGGTGGGTGGTTCGCGTTACGAGCCCGAGGAAGAGAACCCAATGCTGGGCTTCCGCGGTGTGGCTCGCTACCTGTCCGAAGACTTCGCAGAATGCTTCAAGATGGAATGCGAAGCCCTGAAGAAAGTGCGCGACGAAATGGGTCTGACCAACGTCGAAATCATGGTGCCATTCGTGCGTACCCTGGGTCAGGCAGAGCGTGTGGTTGAGCTGCTGGCTTCCCACGGTCTGGCTCGTGGCGAAAACGGCCTGCGCCTGATCATGATGTGCGAAGTGCCTTCCAACGCTATTTTGGCTGAGAAGTTCCTGCAGTACTTTGACGGCTTCTCCATCGGTTCCAACGACATGACTCAGCTGACCCTGGGTCTGGATCGTGACTCCGGTATGGAACTGTTGGCTGCTGACTTCGACGAGCGCGACGAAGCCGTGAAGTTCATGTTGAGCCGTGCCATCAAGGCATGTCTGGCACAAAACAAGTACGTCGGTATTTGTGGCCAAGGCCCTAGCGACCACCCCGATCTGGCCAAGTGGCTGAGCGAAGAAGGCATTATTTCGCTGTCGCTGAACCCTGACACGGTTGTGGACACCTGGCAGCGTCTGGCCAAGGCCTAAGACTAAGACCTAAGCCACTGCCAGGGAAATGTCTCTGGCAGTACGCTGGTCAAGCCAGTCAAAACTCAACACCCCGACATGGAGCTTCCATGTCGGGGTGTTGTCGTTTTCGGGCGCATCTTTTGCCTGCGCTTCTGTTCTTGCTCTTGCCCGTGCTCAGGCGATTTCGTTTTGTGGTTCTTTTAGCCTGATAGTGCGTCTATGTTGCCGTATTGGCAGGCTGGAGTCGGTGTGCGAGCTTGTACAGGTATCGCCGAGTGCTCGTGGTGTAGGGCAGGGAGAAGCACAGGTTCAATCCTGACGACCGGCACCGATCAGGGGCAGGGCGCTGGTGAAAGGTAGTGATGGGGAAAAGGGAATCGTCGTCACCGCCCTGGATCGGGCGGCATGGATTCAGATTGTCTTGAAGGGTTCGCTGTCAGCTGTAGAGCATAAAAGCCGGGAACCGTAGGGAGATGGCAATCAGCGGTTGCCGCCGATTGATACAGCCTTAGTTTGCTGTGTCGTTTTGATAAACGTGCAAGAACATATCCAGAATATGTTCGGTTTCGCTTTGAATGTGTTCTTCGCTCCAGGGTTCCATAGCACCCATTAGCAGGAGAATAATTTCGCCTTCGCTCAGGCAGCGGAAGTGTTCCACCATCAATGCCGGGTCCAGCTTGCGCAAGGTCCCGCGTTCGATGTGGCGAGCAAAAAAGCACTTTACGCCGTCCCAGATCTGGTCATCCAGCATCTCCATGAAACGCTTGCCGATATCACTGTGGCCACCTACAGAGACGACGATACGTAACAGCTGGGCGGTTTGCTTGGAGTAAAGATTGCGCAGCATGGGCAGCAAAAAGCGCTTCAGTTCTTCGCGAATATCGCCTTCGCAGTCCAGCTTGGTCAAGACCTGTTCGGTAAATTCCTGGGCGCCTGTCAGCAGGACAGCCAGCAAGAGGTCTTCTTTGGAGGGGAAGTAGTTGTAGAGTGTGCCCTTGGAGCCGCCTGCCAATGCAGCGATTTGGGACATGGATGTGGCCTCAAAACCATTCTCGCGAAAAACCTCGGAAGCCACTTCCAGGATTTTGTCGCGGCGTTCGCGCCCTTTTCGAGTCGCGCGTTGGGATTTTCGGGGAACATCGTCGTGCATAATGGCAGGCAAAAAATAAGTGAATAGGACAAAGTCAGCATCATACCGTATCAATAGCTGCTGTGCTGCTGCTCTATTTCGATCGTTAAGGGCAAGCAAGATCAAACCCCTTGATTTTACGACATGCACTGCTGCTGGACCTATTTGTTTGCGCCGGTCTTTGATCTAAGGCCTATTAAAGCGCAAAAGAGCCACATATTCGGGTGGTAGCACAGGCCGGCGCTACTGGGCGCGCCTGGCGGCGTCTACAGATCGCTATAGTCCTTATCTGTTTTGATTTAAAGTATAAGGCGGCGGTTCTGATACTCTCTTTGCTCAAGACAAGTCCCAAGGAGTTCTGGATGTCTACTACGCAGTCGTATCAAGTGGTGATCGTGGGGGGCGGGGCAGGTGGCCTGGAGCTGGCTGCCAAGTTAGGACGTCAGTTCGGGCGTCAGCATATCTTTCTGGTCGACAAAGACAGTGACCATATCTGGAAACCGTCCTTGCACGAGGTTGCCGCCGGCACCTTGGATATTCACCGCGAAGGGCTGTCATATTTCATGCTGGCACGAGACTGTGGTTTCACCTTTATTCAAGGTGAAATGACCGGTATAGATCGCGAGCAGCGCAGCATTACGCTGGCCCCTGTCCTGGGGCCCGATCATGAAGAAGTCTTTCCGGAACGCAGCCTGTCCTATGGCACCCTGGTGATGGCCGTGGGTAGCAAATCCAATTTTTTCAATACGCCTGGCACCCATGAATACGCGCTGGCTTTGGACTCGACCCATCAGGCAGAGCGTTTTCGTTTGAAATTGCTCAATGAACTGATCAGTGTGACACGCCGCGCGCAGCGTGAACCGGGGGCACCGCTGTACATCAATATTGTCGGGGGCGGGGCGACGGGGGTGGAACTGGCTGCCGAGTTGCTGGAAGCCCGTGCTGATTTAAGCATTTACAGCATTCCGGGCAGCAGTTCGGACCGCGAAGTGCGCATTACCTTGCTGGAAGGCGCCGATCGCATTCTGTCTGCTCTGCCGCCCAAGCTGTCCGCTACCGCTCAAAGTCTGCTGGAGCAGCGTGGCGTAGCGGTACGGACCTCGGTGCGGGTCAGCCGTCTGGCGGCGGACCACATCGAGGATGCGAACGGTGGTCAATATCCCAACGATTTGTGCGTTTGGGCGGCGGGGATTGAAGCCCCTCCCTTTTTGGGCCAGTTGGGTTTGCCCGTCAACCGCATCAATCAGCTGGTGCTGGATTCCTGTCTGTCCACACCCGATCCCTATATCTGGGCCTTGGGCGACTGCGCACAAGTGCCCTGGGACAAGGAAGGTCAGTTCTTGCCTGCACGTGCCCAGGTCGCGCACCAGCAAGCCAGTTACTTGCGCAAACGTCTGGCCGCTCGCATCCAGGGCAAGCCTGTGGATGAAGCACCCTTTGTCTATAAGGATTACGGCTCGCTGGTTTCCGTGGGCCACAGCCGTGGGGTAGGGAGCCTGATGGGGGTCTTGTCCGGCAAGAGCTGGTTTGTGGAAGGTTTGCTGGCTCGCATCATGTACATGAGTCTGCACCTGATGCACCACATGGCGATTTTAGGGGTTGCGCGAACGGCAACCTTGGCTTTGGGCCGCTTGCTCAGCAAACGGGCCGCCCCTCGTGTTAAATTACATTGAGATTTGGAACAAAACGGGCTTTTTAGCCCGTTTTATTCATTCGTCTTACGGCGGGTGTCGTGTTTCATCAAGCGTTCTTGTTCGCGCTTCCAGTCTTTGTCGCGGGAAACATCACGTTTATCGTGCAGTTTTTTACCGCGTCCCAGACCTAAGTCCAGCTTGATACGACCTTTCTTGTAGTGGAGGTTCAGGGGAACCAGGGCGTAACCACGTTGTTCAACCTTGCCGATCAGCTTGCTGATTTCTTCGGCTTTGAGCAGCAGTTTACGTGTACGAGTGGCATCGGGCCGGATATGAGTGGACGCTGTCGGCAAAGCGCTGACGTGCATCCCTAAAATAAACAGCTCGCCCTCGCGTACGATGACATAGCTTTCTTTGAGCTGAACATGCCCAGCTCGGATCGCCTTGACCTCCCAACCCTCCAAGACCAGACCGGCCTCAAAGCGCTCTTCGATAAAATATTCGTGGGTAGCCTTGCGATTATCAACAATACTCATGAATTAATTGCCAACCATAGATTGTAAAATCAGAACATTCTATCTATTAACCAGACCTGATGCATACAGTAAAACGCTCCGTCCTCCTTCCTTATAGCTGCGAACAGATGTTTGACCTGGTTGCAGAGGTGGAAAAATACCCTGAATTCATGCCGTGGTGTGGTGGCGCCAGTGTCAACCAGCGTGACGAAAAGGGGATGGAAGCCTCGGTTACCATCAGCATTGCGGGTATTCGTCAAACCTTCACCACACGTAACGAACACGATTATCCCAATCGGATTGTCTTGCGCCTGGTCAAAGGGCCCTTCTCGGCCTTGACGGGGGATTGGCAGTTTACTCCTTTGGGCGAAGACGGTTGCAAGATCGTCTTCACCATGGAGTACGAGTTCTCCAGTCGCGCGCTGGAAATGGTGGTCGGTCCCATCTTTAACCGCGTTGCCAACAGCTTTATCGATTCCTTCACCCGCCGTGCCCAAGAGGTCTACGGTGACTGAATTATCCGTCAGCGTGATTGTCGCTACCCAGGCGCAGGTCTGGAAAGCCGCCCTGCGTTTGCCTGCGGGCAGTTGTGTACGTGATGCCCTGTTAAAAGCTGGCATTGCTGAAGGCCTGCGTGAATGCGGCTTGCCGCCGCTGGACGATGCACAGGGCCTGGACGGGCTGCACGTTGGTGTCTACGGCCAGCGCTGCCAGCTGGACCAACTCTTGCAGGATCAGGACCGGGTAGAAGTCTATCGCGAGCTGGTCTTTGACCCCATGGATTCCCGCCGTCGCCGTTATGCACACAAGCTGGCTGCCCGCGCTGCCGCCAGACCCCGGCGCAAACCCGCCCGCGCCTAGTTCGTCTGCGTCTGATCATCAGGCCGCTACTTTCAGCTAGACTGTCGCCTCCCGCCTTGCACTGCCCTCTATGAAACGGCTGATTGTCATCAGCACGACAACTAAAGGGGGCGGCACGCATTATGGTGGGTAAAAATAAGGAGACAGACATGATACTGACAGACGATCAGAACGCTTTTGCGCAAGCGGCTCGCGAGTTTGCACAAGGGGAACTGGCACCGCATGCGGCACGTTGGGATGAGGAACAGATTTTCCCGATCGAGGCGTTCCGTAAAGCCGGCGAGTTGGGTTTTTGCGGCTTGTATGCCCCGGAATCCATCGGCGGCCTGGGCCTGGGGCGTCTGGAGTCCAGCCTGGTGTTCGAAGAAATGGCGGCAGTTGATCCCTCGACCACCGCGTTTCTGACTATCCACAATATGGTTACCTGGATGGTCGGCACCTGGGGTACGGACGAAGTCAAATCCCAATGGGGCGAGCTGCTGAGCAGCGGCCAGAAACTAGGCTCTTACTGTTTGACCGAACCGGGTGCAGGCTCGGATGCCGCATCGCTGCGGACACGTGCCGAGCGTGATGGCGACGACTACCTGATCAGCGGCAGCAAAGCCTTTATTTCCGGTGCCGGGGACACGGACTTGTTGGTGGTTATGGCTCGTACCGGAGGGGATGGCGCAAAGGGGATTTCCGCTTTTGCCGTACCTGCCGATGCCGCCGGTATCACTTACGGTCGTAAAGAATTGAAGATGGGCTGGAATAGTCAGTCCACACGGGGCATTACCTTTGAGCGCGTACGCGTTCCTGCCTCGGCCATGCTGGGCCAGGAGGGCGAGGGCTTCAAACTGGCCATGAAGGGCCTGGACGGTGGGCGCATCAATATTGCCTGCTGCTCGGTAGGAGCCGCCCAGGGTGCTTATGATGCTGCCCGTCAATATATGCAGGAGCGCCGCCAGTTCGGCAAGCATCTGGACCAGTTCCAGGCTCTGCAATTCAAGTTGTCCGATATTCTGACCAGCGTGGTTGCCGCCCGCCAAATGGTGCGCCTGGCCGCTTCGCACCTGGACGCCGGTAGCAGTCAGGCCAGCACCTACTGCGCCATGGCAAAGCGTATGGCCACGGATCTGGGTTTTCAGGCCTGCGTGGATGCACAACAGCTCTTTGGCGGTTATGGTTACCTGAAGGATTATCCTGTTGAGCGACTGGTGCGCGATACTCGGGTGCACCAGATTCTGGAAGGCACAAACGAGATCATGCGTGTCATCATTGCACGACAAATCATAGATCTTGGAGCTGATATTCGATGACGGATTCTGTTTTGTTTGATCGCCTGCCCGGCCAGAACGGAAAGGCGATTGGTATTGCTACGCTGAACCGCCCTCAAGCCCTGAATGGGCTGAATTTGGAGATGTGCCAGCTGCTGTTCAAGCAGTTTCAGGAATGGGCGCAGGATTCCAGTATTGCCATGATCGTGTTGCATGGTGCCGGCGAAAAGGCCCTGTGTGCCGGGGGCGATCTGCATTCGCTGTATGCCTCCATGCAAAAGAACCAGGGTGGTTCGGCCTGGGATAACGAGTACGCCCGCGAATTCTTCGATGTGGAATACCGCCTGGATTATCTGATCCACACCTTCCCAAAACCTGTTCTGTGCTGGGGTGACGGGATTGTAATGGGTGGGGGCGTGGGCTTGTTCAACGGCGCCAGCCATCGTGTGGTGACCGATACCACGCGTTTTGCCATGCCCGAGATCTCCATTGGCCTGTTCCCCGATGTGGGTGGCACCTGGATGCTGTCACATCTGCCTGCGGGTATCGGCCATTTCCTGGCACTGAGCGGCGCGCAAATCAACGCCTCGGATTGCTTGTTCCTGGGCTTGGCCGATGCCTACTTGCCACGGGTGCATTTCGATGCCTTGCTCAAGGCCTTGCAAGCCACGACCTGGTCTGATGAACGCGCCGCTTGTGACAGCAGCCTGCATCAGGTCCTGCGTAGTCTGGCAGAGGGCGCTCGCCCCGATACCGGCCCGCTGGAGCAAAACTACGCCATGCTGCGTGATGTCTGCGCCAGTCGCGAGTTTGAACGCATTACACAGGCTCTGCAGCAGTGGCAGGACAGTGCCGACCCCTGGCTGTCCCGTGCCGCACAGACCTTCGCCAAAGGTGCTCCAGGTTCGGCTCGTTTGTCCTTTGAACTGCTGGAGCGTGTACACCACCTGTCTTTGGCTGATGTCTTCCGCTTGGAATACATTGTGTCTCTGCAGTGTGGCGTACAGGGTGACTTCCAGGAAGGCATACGTGCACTGCTGATTGATAAAGACAAACAGCCACGCTGGAATCCGGCCTCGCTGGAACAGGCTGATGCCCGCTGGGTGGAACGCTTTTTTGTTCCCGTCTGGCCTGCAGAAACGACTCATCCCTTGGTTGACCTGTGATCCAGGCAGACCGCTGCGGCGCCTGACGGCGCCGTTTTCATAATGACGAGGAGACAAAATGAGTAACACGATTGCATTTATCGGGCTGGGCCATATGGGCAAACCCATGGCGCTGAATCTGCTCAAAGCCGGCCATAGCCTGAAGGTCTTTGACCTGAATGCAGAGGCCATGAAGGAGCTGCAGGCAGCGGGGGCGCAAGTGGGCGAGTCGGCGGTGCAGATCGCCAAAGACGCGCAGATGGTCTTTACCATGCTGCCTGCTGGCCGCCACGTTCGTCAGGTTTACGAGGGCGAGAACGGCTTGTTGCAGGCCGTGGCCCCCGGCACAGTGCTGGTCGATTGCAGCACGATTGATGCTCAAACCAGCCAGGATCTGGCCGCCAAGGCAGCCAAGCTGGGCTTGTTGATGCTGGATGCACCTGTCTCCGGTGGTACGGGTGGCGCCATTGCCGGTACCTTGACCTTTATGGTTGGGGGCGAGGATCCGGCGCTGGAAAAGGCGCGTCCTTATCTGGATGCCATGGGCAAGAACATTTTCCACGCCGGTAAAGCCGGTGCGGGTCAGGTCGCCAAGATTTGCAACAATATGCTCTTGGGAATTTTGATGGCGGGTACCGCTGAAGCCTTGGCTCTGGGCGTTGCCCACGGTCTGGACCCTGCTGTGCTGTCGTCCATCATGGCGCGCAGCTCCGGCCGTAACTGGGCGACCGAACTGTACAACCCCTGGCCGGGCGTCATGCCGGATGTACCGGCTTCGCGTGATTATCAGGGTGGGTTTGCAACAGGTTTGATGCTGAAAGATCTGGGTTTGGCGGCCGATGCAGCCGTGAGCCAAAACAGTGCGACACCGTTAGGCGAACTGGCACGTAATCTGTTCGCCTTGCATGCCGCACAGGGTCAGAATGCCGGGCTGGATTTCTCCAGCATTCTTAATTTGTACCGTCAGAAGAGCTAAGTTCTGGCAGAGCGTAGGGCAGGGGCTGCAATTCCAGCGCCTGTCCTTGCTCCAGTTGAAACTGGCCTTGTTCCAGGTCCGCCAGTACCACTTCCATCAAGACATACAGACGCTGCTGCTCGGCTTGCCAGGCGCGGTTGATAATGCGCGCAGCCGCAACCGGCTCTGCACCTTGAGAGACCAGGAACACATCGGCGGCTTCTTGCACCTGTGGTGCCGTGTCCAGAATGGCGCTGCGGGCGGCCATCATGCGGCGCTTGATCGTGCCTCGATAGTGGCTGCGTGCCACCACTTCCTGGCCGGGGTAGCAGCCTTTCTTGAAGTTGATGCCGTCGATCAGGTCCAGGTTCAGAGTCTGGGGAATGAACAGATCTTGCGTGTCGGCGCTGATCCAGGGCAAGCCCGCCAAAATATCCGCCGTTTCCCAACGGCCCTCAGAAGCCTGAGCGTTCGTGTCCTGCTGGGGAGAAATCCGCCAGTAGCGATTCAAGCCATCCAGCTCGCCGGGGGCTTGGATTAAGGTGTCGTCACCATCGCGCTGCAAATTCCAGACCGCTTGGGCAGCGGATTGATCTGCCACACCGTAAACCTGCAACTCGGCCAGACTGATCGTCACTTTGCTGCGCAGCACGAACATGCGCAGGCGCTTGATCAGGGCCTCGCTCAGGTCACGGCGCACCAGGGCATAGACGGTCTCGTCCTGTTCGCGCCACAAGACCATGGTCGCCAAACTGCGACCTTTGGCGGTGCAATAGGCCGCGATGCAGGCGCGGTCGGCTGCCAGATGCTCCAAATCATTGCTGACTTGAGCATGGAGAAAGGACACGGCATCGGCTCCCTGAAACTGGAGGACGCACAAATCAGGCAGGGCGAAAGAGGAGGGGGCTGGCATTCCGGTCATGGCTGAGCGAAAAAATAAATTTAAACATCAATGATACCGTGTGTGAGGCCGGTTTCAGGGGCATATCCCCGCTGGGATCAGGGCATGAGCTGGATAGCGCAATCCGGTAGCGCGGGTCTGTCCCGGTTTCTGTGTTTGACTGTGACACATATTCAGGAATATGCAGCCTTATTCTGATTACAATAGCGCTCGCATGAAAAAAACTGTCAAGATCTTCTCTGCCCTGTTGGGCCTTCTGGTGGTCGTCGCCTGTGTGATAGCGGGTGGCGCCTGGTATTGGGCCAAGAAGCAGCCCGTGACGATGAGTGCTGAACGCATCGACTATGTGGTGCCTGCAGGCTCAGGCCCCCGTGCGATTGCACGCAGCATGCAGCAGGCCGGGATCGATATTCAGGAAGATGCTTTTGTCTGGATGGCGCGTCTCTCTGGCCTGGATACCTCCTTGCAAGCGGGGGCTTACGAGGCCGTGCGTGGTGATACGCCATGGATGGTGATGGAGCGCATGTCCAGCGGCAATATGCTGCAAACCCGCCTGACCATTCCTGAAGGCTGGACCTATCAACGCATTCGCGAGACGTTGGCGAGCAATCCCCAGGTTCGCCAAACCTTGAGTGATATCAGTGATGCAGACTTGCTGCAGCGTTTTGGCTTGGATGCTGTACATCCTGAAGGTCTGTTCTATCCCGATACCTACGTTTTTGTACCGGGTACGGCAGATGTGGATATCCTGCGGCGCGGGTTTCAGGCTCAGCAGGAACTGCTGGAACAGCTATGGGCGGACCGGGACGCGGATTTGCCCTTGAAGACGCCATACGAGGCCTTGATCATGGCCTCTATCGTGGAGCGTGAGACAGGCCACAGTCAGGATCGAGCGCGTGTAGCCGGGGTGTTCATGAACCGTTTGCGCGTAGGCATGCCATTGCAGACAGACCCGACTGTTATTTACGGCATGGGTTCAGCCTATGACGGCCGTATTCGCAAGCGCGATTTGACGACGGACACCCCCTGGAACACGTACACGCGCAATGGATTGCCTCCCACGCCGATAGCCAGTCCTGGCAAGGCTTCCTTGATGGCGACTTTGCATCCCGAAAAGCATAATTTCTATTATTTTGTATCGCGTGGCGATGGAACCAGCGAGTTCTCGACGAATCTGGCTGCACATAACCGAGCCGTCGCCAAATATATTCTGAAACGCTAAACCATTCAGGCCCTATCAGGGGCCTGAATGTTTTTTGGGGGCGGTTTGGTGACACTTGTATGGCTGAGCGCTATCCAAGGCCAGGGAGTCAAAGCTTCAAGCCGTGCCGTTGCGTGAAGCCCGTCCACAAATCATGGACCTTGCTGGCCAGTTCTTCCAAGCCTGCGTCATTGCGAATCAGATAGTCCTGGGGGGCGCGTTCTACACCCCATTCGGAAGAGTGCTGGCTGATCACTGGATTGCCAGGGCGTTCGATATGCCAGATCTCTCCACCATGTTCACGGATGAAATTGGCCTCGTTTTCGTAACGAATGTCTTTAATCAGCAGACAACGGGCCTGACTCATATCAGGAAGCTGGTGGCTGGGCAGGAACAGGGGCAAGGTTTGGCGACGCTGCTCGTAATCCGGGTATTCGGCCAGAACCTGATTGCGTAGATGTTCGGCCGCCTGACGCGGACTCAAACCCCAAAAGGCATCCACATGATCCGCCCGCTCATCATCCAGGTGCTCAGGCACCATGCCGTAAATCGCGGCCAGAGCCAGCGCCCAGACCGAGTAGTCCTGAATGCTCCTGGCAAGGGGGGAGCCCGGTCCAAACTCCAGCACATGTTGGGCGCGGCGTAGCCAATGATCGGGATCGCGCTGGCGCATCCAGTCTGTTCCCAGTAGCTGGAAACACTGTCTGGGGGAGCGCTGCCACAGGGCAATAGGCACTTCTTTCAGGCTGTCGTCAGTCCAGGCTTGAGCCGGACTTAGACCAAACAGCACTTCACAGCCCATTTTCACGGGGTCGGCCAAGGCATAGGCGGCCAATAAAGGGTTTTGTGCCAGTAGTAGATTGGCGACGGTATCTTTGCCTGAACGCGCTTTGGCGGCCAGCCCGATCAATAAGCTCACTTCATCATCCTTGGTAGTGGAGCAGGCATTTTACCGGTTCATATTACAATGTGCGCTGAGCTGTTCAAGCGGGGGCGATTGCCTGGTCTTTCCTGCGTGAATCAGGCCTTTTGATGTGCAACCTTGAGGCAATACGGTGTCTGATAGTTTGACTTTTCTACCTTGGCAAATCGCGACCGCCGAAAATTGGCTGGGCAATCAGGAGCGTTTTGCCCATGCCTGGCTGATCCACGGTCTGCCGGGCATCGGCAAGACGCAATTCGCCCGCGCGGCCGCCGCCAGTTTATTGTGCGACCAGCCGGTGCAGGGTCTGGCTTGTGGCCACTGTCAGGCCTGTCAGTGGGTGCGGGGGGGAAATCACCCGGACTTGCGCCTGCTGCGCCCGGATGCGGTTGCGCTGGAAGAGCAGGGGCCAGACACCCAGGAAGGGGACTTGGCCAAAGAGTCGGCTGCCCGCAAAAATCCTTCCCGGGAAATCCGGGTGGAGCAATTACGGCAGTTGCAGCACTGGTTCAATACGGCCACTCATAGAGGCGGGTGGCGAGTGGCGGTGCTCTATCCGGCTCAGGCTCTGAATCTGGTATCGGCCAATGCCTTGCTGAAGGTGCTGGAAGAACCTGCGGACCGCACGGTTTTTCTGCTGGTAGCCGATGCGCCAGATCGGCTGTTGCCTACACTGGTATCGCGTTGCCGCCGTTTGCCTTTGCCCGCACCTGATGCTCAGCAATCGGTGCAATGGCTGGAGCAACAAGGGGTGGATCAAGCCTCGGACTGGTTGGCTGCCTGGGGTGGTGCCCCACTAAAAGCGTTAAGCGCCAGCCAGGATATGAATGCGCCGTGCCCCGATTGGTTAAGCGTCTGGATGGATGGGGTATTGAAAGCAGGCCGTGAGGCGGATTTGTCCTTGGCCGATACGCTGGAAAAACTGCCTGCTCAAGAGTGGATTGACCATTGGCAACGCTTGTTTGTCGATATTCAGCTGGGTGGTTTTGCCCAACCGGCGCGTTACTATCCTTCCCTGCAAAAGCGCATTGATGCCTTGGCAGCCCAATCCAACACCACAGCGGTGACGGAAGCTCTGACGTGGCTGGTGCAGCAAAAGCGGCTGGGGAATCATCCGCTCAATGCTAAATTGTTTATTCATCATGCCTTGGACCGTTTGCACCAGGCATGTCGTCGTGTTTAAAAAAGTACCGTCTAATCATGTTTGTTGATTCGCATTGCCATCTTAATTTCCCTGAACTTGCTGAAAATCTGGACGACATCCTGGACAAGATGCGCCAGAACCAGGTGGGCTGTGCGCTGGTGGTCAGCGTGGATATGGACGACTGGCCCGGTTTGATGGAGCTGGTGCGTCCCCACGGCCATTTGTTTGCCTCGGTTGGCGTGCATCCGGATTATGAGAAAGTCACCGAGCCTACCGTCCAGGAGCTGATCAAACATGCTCAAGATCCCAAAGTGGTGGCTATTGGCGAAACGGGTCTGGACTATTACCGTTTGCAAGAGCCCCTGGATTGGCAGCGTGAGCGTTTCCGCACCCACATCCGCGCCAGTCGCGAGTCGGGCCTGCCTTTGATCATCCATACTCGCTCGGCCAGTGAGGACACCATTGCCATCATGCGTGAAGAGCAGGCGCAGATTGCCGGGGGCGTGATGCACTGTTTCACTGAAACCTGGGAAGTGGCACAAGCGGCCTTGGATCTGAATTTCTACATTTCCTTCTCCGGGATTGTGACCTTCAAGAACGCTACCCAGCTGCAGGATGTGGCGCAACGCGTGCCGCTGGATCGTCTGCTGATCGAAACGGACTCGCCGTTTTTGGCTCCTGTGCCATATCGAGGCAAAACCAATAATCCTTCCTTGGTCATTCATGTGGCTGAGAAGATTGCGGAGCTTCGTGGGATATCGGTAAAGGAAGTTGAAGAGGCTAGCGCAGAGAATTTCTTCAAATTATTCAGTAAGGTACAGCTTTAAGTTAATCTGGTTTAGAGGTTCTGGTAAGGCTTTTGTGACTGTTTGAGCCAATATTCAGGATCTTGCACAAGGGCGGTTTAAAGTTGATTTAAAACTTTAAGAAGATGATTTAACTATTTGATTTTAAGCGTAAAAATAGAATTTTATGGTATTTTCTCCGTCTTTCGGGCTTGGTTGGGATTCACTTAGAATATTCAATTTTTGTTAGTAATCAAAGATTTATTGATTATTCTTAAACCTGTTTATAGTTAAATGCTTCCTGCTTGTATAGAGAGAAGCAATTTCTGAAGCGGCATCTATCTGTATTTTCATAACCTGATAAAGCACTTTATGAAAAGGATTTAACAACATGATTTTTAAAAGAAAAATACCCAATAAAACCATCCTTTCCGTGGTGCTTCCTTTGGCTTTTCTGCTGTCAGCCCCTGTGTCGGCGCAGGAACCGGAGCTTGAGAGCCGAAATTGGTATTTGGCGCTGGAAAATGACCGACCCAACATCATCGAGCAGGAGTTCATCAAGGGGGCGAACCCCAACGCAGTCGATTCCAAGGGCAATCCTTCCTTGATGCTGGCGATCCGCAACAAGTCCTGGAAAGTGGTGGACACTTTGCTGGCTAACCGTCAAACCAATGTGAACATCGAGAACGATGCCCGCGAAACTCCCATGATGTATCTGGCCCTGATGGGGGAGACCGCTCGTTTGCGTGATCTGCAAGCACGAGGGGGGCAGGTGAATCGGGTGGGCTGGTCACCTTTGCACTATGCCGCTTCCAAAGGACATGAAGAGACGGTGCGCTATCTGCTGTCTCAGAAAGCGATTGTGAATGCACCTGCACCAGACGGAACCAGCCCCTTGATGATGGCGGCTTTGTCGGGCAAACGGGCGGTGGTGGATGTGCTATTGGCGGCCGGAGCGGATCCGAGTATGCAAAATGCCCAAGGTTTGAGTCCGGCAGACTGGGCGCGTTCAGCCAATCATGAACAATTGGCCAGTTATCTGGATCAAGCTGTCGCTCGTAAAGCGGCCGCTGCACCAGCCGCAGCGGGGACTTACTCCGGTGGAGCGGTACAGACTTATGGTGTGCCAGAGCGGGTAGAGCAGCCTGATTTGAATCGGGTGCAAACGGTGACGGTAGAGCCCGAGCCGGCTCCTGCAGCAGACAGTTCCAGTTCGAAACCTGCTTCGTCCAGCAGTACCAGTCGCTATTTTGACCTGGATCGTTTCGACAAGCCTGTACAGCCTTAAGTCTGGGGGCAGGATGTAAAAAGGAGCCTTGAGGGCTCCTTTTTTGTTATGGCAATAATCGGGAATGGTTGTAGTGATACTGACGTCCTGCACTGCGTTCGCAGCTGTGGTGACTCAGTATTTCTACAGGCAGGAAACCAAAACCCTTTTTATCCATTGCCGCTTAATTGCCCTTTTCTTGCGCCTTGGCCATATGGGAGGCATGCACAAAGGTCTGGAAACCTTGCAGGTAGTTGCTGAGCATTTTCTGGATATTCTCATCTTGCAGTTTGCCTTCCGCATCAAAGGAATTCTGCGCACGAGACACCAGCAACGAGCCGCCGCTGTACAGGGACACACCCAGCATTTTCAGCGTAGGTAACCAGGCTGCCTGGGAAGAGATCGTGCCAAAGCCCCCCATGGAAGCGCCAATCAGCCCGGTGATACGGCCCGAGAAGATGGCTTTCATGTCTGTGCGAGACAGCCAGTCGATTCCGTTCTTGAATACGCCGGGTACGCCATTGTTGTATTCCGGGGTAACCAGCAAGAGAGCATCGGCGTTCAGGATCTTTTCTTTCAAGGCCAGTACGGCTTCTGGAATGCCGTCCTTGCTTTCGAGATCGCCGTCATACAGGGGGATGCCGTGTAGGGTGGCGACTTCAATCTCCATGCCTTGGGGAGCCAGGGCTTGAGCGGCGTGTGCCAAAGCGGTGTTGAAGGAGCTTTGGCGCAGGCTGCCTGATAAAGCCAGAACGCGGCAAGGGCCGGACAGATTCACCACGCCAGTCGTTTGACGCAGGGCCTCGCTTAACTGGTCAATGATCTGGATCCATTCCGGGGAATCCTGGAGTCGTTTTTCCCGAATGAACTCGGCTTGAGACTCGTTCCAGAAGGGAGCGTCAGCCAGCAGCACGTCATTAGGCAAAGGGCGGTGTTTTTCCAGAAAGCTGGCAATCGCCTCGGGGGTGTTGGGCAGACCCAGTTGAGCAAACAGGTCGTGAAAGCGGAACAAGTTATCAGACATGGTGGTAGGGGAGCTTGGAAGAGGGGATGATCGGACGCTAAGGGTGGGCGCGGCTCCAGCATGTATGGCTAAAGGTTCCGGGCTTTGAGTAGCGTACAAAAAAATACTGTTTTTATTAACAGGCAGCCTGATATAGGCTGCC
This sequence comes from Alcaligenes nematophilus, assembly GCF_026344155.1. Lineage (NCBI taxonomy): Bacteria > Pseudomonadati > Pseudomonadota > Betaproteobacteria > Burkholderiales > Alcaligenaceae > Alcaligenes > Alcaligenes nematophilus. Next base: position 152,050 of record NZ_JAPKMZ010000001.1, on the reverse strand, counting down.
TGTCTATTTACGGTGACCCAAACGCTTAATTGGCGGGCAGGTAGTCAGGACGCAGAATGCCACGCAGTTCCGAGTAGGGCAGCAGTAGCTCTGGCTGACCGAAGGAATACGGGGCGACCTCGTACGGGTTGTACTTCACCAGCAAGCCCTGATCGGTCAGAGCAATGTTCTGGGCGGGCTGGAAGGGCCACATTCTGTCCCAACCGGCTCGGTCTTCACGTGCCTCACTCAGGCTGGAAACCCAGTTGTTGTGGGCCTGGCGTACCAGTTCCTGGAAAGGCTTGATCTTGCCGGGGGCAATAATGCGGTCCAGAGGCAAAGCGGTCTTCAGGCGATTGTCCCAGTTGATGAACTGGGTTGCTGTAATGCCGTGAGCCGCACCTGTCATGTAGATGCCCGAGCTTAGCTCTACGACCGTCAGATCCCGGTTCCGGTAGCGCGTACGGGCGGATAAATGCACTTCGTCACGATTATTGGCGGTAGCCCAGTAGTAGTTCTCGAATTCCTTCAAACCGCGATAGCCAGGATGGCGCTCAGAGATAACCGTCATATGAGCCAGGCTTTCATCGACCAGCTTGGTCAGCTCGGCGTTGCCGGGGAAAATCAGAGATTTCACTTCCAGGCGCGGGCATTCACCGGTACAGCCTGGCTTGACGTGCTTGTAGTCCAAGGGCTGGGTAAAAACGCCATCTTTTTCAGTCTGATCCTGGGTTTGCGTTGGAATCAGGGAGATATTGCTGGGCGTGCTGGAGCACGCAGACAGAGCCATGGCTGTCAGGCCAATAAGCAGCAGCTGATAGGGGCGCTGTAAGGTCATGGGATCGTAGTCCTATCGGATGGTTTTGGAATCTTGGCCAAAGAGGATTTGACGGGCCTTGTCGTCATGGACGGGCGAGCCGGGGTTGATCTGTTCGACCAAGGCATAGGCACGCTCAGTTGCGGGACGCGCGCCAATACGCTCAAACCAACGCTTCAGATGCGGGAAGTCGTCCAGATTCTGGCTTTGACGCTGGTGGGAGACAATCCAGGGGTAGCTGGCCATATCGGCAATGGAGTAGTCCCCAGCAATAAAGTCGCGCTGCTCCAGATGTTTGTTCAGCACGCCGTAGAGACGGCCAGTCTCACGCACATAGCGGTCGATGGCGTACTCGATTTTGACGGGGGCATAGACATTGAAATGGTGGTTCTGGCCTGCCATGGGGCCCAGGCCACCCATTTGCCAGTACAGCCACTGTAAGGTTTCGGTACGCACTCGCAAATCGGTCGACAGGAACTGGCCGGTTTTTTCTGCCAGATATTGCAGAATGGCGCCGGACTCGAACAGGGAGATAGGTTCGCCACCGTCTTGCGGAGCCTGGTCCACAATGGCGGGAATGCGATTATTGGGGGCGATACGCAGGAATTCAGGTTTGAATTGATCGCCTTGGCCAATATTGATGGGGTGGATGGTGTAAGGCAGACCGGACTCTTCCAGAAACATCGTGACTTTATGTCCGTTGGGAGTGGTCCAGTAATACAGGTCGATCATGTGTTCTCCTGGCTAAGTGAAGACGCTGGCCTGTCTGCAGCAAGCTACCCAGATGACGTATCCGGCGGCGCTGGGCTACTATTGTTCGCCTGAATACGGTTTATAGGAAGTCAAAGACTGTCATGAGCAAAATCTATCATAATCCGCGCTGCAGCACTTCGCGTAATGCCCTGGCCATGATGCGTGAAAAAGGTCTGGAACCCGAGATCATCGAGTACCTGAAAACACCCTTGTCGCGCAGCGAACTCAAAACTCTGATTGCGGCAACGGGCTTGACGGTACGCGAGGCCATGCGCAGCAAAGAGGCTGTTTACAGCGAGCTGAACCTGGGCAATCCCGATCTGAGCGACGAGGACTTGCTGACAGCGATTGAAGCCCATCCCATTTTGTTGAACCGTCCTATCGTGGTGACAGAAAAAGGGACGCGTCTGGCGCGTCCCCTGGAAGTGGTTCAGGAAATCCTTTAAACAGACTTCCTGAGTAGCGAGTGCTTCGCTATTACTGGGCAATGGCTTCCAGCGCAATACGGATAGTGACTTCATCACCGACGTAAGGCACGTTGGCGGCCATGCCAAACTCGCTACGCTTGATCTCGATCTTGCCGTCCGCGCCCAGGGCGGGTTTGTTCATCATGGGGTGCTTGGGCATGGTCAGGAAGGACTCAATGGTCATGGTCACGGGCTTGGTAATGCCCTTGATGGTCAGATCGCCCTTGGCGGACACAGGCTTGTCACCGTCGAACTGAATGTCCTTGGACACAAAAGTTGCTTCGGGGAACTGCTCGGTGTCGAAGTGATCCTTGCCCTGGATGTGTTCGTTGAACAGGGGAAAGCCGGTGCTGACCGAACGGGTGTCGACTTTCATGTCGATACTGCCGGTCTTGGCTTCCTGGTCCAGGGTAACGGTGCCTTGTGCTTTGTCAAAGCGCTGGCTTTGCGTGCTCAGGCCCAAGTGCTTGTAGCTGAAGTGCACGAAGGTGTGGCTGGGTTCAACCTGATAGGTCACCGGCGCTGCCTGAGCGGCAAAAGCAAACAGAAAACTGGCGGACAGGGCAATCACTGGCTTGATCATGAGGGTGTAATCCTTGTTGTGCAGGGAGAGGGAGGGGGCGCTGATGCGTCTGCTTACTTGGCATCAATCTTGAAGTTGACGGTGATCTCGTTGGCCACGATGTCGTAGCTGGACCAGGAGCCTTCACCGATAGAAAAATCGCCACGCTTGATTTCAAAGGCACCGCTAAAAGTGGCTTTGTCGCCTTCGGGAGCCATGGTCGCCATGACAGTGACGGGTTGCTCACGGCCTTTGATCTGCAGCGTGCCTTGCACTTCATATTGCTGGTCGCTGACAGCGCGGAAACTCTTGGAGCTGAAAACGGCCTGGGGATGCGCGTCAATATCGAACCAGCGCACGTCTTGCAATTCATCATCGGCTTCTTCTGAGCCGGTATCAACGCTATCCAGGGCGACCTTCAAGACCACCTTGGACTGATCCAGGGCGTCGGGGTTGAAGTTCAGTTCGCCTTCAAATTTACGGAACTGACCATCCAGCTTCACGCCCATCTGGGAATACTGAAAGCCGATTTCGCTATTTTGGGTGTCCAGAGCCTGGTAGTTTTTGGCGTTGGCCGACAGGCTGGTGCCCAGGCCCAGAGAGCCGATCAGCAGGGACACGAAGACAGATTTTTTCATGATTTGGCTTTGCCTAAAGTAAAGGTGATGCGGCCAAGCAAGCCGTCACGGTCTATGAACTGATGCTTCAAGGCCGCCAGAACATGCAGGCTGACCATGGCAATCAGGGCGTAATTCAAAAAGATGTGGACTTGGACCAGCAACTCGCCCAAAGGTTTATCTTTGGAAACCAGATCGGGCAGGGGGATCACGCCAAACCACACTGTCTGAAAGCCTTTGGCAGAACTCATCAGCCAGCCTGTCAGGGGAATACCAATCATCAGCAGGTATAAAGCGGCATGACCACAGTGGGCCAGAGCCCGGCTGAAAGCAGACATGCCAGGGGGTAGAGCAGGGGGGCGGTTGAACAAACGCCAGAGCAGGCGCAGGATCACCAGTACCAGCAGGGAAATACCGGCCCATTTGTGCCAGGAATAGACTTGCAGTTTCAAAGGGGACAGGGGCAAGGTTTTCATGGTGTAGCCCACGGTCACCAAGGCGGTCAGGGCCAGTGCCATCAGCCAATGCAAGATGCGTGCGACTCGGGTGTAGCGTTGGCGATTCACTGGAACAGGGGTGATGCTCATTGATAATGCCTTTCATTTACGAAGCCAAGAAACTTTAACCTGTTTGTAAGCATCGTAAAAGACCAGATTTTGCAATGCAGTAATGCAATATTGGGGGGTATTGGTCGTGCATCTCTTGCAAGATGACTATTTTCTTGCAGCGTGTGACAAGGCTTTCAGGGTGGGGTGGGGGCGGGCTAAACTCCTTTTTTCAGCTCGCACGCAAGGAAGTCTCTATGTGGAAAACAGCGTTGGTCGTCGTGGTAGCCGGTTTGTTGGCAGGATGCCAGGACTCGAAAAAGGCCAATGAGGAAAATTTCAGCACGGCAATCCAGAGCTATCTGGATACGCGAGACGGCTTGTGTGTAGGAGTGCCTGGACGTGTGTATCCCTATCAGGCCGAGCACGATTCCCCCTTGATTGTGGAAGATCGAGCTCGTCTGGCTGCCTTGGCCAAGGTAGGTTTGTTGCGTCAGGTAGGAAAGGAAGAGGCACCGCGCTACGAGCTGGATGCCAATGCAGACACCTATTTGCGTCGTTCCAGCTCCGAACAGTCGCAGGGCGAGCATGATGCATTTTGTACGGGCCGCCTGGTTCTGGACCGTATCAACTACTTTACCGAACCGGCCAGCGCAGGCGGGTTTACCGTCAGTCAGGTGAGTTATGTCTATCATCTGGCCGATGCGGCGGGCTGGATCAAAGATAGCGCGGTTCAGGATACCTACGAGGATCTGCGCGCGTTGACGGCCCAGGAAGTCGAGGGGCAGGCACGAATGATTCTGACCAATAAGGGCTGGGTTCATCAGAATCTGTACAGATAGCCCGGTTCAATAGTGCAGCTTTTCATGATTGAGAGCTTGGGACGCAAGCAGCGAACTGTGCTTGGCAAGTAGCCGTAACGATGCGGCCGTTGTCACTTGTATGGATGCCAAGCGTTGCCCTGGTGCTGCTGTTGCTGCCAGTCTCGCTGCCAGCAATCAGGTTTCAGCAAGCAGGGGAGAGAGGTGGCTGACAGGAACCCAGCCCAGGGCGCCATCCTGGGGGCGCTGGCACCAGCACCAGCCATTCAGGATTTTCTCTCCTTGAACCCGATCGCCTTCATCCACATTCATTTCCAGCGCGCTGTAGTCTTGCAGGGCGCGACCGGTCCCAGCATCGGGCAGGCGCTCGATAATTTGTTCGGGCACCCATCCTCCAGGGTGTTCCTGAGTAGAGCAGTAAATCCAGTTATCCCAGTCTTCCGGGCCTTGATACCGTTCCCCAACTACAAGAAAGTCGCCTTTTTTCAGGACTAAGGGATTTGGATACTCAGAGCGATGTGGGGTGGTGACCAGGTACTTCATCGTGGCGTAGCTCGCAAAGGTTGTCAGGCTGTAGCATTGTACGCATTAGCATGAGACGAACATGCTTTCCAAGAACCTTCCAGTTTCTCCTTTATTCGCTTCCCCTTAGCGCTGCGTCAGCCCTTGCCATACAGACTGATTCCCCAATAAAATGCAATTAACGGAAAAGATGGGTGCGAAATGAAAAAACGGTCTACAAGAGAAGAAGGGCAGTTTGATCTGCCTATTTTAGGCTCGCAGGCCGCCGACATTTCGGCGGAGGCCTTGTTTGATACCTGGTTGCAGCATCAACGCCCACCCATGGCACCCAGCACGCAGCGGGTGTATCGCACCTTGTGGCGGCGCTTCTTGCAGGCACTTCAGGATCATAAAAAGCAGTACACCCAGATCAAGCCTGTGGATATACGGAACTTTTTGAGCAATCTGGACGAAGTGCGCCGCCCGCAGCGTGAACGCTATCAACAAGTAATCGCCCGTGCTTATGAAGAACTATGTCGCCAGGATGGACGCTCCGAAAATCCTGCACTGGCCCCCGCTATCAACGACCCCTTCAAGGAAAGCTGGCGCCAGGCCCCTGACAACCAGGCCACCCAATTTCTTTCTGTAGATCAATGCTCTGCCACCATCAAGGCATTGCAAAATCGATGGCGTGTCCTGGAGTTGGCCAGTGATATGACCATTGCCGCCCGTTGGCGTGAATATCGAGATATGACGATTGTGGCTGTGATGCTGGGCACAGGCTTGCGGCCGGTGGAGTTGGGGCAGTTGCACCCTTCAGCTATCGGAGTGGCCCAACGCAGGGCCGACCCGGTGGAGTCGGACGAAGCAGATGAGGAGCACACCACGCAATGGCGCGATGGAACTATCCTGCTGAAATTGACTGGAGCGGCCAAGCGCGAGGTCGTAGCCCCCATCTGGTGCGAAACCATATTGCGTAGCTGGCTGATTTTCAGTGGTGCAGAGGACGCTTCAGCTTGGGCCAAGGACAGCCGCGTTTTCCCCGGCTCTCGTCAAATCAGCGCTGCCCGACCCCAGGCACAAATGAATCCGGCCACGCTGGCTCGCATTGTCAGCAAATGGGGCATCAAGCAGATGGATCTGTTGATGACGCCTCAGCGTCTGCGCAATACCTTTGGGGCGGGTTTGATCGAACGAGGTTTTTCCTTGCCTGAGATCGAAGAAATTATGGGTTATGCCCCCGGCGCAGCCAGTGCCTGGCGCCTTCAGGCGTCCTGGCTAGCATGGCTGGAAGCGCAAAAGACTCCGGCCGATCCCGCAATTACCGAGAATACGCAATCGGAATGAAGGGCTAGTCACGGTTTCGTCAGCTCCGGGAGGCATAATTTCAGATCCATTTCGCTTTATTAAGGAGTTTGAAGTGACGTCGACACCTGTTTTTCGTCGTGCTGTGGCAGCGGATCTGGAGGCCATCGTAGCCATGTTGGCCGACGATATTTTGGGCCAGAAACGGGAAAACACCAGCCTGCCTTTGGCTCAGTCCTATCTGGACGCTTTTGAGGCGATAGAAGCGGACCCCAATCAGTATCTGGCCGTTGTAGAGCTGGATGGCACGGTTGTGGGCACTTTGCAGATCACGTATATGCCAGGCCTGTCGCACCAGGGCGCGTGGCGCGGGGAGATTGAGTCTGTACGTATTGCCAGCGCTGCCCGTGGTACGGGTTTGGGGCGCTTGATGATTCAGTGGGCCATCGAACAATGCCGTGCACGCAATTGTCACCTTGTGCAGCTTACCTCGGATATGGCTCGTATCGATGCACATCGGTTTTATGAGCAACTGGGTTTCACGGCCAGCCACAAGGGTTTCAAGATGACGCTGTAGGATTCTTGCTTCAGGATGGATCTGGGCCAAGAGCGGTCATAGAACAAGAACTATAAGCACCGCATTAATGGAAAAGCTCCCCAGACATGATTGATGCCTGAAGAGCCTTTCATGGGAGAGACTGTTAAGGGGATTGCCTGAGTTTCAGGCCAAGTTATCCAAATATACTGTTGATTTTCTCAACGGTTCCGATATAGGTAGTGCTTATTTTTCTCAGAGTGTAGGGAACGGTATAAGTCCAATCCTTAGACCAGGAATCGCTGCTTAAGGTGCAAATGTTGAGATTGCCCAATTCTTTTTCCAAGGCGGCAAATTGATCTTGTAGAGATTGGCTTGACGCAAGACTCCGGCCCTGGCCTTGCCCCCGCCATTGAACTCCCTTGGCGGCAGAGTATGGAATAGGTATCAACCTGACACTGTCGTTAGTCAGAATCCCTTTGTCTTTATCAGCCGTTAGCTTCATTGCCATTTCGCCGCCTTTGGTGAAAATCATTTTTTCAGGCAAGGCTTTACGCAATAGCATCAGGGACGGCCCGAAGGCATAAATATCACCATTCGTATCAATGAATGGGAGCATTTTTATGAACGAGCTAAACGCAGTCGGATTGTTGCTCCCATAGCTGCAATAAGCAGCCTTGTAGGTCACCTCGGGATACGGTATCGGCTTAACGTCGATAATTTCACTGCTCACTGATTGATCCCCAATGAGCAGGCCCAGACCAAGCTCCGCATTACGCAAGAAACCAATTTCGTTCCAGGCGGTATAAATCTTCTTGGCTTCATCGCTTAAGGAGTTGAATGCGATTTCCACCGCATCGTCACTCTCTACGTTGTCGCTCAATACACCCTGTGCAATTTTGAACGAATCGGCTACTTGAGACGCTGAATTAAGATGGCAGAAATCCAGCTTGATATTGCAAGCGTTAAAGGTATTGTAAATAGTGTTCAAGGTGGACAAATCTTGCATCATGCAACGAATTTTCAGGATGTACTCGGCCACTTCAGCATCGTTGATTTCGTTCATGTATCCCATCGACATCCATGGGAAAATATCTGACCAGTTTGCTATCCAGGCGCCTAGAACGGCGTAGTCTGAGCTTGAATCCAAACTGCTTGCTCTGACCCCTTGAAGCGAGATGTTCTTCTTCCTTCTGGAGACGCTTCCTTCTGCTAACACGTCCAATGAGTTTTCCTGTACTTTGGAGGCCAGGTCGTTTAAGCCATCAATATTGTTCTTGTCCCGAACAGTTGATTTGAATTCTTCAAACGTTAAATTCGGGTTCGTTTTTTTGGCTTCTTCATATCCGGACGCGAGCGAGAAGTCTTCAGAATCGCCCAGTTTCTTAATGGTATCCAGCTTTTCCGTTACCTCTTCATTTTTTTCCGGTTTGAGAAAATCAGGGATTTTGGGAGGAGGGCTTACCGAACTTTGCATTGGCGCTTTATCCAGCAGGCTAATTCCTGAAATCTCGGCAAAGGATTTGTTGGCAACAACATCAAACCAGGAATTTACCTGGCTTTCAACGCAACCTCCACTGGCGAGTGCCTTGCACGATACCTCAACTTCAGAGCTTTGATCTTTTTGAGAGCCATTATAGGTTTGCGCTATGGATACGGAACTTCCTATCCCTGAATAGCTGAATTCAGCCGTTTCTCCATACTTCCAGCTGTCTTCTGATTTTTTGCTCGTCATCTCCGTAGAAACAGAGCCCATGCCACCCCAGATGGCTCCTACGACCAGGCCGTCTCCGTAAGATGAAATGAAGTTCTGTAGAGATTTAACCCATTCTTTCATGAGCTCGTCTTTTTCTGTAGAGGATCCAGTGCAGTCACGGGCAGCAATGAATTTCTCTAAAACTTTTAATGAAAGATTTTTAGGTCCGGCGCTTAATGAATTTAATACATCTTCCACTGTCAGGTTGTCGAAGTCTATATATTCGATTCCCGAGATCATGGAAATATTGTAGGAGACTTTTATGGATTTGTACTCCGAAGCAGTCGCATTGCTGACGGATACAGCAACTGCTGACGTAAACTTGGCGATCCCCGAGGGGCCATAGGCTCCTGAAAAGCCAATGGTCCCCTCGTTCAAGGAGTCCGTATAGACATATTGGCTTTTACCACTCATACCCATTTCAATTTCTTTTTGGGTAATCATTCTGGTAATTGGACTTATCAGAACCGAAGGTTTGAAATCATTCCCAAGAACAGTAGATCCAACTGTGATTCCCAGTAATGGGTTGATGGATTTAGCTTCTATGCCCATGATTTTCTTCCTTAGGATTTTTTTACGACAGTAATGAAGATATTGCCTGTTGCGCCACTTGGGCTACCGCCACCTTTTTTACTCACTGTGTAGTTTTCTTTATCCTTTACGGTGAGTTCATCGCTGTTGGACCCACTCCAGGGGCAATCCCAGTAATATTCAAAAACTAATTTATCACCGTCGTACAGGGAGAAACCTCCTTCAGTTCCTGACGAGGCGTTCTCGCGTCCGCAGGAGGCAATGGTGTATGAGTCTTCGTCTTTGATAATGGTGCCATTAATTTGGCTGGGAGTTATTTCCTTGTCTTTATCTCCTGGTACATGGAACTTTCCCCACTTCAGATAAGCTCCTTCTACTTTGAAGTTTGAGTTAACAACGAATATGGTAATTTCTATCCATTGTGCATAAGCCCGAACCTTGCTTTCTTCAGTTGCAATATCTTTAGCAGTCATGGTTAAGTCCTCAGCTTGTTAATTAAGTTGCGCCTAACTACATTGTTTTGCACTTATGTGCAAGCAGAGAATAGCAGTTGAATTGTTTTAATACAATTTAATTTAAATAAAAAAATAGCTGATTTTCTATCTCCTTTATTATTTGCAACCTAACTTAAATTAATATCGTAATTACGATGTTTTTATATGAATGAATTGCCTGAATTTTTCTTGATTAGTACGAAAACTGTTTTCTGCCCCTTTAGTCATGGTGTTGGCCCAATGCAGGTCCGACCTGGTTGAATGGGACAAAGTAGTGAAGAGCACGTCACGCATTGGTGCGATCGGACCAAGCAGCTGAGCAAGCCATCGTAGCCATGCTGGCCGACGATAATCTGGGCGAGAAGCTGGTGAACATCGGCCTGCCTTTGGCCCAGTCCTCTCTGGAAGCCTTTGCGGCGATAGAGGTAACCACAATCAGTATCTGGCGGTTGTTGAGCTTGATGGTGCGGTGGCAGATGCTTTGCAGATCACGTATATGCCAGATTTGTCGCACCCGGAGGAGGGGTGTGGAGAGATTGAGTCTGTGCATATTGTCAGCGCAGCTCGTGGTAGGCAATTGGCCCGCTTGATGATTCAGTGGACTATCGAACAATGCCGTGTGCGCGCAAGTGCCACCTTGTGCAGCTAAGCTCGGATACGGCTCGTATCAATGCCAAGCTGGCTATTTCTTTGGTCAATTTGCCGTCCTTCAAACTCAAAGGGCATTTGCCGATAGGCAACCCTGTACTGAATCCGGCGCTTGGAATCACAAACTCGAATACTTTCATGAAGACTAGACCGGCTTTGCCCCTGGCATCTTGCAGCATAAAGGTCGGGATTGCCTCGATCGTTATGCATTCTGGAAAAATGAACAGCGAGCCCTGAGCTTGGTTTTTAGCCTTATGATGCTTTCTCAAACTGTATGGTGGAGATAGGCAGATGGGTGTAGCGTCAAATTATCCAGTCATATTGATTACCGGCGGGAGTCGAGGGATAGGTGCTGCGACGGCGCGTCTGGCGGCGAAGCAGGGCTATAACGTTGTTCTTAGCTATGTCGCCAGTGAATCTGATGCCTTGTCAGTGGTCGCTGAAGTAGAGGCGACAGGTCGTCAAGCTGTTGCTTTCAAGGCGGATTGCGCGGACCCGGAGCAGATTACTCAGCTCTTTGAGCAGGTTGACCAAAGGTTTGGGCGGATTGATGTTTTGGTAAATAACGCAGGCGTGTTGTTTCAGCAGTCTCGTCTGGAAGATCTCAGCTTCGAGCGTATACAACACACTTTTGCGGTCAACACGATTGGTCCCATGCTTTGTGCGCAACAGGCGGCCAAACGCATGGCTTATCGCCATGGTGGGAAAGGCGGTTCTGTCATCAATGTTTCCTCTATAGCGGCCAAGCTTGGTAGTCCAAACGAATATGTGGATTACGCCGCTTCGAAAGGAGCTCTGGAGACTTTCACAACGGGTTTCGCTAAAGAGGTGGCCCGAGAAGGGATTCGTGTTAATTGTGTTCGGCCTGGGCATATTTATACCGAGATGCATGCCAGTGGCGGCGAGCCAGACCGTGTAGACCGATTAAAGGACAGCATCCCGATGGGCCGTGGTGGCCAAGCAGAGGAAGTGGCGCGTGCAATTTTATGGCTAGCCAGCTCTGAGGCGTCCTTTATCACGGGAACATTCCTGGATGCGAGCGGTGGCAAGTAGCCATTGAGGGTGACGAGGTTTTGGGCCTTGAAATACGATGTTCTGGATAATTATAAAAATCGCATAATGTCGCTTTATGTTAAGCCCACCTGTTTATTAGTATTTTTTATACAGTAATTTAAGCAGAAAACTCGTTGCTTTTTCAACGAGGTTTTTAAAATGCTTACGTTCACAACTGTCGCCACTAAGGGTGGTGTTGGCAAAACCACTTTAACTGCCAATTTAGGTGGATTGCTTGCTGATTTCGGATATCGCGTTCTTTTAATTGATGCGGATATTCAGCCATCTCTGACTCGCTATTACAAACTGGCTCATCAAGCCCCTTATGGCTTAACGCAAATGGTGATGTCGGGAGCACTCACCACGGACTGCATTAGTCACGTCGAGTTTCCTCCTGCTGAATTTGAGAGTGATCGTTCAAGTTTGAATGTGCAGGGCGGTTTCTTGCATATTGTGTGCTCCGACACTCAGCGCGATGACAGCCCCCTTCAAATCTGGTTGTCCAATCAGCTTGATCGCCTGGTACGTATTCGGATGGCCCTGAGTAACCCGGATATCCGTGCTCAGTACGACGTCTGCATCATCGATACCCAAGGGGCAGTAGGCCACCTACAAGACGCCGCCGTCAATGCGGCGGATGTGCTTCTCGCTCCTGTAGCCCCCGATGTTCTGTCGGCCCGTGAGTTTGTTGACGGTACGATCAAGCTTGTGGCCCGCCACGAATCTGCCTCCAACCTGGGCTACAAAGTGCCCGCCATTCAGTGCGTGATTAACCGTAGCGAGAACACGGTTGATAGCCGCACTATGTCCAGCCTAATCCGCAATCAGTTCATTGAAATGAGCGGGCGTGTGACCGTGCTGGCCACCCAGATTCCCCAAGCGGTCGCCTACAAAAAAGCCGCTACTGCTCAAGTCCCTGCTCACTGGGTTGATCCGGTCAGAGCGGGCGATCACATGCACAGTTTGCTGTGGGAATTAATCCCCAACCTGAGCAATAAATTCACTCCCAATCACCGCAATGAGTTAGCTCCCGCGCTAGCGGCATTGCATGTCCCTATCTCCGCGTCAGACGAGCCAGACAGCCCGCTCACGGCTAATTCGTAGAGCGTGCCATGTCTAAAACTCCGGAATTGCTGACCGCTAGTCAGCGTGCCGCGCAGTTGCGCATGAACGCTGAGTTGAGCTCAACACTAAGAGAGACAAGTCCCGTGTCCTCAAAAAAATCGAATTACGAAGATATCGCCAAACGTTCCCTGATGGGCACGCCGCCACCGCTGAACGCCATGGGTGCGATGACGCCCATGGATGTGGTCGATGGCAGCATTTCAAATTTAGCGGTTACCGATATTGATCGGTACGAATTTGACCCGCGTACCGAAATCAACCCACTCTATGACGAGATCAAGGCGTCGATTCGGGCCAATGGGATCCTGAACCATATTAGCGTTACCAGGCGTCCTGGTCAGCCGCGTTATATGGTCTACGGTGGCGGGAATACACGGCTGCGTATTGCGAAAGAGCTGTACGAAGAGGGTGACCAACGCTTTGCGCGGCTGACGGTCATCGTCAAGGTCTGGAAAGGGGACGCGCCGACCATTGCGGCGCACCTGGCTGAAAACGAGCAGCGTGGCGAGATTTCGTTTTGGGAGAAAGCTCAGGGAGTGCTGTCGTTTAAGGAGCATTTCGAGAAAGAATCGGGCAAATCGCTTTCAACCACGGAATTGAACCGGGAGTTGCGCCAGGCCAGCGGCCTGAATTTCGGCATGAGCATGCTGCAAAACTTCCTTTTTGCGGTTGAGTATCTGGCCCCGATCGGGCGCTGGCTACAAACGCGTGATGTGAACCTGCTATTGAAACCGCAGATCTCGCAGTGGCTAAAACTAGCTGACAAGTTCAGCCAGCAAGCAGTTGCTGAAACTGCGCTACAGACAATCCTGCACAAGTACGCCGCTGTGATGAGTCAACAATCTGTCACGGCAGATCAGAGTGCTCAGCAGGTTTTAGACGTCTCGCAGTTGCTTGATGAGGTTAACGCAGCCATCGCTGACACCTTGGGTGTAGCCCCTGAGAAACTGCTGGCCATGGCCCAGGCTCTAGAGGCGAACCCGCGCCTGGAGGTTGAGACCCTGAAGCTGATCGAAGCCACTCCTACGGCGCCAGTGGACCCCAAGCCGTTAGCAATTCAACCACCTACTCAGCCTCCACTCGGTCGAATGTTGGCCAGTGTGCCTACGCCTAAGAGTAAGCCTGACAGTTCTGGCGGTGCCTTTTTGCCAGCTTCCCCATCGGTCTCCCAGAACGTGGTCTTGAGCGGAGAGGGGGAAGGGTTCGATCCACAGCCGATATTTACGGTGTTAGGCGAGTTTCAGAGCCTGATCGACATGTCGGATGTGCTTTTTAAAAGCGATCAGCCACACCACATCTTTGGCTTTTACCTGGACTTTCCTTCACAAGGTATTGGGTATGTCGATGGGATTGAGCTGGAACCAGAATTGGTTATTTACCGCAGAGCCTTGTGGAAGATCCTGGTCAGCCTCACCGGTCAGCTTGATCGTCGATTTACGCAGCTCATTCCACACGAAGCCGATGGCTTCACCATTGCGTGGAAACAGCTTTGGGAGCAGGGCGAGGAACAGTTTCAGGAAGGAGCACAGGAATTACTGGGCGAGGCATTTGACCATGTCTCGCTCCAAACCGTGAGCCTGGTATTGCGGCATGAGCAATTGGGGCCGTTGGTCACGCGTCTTCTCTCAGAAATGGAACGGGTTCGGGCCCGTTACCCAGAGCGTCAACTGGACGGATTTGTGCCCTTGTTCATGCCGGCTGTGACGGAGGAGATTTCATGAACAAAATTCCCATTCAATGTCCTGTTCTACGGCGCATGTTGCTGGCCCACATTATTGAGCAAATCGATGGCGGGCACATGGACTCTCTACTGCGTGCGGGCTACTCACCTGAGTTTCTCGATGATTTGCGTTACCGAACCACTCGGGACATCACGAATCTGGCCAACTCTCCGCAGGAAATGTGGTTCTCACTGTCTGAACAAGTCATCAGCAAGGGGTTACATCTGCTCGATATGCGGCGTGAGCACGCCAAGTTACGCGAATACTTTGTGATTCATGGCGCTTCGCGTCGGATGGTGTGTGCGTATTTCAAGCTGTCCCACGAGGAGTATCGGGACTTGCGCGCACAGCTCAGGCCGGGAGGGGAGCCGGGCGGCCGTACGGCCCTGCCTCCAGTCGCTGTGCGTGATGCTATCCATCGAGCCTGGTTCGATATTCAGCAATCGATGTCTGAGCAACCCTGCCGAGACCGAATCTACGCCTTACACCAACAGTTTCCTGAGCTGCGAATCAGTGTCCTCCAGCAAACCATTGTCGAGTTTGCTGAAGATGATGAGCTTGGTTTGGAAATAAAACCGACGACACCACCACTGCAAGGATAAAGCCACATGGACGAAATTATGACTATGCCAAGCACTTCTACAACTGCGCCGCATCCTTCGACTCTGCCTCCGTCAGAACGTGATTGTGATGGCCAGACACAGGGCGGATGGGCCTTACCGTCCTCTCATGCCGATGGCTCCCAGAACAGTAAAGAAGCGCCAAGGGAAGACTTTTTAGCGCAGGCGGCGCTGTTGAATTTGATGGGGCAAACGCCAATCAGCTTCCATCGCCTATATGTCGATATCACGGGCAATGTCATCACGGGATTATGGCTTTCTTCTGCGCTGGAACGCGTTGCTCAAGCCAAGCCCGAGGAGTTCCAGGATGATGATTATGTGTTTCGCCTATCGGCGACTCAATGTCATCAGGTCACCGGGATTACTGCCTCTCAGCAGCGGACATGCCGACGCGACTTGATTGCACTGGGCATGTTAAGTGAACAGTCGGGGCCAGGACGTGTGCCGGAATACCGCTTGCATCTGAATGTTGTTGCGGATGCCATTCTCCAAGCATCTGCTTCATTGGCTAACTCGCTCGAAGAGGTTCATCAACAACAAGGCTCATCGTCGTCACAACCCGTTCTTTCCAAGCGCTACGGATGAGATGGCTATGGGTGCCGCATTAAACACCGATACAACGACGGCGTCTCTAATTGATGAGGCTATGCAGTTGCTCACCAGCCAAGGGTTTGTGCAGTACTACCCCAACCTGGCTGAAACGCTGGGTAATTTCAAAGCTGCTTTGTTTTTGGGGCACGCGCTCTATTGGGCTCGGCATACTGCCGTTCACTATAAAAATCGTGACGGCTGGTTCTTTCTGACGGCAAAACAGTGTACGCAAGCAACGGGATTAAGTACCCGAGAGCAGGAGAGTGCTCGTCTCTTACTTGTTCAACACTCGCTGATCCAAGAAAAGCTGGCTGGTAGACCGGCCAAGCTCCATTACCGTATCAACCTGGATCGTCTCGCTTCTTGCCTGGGGATCTCGGTTGTTGATCAGAAAGCAAACTGGGCGCAGCTCGCCCCATTGCTGAAACGCTACGTGAGCTTCTATCGGCCCCTGGCGGATATCGCGGGCAATGTGGCCTCTGGCTTGTACCTCTCGTATCTGCTGATTCAGCAACGGCATGTTCTCACTTACAGCCGAAGCATTGAAGGTGAGTTCACGTTGTCTCAACAGGCGATTCGTAACGCTCTATGCTTGACCAGCAAAACACAACGCAATGCCCGTGATCGCCTGAAACAGATGGGTTTACTCCAGGAAGCAGGCAATCGCATACGCATTAACCTGCTGGCTTTATGCCCTTTGTTGCACGGTCAGGAGCAGTATCCGCTTAAGTCTGAGTCTACCGATCAGCCCGCCATTGCTGATGCACCGAAACTGACATCGGTATCCAAACCTGTCCCTGTGAATGGGCAGAAGCCTGCGTCATCCCGATCAAGCAAATTATTTGGAGCTGGCGCACAGTCACAACGGCCGCTGTTTGATTTGGATAGTGCTGGCGCAGCACGGGCGAACGCAACCGTCCAGCACGCGTTGCGTGACCCTGCCCGCATGAATCCTGGGCGTCTCTTTGCTCAGACCTCAGTGAGTCCTGGCGCAGCTTGTGGACAACTCACTAAAGCAAGCGACCTCACAACTCGCCCAGCTGCCCAAAACGCGAAACTTGATGCCCAAACCGCAAAACTAACTTGCCCAAAACGCGAAACTAAGCTGCCCAAACCGCGAAACAACAATACAACAATATCTCTTCAAACAACTACAAGACCCGCCATCACCACGGCGTCTGCAGGGGATAAGTCCCAGGCACTGGCCGAGATAGCGGGTTGTCGTCGTGATGATTTGAATTTTCAAAACGACGAGGTTGATATCAGCTTACCCAGTGTGCTTGGCAAGCAATGGCATGAGGCTGTGCGCAAGGTGCTGTCCATTGCCAAGCCAGAGCATCGTCAGAGTTTGCTTGATGAGTTGGAAGGTCAGTTGCGCAATCCAGGCAAGCAAATCACGAATCCTCCAGGCTATTTGCATTCGCTGCGTGTCGGCTTGGAATCCGGTCGTGTGCAACTGGCATATGCGCAAAGCATTGCGAGCCAGCGTGAACAAAATCGACATGCTCAAGATGCCGTCCAAGAGCACATCAAGGCTCTCAATACAAACCTGACGACAACTCTGCCTCCAATGACGAAAGAGGAGGCCTTTGCTCAGTTGCGTCAGCAGGTGCAGACCATGAGGAAGCTGCCATGACGGCCTGGTTTACCCGTGCTTCATTCGGTAACGCGTATTGCGTTAATCCCCAACGGTTGGGAGGTAGCGCATTTTGCGTCAATCCCCACCCGGTGGGAGGTGACGCGTTTTGCGTCAATACCCAACGGTTGGGAGGTAACGCATATTGCGTCAATTCTCAAAACAGATTCAGGAGATCGTCTCTATGACTAATGAACAATTGTTTGTCCATCTTTTACATAGGCTACGCAAATACAGTGATGCGCTGGTCCTGCATGTAATCCTCCAGGACCACGGAGACAAACGGCAGGTAAAAACCTCGGCAGTCAAGATGGCTCTGGATTCATTACGCGGCCAAATTCAGCGTTGGCAAGTGCAACGCTCTTTGGAACGACTGGAGTCCTTGGGGCTAATAAATGTCATGCCTCAGCCTAACTATCGAACCTTGGTGACTGTCAACGAAGAGGCGCTGGTGGCCTTTCTTAACCAGGAGAGCTTAAGCAACATGTTGCCTGGGTTCCGTGCCAACACGTTTCCGTTTCTGGATGCTGTCAACGCAACAGCGCTGGCAGATTTCAAGGGGTCGACGATCTGATGATGTCCGTCACCTTCTATTCATTTTCCTCTTCTCAGTGACTACCTATGCCTACTTCGACTGATAAGCACCTACGACTCAAATCTAGTGACAAGCCCGCTGTCGTTCCCGCACCCAAGTCTCTTATTGGGTTCTCTACGGAGGAGAAATCCCCCTTCACCGATGGATACTCGATCACTGGTGAGGAAGCCTTGCTGGCCGCGTATATGGCAGGGCCGATGCGTGAGGATGATCCACTTTATGAGCGGTATATCGAACTGGAAGATCGTAAAGATCAACTGGCACGTATGC
The DNA here is from genome assembly GCF_026344155.1 of Alcaligenes nematophilus. NCBI lineage: Bacteria > Pseudomonadati > Pseudomonadota > Betaproteobacteria > Burkholderiales > Alcaligenaceae > Alcaligenes > Alcaligenes nematophilus. The sequence continues at coordinate 134,108 of NZ_JAPKMZ010000001.1, read as the reverse complement.
AGGCCAAGTTCCAGACGCGCAAGGGTTCGGACCCTGACGTCAAACCAGCCGAGTTCTTCGCTATGGATGACTTGGGCTCTCTGGTCGATTCGGAAGACGATCTGATGACCCTGCATACCAAGGAGGCATTCAGGCTGTTTATGGGGCGTGTTCGTGAGCCTGGCTCGGATGTGGCCCCTATCGTAGGTGGTCGTCGTGTCGCCAGTTCTTTGCGCAGCTTATGGCTGTTGACGGGTAATGACAATCCCTATGCCGATTGGTCTTTGCTGCGTCATGAACAATCCATGGAAGAAGTGAATGAGCGGCTGCAAGAGGAGATCAAGGCTGCCGAGACTTTGCTGTCCAGCCAGCAGCAACGTGGGTTGAGTTATTCCGTGTTGAAGTCTGCTCAACCGCAGTCTTTGCAGCTAGGGTTCCGATCCCCCTACGGATACAGCATCAGTCGCTTGATTGTTGATTACGACTACTTCATCCGTTTGCAAAAGACCCTGGGTCGCAAAACGCTCTTAAGCGACCAGCAGATGCGTCGCTCAATCACGGAAATGACACGCTTTATCCGTCGCGTGTTCAATGAAGTTGCCAGGTTCTCACGTTGGCTCATGCAGCCAGACATCAATGCGCTGTCCCGACTGGACTTCATTACGGAGCATGCTTCAGAAGAAGGTAAGTAGCGTGTGGAGTTCGTGCGCGAAGTATTCGGCATGGTGCCTGCCGATGTGTTTACCGCCAAGCTGCAACCACGCCATTCTCGGCGACGGTACACATTAACTGAGAAGGAAAGGGGCCTGTTGCAGTCAGTAGGTGTGCAACTGTCCGAAGCTGAAGCACAGCGCGAAGCCAATCAGTTTCAAGATGCCGATTCGGATTTGGTGTGAAGGAAGGATTTTGTGAAGAAAGGGCGAAAGGATGACGAAGCTAACTCGAAGTCTACGTGTCAATGTGGTTGAGTGGGCAAGAAAGACCTTGGAGAACGAAACGTGTCAGAGCGTGATTGACACAAAGCCCTTTACGGGTAGGGGCACCGCCCAGTCGCTGCGCCACCATCTCATGCAAGTTGACCAGGTTGAAGCAGATATGGTCGCTCTCTGTGCTGCCACAAAGAAAGTGGCTGGCTATTTCATGTATCTGGCCGAGCACCGTCGTAAAGCGGACGGCTATATGGCGCTGCGTTGGCGAGAGATTGGCACAAGAAAGCATCTGTCATGGGAAGAGGCACACGCAAGATATTCAGTCTTACCTACCGTGCTGCGGCAGTGGTACGAACACGCCAATGCCCAAGCTCAAGAATTCAATTCACAACACCTCAAATTACGCGGATTCGTACGTGAGCTGAAGTTACTGAGTCAGCAACGCAAAGTCCCCACTTTTGCCAGGCCAATTCCGAGCAGAAGTGGGACCTGATCCAGTTAATGCAGGGCGGTCTGACCATACGGTCAAGTCGATTGTTTTTCACCGAAAGGAGTTGATATGCAGAACTTGTTTATTGGTAAGGGCAACCTGGGCGACTCACCCACCTTGAAACGTATACCTCGTAAGAACAATTCGGGCGAAGAGTTTAGTGTGTGCAGTATGCGTGTGTACTTTGGGCGCTATGGGGTGGACCAGGCCTCCGGCGAAGTTGGGCAGATTGGGGGCTTCTGGCGTGAGGTTGAGATCTACGGCAGCAAGGCCGAGGCGTGCGCACAGTTTTTGCGCAAGGGAGCTCGCGTGCTGGTCATCGGTGAGGAGCGGGATTTCTTTGCCAAAGATGAGACCACGAATGCCGAGGTACAAGTGATCAAGATCGTTGCTGAGGATGTAGCCCTGCAGCTCACTCGCATTGAGTCGATCACCTACAAACAAGCAAACCGGCCTACGGCAGCTCGTGATCAAGACATTCCATCGGATGAGGATGTTCCAGCGTAATCGACAAGATAGGGGCAATGTTCATAGATATGGAGGTGTTATGAAAGTAAGGTGCTGCCGTTGAATATTGTCCCAATCTCGCTTAAGGCCCCTGAGTTACTTATTCAAGCTGTTTTTGATGGGCGCAGGCTTGGGCTACAACTGTTCAATATTTCAGGAATGGCCGCCCGGTTGTCTAAAGCTGGGGCATGGTGGTGTCCTGGACGGCGGATGTGGTATTGGAGCAGGGCAGTGCTGACCATGCCTTAGCTTGGTTGCAGGCGCTCTATCTGCGTGAGCATGTTGATTTTGACGGGGCTGCTGCGCTATTAAAGGCGGCTATAAGGGCCCCCGAGCCTGATTACTTTACCCAACTGCTCGACGTCCAAATTTTTGCGCTGGCCAGATGCGAGCTCAACCATGGCCAACATGCCATCAGCTTTTCTTACGATGCGCTGTGCGTGCGTGCCATGCGCGCGCTACAGGGGAGATTTCATAAGCCCGCTGCGGCGTGGCAAGTACGCGGTGACGTAGTTCACATTCAGCATGTGCTCCGTCACCTAGCAGGCGTGGCGGCTGAGTTTTCGTTCGTGCATGAGCAGCCCGTCGTACTCGAAGAGCTGGTATCACCAAGCGCGGACGAATCGCCCATCCAGGTGCCTGCTGCGACTCCTGAGCAAGGGGAAAGCGGCCCCGCCCAAGATGTGGATGGAGCGGTTTTTTTGTCTGCCGACCTGGAGCAAAGCAACGCGGTCGACATCGATGAAGCTGTGCTGGCTGCGATCGCTGTGGGCGCAGGTTTACGGGACTATCAAGTCGATGGTGTCCGTCACCTAGCAGGTCAGACAGGAGCGTGCTTGGGCGACGATATGGGCCTGGGTAAGACCCGCCAGACAGTTGTGGGTGCTCGCCTGGCAGCAGGGCAGGGAAGAGTGCTGATTGTCTGTCCCGCCTCTCTGCGTATCAACTGGGAGCGTGAGATCCATGCCGTGTACCCCGACGCTATCGTCGGCTTTGCAGGGGATGACCGGATCTCGACGTTATACGGCTGTCAGTGGGTCATTGCGAACTACGAACGATTGGGTGGCCTAGTGCGAGAGGTCGAGCTTGAGTTCGGGGCCATGGCTATTGATGAAGCGCATTATTTGAAGGAGCACAAATCCGGGCGTACACGCAATGCCTTTGTGATGGCCACACGGATTCCAAAACGATATGTGGTGACCGGCACGCCGCTGCTGAATCGTGAAATTGAGTTGCACACGCTCTTGCGTCTGACGGGCCACTCGCTCGGCCGTATGGAGCTCAAGGAGTTCCGCAAGACCTTTACGGGTTCGCGAGAACGTCGTGCCGCTTTAGCCCGCGCCTTGGGCGGGTGGATGCTACGCAGGCGTAAGGATGTACTCGACCTTGGTGCTAAAACGCATTCTGTTCGCTATATCTCGCCCAGCGAAGGCTTGGCGGCTTACAAAGAGATTTACGATGACATGAGCCTGATGGCCATGCCCAAGATCACCAGGCTACGCCAATGCCTGGAAACGCTCAAGACACCGTTCCTGATCGAAACAGTGGAAGGTCTACAGGCTGAAGACAAGATCATCATCTTTTGCGAGTACATGAGCACGGTCAATGCCATGCATGATGCCTTTGCGGCCGCTGGTATCAAGGCTGTCCGTCTGGTCGGAGCTGACTCTGCTATCAAGCGGCAAAAGGCCATCGACACATTCCAGGATGACCCCGAGGCCCGGGTGTTTATCGGCACTACGATGGCAGCTGGTGTCGGTATTACACTCACAGCCGCTAACTATGTGGCCTTTGCATCGATGCCCTGGACCCCTGCGCTCATGCGCCAAGCCGAGGATAGGGCATACCGACTGGGCCAACAGCGCGACGTGATGGTCATTGTACCGCTGATACCTGGCACAATTGATGAGGCTGTATGGAAGATCCTGGAGGGGAAACGTGAGACAGAGATTGATGTTGTGGAGGCGGTCACGGTGACTCAGACTAATGAAGCGGCGGCGATAATGAATGCCACCTTACAGAGATGGTTCCAAGGTGAGGCAGCCGGGCTGAAGCACGCTTGAGCTTGGTGGTTTTGATGTGTTTGAGTGATGAAAATAAATTGAGAGGGTTGCTTATACACTGAATAAAAAATAGTCAGACAATCAATTTATTTTCAATGTTTTAGGTTCTATATTTTTATTATGATGAATTTCATTCCTAGTTGCGATAGCAGAGAGGATGCGATCAGATCTCTGTCGTTAATATATTGTGTTTCTATTGAGAAAATCGAAGAAACTCTTCAAGATGAAGAGATTTTTCAGTTCAATGAGCCCTACAGAGACTGTAACTCGGACGCTTTCCAGTTTCTGCTGAGTCGCAAGTTGACAGCTCGTAACGATATTAAAAATGCATGTTTTTACCATTCGACAAGTTACGATGGTAACTCTTCATGGTTTGATGATGGGCTGCTTGGTTCGTCGCAAGGTGTAAACACTTTCATAGAAAAAATTAGTCATTTGCTCTCACAAGAAAAGCTAAAACTTGCTAAGCAACAGGCTCAGAGAGTCGTCATGATGCGTAGTGAGGACGAGGGCTTCACGGCCGCCACTACTGGTCCTTACGCGTGGAGTACTTATTCGGCGGCAAGCAAGAGTGAGGATGGAATTCGCTATCGAGTTCCAGAGGCTATTAGTGATTTATGGTATGGCTCCGAATATGTGGCTGGTGGACTTGTTAATCTAACGGATGTTATTGAGCGTAACCTAAAACCCGTCGTGGTTAAATTCAAAGGAAAAATTTCTAATTTTGATAGCCACTGCGCGATGCTCTGGGCCTACGTGTACTCTGGGAGCGATGAGTGTGAAATTGCTCAAACTTTTCATGGCAATGGAAGTGCTATACCTAGAGAGGATATTCTTGAGTTGATGGACGTTTCATATGCTCCAAACCTACGTTAGGATACTAGACTTAAATTGTCGCAATTTAGACTTGGTTTTTTAAAAACTGTCGGACTCATAGGATAGAAAATGATCCATTGTAGAATTCACTCATTGCCTTCCCAGAACTCTTTGGATTGATACCTTCTAAAGCCGTCGCGTCAAAGGAATAGACCACCACACGGTGAACTATGAACCTCGTATGAAATGTCTGCGATAATATCGTTCGCGGCATTTTCCACCCACGCACAGCCTGTGATCCTATAGACATGCCTAGTTCCTTCGACTTGCAACTCTCAGAGCTTGCCCACATTAACTCGCTGGTCAAGGTGCATCGCATCGCGGGGCTTAATCCATCCGCCGCTTCGATACTTCATGACATGAGTGCGTTGAGGACTGCCCAGGGCGGTTTGTTGAGGCTTCGCCAGCAGACCGAGACTATCTTGGGAATGAAGAGCCACTTCCACCGAGAAGCTAAGCAGATCACTGGCGTGATTGAGGGCATCGAGCGGGTTCGGATGTGGAACGCAAGGATTTTTTCTAACACATACGCGGATGTGGAGCGATATCGTCGCATGGTGAGTACCGCTATTGGGCCCTTATCCGCGCTGCGCTCTGCTTCACTATATGAGAGCGAAGCGGCGCGACTAGGCTTGCGTTCACACGGGCTCTTAAGCGCAGCTGGTATCAAGAGCTATACGAACGGCTTCACCGCCGCAGAACAGGTCCGTAAACAACAGGAATTGCTCGCGACGACCTTTGGCGAGTCGTTGGCTGAGCGCTGGCTGTCATCGGCTCGCGTTATCGCTAAACAGTTCGCGAGCGTAACGGACATTATTCCTCAACAATTAAAAGCATGGCGCAGTACCACTGTTTTCGATCCTGCTTGGCTTGCTAGAGGCATCGGCATGCCGGTGATGGATGCGGCTTCATTTGAGACGATTGCAAGGACCTCCGGTGTTAACGGCTTACTCGCTCAGTTGAAGTCGTTTGGCATTGATGAAACGACACTTCAAGCTGTTGCATCAACGATGGCAGAGGACGAGGGCGATGTCGAAGACCTGCTTTGTGACTCAAATAAAACGGATGGAGCATCCCATCGGCAACTCACAAGGGCACAACTCCTAAGGCTGTGGAACATTGTCTTCATCGTTTATTCTGTGCTGTTCCCGCTCTATACTTGGTGGGACTCCAACCAAGTTGAAGCTCGGCGCCTGGGCGATATTAAGGCAGCAGAGGCGCGCACGTCCGCTGAGATTAGGGCCTCTGAACACCGCACCGGTGAGAAAGTTGTGGCTATGATCAAGCTGATGGAACAGGTCGTGGAACTCGCAGAACAACAGGTGATTGCCGAGAGGGACATGGTTGTTCGTGAGCGCGTGGCCATTATCATGGCTGAGCCACGTTCCGGCGCTGCCGTGATCGCAGAGGCCTTCCCGAACCAGGTTGTTACACTTCTGGAAGAACGTGGCAAGTGGATCAAGGTGGTTTACTACGACTGGCTCGCTCATGATGAGCGCATAGGTTGGTCGTTGAAGAAGTATTTTGTCAGAGTGAAGCTTGACGTATGCAATCCTCGCAGAGACAGTCAGGTTCGAGCTGAGTAATTAGCGTCAGATTGCATGCAGCGAGAATGGGGAATCTCTTGCAACCGAACGGTAAAGGGCATTGAGTAAGCTTCGCTAACAAAAGGATGTTCACGTCCTGTGGCTTGCATTCAACATGTAATTTGCAATGTCCCAATTGCTAACGGTCGACTAAGGAATCCGCTTCTCCCAAGTCACACATTACGATGAAAGGGCGACGCGCGAGTTAAAGCCGCTCCCTCCGTCCCCCTTCTTATTCCAGGCATATAATAGAATTGCTTACAAAATAAAATGCAATCTGGGAGGTCGTGTGCCAATCAATCTAACTCCGTTCGGGGAGACGGACGCGTTGTGGATCGGTAATACTTGGGAAGTGCCTGATGACGATGTCTTAGCAAGCTGGATTGCTTGGGTTGCAATAGGCCAAGCGCTCCATGTCGCTGAGATTCTTCATGCGGTAAACCCCCAAGATACAGCACCCTTGGGGGCCGTGGCGAAAACAGACGCTATTGAGCTTCTAACCCAGAAGGGTACAGATCCTTGGCACCGAGACGGATGGATGTTTCAAGTTATGTCATGGCTCGCGGCTCATGTGAACAGGCCAGGTGCCCTAATTGCGCTCCCGCATTTGATTCATGCCGAGAAGGGTTTCGACGGCCTCGAAATACTACTCGATGAGTCACAAGACGTTGTTGCTATCATAATTTTCGAAGATAAGGCGACCGAAAATCCGAGAGCCACCATTCGAGACTCGGTTTGGCCAGAGTTTGAAAAATTTGAGTTAGGGCATGGGATGAACAGACTGACGCAACAAGCCTCAGGAATTTTGGCAGCCGCGCATCATCCGAACCCGACAGCAGCCGTCAATAAGATTTCGTGGAATACGACTAGGCGCTATCGCATCAGTATTACCTCAAGCGAAAGCACGCCAACTTCTCGTAAGGCTCTTTTCAAGGACTACGAGACTAAGGTGCTGGGGAGGATCGACCGTCGGAAGGCGGAGGTGTTCGCGGTCGATGACGTTAGGGTGTGGATGGCGAATCTAGCCGCTAAAGCAATCATCCACGTGAACTCGTTCTGAGTTCAGGAGAACTTTGCCATGTTTGATCCTTCAACCGAAGAACTGATTCGGCATGCCCCCACTCTTGATGGGCTCGACAACAACCAGCTATCGAAAGAGTTCACCCGGATATACACGACCATTGTGGCAGCTCGTATGAGGCTGCGTGATTTGGCCTCCCAAGTCGAACAAACGAGCATGTCGAGTAAAGAGGTGCTCGAAGTCGTTGCCAAAGAGATGAAGTTTCTCAGAGAGCTTGCAAGCACGCAAGAAGCTCTCATTTCTGTAAGTCCTTCTCGCGACGACCGCCGCTCAGCAGCATTCGTCGCCGGAACTGCGCATTATGTCCTTCTTCAAGCTGAGCGTATCGTCGGAGACAAGTTACCTTCCCGCCTTGAAATGGATTATGTGTCGCCTGAGGTATCTGCGACAGTGTTGTTCATGATTGCGGGAGCGAGTGCCGATGCGGCCGAGATGGCCAGAGAGATTGAAGAAGACTTCTCTCAGCAGAGGCCCCATCGGGCGTTACTCATGGGTGCTATCCGAAAATTTGCTAGGGGTGAGCTCCTAGAGATCCAGCCTCACTCAGAGTTCACAAACGCTGAGAGTTCCGATCATCCAAGAATCGAGCAGGCAATTGATGCTTTATACCATCTGATTTATAACGGGCTGGCCTCACTAGCAGCCGAGATGCTAGGTGATGCGGATTCGGGTAGTGAGAGGCAATTCGCGCAAGTAGAGGCCCTGTGCAGCCGTACAGTTGAAAGTCAAGTTATTGATCTTCCAATAGTTCGTGTTTTTGCTGGGCCTCGGCACTTGGCAGTATTGCTCAGGATTCTCGCAGGCGATTTCCCTGGGGCTAGTGTTGCCAACCTGAGGCCACCTAACGGCAGCGACCCAACTCGGTGGAGGCGGGGAATTCATCATATTTCGCGCGGTCGCCCGTACCTTTGGCCAAATCATCTCGAAGCTATTCAAAGCGGCTATCTAGAACTCGGAACATCTGCTGCAATCAGCTTCCCAACCGGCGCTGGGAAGTCAACGTTGTCCGAGCTAAAAATACTTGCCACGCTCAGCAAGCAGCTGGATGTTGTGTTTCTGGCTCCGACGTTGTCACTCGTTGATCAAACGGCGAGAGTCTTAGATGCAGCATTTCCTGATGCGGCTGTCGAACGCGAGCACGCCAGTGATGATCCATTTGGGTTCGACGCTACACGCCTTCCCCCAATCACAGTTATGACGCCGGAACGCTGCCTCGCCTTAATGGGCTTTGAAGCAGAACTATTCGAGAACGTTGGCCTCATCGTCTTCGACGAATGCCACTTACTGCATGCTATCGACACTGAGCGGGGCAAACGTGCCGTTGACTCCATGCTCTGTGTGCTCAATGCGGTGGATCTTGCTCCAAAGGCCGACATGTTGATGCTTTCCGCTATGATGAGCAATGCAACCCAAATAGCAGGGTGGCTCCAGAGCGTCATGAATCGGCCGTGCCTTGCACTGTCTATGAGTTGGAAGCCGACTCGACAAGTGCGCGGCTGTCTTGTGTACCCGCGCTCAGAGGTTGATGCGCTGAAAATCCTCGCGAGGTCATTGAAAGCTTCCGCGACGACCGACGCACCTCCAGAGGCAGCAAAACGGCAAATGCGGGCACGACCACAAGGCTTTTTCGGACTGAAGCAGACTTGGGATACAACGAACCGAGTTGATTATGCACTGCTTCCCTTGTTGAATCGTTCGGTACAGTTGGCACTCAGTCGGTACTGGAAACTGACGCCCAATGCTAATAACGTTGCAGCGGCTGTTGGGGCTGCAGCCGTTGATGGGAGTTCATCGCGAGTGCTCAAGACCCTTATCTTCTGTCAAACTACAGTTAACGCGAACAGCACAGCCGAATACACGAGGAGGCGGCTTGGACAGAACGCAATCCAGTTGAGCGCTGAGGAGGATCAGCTCTTTGAACTTGCCTTGCAAGAGATTGGAAGCATTGATTGCTTATACGTTGAGGTCTCATTAAAGAAGGAGGTAACTTCATCGGCGCTACCGCATCACGCCCGGCTACTACCAGCTGAGCGGCACCTACACGAGTCTCTATATCGCCGTGAAGATGGTGTTCATGTTTTGGCCGCCACGTCGACGCTTTCTCAGGGAATGAATCTGCCAAGTCAGATTGTTTTGATTGCTGGCGACAGTCGCTTTGACGCCGCGAGCAACCAGCTCGAACGTCTACAGGCACACGAACTATTGAATGCGGCAGGTAGAGCAGGTCGGGCCGGCGAGAGTTCCTATGGATTCGTTCTTGTCATTCCTAGCAAAGTTGTTTACTTCGATGATTCTGTTGGCCTTATCCATGAGCATTGGACTAGCCTTAAAGAGATTTTTTCTCAATCAGACCAATGCCTCGCAATTGAGGACCCTCTTGCGCCTATTCTTGACTCGATACATTTGCATGAAGAGAATCATGCCGTAGCAGAGTACCTACTCCGACGCCTTCCTGTGGGCGACTCGGATGAAGAGACCGAAAAAAAGTCTCGCGTCATGTTATCTCGTACCTTTAATGCATACCTAAAGGGTCTGTCCGGGGATCAGGATTGGCTTGAATCTCGCGTAGTCGCGGCTATCTCGGCCAAAATGAAGCTTGCTGACTCGGATGAAGACTCTGATTGGTCGAACGTGTTAGCAGCGAAGTTCGGCATTCAGGCTTCCACGCTGCGCTCATTAGAAGAACACCTGCAGTCGCCACCAAGTGACACTTCAATAAATGGTTGGATCGGATGGCTCTTTGATTGGTTGAGATCAGAGCCAAGGGCCTTCATTGAAATGACTCGTCAAGAAGGCCTTGAAACCTTATTCGGCGGCAAGTTTACTGCACTGACCACTCCGGAGGAGCGGGGTGAGTATGCTATCGCGAGACTTCTTCCGCTCGTTGAGGCATGGATAGCAGGGCAGCCGTTTACTGCCATTGAGAAGGTGTTTTCCCCGTCTAAAAAGAAACTAAATAAGTGCGAGAGTAGTCGGGATTTTGTGCTCCGTGTTCTGCCCGATATTGCCTATATAGCATCACTTCCCGAGTTGATACGCCGTTCCAGTGGAACAATCAATGAGTCATGGTTGACTCTTGAGCGCTTAAGTGGATGTGTTCGTGACGGGCTAGACTCCCTAGAGAAACTCGCACTTTATCAAATCATCAGCAGGCCAGGCGCTCGCATCGCATCGCACGAAGCTTGGAATGTCTGTGAGTTCTGGACTGAAACGGCAAACCTCGGTGAGGACTGGAAGACATTGCGAAACCGCGTCAGGAAGGGTTGGGCAATGTGCAACACCCTATAATTTTATGGCATCGGAACGTGTTAGTTTCAGTTGCGGTAAAGCGTAGCAAGTAGGGGCTTCGGTTACCTGTCGTTCGGGTCAAAGTTCTTGTCGAGAGCCTAGCTAGATGTGCTACGACATTGCCCTTGAACGCGCTGCTGGTATTGAAAGTCTGTAAAGCTGTAATTCGTGAGTCTAGTAATCAGCTCGAATCAGGTATCCAGTCAAACTTTCCAGATGACCTCTTTTAGCTGCGAGCGGAAACTTTAAGTGTACTGAGATTTGATTCGACAAAAACAATAGAACGAAGAGTAAGGCAGAAAACGCTTCATAGTTGTCTTTAGCTCTGAGTAGTGGTCGACTAGAAACAACTATTCTTTCGTAGCGGTTTTTGGCCCATCACAGATAGCCGAGGGGGCAATGAAGTTTAGGGCGAGCCGGGCCTCACTCTAGAACCCTGGATAGGTGCCTCTAGATGGTGAGGCGTTTAACGCTGGCAATGATAGTGTCTAAACGCATCGGCAAGTAGGTATGACCTAGTGTGAAGTCCCAGCCTGAAGGGGGCAAAGCCTCACACAGGGCTGCATCAGCAATAGCTGCTAACGCTGATACAACCCCAAGCGAGGCTCTCATACTCGTTGCCGAAAACTACTCGAAGTAAGACTCATCGTCCCAATTTGATTTGGAGCTGATAATCTCTAAGCCATAATCCTCATGAAGCTTCCAGACTTTAGAACGATATACCAGGGTTATCATGGCATCGATGTTGAACGCGTTGCCTGACCAGGGGCGCTCCTCATCCTGGTCTCCTTCCCAGTCAAAATTCAAGGTCAGCGTCAAATGACCACTACTTGCATCATAGTTCGCATCCGTCGGATCAAGATTCTCCATGGTAAAAAATATAGCATTGGTTTCCGCCATTGCTCCGGACATTTCATCCTCAAGCTGAAGTTCCAATTCAGAGAGAATTTCGTCTTCGTAGATCGCGTCTTCAAGTTTTTCCAAGCCGAACGCAAGTCTCATGAGCCTGATATCTAATGGATTAGATTTTGAGACCTGGCTTAGGTCATGATAGCTGGTAAAGCCAACACTTTTAGCCGCTTTTTCAAGGGCGACGTTGAGTGGTATTTGATTTTCACGTGCATAGTCTTTGCATCGTGATTTGATGATGTTGGTATAGCTAAATTTGGACATGGCACTCTCCAGACTTGGCACGACGATAGCTTGCTAACCGTGTGCGCCGTTGGGAAAGATGCTCACACAGAAGGGATTTATGTAATGGTGCTGAGCTTCGCCAATGCAAGCGGCAGGCGTCCATCCACGCCTATCGCTAGTATAATCTACTTCAACGTTTAAGGCAACTTTTGCAGTCAGTCTATCAACCTCGCTGGGCTGGCTCGCCCTGACTTTCCGAAAAAATTTTCCGAGGCCGTTGAGACTCGCAGAGCCACGGCCTGTCATATTAAGTCTGAGTTAGCGCATATAAATTGCATTCTTGACTTTATCATTACTCATTGATAACTTAACTCCGTGAACCGCCATAAGGCACCCCACAGCGGCGTCTCAACTCTTGAAAGACGCACGTACTGATCCTCTAAGACAGTACCAGAGTACCTCTTCTTCTTTACTACCCGGACAGGGAACCCGCTTTCCCTGTCCAAGCCATTCGGCTTTTGGGTGGGTGCGTGTTCCTCCAGTCCATTTTTCTGGAGTTCACCATCATGACGACCGCTTCCGCTCAAACTTCCAACCACTTCAATCTTCACGTTAACGGTCTCGGTTATCTGAACCGTGTCCGCTGGGTTGAAACCAAAGGTCCTGGCCGCAAGGCCCAACCCTTTCTTGCTTGCTCGATTTCCGCCGTGCGTGGAAATACTGATGAACCTGACTACACCTACTTTGACCTTCGGGTCTCTGGGAGCGAAGCCATCGAAATGGTGGAGAAGCTCATGGGTGATGTTGAGGCGAAACGTAAGGTTTTCGTATCGTTTCGTGTGGGTGATATCTACACACACGTTTACATGCGCAACCTTCGAGATGAGAAGGGACGTACAACTGGCGAGCAAGAGCCTGCCGCACTTATCAAGGGACGTCTGTTGTTGATCAACAGTGTCACTGTTGATGGCGTTAATATTTTCCGACGTGAATTGCAAGAAGGGTCCAGCATGGATAACATTCCTTTTCAGGAGGATGCTCCTTTGCAGAACTCCTCGACCGATGATGAATCTTCTCAGGATGTGCCTGAGCAAGACCAGTCTGAAAATAAAGCACCACAGGAAAACGCTCAAGGTCCAGCAGCTCCAAAGTTCAACAGCACTCCAGTGCCCGTGAACCAAGGCGCTGCGGCATATCAAGCAGGATATGGAGCAAGTAGTGCGCTGCAATACGCTGCAAGCTATGCCCATCAGAGCGTCGCTTAACTTTTAATGCCTCATCAAAACCCTCGTTACTGTTCCCACTGGGGGCTGTGCGAGGGTTTTCTTCTCCTTGATGCTGCAAAAATTAGCGACTAAACTAATTCGGTTTTGCGAGTGTTTTCAGGTGTCACTTGAATAACCTGGTCGCCTTCGGGCACGACACGTCAACCCCTGAAACGTGAACGCTCTGTATAGAGTTGGGGTACATCTCACACGAGTACGTCCGTTGAATTGCACGTTCAAACTGGAACCTCACGTGCTCTAAAGTACTATCCGATCGCAAGTTGGGTGGCCACCATTTAAGCCCCCTGTACCCGTCCGGCGTAAGCTGCACGGGTACTTTCATTTCACACCCCACCGGGAGATCTCTTCCGGCTGGATGTGGTCTCCCTGTCTTTCTAAAGGAGATCACGATGATCCGTATAGATGGAGCGCAGCTGCGTGTAAAGCGGATTCGACAAAGTCGAAATGGTGCATTCTGCGTTGCAGACCTCTCAACTGCTTTTGGTGAGTTCAAGGTCAAAGACCCGCTCCTGGATCAGTTTGAAGAAGGTGAGTACCAGGCAACTGTGTGGATTAGTGAAATCTATCTGTCGCAATACATCGCGTTTGGCAAAGGTGTGACAGAGATTCGTGCGCGTTTGCACGATTTACAAGTGGAGAGCCAGGCCGAATTATCGACTGCTCATGAGCAAGCTGAGCCTGACCCTATTGACGAGCAACGGCCTGTACGGGTTGCAGCATCTAAAAAGTCAGTACCCCCGCCATCTACCGCAAAAGACTTCAGCCACTTTAATAAGGGTGGGAAGCCTCAGTCAGAGTCTCTGGATTCTACGCAGGGAGAGCACGATGGGTTGCTTGACGCAGAAATGCTCCATGCCATTGCCAATCGCGATCCCATCAAACTTGATGCGACTGTAGAACGTGCGCTGCTACGACGGCAAGCAGCTGAACTTGGCCAACGTCATGGCTACCGTTTCGATGCGAAGCAACAAATCTGGTTTGCCCAGTAAACCCTCATTTCTAAACCGCCCAAAGGTGGCGGTTTGACTTATGTTCTTGATGTGATCGAGACCATGAGCCAGACCGCACAGTGCATTGGTGCATCGTTGAATCTGGGAGGCGGCGTCCCCATGCGCCCGCAGCTTTTGCGCTAAGCCGGAGCTGGTGATAGCAAAACCAGCCACGTACCTTGCGCGCCGTTTCATTTGTCACCAGGACCTCCATTTCGGTGACGCACACCTTGGATCCACCAAGGGGAGTGAGGGGGTATGAATTTTAATTTGTTATGTAAGCCCGGAACCTAGATGGGTTCCCTTGCGAGCCAGGACAATCAGGCCCGGCCTGCAAGGGAAATCATCTAAGCAAACCAACGATGGTTTCAATCAGGTGCGTTCAACCCTGTAAACGCGCCAAGGCAGTAAGTGCTGCCTGGGTAACTCGCTTTATTCATTCACGCAGATTTAACCTGCGCTTCTTACTAACCCCGTGGGGACACCGTGTCCCCTGGGGCTTGGTCGTCCCCATTTTTTGGAAGACGATCATGGCTCAACTGCATTTTTTCCCTATCACGACGGCTCAGCGCAAGAGTCTGCATTCCCTCTTTAATGACTGGCTTTCCCAGGCCAATGAAGAGGGATTTGAGCAGTTTCTGGCTGTTCGACATGAGTTGGCACCCGCACAGGTGTGCTCGTTCGTACGTCTGGTCCAAGGTTGCTCTGTTCGACAAGATTTGGCCCAGCGCTTGCCAGGTGATCTCAAGCAGCGTCTGCAAGCACTTCATTGGCTGCGATTCGGCGCTACAGCGGTAGCCGCTTGATTCTTTAACTGACCCTTGGGGGCTTTGACCCTCGCGGGTTGATAGCCCTCTTGATTTTTTAAGGGGTACTATATGTCAATGAGTCCATCTGACTTGTTCCTGCTGCGGCAGGGCCTGGTTGATGCCGGTATGAAGCAAGAGGTTGCCGAAAAGGTGGCCATCGCAATGGAGGGTGCTATGGCACTCACACTTGATCAAGTGCTGGAGAAGTGGACAGCCAAGGTTGAACACGACATTGCCGCGCTTCGCACTGAGCTGAAGCACGACATTGAGGTGACCAGAAAAGACATCGAGGTGACCAAGCGGGATATGACCATCCGTCTTGGCTTGATGCTGGCTGGTTTTGCCGGTCTGATCTTAAGCGGCATGAAGATGTTCATGCCTTAGCGTTTAGCACGCGACCATTTCAGCACACCTCGGTATGCCCTATGAGGAGTGCGCTCCTCCAAATTAGCGAATGTATGCCACGTCTTTCATAGGCTTGGTGACATTCGCTTTTCTTTTGTCTTTCCATTTTTACCCCTGCGGGCACAGACCCGCATGGGTATGGCCTGCGCATTTTTAGTGAGGCCGACTATGACTGAACAGACTCAACCTGTGTGCAGAGATTCCTTCGATCTCTCGCCTCTTGCCAATGTGCTGCCGCGCTTTGAGCTCGGTGTGGTTGTGGCTACGCCAGGTGTTACCAAGCTGGATCAAGAAGGCACGATCAACGCTTGTCAGTACCTGGCTCGTCACGCTGTTGGTGATTGGGGGGATCTGTGCCACGAAGATTGGCGATTTAACCAGCGGTCTCTGGCGTGTGGAGGGCGACTGATGTCGTCGTATCGCGTCAACGACCAACTCAAAATCTGGATCGTTACAGAATGGGATCGATCCAGTACCACACTGACGTTGCCATCGGAGTACTGATCCTCTAACCCATGCAAACCCATCAGGATGGGTTTGCATTTTCCTCTTTCACTTTCCCGACGGGACGATCCGTCTGGGTCTCTCGTCGTTTATTTTTCGGAGACCTACATGATCGTTGTCCGCTATTTCACCTTACCGCTGTACACAACTGACAGAAACCGTACCGATGATCGACTGATCTGGACCGGGCCAGAACCTGTTCCAGCCATTGGCGAAACTGTGATGGTCAGGTTTAACAATATTGGTAAATGCAGAATCGTTTGCTTTGCCTCACAAGGTCCATACCTTGGCCTGCTTGTTTACCCCCTTCAACCACCCAGTTGGTGGATATCTCAGAATGGCGAGCCATCGCCTGAAACAGCAGGTTTGGTGTTTGGCCGCGAGATCTCACTCATTGATGCTCAGGAGGCGTGACATGGCTCTTTTGTTCACTCGCTTGGCACGTAACTTCGTCAAAGCCGGGTACTACCCGACCGATGATGAGACTTTGCAGCGGATTCAACACTTCCTCATGCCAGCATCAAAACCTATGCGATTGCTTGACCCATGTTGCGGGGAAGGTGCGGCGCTGGCTGACATTCGTCTTGGCCTACAGGAGCGGGCTGGTGAGGTTTCAGTAAGCATTGAGGCTCTGGGTGTTGAGTTTGATAAAGAACGTGCCTGGCACGCGAAAACCCTCTTGGATAGGGTTATTCACGCGGACCTTCATGACGTTGTGGTTAAGGCTCGTAGTATTGGCCTACTGTTTCTGAATCCTCCTTACGGGTTTGGAATCAGTGATGCGGCGAACATGGCCAACGCCGACTCTGACAAAGCCGAACGTCTGGAGCGTACGTTCTTAAAGAAAACGGCATCATTCCTGGTTGAGGGCGGGGTACTTATCTACATCATTCCGTACTACGCCTTAGATGCTGAGATTCGGACATTTTTGGCCCGTAATTTCGACAATTTACGGTTCTTTATGGCCCCTGAGCAGCAATTCAAACAATGTGTCATTTTCGGGACCAAAATCCGAAGCACACATCCACGTAAAAGCGTTCTTGACTGGCTTGCGCAGGCTCAGGCCGGAGAGTTCGTAGATCAAGTATTGCCAGAGGTCTGGGATGATGAACCCTACCAGGTGCCAGCAGCTGATGCGGAGCTTGACTTTCATGCTGTGCGAATCGATGCCGCTCAATTGAAAGACGAGCTCAATACATGGAAGGCGAGTCTATTGTGGCAAGGCTTTGATGTTCATTTCTCTCAGGTGCGGACCAGTCACAGAAGACCGCTTCGTACGATGACTCAATGGCACCTGGCGCTTGCGCTGGCGGCCGGCCAGGTGACTGGCTGCATTGAATCGAAAGACGGCCGGATTGTTCTGATAAAGGGGGATACCTTTAAGAAGAAAGAACGTATCCAGAACCTGGAGGTGGATGAGAAAGGGAATGTCTCAGAGACCATCACGATGCTGGATAAGTTTGTGCCTACGATCAATGCGATTGAATTTACTGCCGATCATCGGCTTGGTCAGATAGTTAAGATCAGCTGATGCTTTACCCCTCAGTGCCAATGGTTGGCGCTATTCACCCTTCATTAGAAGGGTTCCTCAAGGGGCCTGGTCCAGGTCATTTGGGGAAACCTTCTCATCAAACCTAAAGGGGTTTCTTTAGGTGCGTTTAACCCTGTAAACGCATCAAGGTGGTCTTTTACTGCCTGGGTAGTTTTTCTTATCTGCTGCAGTCATGCATAGCATGTCAGTAGCCTCGCCTTATCCCTTGGGGACATCCGTCCTCAAGGGGCCGGATGTCTCCAGATTTTTGGAGATACCCATGTCTTCTTTCAATACGTCGATTTTACCCATAGCGCCGTCTGTATACGCTCAGGCAGCGCCTGAACCCGCGCAATTGCATGTTGCTGATGCGCATGGGCACTACGTGTTGGCGACTCCAGGGCAGATATTGGAGGCCGCACGTGAGGCGATTGTGTCTCTAGTGCCTTCGGGAACTCCCATGTCAATGCCGAGCATTGCAGAACGCTATGCCGTTGCTCGTTTGGCTGGCCTAGAACACGAGGTTTTCGCTGTCTTCTTTTTAGACAACCAGCTTCGCCTGATCCAGTATCGGGAATTGTTCCAAGGCACCCTGAATCAAACGGCTGTCTATCCTCGTGAGGTCGTTAAAGAGGTGCTCAAAAACAATGCTGGCGCGGTCATTTTGGCTCACAACCATCCAAGCGGAAAGTTAGAGCCTAGCCAGGTAGACCGCCAACTTACTGAGCGGCTTAAAAAAGCATTGGAGCTGATCGATGTAAGGGTTCTGGACCATTTGATCGTCGGGCCTTCAGCCGACAACACTAGCTATTCGTTCGCTGAGCACGGCGACCTGTAACTTGAGTCATTTCTTGTTTGTTTAGCCCGCATTTGGGCGTTTTTAACCTGTACCCATAGGGTCGCTGCGGCCCTTATGGGGCGTTGCGACTCATTTTCTGGAGTTTGTCATGAGTCGTCATTACTTTGAAACCACGTACAAAGATCATCCCGTCACTGTGCTCTTGGGCTGGGATAGGCCTTTGGGTCATTATTTTCTGGTCATCGAAAAGCAGGTGGATTTTGTGGATCCGGATGTGACCGGGTTCGATGATCAATATCTGTATAGCAATCTTTATGAGTCCAACCCATTTGGTTTGAGCCTGGAGCATTTTAAAGCGGTGTTGCACCGGCTCAAAATCACTGTGCCAGCAAATATGTTCACTGAGGTCCAACGCGACTCCTGGAACAACGTGGGGAATCGAGACATCACCCATCAAGTTGACGGCTCATTTGCCGTGCGCTCGGCTTGACCATCTCTCTAAACGGCGCGGCCTGGCCTCATCCTCCTTTTTGCGAGGAAGGGGCCAGTCGCTTAACTATGGAGCTCGGTGATGTACCAAGTAGAGGAGTTTCCTGAAGTCTGGGCAGATGCCTGCATCCGAGAGTCGGACGGTCGCTTTTTGTTCGTTTCGCTGTATGGACGCGATGGATCGCTGATGCAATTCATGGCTGCGATGCAGTTGGGCAATAAGGAAGGCGGTATACAACGCTTTCACTTGCGCGGCGATGATGGCCAACGCCACTTAGTGGAGGTTGGCGGTGTGGATCGCTTAGGCAAACACACCGGCAGGTTGCCTAAGCAAAACCTGTTTGGTCCTCTGGGGCAACTGTGGGTATTTGACAAGAATCTACAGGAGCCAGACCGTGCGAATCGAATCGGTTGGGCTCTTCACTACTCAGCAATGAGCGACCTGGGCAGCCTTAACGAGGCTCAGGAGCATGATCTTGATGATCGTGCCTGGCAACTGATTAAAAGCTTGTCGCCGGTGGCTCTTTTAGACCATTGGCGTGCTGAAGTTTTGGCTTGGTGCCGTGATAAGCAAGCTGTGCAGATAATGGGCAGCGATTTGTATCCCACGCTTGGCCCTGTCAAGGCAGTTCGGGTGAGCCTAAGTGAGCATTTTCTTGATTTCATCTCTGATGGGGTCAGGGAAGGGCGCCTACGTTTGCAGTTGTAATTTTCTAAGCTGATTGGCTGATTTCCGGATCCAGCCTTTCCTAATTTTTTTCCAACCCATGCGGGGAGCAGCCTCGCTGGCTCCCCGTATTCCTTTTGTGGAGAGCCAGTATGGGCGCTATACATCCTCAGCTAGATACCCCAGAGCAAGATGCCGATGATCGGCATATGCCTCTGGCCACTTTTATTGATCAGTTTGGTGAGGGCTTGTTAGAGCAGGTCCGACGCCAGAACCCGCCTATTTACGATCCGGACCTGGACACTCAAACTCCCGTTTGGCGTACGCGGCAACACGTTCTGGACAATCTGACCCGTCAGCCATTTGAAGCCCAGGCCCATGCTGTACACGCCGTTGTGAAGCTATTGTTAGATCACAATGAACCGGCAGCGGTACTCAATGCGGATATGGGCACGGGCAAAACCATGATGGCCATATGTGTTGCGGCTTTAATGCAGAGTACGCATCCACGTACCCTGATCGTTTCGCCGCCTCACCTGGTCTATAAGTGGCGACGTGAGATCCTGGCCACCGTCCCTGGTGCTAAGGTTTGGATTCTGAATGGGCCAGATACGCTACGCAAACTGTTGGCGCTACGAAATGCCCTCGGTTTGAAAACCAGCAAGCCAGAGTTCTTTGTGCTTGGGCGTGTGCGTATGCGCATGGGGTTTCACTGGAAACCGGCATTTTTGACTCGCCAGGTATTGCAAGATGGTCAACGGTTTAGGTTTGCTTGCTGCCCTGATTGCATGGAACCCATCGAACGTGAGAATGCGGATGGTGAAATGATGCCGCTCTCGGCTGAGGCGGCCTCACTCATGCTTGCAGACAGACGTTGTAAATGCGGCCACTGCGATAGCACCTTGTGGACGTTGATTCGTGCAGGTAAGCGTATCGACTCCATGCACGATCTAGTATTGGGTGCCTTGAAGCAAATGCCGACGATCGGAGATAAAACCGCTCGCAAGTTGCTCTCGATCTTTGGGGAGGATCTGCTTGGGGGAATGCTCGACGATAACGTCTATGAGTTTCTCAACCTCATGGATGAGTCTGGCGAGCTTGTTTTCTCCGATCGGCAGGCCATGCGTATGGAGCGATCCCTCGCGTCCTTTGAGTTCAGTATAGGGGAGGGGGGCTATCAAGCCACTGAGTTCATCAAACGCTACTTGCCTCGTGGGTATTTCGGTCTTTTGGTTGTAGATGAAGGCCATGAATACAAAAATGAGGGCTCAGCCCAAGGCCAGGCCATGGGCGTGCTGGCCAGCCAATGCCAAAAAACACTGCTGCTCACTGGGACACTGATGGGGGGCTATGCCGATGACTTGTTTCATCTTTTGTGGAGAATAAATCCGACACAGATGATTCAAGATGGCTTCAAACCTGCTCGTAATGGGTCAATGGGAAGCGCAGCTATGGCGTTCATGCGTGAGCATGGCGTGCTCAAAGACGTGTACAAGGAAAGCACTGGCCCATCGCATCGCACCGCTAAAGGTAAGCAGATGACGGTACGGACCAGTAAAGCTCCTGGCTTTGGTCCGGTTGGCATTATGCGGTATGTAGTGCCGATCACCGTTTTCCTGAAGTTGCGCGACATTGGCCAGAACGTCTTGCCTGACTATGACGAGCACTTCATTAACGTACCAATGAGCCAGGCGCAGGATGAGGCCTATCAGCGCATGGCAAAGCACCTGGTGTACGAGCTCAAGAAGGCGTTGGCCCAAAAGGACAATAGCTTGCTTGGGGTTGTGATGAATACGCTACTGGCTTGGCCAGAGTGCTGCTTTCGCCCAGAAACCGTCCGGCACCCTCGAAGTAAGGCAGTCTTGTTTTCGCAAGGGCCTGTTTTTCAGGAGGCTGAACTTACCCCCAAAGAGCAACAGCTCTTGGATCTGTGCAAACAGGAGAAGGCCCAAGGAAGAAAGGTGTTGGTGTACTCGATTTACTCGGGTACACGTGACACCACCGCTCGGCTCAAAAGCCACCTTGAGATGAACGGCTTCAAAGTTGCTGTGTTGCGTGCTTCTGTTGACGCAGCTCGACGCGAGGACTGGGTTGCTGACCAGGTGGAGCGGGGTATTGACGTCCTTGTCACCAATCCTGAGCTGGTCAAGACTGGCCTGGATCTGCTGGAGTTTCCTACGATTGCGTTCATGCAGTCTGGTTTTAACGTCTATACGTTAATGCAGGCGGCCAGGCGATCTTGGCGGATTGGCCAGCAGCATCCAGTCAAGGTCGTGTTCTTGGGCTACTCAGGTTCCAGCCAGGTGGAGTGTTTAAGGCTGATGGCCAAGAAGATCGCTGTTACGCAGTCAACGTCAGGGGATATGCCTGATTGTGGTTTGGATGTTCTGAATGATGCTGGTGACAGCATTGAGGTCCAGTTGGCCAAGCAGTTGTTGGCTAACGCTTAACCTTGCTATACCTCCTACTTTGCCCCTCTACATGAGGGGCATTTTTTTGGTCGACAGATGATACTTATCCTTAGAGGGGACATTGGCTATAGTGGATAGCGGTGGGAAAGCGTTTTGTTCGACCAATCAATTGTTTGTCGGTTTATTGAAAAGTGGAGAGGTTTGAATGTCGTTTAACAAAGAGGCGGACCAGGTGCAGGAACTCGTGAAGGCTCTGGCCGAGATCCAGAAGCCATTGAGAATTTTTGCCATACTTAAACTCACTGATGAGTTTTACACAAAGGAAGAGAGAGAAAAGCTCTTAGCTAAATACGAATCTTTGATAGAAGCTGATCAGGCTGCATGCGAAGTTTTACAAGCCGCTAAACCACAGGATGGTCTTGGATACGAAGAGCGAGTGGCTAAGTATGGTGAGCAGAAGGCGAAAGACCTATTCGAGCCGGTTGCAGATGCATTGAACTCACGAAAGGAAACAATGCGGCGGGTTGGAGAATTTGAATCTGAACACCCTCTAATTACTCAGCTTTTCGGAGTGCGTGGTGGATTCAGAAGTTATTCTTGATCGGAATTTGTCTATGCATGTGCCAACTCCTTTGCCTGAAGGGGCTGATTGCGAGCTTGTGTTATAGACTGGGCGTATCGAAAATACTGGATTTTTCTGAAGGCGTGTTCCCATCTGGAAGCTATTACATATTATGCATGCGAAGTCGAGTTTGTCGCTTACACCCATCCTGTTACAGGAATTTGTTCGCATTCATAACGGCTCGTATTAGAAAAACTAGAGGCATCTAGAGAGCAACTAGGGAATGCTAAGGTATCCAGTATTGTAGAGTAGAGTTGCCGGGGTCTTCTAAAACGATTCCTACGCTTTGCGAGGCACGGGTGACTGCGACATAGAAGCTCGCAGCCGCTCGTGGCTCTAAGTTTATGCCTCTGCGTATGAAATTTTCAATGGAAGCAGTTGGGATAATGAGTACACGTTGGTACGTTGCACCTTTTGCAACATTGAAGTTTAAAAAATCAAGGTTGAATCGCCTACCAGATGAGGCAGTGCTTCGTAGGCTTTGCGGGGAAAATCGTTCTATGTAAGCAGGAACATGGGAGGGATGAACTAAAAAAACGCCATCATGGTCTGTTCTTTCCGTATTCTCTGAGCGAGTTGGCGGAAACCCCCAGTCGGCATTGAATATAGAGTCGGAGAAGGAGGCGATTTCTTGCCGACAGCGCCAAGTAGTAGTGCGCTCAGTGAGGGAAAGGCGACCTTGTTCTTGACGTGATCTAAACCAATGTATCGCCTCGGCATAGGCGTAGCCGCGATTTCTTTGGCCTCTTGGGTTGGTGGACAATACGGACTGCCGGATATCGCCAACCATGGACACCCTAATTGAAGTGTCTAAGAGTGCGTCGAGAATATCCCAGTCATAGCCTGCAAGGTCTTGGATCTCATCGATTAGGATTTCATCATATATTGCTGTTAGGCGCTGGATTAAGGCACCTTGAGTGTCCACAATTAGCTCTGTAGCTAGACGCGCCAGTTCACAGGCATATACATGATTGTTTGAGTCAAGAAAACGTCTTAGTCCCGAGGCATAGTGGTCTGGCCTTCCGTCAAAGTTAAAGCCCAAAATACGCCTGGAGGGGAACTTAAAGGGCAAAAAGGGTTTGCAAAAGTGGCGTAGCAGCAGCGTATACCATCCCGCTACTTCAATACCAAGATGGTTGCCAGCGTGCAGGGCTAATCTATGCTTCAGCTCACTTTGGTTTTTCTGAGTAAAGGTAACGATTAGTGCCCGTCGGGTTGTTGGCAGTTCAGCACAGTAATCCACGATGCCTTGCGTTTTTCGTGACCCTGCTACTGCTAATGTTACAGAGTTATCCATGGATGAAATCCGCTGCATCTCGCATGTAGTCAGGGGGTGTTAGAGAGGTGGGTGAGCTAGCAATTTGGAGTGCAGCCTCTGTTTTTTCGCGAGTCAACCAGGTATAAAGATCAGCAGCAGCCGTGATGGTTAAAATGTCTCGCAATGATTGCTCACCGTTAGCGTAGATAAGTTGTGGCTCAAGAGTTCGGCCGTGAGCTACTTCGCCGATGAATACCTCACGCACATTCGGTGACAACCAGGCAGCGACTCGTTCACGTAACTCGTGTGGCTCCACTCCATCGTTATCCCGCATTGCCGCTACAGGTTTATTAAGGGCACTACAGAACTCGAGGCAGCGCTTTAGTGAAAGGCCTCGCATGCTAATAACGTCGACGCCTACCTCCATGGGGAGACTGCTGAATCGGTCTTTGAAGAATCGTTCAAATACGATTTCATCTGATGGGCCCTCAACTAGGACTACTTTTTTGGCTAACGCCATACGCAATGTATCGTAGCCCGGCAGACGTTGGAAATATGAAACGGTAGACGGCTCAAGCTCTGTGATTCTCGAGGCGTGTCCATCAGAGAGCAGGACGATAGAATCTAAACCTAAACGGTTTAGTACATATGTACTATGCGTGGTGATAAAAACCTGCTGTTCATCATTGGTCAGTCGATCAATACGTGCAAGAAGGGTGGTTAGACTCGTGTGCGAGAGGTGGTTCTCTGGCTCTTCAATCATAACGAAAGTGGCATGGCCTGCCGTACGATTCAAAGCGAGGGAAATTTTAATAGCAGCTTGTTGGCCTTGCCCAGACATGGAGAAGGGGATGGCATTGACGTGTGGTGTCACCGCGCCTTCCCATGCACTACGAGCACTTTGATCCATTGCGAGCGAGAGCGGTTGGTCGTGAAGGGTAGCGTGAGTTGCGCGGATTCGTTCGTTGATTGCCCCGAGGGCTGTGTGGGACATCGAGGCTTTAATTTCACGATATGCGAGTGAAACAGAGGCTTTCTCTGCTGCATCCAGGTGATCACCTAAAATTTGTTTCAGATGATAGTCGACACCACTAGACGAGCGTACTGTCCGTGAGTCGATGACAGCTGTGGCTAGAAGTTTGGGGCGGTTAATGATGCGCTCATCTGCGAATGAGCGCCAGTCAACTTGATAATACTCAACGGGCAAAAGTTGGGATGGGTTAGCGATCCAATGCTCTAGTTCTGTAATGTAATCTGGGTTTGGAACGATATGAATCGATATGCCGGGACAAGCACGCGTAGGAAGTTCGGAGTTGTGTGCGCCGCATAGCTGTTGAAGTGACGCCACATCATCTAGAAATAGTTCGATATGTATTTCGGGCAATGGTAATCGACCGCCATTTTGGATACCAACTAAGAACTCATCTACCATGGCAGTATTAAACCAATATGGGTTTAGTTCTTCAGCCGCACTGCGCCCACCCAACCGACCAGTCAATGCCAATGTAATAGCCTCCATCAGAGTCGACTTACCGGCTTCATTTGCTCCAACAATTACATTGAGTTTTGGATTGGGTTCGAGTATAAAGTCTCGATATTTTCGATAGCCTTGAATTCTGATTTTTTTGATCAATGGTTGCCCCTTTGCTCTTGCAATCCCTGTCTATAAAAGAAGTATTAGGGAGTTTTTATACAGTTCTAAGTTGGATAATAACTAAATCCCTACACTTCTGCCTTGCATGCGTACACAAACTATAGGGCGAGCGGAGGGCTTCTAGATAGTCTTAATCAATCTAAATTAGATGGCACAATCTCAGCCTCAGTATCCAATTTGCTAACGTGCTGGAAATGGCGGAGCAGACAGATGAGTGAGATATGCTTACAATCGTCCGATACAGTAGCGTAAATGGTTGTTCTCTAGTTAGAGATCGTCAAATAAAAATAGCAATATCTGACTCGAGGCAGCTATTTTTAAAAACGTTTTAAAAGTGGTTTAGCTTGGTTTTTGACACTAAAACTCAAGTCTATTAGAGCTTACATCTGCAAAATTCCCCAATGATAAAAAAGGTTCCCTCGCCCGTCCCAGTCACGCAGCCCGCAAAATCGTCGCCAGGACTAGCAGTTGATTTCGTGGCGTCGGGGCCGCCAGTACATCCTGAGGACCGCATTAAGCTGTTCAGCGATAAACAATGGGAGTTATTTATCCAAGAGTGGGTGGACTCGCTGCGTGATCAATATGATTTTGTCGAACGCTGTGGTGGGGCTGGTGACATGGGCCGTGACATTATCGCGACAGTGAAGGGTGGGAATGGCGCATGGGACAACTACCAGTGCAAGCATTATGGCCACGCATTGGCACCGAGTGATATCTGGGTCGAGCTGGGTAAACTCGCGTTCTATACGAAGCGTGGAGATTACGAGTGTCCTCGCCGTTACTATTTTGTAGCCCCAAGGGGGGTAGGTACGAAGCTATCGAACCTCCTGAGGAAGCCAAAGGAGCTTAGGAAAGAGCTACTGAAACAGTGGGATACTTACTGCTTGAAAGGTATCACGACCACAGAGCAGGTCATATGCGATGCTGAGATGAAGACTCACATCGATAGCCTCGATTTTTCGATTTTCCAAGCGATGCCGGTTCTTCGTATTATCGAAGCACACGCTAAGACGTGCTGGTATGTGGCGCGGTTTGGGGGAGGGCTTCCCCAGCGCCCGGATCCAGTGGCTCCACCTGACTTACCTGCTGACAATGAGGCCGTATTCGTAGGAGAACTTCGGCACGCCTACGCACAACATCTCAAACAGGACTTGAAGGATCTCGACGCAGAGCTCGTGGCTCACGAAAGTCTCCGTGAGCACTTTCAGGATGCCCGTGTTGAGTTCTACAGTGCTGAAGGGTTACGTACTTTTTCTCGCGATACGCTGCCGCCAGGAGAGTTCGAGAAGTTACAAGATGAGGTTTACTCGGGCATCAAGGACGATGTGCGTAGCGAACACGACGATGGTTATCGTCGTGTTCTAGCAGTGGTGAAGACTGCCCGAGCTTTACAGCTGACGAGCAACTCACTCACCACACGTATTCACATCCGCGATCGTGGTGGCATTTGCCACCAGCTAGCTAATGACAGAAAGTTTCGGTGGGTCAAGTGACAACTAATATTCTTACCCATTTTGTTTCTCCGTTTAACGGACCAGTTGAGATCGGTCTACGCGCATTGTG
This sequence comes from Alcaligenes nematophilus, assembly GCF_026344155.1. Taxonomy (NCBI): domain Bacteria; kingdom Pseudomonadati; phylum Pseudomonadota; class Betaproteobacteria; order Burkholderiales; family Alcaligenaceae; genus Alcaligenes; species Alcaligenes nematophilus. The sequence goes on along the minus strand of NZ_JAPKMZ010000001.1, from coordinate 107,188 downwards.
TGTGTTGACTGCCGCTTTCCCGGCTGAATATGCACTTCAAAGGCTGGTCATTTTCGATTATTTCCTCGTGCACTCCGACGATATTGACGGTGGTCCCGAGGGGATGCATCCAAGAACCCCTCATCGTGGCGGTGAAATCCTAGTTCGGCGCGGCGTAATCCAAGATGGCCTCAAGCTCTACGAGAGCCGTGGTCTTATCGAGCGAGTTTATAAAAACGGCGGTATCTTTTTCGTGGCGACCGACAAGTCTGCTGATTTTCTCAACACACTTAGCACTGAATACTTAACTGGTCTGCGCGAGCGCGCAGACTGGGTCGTTGAGAGCTTCCAATCTCTCGACGATACGGATCTCGACATGGTAGTTCGTGAGCGCATCGGTACGTGGGGCGCCGAGTTCTCGATGGAGTCCGTTCTTTGGACTGAGGAGGTATCATGAAATTTGGCTTCATCCTTCGGCGTATCTCTCTTATTGGGCCGGGGAAGGCACCCGCTGAGGTTACATTTGGGCGTGGCCTGAACGTAATCGCTGGGCCTTCAGATTCTGGCAAGAGCTTCATCGCGCAGTGTTTGGACTACGCGCTTGGTGCTGGTACCCCACCTAAGGAGATTCCTCAAGCGGATGGGTACAGCACCGTTGTTATCGACATTGAGGCTAACAGCGATGGACGGGTCTATTCTCTAGAGAGGGGCCTGCGTGGGGGGGAAGTGCTCTGCAAGACCGATGGGCAGCCAGATCGTGTGCTTGCAGTGAAACATCAGGCTGGTAAAGAGGATACCGTTTCACAGTTCCTCCTCAATCTGTCGGGTTTAGGTGCAAAGAAGATCCGCACTAACGAACAAGGCAAAACGCGCCCATTAAGTTTTCGCGACCTTGCTCGACTCGTTATTATCGACGAAGAGGCAATCATTAAGGAGGGCTCGCCAGTCCTCAGTGGGCAGTTCACGTCGAAAACAGTTGAGAGCGGTGTGTTCCGGCTCTTACTCACGGGTACCGATGACTCATCCATCGTTGCGGCTGAAGATCCTAAAATTGTGAAGGGGCGGCAAACTGGCAGAGTCGAGCTGCTCGAGTCTTTGTTGACGGCGACTCGAAAGCGATTGGTCGAGCTTGGTGAGGCAACCACACTAACTGAGGAGCATAGCCGACTGAGCCGCATCGAGTCTTCGATTCTGATTGCTCTCGATGAACGAAACCTTGCGCAGGCAAGTGTAGTACCACTTCAGGCGAAACGTAGTGCTGCGTGGATGGAATTGAAGGGAGTCGAGTCTAAACTCATAGTTCAGTCAGAGTTGCAGACGCGGTTCGATTTGTTGGGGCAGCAATACGAGTCCGATCTGCGACGGTTGGAAACGATTGCTGAGGCTGGTACTCGGCTTGATCAGCTCAGAGAGGAGCGGTGCCCCATGTGTGGTGCACTCGCGGAACATCAGCATCACGAGCACCCGAAGGCGAGTCCCGTACTTTCAGACGTCTCCCAGGCATGTAGGGCAGAGGCGGCTAAGACTTCAAAGCTGTTGCATGAACTTCAAAGGACGAGTGCTGCTAATGTTGCCAATATCGAGCAGTTGCAAACAGATCGAACCACTGGCCAGATGGAGTTCAACGCGATATCGTCGGAACTGAAAGGTTTGATGGAGAGTCGTGTCGACGTTGCTGCCAAGAAGGTAGATGAGCTTCGCACTCAAGCGGAGGTGTCACGTAAGGTGATCGAGCTCCTTGAACGAATTCAGGAGCTCGAAGAACTGTTAGAAGATGCCAATAAACCGCAAAGGAAACGGAAGATGGATACCGGCGGGACTGTGGTGAGTACAGCGCAGGCCGATCCGTTCTGTAGAGAGGTTGAGATGCTCTTGAAGGCATGGCGCTTCCCAAGCATTGACCGTGTTTCTTTCAGTGAGAACGACCAGGATATTGTGATTTCTGGTCGCGCCCGCAAGAGCCATGGAAAGGGCGTACGGGCCATTACAAGGGCTGCATTTAACCTCGCGCTCCTTCGCTTCTGTATTGAGGAAGAGCGCCCGTTTCCGAACTTTGTTTTTATCGACTCTCCGCTGCTCGTTTATGAGGAGCCCGACGCCGACGAGTCGGCGTTCCCGCGTGATATAAAAAAGCACTTTTGGGAAAGTGTAAAGACGTCCTTTATCGACGCGCAAGTCATTGTCATTGAGAATGGCCACCAGCTCCCAAGCGACGGAACGCTCGACGGGGTGAAGATCGAGTTGTTCACAGGTAACGAACAAGGACGTAAAGGTTTTATTCCTACAGAGTGAGTTTTGGTCTGCCGCGCCCCTTTTCGTTTATCTAGTATCGGCAAGTGTAATGCTGAACACGGCTGTGTGATACATCTTCTGCTCCGAATCCAAAACCAGACTCGTTACCATAAGCAGTTGTCGTCATCGGCTGCTTTAGTGGGAACATCAGCCTTTGTTGTTGGGGAGAACGTTTTTGTTTTAGATGCCGGGCCAACAGTCGTTTGATGGCTTGGCTACCTTAAAGTATCTGGGACCCAGACTCGTGAAAACATTCAAATTTGGAGTCCCTACAGCTACGATAATAATCCGAGTAAAACGTTAGTTCCTGATATTGAATTTGGTATAGGTCTATTATTGAGAGGTCTCAGTGAATTTGCATCCAGTCTGCTACGTACATCGAAAAGGGGGCTTCCGGCCACAGATGTAGCGAACTACTGGTGCCGTTGAATATCTCGCCACTCTTAAGGAAAGGAGTAGGTTCAATCATTGCTAACAGTAAAGTCTTCACGGGAACGACCTTCCGATTCGATCTGCTTAATCCACGTGGGCATGCGTCCTCTACCAGTCCAGGTGTGTCCATCTGGATGCTGATATCTGACTTTTGATTCCGTTTTGGTTCGTGAAGGCTTGTGATAAAACGCCTGGGCAATATCTTCAGGTGTTAGGTCGTGCTCTTTCATTGAACGAAGAATATCGCTAATTACTTTAGATCTTGTTTTTTGTTTTAATTTATCGGCATCACGTTTCAAACGAGAAATTTCTTTTTTGATTTCGGTGATGGAGTTAAGTTCTTTTCTCATGCGTTCCTCTTGATTGTCTCTCAGCCGGCTAAACGGAGAGGTGGCCTTTCTAATGCGGATATTGGCCAGGCATCAACGGCCTGACCAACCTTAGTTTATTGAGTTAGAACAACGACATCACAACAATGAATGACATTCCGATCATGATGGTTTTCTGTACGCCATTTACAAGCTCGACCTTTTCGATTGAGCCCGTTGAGTAGTTACGAAAAAGCGCCGTAATAAACGACATCAAGATAAGGATAACAAACGCAGTGGATGTCGCAAAAATGATCGCTCTTAAATTGCCCATGCTGACGCCAGATCCAGATGCAAATCCTTGCTCCAGGCTTTCGGTTAAAGGCAGGCAGCCTTCACCTTCACGGATGCACGGATCGACGGGTGGCCTGTAGGAGCCACCTTGATCAGGGTTGGGTCGAATGAGGTCATCAACTGGATCGCCGTTATTGCCCGTAGGCGGGCCATTACGTATTCGGTCAGCCATTTTGCAGATGGTCGTCCCATTGATATCTGCAAAACCGTTACAACTGCCTGAGTTGATCATTTTCTGGCAATTTCCGATCCCGAGCTGCACGCACGCCAGCACCATATCACCATCGACTTCTCGGCCATCGAAGGTTCCCAGCCCAGCAAGAGTCTTGGGTGCCCGTGCTTGCATAGCTTCAGTGGTGAGCTTGGACCAGGCATCAACTTGACTTTGCAGATCCCAGGTTTTGAAGTCCTCCGGCGATGTTTCTGCATATTTTCGGATGTTTTTCTTATTCATCTGCAGGATTCCAGTGCAGCAGGACCCATTGTAGACATCAAGCTGGCCGCTGGACTCAAACATGGCCAAGCGGCCAACGGCATCTGCATTTGCCTTAAGCCATGGGCTCGCATTTGGCGAGTTGCGAATAGCATCAGCCACTTGTGTTGCAGTGACAAGTGCGGCTGCAATTGCCACTGCCGAGACCGCATTTACAAGCCAGGCTGGTAACAACTGCTTGAAGATCCTCATTGATGCCCCCGTTATTGGATACGCAGAGTTCGATCGCAGGCAGCCACATGTTTACCGTACTGAATAGTGCGGAAGTACGCAGTCATAGTGTTGGCATCAAAGGCGATCTGAGACTGATTGATTTCACCTGGTTTTTCTGCTGGCTCGGGGTATAGGTGGCAGTATTCGGGGAAGTCTTGTGACGCGGATTGGGTGGTATTCATCTGAGTCACTCGCATAGGGCAAATCGAGTACATATCCTCGATGCCACGGCCATTGGCCGGTGGGATGCAGCCGTTGGAGAAGCCTGAGTCAAAAATCGAAAAAACAAATTGCTCATTTCCTGCTGAAAAGGCTTTCAGTAAGATAAAAGATGGGCTTTTGGTGTTCGGTTTAATGCCGGGTCCTGTGGATTCTATTTCCTTGTCCCAAATTGAGCGGGCCAGGCTGATTTCCGCACGTGAAGCGTGGGGCATTTCCATGTTTCCAGTATTGAACCCAACTAGTGTCATAGGGGACCATTTGAGATTGGCTGGAAAAGATACTGGTTTTCCTGCTGATTGCGCATTTGCAATACCAGCAAAGGATAGCGATACAAAAAAAGATAAGCCCGCTAGTTTTAAAAACTTCATTTTGTATATCCCTTAATGTGTAGTTATTCCAGAAGCATCTAATTCTGCAATAAATTGCTCGGGAGGTGTTGCGCCAACTAACCGCTTTCCGTTGCCCAATATAACTGTAGGTGTGTTAGCAATATTGTTTGCTTCTCCAAACTTTAAAATCTCCACCAGACCAGAAATGTCACAGTCCTCACGGCCATCAATATTTCGACCATTCATGACCATGTTCCAAGCGGTGTTTCGGTCTGGTGAACACCAGGCTTTGCGGGCGATGGGGGCTGATTGCGGGTCAATAACGGGAAAGACAAATCGATAGACCGTTACGTTTTCCAGTTGATCGACGAATTTTGTGAACACGCGGCAGATGGGGCAGAGCGGATCCTCAAACACGGCCATCTTGCGTTGTCCGTTGCCATGGACTTGCACAATGGCTTGACTCAGCGGTAGTGATTCCCATGGGATTGTGTTGAGCTTTTCAAGGGCTGGTGCGGTCACATCGCGGCGGTCTTTCATGTCCATGAGGGCGCCGCCGACAAATGCGTACCGCCCGGTCGAGTCGCTGTAGAAAATCTCGTTGCCACTGGTGACCTGGTAGATGCCGGCAATAGGCGTGGTTGAGATGCTATCGATGGGGACAGAACCTTGAGTGTGTTCCTCAATAGCTGCTTGCACGTCAGACGGTACGCCTTGAGCCCAGGACGCTGTGGCCAGTCCCAGGCTAAGGCTTGCACTGGCTGCCAGGCGAATCAGCAAAGAAGAATGGGAATAGGTTGAGGTAAGCATTGTTCGGAAGAGTCCTGGTTGTCAGTAATCAAAGGCGCGAACGCCTCGGGCGACACGGCATTGTTCGACCGCGTCACGAATAAGTTGGGAGACGTGCTGAGGGCTAGCGATCGCGCTGATGTGCACGGTCGGCGTCGAGGCGTCAGTGGTTTGCAAAACGACACGGCCACGGCCGAACAGGGCTTGAAAGAGGGTGCCGGAAACGGCGATGTCTTTTACCCGGTATAACTCCAGGGTTTCGACACGTTTGACGAGGATCCCGCTGTACTCCAGTAGGCGTTGGTTCGTCAGTTCATAGCGATGATTGGCAACCTTAAGGTATCGGTAGATCGCCCACAGGACAGGAATGACTGTCCAGCAGAACAGGATAGCGACAATGAACCAGCCCGCATTGATGAGCTGGCCTTCTGTGCCTACCCAGATAAGTTCTGTCTCTCGCGTGGATGCAGGAGGCGCAATGTGGCTGGCAGCTGCCTGTGATAGTGGAGTAGGAGTGTCGAATGGGTCCATGTGGCCACTGTAGGGCCGCATGAAGTGTGTGTCTGTTCAAACCCTTGGGCACATAACCAAGGGTTTCGACTTGACAAGCCTTTAAATCAATTCTAGGCCGATTCGCTGTTGGTGCTTAGTCGAGCTGCGTCCGGCGATGTGAATGGGCTTTCACAGGATCCGCAGATAATCTTCAACTTTGGTTTACCCCAAACGCTTGTGCCGCATGGGCAGACGTACTTCCATCGGTTTGAATTGCCGGTGGGTTTTACCGGCAGGCTCTCGTCGCCCTGGGCGGCGTTGCTTGTGGAGGTGGCACAGGATGCCAAAGCTTGAGTGAGTGCTGGAAGTGCAATGTATGGAGGAGCTCCACCTCCTACTGAGATGTCCAAGCGCTCAGCGGCGCTACGAGGTGCGTCGGCATGTGAGAAGCGATCGTACCAGGTCAGACAGAATGACTGGGTGAGCAGATCGGCGCACGCTTTCACAAATTTGCCATCCTCAATCGCATAATCAGCCATGAGTTGGCCAGTGCGAGCGCCACCAGGTTGGCCAGTCGAAGAGGGCATCAGTCCAATCGCTTCCATCTTCGAGGCCCACTCTTCATTGTGATACCTGCCACGCCCAGGCTTGCCGAAATGGAATTGCCAGAGATGGCACATTTCATGTACCAAAGTTTGCATGGTTTCGATCAAGGGCACGACGGCAAAGTAGGCCGGGTTCATCGCTATTTCGTCTGTATAGGTGCCTTGAGCGTCTACAAATCGCTGGCTTGAGAAATAGCCCATTGAGCGTTTCTCACGCTGCAAGGTAATCAGGCAGTTAGGCAGCTTGCCGTCGAACAGGGCGTCATTGAAATGATCGTAGGCCTGCTGCAGCTCGGTATAAGTTTGATGAGTCGGTACTTTTCTGATGCTCATGGCGGCTTTAAAAGAAAGATTTGTATTGCACAATACACTAATCTTACTTTGCTTGGCTGTGGCTTCGTTGTGGCGCTAGAGCTTCACAACGAAATCAGTGAGAGGCTGTGCGCTTTGTTGGGAGCAAGCAGTTGGATTTATGCAGTTTCCACAATGAACATTTGGGCTTGTTGAGCCTCTCTTCGTTCAGCTTTAATCGGTGCATATTTCTCAGAGTTGTAAAAATCCAATGCCTGGGCCAGTGTTGGAAACTCAAATACGCCTGCTAATGGGTATTGGGGGGCCTCGCCTTCTAAAACTTGCGCAACGGGTCCAAAGTGCAGAATTCGCCCTCCCGCCTCTTGGAGAGCCAGCTGGAAGCGGGGCGCGAGCGCAGCCTGCTTAGAAGGATCTATCACTCGAAGATTTATATGCACGTATGCAGGCATAACCTGATCAGCTCCTTTTATTTGTGATTAACAAGTCTTAGATACTCTGAATCCACAACTGCACTGTGGAGGGGGGAATAAATTTATTAATTTGAATACAGGTTTTTTTTCTCTACGAGAGTGGAGATCATAGGGGCATACGCAGGCCTTACCTGGACGGTCACATGAGTGTACCCAGCATCCAGCAGGGCGTAGAGTCGGTGGCGACCATCCATTATTCTTGTGCGGCCTTTGTCGAAGTACAACCTAGGCATATAGATTGCTTCTTTATTTGAGATGGAGGCGACAGCCTGTTTATATTTCAAAGGGTTATAGGATTCACCTGGTCTTCGGTCTACCTGACTTGCGCACCAGCTGCTGTCCCCAGCTAGTGCATGAGTAAGAAGACTCATGTCGATGGTGAGTGCCAGGAACGATTCATGTTCCGGAATGGGATGATAGCTTTCGTATTCACGACGGGGAGGAGGAGGCGAAGGAATGAAATCTTCCAAGGAAAAAGTTCGACTCATACACGGATTCCTTAAGGTCCTTTGGGGATGGTAAGAGAGGTGTGCATGATTTCTATCAAATATGCGCAGAATTGGTGTAAAATGGTTTCTCCTTGATAGGAGGGCATGCTATGCGTTTTATCACACTTGAACAGCTACGAGCCACCGCAGATGCGGGAGGAGTGACTGGCGTAACACTCAAAGGTCAAGGTGGTGGTTTCTTCGTTGAGATTGCCACTCGAAGCGGCCAGGACGCTGTCTTGACCAAAGCAAGAAGTAAGGAGCCACGCCGTTTTGGCAATCCGACATCTGCGTTGGTGATGCTGCGTGATTTAGGGCTCGCTAAAGCCGAGCTAGATGTGACGAACTGGGACCCTTCGCAAAAGGATATGACGCGTAGCCGACAAAGTCGGTCGGCGGCGTTACGTGATGCACACGAAGCGGCCGCTTATAACAGTTGGCTTGCTGCTGAAATTGCCGACTCTTTGGAAGATGAGCGACCAAGCGTGCCACATGAGGAAGTGATGGCCAGGATGGGATCCCGCATTCAACAGATTAAAACGGCAACAGTGCGTGATAAATGATTCAAGCTGCGCGTTTCTACCAAATAGTTTGGAGGCCAAAGGCTGAGGAAGATCTGGTTAAGATCATTGACTACATCGCTTTGGATAGCCCAGTACGTGCGGAGACCTTTGGTCATGAGCTGCGAGACAAAATACACCCTTTGTCTAAGCATCCAGAGATGGGTAGGGTAGGACGACCAGGCCTTCCTGCATATGTGCGGGAGCTGGCTATCCATCGAAACTATATTGTGTTCTATCGAGTGCGAGAGTCGGAGGCAACTGTAGAAATTCTACGTCTGAAGCACGTAGCACAGCGGATGCCGTAGGGTTTTGAGCAAATAGGCAGAAATTGTCTTTGTAAGGCTTTGTACGTTCAAACTGACAGGGTAGGTCAGACCTTTAAAAAAGGTGCTGATACACTATAGAAATTGAAGTGTCCCCAACTGTTTTCGTGATCTGGTTAAATAATACTGGGTGTGAGGAGGGTTAGAGCATATGAAATATGCCCTGAAACTAGCACGACATGGAAGTGTTTTTCTTGCGCGAGTGGTATGGATAGGAGTGGTGCTCGCGTTTGATTTCATTCTATTGTTAATTAACTCTAGTGATCGTAAAGGTTGGGATAACTTGGCTGCCCCTGAAGTGCCTGATCCGTTTGATCGAACGCATATCAACTGGGACTTATACTATGGCTGGCAGGAAAGCGACCAGGATGAAAAATGAACTCCAGGAACCCCATTAAGTTCCTGGAGAGGTGAAAGGAACATGTCATTTTTTCTTAGTGTGCAATAAGCATTTATTTTTTACCTCCAAACATCTTCCCTAGCAGCGGGGGTCGGCCTGAACTAGCTGCAGCATTACCTCCTTTACCCATCAACTGGTCCATACCACCCGCAACTTTAAATCCAGCCCAAGCCATCATTGCTGACCAAATAATTGGTAAACCGACATACAACGACAATAAAATCGTGTTCAGTACCATTCGTTTGTAGCCCGCTGGAATGGCCCCTTTGCCTATCATCATGGCTTCTTGAACAAATATATTTCCCAGGGCACCGGGGTACATAGCGTTGATTAGGTGGCCATCGATCCAAGTGGCGATGTACCACATCGACGCCCACATCTTGATAGTAAGAATGGCCATGGCACCTAAGAACAATACCCGGAGACTGAAACCGCTGACCAAGGTGGCCAAGGGGAGAAAAGCGTAGATACCCATGAGGACCAATGCTTGAATCATGGGTAACGAGGTCACTAATGGCATCCATGCCATGCTGGCCATGAAAGCTGCCCCACCAACACCGATTGTGCTGCCAGCCCCCGTTATTGTTCGACCTGCGATTGTGGCCGCGTCATAAGGGGAGCCCATTACCTGGTCGAAATCAACAAAGACTGGATTGGCGGCGGTTGACGCCAAACGAGCCACTTCATCCTTTTGTTTGTCGAACGACGTAAAGGTGAGAACGTTCGCCGCTCTGGATGCGAACGCTCGAACACCTGGGCTGCCATCGATCAGCTTTTCTCTTAGCTGATCCTCCCACCATTGCTTGCAGGTTGGGCGTCCAAACTCTGGGTTTACGGCACTGGTAACTTGTGGGTCCACGTCGCTCGATGGGTCGTAGTACTCAGTATCGCGGGAGTAATCGATCGCAAAACCGGTGACCGGAGCACGGCTGCGCATGGAGGCGTAATACCCAGGCTCAGTTCTGAAAAACTGGCTGCCCATCCAATCCACATCGGTAGGCCCATAGTCGGTATTGGATTCTGCCAAGATCGAGGCACCTGATGCACTGATTCTGCTGCGATCGCTGCACAAATACTGACTGCGTGCCGGGATAAAGCATTCGCTATAGAAGCGTTGCACATCACCGAGCAAGGCGGGGTCTTCGATTGTGGCATTCTTGGCCATATCCTCCAGAACCCGCATATCAGATCCAGAATTGTTCATGCCATTGCGAAAGGCATTGTTGATCCCAGAGCTGATGGACATGATGGAATACCACCATAGGGGCACGTTACTCAGCCCGCTGGCCTGGCTCATGCTTCCATCAATAGCATCGCGTAGTGCCGTATCGTAGGTGCTGCCACTGGCTCCAGGCGTTGCCTCTACAAGGTTCGGGTTGTCAATCGAAGGAGGGGGCATGTACGACAAGCGCGCATACGTTAGGCTTGTGATGGGCGATGTGAAAAAGCAAACAGACATCACAAACAGCATGACGATGAGCTGCGTCTGTACGCTTTTGATGACACCCATAACGCCGATGTCTTGCATTCCCCGCTGGCCAGCTTCGCGCCAGGCATTGATGATTACCACCAGAAAAGGGATGACGACCAAGCCGATGCCGGTCACGATCTCGCCAAAGATATTGGCAAACGCCCATCCGTAGAAAGTGGTGAAGAGCTCCAGATAACTGTCTAGTTGCATGGCGTATTCCCCAGCTAAGCCGCAATGAGCGCTGTCACCCAGCGCCAGATGCGGTCAAGGCCAATCGGAATCAAAACTAAGTACAGCGTGGCAAATGCCGCCACCTTCCGGCGGCTGGCCAGCACGGCGTCATATTCGAATCCTTGAACAATATGTCTGGCCTGGAGCCAGCGCACGACGGCTGGCCAGCGCCAAATAATGAGTAGTGCTGCCAGACATTGCGCGATTGCTCCAATATCTCGTACTGACGATGTCCTCTCAAGAAGGCTCAGAAGTCTATGTTCCTGTCCGATAAACGACTGCGCTAGTGCGCCGAGCAGCCCAATGAGCAGGAGAAATCCGGCCAAACCGATGGCGAGCCATATCAGTGCTCGCCACAGCCAGCTGCGTTTTTTGGTGAGAGAGACTTGTGTCATAGTCCAGGCACCCGTCCACCCACTACTGGGGCAGGATCAACAGGGTTGCCACCCGGTACGTTCAGTGATTGTGTGTCAATGGCGGACTGGGTGTTGATGATCGACAATGCCGTCTGGGACGTCAGATCCTTGCGGATCCGAGCCTCATACATCAAGTCGTCAATGTAGCCACTTAAGCGATCGACCGAAGCCTGGGTGTTTTGGATGGCATCTCCTGCGGCCGTAACCTCCGGTAAGGTCAGACCTGTCATCAACACGCTACGCGCCACCAGTGCTTTATTGATCACCCGGTGCATCGCCATTTCCTGAGCAATGCGGTTAACAGCGATGCTGCGGGTGTCAGGCGGCATTGCTCGTAAGGAGTCAAGCAACTGAGGAGACACGGCAAAGCCAGGAGCTGAGATTTCTGCGAGGTCGGCATAAGTGGCCGAGTTCGATGGGTTTGCCATTGCCTCAAGCTTAGGCTGGACGAAATCGACTTCGGCTTCATATTTGGGCCCCAGGCCGCTGGAGGTCACGACCGTGGTTGGGGCAGGGCAGTGATGTTGCCCGCAGGTATAGACCTTCTGATCCCCAAGGACTTCGGTTGTCCATTGGGCAAGTTCTGCCGGTGATTTAAACGCACGAACCAGGCGAGAGTTTTTCTCGGCAGGTGAGTTACTGTAGTCCGTGGTCTCTGATGCGGTGATTGGTTTGTTGAGGGTAGCGTTATAGCCTGCCACAGAGAGATCTCGCACCGGCTCAATAGGTCGGCCTCCTACACCCCCGGCATTTTGGCCAAAGACCCATGGCACCCCGGCTTTATTGGCCTCTTCATTCTTCTCAATGTCGATTTTTGCCTGGTAAATATCACCTTGCGCGGAGGCCTTGATCTTCCAGCCTTCACCTTTGGCCATCTTGATCCAATCCTCATAGGGGTTCTGCCCCGCTTTGACCATGGCCTCCATCTCTTCGCAGGATTTAAGGCTGGCCCCGAGCAGGAGATCCACCTTTTGCGAATAGTTTTGAAAAATCTGATACAGGCCTGGCTGTGCGCGTTGCAAGACGTACAAGGGGAGGGCAGCGATACCAGATTGAATCGCCCCAGTCACCGTCTGGCCCAGGTTGTTGAGGTTGTTCATGATGTTGGCCCAAGATAAGCCTATATCAAACTTGCCACATGAATAGTTCAGTCGAGCATTTCCTCCAAAGCCTAAGTTGTGAGCGACCTGGCCGCGATAATTTGCAGAGCCGCCGGGCGAGCCGCCTCCCATTCGGTAATACAGCGAAGAGCCGCGTACGGGTTGCGCGTAGGCGTCGGGTATCACGCTCATGGAGGTCAACGCAAGAGCCAGCATCATGGCGGCTGGTTTCAAGCGCAGTGTGAACGGGCGTTGTGGTTGTTGCATAGATATTCTCGTCCTTCGCTTAAGGGATGCTGTATAAAAACTCACCACGGATGCGGCAGCAGTCATAGTGGTTCCACATATTCCACATATAGCCATCGGCACCATCGGTTTTGTAATCGCCAAAGCTGGCCAGGCTCATCGAGTCATCTGCACCAAAGGTCATGCAGGACCGCTGAGCGCTCGGATAGATCCTCTGCCAGGTAGTGGGCTTGGAGGTGGGGAAGTACTTGTAGCCACTACCGGGTTGCAGACGCTTGTAAATGTGGGGCTGTGTCGACCTTAAATATAAATCGCATAAGATATATTATGTAAAGTCAGTAATCGATAGACTTTAGCCCCATTCCCTTAAGCACCTGTTTTTATCGCTTTTCACTCCTCTCTCTTCTTCCGGATTATTTTTGCTCTGAAGGTAGTTAAGTACTCCTTTGCATGGTTATAGTGAGCAGCTATCTAAATCGGAGCAAAGCACCATGGGCCATGTACTACAGTTTGCCGAACGCGATCCCAGCTTGAGTGATGATTTGGCCAAAGCGCAGATTGAAATCCTGCGTGAAGCCTTGCTGTCCAAGCAGTATGAACGTCTGGATAAGGCAGATCAAACCCTGCTGATCGTGGTGGCAGGTATGGACGGTGTGGGTAAAGGCTCTGCTATCAATACCTTGAACACGTGGCTGGATCCGCGCCATGTGCACACTCTGGCGTTCGGCAAGTTAAGTGAAGAGGAAGCCATGCGCCCTTTGATGTGGCGTTATTGGAATAGCTTGCCCGCTCGTGGTCAGACGGGTTTGGTGTTTGGTTCCTGGTACGCGCCTTTGATGAAAGAACTGGGCCGTAAAGAACCGGATCCGGCCAAGATTGCTTTGTATACCCATCTGATTAATCGTTTTGAAGCGCAGTTGGCTTATCAAGGCGTGCAGGTTTTGAAGCTGTGGTTCCATCTTTCTGCGCAGGCTCAATTGGATCGATGCGCTACCTTGATGTCTGATCCTAGTACTGCCTGGCGTGTCAGCAAGGCTGACCTGAAAGTTCACAAGCAATTCAATCGCTTGCGCAATGCCGCGACGCAAACTATCAATTTGACTCATCGGAATTACGCCCCTTGGGTTGTTATCCCTAGCGCAGATAAGAACCTGCGTGATGTGTCTTTGGCCAAGGTGGTGTTGCAGGCCATGGACAAGCCTATTGTCCCGCGTCAGGTGAAAGAGCCGCATGCCTTCCCGTTTCGCTTGAACGTCCCGACTGCTTCGCTGCAGTCCCCTCCTCCTGAAGAATCTGTGCAGGATTACGACGCCGAGCTTTTGCATTGGCAGGGCCGTTTATCCTGCGCGGTACGTAGCAAAGCTTTCCGCAAGCACTCTTTGGTACTGGTGTTTGAGGGGCGGGATGCAGCGGGTAAAGGCGGCACTATCCGCCGTTTGACCGAAGCCCTGGACGTGCGCACTTACGATATCCACCCTATTTCTGCCCCTAATGCTGTGGAGCTGGCACGCCCTTATCTATGGCGTTTCTGGCGCAAACTGCCGCGTCTGGGGGAAATTTCGATTTTTGATCGATCCTGGTATGGCCGTGTGCTGGTGGAGCGAGTGGAAAAATTGATTTCCCGCGCCGCTTGGCATCGCTCTTACGAGGAAATCAACGAATTTGAGGCACAGTTGCTGGCCAACGGTACGGCTGTGATCAAGTTCTGGCTGGATATTGATAAGGACGAGCAGCTCAAACGATTCAAGGCCCGCGAGGAAACGCCCTTCAAGAATTACAAGATTACGGAAGACGATTGGCGTAACCGGGAGAAATGGTCGGCGTATCAACGCGCTGCAGAGGAAATGTTCGCCCAGACCGATACTCACATGGCACCTTGGCATATTGTGCCCAGCAAGGACAAAAAAGCCGCTCGTATTCAGGTTCTGCGTACGGTCGTCGAGACGCTGGAGTCTTTGGATGAGCACATGATCAGCCTGAATGAGCCGGCCTTGTCTGATCAGGTCAGTGAGCAGGTATAAGGATGCACGTGCTTTTTTACCGACAAGGCTTTACTTCGGTTAGGCGTATTGCCGATTTGCTTTGACGATGAGCCTTATAAATCCTGCCGTGCTGCCAGGCTAAGGATTTTGCGCCAACGTTTGGCTTCTGCGGTATGGGCAGGCTGGATTTCCCAACTTTGCGTTGGGTTACGCAAAGTCAGCGTCAATCCCCTGCCCTGCAGCTCGACTGAGTCTATATCCGCAAAAATAAACGCTCGTGTTCCCTGCCCCGTTTGAATCTGACCGCGTTTTTGCAGGGCATCCAGGCGTATTGAACCGTCGGGTAAAGCCAGTTCCAGAATACGCTGGCCTTGCTGCTTTTTGCCGTGAATGGCCAGATAACGGCGTCGCCATACGATGAAGGGGGCCACCAGAATGGCCGCTGCGATCAGCAGGCTCAAGATCGCGGCAATAACTCCGGCACTGGCACTGACCAAACTAAAGAGCTGCATTCCACCATACACAAGCGCCGCAATAATCCCCAGGAAAAGCAGGACGACGATGATGGGCATGGTGGAAACTCCTTGTTTTAGCGGGCTTGGACTTTTACGGTGGCCGCGGCCTGGCGGGCGTTTGCACGGGCCGTTTCCAGATCAGCGTCTGCGGCCAATGCGACACCCATGCGGCGCTTTTCAAAGCTCTCGGGTTTGCCGAACAGACGGATATCGGTTTGCGGGATGCGCAAGGCTTCAGCCACATTCAGGAAATTCACGTCTTTTGCATCTACACCGCCGTAGATCACGGCGCTGGCGCCGGGCATACGCAAGGCGGTATTCACAGGCAGGCCCAGAATGGCGCGTGCATGCAGTTCAAATTCTGACTGCCATTGGGTGGCCATGGTGACCATGCCGGTGTCGTGTGGACGGGGGCTGACTTCACTGAACCAGACCTGATCGCCCTTCACGAACAGCTCAACGCCAAACAAGCCCTGGCCGCCCAGGTTCTGGGTAACGGCTTGGGCAATATCGCGTGCGCTTTGCAGAGCCGCGGGACTCATGGGCTGGGGCTGCCAGCTTTCTACGTAGTCGCCATCTACCTGCTTGTGGCCGATGGGATCGCAGAACTGGGTTTCGATCTGGCCGTCTGCTCCTACGGCACGGACAGTCAATAAGGTGATTTCGTAGTCGAAGTCGATAAAGCCTTCAACAATGACGCGGCATTGGCTGACGCGGCCACCTGCCATGGCGTAGTCCCAGGCTTTGGCAACATCATCCGGGCCGCTGATCTTGCTTTGACCCTTGCCCGAGCTGCTCATCAAGGGTTTGACGACGCAAGGATAGCCAATCTTGTCGTCGATAGCGGCTTGAAGCTCTTCCAGCGATTCGCAGAACTGGTAGGGGCTGGTGGGAACACCCAGGGTTTCAGCGGCCAGGCGGCGGATGCCTTCGCGGTCCATGGTCAGGCGAGCCGCACGGGCCGTCGGAATGACGCGTACCTTGCCTTGGGCTTCCAGCTCTTCCAGCACGCCGGTGGCAATGGCTTCAATCTCGGGCACAACCAGGGTGGGCTTTTCTTCTTCGATCAGGGCGCGCAATTGTTCGGCATCACTCATGGTGATGGTGCGCGAGTGATGGGCGACCTGCTGGCCAGGTGCGTTCTCGTAGCGGTCCACCGCTATGGTTTCTACCCCCAGGCGTTGCAGCGCAATCAGTACTTCTTTGCCCAGCTCTCCCGAGCCCAAGAGCATGATTTTGTCCGACGACGACGATAAAGGGGTGCCCAACAGGCTCATGGCGCGTGCTCCGCTGAAAATGAGAAATTCAAAAGCGGTATTGTAATGCAGGCGACGCCGGGTTTTTTTCAGGCAGGACTGCTTTGTCCGCCCTGCTGGCACACAGGCTTGCAGGGCGGATGTTTTCAAGGCTCTACATCAGCGGTCAGGCTACTCCACCATTAGCTGCGCCATCATGCCCAGGTCCTCGTGCTCCAGAATGTGGCAGTGGAACATGCGCAGGCCGGGCAATTCCTGGCGGAATGCTAGCCGGACCGTCTCATTGGGCCGCAGATTGACCGTGTCGCGCCAGGCCCGGAACGCCTCCGGTACGGACTGCATCCCGGTTTGGCGCGCCAATACCTGAAACTGTGTGCCGTGCAGATGGAAAGGATGGTCCATATGGGAATCGTTGATCACATCCCAGTACTGCCACTGCCCTGTTGGGCAACGCAGGTCGATGCGGTCCATGTCGTAGACCTGATTGTTGATACGGAACATGGAACGCATGGCAGCCATGCCGGGCATCATATCGTTGTCCATGCCTGCCATACCCTGGTGGTTCATCCCGGATGAGTTTGTCATACCAGCGCCGTGCCCAGACTGCATGTCATGGTTCATGGGCATGACTTCGCTGAATACGACTTTTGCGGTACTGGCGGCTGCTGGAATGGCAGGGATTGTGCGTAATTGCTTGGGCAGTTCGATTTCCTGATGGCGGATTTTCAGTGTTGCCAGCGTCAGGGTTTCGGGACTTTCCTGCACCATCATTTTTTGCCGATCGTAATACAGTGCTTGCAAGCTGCTATCCAGATCTTTATCCGCCTGGATAAAGAACTCCACCCGTTCGGCCGGGGCCAACAAAATTGACTCGGTGGCGGCCAAGGCTTGCTCTAACAGTCCGCCATCTGTACCGACTTGAACCAGACGGGCACCGGGGATATGCAGCTTCAAATAACGGGCAGAACACGAGTTCCAGACACGGATGCGTTCTGCTGTGCTGGCCTGGATAAGGGGTTGGCGTTGACCATTCAGTAGAACGAACTGCCCTTCCCTGCCGTTCATCCAGTCAGGACCTGTGTTGGCCGGAATATGGCCATTAATGTCCAACCGCAGATCGCTAATGGCCCAGTGTTGCTCCGTATAGTCTTTCAATGGGTCTTTGGGAGAGCGCACAATAATTGTCCCGCCCAATCCGTGGGCGACTTGCTCACCGCTTTTGCCATGAGGGTGTGGGTGATACCAGTACGTACCGGCGCAGCCTTCGGGCAAGGTAAAGCGGTAGTAGCGGCTTTGTCCTGGCATCACCGCGTCTTGTGGGTTGCCGTCCTGATCAGAGGGAACCGGCAAACCGTGCCAGTGGATGGTAGTGGCCTGATCCAGCTGGTTTTCAAACTCGATTTCTACTTGGTCGCCCTCATATAGTTCGATCAGCGGGCCGGGAGCTTGGCCGTTGTAAAGCCAGAGTTCGGTGCTTTTTCCATCTGCCAGAACGCGTTGATGGGCAGCAGCAGTAATTTTGGCCTGGAAAAGCCCTTTTTTCTGACTACTGTTTTTAAGTACAGGTAGAGCTTGCAGAGCCTGGCCAGCCGGCATTTTTTCTATGGGCATCAGGCCTGGGCGGGTGCTCATGCCGTGACCGGGCATACCTTCAGACATGGAGCCGTGGTGCCCCATCATGCCCTGCCCCCAGCTTCGCGTAGGCAGGCTACTCAAGAGGCTGGCACCCAAAGTCAGTTTAAAAAAATCGCGTCGTTTCATGGGTTTATCCCTATCAATCATCAATACACACGTACCACCCAGGCTGGATCAGCACAGGCTTTTAGCGCTGGGGCGGCAATTAAAACGAGATGATCAGGACGAGCGCGGAGGTGGCTGGGCGGGGCCAATCAGCCGGGAGACGTAGTTTTGATGCAGGGGGACGGGAGGGAAAACGGGCTGTAATGCCACCGCTTTAGGTGGTGGAGCCTGCGTCGCCAGACAAGCGCAGCAACCACTTTTCATTGGAGTGCTGCAATGGTTGGGAGCACTATGGTGAGATTGCCCCGACGAGGCATGTTGCGCTTGAACAGTGCTGCGATCCGTATTTTGAATCGTGGCGTGTGCGGCAAAGCTGCTACTCACACTCATGCTGGCAAAAAAAACAAGCAGGCCGACTAATAAAAGCCAGCCTATTGTTTTGCGAGATGAAATGGGTGCGCGCAGCATGGGCAAAAGCTTAGCATAAGCCTTCTGTGCATCGTTTACGCTAAAACAGACCGTTACACGCAGTGGTCTATCCAGGCGATTGAAAGTGCAGCAAATCAACCTTACGGATGGCTGGCATAGGCTGCTAAATAGATTTTATTGTTCAGGATCGTTCTTGATCAGGCGTCGCTTCAACCGTAGGGGGCGTACAGGCTGGCTTTGGGCTTGTTCCAGTTCCTGGCTGAGTCGTTGGGCTGTTTTGCGCGCCTCTTCATTCTCCCGCTCCAGCAAAGCAGCGCGAGTACGCAACATTTGCAATTGCCCCTGCATCTCTTGGGCCAAGTTATGGCTGATATCCATAGCCGCTTGCATCGCGCGGCGCTCGCCCTGCTCTTGCCCCAACTCCTGGCGCAGTTTCTGCATTTGATCCTGCTGTTTGTTCAGCTCCTGTTCGTGAGCTTGACGCTGGGTCTTGTTTGCTTGCTCGGCCTCTTCTATTTGCTGACGCAGTCGCGTTTGAATGGAGCGTTCCTTGTCGATTTCCAGTAAAGCACGGCGCTCGTTGGCCTGGGCGCGTTCTTCGGTCAGCTTAATAGCCTTTTGCAGCCGCTCCAAGTCCTGGGTGAATTGCTCACCTTGGCGGCGCAGTTCTTGTTGAACCAATTGTTTTTCGGTTTCCAGCTCGTTTTGACGTTGTTTGGCGTGCAGCAAGTCTTGTTTCAGAGCTGCTTGTACCTGACTGGCTGCCTGTAGTTCTTCTTTCAGCTTTTCTATATGGGCTTGGGCATTTTTCAAGGCGCCCTGCTCTACTTCCAGTGCCTGTTGGGCCTCCAGGGTTTGGGCTTGAGCCTGTGCGACGCGTTCATCAGCCTGAGTCTGGTAATGCAGCATCTGCTGTTTCGAATGCCCCATCGCTTCTTGCCAGATACGACCCAGCAGATCCCCCGTCAGGGCTTGTAGCTCTTCGGGCATGTCGGCCACATCCAGCCGAACTCGACTTTTATCCCGCAAATCTTCCCAGAACGTCTGTAGTGCCTGAGCCGGAGCACTCATGCTGCCTTTGCGCACCAATTGGTACAGCTTGTTGGCCGTAGGTGTGACGCCATAGCGGAAAAACAGGAGTGCGGCCACTTCTTTGTACAAAGTCTGCGTATGGCTGAAGCGATCACGTAATTGGGCAACATCGGCCAGGATTTGCCCCTCGTTTGGCTGGTTTTGCTCCATTTTTCCACCTTTGTTGATAATTTAATTAATAATACAACGTAATATATAAAATTATCAACAAATCGGATTCTATAATTTGACATTATCTCTATAATGTCAAATATATGACCCTAAACAGGCTGATTGGCACAGGCACGGGTTTGAAAACCCTTCTCTGCTCTCTTATCGCCTTCGTTTTTCTGCTTATTCATGGAAATAGCCAACACTTCGCCCTCAACCGACCTGGGATCGGACGATATTGCTCAATTGCTGGCTCGTTTTGACGGGCGGCAAGGGGCCAACCGGTCTATCAGCGGACGTGCACAGATTGAGGCGCAAACAGATATAGAGGCGTTGCGGGCCTGGTTGGCGCGCTATATAGATAGTCCACGCACCTATGCGAACTACCGCAAGGAGGCGGAGCGCCTCTTGTTATGGGCGGTATTGGAGCGTCGTAAGGACTTGTCCTCGCTTAGCCTGGAAGACATCCTGGCCTATCGTTTGTTTCTGGCGGACCCTCAACCCGCTCATCGCTGGGTGGTTCAAGGGCGCTCCCGCCCTGCCCGTCACCATGTGGCATGGCGGCCATTTGCGGGGCCTTTGTCTGAAAGCAGCCGGAATCAGGCGTTATTGATTCTGAACTCTTTATTTAGCTGGCTGGTGCAGGCGGGGTATTTGGCGGGCAATCCTTTGGCCTTGTCTCATCAGGGCCGACGTCAAAAGAAAACCACCGCCCCCCAGCAACGGTACTTGACCCGGTTGCAATGGCGTTGGGTACAGGATTACATCCAGGCCCTTCCTGAAGATACGCAGAGCGAGTTGCGCTACAAAGCCCGCGTACGTTGGCTCTTTTCTATTCTTTATGGCGGCGCCCTGCGCATTTCCGAACTGGTTCAGGCGCGTATGGCCGATGTTCAGGAACGTGTTGATGCGGGAACGACGGCTCAATGGTGGCTGCATATCCACGGCAAGGGCGACAAATGGCGTCGTGTGCCTTTAACGCAAGAGCTGTACGGCGAATTGATGCGCTACCGACAAGCGCATGGGCTGGAAGGACCGCCCCAGGCTTTGGAGCCCTATCCTTTATTAATGTCCGCCGGCGCCAGCGACAAGCATTTGACGCGGGCCATGGCGCATGTTCTGGTCAAACAGGTTTTTCAAGGTAGTGCGGATCGTTTACGGAGTCTGCATCCCGATCAGGAGTCCCAGGCCCGTATTCTGGAGCAGGCCTCGGCTCACTGGCTGCGTCACTCGGCAGGTTCTCACCTGGCTGATCAAGGAGTGGATTTACGTATCATCCGTGACACTTTGGGCCATGAGTCTATCGCTACGACCAATATCTATCTGCATGCGGATGATGATCAGCGTCACCAGGCTCTGGAGCAATCCCACAGCCTGGGTTGGAAATAAAGCACCCGCTTCGAGACAAGAAAATCAGACGCAGACAGCCCGCGGCAATGCGGTAGGATACGGTTCCTGAGGGGGCTGCGTTCCTGTTTTCAGGCATGCTCCCCGCCCAAGCCTTGCTATAGCTGATTGTTGGAGTACCTATCCCTTATGGATACTTTTAATGTCATGCGCACCTTCCGGCGCATTGTGGAGCTGGGCGGACTTGCCAAAGCCGCGGAGGATCTGGGGATATCCGCAGCGGGTTTGAGCAAGCAACTGCGTACCCTGGAAGCGCATCTGGATACGGTGCTGATCCAGCGCACTACGCGCAGCATGAGTCTGACGGAGACTGGCCGCAGCTACTATGCCGAATGCTGTCGGATACTGGATGAGCTGGACGCTTTGGAGCGCTCGGTCAAACAGCAGTCCCAGCGCGTGACGGGGACCTTGCGCGTGAATGCCCCCTTGTCGTTTGCACTTAGCGTCCTATCGCCATTGATGACGGATTTTCTACACAAGTATCCGGAACTGAAGCTGGAGCTGGTGATGGAAGACCGGATCGTGGATGCCGTGGCTCACGGTTTTGATGTCTCGGTGCGTTTGCGTAGCAGCCTGGATGATTCCAGCCTGATTGCTCGTCGCCTCGCCACCATCGAGCAAAAATTATGCGCTGCCCCCACCTATTTGAAGCAGCATGGCCTGCCTCAGACCTTGCAGGATCTGCGCAATCACAAAATGATCAGCTATAGCCTGGCACATACTCAGGGCCTTGCTTTTGATAGTGATTTCGACAGCAATCCTCAACAGCACACCCCCAGTGGTACGGCTTTGCTGTTCTCAGGTGAGCATAGTCAAGTGAATAACAGCCTGATGCTGCGCGACTTTCTGATTGCCGGTTTGGGGATTGGCGCCTTGCCTTCCTTTCTGGCAGATCCAGCAATTGCATGCGGGCAGTTGCAACGCGTTTTGCCCGAATTGGTGAATGAGCCCCGCCATATCTACGCCGTGTATCCAACTAATCGACACCTGCAACCCAAGGTCAAAGCTTTCGTGGATTATCTGGCCGACCAATTGCCTCATGCCATGTCCAACGCCCTGTAAACAGACCTTTATGAACTCGAAGTAAAAACTGTCTGCACCGCCACGTGCTTATTCTCCGCTCCGGGGAACGCTATTGTGATGACCATCTTACAAGGACATCACAATGCACGATCAAACACACCCGACCCAGCCGCTTGTCTCCCCCCTGATTATTGATTTCTTCCATGACGCCGTCTGCGGATGGTGTTATGTCATGTCGCCACGTTTGCGGCAAGTTGCCGCCGAACAGGGCATCCAGGTCCGCCACCATACCTTTGTTCTGCAAGACAGCCGCGAGCAGATGCTGCAAGCCTTCGGCTCCATGGAGCGCGCCAAACGTGAAATCCTGGGCCACTGGGCCGCCTGCGCCCAACACGACGATACGCAGTCCATCAATATCGAGGGCATGCGAGCACAGAACTTCGACTATCCCCATGGAATGTTGTCCGCTCGGGCGTGTCAGGCGGCGCAGCTACTTTCTGGCGATAACGCCCATTGGGATTACTTCGATGCGGTGCAGCGTGCGCATCTGGCAGAAAGTCGCAATATCGGCGATATGGGCACGCTACTGGAGGTCGCCATTGCGCAAGGCTTTGATGGTGAGGCCTTTCTGAATGCTATGGATAGCGATATCGCGCAGCAGCGAGTTCAAGCCGATCGCGCCGAAGCGGTACGGCTAGGGATCCAGTCCATCCCCACTTTATTAGTCTCCTCACGCGAGACCGGTCAAGTGTTGGCCCGTTTGCAGACCCAATCCGCCGAAATGCTCAAAAGCCGTTTGCGCGCTTTGCTGTAAGCGCTGCCCCTTTCTTTCTTATCTACGCTTCATAAAAGGACATCCCATGTCGATTCGTTTTTCTCACCGTCTTCTCGGTTTACTGCTGGTTGGTGCAAGCAGCATGAGCGTCTCTCTGGCTCATTCCACTCACCCAGCGAGCAACCCTTTGCCCCTTAGTGCTCAGGAAGTGGGCATCAGTCCCTGGGGGCCGGACGATGAAATTGGTCGCTTGAACCTGATCACCCCTGCTTCCCGGGCCGCCATCTTGTCCCGTCTGGATGGCAGCAAAGTGTATGACCTGGCAACCGACTACTACCTGGGCATGCCCAGTTGGCAGGATGCGGGAGACCCGCACTATCAGTTTTGGATGACCCATACCCCTCGTGGTACCGCAGTGGATGACCCGATGGGAGTTGGCGATGAAATGAACGCGGTTCGTAGCTACACAGGCACGGCTTTTTCCATGTACAGCCATACAGGCACCCATATTGATGCCCTGAATCACTTCGGGATTCATGGAAAGATCTGGAATGGTTTCAAGGCTGATGAGCATCTGGGTGACCGTGGCTGGAACCGTACTGGCATCGAGAAATTCCCGCCCTTGATCGCCCGTGGCGTCTTGATTGATGTGGCCGCCGCCAAAGGCGTAGACATGCTGCCCGATCAATACCGCATCACACGCCAGGACTTGAAGGATGCACTGGCCCGTCAGAAAACGGTGCTGAAAGAAGGCGATATTGTCCTGATCCGTACGGGCCGCATGAAGCTCTTTAATGATCCCAAAGCCTATATGAATGCGCCACCTGGCATGGGTCTGGATGCTGCTCGCTATCTGGTGGAAGAAGGCGGTGCGATGATTGTGGGTGCGGACAATTTGAGCTTTGAAACCTTCCCTTCCGAGGTGCCTGATGACTACGTCCCCTTGCATACCTATCTGTTGGCCCAACAAGGCGCACCGATCATTGAGTTGATTGCTCTGGATGAATTGTCCAAGGACAAGGTCTATGAGTTTGCCTTTATTGGCGGTCCGCTCAAGATCCGGGGCGGTGATGCGGCTCCGCTGCGTCCGGTTGCCATCCCGATTCGCTGATCCACAGGCTTCATAAAGAAACCCGTTTCTTTAGCCCTTGATGCGTTTGCGAATAAGGGCTATCGCGTTTGCCTGCTGTTAGGTGCCGCTCAATATGCTAATGTTGGGTGGGTTTGAATGCGCCGGGCGCCTGTTAAAGAGGCGTCCGGCTTTTCTTTATGGAGTATGTAATGACTTACACCGTTTATCTGTCCGGCGAAATTCACACGGATTGGCGCGAGCAGATTGCTCAAGGTGCAAAGGCCGCTGGATTGGATATTACCTTTACCAGCCCTGTTACCGATCACGATGCCAGCGATGCCGCCGGCGATCACCTGGGACCGGCCAGCGAAGGTTTCTGGCGTGATCACAAATCCTCCAAAATCAATGCCATCCGTACCAGAACCCTGATTGAACAGGCGGATCTGGTCGTGGTGCGTTTTGGAGACAAGTACAAACAGTGGAATGCTGCCTTTGATGCCGGTTTCTGTGCCGCCCTGGGCAAACCGTACGTGACGTTGCACGCCGAAGACATTATCCACCCCTTGAAAGAAGTGGATGCCAGTGCGCAGGCCTGGGCAACTAGCCCCGAGCAAATCGTGGAGATTTTGCGCTATACGCTGAAAGCCTGATCGGTGAAGTCTGGATCATGAGTTTGGCAATATCGCTTTGCTAAAAAATGCCGCCCCAGTTGGGCGGCATTTTTCTCTCTGCTTGAAAGAGCCCCTTGGTTTACACCGGGTTCTACTGCGCTGTAGTGAAACGTGTTGTGCGGGTACCTTAGTTCAGCTTCACCCGCCGCAAACGCAAGGCATTGCTGACCACAAAGACACTGGACAAGGCCATGGCGCCAGCGGCAAACATGGGCGAGAGTAAAGTGCCGTTAAAGGGATAGAGCACGCCTGCTGCTACCGGAATCAGTGCCACGTTATAGGCAAAGGCCCAGAACAGGTTTTGACGGATATTGCGCATGGTGGCGTGGGACAAGGCTATCGCGGTGACCACGCCTTGCATATCGCCCGACATCAAGACTACATCAGCCGCTTCAATGGCAATGTCCGTTCCGGTGCCAATCGCAATCCCCACGTCTGCTACAGCCAGAGCGGGTGCATCGTTGATGCCATCGCCGACATAGGCCAGATGCTGATGGGTATCGCGCAAGGCCTGAACCGCTTGCACCTTGCCTTCAGGCATGACTTCCGCCACCACTTCATCAATATTGAGACGGCGGGCAATGGCATTGGCTGTGTGGCGATTATCGCCGGTAATCATGACGACCTTGATGCCACGGGCATGCAACTGCTCGATGGCGCGCGGCGTGGTTTCCTTGATGGGGTCAGCCACGGCCAGCAAGGCAATGACCTGCTTGTTGCGGGCGGCGTACATGGGGGTTTTGCCGTCCTGCGCCAGCGTCTGGGCTTGCTCGGTAAAGGCTGACAGGTCCGCCCCTAATTGCGTCATCAGGCGATCTGCACCCACATGCCATTGGTCAGCTCCGATTTGGGCGGTGACACCCAGGCCTGTCAGGGACTCAAACTGCTCAGCCTTGGGCAAGGTGATTTGCTTTTCC
Organism: Alcaligenes nematophilus; assembly: GCF_026344155.1. NCBI lineage: Bacteria > Pseudomonadati > Pseudomonadota > Betaproteobacteria > Burkholderiales > Alcaligenaceae > Alcaligenes > Alcaligenes nematophilus. Next base: position 81,631 of record NZ_JAPKMZ010000001.1, on the reverse strand, counting down.
TTGGCGGCGCTGACAATGGCTTGGGCAATCGGATGCTCGGAGTAGTTTTCCAGAGCGGCAATCGCTGCCAAAGCCTGATCCTGGTTCTCACCGGGTGCGCAGACAAAATCGGTCAGTTCGGGCGCGCCCTTGGTCAGGGTGCCTGTTTTATCCACGGCCACGACTTTTACATCGCGCAGTGCTTGCAGAGAGTCCCCTTTACGGAACAGCACGCCAGCCTGTGCGGCTCGGCCCGTCCCCACCATGATGGAGGTTGGCGTGGCCAGACCCATGGCACATGGGCAAGCAATAATCAGCACAGCGACGGCATTGACCAGTGCAAAGCTCAATGCGGGCGATGGTCCAAAAATCAGCCAGACAATGGCGGTCAAGACGGCCAGTGTCATGACGGCGGGCACAAACCACAGCGTGATTTTGTCGACCACGGCTTGAATAGGCAGCTTGGAGCCTTGGGCCTGCTCAACCATGGACACAATATTGGCCAGTACGGTGTCCTGCCCCACGGCGGTAGCCTCAAATTCCAGCGAACCTTTTTGGTTTACTGTGCCACCAATGACTTTATCGCCCTGAGATTTGGACACGGCAATGGATTCGCCTGTCACCATGGACTCATCCACATAGCTCTGACCGGCAAGAACATCACCATCAACCGGGATACGCTCGCCGGGACGAACCAGCACGACATCGCCCGTATGCAGATCTGCCAGGGGCAGCTCAATTTCCTGACCGTCGCGACGTACACGAGCGGTAGGCGGCTGCAGGCTGAGCAGGCGTTGAATGGCTTCAGACGTGCGACCTTTGGCGCGCGCTTCCATGACACGGCCCAGCAAAATCAGGGCGACGATGACTGCGGCAGCTTCAAAGTACACGTAGACGGATTCGGAAGGCAGCCATTGCGGCGCAAAGGTAGCCACCAGCGAGAAGCTGTAAGCTGCCAGGGTGCCCACAGCGACCAGCGAGTTCATGTCCGGGCCACCACGCAAGAGAACAGGAATCCCTTTGGTGTAGAACTCGCGGCCTGGGAACAGCAAAACCAGCGTGGTCAGCACGAACTGGATCAGCCAGCTGTTCTGTGTACCTATGGTGCTGGCTACCCAATGATGGAAAGCAGGCACCATATGGCCGCCCATTTCCAGAATGAAAACGGGCAAGGCCAGCACCGTCGCCAGCCAGAAACGCTTGCGCAGCGTTTCGTAGGTTTGTTCTGCACGCTCGAACTGGTCATTCGTAACAGCCGTTTCGGCAAGGCTGGCAGGATAGCCGGCTTTGCTCACCGCCTGAATCAGCTCAGGAGCTTTCACACCCTGCGCCACTTGCACATGCGCTTTGGCGGTTGCCAGATTGACCGAGGCTTTTTGTACGCCCGGTACCTTCAGCAAGGCCTTTTCAACACGGCCCACGCAGGAGGCGCAGGTCATGTCCTGCACGTCCAGCACAATGTCTTGCTGGGAAATTTTGTAACCACCCTTTTCCACTGCCTGCATAATGGCGTCGACCGGGGCGGCACCCTCAAATTCCACGGTGGCCTTGTTGGTGGCCAGATTTACCTGGGCCGATTGCACACCGGGGACTTTGCCAATAATCTTTTCAACCCGACTGACGCAGGAAGCACATGTCATGCCTTCCACATCTAAAGTCAGGCGTGAGCCCTTGTTTGAAGCGCTACTTGTCATCGAAATCACCCTTCAATGGATCGTCAATGAAGCCACTTTAGGGCTTGACCCGATGGGAAGGTCAACAGCTGATAAAAAAAACGCCTCCGAAGAGGCGTTTCAAGGGGGAACTACGACTAATTAGGGATCAATCAGCAGCTTAGTAAGCAACAAAGGTGCCGTTGTTGTTATTCCAGTCTTTGGCTTCTGCGGCAACCTGATCACGGCTCAGCTCGGAGCGGGTATCGATACGTGGGTAGTCGCCCATGGAACCCGTGCTAATGTAGCCTTGCTCTTGAGCAGCAGCCAGTTCTTGAACGACTTGCTGACGGCTCAAAGGAGCGTCGGTCGATTCAATGGCTGGGTAGTTCAGGTTTTCGCCGGTAGCGACATTGTTGGTAGCTGCCATGGCAGTGCCGCTCAAAGCGGTGGCACCAAGAATCAGGCTGGCGATAGTTGCGCGTGCGATGTTTTTCATTATTTACTCCAAATCTACGGTGTGTTTTTCGGTGGTTCGCTGTTGTGTTTAGCGAATCGTTAGATGGAGTATGAGCCTTTCTAAACCTAGTAAAAACCCTTAATATTGCAAACGTATTTCCATTCATGGAACAATTCAAATGAGTACCATTATCGCCGGTCCCCTGCTCAACGACATCGCGATCTTCGTGGAAGTGGCTCGTGCCCGCCACTTTAGCCGTGCTGCCCAAGCCCTGGGAATGCCGGTTTCCACCGTGTCACGCCGTATCCGCGAATTGGAAAAAGAAGTGGGTGTGGCCTTGCTCAAACGCAGCACGCGCAATGTAGATGTGACCGACGCGGGACAAGTGTATTTCGAGCGCTGCCTGGCTGTCGTCGAACAGGCTCGTCTGGCTCATGAACAATTGCTGGATGTGGCTCAGACCCCCAAAGGACGTTTGCGGGTTTCCATGCCTGCCAGTTTCAGCATTGTGCTGATGCCCGCCATTATCCGGGGCTTTAATCAACAGTACCCGGATATTGAGCTGGAGTTTGACCTGACCATACGGCCTATTGATTTGCAGGCCGACAACTACGATTGCGTCATCCGTGTGGGTGCCCAGCCTGACTCCAGCGCGGTGGCCACCATGTTAGGACAGATTCGTCTGGGGCTGTATGCCACCCGCAACTATCTGGACCGCAAAGGGCGACCCAAGCATCCTTCTGAACTGGCAGGCCATACTTGTATCTGTGCCCGCCCCGCCAGCTCGGATCGAGTCTGGTCCTTGCGTGGGCCGAATCAGGAGCGCTATGACGCGATTGTGGAAGGTTCCATTACCGTCAATAACGCCATCATGATGCGCAAACTGGCCGTGCATGACCTGGGTATTACCGCCTCTTCCTTGCTGGAGCGAAAATTGGATCCGGATTGCGCGCACCTGGAGCGTGTCTTACCGGATTGGGAGTTTGCGCCTTTCCCTATTCTGGCTTTGCTCCCCTCGCGTCTGATGCCGCAAAAGACGCGCGTGTTCCTTAATTATCTGCGTAGCGAGCTGGATAGATTGATGTCTCAGCCCGAATTGGATGTGGCCGCAGCCGGTCAAGCTTATCCGTAAGAAAATAAGCAGTATGCTTATGAATCGGTGTTGCCCAAGGCCTATCTATGCTATTTATAAACGTTTGGTCCTGTGGGGCCAATGCCATGACGGGGGGAAGCGCATGAAAGTAGTACTGCAAAGCTTGCTGGCTGGAATGGTGATGAGTTTGGCCTTGGGGAGTGGCAGTGTGTGGTCACAAACAGTATTGCTGGAAGCGGTAGAGCAAGGCGATAGCGCCAAAGTGCGCGAGATTCTTTCAGAAAAGCGGGCTCGCGCCAGCGTCAGTGTCAGCGACGATCAAGGGCAAAGCCCCTTGTTACGTGCAACCTGGTTAAACCATATTGATATTGCCCGGCAGTTGATACGTGCCGGTGCGGATGTAAATCAGGCCGACTCCATTCACGACAGCCCTTACTTGGTCGCGGGTGCACAAGGTCGTTTGGAAATCCTGCGCATGACTCTGGAGAACGGAGCCGATCTGCGTAGCGTGAACCGCTATGGTGGTACGGCGCTGATTCCAGCGGCTGAGCACGGTTATGTCGATGTTGTGCGCCTTTTACTGGCGGCGGGGGTCGACCCTAACCATGTGAATTACTTGGGCTGGACTGCCTTGCATGAGGCGATTGTGCTCTCTGATGGCGGGCCGGACCACCAGGAAGTGCTGCGTTTGCTGATCAAGGCCGGAGCGGATGTGAACCTGCCGGATCGTCAGGGAGTGCGTCCCTTGAGCCTGGCTCGCCAGCGTAGCCAGACTGAGATGGCCGAGATTCTGGAACAGGCTGGCGCGAACCCTTAAACGTCGCCGACTCGGCGGCTGCATTTTTCTTCCAATCACAACAATAACGATTTTATGTCTTCTACTCAGACTGCCCCGTCGTCGACGGGTGCTCAAGCCAGCCCAGCTTTGTGGCTGGCTTTCGTCATTCTGGTCGGCTTGAACCTGCGTCCTTTTCTGACTTCCAGCGGCACCTTGGCACGACAGGTGGCCCAAGGGTTGAACATGCCCTTGAGCAGCCTGGCCTGGCTGACTTTGCTGCCCATGATGGTGATGGGACTGGGCGCTTTCTGCATGCCCTCTTTGCGGCGCGTCCTGGCACTGCGCCATGTCTTGATTACATCCTTGCTCTTGCTGTGCCTGGGCTGTGTGCTGCGCTGGTTTGTGCCTAATGGGGCCAGCCTGATTGCAACAGCGCTGATCTGTGGTTTGGGCGTGTCCTTGCTGCAAGCGGGGATGCCCGGTTTGATCAAGGAACAGTTTCCGCGCCATATCGCTCAGGTCACCGGGGTGTACTCCGCGACCTTGATGGGCGGGGGGGCTTTGGGTGCACAGATTACGCCGTGGGTCAGCTCCTTGACGGATAGCTGGCGTATCGCTCTGGCTTTCTGGGCCTTGCCGATTAGCGTGGCCTTGTGGATTGCCTGGAAAGTGGTGCCGCGTGAAGCTCCGGGCGCGAATTTGTCGCCTCCGTCCTTGTCCTTGCTGGCTCGTCCTCGCACCTGGACCTTGATTGTGTGTTTTGGCCTGATCAATGGCGGCTATGCCTCTTTGGTGACCTGGCTGGCGACGTTCTATCAAGACCGGGGCTGGACGGCTGAAGCCAGCGGTAGCCTGGTGGCGGTCCTGTCGGTGGCACAAGCCATTGCCGCCTTTGGCTTGCCTACCTTGGCGGCCAAGAATAAAGATCGCCGCATGTGGGTATGGCTGGCGCTGGCGTGTCAGTTCGTGGGCTTTCTGGCCTTTGCCTATATTCCCGATATGGCCCCCTATCTGTGGGCGATTATTATCGGCATCGGCTTGGGGGGCTGCTTTTCCTTGCTGCTGTTGGTGGCTCTGGACCACTTTCCGGATGCAGCCCGTGCCGGGACCTTGAGTGCCTTGATGCAAGGCGGTGGCTTTCCGATTGCCGCCCTCTTTCCCATGATCAGCGTACAGTTGCGTGAAATGAGTAATGGCTTTCAGGCAGGCTGGATGTTGCATGCGGCAATGGCGGTATTAGTGGCCATCATGGCCTGGAGCTTTCAGCCTGCGCGATACGCCCAAAAGATGAAGCGAAATGACGCATCCTGAGTAGCAGCTCGTATCGGTAGAAATAGCCTGGCTTTGTGGCAAGCCAGGTTTTCTTTGGCCGTTTCAGGCTAGAACTCGTCCGTTATGCGCATCCCGACGGACAGCCTTTCCTCAACAATGATGTCTCCACGATTACATAAAAGACGAGGAGACATCAGTGGAACATCAAGTCATTATTTCGGGCGCCGGCCCGGTTGGCTGCTGGCTGGCCTGCGAGTTACAGCTTGCGGGTGTGCAGACCTTGCTGATTGAACAAACGGCCACTATCAGCCCTCAATCTCGGGCTTTGACGATTCATCCGCGAACCATTGAAGTCTTTGCCATGCGTGGCGCACACCACGAGATGCTGGCGCAGGCGGTGCGTATTCCTAGCGGACATTTTGCCGTCTTTGAGCATCGTCTGGACTTCAAGCAGTTGGACACTCGCTTTGACTATACGCTGGCTATTCCCCAGGCGCGCATTACCGCTATCTTGCAGGAGCGTGCGCGCTCCTTGGGTGCGGATATCCGCCGGTCTGAGAAAGTATGCCGCTTTGAACAGAACCCGGAGGGGGTCTCGGTTTGGATTGAAAACAGCCAGCTAGAGCAGTATGTCGCTACAGCGCAATGGCTGGTGGGCTGCGACGGGACGCGCAGCACAGTGCGTCAACAGGCCGGGATTGCGTTTCCTGGAACAGATGCCACGGTCTTGGGCTGGCTGGGAGACGCCATGCTGACCGACCCGCCCGAGGGCGTCATGATTGGTGAGTGGGGGCTGAATGGGACGGCCATGGTGGCGAAGTTGCCGGACGGCCAGCATCGTTTGGTTGGGCTGTCGCCGGACGACGTGAATCGTCCATGGCCGGGTGATTTGCCTTTGGAAGAGCTACGCGAAAAAGTCCGGGCCGTCTTTGGAACCGATTTTGGATTGCACAGCCCATCCTGGCTGTCTCGCTATAGCAATACCAGCCGCCAGGCCGAGAGCTATCGTAAAAATCGGGTTTTCTTGGCGGGTGACGCCGCCCACCAGCATATGCCAGCCGGGGGTGTGGGGCTGAATATCGGGATTCAGGATGCCATGAATCTGGGCTGGAAGCTGGCTGCCGTGATCAATGGGTGGATGCCGCACTCTTTGCTTGATAGCTACCATCAGGAGCGTTACCCCGTTGGCCAGGATTTGCTGGAGCACACCCAGGCACAGACTGCCTTGATGAGCTGTTTCTCTGTTGAGGGTATGGAATTACGTTCCTTTTTGAACAAGCTCATCAAGCAGTCCCCTGCCTTGGAGAAAACATTGGCCGAGAGGCTGTCTGGCCTGAGTGTGCTGTATCCATCAACCGTGCCGGGTGACCATGCCTTGGTGGGACGGCGTGCAGCGGATCAGGATCTGGTTGGTGGACAAAGTCTTTTTGGTCTCCTGGAACAGGGGCACTACGTGATGCTGGAGGTGAGTGGGCATGACAACGATGAGCTGGAATGCCCGGAGGGCCTGAAGGCTGTGTTGTATCGGAGCTCACTGGCCGTTCGCAGTGAGGGGTGGGAGCACGTGACTGCTGTGCTGATTCGGCCTGATGGCTATATCGCCTGGGCCAGCAATGAGCAAGACGCCACTCGCCTGCGTTTGGCAATGCGACACGCTTTAACGCCTTTTCAGACTGCGTCTCATGCGCTGGAAACCACCGAGAGGCTGGCCGATGAATAGTCAAACATCCACGTTCAGAATGTTGATTGACGGTGCCTTGGTGGATGGCGAGCAAACCATGGCTGTCATCAACCCCAGTACGGGGCAGCCTTTTGCTCATAGTCCACGTGCCTCGCTCCGGCAAATGGAACAGGCGATCAACGCGGCCAGCCGCAGTTTTCCTGCTTGGTCCCGAACCACGATGCAGACACGGCGCGCCCTGATTTTGAGGATTGCCGATCTTGTTGAGGAACACTGCCTGGAATTGGCGCATCTCCTGACCCAGGAGCAAGGCAAACCCTTGCGGGATGCTCAGGCTGAAGTGCAAGGCACTGTCGCGTTTTTTCGGTATGTCGCTCAGTGCCGCATAGAGACGCAGACCTTGGAAGAGAGCACGATCAGACACGCTTATCTGCAACGCCAGCCTTTGGGCGTAGTGGCCGTGATTACGCCCTGGAATTTCCCCTTGATGCTGTTGGCCTTCAAAGTGCCTCACGCCTTGTTGGCGGGTAATACGGTGGTTATCAAACCGGCGGCGACCACGCCGCTGACCACCTTGAAACTGGGTGAGCTTATTGTCGATGCCTTGCCTGCGGGGGTTGTGAACATCGTCACGGATCATAACGATCTGGGTGATGCGCTGAGCAGCCACCCTCAGGTCGCCAAAATTTCTTTTACCGGCTCTACCGCAACTGGTTACAAGGTCATGGCTAATGCAGCCAAATCCTTGAAACGCTTGACGTTGGAACTAGGAGGCAATGACCCCGGGATTGTGCTTGATGATGCGGACCCCAAGCAGATCGCCCCCGGTATTGTGCGAGCCGCTTTCTTTAACAGTGGGCAGGCCTGCATCGCCTTGAAACGTCTCTATGTTCCTGATTCGCTCTACGAGGCCTTGAGTCATGAGCTATGGAGTCATTGTCAGCGCCTGGTACTGGGAGATGGTCTGGATTCACAGACAACGCTGGGACCCTTGCAGAACCAGCAGCAGTTTCAGAAAGTGAAGTCCCTCCTGGAGGACGCCCGACAGCATGGGCGGGTTCTAAGTGCGGGTACGGTGCCGGAGGGGGCCGGTTATTTTCTGCCCCCTACTCTGGTGCTGGACATTGAAGACGGTACTCGTCTGGTGGATGAGGAGCAGTTTGGCCCGGTCTTGCCTGTTATTCGCTACAGCAACGTGGAGCAAGCGATTGCCATGGCTAATCGCAGCCCTTATGGCCTGGGTGCCTCGGTATGGGCGTCCGATCTGGAGCGAGCCAGAGGAGTGGCCGATCAGTTGCAGGCGGGTACGGTTTGGATCAATCAGCACATTGACTTGGGGCCGCATATCCCTCAGTGCGGCAGTAAGCAGTCAGGCTTTGGCATTGAATTGGGCGCGGAGGGGCTGCTGGAGTTTACCCAGGCCAAGGTTATCAATATCAATCCGGGCCTGGGCATAGCAGCCCAAGACCCGCAAAAGGAGCATATGAATGCAGAACAAACAAGCAATTAACCCTGACAATTTGCCCAAGCTGCCTGGGGTGGTGTCTCACGGCATTGTTCTGAATAAGGCTGGTTTGGTCTATACCTCGGGACAGCTATCCTGGGATGAAAATGGCCATTTGGTAGCCGGTGATCTCTTTGCCCAGTTCGAGCGTGCCTACAGCAATATCGATATCGTGCTCCAGGCTGCAGGTACCTGCCGTTCCGAGGTGATCAGCGAGACGATCTATATCGTTGGTGATTGCACTGAACATACAGCGCAGCTGGTTCAAGCCTTGACTCAGGCAAGGCCGGCAGGCTCCATCCCGCCAACCAGTACGCTTGTGGGCGTGCAGTCGCTGTTTGCCGAGGGGTTTTTGGTGGAAGTTCAGGTGGTGGCAACGATTTAAGGTGCATGGTTTGACCGGCTGCCTGTCACGGGTAGCCGTCCTGCTATTTTGGCCTGTACAACAAGATATGGACTATGAAAATTCAAGAGAAAAATCAGATTGCCGCCCAGGTGAACCAGGAAATGGGAGAGTTGAATACCGGCTCATGGACTCAGCGGGAGAAGTTGGCCCTGGCGTGTCGCATTCTTTTTGATGAGGGGCATTGGCGCGGTTTGGCGGGGCAAATTACGGCTCGCTTGTCACCGGATAGCACGGATATGTTGACGCTGGGTTTTGGGATTGGCTTTGACGAAGCTTGTGCCAGTTCCTTGGTGCAGGTCGATCAACAGCTACAGCCTCGGGGACGGAGCGCCATGCCCAATCCTGGGGTACGTTTTCATGCCTGGATTTATGCCAATCGCCCTGATGTTCAAGCGATTGTCCATACACATCCGCCGGCATGTGCTGCTTTATCCATGACGGGAGAGCCATTGGCCGTGGCTCATATGGACGCCACTCCTCTTTTCGAAAACTGTGCGTTTCTTCCGGATTGGCCTGGCTTGCCCATTGGGGATGAAGAGGGGCAGATCATTTCGCAAGCAATGGGCAACCGACATGCCATTTTGCTGGCCCATCATGGTTTGTTGACGGCTGGACGCAGTATTGAGGAAGCGTGCCTGTTAGCGGTGTGGATGGAGCACGCGGCACAAATGCAATTGAACGCCAGGGCCATGGGTACCATCAGGCACATTAAGCCAGAGCTGGCACGAGAGTCTCGGGATTTCTTGCTTAAACCCAAGGTATTGGCGCTGAGCTTTGCAAATTTTGCGCGGCGCGTGCTACGGGCAGACGGCGGCGTGCTCTTGTAGGCACAGGATTCGACTTTATTTTGGCCGGAATGCGATAGAAACTGGCTGTTAGCCGCAATTTTGCAGCCCAGCGCTGTGTTACGGTATTTTTTTCGGCTTTTTTAAGGGCGTAGCTTCAGCTGTTTCAAGCACGCCTGCGACCCTTGAATGAAAGATGCCATTGTTACTGTCCAGGCCTATCTGGATCAGGTCGCTTTACCTGTGACGGGGTTACAGGTAGAGCTGGCCTTTGTGGGAGACACTGAGCCTCACAAGCATCGCAAACACCAGCTACTGTACGTTCTGAAAGGATTCATGTCTGTACAGACCGAACAAGGGGTGTGGGCGGTGCCCCCTCAGTGCGCGATCTGGATACCGGCTGATGTGATGCATTTTGCTCGAGCTACCCAGCAAGCCAGTATCGCGAATCTGTACATTGAGGCTCAGCCCCCTGCCCATCTGGAGGCATGTGGGATTCTGTTCACCCGTCCCTTGTTGCGGGAGTTGATTCTGAGACTGGTACAGTCTGGCGAGCACCTGCCGGGGAGCGAGCTGCGCCATGCTCGTTTGATCGCGGTGCTGATGGATGAATTGGCCCTGAGTCCTCAAAAATCCCTGCATTTACCCATGCCTGGGGACCGTCGTTTGAAAAGGCTGATCGATCATTTGGCACAAAACCCCGGCCTGAAGTTGAGCATGGAGCAATGGGGGGCATTGATTGGAGTCAGTACGCGTACCTTGGGACGGCTATTTTTACGCGAAACAGGCATGTCTTTTGGGCGCTGGCTGCAACAATGGGATAGTTCCATTGCCCTGCAGAAACTGGCGAACGGAACATCGGTGACCGCAACCGCTCAAGATTTGGGCTATGAAAGCTTGAGTGCCTTTATCACCATGTTTCGTCGTACGGTGGGCACCACCCCTGCCCGCTTTTTTGCTCAGACCCAAACCTTGCCTGTCGAGTCGAACGAGCAGCCGTGCATTCATATGGATGGGCGTGTTGAAGATGTTTTTTCTAAAATTCATGTCCCGATGGCACAGATGAGCAGCCAATAAAAACGGCCATCCCTGGATGACCGTTTCCCATTGTGTAAACATACTGCTTACTGTTTTGGCGCACCCGCCATGATCCAATCCACCACCGCCTTGATGTCGGCATCAGAAATGGCTGCATTCGCAGGCATGGGCAGCGGTCCATAGACGCCCTTGCTGCCTTGACGGATATGCTGGGCAATGACTTCAGCGTTGGCTGGATCGTCCTTGCGCATGTTGGCTATGTCCTTATAGGCGGGACCGACCACTTTTCTGTCTACCGTATGACAGGACAAACAAGCATTTCTGGTCAGCACATCCTTGACCGAGTCAAAGCCGGCTTCGGCTGCCTGGGCGCTGAAACCGGCACTGAACAAGGCCGTACAGACCAGTAGCTGCTTCAAGCTCATGAGGGATATCTCCTAAGAAAAACGGGCACAAGGAATGGTGGGACGACGGGATGTGGCGCTTGTTTTTTTCCGCACATAAACGGGGTGATGTGGCATCCACACCGAGATCATACGGTTATGATAGAACAGCCTTTAGCAAATAGCGGTGGGGCTTGATACTGATCAAGCTGGTCTGCGCGCTTATTCTGTAATGTCCTAGTAGAAGTTATTGCTTCATACTTAAACAGTTCACACACTACAAGAGGTCTTCATGCTTAATGTTCTCGTTCCTGTCGATGGGTCTGATGCTTCCACTCGTGCTTTGAAAACCGCCGTGGACATCCTAACGGGCAAACCAGAAGCCACTTTGCACGTGCTGGCTGTTCCTACTCCGATCGTGTCGGGTAACGTCAAACGCTTTTTCTCGGAAGATGTGCTGCAGGCTTACTACCAGGACGAAGGCAGCAATGCGCTCCTGCCTGCTCGTTCCGTGCTCGCCGGCTCTCCCCTGAAAATCAAGGAAAGCATTATTGCCGGTAATGCCGCCCAAACGATCAAAGACTATGTAGAGAAGAACCAGATCGATCACATTGTGATGGGTACGCGCGGCCTGAGCGCCCTGCCCGGCCTGGTTCTGGGTTCGGTCACGACCAAGGTGCTGAGCCTGGTTAATGTGCCAGTAACCTTGATCAAGTAATTGAGCTGACTGTTCAGTCTGTACAGGCCGTCCTTGAGACGGCCTTTTTTATAGTCTTGAACCGAGTATTGGCGTTTTCTTTAGAGCTTGAGGGTATAAAAAAATCGCCAGTTCGCCGCCGGGCAAGATAGGACTGTGTTTCAATACAGTGATAGTGACTATAAAAGAACTACTTATGTCAGATCCCTCTTTACTCGATCACAATGCCCGCGCCTGGGACAAACAAGCGCAAACAGAAAGCCCCTGGTCCTTGCCTGTCAGCAGCGAGCAGGTTGAACAAGCCCGTCGCGGGCAATGGCAAGTGCATTTGCTGCCCTCGCCTGTTCCTGCGGATTGGTTAGGTGATGTTCAAGGCAAATCCGTTCTGTGCCTGGCCAGTGCGGGCGGGCAGCAAGCCCCCATTCTGGCCGCTGCCGGGGCCTCGGTAACGGTGTTTGATCTGTCGGCCGGACAGCTGGATAAAGACCGTATGGTGGCCGAGCGTGATGGCTTGTCCTTGCAGATCGAACAAGGTGATATGTGCGATTTGTCGCGCTTTGGGACCGAGAGTTTTGATCTGATCCTGCACCCGGTCTCTAACCAGTATGTGCCTGATATCAGCCTGGTCTGGAAAGAATGCGCTCGTGTTCTGCGTCCGGGTGGGCATTTGCTGTCCAGCTTCTTTAATCCGGCTGTGTTTATTGCGGATCGAGATCCTAGTTACGCCCAGCAAGGTTTGATTCGCCCCAAATTCACGGTGCCTTACTCGGATTTGAGCAGCCTGGACGCCGAAGCACGGCAAGCCAAGCAGGCACGCATGGAGCCTTTGATTTTTGGGCACTCCTTGGCGCAGCAGATTGGCGGGCAGCTGGAAGCGGGTTTGTATCTGGTCGATTACATCGAAGAAATGCACCCCGCCCCACGCTTTGAGATCGAGAAATACCTGCCCAGTTTTATTGCGACGCGCAGTCGCAAACCCGTTTAAAGCTTCAGGACTTGGGCTGAATGCGCAGTAGCTGGCCGTTGCTTTCGTCGGTCAGCACATAAACATCGCCATCCGGCCCGACACGCACATCTCGGATACGCTGCTTCAAGTCTTGCAGCAAGCGCTCTTCACCGACGATGTGGCCGTCCTCTTCGTCAAATTCCAGACGAATCAAGGCTTGTTCTTTCAAGGCACCTACAAACAGGCTGTGCTGCCAGTCCGGGACGCGTTCATTGTTATAGAAAGCCATGCCGCTGATGGCGGGCGAGACTGACCAGTAGTGGAAAGGCTCGGTCAGCCCCTCAAGCGGTGTGGGGCTGGCGTTGGGAATGGGTTTGCCGTCATAGCCTTGCCCTTCGGTACGCAAGGGCCAGCCATAGTTGGCACCGGCTTGAATCCGATTCAGTTCATCGCCGCCTTGCGGGCCATGTTCAGCTACCCACAACTCGTTTGTCCAGGGGTTCCAGGCCATGCCTTGCGGGTTACGGTGGCCGTAGCTCCAGATTTCTGCTCGAGCACCACGTTGACTGCGGAAAGGATTGTCGCGCGGCACAATGCCATCCGGGCGGATACGCACGACTTTACCTTGCAGGTGATCCAGTTGCTGAGCGGTGGCTGGCTGATTGTTCTCGCCCAGGGCGATATACAGGTCTCGTCCACCGGGATCAAAGGCCATGCGCACACCATAGTGCTGCCCCGTGGACAAAGCCGGTTCCTGACGGAAAATCGGGCGGAAGGCGTCGATACGTTTCAGGTCCGACGACAGCACGCCATAACCGACGGTGGTGGCCGAGTTCTGTTTGTCGCGGCGCTCGGCATAAGCCAGATAAATACGGCGGCTACGGAAAAAATCCGGGGCCAGAGCGACATCCAGCAAGCCCCCCTGGGATTGCGCATGGACTTTAGGCACACCGGCAATCGGTTCGGACAAGCCGTTTTCTTGAGTCCAAACACGCAGGCGGCCTGGGCGCTCGGTAATCAGAATGCCAGCATTATTGGGCAAAAAAGCCATGGCCCAAGGGTGTTCCAGCCCACTGACCAGGGTCTCAACCGAGACAGCCGGTCCGCTGATGGCAGGAACAGGTTCAGATTGTGCCTGGGCCGATACTGAGGCCGTGGCTACGGCCAGGCCCAGCACGGTGGCTGCAAATGCAGAAGACAAACTGAAGGTTTTCTTTATACGCATAAGGCAGTGAAAGGCAGATAGGTGGGATGGAACACTCCCCTACTCTTTCATAGGGACAAATGGCTACGCTGTTTACGTATTCGCCCCATTGAAGGGGCGAATACGCTCAAGCACAAGCGAGGCTGAATTTAGCCTGGGTGGGTCATATCCAGTGGCACAATCCACTGATCGTACTGCTCGTTAGTCAGATAGCCGGATTTCAGGGCGGACTCACGCAGGGTCAGGCCTTCCTTGTGGGCTGTCTTGGCGATGTAGGCGGCCTTGTCGTAGCCGATGTGACGGTTCAGGGCGGTGACCAGCATCAGGTTCTGGTCCAGATTGTGCTGGATCTTTTCCATGACAGGCTCCAGACCTTGAGCGCAATGCTCGTCAAAAGCCAGGCATGCGTCGCTGATCAGGGCAATGCTTTCCAGCACATTGTGCACCATCACAGGTTTGTAGACGTTCAACTGGAAATTGCCCTGGCTGCCGGCAAAGCCCACCGCCGCGTCGTTACCGTACACCTGCACGGCCACCATGGTCAGCGCTTCGCACTGAGTGGGGTTGACCTTGCCGGGCATGATGGAGGAACCGGGCTCGTTCTCGGGAATTTGCAGCTCGCCAATCCCGCAGCGAGGGCCGCTGGCCAGCCAGCGCACGTCGTTAGCCATCTTCATCAAGGCACCGGCCAGGGTACGCAGGGAGGCGGACAGGTTCACCAGCGCGTCGTGAGCCGACAGCGCAAAGAACTTGTTTTCAGCCGCCTGGAATGGCAGGCCTGTGATCTTGGCAATATGGGCTGCTGTGCGTTCGCCAAACTGGGGATGGGCGTTCAGACCCGTACCCACGGCGGTGCCACCAATCGCCAGTTGGTAGATACCGTCCAGAGCCTTGTCCACGGTTTGCAGGCCGAAATCAATCTGCGCCACCCAGGCACCAATTTCCTGGCCCAGCGTGATGGGCGTGGCATCTTGCAAGTGGGTACGGCCGGTTTTCACAATGCTGTTGAATTGTTTGGCTTTGGCGGCCAGAGTGTCGCGCAACTGGCCTACGTCTTTGCGCAGGCGGCGCTGACATTCCAGACCCACGGCAATGTACATGGCGGTGGGGAAAGTATCGTTGGAGGATTGGCCGCGGTTCACGTGGTCATTCGGGTGGACGGGCTTTTTGCTGCCCTTCTCGCCACCAGCCAGCTCAATGGCGCGGTTGGAGATCACCTCGTTCACGTTCATATTGCTTTGCGTACCAGAACCGGTCTGGAACACGACCAAGGGAAACTCGGTATCCCACTGGCCCGCAATCACTTCATCAGCCGCTTTTACAATCAGCTGGGCCAGTTCGTCGGGCAATTCGCCCAGTTCCTGGTTGGCCAAGGCTGTGGATTTTTTCAGGATGCCCAGCGACTCGATCATGCTGCGGCCCCACTGGAAGCGATCACGGCCAATTGGGAAGTTCTGGATCGAGCGCTGTGTCTGCGCGCCCCAATAGTGGTCGGCGGGAACCTCAATGGTTCCCATGGAATCCTGTTCAATACGTGTCGTACTCATCATGGCTCCTGTAAGAATTCGGAAGACAGTTCAGTTTGAAGATGGGGTGTTCACGGCTGGCGCAAGAAGCGCGCAGCCCACACACAGGCAATATCAAGCATGCGGTTGGAAAACCCCCATTCGTTGTCAAACCAGACCAGCATATTGACCAGCCCATCCCCATTGGTTCGGGTTTGCGAGCCGTCCACCACACCGGAGTGCGGGTTGTGATTGAAGTCGATCGAGGCATGGGCCTGATCGGAGTAGTCCAGAATACCAGGCCATTGCTGCGCCGCTTTCTGGAACAACTGGTTGATTTCATCCCGGCTGGTGTCGCGTTCCAGGTTGACCATCAGATCAATGGCCGACACGTTCAAGATAGGGACGCGTATGGATTTGGCCTGAACTTTGCCTTTTAGTTGCGGTAACAGCCGCTCTACGCCAGTTGCCAGCCCGGTAGAGACTGGAATCATGGATTGCAAGGCGGAACGGGTGCGGGCCAGATCGCTGCTGTGGTAGCCGTCGATCATGGGTTGATCGTTCATGACCGAGTGCAGCGTGCTTAAAAAGGCGTGGCGTATGCCGAAAGTCTTATCCAGTTCAGCCAGAACCGGGATGATGGCATTGGTGGTGCAGGAGGCGTTGGAGACAATCCGTTCGTCGCCTTGCAACTGTTCATGGTTAATACCCAGCACAGCGGTGAAATCCACGTCCTGGGCACTATTGCCGGGATTGGATACCAGCACACGCGGGCAACCGGCGTCCAGAAATTGCTGCAGCTGGGCTCGACTGCCAAAGGCACCACTGCATTCGATCAGCATGTCCAGATCCAGCGCCGCCCAGTCTATGGATTTCGGGTCGGTTTCATGCAGCACCCGGATGGCCTTATCCCCCACAATCAGCTCGTGTTCGTTGTGCTCTACCTGGGCCGGAAATACGCCGTGGGTCGAATCAAAGCGCGTCAGATACGCCATGGTGGCTATGGTGGCGGGCTCGTTAATGACCACGACATCAAATTCCTGGCGTCGTGGGGATTCGTAAATGGCGCGCAGCAGGCAACGGCCTATGCGGCCATAGCCATTGATCGCGATGCGGATGGGACGAGGTAGCGGCATGGTCAGGGAACAATCAGAAAGTAATGGAGAAACCGCCGTCTACAACCACGATATGGCCATTGACATAGGAAGCAGCCGGAGAGGCCAGAAACACAGCGGCAGCGCGGATTTCGTCCGGCTTGGCCCAGCGTCCCAAGGGGTTGCGGCCAACCACTAAAGGACCTTTGACGGGGTCTTGAGCCAGAGTGGCATTGGTTTCCGTGGCAAAGGTGCCGGGGGCGATGCCATTGCTGGTAATGCCCTGCCCGCCAAATTCTACGGCCAGTGCTCGTACCATGCCGGCCAGACCCTGCTTGGCAACCGGGTAAATAGCGTCGCCTGGGCGAGCCAGTGGGCCTGCAATGGAGGTCAAGGTCACAATACGGCCGTGCCGGGTCTGAGCCTCGAGCATGGCTTGGGCCGCGTACTTGGACAGTTTCAGCGTAGCCAGCAGGTCTACATTCAGCAAATGCTCCACATCGTCCCAATCGGCATCCTGCAAGCGGCTGCGTAGTCGCACGCCCACATTGTTCACCAGAATATCGGGAGTGCCGACGCGCTGGCATAGGGCTTGATAGGAGTCTGGCAAGGAGTCCAGATCGGCCAGATCATGTTCCCAGGTATCCACCTGGGCACCGCCAGCTGCAAGCTCGTTGGCAAGAGGCAGGAGTTTACTGGCCTTACGACCATGCAAAATCACATGGGCGCCATGGGCGGCGTAGGCACGGGCGATTTCCAGGCCCAGACCGGCGGACGAGCCGGTCACCAGCGCACAGCGACCAGCGAGGGAGAAATTGGCTTGGTAGAAGCTTAAATCAGTCATTATTTACAGCGTATGGCGTGCTTGGCCGCGGTGGAAAGCAACAATGTTTTCGATCAACTGGTTTGCCAGGGCCTGCATGGCCTCCTGACTGGCCCAGCCTATATGCGGCGTCAAAATGTAATTGGGTAAGTCTAACAAGCGCATCAGGATATGGTCAGCGGGTGGCGGCTCGGGCGTGCAAACATCAATGCCTGCACCACCCAGCCAGCCCTGCCGCAAGGCGTGCTCCAGTGCCTGATTGTCGATCAGCCCGCCACGGGCGGTATTGATCAGCAAGGGGCGGCGTGCGGCCATACGCTCGAACTCGGCCATGCCCAGCATGTTTTGTGTTTCAGCAGTCAGGGGGCAATGCAGGGAGAGGACGTCGGCTTGCTCCAGCACTTGCTCAAAGGGCAAGCGGTCATCCGCATTGCTGACGATGGTCTGGCCACGGCGTTGAGCAAAGATGACTTTCATGCCCAGGGCTCGCCCCATGGTGGCGACGGCCTGCCCCAGAGAGCCAGAGCCAATCAGCCCTAAGGTGGAGCCTGCCAGATCACGGATGGGATAGTCGAAATAACAGAACTGCTGGGCTTCTTGCCAGCGGCCTTCCTTGACGGACTGGCGGTAGGCGCAGATATTGCGGCGTAGGGCAAAGATCAGCGCAAAAACGTGCTCCGGAACACTGCGCACGGCATAGTCGCGGATATTGCTGACCACAATGCCGCGTTCACGGGCGGCATCCAGATCAATATTGTCGCTACCCGTGGCGGCCAATGCGATCATTTTCAAGTTGGGCGCGGCCTGCAAATGCTCGCGGCGGAGTGCCACTTTATTGCTGATGACAATGTCGGCATCGGCAATACGTTCGGCCACTTGATCGGGAGCGGTACGTCCGTAAACTTGCAGTTCATGCTTAAAGGGAACCTGCGGCAGCTCTACGCTGTCTGACAGTGTTTCCCTATCCAGAAAAACGATACGAGTCAAAGAAGTCATGCCTGTCCTTGTCCTTGAGCTGCCCCTGGCATTCTGGCCCTATTTTCAGAGGGTTCTTGCCTTTGCTTGGGACCATCATCCGATATAGTAATGGGATTGATACAGGCTTGTCCCTGGTCTCACCCTCATAACCCTGTTTTATAGGTTATTGCTTATGCTCTTGTCCCTCTTGCTCTCTTTGGGCGCCCACGCCCTGATACCGGATAACGTCGCGAGCACCACTCCCCCACTGTACGACATTCGGGACTTCTTTCAGAATCCCAAGCGTAGCGGTTTCCGGATTTCGGATCAGGGGCGCATGATCGGCTTTATGGAGCCCGTCAAGATCGACGGTCACCCCGCCCGTCAGAATATCTTTGTGCAAGAGTTAAAAGGCAGTGAGCCTGTGGGCGAGGCTCGCCGCGTCACCGCCGAACATCAGCGCGATATTGCCGAGTACTTCTGGAAAGGCGATGAAACCGTTATTTATGCCAAGGACGTCAATGGCGATGAGAACTATCACGTTCTGGCGGTGAACGTGCTGACTGGCAAAGTCACGGACCTGACGCCGCTGGAAGGCGTACGTGCCGGGGTGCAGGACGATTTGCCGGACGACCCGGAGCATATTCTGGTGTCGCACAACGGCCGTAATCCGGAAGTATTCGACGTCTACAAGGTCAATGTCCTGACCGGTGAAAGCACATTGGCGGCCGAGAACCCCGGTGATGTACTGGGCTGGAGCACAGACCACCAAGGTCGGGTGCGCATGGCGATTTCGATCTCGGGCGTGGATTCCGAACTGCGTTATCGCGACAGCGATTCCGAGCCGTTCCGCAGCATTTTGCAAACGGACTTCCGCACGGAAGTCAGCCCTCTATTTTTTCATGCCGACAATCAGCGCTTCTACGCCTTGAGCAACCGTGGTCGTGACACCTTGGCCTTGGTCTTGATTGACCCTGCCAAGCCGGATGAAGAAGAAAAAATCTACGAATTACCTGATCACGATCTGATGGGAGCTGGCTATTCTCGCCTGCGTCAGGTGTTGACTTCAGTGGATTATTACACCGACAAACCCGGTCAGCATTTCTTTGACGAGCACAGCGAGAAAATCCACGCCGCCATCGCCCGCCAATTGCCGGGCTACGAGATCAGCATTCAGTCCATCACACGCGATGAAAAGAAAATGATTGTGGCCAGCTACAGTGATCGCAATCCAGGTTCACGCTACCTTTACGATGTGGACAGCAATAGCTTGCACAAACTGGCTGTAATCAACAGTGCCTTGCCTGAAAGCGATATGGCGGTCATGCACCCTATCGAATTTACGGCACGTGACGGCATGAAGATTCACGGCTACCTGAGCCTGCCTTTGGGTGTCCCCAGCCGTAATCTGCCTGTGGTCATCAACCCGCACGGCGGCCCGTGGGCGCGTGATTACTGGGGCTTTAACCCCGAGGTGCAGTTCCTGGCCAACCGTGGCTACGCTGTCTTGCAAATCAACTTCCGCAGTTCGACCGGTTATGGACGCAAGTTCTGGGAAGCGGGTTTCAAGCAATGGGGCCTGAGCATGCAGGACGACATTACCGATGGCGTTCAGTGGCTGATCGATCAAAAGATTGCTGACCCCAAGCGCATCGCCATTTACGGCGCCAGCTACGGTGGATATGCGACCTTGGCCGGTATCGTCAAAACCCCGGACTTGTACGCTGCGGCGGTGGACTATGTGGGCGTGTCCAACTTGCTGACCTTCATGAATACCATCCCGCCGTACTGGAAGCCTTTGCTGGTGAAAATGCATGCCATGGTAGGTGATCCGGAAAAGGATAAAGAGCTGCTGGAAGCCAACTCCCCCGTTTTACATGCCGACAAGATCCGCACTCCCTTATTTATCGCCCAGGGCGCACACGACCCACGGGTGAACAAGGCAGAAAGTGACCAGATGGTTGCCGCTTTGAAAGCGCGTGGTGTGGATGTGGAGTACATGGTCAAGGATAACGAAGGCCACGGCTTCCATAACGACGAGAACAAGTTCGAGTTTTACGAGCGTATGGAGCGCTTCCTGGCTCGCCACCTGCAGCCTCGATGATTTTGGAGTGGCGCGACATGCTCGCGCCATTTGTTTATCGCACTTTTGGAAAGAGAACTTATGAAACTGTATTACATGACTGGTGCTTGTCCTTTGGTGACCCGCATTGCATTGGAGTGGATAGGCAAGCCGTTTGAATCCCAGCGCGTCAGCCGCGACGAGCTGCAGCAAGAAGAATTCCTGAAACTGAACCCCAACGGCGCTGTGCCTGTTCTGGTCGATGGTGATCTGGTTCTGACACAAAGCATCGCCATTCTGGAATACCTGAACGAGAAGAACCCGCAAGCCAATTTGATTGGCAGCACCATCGAACAACGCTTTGAAGCCCGCCGTTGGCTGGCCTTCCTGAACGCCGAAATCCACCGCAACGTGGGTGTGGTGTTCGGTACGCATCGCTACGCGGATCAGGAAGCGACCCAGGCCGAAGTCAAGGCCAAGACCGCTGCCTTGCTGACCAAGCAACTGGGCGTGATCGACAAGCACCTGGAAGGCAAAGAAACCTTGTCGGGCTCCTTGTCCGTGGCTGATGCTTACCTGTACGTGGTACTGCGCTGGGCTGGTCTGATGAAGCTGGACCTGTCGGGCATGAAGAACCTGAACGCTTTCTTTGCTCGCATGGAGCAAAATGAAGGCGTGAAGGCGGCGTTGCGCGGCGAAGGCTTGTTGAAGGATTAAGTCGTTTCGCAGCTAGCGATATAAGTTTTCAGGGGATGCTGTCGTGTTCTGCTCCCCTGAAGCGTCCGGCAAGCATATCGACAGCTTTTAGTTCTGGTGCGAACGGCCTTGTTCTGACTTGTCACCCGAATAAAAAAAACCTGAATCCAGCAAAAGCTGAGATTCAGGTTTTTTTCAAGCACGTAAATTAAAGCGTGCCTTAAATCGATGACGCTCTACCGCTTTGAGACTGCATTCGCTGGCTGTCTAAGCCCCCAAATACGCCTTCCGAATATCCGGATTCGCCAGCAGATTGGCGCCGGTATCCTGCATCACTACCTTGCCGGTTTCCAGCACATAGCCACGGTCTGCGACTTGCAGGGCCTTATTGGCATTCTGCTCTACCAGAAACACCGTCACGCCTTCATCCCGAATGGTACGGATGATGTCAAAGATCTGGGCGATGATCAGCGGGGCCAGGCCCAAGGTAGGTTCGTCCAGCAGCAGCAAGGACGGTTTGCTCATCAGTGCGCGACCGATGGCCAGCATTTGCTGCTCACCACCTGACATGGTTCCTGCTCGTTGCGCAGCGCGTTCTTTCAGGCGGGGGAACAGTTTGTAGACGTGCTCCTCTCCTTCGTCGATCTCGCTGCGGTTCAGAAAGAAACCGCCCATCTTCAGGTTTTCCGACACGGTCAGGTCTGGAAAGACGCGACGGCCTTCAGGAGAGATGGCGATGCCTTTGCGCATGATGCGGTGCGTGTCGGCGTGGGTGATGTCTTCGCCCATGAAGCTGATGCTGCCCGAGCTGGCTCGGGGCGAGCCGCAAACGGTCATGAGCAAGGTGGTTTTGCCAGCGCCATTCGCGCCAATCAGGGTGACGATCTCGCCCTGATTCACGTCCACGCTAACTTGATCCAGCGCCTGAATAGCGCCGTAATGGGTAGATACGGAGTCCAGCTTCAGCACTTATTCTTCCCCCAGATAGGCTTTGATGACGCGCGGATCATTGCGCACTTCTTCAGGCAGGCCGGTGGCAATGGGTTTGCCATATTCCATAACCAGGATCCGGTCTGATACGCCCATAACCAGGCTCATATCGTGCTCGATCAGCAGGACGGCCACGCCAAATTCGCGGCGCAGTTGGTCGATCAGGGCTTGCAGATCGCGTTTTTCTTGGGGATTCAGGCCCGCCGCAGGTTCGTCCAGCATCAGCAAGCGCGGCTGGGTGATCATGCAACGTGCAATTTCCAGGCGGCGCTGGTGGCCGTAGGCCAGGTTGCCCGCTTCACGGTTGGCCATATCGGTCAGGCCCATGAAGTCCAGCCATGTCACCGCACGCTCTTTAGCTTCCTTTTCGGACTGCTTGTAGCGTGACAGGTTCAGCAGACCGGACAAAAAGCCGGCCTTGAGCTGGCTGTGCTGGGCAACCAGCAGGTTCTCCAGCACCGTCAGCTTCTTGAACAGACGCACGTTCTGGAAAGTACGTACCAGGCCTTTTTGTGCCACCTTGTGGCTGGACAGGCCGTGAATGGGCTGGTCTTCCAGGGTGACGGAACCGGAAGTGGGCTTGTAAAAGCCGCCTACGCAGTTAAATACCGTGGTTTTACCGGCGCCGTTGGGGCCGATGATGGCAAACACTTCGTCTTTAGCCACATCGAAGCTGACGGAATCCACCGCCAGCAAGCCACCAAAACGCATCGACAGATCGGATACTCGGAGTAATGGGCTCACGTACGCAACTCCACATGAGGACGTTGCACAGGCAGCAGGCCCTGTGGACGCCAAACCATCATGGCCACCATGACCAGACCAAAAATCAACATCCGATACTCCGCAAACTCTCGGGCCAGTTCAGGGACCACAGTCAGCACAATGGCCGCCAGAATAACGCCGATTTGTGAACCCATACCACCCAGCACCACGATGGCCAGGATCAGGGCGGATTCAATAAAGGTGAAGGACTCTGGGTTGACCAGACCTTGACGGGCGGCAAAGAAAGCACCACCAAAACCGGCAAACATGGCACCCATGGTAAAGGCGGACAGTTTGATGGTGGTGGGGTTCAGACCCAGCGAGCGGCAAGCAATCTCGTCTTCGCGCAGGGCTTCCCAGGCACGGCCAATAGGCATGCGCACCACACGGCTGGAAACCAGCAGGGTGATCAGGGCCAGCGCCAGGGCCATCAAGTACAGATACACCACCACGTCCTGGTTACTGAAGGTCCAGCCCATCAGGTCATGGAAGGTGGTCTGCCCTTCTGGCGCACGGCGTGCCATGGGGAAACCGAATACGGTTGGCTTGGGGATACCGGAGATGCCATCCGGGCCGCCGGTCAGGTCATACATATTGATGAGCAAGAGGCGAATGATTTCACCAAAACCCAGGGTGACGATAGCCAGATAGTCGCCACGCAAGCGCAGCACGGGGAAACCCAGCAGAAAGCCGAACAGGGCCGCCATACCACCCGCTAATGGCAGTGCTTCCCAGAAGCCCCAGCCTGCGTAGTGATAGAGCAAGGCGTAAGTGTAGGCACCCACGGCGTAAAAGCCCACAAAACCCAGGTCCAGCAGGCCAGCAAAGCCCACCACGATATTCAGCCCCAGGCCCAGCATGATGTAGATCAGCACCAGGGTGGCAATATCCACCTGGGCACGCCCACCAAAAAAGGGCCAGACCACGGCACAAGCGATCACGATGTACAGCAGGATCTTCTTGTGCTGCATGCTCAGTTTGGGCAGCGTCCAGCGGCTTTCACGTATCTTGGTGCGATTGACGTTAGGACGGATCAGCTGGACCACAAAGACCAGTGCCATACCGATCAGAATGATCTGCCAATCGCTTTCCAGATGGGTGTTCATCCCGGCGCGCACAATTTGCAGGCCAAAGACGGGAGCCACAATAATGCCTGCCAAGACAGCGGCGATAAATGCATTGCTAAAGCGGTTCATCATCAGACTTTCTCCACCTCGGGTTTACCCAGCAGGCCCGTTGGGCGGAACAGCAGGATAAAGACCAACAGTAAAAAGGCCACGATGTCCTTGTACTGCGACGAAATAAAGGCAGCGGCAAAGGTTTCTGCCAGACCCAGCAGGACACCGCCCAGCATGGCGCCCGGGATGCTGCCAATACCGCCCAGCACGGCTGCCGTAAAGGCCTTGATACCGGCAATAAAGCCGATGAAGGGGTTCAGCTTGCCAATGGCGGTGGCAATCAGCACGCCGCCCACGGCAGCCAGCATGGCGCCGATGACAAAGGTAAAGGAGATGATTTTATTGGTGTCGATACCCAGCAGGTTGGCCATGCGCAAGTCTTGTGAACATGCACGCGAGGCGCGACCCAGACGCGAGTACTTGATGTAGAGGCTGAGCATGATCATCAGCACCACGGTCACGACAATGATCATGACGCGTGAGTATGGCGCCGTGACGGTAAAGCCGTCTGCGCCCAGGCTGAACTGAAAGGAGCCGGACAGCAAGGTGGGCACTGCCATATCGCGTGCGCCCTGGCCCAGGGCAACCCAGTTCTGCAAGAAAATGGACATACCAATGGCCGAGATCAGCGGGACCAGCCGAGGGCTGCCACGCAGCGGTGCATAGGCAACTTTTTCAATCGCATAGCCGTAAACCGCGGTTGCCAGGATGGCAACCAGCAACATGATAAGAATGATCAGCCAGATGGGCAGACCCGAGCCTACGCCAATCGCAGTCAGGGTTACCAGCCCGACATAGGCGCCGATCATGTAGATCTCGCCGTGGGCAAAGTTAATCATTCCGATAATGCCATAGACCATTGTGTAGCCGATGGCGATCAGTGCATAAATAGCGCCCAAGGATAATCCATTGAACAGCTGCTGCACGATCTGAGGGAGTAAATCAGACATGCTTGTTTTTTTCCGTTGAGTCCGTCGTTTTGTTCTGAGGCTTTGTGGGCATCCAAAAGCAATGCCCCCGTTCTTCGTAAAGAGCGGGGGCACATAATCCAGTCTTATTTCTCAACTAGATCAAAGTTACCTTCTTTATCCCACTTGAAAACGGCAAATTCGAAATGCTTCAAATCACCCTTGGCGTCGTATTCTACCTTGCCAATGGCGGTATTGAACGCATTAGCGTGCATGTAGTCGGCTCCCTTGGCCGAATCTTCGCCTACCGCATTGATTGTATCGGCAATAATTTGCACGGCCGCGTAGGCCGGGAAGGTAAAGGCCCCGTTAGGATTGCGCTTGTATTTGCTGAAGTTTTCCATCACATCCTTGTTGGCCGGCATCTTGGTGAAGTCGGTTGGCAAGGTCACCAGCAAACCTTCCACTGCCGGACCGGCAATGGCGACCAGGTCGCGGTTGGCAACGCCTTCCGGACCCATGAAGGTGTTGGTCATGCCTTGTTCACGCGCCTGACGCAGCAGCAGGCCCAGCTCGGCATGGTAACCACCGAAATAAATCAGATCGGGGTTCACGCCCTTGAGCTTGGTGATCACGGCCGAGTAATCGCTGTCACCGACGTTAATGCCCTCGTACATGACAATGTTCATGTTCTTTTTCTTGAGCGCGTCACGCACTTGCGTGGCAACCCCGGAGCCGTAAGTCTGCTTGTCGTGCAGGACGGCAATGCTCTTGGGCTTGAGGACGTCAGCAATGTAGTCGGCCGCAAAGGGGCCTTGCTGGTCGTCACGACCAATGGTGCGGAAAAAGTAATGGGGCTTGATGGTGTCGGTGACCAGAGGCGAGGTCGCACCGGGAGTAATCGCCACAATGCCTTCCTGCTCGTAAATGTTCACGGCGGGCACCGTGGTTCCCGAGCACGCGTGGGCCACGGCGAATTTCGCGCCGGAGTTGACCACACGGTTGGCTGCAGGCACAGCCTGTTTGGGTTCGCACGCATCGTCAATCAGGACGGCTTCCAGCTTTTTGCCTTTGACACCCCCTGCTGCGTTAATCGCGTCAATTGCGGTCAATGCACCGGCCTGGATTTGGTCACCATATTGGGTGGAGGGACCAGTCATGGGTTGAGGGATACCAATTTTGATGGTGTCCGCCGCATAGGCGGTGCCCATGGCCAGTACGGTGGCCAAGGCGGTCAGAGCGGGGGTAAAGCGTCGAGTAAGGGTCATAGCAGCTGTCTCCCGAGGCCGGGGGTTCCCGGCATTGCTTTTTAGAAAGTGCTTATTCTGGGGTCTGGATAGGCATTGTTATGCTCCAGGGGAACCCATTTTGGGGGAGCCGCCTAAAACTTGTCACTTCGTATAAGCCCTAGCGCCCTGCTTATTTATTTTGAAAATAACGAGGCATTGTTAACAGGGTGTTTCCAAAACCCGCTCGCATACTAAAAGCCTTGTTTATAAAAGAAAAGAGGAGCTCCCTTGAGAACTCCCCTGCTCTTTGTTTTACTGCTTTTTTATTGCGCTATATCAATTTTTGACGATGCTATAGGGAGTAATCCGGGGATCAGGAAAACTCTTGGGCCAGCTCTCCGGCACGCACTTTGGCAGCATTGACTGCTTTTTGGACCAGGGGTGTAAAGCCGCCTTCGTTAAAGATATTCAGGGCGGCTGCCGTAGTCCCCCCTTTGGAGGTGACGCGCTCGCGCAAGATCGAGGGTTCTTCCGGCGACAAGGTGGCCAACTGGGTGGCGCCGTGCAGCGTTGCCAGGGACAGCTGGCGGGCCTGTTCTGGCGACAAACCTTGCTCGATACCGGCTTTGATCAAAGCTTCGATGAACAAAAACACGTAAGCTGGACCACTGCCTGAAACCGCCGTGACGGCATCAATGGCTGCATCATTTTCAACCCAGACCACTTCCCCCACGGATTTCAACAATTGCTGCGCAATGGCTTTATCGCTTTCATCCACTTGTTCCAGGGCCATCAGGCCAGTAATGCCACAACCAATAAAGGCCGGGGTATTGGGCATACAGCGGATTACACGCTGGTACGGCAGGCCGGGTTCGCCCAGCCATTGGGCCAGAGCGGTTGCCGGAATGCCAGCGGCCACGCTGATCACCAGGGTGTCCTCTTGCAGATAGGGTTTGCAGGCCAGTACGGTCTCTTTCATGACCTGGGGCTTGACGGCAAAAACCCAGATACGCTGCTTGGACAAGGCTGGGCCGGGTTCATACGCGGTTTGTACTCCCTGCTGGGCCCAGGACTCCAGGGCGGGCGGGTAAATATCAATCGCCAAAACGTCCGAGCCGCCGCAGCGTTTCCCAATTAAACCAGCCGCCAAGGCACTGGCCATATTGCCCGCGCCGATAAACGCCAGCTTAAAAGAGGTATCGTGTGGATTCATCATCGCTCCCATTAAAAATCTGTCCTCTGACACGTTTTCTTAGCGTTTGAGGGTAATTAGTCATTGCTTATATAACGCTGTCATGGATACATTCACGAGAGCGTCATAAACAAGTCATAAGCTTGAGTTTTAAAACCTGCTACACCTTAGCGGCACCTTTTATACAGGAGAAAGCCTGATGCGAACAAAACTATTTGCTCTGTCTCTAGCCGGTCTGATTGCTTCTATCGGCACTGCGCAAGCGGCCACAGAAATTCAGTTCTGGCATTCAATGGAAGGAGCCTTGGGCGAACGGGTTAATGCATTAGTCAAAGACTTTAACGCATCTCAGTCGGACTACCAGGTTAAAGCCTCGTATAAAGGCAACTATGGCGAGTCCATGAACGCCGGTGTCGCCGCTTTCCGTGCCGGTAATGCCCCCGATATTTTGCAAGTATTCGAGGTGGGGACTGCCACCATGATGGCTGCCAAGGGCGCCATTCAGCCAGTTCAGGAAATGTCGGAAAAAGCGGGCAAACCTATCAACCCGGATGACTTTCTGGGTGCGGTTGCCGGCTACTACTCCTCCAACGAAGGCAAGCTGATTTCCATGCCTTTTAACAGCTCCACCCCGGTGCTGTACTACAACAAGGACGCCTTCAAGAAAGCTGGCCTGGATGCCGAGAAGCCGCCCAAGACCTGGCAGGAGCTGCACGAAGCCGCCAAGAAACTGCGTGAGTCCGGTCAGGAGTGTGGCTACACCTCTTCCTGGCCCTCCTGGATTCTGCTGGAGAACTTTGCCGCCTGGCACAACATCCCCTTTGCCAGCGAGAACAACGGCTTTGGCGGCCCCAGCGCTCGCCTGCAGCTGGATAACCCACTGTTCCTGAAGCACATGACTTTCCTGGCAAATATGTCCAAGGATGGTTCCTTCTCCTACGGCGGTCGTGGTGATACGGCCAACGCCCTGTTTACCAGCGGCAAGTGCGGCATGTTTACCGGCTCCAGCGGTAACCGCGCCAACATCATCAAAACCGGCGAATTTGAATTTGGCACCAGCAGCCTGCCCTATTACAGCGATGTACAGGGCGCGCCTCAGAACTCCATTATTGGTGGCGCTTCCCTGTGGGTTTTTGCCAAGAAGTCCGATGATGTCTACAAGGGCGTGACTGAATTCTTCCACTTCATCTCCAGCCCTGAGCAAGCCGCCGCCTGGCACCAGGACACCGGTTATGTGCCTGTGACCAAAGCGGGCTTTGAAAAGACCAAGGACTCCGATTTCTACGCCAAGAACGTGGGTGCAGATGTTGCCGTCAAACAGCTGGACGCCAGCACCACCGAGAACTCGCGTGGTATTCGTCTGGGTTCCTTGCCACAGATTCGTGACATCGAAGACGGTGTGATGGAACAGATTTTTGCCGGCAAAGTCACCCCTGAAGAAGGTTTGAAAGCCATGCAAAGCCGTGGCAATGAACTGTTGGAGCGCTTTGAAAAGAGCGTGAAGTAAGCCCGACCCGCCTTGGGCGGGTGGTTTACAATCCAGCGTATGAGTGTGTGCGGACGGTGTCCTGTCTTGGCTTCAAGCCAGTAAGCTGTCACCCTATCGTCCAAGCCACTCATACGCTTTTCGTTTCACTTGAAGTCTGTCACCCTGATGGTGGCGCTCCCTTCCCATTGCGCGCAAACCTATGGAAAAACGTGTCGTCTTTCGTCATAAGACACTGCCCTATTTGCTACTTGCTCCGCAGCTAGCCATTACTCTGATCTTCTTTTTTCTGCCTGCCGGTCAAGCGCTGTGGCAGGCTTTTCATTTGGAAGACCCCTTTGGCCTGTCTTCGCAGTTTGTAGGCTTGGATAACTTTGCCGAGCTGTTCAATAGTGCAGAATATATGGCCTCGTTCAAGACGACGGCGGTATTTTCGCTTGCCGTGTCAGTGTTGGGCCTGGTCGTGGCTTTGGTTCTGGCCGTGATGGCGAATAGAGTGATACGAGGCGCGCTGCTGTATCGCAGCTTGCTGATCTGGCCTTATGCCGTGGCAACGGCGGTGGCCGGGGTGTTGTGGTTGTTCCTGTTCTCCCCCTCTGTAGGGATTGTGGCCGTGTTCCTGCTGGAGCATGGCATTCAGTGGAATCCACGCTTGAATGGCAATGACGCCATGTTGCTGGTGGTGATTGCTTCGGTCTGGAAGCAGATCTCCTACAACTTTCTGTTTTTCCTGGCTGGCCTGCAAGCCATCCCGCGCTCCCTGATTGAAGCGGCCGCCATGGATGGTGCCGGTCCCATGCGCCGTTTCTGGGGCATTGTGTTTCCTTTGCTGGCCCCGACGACTTTCTTCCTGCTGGTCGTGAACATTATTTATGCCTTCTTTGACACCTTCGCCATTATTGACGTGGTCAGTCAGGGCGGGCCGGGTGAAGCCACCTCGATTCTGGTTTACCGGGTCTACAACACGGGTTTCCGTGGCCTGGATATTGGTTCTTCGGCAGCCCAGTCTGTGGTGCTGATGGCGGTGGTTGTGGCGCTGACGGTGATTCAGTTCCGCTATATTGATCGCAAAGTGACGTACAGCTGATGCGCAGCAAGGAACATAGTCATGGTTGAACGACGCCCTATTCTTGATTTTTTCACGCATCTGACCCTGATTCTGGGTGTGATCGTGATTGCCCTGCCCTTGTACATCACCTTTGTAGCTTCCACTCAGACCAGTGCGGAAGTGGCCCGTGCGCCCATGTCGCTCTGGCCGGGCTCGCACATGGTAGAGAACTACATCACCGCTTTGCAGGGGACGGCGACCAACTCCCCACCAGTGGGACGCATGTTGCTGGTCAGCATGGTAATGGCGCTGGGCATCGCGGTTGGCAAGATCATTATTTCCATGCTCTCGGCCTTTGCCGTGGTGTATTTTCGCTTCCCGTTCCGCATGCTGTTTTTCTGGATGATTTTCGTCACCCTGATGCTGCCGGTGGAAGTGCGCATTATGCCCACGTACAAGGTCGTGGCGGACCTGCAGTTGCTGGACAGCTATGGGGGCCTGATCCTGCCCTTGATCGCTTCAGCAACCGCGACCTTCCTGTTTCGCCAGTTCTTTTTGACGGTGCCCGATGAATTGATCGAGGCCGCCCGTATTGATGGTGCCGGCCCGATGCGGTTTTTTAAAGATGTTCTGCTGCCCTTGTCCAAGACCAGCATTGCCGCTTTGTTTGTGATTCAGTTTATCTACGGCTGGAACCAGTATTTGTGGCCGCTGATCATTACCACCAAAGAGGATATGTACCCGATCGTGGTTGGTATCCGGCGCATGATTTCCGGTGGTGACAGCGTGACCGAGTGGAACGTGGTGATGGCCACGGCCCTTTTGGCCATGATCCCGCCAGCCCTGGTGGTGATGCTGATGCAAAAGTGGTTCGTCAAAGGTCTCATCGACTCTGAAAAGTAATTCTCTACAGGCTTTATTGAATGGCTAGCTTACGATTTGAAGGCGTCAAGAAAACCTACCCGAACGGGACGGTCGTTATTCACGGCATTGATGTGGACGTGAAGGATGGCGAGTTCGTGGTGATTGTGGGCCCCTCTGGATGCGGTAAATCGACCTTGATGCGTATGGTGGCGGGGCTGGAATCTGTCACGGCAGGTCAGGTGCTGATCGACGGCAAGGTCGTCAATGATCTGGAACCGGCTGAACGTGACATTGCCATGGTGTTCCAGAACTACGCGCTCTACCCCCATATGTCAGTCTTTGACAATATGGCGTATGGCTTGAAAATCCGTAAGTTTTCCAAGGATGAAATCAAGCAAAGGGTCAATGCCGCCGCTGCGATCTTGGAATTGGGTGCCCTGCTGGAACGTCGTCCTGGGCAACTGTCAGGGGGCCAGCGTCAGCGTGTTGCGATGGGCCGTGCGATTGTGCGTGAACCCAAGGTGTTTCTGTTTGACGAGCCCCTGTCCAATCTGGATGCCAAGCTGCGAGTGCAGATGCGTCTGGAAATTCAGAAACTGCATCGTCGCCTGAAAACCACCAGCCTGTATGTGACTCACGATCAAATTGAAGCCATGACCTTGGCCGAGCGCATGATTGTGATGAATCAGGGCATACCTGAGCAAATCGGGACACCCGCCGAGGTATTTGAAAAGCCTGCTTCCGTCTTTGTGGCCACTTTCATTGGCTCACCGCCCATGAACCTGTTGCCAGTAGAGGTGGATGCACAAGGTCAGATCACGCAAGACAATGGCCAGCCTGTGCAGTTTGGCCCGGAAATGGTGCCCGCTGCGGTGCGTGGCCGCAAGGTGTTCCTGGGCATACGACCAGAACACATCCAGCTGCATGTGCCCGGTGTGACTACGCAGGTGGAAATGGTGGAAATTCTGGGTTCCGAGCAGTTGCTGCATCTGGGTTGTGGCGACTATCGCATCATTGTGCGCTGCCCGATTGAGCAGACTCGCGAATATCCAATTCAAATTGGCGAGGCCATCCAGATTGGCTACATGCCACCCCACCCTTTGCATTGGTTCGACCGCGATACGGGTTTGCGTATCGAGGCCTGAGCAGCCTGCCTGAAGCAAGGTGCGCCAAGGCGATACATAATAAAAAACCGGCCCGAAGGCCGGTTTTTTTACGAGCAAGAATCAGGAATTACTTGCCGTAGACGGTTTTGGAGCCGTCAGCGTGCCAGCTGAAGACGTCAAATTTGAAGTCGTTCAGGTCGCCCTGCTTGTTCCAGCTGATTTGACCGATAGGCGTTTTCACGCTGTTGGCGTGCAGGTAGTCGGCCACTTTGACTGGATCGTCCTCGCCAGCGCCCTTGATGCCTTCGGCAATCGCAATAGTTGCGGCGTAAGCAGACAGCTGGAACGCACCGCTAGGATCGCGCTTCTTGTCCTTGAAAGCCTGGACGATGGCCTGGTTGTCCGGATCTTGCGAGAAGTCCGCAGGCAAGGTCAGCAGCATGCCTTCAACGGCTTTGCCGGCAATGGCGTTAATGTCGGGGTTACCCACGCCTTCCGGTCCCATGAAGTGGACTTTCACGCCTTGCTCAGCGGCTTGACGCAGCAGCAGGCCCATTTCAGGGTGGTAGCCACCAAAGTACACGAAGTCCACGCCGGTGGATTTCAGCTTGGTGATGACGGCGGAGTAATCGCTGTCCCCCGCGTTAATGCCTTCAAACAGGGCAACTTCGGTACCGGCTTTTTGCAGTTCGGAACGAACCGAAGCGGCAATACCTTGGCCGTAGGACTGTTTATCGTGCAGGACGGCAACTTTAGTGGGCTTGATCTGTTCCAGGATGAACTTGGCAGCGGCTGGACCTTGCTGATCGTCGCGACCAATGGTGCGCAGGATCATTTCGTAGCCTTTGCCGTCGGTAACAGCAGGTGCTGTTGCCGATGGAGTCACCATCAACACGCCTTCGTTGTTGTAGATATCGGTGGCCGCGATGGTAGCGCCCGAACAAACGTGACCGACAACATAGTGGATCTTGTCATTCACGATACGGTTGGCTGCGACGGGACCTTGCTTGGGTTCGCAGGCATCGTCAACAGTGACCAGTTCGAGCTGTTTGCCCAGAACGCCACCGGCAGCGTTGATCTGTTCGATGGCCGTATCGACGCCTTGTTTGACCATGTCACCGTATTGGGTAACCGAGCCTGTGAAAGGACCGGCCAGTGCAATACGGATGTTGTCAGCGTGAGCAGCACCGGACAAGAGCAGACCCGTTGCCAGGCTCATGGCCGCTGCAACAGGAGTGAAACGAATTTTCATAGAAAACACCTCCGTGAATATGCAGGAAAGCATACACCGATAACAGGGCTTTATGCCTGCCTGACGCCTGAATTCAGGGTTTTCTATAGGGGGAATAGGAAAGGCCACCGTTTGGTGGCCTTTTTTTATCGCTATTTGAGGGCGATAAGATGGAAATTACTGCAGCAGGCTACGCAGCATCCATGCATTTTTCTCGTGTACGTCCAGACGCTGGGTCAACAAGTCAGCGGTAGGCTGGTCGTCGGCCGAGTCGGCACGGTCAAAAGCGGTGCGTGCAGTACGAGCCAGCGCTTCGTTACCTTTGACCAGCAGCTCGATCATGGTGGTAGCATCCGGCACGGAAGCGGGCTGGGTGATGGAGGACAGCTTCTGGAATTCGGCATAGGTACCAGGGGCGTAGTGACCCAGGGCGCGGATACGCTCGGCGATGTCATCCAGGGCTTGCCACAGTTCGGTGTACTGCGTCATGAACAGCTCATGCAGTGTCTTGAACATGGGGCCGGTGACGTTCCAGTGGAAGTTGTGCGTCATCAGGTACACGGTGTAGGAGTCGGCCAGTACCTTGGACAACTCTTTAACCACAGCAGCACGGTCTGCCGTCGAAATACCGATATCAATTTTCAGAGCGCTGCTGGCGGCGCTGGCAGGAGCAGCGGGTTTGGCGGCGGCAACCGGCTTGGCCGCGGCAGGCTTGCGAGCAGCGGCTGGTTTGGCAGCTGGCTTGGCCGCAGGTTTAGCAGCCGCCTTGGCGGGAGCTTTGGCTGCGGTGGCAGGCTTTTTGGCGACGGCCTTTTTAGCGGTCACTTTTTTGGCGGGGGCCTTGGCGGCTGCCGGTTTTGGTTCAGCCTTTACATCGGCTGCAACTGCGACCTTGGTATCAGTGTTTGGGGCTTCTTCGGCCTTGCTGACCTTGGCGGTTTTACTGACTGCTTTCACGGCTTTTGCCATAGTGGACTCCTGTTGAACAGAGGGCTAAATAGGTACTGAAGCAGAATAACACGCAGTAGGTGTGCGATTTACGCTAGTTCAGGATACGGGAAATTGCTGTTGTATTCGACTTTTAAGTAGTTGACCCCAGCCAAGCCGCTTTCCATGATCCCACGGGTCAAGGCGTCAATGGCCGACGTACGTGGAAAACTTTTGCGCCAGACCAAGGCAATGCGACGATCTGGAATGGGTTTTTTGAAGGGGACATAGGCCAGCAGTTCGTTGGCCTGGCCGGGGGCTGTCAAAGAGCTGGCTGGCAGGACAGTCAGACCGATGCCAGTGGCCACCATATGACGGATGGTTTCCAGCGAAGAGCCTTCAAAGGTGCGCTGTATGCCTTCACTGGACGCTGAAAAGCGCGATAGCTCCGGGCAAACATCCAGCACCTGGTCGCGGAAACAATGGCCGGCACCCAGCAGCAGCATGGTCTGATCTTTCAGCTGTTCGGGATCAATTTCCTTGCGCTTGGCCCAGGCGTGTTCATGGGGCATCGCCACCACAAAAGGCTCGTCGTACAGCTCGCGGATAACCAAGCCTGTTTCAGGCAAAGGCAGGGCCACAATGGCGCAATCAATCTCACCTTGGCGCAGCAATTCCAGCAGACGCACGGTAAAGTTTTCTTGCAATAAAAGTGGCATTTGCGGGGTCAGCTCAATCTGCTTGGGAACGAGCTTGGGCA
The DNA here is from genome assembly GCF_026344155.1 of Alcaligenes nematophilus. NCBI lineage: Bacteria > Pseudomonadati > Pseudomonadota > Betaproteobacteria > Burkholderiales > Alcaligenaceae > Alcaligenes > Alcaligenes nematophilus. The sequence goes on along the minus strand of NZ_JAPKMZ010000001.1, from coordinate 46,932 downwards.
GCAGGTACGGTGCCACGGTGTAAATAATGCCAACGCGCAAAGGGCCAGCCAAAGGATCGTGGCCCTGGCGGGCAATCTCGCGCAGGTTGGCGCCCTCTTCCAGCACTTTCTGTGCTTGGGTGACGATGCGCAGCCCAATGGGGGTAATAGCCACCTCGGGCCCGCCACGCTCGAAGATGACCACGCCTAATTCGTCTTCCAACTTCTTGATGGCCACCGACAGCGTCGGTTGGCTCACAAAGCAGGCTTCGGCAGCACGTCCAAAATGACGCTCGCGTGCTACGGCAACGATGTATTTCAGCTCGGTCAATGTCATGACAATTCCTTGTGCAAAACAGCATTAAGACCTTGGGTTAACTACGGAGTAATTCTTCCCGGCCCTTCATCCAGCGCTGTAAATGGTGGTGAGCGTGGTCTGGATAATCACGGCGAAAGGTGCTGGCCAATGTTTGGGCCTGCTCGATCAAATCTTCATCGGACTCCAGGCTGGCAAAACGCAAGCCTGCCTGCCCGGATTGGCGCATGCCCATGAACTCGCCCGGGCCGCGTTGTTCCAGGTCGCGGCGGGCAATTTCAAAGCCATCGGTGGTTTCATACATGGCGCGCAAACGCAGGCGGGCAATGGCCGACAACGGTGCCTGGTACAGCAAGACGCAAACGGATTGAATCTGTCCCCGCCCTACCCGGCCGCGTAGTTGGTGCAGTTGGGCCAGGCCGAAGCGCTCGGCGTGTTCAATAATCATTAAAGAAGCATTGGGCACGTCTACACCGACTTCAATCACGGTGGTTGCGACCAGCACGTCCAGATTGCCGCTACGGAACGCTTCCATGACGTCCGCTTTTTCCGTTGAGGACAAGCGGCCATGAATCAGGCCTACTCGCAAGGGGGCCAAGGCTTGTTCCAGAGCCGCATGGGTATCGACGGCGGTTTGCAATTGCAGGGCTTCACTTTCCTCGACCAAGGGGCAGACCCAATAGGCTTGTCTACCTTGGGCAACTTCAGCCCGGACGCGCGCCATGATTTCATCACGGCGATTATCGGCGGCCAGCTTGGTAATGATGGGACTGCGGCCTGGGGGCAGCTCGTCAATCGCGGAAACATCCAGATCGGCAAAAAAAGCCATGGCCAAGGTACGCGGGATAGGTGTGGCACTCATATTGAGCTGATGCGGCAAGTAGGCCTGACCTTTCTTGTCCTGCGCATCCCCTTTGCGGTTCAGTTCCAGACGCTGGCCAACACCAAAGCGGTGTTGTTCATCCAGAATCACCAAGCCCAATTGCTGGAACTGCACATTGTCCTGAATCAGGGCCTGGGTGCCGATGGCCAGTCTGGCTTGTCCGGAGCTGATGGCTTCATAAGCCAGACGTTTGGCTTTGACGCCCAAGCTGCCGCTTAACCAGGCCAGCTCGACGCCCAAAGGCTCCAGCCAGGCACGCATTTTCAGATAGTGCTGCTCGGCCAGAATTTCAGTCGGTGCCATCAAGGCTACTTGAAAACCGCTGGCAATGGCTTGCACGGCGGCAATGGCCGACACAATGGTTTTGCCGCTGCCTACATCTCCCTGCAACAGCCGGTGCATGGGATACGAACGCTTCATGTCCGCGCTGATTTCCTTGACGCAGCGTTTCTGAGCGGCCGTTAACTTGAAGGGCAACGAAGCCAGCAAGGCTTTAGCCAGATCACTATTGCCTTCACGCATAGGCTTGGCACGTTGAGCCTGACGCGCAGCACGGGCCTGCGCCAGGGACAACTGCTGCGCCAGCAATTCATCAAACTTGATGCGGCTCCAGGCCGGATGGCCGTGTTCGAACAAATCGTCGTAGCTGAGCTCGGGCGGTGGGTAATGCAAAAGCCGGATAGCCTCGTTAAAGGGCATCAGGCCATATTCGCTACGAACTTCTTCAGGCAGGGTGTCGCGCAGGTCCGCATTATTGAGCGCATCGGCAATGGCTTTGCGCAGCTGTACCTGGCTCAAGCCATCTGTCGTGGGGTAAACAGGGGTCAAGGCGCGGGCCAGGGGTTGGCCGGCTTTGGTGACTTTGGGGTGCACCATTTCCAGGCCATGAAAGCCCTGGCGCACTTCGCCGCGTACTCGCAGGGGCAAATCCCCTTGCAGCTGCTTGAGCTGGCTGGGGTAAAAGTGCAGCCAGCGCAAGGCCAGCTCGCCACTTTCGTCGGCAATACGGGCATGGAGCTGCGCACGGGGACGAGCCTGAACATCCGTACTAAGAATACGACCTTCAATTTGCGCCATCTTGCCAGGGTAGAGATGGGCGATGGGCTCGACCTGAGTCTCGTCCTCGTAGCGCAAAGGAAGATGGACCACGAAGTCGGCAGGCTCTCGTAGGCCGAGCTTTTCAAACTTCTGGTCCAGACTGAGCGCCTTGCGTGGCGCAGCCCGTTTGGCCTGAGGCGCAGGCCGACCTGCGGTCATGGCAATACGTCTTTAGAAATTGAGGATAGCCTCGACCTCAAACTGAGCGCCTTTGGGCAAGCTGGCCACACCGATGGTGGAGCGTGCGGGGAAAGGCTGGGGAATCAGTTCGGCCATGATGGCGTTGGCGCTGGCAAAACGGGACAGATCTGTCAAAAACAACGTCAGTTTGACGATGTCGCTCAGGTTGGCGCCAGCTTCTTTGACCACAGCTTCCAGGTTGGCAAATGCCTGACGTACCTGACCTTCAAAATTTTCAGATACCAGTTCGCCTGTGGCAGGCTCCAGACCGATTTGGCCAGACAGAAATACTGTCTTGCCGCCCGAAGCAATAATGGCCTGAGAGTATGGGCCTACGGCAGCCGGAGCGGCATCGGTGAAGACAACTTGCTTAGTCATAAGAAACCTCTGATGAGTGTTGTACTATCAGAGTTTAAGCGCCTATAGCTAAAATTAACAGATCTTGGCGTGATTATTTTTCCACGAAGGCGCGTTCAATCACGTAGTCACCGGGTTGACCTACACCGGGCGACACCTCAAAACCGCGTTTATCGAGCATGGCGCTGATATCGGCCAGCATGGCGGGGCTGCCGCACAACATGGCGCGATCCTGAGCGGGATCCAGTTGAGGAATGCCCAGGTCTTCGCACAGCTTGCCGGTCTCGATCAGGTCGGTAATGCGGCCGGTATTGCGGAACTCTTCGCGGGTGACAGTGGGGTAATACAGCAGTTTTTCGCGTACCACTTCACCAAAGTATTCGTTCTGCGGCAATTCATTCTGGATGAAATCCGAGTACGCCAGTTCGCTGACAAAACGCACGCCGTGAACCAGTACCACCTTTTCAAAACGCTCGTAGGTGTCGGGGTCCTTGATGATGCTCATGAACGGAGCCAGACCGGTGCCAGTGCCAAACAGGAACAGATTGCGGCCTGCGCGCAGGTCGTCAATTACCAGCGTACCAACGGGTTTGCGGCTGACCAGAATGGTGTCGCCTTCTTTCAGGTGTTGCAGGCGCGAGGTCAATGGACCGTCCTGTACCTTGATGCTGAGAAATTCCAGATTTTCTTCGTAGTTGGCGCTGGCGATACTGTAAGCGCGCATCAGCGGCTTGCCATCGACTTCCAGACCGATCATTACAAAGTGCCCATTATGAAAACGCAGGGCGGCGTCGCGGGTGGTGGTAAATGAGAACAGGGTGTCGTTCCAGTGGTGGACGCTGAGCACTTGTTCGGTATTGAAAGCTGCCATGTTAGTTGTCGTATAGAGGGGCAACATTGCCCGGATCAGTAAGCAAATATTTGTCCATTGTACCGAGTTCCCCAGGTAAATCCATGCTCATTCAGCAATACGATTTGATCGCAATCAGGACTTACCATTAAGTTCCATGAGCCGCCATTCTCCTGCTTTGGCACAGGCAGTATGGCGATTTCCAGCCTGGAAACGGGCCTACATTCAAATAGCTCTTGCCTAGTTTCTGCATACGTTTGATAATCATTCACATTTTCTGGCTTCCAGCCGGTTTTTACGCTATTTACGCCTGTTTTGGAGTGTTGATAATGCGCTTTACTCTTCGTAGCCGTGCCCTGACCCAAGCTTTGCTTCTGTCCGCTATGGGTACTATGTCGATGGCGGCTTTTGCCTCTGGCGAAGTCAACCTCTACACCACTCGCGAACCTGGCCTGATTACTCCTCTGCTGGAAACCTTCAGCAAAGACACAGGCGTAAAGGTCAATACCGTGTTTGTGAAAGATGGCCTGATCGAGCGCGTGAAAACCGAAGGCGACAAGTCCCCTGCCGACATTCTGATGACGGTGGACATCGGTAATCTGCTGGATCTGGTGGAAGCCGGAATTACTCAGCCCGTTGAGTCCGCCACTCTGGACGGCGCCATTCCCGCCAATCTGCGCGGTGCCGACAAACAGTGGTACTCCCTGTCCTTGCGCGATCGCGTGGCCTATGTGGCTAAAGACGTGGATGTGAAGAGCATTCACTACGAAGATTTCGCCGATCCAAAATGGAAAGGCAAGGTGTGTATTCGCTCCGGCCAGCACCCCTACAACACAGCCTTGGTCGCCGCCATGATTGCGCATAACGGTGCAGAAGCGACGGAACAGTGGCTGCGTGGCGTGAAAGACAACCTGGGCCGCAAGGCTGCCGGTGGTGACCGTGACGTAGCGCGCGACATTCTGGGCGGCATTTGTGATGTAGGTATTGCCAACGCCTACTACGTGGGCCGCATGAAAAACTCCGAGCCTGGTAGCGATGCCTACAAATGGGGCGAAGCCATCAATGTGGTGCGTCCAACCTTTGCTGATACCAAGGGCGGTGGCACACACGTGAATATTTCCGGTGCCGCTGTGGCCAAGCACGCTCCTAATAAGGACAACGCTGTCAAACTGCTGGAGTACCTGGTTTCCGAGAAAGCCCAGAGCCTGTACGCCAAGGCCAACTACGAATACCCCGTGCGCGCCGGTGTTGAGCTGGACCCCGTGGTTGCCAGCTTCGGCCCCATGACGATTGATCCTTTGCCATTGACTGAAATCGCCAAACATCGCAAACAAGCCAGCGAGTTGGTAGATAAAGTTGGCTTCGACAACTAAAATCGCCCTACTCTTTTTCTACGACCGCCAGCTTTGAGAAATCAGAGCGGCGGTCGTCGCGCATTTAAGCGCCTGTAATACCTAGCCTTTCATAATGCCCTTTTTTCGTCGTCTGCCCTTTTGGTCCCTGGCTGCCGCTGTGATTGCCCTGATCGTGGCAGCGCCTGTGATTACCCTGCTGACCCACGCCTTAGGCGGCTCGACTGAGCACTGGTCGCATTTGTTCCAGTTCGTTCTGCCTCAAGCCATGAGCAATACCTTGCTGCTGCTCCTGGGAGTCGGCGTGGTGGTGAGCTGTCTGGGAGTGGGGTCGGCCTGGCTGATTACCGCCTACGAGTTTCCCGGACGACGGATCTTGCAATGGGCTTTGTTGCTGCCGCTGGCAGTGCCGACCTATATCGTGGCCTTTGCATATCTGGATTTGCTGCATCCGATTGGCCCGATTCAGTCTGCCATTCGCTATGTCTTGGGCTATAGCAGCCCGCGTGAATTCCGTTTGCCAGATCTGCGCTCTTTGGGTGGCGCAATTTTTCTGCTGGGTTCAGTGCTCTACCCCTATGTATACCTGAGCACGCGCGCCATGTTTGCGACACAATCGGCCAGCTTGCTGGAGGCTGCCCGCATTATGGGTGAATCGGGCCGCAGCGTATTTTTCCGGGTCGTGTTGCCTATGGCCCGCCCTGCGATTGCAGTGGGTGTCAGCCTGGCTTTGCTGGAAACCCTGAACGATATTGGTGCTTCCGAGTTTCTGGGCGTGCAGACCCTGACGGTGTCTATTTACACCACCTGGGTAACGCGCTCGGATTTGGCGGGTGCCGCGCAAATTGCTGTTTCCATGCTCTGTCTGGTGGCGGCGTTGATCAGCATCGAGCGTTATGGTCGCCGCCGCCAAGCCTATTCCAGTAATCAGCGTTCCGAACCCATTCGACCTACCCGGTTGAAAGGCTCCGCTGCCTGTATCGCCATTGCTTTGGGTGTAGCGCCCGTGCTGGTGGGCTTTGTGGCCCCATCCCTGTATTTGTTGAATGAGACCATCAAGCATGTGAGCTTGGCGGGCGGTGTGTCGGCGCAATTGCTGAGTAGCGCCTGGAACACCTTGTATATCGCAGCGCTGGCCACTATCGCGACCCTATCTTGTGGCTTGGTCGTCGCCTGGGCTGCTCGGGCAGTACGTTCGGGACGCAAACCGCGTCTGGCCCGTTTTCTGGCAGGTGTCAGCAGTCTGGGATACGCCATTCCGGGAACCGTATTGGCGATTGGGCTGTTGACGCCCCTCGTCATGTTTGACTCTTTCTACAATCAAGTCATGTCCTGGTTTGGTGTTTCGGCGACGGGTTTGTTGTTGATGGGTTCAACGCTGGCTTTGGTGTTGGCCTATACCCTGCGCTTTCTGGCGATCTCGGTTGGCGGTATTGAAGCCGGGCTGGCTCGAATCCCGGCATCGCTGGAGCAGGCTTCCCGTTTATTGGGTGAAACCCCGGCGGGGACGCTGAAACGTGTGCACTTGCCCTTGCTGCGCCCCGCCATGGGCGCGGCTGCCTTGCTGATTTTTGTTGATGCCATGAAGGAGCTGCCTGCGACCTTGTTGCTGCGTCCGATGAATTTCGAGACCTTGGCAACCTGGCTGTATGCGGAAGCGGCTCGTGGGACTTATGAGGAAGGCGCGGTTGCCGCCTTGGCCATTGTGCTGGCCGGTTTGATCCCCGTTATTTTATTGGCACGTACTCAATTGATGGCCTCTGGCCCACGCGCATCATGAACGATTTTCTGGATTTGCAGGCGATTACCCTGTCCTACGAAACGTCTGAAGGTTTTCGGCCGGTTGTTGACCAGCTCAGCCTGCATTTGCCCCAAGGGGAAATCGGCTGTCTGCTGGGGGCCTCGGGCTGTGGCAAGACCACGGTCTTGCGGGCCATTGCCGGTTTCGAGCCTTTGCGTGCCGGACATATTCTGTTGAATGGCCGTGTCTTGTCGGCTGTGTCTCAGCAAGTGCCGCCGGAAGACCGCCATGTGGGCATGATGTTCCAGGATTACGCCCTCTTTCCTCACCTGACGGTAGAAAAAAACGTGGCCTTTGGTCTGCGCAAATGGGATAAAGCCCAGCGTCAGGCCCGAGTACTGGAAATGCTGGAACTGGTCGATCTGGCCCGTTTGGCGCAGCGCTATCCGCATGAATTGTCGGGTGGCCAGCAGCAGCGTGTGGCTTTGGCACGCGCCTTGGCTCCCAAACCCTCTCTGCTGTTGCTGGATGAACCGTTTTCCAATCTGGATGTGGATACCCGCGAGCGCTTGGCGTTTGAGGTGCGCGACATTCTGAAAAGCGCAGGCATTACCGCGATTCTGGTCACCCACAATCAGGCTGAAGCCTTTGCGATTGCCGATCGTATTGGTGTGATGCAGGCTGGCAAGATCATCCAGTGGGATACGCCTTACAGCCTGCATCATCGTCCTGTGAATGACTTTGTGGCGGACTTCATCCGCCGCGAAGCCATCATGGCGCAACGGGCCCAGGCCTTTTTGCGTGGCGAGCCTGCGTAGTAGTTGCAAGTACGGCAGCTCTAGTGTGCCCCATGCTGCCATATTGGACTGATAGCTCTCGCTTTCTTCCGGGTGGACGGTGAACTGAGTGTCCTCTAAGCGCTGATGATGGAGGGCTTGATCAGCATCCAGACTGCCATCGCTACCATCATCAGGTTTTCAGTTAGAGAGACAAAGCCCAAGGGCACCTTGCTGTCGCCACCCACGCAAGCGCATTTCAGTTCGCGCTTGTCGATATAGACCGCCTTGAACACTGACCAGGCACCGATGCTGCCAATAAATAAGGCGATGGGCACAGACAGCCACATCAGGGCACCGGCCAGCATCAACACGCCTGCCACTGCTTCTCCAAAGGGGTACAGATAGGCGTAGCGCACCCATCGTTGGGCCAGCAAGTCGTAGTTCAGGAACATGGTGGCAAAGCCGTCCACATCTTTGAGCTTCTGCACGGCCAGCAAACACATGGCAATGGCAATAAACCATTCCAGCGCCTGGAGCAGGACAATCTGTCCGAATGCCGCCCAGGAAACAGCTAGTGCCATCAAGCCAGCCATCACAAACAAGGCGATCACGGGCGTGTAGCTGACGGCATCCTTGTCCTTGACCTTCCCACCGAAATACTCGACCAGTTCGTCATAGCCCCCTATCCGTTTTCCATTGATAAAGGTCTGGGGGGTTGTGCTGACTTGATGCTTGGCCTTGAAAGCGTCAATCTCTTCGCGATTCCTAAGCCAGTGATCGTCCAGCTCGTAGCCTTTACGTTTGAGCAGTGCGCGTGCCTTAAGTCCGAAGGGGCAGATATGTTCTGCCGTCACCATGCGGTAAAGCTCAGCGTGTTTGGCGTTATGTGTAGCCATATGCGACTCCTTTGACGTGATGCTGTTTGTCGGAAGCCCTCCCCTGACGCTCATGCAAGCGTTTATCTGACACCCTAAACCAGGTGTCATGAAGTGTGAGTAAGCAGGTGTAGTGATTTAGTAGTGTTAGTGATCGATTGTTTTTGCCTGATCGTAAGGTCTCAGGGGCTGGGTGGCAGCACATCGCATGAAAATGGGCAGAACAAGGGCAACAAACGCTGTCAGGAGCAGCAAGACATGAAGTTCTGGCACGGATACATCCAGGGTGCGGAGCAGTAGGGAGGGAATAGCCAGAGCAATGAAGCTGCCGATGTGGTTGCCTGTGGTTTGCAAAGCCATGAAGCGGCCCCGCTGAGCTTGAGTGGGGTAGCTGGTACTGCGGGCGCTGGCGCAGACTAGACGGGTGTAGCTGCCCGTCATGAACAGAATCATGAATACGTGAGCTGTTCCCCACCCCAGGGCTAGCATGATCAAGGACAAGAGCAAGATCAACGTACCCAGATCAGAGATACGGGTCTCGCCCCATTTTTTGATGCCCGTAGCGGATAGGCGGGAGGCGATCAAGGCGGCGACACCGCCCAACATGAAGATCACAGGCATTTGCTGTGCTTGAGTGTCGTAGCGTAGCGCCAAAACGGGGATCAGGACCGGGATCAGTAATAGTGAGCCTGCCTGCGCAATAGCCGGCAGGCTTAGCCAGCGCCAGGCCTCTTTACCTAGAGCCAGTTGTGAGGGTTGCGCTGCAACGAAAGGGTTGGAAGACAGATAGCAATGAGCAATAGCGGCGGCAAGCAGGCAGAGCACGGCCAGAGTCATCAGGGTGATACGCCAGCCCAGTTCTACGGCGATGAACAAGGTGACGGGCATTCCGGCGATACTGACCAAGGCAAAGGCGCTGACCACAATGGCAATCGCGTCGGTACGCTGCTCGGCATTCATGCCATGCAGCAGTAAAGTCGTTGCGGCGCTCATCAAAAAACCACCTAGCAAACCAGCTCCCAGACGCAGCAAGATAAATAGCCCGAATTCGGAGCTGATGGCCCCCAAAGCGGTTAATACGGCCAAGAGAATCAGTGCCAGGAGCAGTAAAGGCTTTAGTGCCGCGCGGTGCATCCAGCGTGCAGCCAGGACGCCCGATAAAGCGGCGCCGCCCATATAGGCGGAAGCGGCATAGCCGGCGTAGGTGGCAGGAACATCAAAGTCCACTGCCATCCAGACAAACAAAGGCGTCAAGGCCATGAATTCCAGAGCATGAACAAACTGGATAAAAGACACGGCACGGGCACGCAGCCGGGGACGAAACACTTCAGAATCAGACATGGCGATACGCATAAAGAAAGAGGCCTCTAGCCTAATTCTTCGCTGTTTTGATATGTAGTCTCTATAATTCGAATATTAAATTATCAAAACCGGGATAACCTCATGACTCCCCAGCTGAATTTGAATGCCTTGCGGGTTTTTATCCAGGTAGCTGAAAGTGGCAGTTTTACGGCTGCAGCTCAGGTGCTGGATTTGCCGACCTCCAATGTCAGCCGTTATGTGGCGCAACTGGAGCGGCAGATTGGTCAGCGCTTGCTGGAGCGCAGTTCCCGGCAACTGCGTTTGACCAGTGTGGGCCAGGGCTTGTTTGATACCGTTCAGCCCTGGTGGGGAGCCTTAAAGCAGGCTGAACAGGATTTGCTGGATCAACGCACCCGTTTGTCGGGACGCTTGCGGATTTGTATTCCATCCGAGGTGGGGCCGTTTCTATTGGCGGGTGTCCTGGCAGATTTTGCGGCCCAGCATCCGGATCTGGAACTGCATTGTCAAACCAACCTGGAAGGCCCTGGTGTGCTGGCGCAGGATTTTGACCTGGCCTTATTGATGTGTCGGGGTGCTCTGCCAGACAGCAGTCTGGTGGTGCAGGAATTGTGTTCTTTTGATTGCCAGGTCGTGGCGGCACCTGCCTTGATCGAGCAATACGGTATGCCCAGCAGCCTGGAAGAGTTGGAACAGTTGCCCTGCATTACGACCGATACGGCTTTGGATGGCCAAGCCTGGCAGTTTGTCTTGCCCGATGGTCGCTTTCAGATTTTGAACGTCCCCAGCCGCTTTCGTGTGAATAGCGGTTTGCTGGCGGGAGCTGGCGCCGTCAAAGGGCTGGGTTTTGCGATTCTGGTGCGGCAGGGATGTGAGAAAGAGATCGCCCAAGGGCGTCTGATTGCCGTTCCCCTGCCCTTGCCGCCTGCCCCTTTGCGTCTGGTACTGGCGTATACGCATCGACGACACTTGTCGAACTCGGCACGTGCCTTGATTGAGTATCTGAAGGCCCAAGCTGATATCGGCACCTTGCCTGGATTAAACACCCATTAACTTGGGGGCCTTGTAGGGTTTGAGCTTGGGTCGTCGTTGCAGCAACCGACGCTATATCAAGCAATGACAGCTGCTTTGACCATATCAATATGAGGAATGCCGTCCTCGTCGTAGATCTCGCCCACAGGCTCAAAACCTAAAGAGCCGTAGAACTTCTGCAAATGCGCCTGTGCGCCAATGCGTATGCCTGCGCCAGGGTAGTGAGCTTCCGTAAAGCGGATCGCTTCAGCCACTAGCGCGTAGCCGATTTTCAGGCTACGGAACTTGGCCAAGGTCAGGACACGGCCAATGGAAGGCTCATCATATTTCAGGCCCGGTTCGACAACGCGAGCATAAGCAGCCAGCTCGCCGTCCTTGAGCACGGACAAATGCCAGGAATCCAGGTCCAGGCCGTCCACGTCCTGGTAGGCACACTCCTGCTCCACCACAAACACCGCCTCGCGAGCCTGGATGATTGAGTACATTTCCCGCGTGGACAGATCGTCCAACCGTTTCCATTGAAAAACCAGGTCCATCTTTACTTCCATGACGATAAGGTTTGGGTGACTGCGTATGGTAATCGTCCAAGGGCAGAATAAAAAGAGCGGCCCGAAAGCCGCTCTTTTTGATCGTACTGGCCAAAACCAGTGCCTTCGATCTTACAGGCTGTAGTACATGTCGAATTCGACCGGGTGCGGAACCATACGCAGACGGGTGATTTCGGCTTGTTTCAGCTCGATGAAGGCGTCCAGCATTTCATTGCTGAACACACCGCCACGGGTCAGGAATTCGCGATCTTTGTCCAGGGACTCGATCGCCTGTTCCAGCGACACACAAACGGTTGGGATTTTTGCATCTTCTTCGGGGGGCAGATCGTACAAGTTCTTGTCGGCTGCATCGCCGGGGTGAATCTTGTTCTGCACACCGTCCAGACCGGCCATCATCAGGGCCGAGAAGGCCAGGTATGGGTTGGCCATTGGATCGGGGAAGCGGGCTTCCACACGACGCGCCTTGGGGTTGCTGACGTAAGGAATGCGGATCGAGGCCGAGCGGTTACGGGCGGAGTAAGCCAGTTTCACTGGGGCTTCAAAGTGCGGAACCAGACGCTTGTAGGAGTTGGTCGTGGGGTTGGTGATGGCGTTCAGGGCACGGGCGTGCTTGATGATGCCGCCAATGTAGAACAGCGCGAACTCGGACAGACCAGCGTACTCGTTACCGGCAAACAGGTTCTGGCCGTCTTTCCAGATGGACTGGTGCACGTGCATGCCGGAACCGTTGTCGCCGACCACGGGCTTGGGCATGAATGTCGCCGTTTTGCCATAAACGTGAGCCACGTTATGGATGGTGTACTTCATGATCTGGTTCCAGTCCGCACGCTCGACCAGAGTCGAGAAGCGCGTACCGATTTCCAGCTGGCCGGGAGCGGCCACTTCGTGGTGGTGGATTTCAACAGGAACGCCCTGCTGTTCCAGCAGCAAACACATTTCAGCGCGCAGATCGGCAAAGGAGTCTGTAGGCGAAACAGGAACGTAGCCGCCTTTGACGCCAGGACGGTGACCCAGGTTATTGCCATTGAGCTCCAGACCACGCGACCAGGGAGCTTCTTCAGAGCGAATCTTCACGAAGCTGCCCGACATGTCGTCGTTCCAGGTAATACCGTCGAACACGAAGAATTCCGGCTCGGGACCAAAGTACGCGGTATCGCCCAAACCGCTGGAGCGCAGGTAGGCTTCAGCACGCTTGGCCAGCGAACGTGGGTCGCGGTCGTAACCTTTCAGATCGGAAGGCTCGACCACATCGCAGGTCAGAATCAGGGTGGGCTCTTCACGGAACGGGTCCATACGGGCGGTTTTTGCGTCCGGGATGAGCAACATGTCCGAGGCTTCGATTCCTTTCCAGCCAGGCAAGGAAGAGCCGTCAAAGGCGACACCAGACTCAAAGCGATCCTCGTCCACCGCGTGTGCGGGGGTGGTCAAGTGGTGCTCACGGCCCAGGGTATCGGTAAAGCGGAAATCGACAAACGTGATTTCGCGTTCGGCGATGATCTTCAGAACATCTTCGGGGGAGGACATGGTTACTCCAGCGTCAATGACGTTAACAAAAAGTGAGGAGGAGTGGCGCGGATCATTGTGTAACCCACTAAGGCAGGTCTTAATTACGTTTATCGGGATTGCCGCTGAATCTGATCCAAACAGCGCAATACCGATAAAGTAGTTATGGCATAGGACTTACCAGAAATTAATTGTAGAGCAATTGTGCAGATGCACAATAAAAAATGTCTTAAATAAACAATTAAATGTCAGGAACCTTCATCAGGAAGGAATGCTTCCTGTAAATCATTTAAGAATCGCCAGCCTAAATCGGTGGTTCGAATACGAACCGGATCGGAAGCCAGCAAACCTTTCTCGATATTGCGCTTGATCACGGGCAGGATGTTCGCAAGGGGCACACCCGTGCGTTCCTGGAAGTACTGGGCGGGTACGCCCTCTTTCAGGCGCAACACGTTCAGCATGAACTCAAAGGGCAAGTCTTTGGGTGTGACACGGGCATTGTGCGCATAGTGGCTGCCGTCGCGCTTGATGGCGTTCTGCATCCATTGCGCCGGGCTGCGGGTGGTAGCAGTACGGATAATGCGGTCGTGAAAGGACAGCTTGCCGTGGGCTCCCGGACCTATGCCGATATAGTCGCCAAATTCCCAGTAATTCAGATTGTGGCGGCTATGGCCACCGCGCTTGCTGTAGGCCGAGATCTCGTACTGGTTCCAGCCACGGCTGGCGGTCAGCTCGATCAGGCGGTCCTGCATGGCGGCGCTGTCGTCGTCATTGGGCAAGACCGGCGGGTATTTCGCGAAGACGGTATTGGGTTCCAAGGTCAAATGGTAGAGCGACAAGTGCTCGGTCTCATAAGACATGGCCTGCAAAATGTCCTGCTCGGATTGCGCTGGGGTCTGGCCCGGCAAGGCATACATGACATCCAGATTCACGCGGTCCACGGCTTTCATGGCGGCTTCAATGGCCTGCCGTGCTTGTTGGCTGTCGTGGATACGGCCCAGCGCTTTCAGGGCCTCATCGTTAAAGCTCTGAATGCCCAAAGAAATCCGGTTCACGCCACTGTGTGCAAAATCCATGAAGCGCGAGGCTTCCGAGGCACCGGGATTGGCTTCCAGCGTAATTTCTGCGTCGGGCAGCAAGTTCAGGTGGGAGCGCAGCAAGGCCAGCATGCGGTCCAGCGCCTGGGCTGACAGCAGACTGGGCGTGCCACCACCGATAAATACGGAAATTACCTGCCTGCCCCAGACCAGCGGCAGGGTTTGTTCCAGATCGGCCTGCAAAGCGTCCAGATACTCGTTTTCGGGCAGTTCAGCGGGTGCTTCGTGTGAGTTGAAGTCACAGTATGGACATTTGCGCACGCACCAGGGCACGTGCACGTAGACGGACAAGGGCGGCAGGCTGGGCAGCAAGGTGGCCGGGCCGGAGCCAGGCCGGATGCGTACCTCGGGAGAGAAAACAGTCATGGTGTTACTCGGCGGCCAGACGGGCCAACAAGGCTTGCATGGCTTGCGCCCGGTGGCTGTATTTGTTCTTCACTTCAGGAGAGAGCTGCGCCGCAGTTTGCTTGAGCTCTGGCAGATAAAAGTGAGGATCATAGCCAAAGCCGTGCTCGCCAGCGGGTTGATCCTGAATCTCCCCCTCCCAGACGCCTTCAATCACGATGGGCCGTGGGTCCTGGGCATGGCGCACATACACCAGAACAGCCACATAACAGGCGCGACGGTCGCTTTGTCCTTGCAGACGCTGGACCAGCAAGGCGTTATTGGCTGCATCGGACTTTTCACCGCCCAGTTCGCGAGCGGCAAAACGGGCGGAATATACGCCGGGGGCTTCGTCCAGGGCGCGCACACAGAGGCCGGAGTCATCGGCCAAGGCGGGCAAGCCGCTTAATTGGCTGGCATGACGGGCCTTGGCCAGCGCATTCTCGATAAAAGTGGCAAAGGGTTCCTCGGCCTCGGGAATGTTCAATTGGCCTTGAGGAACCATGCTGATACCGGCCTGAGCCAGGATGGCGGAAAACTCCTTGAGTTTGCCGGCATTGTTGGAGGCCAGGACGACACGCTTGGATTCAGTGTTCATAAGTCGCAGCAGGCGGCAAAGCGCCCTGTTCAGTAAAAATGGCAAGGCGCCGTGCCAGGCAGTGTGTGCTGCATGGGACGGCGTCCCAATAGCGGTTTGTCCCGCTACCTGGCGGTGTCGCGCAGGGAGCAGGACAGACCCGTTTCATCGCGATCAGCCCTGCAAGGCTTGTTTCTGGGCTTGCATCAGCTCGGCAATGCCCTGCTCGGCCAGATCCAGCAAGCGGTTCAAGGTGGGGCGTGCAAAGGTCTGGCCTTCGGCGGTGCCCTGCACTTCCACCAGATTACCGCTGCCTGTCATGACGATATTCATGTCCACGCCGCAGGCGGAGTCTTCCAGGTAGTCCAGGTCCAGGACGGGGTTGGATTCGAACACGCCGACCGAGACGGCCGCCAGTTGATCCAGAATGGGCGAGGCTTGCAGCTTGCCCTGCTCTTGCAGGCTGCGTACGGCCAGGCTGGCTGCGACCCAGGCCCCAGTGATGCTGGCGCAGCGGGTGCCGCCGTCGGCTTGCAGAACATCACAGTCAATGTGAATGGTGCGCTCGCCCAGGGCTTTCAGATCAAAGACAGCGCGCAGGCTGCGGCCGATCAGACGCTGGATTTCCTGGGTACGGCCATTTTGCTTGCCACGGGCCGCTTCACGGTCCGAGCGCGTGTGCGTGGAGCGAGGCAGCATGCCGTATTCCGCCGTTACCCAGCCCTGCTCCTTGCCTTTCAGAAAGGGAGGGACTTTGTCGAGCACGCTGGCATTGCACAGAACATGGGTTTCACCCAGACGGATCAGTACCGAGCCTTCGGCGTGACGGGTAAAACCGGTCACCAGTTCGATAGGACGGCATTGTGCAGCAGATCGACCCGAGGGACGTGCAATCGTAGCGTTTTCAGACAAGGCTAGGCTCCGGACAAAATTCAAAACGCCTATTGTACGCCTTGCGGGACGGGCCGTAGCGCAACACCCATGTCCATCCACTTATCGGCCTGGCAGGTGAAAAGCAGGATCTGATGGCGTTGGGCGGCGTCGTGAATAATGCGCTTCATGGCCCCCAGGCGATCGTTGTCGCTGTGGACCAGCACGTCATCCAGAATCAGCAAGGTGGGACGGCCTGCCTGTTGCAGCAAATCTGCATAGGCAAGACGGGCGATCAGGCCGATTTGCTCGCGTGCACCAAAGCTCAAGCCGTCAATGTCGTCGGCCAGCCCTTGTCCGCTATCGCGTTGCAGCCAGCGTGGGGCCAGGTATTCGTCCAGTTCCACCCGTGCCTTGCCCAAAAGCAGACGCAGATAGTGGTTGATGTGCTTTTGCAAAGGCTCGTGCAATTGCTGGGTCAAGGCATTGCGCTGCTCTCGCAGGACAGACAGCAACAGGCGCAAGGCCGCGACACGGCGCTCGTAGGTGGCGCAACGGCGCTGGCAGTCGTGCAGACGTAGCGAGGTCTGGTCGATCTGCTCTTCCAGGCCTTGAGCACCATGGGTCTCCAGCTTGGTTTGGACCAATTGCGCGGCCAGTCGGGCCTCGTTATAGCTTTGCTCCTGTTGTTGAGCGCTGCGCTCCAGACGTTGCAGGTCCTGCTCCAGAACCGAGACGGGCAAGGCGGCCAGCTCGGCTTCCAGAGCTTTTTGATCGGCCAGTTGCTGCTCGCGTTGCAAGCGCAGTTGTCCCCATTGCTGCTCGCGCTCCTGCTGCGCTTGCTGGCGTTGCGGGTCAGCCCATTGTTGTTCCAGGCTATTGGCTTCAGCCTGGGCCTGCTCCAGACGAGCCTGGGTGCGGGCAAGGGCTTCGCGGGCATCATGCCAGTCGCTTTCCAGTGCGCGGTACTGCTGCTCGGCCATGGAGGCGGCTTGGGCGATACGGCCCAATTCCGAGGCCTCAATGGCCTCGCCTTGCGGGCGTTGCGGGGCGATGCGTTGTTGAGCCGCCTGAACCAGACCTTGCAAGTGTGCTTTGCCTTGCGGGGCCAGCGCTTTCATGGAGCTGCGTAACAGCCGGTCCTGCTGCTCTTGTTCCCGATATTGTTCGCGGCGGCGTTCCAGTTCTTCCAGGCTTTTCCCACCCAGTTGGCCAAGCGCCTGTGCATATTCCTGCTGGGTTTGCGCCAATTGCTGCTCCACCTTGCCCAGATCGCGGCCGCCGGGAATGATGCGCAACTGGCCCATTCCGGGAAGCTCAATCAGGGTGCTGGCGCTAAGGTGGGCGCGGTGCTGGCCCTGAATGGATGCCCCATCCAGCAACAGGCTGGCGCCGTCTTGCAGTTCGATCTGCAATTCGGTGGAAATCGTCTCAAGTTGGTGTTGCAAACGCTGAATAAGCTGGTGCTGCTGGCGTAATTGGTCCAGGGCCTCGTCGCTGATTTTCAGCTGTACCAAGGCAGCCCCGCATTGCGCCAGTTGGGTTTCCAGTTTGCTCAGTTCTTCCAGTTGCCCTTGCACCTGCTGCAATTGCTGCTGCGTGCCTTCAAAGCTGGCTTGATCTTGAAACCATTGCTGCCAGGTACGGGCGCGTTCCTGCTCCTGCAGGCTGGCGTCTTTATGGCTGCGCGCCTGCTCCAGACGCTGGTTCAAGCTGTTGAGCGTGCCCTGCTCTTGCTCCAGCTTGGTACTCAAGGATTTGACCTGCTCGGCGCGCTGGCTGCGTTGGCGAGCCCACTCCAGGTCGCGTTCCCCAGCTTGTTGGTAGAGCTTTTCTCGCTCGGCCAACATGTTCAGCGCCTGTTGCAGTTCCTTGGCCCGTTCCTGCAATTGGCGGGCTTGAAGTAACTGAACCTGCACTTGTTTGGCTTGCTCACGTAGCTGCTCCCACGGGCGCTTAGCCTCGGCATGGGCAATTTGCCTACGGGCCTGCGCCAGTTCGTCCACCCATTGCTGGTACTGCTGCAAGGCGGCTTGCTGGCTCTGTAACTGCTCTTCCAGCTCCTTGGCTTCTTTCTGCGCTGCCAGCCAGACGCCGCGTGGCTGTCCTTGAGCCTGGGTCACATATTGGTCCAGCTGTTGCTGGGCCTGTGCGATCAGATAATCCCCGTCTGCACTAGTCAAATCGGCGATTTCGCTACCCAAAGCCTGCTGCAAGGTGCCGCTGGCGTGCTCAACGGAGCTGCGCAGGTCCTGGCCCTGCCCTTGTTCAATCCACAAAAGGCCCGGCACGCCCCAGTTACGGGCCTGGCTGCTGCCTTTAGCGGCATACTCAAAGCCCATTTGCTGGGCCAGGTATTGTTCGGCCTCGTCATTGTCCAGATGCTGATTGCCAATGTATAAATCGCAGCGTTTGCGCTTCAGGAAACGCTTGCTCAGTCGCATGTCCTGGCCGTTCAGGCTGAAATCCAGCTCGATTTCCGGTGCGGCCGAGGAATCGCCCCAAGGCAGGATTTTTGTCAGACTACCTGTGCCATAGCGCTCGAAAAACACCGTGCGTAAGGCTTCGGCCAAGGTGCTTTTACCGGCCTCGTTCGGGGCGCTGATAATGTTCAGGCCCGGCTCCAGCTGGTCCAGTGAGACGGGCTGGCGAAAGCGCTTGAACTGCTCGACGCGCAGGGACTTAATGTGCATGACCACCTTCCTTATCGCGCAGCAAACCGGCCAGAATCAGCAAGGCATCTTCAGCGGCTTGCTGCTGGCTGCCGTGACGCAGTTCCTGCAACTGTTTCAACGCGGCCTGCAAGTAGCCATCGGCTTGCAAGGCGTCCAGATCCTCTTCAGAAGGTGCCAGACGCAAGGCCTCGCGCTGGCAGTCCCAGGCGCGGCAACGGGCTTGGGATTGCCCCAAAATACTTTCCAGACGCTCAAAACCGCTCAGGCTTAACTGACCTGATAGCTCCAGTTCCACCACGCTCTGATCCGCTAAGGCGTTCAGTTCCCGCTCCAGCAGGTCCAGATCCGTGTCGTCATTCAAATGGTGCTGGATACTGCGCCAAGGGTGCTGGGCAACCGGCAAGGCTTGAACCACAGGTGTTGCGCCCGGTTCGCTGATTTCCACCAGCAGAGCCTGGCCAGAGTCGTTATCCCGAAAGCGGTCCGGCTCGGGCGTGCCGCTGTAGTAACAGCGCTCGTTAATTTTGACGGTGCCGTGCCAGTCCCCCAGTGCCAGATAGTCCAGTTTGGCGCGTTGTACGCGGTTTTGATCGATCAGGTTATGGCTGTCCAAATGCTCCAGCACCCCACTGACGCTGCCATGCGCCAAGCCCAGACGCCAGTAACCCGCCGGACTTTCGGCCTGATCGAACCAGTCGCTCAAGTCCTGATAAGTCTGGCGTTGTGTCAACGGCGCTGGCAGGACCGCAAGCTTGAGCTCGTCCAGCAGAAAAAGCTCCGGTGTATCAAGCACATGCACATAATCTGGAATGCAGTTCAAGCGGCGCGCGCGTGTCCAGACACTTTCGCTCAAGGCCGCGTCATGGTTGCCGGGCAGGAGCAGCCAGGGGCCGGTGAAACCCGCCATGGCATTGAAACTGCGGCGCAGATTGCGATCGCTCAGGGTTTGCGAATCAAAGACATCGCCCGCTACCACAAGCAGATCGGCGCGATGTTCGGTAGCCAGCGTTGCCAGCTTCTCAATGGCCTTGAAACGTGCCTCAGCCAGGGCGGCCGCGTCCTCCAGCTCGAAACGCGAGTACTGGCGACCTATTTGCCAATCGGCTGTATGCAGGATTCGTAGCATGACTGCCCTTAGATTTGGTAAAAAAATCGGCCCTTACAGGCCTTGAATGCCTAAAGTATAGAGCTTTGTCGCGGCAAGAGGCGCGGCCAAAGCCGGGACCTGAGAGTACAATTGGCGGCTTTATTCCATTCTTAAAGTGACCCACCCATGATCCGTAGCATGACCGCGTTTGGCAGCGCCAAGGCCGAGTCCGAAGCAGGCACCATCAATATCGAGATGCGCAGCGTCAACAACCGCTTTCTGGACCTGAATCTGCGCTTGCCCGAGGAACTGCGTTTTGCGGAGAATCTGCTGCGCGAGCTGGCCGCCCAGGGCGTACAGCGTGGCAAGCTGGAATTGCGGGTCAACTTTGCCCGTAGCGGCACGGATCAGCAACGCAGCCTGGATATGGAGGCGGTGGAACGCACAGCACAGATGCTGCAAGTGGCACGCGTGGCCATTCCCGATCTGCCTGCACCCGAGCTTCATACCTTGCTGAGCAATCAAAGCGGCAATAATTCGGGCATGGATCCCGAAATCTGGCTGCCCATGATCAGCCAGGCTTTCGAGGCGGCCTTGCAGGATTTTCAGGCGACCCGAGAGCGCGAAGGCCAGCGGCTGGCACAAGCCATGCTGGATATTCGCCAGGACATGAGCGTCATTGTGGACGAGGTCGAGCAGCACCTGCCCTCGATCCTGACGGAGCAGAAGAACAAGATTGCTACTCGCTTGCATGACGCCTTGTTGCAAGCCAGTCCGGACGGTTTCGCCCTGATTTCGGGCGAAGAACTGTCTGCCCGCGTCGCGCAGGAAGCGGCTGTTTTCTCCCTGCGCATTGATGTGGCTGAGGAAATCGCCCGCTTGCGTTCGCATTTGACCGAGCTGGAACTGATTCTGAACGGCGATACCAGCGTGGCGTCCAACAAGAAAAGCACGCGCCAAGGCAGCACTGGCAAGCGTTTGGACTTCCTGTTCCAGGAGATGAACCGTGAGGCCAATACCTTGGGTTCCAAGGCAGGCAGCATGGACATGACGCGCGCCTCTATCGACTTGAAGCTGTGTATTGAGCAACTGCGCGAACAGACCCAAAACATCGAGTAAACCAGCCAGTTCCTTATTTTCTGCCTGCCAGTATTTTTTTCAGCAGGTGCTGTCTGCTTAAACCGCGTGAAACCTCAGGTTTTATGCGGTTTTTTCAAGAAAACCGTCTTGCTCAGGCCAGGCGGTTTTTTTGTGGACTTTTCTGATCATCCTCAAACTCCCTAGGGCTATTTTTTCTGAAAGTGGTCTAGTGAAGCCAGGAATAAATACAGACGCTTTATAAGCCGCCTTAATATATAAAAATAAAATAGCGATTTTTAAAATAAAAAAATAAAACAAAAATAAGAAATGGTTTTTATAAATAATTAATCCGGTTTTAAAAGTTTAAAAACGAATCACTAGTTTTAAATAAATTCATGCTTAATTATCTGTCTGCTAATTAGGTGGCTTGCCGGTTTTGTCCTGGGATTTTCTCGACAAGACCAGGTAACACGTCACCTTTTTGACAGTTGTGTTTCTGGTTTTAAAACGGCGGTTTTTTCTGGCCGCTGTCTGAATGCCCTGCTCGGCCCCTTGGGTTTTTCTCCGCTTTTTTCTGCCTCCGTCCTTCCCGTACAATAGCCAGCGCTGTGCTGCTCTTAGGCGGCTTATTAAAGGACAGAAAACACATGAATTTCATTTTTCGTGGAAATGAAATATTGGTCAGCAGCCAGGAAGGACAAGCCTTGATTCCTGCCAAACCCGCACTGGATTTAGCGCCAGCGCAATGGCATGCTCTTTTTCCAGGTGACGATTGTCAGGATTTTGCCTGCCACGTAGCGGCCGAGACCCCGGCTCCGGATGGCTTTACCTTCCGTCACTTGCGCGGTGTGCTGTCGCAATTGGGCGATCAAGCCAGTATGGTGAATCGGGCTTTTCAAGTCTCGGAATGGGCGCGCAGCCATCGTTACTGTGGTGTGTGCGGTTCGGCCATGGAGCGAGTGAAGCATGAACTGTGCTTTCGCTGCACCTCTTGTGGTTTCTCGGCCTATCCCCGAATCTCCCCGGCCATGATGGTACTGATCCGCGACAAGGACCGTATCTTGTTGGCCAGTCACTCCACTTACGCGACGGCGCGCTACACGGCTCTGGCCGGGTTTGTGGAAGCCGGTGAAAACCTGGAAGAAGCCATTCACCGTGAGGTTATGGAGGAAGTGGGGCTGCGCGTGGACAATATTCAGTATTTCGGCAGTCAGTCCTGGCCTTTCCCACATTCTTTAATGGTGGCTTATACCGCCGAGTACGCCGGGGGTGATTTGCGCATTCAAGCTGACGAAATCAATGACGCGCGCTGGTTTGGCCCAGGTGACGCCCTGCCCGATCTGCCCCATACCGACTCCATTGCGGGCCGTTTGATTCGGGCCAATTTAACGGGCCAGGCCAAGACTTAAAGCGCGACTCAGGTCGCCAGATGGGCGGCGACATTGCGTAGCATACGGCCCAAATCCTCGCGCTCATTCGGATTGAGCACCGACAGAGCATCATCAATCATTTCTTTGGCGGCGGGCCAGACTTGCGCATAGCGCTCACGGCCCGTTTCGCTCAGGTACACACGCATATAGCGGCTGTCGTTTTCGTCCGTGCGGCGCTGCACCAATTCGCGTTCTTCCATTTGGTCAATCACCCGGCTCAAGACCGGCTGATGTACCACGATGGCCTTGGCAATTTCCCCGATGCTGCGCCCGTCCTTATCCCACAGGTACTGCAAGACCCGAAAGTGCACATAGGTCATATTGTGTTCACGCAGGGTGGTCGATCTTAGCGTTTGGTCCAACTTGTAGATAATGTTGGCCATCTGGAAGGCCAGATTGGTTTCTACGCTGCTGTCAGGGATGGAGACGGGAGTTTTGCTCATAATGCCTTGGGAGAGTCAATCCTGCGCTTGTCGCTCCATGAAATCGGAGCGACAAGCGGACCGTCAGTATACTAGCAGAGCTCTGCCTGGACGGTTCCCGTAGGCGTGTGACTGGCAGCGCGGAAAATCTGCGCGTAGCTCCAGGGATTGGCCATGGCAGAACGCACGACCTGAGTACGCACGGCATCGGGCAAGGCGCTGATCTCACCATATAGACAGGACCACTTCTGGCAGTGCTCTACAATCTCGCGCTCGTTGTTTTCCCAGGCTTCCAGGGCTTCGGGGATATCGCGAGCATCCTGCACCTTTTCCAGGAACGTGGCCAAAGCCAGGCCATTTTGCATGGCCATGCCCCCACCCTGCCCCAGGTTCGGCGGTTGAGCGTGGGCGGCGTCGCCCAAAATCGCGGCACGGCCACTGGACCAGGTTTTGCAGCGCGTCACACTGTAACGACCCCAACTGACCGGGCCATCTGCGCGTTCAATCAAGTGTGCCCAGTGTGGGAATAAGGCAGACCAGTATTCCTTGTCGATCTGGACATTGCTGGCACGCACATCGTCGTACGGGCACGTTAAGGCCAGATAGGTTTGGGTTTCGCTGACGGGCGTAATCAGCAAGCGATGCAGACCGTTCCAGTTCTCGATGTATTTTTGAGCGTCTTGCTCCGGAGTGTCGTCTGGCTTGCGGGTGATCATGGTACGCAAGGCCCCTTCGCGGGTTTGCTCGTGCACCAGTTCCAGACCGAGAGATTGGCGGATACGGGACCAGATGCCATCAGCACCCACGACCAGATCGGCACGTAAACGCTCGCCCGAGGCCAGTTGAACTTCGCCGCGTGCGCTGGCGGCGATGACTTCCACATTCGTGCGTACCTTTACGCCGGCGCGTTTGCCCGCTTGCTCCAGGGATTTCAGCAGTTGCGAGCGCATCACGGTAATCAGACGGCGATCGGGCGGTGTGGGGCCGCAATCAATGACCTCGTTATTCAGATCGCGCTGCTCAAAGTGACTACCGTAGAAAGCGCCTTCAATCGCTTGTTCGTACGCTCCCAAGGCTTTGAGAACGCGCAGGCCGTTTTCCCAGATATAAATACCGGAGCCATTGGCGCGCAATTCAGACTGGCGCTCCAGCACAGTGACATCCCAGCCGCGTTGAGCCAAAGCGGCGGCGGTTGCCAAACCACCCAGGCCACCGCCTGCGATCAAGGCACTTAATTTTTTATCGGACATGCTGGTTTCCTTAAACTTGCGCCCACAAAGGCAAAGAGTGATTGCTATCCAGAACACGTTCGCCAGCCAGAGTTACGTACCACTCGCTGAGCAGACCATCCGGGTCACGCAAGAAGAAAGCGCGCTTCCAGGGCAGGTTCACGTTGTGAACGGGGGTGATGTTCTGGGCTTTCAGGCGCTCCAGTGTGTGTTCCAGATCCTGGACGCCGGCCAGCTCGAAACTGCCATGCGAGAAGGAGGCTTCTTCATCACGTACCAGGATCAGGCTGTAATCATAATTGGCCAGACCGGCACGCAAGTAGACAACCTGCTCGTTTTCATAAACCACTTCCAGACCACCGACCTCGGTATAGAAGCGGCGCATGGCATCCAACTGAGCGGTACGCAGCACGGCATGGGTGACTCGACGTGGTTGTACCGGGGCGTCGGCGACTGTTTCCAGAACTGGGTCGGAGTCGTAACGGCCTTCGGTAAAAGGCTCCTGGCCTTCGGGGTCCCAGCGGCTGGTCAGTAATTCCATAGGGCCACCCAGTACGCTGCGCCAGTCTTTAATGGTGTCGCAGTAGAACTCGTTGTAGTTGCCATCGGGGTCAAACATATAGACGCTATGGGCCACTTGGTGATCCACCGTCATGTCAATGTCGCGCCCCTGCTCTTTTGCGCGCTTCCAGCCTGCAACCAGTTCAGCTTCATTTTCCAGCTCCCAGGCCAGGTGATTCAGACCGGGCTTCAAGCCAATTGTGCCGGGCAGTTGCAGCAGACCGTCACGGCCATACCGGTTCACGCCTTTGGTCGTTTCCATCATGCCCAGATCATGGGGCGTGTGGCCGGTGCCCAAAAAGGTCGCCACCAGATCCGGTTCGGTAAATTCCACTTTCAGGCCGCAGACCTGGCTGTAAAAATCTTCACCGCGTTGCAGTTCGTCAACCCACAGGTTGACGTGGCCCAGACGGCGGGGCTCAAAGCACGCGGTTTGGATGGAGTGGGAAGTTGCTTGTGTCATAGTTTCTCCTCCTGGGTATGACGATTCATGGTCTGCAACACGGCTAGCGTCAATGCGCTGTCGCTCTGCTCCAGATCCATCAAGACGTTGAAATGATTACGGTTTGGCACGGCCATGCTTTGCACCACGCAGCCCGCCAGCTCGCATTGGCGGGCGTAGTGACGGCTTTGTTCTTGCATGACGGCAGGTTCCAGTGCCCCCCAGGCCACCAGCACGGGCGTTCCCCTTGCTGGTGGGTGCAAGGCCGGGCTATAGCGTTGGGCTTGTTCTTCGTTCAGCTGCAGCCAGTCATTCACGGCGGTCTGCAAGAGGGGATGCAAATCCATGACGCCACTGATAATGCTGGCGCTGTGGATCAGACGTTGTTCACGTCGGGTATCGGCCGCCAGCAACATGCCGCTTAAATGGCCCCCTGCCGAGCTGCCACTAATATGAATACGCTGCGGGTCGCCATTAAATTGCGTCGCGTGCGCGTGGACCCACTGCAAGGCGCGTTCGCATTGCGCCACGATCTGCGGCAGGCGGTAAGCCGGAGCCAAGCCATAGTCCAGGCAAATCACCGTGGCACCGGCGGCATGCAGGCTTTGCGCCATCATGGCCGAGTCATCCTTGGACAACATGCGCCAGTAGCCCCCATGAATGAACAGGTAAACCGGGGCGCCAGCCTGGCTGGCGGCATAGATATCCAGTTTTTCTGTCGGGTCATCGCCATAGGCGTGGGTGCTGAAACAGGCTTCCAGGGCTGCACGGGCCCGTTCACTGGCCTGCTTGTAGGCGGCCATCTCAGCGTCAAAATCAGCCACCGAAGCCTGGAGCCGGTATTGCTCCAGGTCTGCCGGATCGAAAACAAGTTTGTTCATTGCTTTATTCCGCCTGCGCCGAAGGCAAGCGATTCAATAGGAGGAAACCGATGAAAACCAGCACTTCCACCGCCAGGAAGCTGCCAAAGGCCCAGATGTAAGAACCGGTCAGGCTCAGCAACAGGCCCAGCAGGGACGGGGCGACAAAGGTGGCGAACACACCGCCCATTTCGGCATAGCCGGCGGCACTAGGGCCCAGGTTCACGCCATAGCGCTCCCCCACGTAGCTGAAAATGGCGCCACCATGAAAGACCCCTACGCCGCAAAGAATGGCCACGATCAGCAGGCCGCTGTAGGGCAATGCCTGCCAGGCAACCAGAACACAGGCGCTGGCCGCCAGAATGGTCAACCACATGCCCACACGCATTACCCCAACACGGGTGAAGCGATCGCTGACATAACCGCCCAGAATCAGGAAGAAGACTTGGGACAAGCCCATGATGGTGCCGAACAAGGGAGCCTGTTCGGGGGCCATTTTCTGCACATCAATCAGCGCTGGAATCAGCCAGGTCGCGGTTGCCGCAACCGAGAACAAAGCCCCAAAAATGGCCAGAATGCCTACCCAGATCCAGGGGCGTGCGGCGATGGAGCGCAACACACCGGCATCGGTTTTGATCTTGTCGTGTGGATCTTGATAAGGACCGGCGCGTACCACCAGCTGCGTGATTAAACAGGCACTTAAGGTCAGCCCGCCCAGGACCAGGAAGAAAGCACGCCAGCCATGGGCCATGGCGTAAGGCAAACCCAAGGCAAAGTCCAGGGTAATGGCCAGCGAATAGGCGGCCAGAATAATGCCCAGCACCAGACCCTGGCGGCGTGGCGCAAACCACTGCATGACGATTTTCATGGACCCGACCCAGACTGCAGAGTCAAAAAAGCCCACAACCAGACGCAGTAAAAATAGCTGCGTGAAATCCTGTGCCTGAGTCTGCAGCAGCATCAGCAAGCCGCTGCCACCCAAGCCAATCAGGTACAAACGGGCCGAGCTCATGGAGCGACCACGTGGTGCCCAGAACAACATGCCCAGTGCAAACGAGACACCGAAAGCACCCTGCACCAGCCCGGCTTGCGCGGGGCTCAGTGACAGGTCTGCCGAGACAATTTTGATAACAGCTGCAAAGCCGTAAAAGTCGGCCGCCAGGCACATTTCGCCCATCACGGCCATCAACAGCATGAGCAAGGCCACTGTGCCGCGTGGCTTGGCCTTGTCGAGCGGATTGCCCATAACCCCCTGTTCCACCATGTCATCCTCTCCTTTTGGATAAATGTTCAAGCTGAGTGTTTGTCAGGCACACTCTTCAATTGCTTTAAACATGAAGGATTATGGTGATTTGGTTTAATCTATGTCAATACATATGTATTGGTATATACCCTATGATGAGGCGGCTTACGAATGGCGTATCAGGATTTTTCTCAAGCCTTTTTCAGGGGCAAGGCCAGACAAATAGCGGCCAGCACAGCACAAACAACAGTCACGTCAGCCAGATTTCCCCACCAGGCCGACAAGGCCAAACCGATGCCTAGCAACAGGCTGTACATCAAGCCAAAGACAGCACCTGCCTTCCCTGCCACCGAGCGATAGTCCTGCAAGGCAGCCGACAAAAGATTGGGGATGGCGATGGCGTAGGCCAATGCCAGCAACATGGCCGGCAGCAGGAAAATCAGATGTGTTCCCGCCAACTCCAGGCCGGTAGCCGCCACGGCCAAAATCAAAATCCCCCGCCACACCAAATGCCGGGCACGGTGTCCTGCCGCCAGCCAGCGGCGATTCAGAAAAGCGCCCATAAAGGTTCCGGCAGCCAGTAAAAGGCCGGCCACCATCATGGGACGGTTATCGGAGCCCAGGCCTTCCAGCAGGAAAGGTGCCCATTGGTAAAAGGAAAAAATCGTGACGTTGAACAGAGCCACCAGCATGGCGGACTGCCAAATTGCCGGGTCACGCAGCAAGCGGAACAGCACATTCACCATGCTGGCCTGGTTGTGTTGAAGCGGGCGGGTTTCAGGAAGCTGAAACAGGCAAGCGGCAAACAAGATCAAGGCCAACACGAACAGTCCCAGAAAGACGGGCATGAGGCTTGCGCTTGTTGTCAGAGCGACGCCCATTGCCAGACCTAACAAGGGGCTTAATGCCAGAGCGGCACCTATGGTGCCAAAGATTCTGGCCAGATCTTCTGCCTGGTAGCGATCGCGCAACATGGTTTGTACACCGATCGAGCCGACCGCCGCTCCAAATGCACTGATCATGCGGGCAGCGAGCAAAACACCGAAGCTGGGGCTGAACACAGCCAGCAGGCAGCCCAGGCCATAAACCGTCAAACCGGCCAGAACAGCGGGCCGACGCCCGGCCTTGTCGCATAGCCAGCCCCAGAACAGCACGCCTGCGGCAAAGGCTATGAAGTAGACCGATAAGGTCTGCCCGGCGCGGCTGGCCGACACGGAGTAACTGTCGGCGATCAGGGGTAAAGCCGGGCTATAGGCGGTTTCCACCACCTGCGGAAACATGATCAAGGCGATCATCAAGAATAGAAAACGAGACATGCAAACCACACTGAATTGGGAAAAAAGAATCAGCGTAAGTCTGGCTGGATTTTTCTATTACAAGTATTCTGATAAAAAACCCATGAAATCGGACAATCATGCCTTTTTTAGATGCTAATGATCCTTTTCCGGATCTGACGGGACGTCATGCCCTGGGTATTGCGGCGCAACTGGCGCAACACGATTCCGGTCTGCACCAACATCCTTGGGGGCAGATTTTGTACACCCGTAGTGGCTGCATCAGCGTAACGCTGGATCAGCAACTGTGCTTGCTGCCACCGGGGCGTTTGATCTGGATTCCAGCCTTGCTTCCACATCAGGCCCGCATGAGCGAACAGGTGGAGTACCGCTCTGTCTATCTGGACCCGGAGCATTACCCGGGCCTGCCCGAACAGGTGCAGATTCTGGCAGCGAATGATCTGTTGACAGCCGTGCTGGACCGCATAGCCAAGGCGGATCTGGATGAGGATTGGGACCGGCCTCCCGGCCTGCATATGATGCAACTTTTATTGAATGAGCTGCACCGTGCGCCGGATCAAGCCCTGTTTTTGCCCTTGCCGCAAGATACGCGCTTAAAGCGCATACCTATCGATACTTTGCCGCCCGCCTTGCATGTGCTGGCGGAATATCTGGGGGCAGGAGAAAAGACGATCAGCCGCTTGTTCAAGCGTGACACTGGCATGAGTTATCAGCAGTGGCGACAGCAATGGCGGCTGCTCAAATCCATTGAGCAGTTGTCTACGGGTGATGCCGTGACCAAGATTGCGTTTGATCTTGGGTTTGCCAGCGACAGTGCTTTTATAGCTTTCTTCAAGGATCAGATGGGAGAGACGCCAGGCCACTACGCCAGACAGCCGGTTACATAAGGCAGGATAAACACTACTTTGGATACTGATTGTTTAGGCACTATGATCGGCCCTCTACGACTACAAAAAGAGAGAGGAGCACAATGACATTTTCATTTCGCCTGAGTCTGCTTGCGGCCAGTTGTTTGATGGCTGGCACCGCCATGGCTCAAGCCAGTTCGGGACTTGTAGATCAAGCCTTGAGCAAAGCGGATGCCCTTGAACAGCAAGTCATCGAATGGCGCCGCCATATTCACCAGAATCCGGAGTTGTCCTATCAGGAACACAACACAGCGGCCTATATCAAGGCTGCTCTGGAGACCATGCCCGGTTATGAAATTCAAACCGGCATTGCTCAAACCGGGATCAAGGCCGTTTTGAAAGGCGGCAAGCCGGGCCCGGTTGTCGCCTTGCGGGCAGATATGGATGCCCTGCCTGTGCTGGAACGGAATGACTTGCCTTTCAAGTCCACCGCCAAGGGGCAATGGCAAGGTAAAGAGGTGCCTGTATCCCATGCTTGCGGCCATGACACCCATGTCGCCATGTTGCTGGGAGCGGCAAAAGTCTTTTCCGATATGCGTGACCAGTTGCCGGGCACAGTGGTCCTGTTGTTCCAGCCTGCCGAGGAGCAAGGCCCTGGTACGCCGCTTAGCGGCGCCAACGCCATGATGAAAGAAGGAGTGCTGGACAAGCCCAAGGTGGATGTGATCATGGGTCAACATATTGGTCCGGCTTTCCCGGCAGGTAGCATAGGCTATCGTCAGGGCAGCATTATGGCCAGTGGTGATGTGTTTACCATTACGCTGGACGGTAAAGGCGGTCATGGCTCTTCTCCCTGGAGTGCTAGTTCCCCCGTAGTCGCCGCGGCGGAAACCGTAACAGCCTTGAATAACATCATCGCTCAGCGCACCAACCCTCTGGATGGGACGACTGTCGTCACTGTGGGGTCCTTGCAAAGCGGCAATCGCCCTAACGTGCTGCCTGAAAGTGCTCATATTTCCGGCACGGTCCGCTCCTTGTCCAAGATGAACCAGGCCACGGCCCATGATTTGATCAAGCTTTATGCGCAGAACATTGCCAATAGCCATGGTTTGAAATCCACGGTGAAAATCGATACAGGCTATGAAGTTCTGATCAGCGATCCTGCGGTGACTCAGCTTGTCAGCCCTGCCCTGAATCAGGCTACTGATGGTGTAGGTGCCAAGGAAGTGCCGCCAGGCATGGGTTCGGAAGACTTTGGGGCCTTCTCCAAGAACGTTCCGCTGGTGTTCTGGCGCTTGAATGCCTCGCCTTATGCGGACAAGCCTGGCGCTCCCAACCATTCACCCGAGTTCATGATTGACGAGAAAGCACTGCGTATCGGTACGCGTGCCTTGGTGGCCAGCTCGCTGACCTACATGATCGACAACAAGAAACCTTGATGCCTTTTGGGGCTTGAGATGGGCATGCCTTGCCCATCCTGCTCCGATACGTTGCCCAAAAAAACCGGCTCACTGTTGCAGTGGCCGGTTTTTTCTTGCTGGAGCATAGCGAACTCATTCTTGAAATCTGAACACGATTTCATTTTTTTTTGATTGTTAATGAATTCTTTTTTGGAATAAATCCATTTTTCGGGATTCTTATTTTAAATTAGATGGTTAATCATTAAAAATAAAATTTATTTATTTTCCTGTTTTATTTTTCCTTGAAATTAAATTTTTTATAGAGGTGCTATTATCGGCAGACCTTTAACCATGAAAGGAAGAAGTCTTATGACGCATCCATTTCGCTTAGGTTTGCTTGCTGTCAGTTGTTTCGTTTCAGGTCTTGCCATCGCTCAGCCCACTACCCCTACTCTGATTGATCAGGCTTTGCAGAAAGCAGATTTGCTGGAGCCGCAGATCATCAGCTGGCGCCGCCATCTTCACCAGAATCCCGAGTTGTCCTTTCAGGAACACAACACGGCCGCCTACATCAAGGCAGCACTGGACACCATGCCTGGCTATGTCATTCAGACCGGAGTGGGTCAGACAGCAGGCATCAAGGCCGTATTGACGGGTGGGCAGCCCGGTCCGGTCGTCGCCTTGCGGGCGGATATGGATGCCTTGCCAGTCGAAGAAATCAACGATCTACCCTTCAAATCCACTGCCAGAGGGTCATGGCAAGGCCAGGATGTTCCCATTTCTCATGCCTGCGGTCACGATACTCACATGGCCATGCTATTGGGGGCTGCCCAGGTGTTGTCCGACATACGTGCCGATTTACCCGGCACGATTGTCCTGATCTTTCAACCCGCCGAGGAAGGCAATCCGACACCTGGAGGGCCCACAGGTGCGCGCGTCATGATGGATGCAGGTGTCATGGAGTCGCCCAAGGTGGATGTGATCATGGCCCAGCATATTGGCGCCGGTTTTCCCTCCAAGGAGATTGGCTACCGCGAAGGAGTCATGCTGGCTAGCGGCGATGGTTTCAATATCTCTTTGCAAGGTGAAGGGGGACATGGTTCCGCTCCTTGGAGAGCCACCTCGCCTTTGACGGCTGCAGCCGAAATTGTGGTTTCTTTAAATAACATCATTGCGCAGCGTACCAATCCGGGTACCGGTACAACCGTTGTTTCTGTAGGCAAGCTGCAAAGCGGCTTTAAAGGCAATGTCTTGCCAGATACCGCGGTTCTTGAAGGTACTATCCGCTCCTACTCACCCAGCAACCAGCTTATCGCCAAGGATCTGGTCAAGCGCTATGCCGAGAACATTGCGGCCAACCACGATGTCAGCGCGACAGTGAAGATCAACAGCGGGTATCCCATTACCATCAGTGATCCTGCTACGACGGCGATGCTGTTACCTGCTTTCGAGCTAGCCGCTGACGGTGCCGGAGTACGCGAAACATCTCCAGCTATGGCGTCTGAGGATGTAGGTGTTTTTGCCAAAGACATCCCTCTGGTTTTTTGGCGTCTTAACGCTACGCCGTATGCCGATAAACCTGGAGCGGCAAATCATTCGCCCGAATTCCTGATTGACGAGAATTCATTGAGAATTGGAACCCGTGCATTATTGGCAAGCTCTTTAACTTATATGATTCAAAGCAACAATCCTTAAGTTTCCCTTAGATTCATCTTTCAGAATGCATTCATAGTAAACATTCATTCTGATGAATGACTTTCGTTTCTTAATTGGCCGGTTCACTGTTGCAGTAACCGGTATTTTTTTAAAAGGGATGAGGATGGCAAATTTTTCTTATGCAAACACCCAAGAGCAAGAGCCAAAACAAGATAGTTCCATTGCGTTACTGGGTTTGATTATGGCTTTTTCTGTTTCTGCTGCCTTGCGGGCTGCTGCGCAATTGAATGTAGCGGATCACTTGCAAAGTGGCCGACTTACCATAGAGGAGTTGGCCCGTTTGACGCGGACAAAAGCCTCCCATCTGCAACGCATTATGCGGGTGTTATGTGCCTACCGTGTTTTCTATGAGCACCCGGCCAATACGTACCAGTTAGCGGAGCTAGGACAACACTTGTGTTCTGATGCCTCAGCTCGTTTGAAAGGCGCCACCTTGATGTTGACGGATCCCGCTCTGCTTTATGGTGCAAGTGATCTGGCACGAGCGGCTGCGGGTACGCCAATTTTCCGCGAACGGTTTGGCCATGGATTCTTTGAACATTGGGAGGATCCGGCTATCCACCCCATTTTCCACCAAGGTATTTCAGAAAAATCGATGTCTTCTAATCGTTTATTAGTAGAAAAAATCGATATCCCGCCGGGGGCAACGGTGGTAGATGTAGGCGGTGGTATTGGGCGCTTGTTGTTGATGACTTTGCAGCGGCATCCCAGTACTTATGGGGTTCTATATGACCAGGAGCAGGTTCTGGAAAATGCCGTGTTGCCTGATTTGAATCAGCCGGATCGTTGGGAGCTGGTAGCAGGAGATTTTTTCGAGTCCTGCCCTACCGGAGACGTGTATTTATTGCAGAACGTTCTCCATGATTGGAGTGATGAGCAATGCGTCAAAATTTTACGCAACTGCACACAAGCGATGTCTGAAAATGGCCGTATTTTGATCTTTGAGGCCGTGATCAAGCCAGATAACAAGCCTCATGGTGGCAAGCTGCTGGATTTAGTTGTAATGGGCGTATTGGAAGAAAGCCGGGAGCGCACCCAGGAAGAGTTTGAGTCCTTGTTTGAACAGGCGGGCTTACGGCTGCAACAGCAGATTGACTGTGGTGGGCTATGTGCCATTCTGGATGTACGTCACCAATAAACAAGGGCCTGGCACCCTCTTTAAGCAGCAAAACCGCGCCTATCTGGCGCGGTTTTGCTTTACCGGTCTGCTTTAACGGATTTCCAGCTTCTTGGCCCCCGCCCCACTCTTTTTCTTGGGCAGAATCAACTCCAGAACGCCGTTTTCACATTTTGCGCTCGCCTGGGCTTCATCAATGTCCTGAGCCAGGCTGAAACGACGTGTCTGCACCCCGTAATAGCGTTCACTGCGCAAGACCGTATCGCCGTCCTTTTCTTCCTGAGTCCGACGGCTTTCCACTCGGATAGAAACCACATTGCCTTCAACGCTGACATGCACGTCTTCCTTGTTGATACCTGGCACTTCCGCGCTGACTTGATAGGCCTCTTCGCTCTCGCTGACATCCAGACGAATGGCGGGCGGTGTATTTCCGGCCAGGGAGCCGACAACAGGAACGCGTCGGAAGATGTCTTCAATATCTCGCCACGTGTCCAGGCCCGCCAGATCACCAAAGGGATTAAAACGTGTCAAATTATTTGCCATGCTTGATCTCCATTTTTCCTTTGCTGAGCCCTGCTGCAATGGAAGGCGTGGGCTCGGTCGCCTACATAAGAGGAGATGAGGCTAGTTCCCGATATTTCAAGTGCTTAGCTAAAAAAAACCGCCTTGCTCCCTAAAGAGACAAGGCGGCCAAAGGTACGATCTTATGTTCTTTTAGCAGTGTTTCTACTTGTTCAGGTACTGCTTAAACTCGGTTTCGTGTGCAGCACAGGGGACTGTTCCGGTGCGGGGTGCTCATCAGCAATAATCGGGATCTCCTTGCCGTCCTTGTCCATGACCTTGCCGTTTTCAACATAGTCCCCTTCGTTCAGATTGGCCACGTCCGAGACCCGCAGATAGCGGCCTCCACCCGCAGCAAACACAGAGGGCTGATCCGGATTGCCCAAGGTGAAATGGTTGAACAGCAGGTTCAGCACAATCGCCACCAGGGCAGCCGAGCTGATGCCGGAGTGGAAAATCGTCGCAAACCAGGTTGGGAAGTGCTCGTAGAACTTGGGAGCCACGATAGGAATCATGCCGGCGCCGATAGCGGTGGCGACGATGATCAGGTTCATATTGTTTTCGTAGTTCACCTTGGCCAGCGTACGGATACCGCTGGCCGCGACGGTGCCAAACAGGACCATACCCGCGCCACCCAGTACCGCGGGTGGGACAGCGGCAACCAGACGGCCCATGATGGGCAGCAAGCCCAGTGCGATCAGAATCAGGCCACCAAAGGCTACGACGTAACGGCTTTTCACGCCGGTGACCGCCACCAGACCGACGTTCTGGGCAAAGGCACTTTGTGTGAAAGAGCCAAATACAGGGGCGATCAGGCTGGAGAGCATATCGGCACGCAGGCCATCACCCAGACGACGAGCATCCACTTTGGTTTCGATAATGTCGCCCACGGCCAGAATGTCGGCCGAAGTTTCAACCAGCGTCACGATGATCACAATGAACATGGAGATAATCGCGGCAGTCTGGAAAGTGGGCATGCCAAAGTGGAACAGGCTGGGCAAGGCAAAGACCTCGCCTTCGCTGACGGCAGAGAAATCTGCATGGCCCATGGCGACGGCAATGACGGTGCCGATAATAATAGCCAGCAAGATAGACAGGCGGGAGATCGTGGCGCTGCCCAGCTTGCTGAGCAAGAGCACGATCAGCAAGGTCATGGCGGCCAGGGAAATATTACCTACGCTGCCAAAGTCCGGTGCGGAAGGATTACCGCCCATGGCCCAGAATGCGGCCACTGGCATCAAGGTCAGACCAATAGTCGTAATCACGCAGCCCGTGACTAAAGGCGGGAAGAACCGGATCACCCGTGAAAAGACCGGCGTAATCAGCAGCCCAAGCAGGGACGCGACAATGACTGCGCCGAATACCGCTGGCAAACCGCCGCCCGTACCCAAAATGGCGATCATGGTGGCTACGCCAGAAAATGATACCCCTTGAACCAGCGGCAGACGGCAGCCAAAAAACGGCACGCCCAGCGTTTGCAGCAAGGTCGCCAGGCCGCCCATGAACAAGCAGGCGGTAATCAGCAAGCCGGTTTCATTGGCAGGCAGGCCAGCGGCCTCGCCAATGATCAGGGGTACGGCAATAATGCCGCCATACATGGTCAATACGTGTTGAAAACCGTAGGCAAGATTCGCGCCCAGGCCCAGATTCTCGTCTTCGGGGCGCTGCGCAGTCGCTGCATCCGTCGCCCTAGTAGGTGTTGTCATTGTTTGTCTCCGAAAATAAATAGGCAGGGCTCTAGAGGCCCTGTCACTACCGAACTCAAGCTGTCGCTACGGTATCCAGCACCTTGTCGCGCAAACGACGCGCAGCGGCTTGATGGCGTTGCATCAGGTCTTGCAAGTCAATGCCGCAGGGTTGGCCGTCAATCACGCGCCACTGGCCGGCGACCATCACGCGGTCGGCCCGGTCTGCGCCGCAGAGCAGCAAGGCCGCCAAGGGGTTCTCAGCGCCGGAAAAGCGCAATGCATCCAGGGTGAACAAGGCCAGATCGGCCTGCTGCCCGACGTTCAGGCCACCAATATCCTCGCGACCCAAACAACGGGCCGAGCCTTGAGTCGCCCAACGGATAACGGCTTGATGGGTAACCTGGCCCGGCTCGTAGCGCAGCCGGCCCAGCAAGAGTGCCTGTCGCATCTCTTGAGCCAGATTGGAGTGATCATTGGAGGCCGAGCCATCTACGGCCAGCCCCACGGGTGCACCAGCGGCTTCCAGCTCGATGGTGCGGCACAGGCCGCTGCCCAAGACCATATTGGACGAGGGACAATGGGCAATACCTGTGCCTGCCCGGCCCAGACGCTGGATTTCTTCGTCGTTGAAGTGAATGCCGTGTGCCAGCCAGGTGCGATTGCTTAACCAGCCCTGCTGATCCAGATAGTCCAGTGGACGCATACCAAAGAGGCGCTCGCAGTAGGCAGTTTCGTCGTCTGTTTCAGCCAGATGCGTATGCAGGCGTACGTCCTCGCGTTCAGCCAGCTTGGCGCTTTCGCTCATCAACTCGCGGCTGACAGAGAAAGGCGAACACGGAGCCAGGGCCAGCGTGATCATCGCCCCATCCTCGCGTTGGTGATATTGACGAATCAGGCGCAGGCTGTCGTCCAGAATGGTTTGCTCGTCCTGTACGACGTTTTGCGGGGGCAAGCCTCCCTGATCCCGCCCCACACTCATGGAACCACGGGTCAATGCGGCGCGTACACCCAGGCGTTGAGCGGTTTCAGCCTGGCAATCAATGGCATGTTGCAAGGCGCCCGAAAACACATAGTGGTGATCGGCCACCGTCGTACAGCCCGACTGCAACAGTTCCACCATGGCCAGCTCGCTGGCCACCTGCATTTGTTCGTCGTCCAGCCCGGCCCACACGTCATACAAGGTGGTCAGCCAGGGGAACAAGGGTTTGTTCAGCGCTGGGGTATAGGCCCGTGTCAGGGTTTGGTAAAAGTGATGATGCGTATTCACCAAACCGGGCAGCAAAACGTGCCGGGAGGCATCCCAGGTTTGGTCGTAAGCCTGCTTGGGCTGCTGACCGGCGGCCACTTTTTCGATAATGCGGCTATCTTGCACCAGTACGCCACCGGCAGCTTGTGCATCTGAACAGGCCAGTGGATTGCGAATCCACAGGATCGGGGAACGGCTAGTCATTATTGTGTCTCCTGCGTTTTATTGCTTTTTATTGTTGTCAGTTCGACTAGCCGACCTATATACCTGCTGTGATAAGGGTTATTTGGAGCCTAGCCTTAGCTGTACCCTTTTTCGCTCTAAGCCTTGAGTCCTGCTAGGCCATTCAGGAACTCTTATGCCTTCTATAAGGTTTGTCGTATAGAGAGCAGCCCGTTTTTTTACGGTATTCCGGGACATAAAAAATTTGCTCAAAATCAGGATTTATCCTCTGGACAAAAACCTGGGACTATTGTCCTTTAATCACTTAAAGCCTAAATCATTGACTCGCTTAGGAATTTATTTATTGGCATAAAAAAACATATAAATCCGCATATCCACACATTTTGACCGTGCCTGTTCAGTCGTGTTAATTGTGTCGCCAAGCGCATTAAAAGCGCCGTTGTGCTGACCTCGCACACATTATTCGGAGAACACATGCAGCATATAAAAATCAAACCCGGCGCACCCCTGGCCGAACAAGCTGAAATCGGGCACAACCGATGGCACCCTGATATTCCAGACCTGACCAGCGTGAAGCCTGGCGAGGAAATGATTCTGGAATGCATGGACTTTCTGGACGCCCAGATCAAGAACACGGACAGCGCCAACGACGTACGCGACGTTGACCTGACCCGCGCCCACCCATTGACTGGCCCCATCCACGTAGAGGGCGCTGAGCCAGGCGATATTCTGGTGGTGGATCTGCTGGATATTCGCGCCATTACTCCTGTCGGTTTCTCCGGCATTTTTGCCAAGGAAAATGGCGGTGGCTTTTTGGCCGAGCATTTTCCCGAAGCCGACAAGGCCATCTGGGACCTGCATGGTGTTTACGCCACCTCGCGTCACATCCCTGGCGTACGCATTGCGGCCATGATGCACCCCGGCCTGATCGGCACCCTGCCCTCGCACGAACTGCTGCGCGAGTGGAACCGCCGTGAAGCCCTGCTGGTGCCCAAGGGCCACGCCAATCCGCCTGATGCCAAAACCGCTGTATTGCGCGGCGTTAAAGGGGCCGAGTTTGACCGCATGGCGGCTGAAGCTGCCCGTACCGTGCCTCCACGTGAGCATGGCGGCAACCTGGACATCAAGAACCTGACCATTGGCTCGCGGATTTACTTCCCCGTCTATGTGAAGGGTGCTGGCCTGTCCATGGGCGACTTGCACTTCTCCCAGGGCGATGGCGAAATCTCCTTCTGTGGTGCTATTGAAATGGACGGCGCAGCCCACCTTGGCTTTGATCTGATCAAAGGTGGCATGGCCAAATACAATCTGACCGCGCCTATCTATGTTCCAGGTCGTCATGATCCCAAGTACGATCAGTGGATGCACTTCACGGGCATCAGCGTGGAAGAAGGCGTCAACTACTACCTGGATTCTACGGTTGCATACCGTCAGGCCTGTTTGGCGGCGATTGATTACATCAGCCGCACAACAGACCTGTCGCGTGCGCAGGCCTACATGCTGCTGACAGCGGCGCCGGTTGAAGGCCGTTACGGCGGCGTGGTGGATCTGCCCAACAGCTCTGCTTCCCTGGCATTGCCTACCGGTATTTTTGATACCGATATCCTGCCTAAAGGTGCCTTGAATGACGCGGCCCGTTTTGGCCGTCCGGGCACACGCTGTAACTTGACCTGATCAGTCTCTGGCCCTGGCTTCGTCTCGGAGTCAGGGCTTGCTTTACTCGGATTTGCCATGCCTTTGTACGACTATCTTTGTAATCATTGCCTGCAACGCAGCAGCCATTTGCGCAGCATTGCCACCCGCAACGATCCCCAGACCTGCCCTGCTTGTGAAAAAGGCAGCCTCTTGCTGCAACTGAGCGCGCCACGACGCCTGTTCAGCAAAGCCAGCCCCACGCGCGGTCTGACTCCTCAACAAGCTTTGGCGGGCAATAATGTGACCGGGCCCGGCACTCGTTCCAGCACCCGGAATTCTGTCATCCATACCTGTATGGGCCCTGGCTGCAGCGTTTGCGCCTAAATACAATCAGCCCCTTTGCAGCGCAAGCTGTCAGCCTTGACAGGCCGCAGCTTTAACGTCGGCGGACGTAGTTCTGGCTGAATTTGCCCAGACGGATGTGTTGGTTTTACGAGATTCACGCTCGGTAACATGAAACATTCTGTTTATAATCAAGAATCAATCTCATTATTACTGGGTGTTCATTATGTCGGTGTCCTCGTCTCTCGCCGCTAAGCGCCAGGTGCCTAGCGGCGTATCTTTTATGCCTTTAAGCAGTCTGGCAGTGGCTTTATTGTTGGCCTTTCCCTATCAGACGCAAGCGCAAGAGGTCGAGGAGCTGGACCGCATCGTGGTCAAGGCCGAGCAGGAGCTCAAGCAGACCTTGGGCTCTTCCATCATTACCGCCGAAGACATCCAGAAGTCCCCTCCCGCCAACGATATCTCCGAAGTTCTGCGCACCATGCCGGGCGTGAACCTGACGGGTAACTCGGCCAGCGGCCAGCGCGGTAATAATCGCCAGATCGATATTCGCGGCATGGGCCCGGAAAACACCATGATTCTGATTGACGGCAAACCCGTCAGTTCACGTTCTGCTGTGCGTTTCGGCTGGCGTGGCGAACGTGATTCGCGTGGGGATACCAACTGGGTACCTGCCGAGCAGATCGAACGCGTGGAAGTGCTGCGCGGCCCGGCGGCCGCTCGCTACGGCAACGGGGCTGCGGGCGGTGTGGTCAACATCATCACCAAGCCTACGACAGACAAATTCCAGGGCACCTACTCCTTGTATGGCAACTTGCCCGAACATAGCGATGAAGGCGCCACGCGACGCATGAGCTTTGGCTTGAGCGGCCCGATCAGCGAATCTTTGTCCTTCCGTTTGTACGGAAACCTGAACAAGACGGATTCGGACGATCCGGAGATCAATAAAGGACACCAGACCGAGCGTGGTGGTGCCAATGCGAACAGCTTGCCTGCTGGACGTGAAGGCGTACGTAACAAGGACATCAATGGCTTGCTGTCCTGGCGTCCTGATAGCCGCCAAACGGTGGATCTGGAGGCTTCCTATAGCCGCCAAGGCAATATTTACACGGGTGATACCCAGAATACGAATACCAATGACGAGGTCAAACGTCAGCTGGGCGACGAGACCAACAAGATGTATCGCCAAAGCTACTCGCTGACGCATCGTGGCGACTGGAATGATAAGACGAATACACTGAGTTATTTCCAATACGAAAAGACGCGTAACTACCGTATTTTGGAAGGTCTGGCTGGTGGCACAGAAGGCGCTTTCAATGATCCTCTGCGCGTGAAAGATGGTGGTTTTGGGACTATTGACCTGACCACGATGACGGCGCATACCGAATTGAGCCATCAGTTCAAAACAGGAAGTATCGAGCAGTACGCCACATTTGGTCTGGAGTGGGTCGGGCAGGAATTGAACGATAAATCTTCTGATTTGGCCGCACGCAATCCAGAAAAGGTTCCGAGCAGCCCTAGAAGTTATAAACCCAAGGCACGTGCGAATATTTATTCGGTTTTTGTCGAGGACAATATTTATGCCACAGACAAGACAACTGTGACCCCAGGGCTGCGGTTTGACTACCACGATATACATGGTAGTAATTGGAGCCCTTCCTTGAACTTGTCACATGCCGTGACCGATAACTGGCTATTCAAAGCAGGTATCGCACGAGCCTACAAGGCACCCAACTTGTATCAAAGTAACGATGGCTACACTTTGTATAGCGCAGGCAATGGGTGTTGGGGAAATACAGGTGCGCCTAATGTTGTAGAGGCTGGGTGTTTTCTCCAGGGTAATTCGAACCTGAAAGCAGAAACCAGTCTTAATAAAGAGCTTGGTGTTGAGTATGTGGGTGATGATGGCTTGGGAGCTAGCCTGACTTACTTCCACAACGATTACCGCAACAAAGTGGAAGCGGGGCGTTTTGCACAGTCCAGTTTCTGGGATATGAACAGGGATCAATTGGTCCTGCAATGGGAAAACATTCCCAAAGCCGTGGTATCCGGTCTGGAAGGTAACCTGACATTGCCATTAGCCGAGAACTGGCTGTGGTCCACCAACTTTACCTACATGATCGAGTCCAAAAACAAGACCACAGGTGAAGCGCTATCGACCATTCCCAAGTACACCATCAACACAACGCTGGACTGGAACGTGAACGCCGATTGGTCTTTACGCGCCAAAGCAACCTTCTATGGCGAGCAAAAACCGCCTAAATATGATTTCTACGGTCAGCCTCTGACAGGTTCTGCTACCGACAAGGTCTCCCCTTACGCCTTGTTTGGCTTGAGCACGCAGTACAAGATCAACAAGCATTTCCGCATCAATGCAGGGGTTGATAACCTCTTTGACAAACGCCTGTTCCGTCGCGGTAATGCGATCG
This sequence comes from Alcaligenes nematophilus, assembly GCF_026344155.1. Lineage (NCBI taxonomy): Bacteria > Pseudomonadati > Pseudomonadota > Betaproteobacteria > Burkholderiales > Alcaligenaceae > Alcaligenes > Alcaligenes nematophilus. The sequence continues at coordinate 5,702 of NZ_JAPKMZ010000001.1, read as the reverse complement.
GTGTGAACCTGACTAACGCCAACTATATTTACGGCGCCGGAGCTCGGACGTTCAACCAACCCGGTCGCACTTTCTTCCTGGGCTTAAGCGGAACGTTCTAAGCGGTTTTATCCACAACTCAGGTATATAACGCCCCTCCCTTTCCTGGAGGGGCTTTTTTTGTGCCTGAAAAATACAGCCGAGCGTCAACATTTCAACCTTTAAATGTTCTTTTTGACCTTCATCAAGACCGGAACTTTGTATTCTTCATATGCTTATAACTACAAATAATGTAAATGGGTTCAACCCAAGCATAGAAAAGGAAAACACATGATTCCAAGCGCCGAGCCCAAAAAGGGCAAGCGACGTTTTCTTAAGGAATTGCTGGGCCTTAGTGCCGGGGCTACGATTATTCCTATTCAGCCTGTTCAAGCTGCCATGAACAGCCAGCCTCCACGACGTAGCGGTGGGAAAGATGGGGCCCGCTACGGCATGGTGGTTGATCTAAGAAAATGTATCGGTTGCCAGGCCTGTACGGTCAGTTGTTCTATTGAAAATGCACCGCCTATCGGGCAGTTCCGTACCACGGTTCTGCAATACGAGGTGCTCGATGAACAGCAGCAGGCGGCCATGCTGAGCCTGCCACGCCTCTGTAACCACTGCGACAACCCGCCCTGTGTGCCGGTCTGTCCTGTGCAGGCGACGTTCCAGCGCGAAGACGGGGTGGTGCTGGTCGACAACGAACGATGTGTCGGCTGTGCCTACTGTGTTCAAGCCTGTCCTTACGATGCCCGTTTCATTAACCATGAAACCCAGACCGCCGATAAATGCACCTTCTGTGAGCACCGCCTGGAAGTGGGTCTGCTGCCCGCCTGCGTGGAAAGCTGCGTGGGTGGCGCACGCGTCATTGGCGATATGAACGATGAAACCAGCACGATTTCCCAGTTGCTCAAAGAGCACAAAGAGGAAATCCGCGTACTCAAACCCGGCATGAATACCAACCCGCATGTGTTCTACATCGGTTTGCCGGACGAGTTCGTCGATGGTGTGGATGGTCAGGCCAGTGTGCGTCTGACCAATCAGTTCTAAGGGGCCGCTATGTCTATTATCGAAATTCTGACCCCCGCCTATGAAGTTGCCTGGTTACCTTGGGCGGTCCAATATTTTTTCCTGGTCGGTATGGCTGCCACCAGCACCGTCTGGGTATGGCGTTGCGCCTGGTCCAGCGACAGCGCTTTGCGTCGTCTGGAGCCTGCGCTGATGATTGTGCTTCTGTGCAGCAGCATTGCCGCTCCCGTGTCCTTGCTGGCTGACTTGCACCAACCCGGCCGTTTCTGGCATTTTTATGCCCACTTCACTCCTTGGTCCTGGATGTCGCTGGGTGCTGTGCTGCTGCCCCTGTTCGTCGGCCTGTCCATGGCTAACGTGCTGGCCTGGTGGTTGAACAAACGTGTCCTGTGGCGCTGGTTGAGCCTGGCTTTACTGGTTTCGGCCTTGTCGATTCTGGTTTACAGCGGTTTTGAAGTCATGGTGCTGCGTTCACGCCCCTTGTGGAATACCGCGTTCTTGCCCATCAACTTCGCGTTGACAGCTGCTTTGGCCAGTCTGGGCGCTATTTTGCTGGTTGCTCGCTTCTTGCCCGGTGGTGTGGCCAATCTGCCGCTGGAGTACGTACGCCGCTGGTCTTTGGGGGTGGTTCTGACCTTGATCGTCGTGGCCCTGTTCTGGGTCGGCTCCGGTCTGATGGGTTACAGCCATTCTTTCGGTTCGGCCTGGGAACTGTTCCAGAGTTACCCCGTATGGCGTTTGGGCTTCCTGGGTTCTTCCGCGTTTGGCTTGCTGTTGCTGTATATGCTCAGCCGTCCAATCGGCACCCTGCAAGGCAATCTTTATAGCTTGTTCTGTGCGGCTTTCATGCTCGGCTCGGCCTGGGTGTTTCGCTGGATTATTTTCATGGCGGTACAGGGTGTGCCCAAATACGGCGCCGGTTTGTACCTCTACACCATGCCCTTAGGCAGCGATGGTCTGCTGGGGATGCTGGGTGTGCTGGGCTTGTGTATTGCCTTGCTCGCCGCCAGCACCACCCTGCTCTCTCTGTTCCCGGCCCGCCGTTCGTCTTTGACGGCTTAGGCCCTACAGACTCACTAGCTTTCAGGTACTTATCGTCATGAGCAAGAAAAAAGAAACCCCTAACCTGTCGCGTCGACAGGTATTGACCCGCGGCGGTGCTGCTGTGGGTGGTCTGGCTGCCTTTGCGGCTGGTTACAGCGACACGGTAGTCAAGGCGGTCCAAGGTCTGGGCCAAGGTACAGCCGGTGTGCCAACCGCACACGCAACCCGTGGCAACTCCTTGCAGGCTGAATTCCGTATTGATCCGATCACGGGTCTGCTGGATACGCAGCCCGGCCAGATTGTGAGCCCGTCCAGTTGCCTGGGCTGCTGGACGCAGTGTGGTGTGCGCGTACGTATTGATACGGAGAACAACAAGATTCTGCGTATCGCCGGTAATCCTTACCATCCTTTGGCAACCACGCAGTCTGCTCCCATGGAACAGCCCGTACGCGAGGTTTACGCCATGCTGGGTGGTGAGAATGGCTTGGAAGGCCGTGCCAGCGCCTGTGCTCGCGGTGCCTCCATGCTGGAACAGCACAGCAGCCCTTACCGGGTTCTGTCGCCGTTGAAACGCGTCGGCCCCCGTGGGTCAGGCCAATGGGAGCGCATCAGTTTTGAACAATTGATTGAAGAGGTCTGCGAAGGCGGCGATCTGTTCAAAGAAGGTCATGTCGATGGTTTGCGTGCGATTTGGGATCACGAAACCCTGATTGACCCGCAAAACCCCGAGTTCGGTCCATTGGCCAACCAGTTGTTGTTCACGGATGCCGCGAACGAAGGCCGTACGCCACTGGTCAAACGCTTTGCCGAGCAGGCTTTTGGCACGATCAACGTCAGCAACCACGGTTCTTACTGTGGTCAAAGCTTCCGTGTCGGTACAGGCGCTGCCATGGGTGACATCAAAGGTATGCCTCATGGCAAACCTGACTGGAAAAACGCCCGTTTTGGCCTGTTTATTGGTGCAGCACCGGCTCAATCCGGTAATCCCTTCCAGCGTCAAGGCCGTGAGCTGGCAGAAGCCCGTTCACGTCCTGAAAACACCTTCAAGTACGTGGTTGTTTCCCCGATCTTGCCAACGTCGTCCAGCCTGGCCTCGGGTAGTGGCAACCGCTGGCAGCCTGTTCTGCCCGGCACTGACTTGTCCCTGGTCATGGGCATGTTACGCTGGATTCTGGAACAAGAGCGTTTTGATGCAGAACACTTGTCCCTGCCCCATGCGCCTGCGGAGCAGGACGAAAATACCGCTTCCTGGACGAACGCCAGCCATTTGTTGATTGCGGATCCTGAGCATCCAGGTTTTGGCCGCTATTTGCGCGGTACAGACCTTGGTTGGGAGGTGGCTGAAGGCACTGAATCGCCCTTTATCGTTCAGGACGAACAAGGCGAGCTGCGCGCCCATACCGATCTGGATCGCGCGACGTTATTTGTCGACCGTACCGTTGAGCTGGAAGGCAAGGATGTACGTGTCTGTACTGCGCTGAACATGCTGCGCGAGCGCAGTCAGGAAAAATCCATTGCCGAATACGCCAAGGGCTGCGGCATGGACGAAGAAACCCTGATCGAACTGGCCCGTGAATTTACCAGCTACGGTCGCCAAGCCGTGGCTGACGCACACGGCGGCACCATGAACGGTTCCGGTTTCTACACGGCTTACGCGATTGCCATGTTGAATACCTTGGTGGGTAACCTGAACCTGAAAGGCGGTTTGGTGCTGGATGCGGGCCCATTTGGTCCTTTTGGCCCCGGCCCACGCTACAACTTTGCTCAATTCCCCGGAAAAGTGGCGGCTAAAGGCGTGTCTTTGTCGCGACATCGCTTCGCTTACGAAAAATCCAGCGAATTCAAGCGCCGCCAAGCGAATGGGGAAGCGTTGTACCCCGCTCCTGCTCCTTGGTACCCCGCTGTAGGTGCCTTGAGCAGTGAAATGATTGCATCAGGCCTGAATGGCTATCCATACACCAGCAAAGTGTGGATCAACCACATGAGCAACCCGGTCTATGCGATTGCTGGCTTTAAAAATGCCTTGCTGCACAAACTGAAAGACCCTGCGGTTCTGCCCTTGTCGATTTCGGTTAATCCCTTTATCAACGAAACCAATGCCTACGCAGACTACATCGTGCCAGACACGGTGACTTACGAAAGCTGGGGTGTTTCGGCACCTTGGGCTGACGTGATCGCCAAGTCCTCGACCTTGCGCTGGCCTGTGGTAGAGCCACGAGTGGATCGCACGGCTGACGGTCAACCTATCAACCTGGAAAGTTTCCTGTTTGCAGTAGCTTTGCGTTTGGGATTGCCAGGTTTTGGTAAAGGCGTTCTGAAAGACAAGGCAGGCAATGCCCACGACTTGCTGCGCGCCGAGGATTTCTATCTGCGGGGCATGGCCAATATTGCCTTTGGTGCTGGCCGCCCGGTTGGCGACGCATCCGACGACGATATGCGCATCACCGGTGTGGATCGTCTCTTCCCTGACCTTCAAGCGCGTTTGCATCCTGAAGAGCAGCGCAAAGTGGCGATGTTGTTGACACGCGGTGGCCGATTCGACCGAATCGAAAACGCCTGGAAAGGAAATCAGCTGAAAAATCGCTACAGCAATGCTTTGCAGATCTGGAATGAAGACCTGTCCAAAATGCGTCACACCATGACGGGTGAACGTCTTAGCGGTTGCCCTACTTGGTACCCCACTCGTTTGGCTGACGGCAGCCCAATGCGCAAGCATTTCTCGGAACAAGAGTGGCCATTGCTGATGAGCTCCTACAAATCCAATTTGATGAGCTCCATGTCCATCGGGATGTCCCGCCTGCGCCAGGTCCACCCGCACAATCCGATTTCCTTGAATCTGGATGATGCGAAGAACATGGGCATCCGTAACGGCGATCGTATTCGTGTCAGCACACCAGGTGGTGCGGTTGAAGGTGTTGCTTTGGTGCGTGGCGGTATTATGCGCGGGGCCATTGCAATCGAACACGGTTTTGGGCATACCGAACTGGGTGCGCGTTCGCACCAGATTGATGGTGAGGCCATGCCTCACTTGAACGATCTGGCTGCAGGTGTGAACCTGAACGAATTGGGTTTTGCTGATCCAACCCGTGGCAATGGCCAGGACAACGTCTGGATTGACTGGGTTTCTGGCGCGGCCGTGCGCCAAGGCCTGCCAGCCAAGGTAGAAAAGTTGTCGGCTTAAAAGCGCCCCCTCTTTCAAGAGGTTTTTGAAAGATAAGAACGCCGATTGTCCTTTGGATGATCGGCGTTTTTCTTTGCTTGCTTATGGTTGTATGGAGGCTTGTTTGTTCAAAGCTCCGATTTTGTTTTGAAGCAAGCCCTTGGTGTGAATGCGTGGGAACAAGAGTATGAGAACAGGAATGCTCCCTATCGCTGTGCTTCCCTCTGATGTCGCATCAATAAGCAAGCCGATGGTAAGTAAATTCGCCCTCTTCTTGTTGAAGACCTTCTTTTCAATGATAAAAACTCTTTTCCGTTAATTGCATTTTATTATTTTCAAGTCGATCTGGTCACTAGCTGGCTGGGTATGGGGTATGGGGTATGGGGTATGGGAAATGCAGAAATACGCTAAACTTGCACAATCTTCGCGGGTATCTGCTCCAGACTTCCCC